>CAVZAB010000025.1:0-309412 GCA_963773155.1 uncultured Alphaproteobacteria bacterium | reverse complement strand
CGCGCGGGCGGGCTCGGCGCGCTTGAGGCCAGTCTGGCTCTCGCAAAGCCCCTGTTTGAAGCCCTGTGGGCGCGCGAGACCGCGGTGGCGCCGACCGCCACCCCTGACCAGCGCGCCGTTCTCGAAAAGCGGCTATTCGACGTCACCCAGCCGATCGGCGACAGCCGGGTCCAGAAATATTATCGCGAGCAGATACGTCAGAACCTTAAATCTATGTTTTGGCAACAGAATTTGTCCCGCCAAGGGCGTCGTCGTCCGGCCGATGCGCAGCCGTCGGGCAATGGTCGGCTGGCCGCCGAACCGTTCACACAAGAAAAACTGTTTCTTGGCCTATGTGTCGCCTTTCCGGCCATTGTCGCCGGCCTGCTCGACCGCTTCGCCCATATCCGCCTGCGCGGCGCCGATGCGAGCGGCGGCTTCGACGACTTCCTCCAGGAGATTATCCGGATCCACCACGAAGATGCCGATCTTGGCGTTGATCGCCTGTATCTGCTCGTTTCGCCGGCCTTTGCCGGTCTTCTCGACGAAGTCCATGGCCGGCCGACCGAGACTTTGCCCAGCGGTCACAGGCTGGCCGCCCGCTTCCCGGTGCTCAGGGCCGATCCGCCCTTCGATTTCATCGCCCGCAGCTTGATCCACTTTACCGAGATCTTCCAGCTCCGCGACCTCGAGGACGAAATCCGCGACCTCACGGCGCGCTATCCGGACGCCAACGAAGAGGCTTTCGAACAGCGCCTCAACGGCCGGCGGGCCGAGTTCCTGGCACTGCGCGAACGGGTCCGCGCCGACGCCAACGCGCTCGCCGAGGAAGCCGCCAATCTCAAGGGCTTCCAGGCCAGGCCGGCGAGCTGAATGGACCATCCGCGCCACAGATTGCCCGCAATCGCCGGTCCCGGCCTTGCATAGCCCGGCCAGGGCGTTACATAAGTGAATCTGCGACGGCTAGGGGAGGCTTGTCGCGGTGTTGACAGCAGCAATCCGGATAGCCAACAACCAGGGCTGACTCTAAGCCAGGTACGGACTGTCACAGGCGGGCGGACGATCGGGATAGGGCGGCACACGGCGAGGGAGTGGATCAGCAATGGCAAAGAAAGACGAGGAAAAGGCTGAAGGCGAAACCGCGGCCGTGGAAACCTCCGACAGCCCCTTGCTCGATCTTTCAGATGCCGCCGTCAAACGAATGATCAAACTCGCCAAGAAGCGCGGGTTTGTCACCTATGAAGAGCTCAATGCCGTTCTGCCCTCCGAGGAAGTCAATTCGGAGCAGATCGAGGATATCCTCGCCATGCTCAACGAAATGGGCATCAATGTCGTTGAAAGCGACGAGGCCGATGACGGCGAAGGCTCATTGGAATCGGGCGGCGAGGACGAAGAGGCGGAAAGCAGCGACCTCGTTGAAGTGGCCCGACCAACCGCCGTCGCAACGCGCTCTTCCGAACCGGCCGACCGGACCGATGATCCGGTCCGCATGTATCTGCGTGAAATGGGGTCAGTTGAACTCCTGTCGCGCGAAGGCGAAATCGCCATCGCCAAACGCATCGAGGCGGGCCGCGAAGCGATGATCGCCGGCTTGTGCGAAAGCCCGCTGACCTTTCAGGCCATCATCATCTGGCGCGACGAATTGAACGACGCGAAGATCCTGCTGCGCGACATTATCGACCTCGAGGCGACCTATGCCGGGCCGGACGGCAAGAACACACCCAAAATCGACATGACAGCGCCTGGCGCCCAGGAGGCACTTGCCGCGCGCAACGAGGCGCAGGCGGCGCGCAATGCGGCGCCTACCGCGCCACGCACCCCGCCTGCCGGACTAGGCGAAGATGGTGCGGCGCTTCCCGACGACGGGTTCGACGATGAAGACGATTTGGAAAATTCGGTATCGCTGTCGGCGATGGAGGCCGAGCTCAAGCCGAAGGTTCTCGAAACGTTCGACCGAATCGCTGATGCCTACAAGAAACTGCGTCGCCTGCAGGACCAGAATGTCGAGAACAAGCTCAAGAATGAAAGCCTGACGCCTGCCCAGGAGCGCAAATACAAAACTCTGAAGAAGGAAATCGTTGCCGACGTCAAATCGCTTTCCCTCAATCAGAACCGCATTGATGCGCTGGTCGAGCAGCTTTACGACATCAACAAGCGCCTGATCGGTCTTGAAACCCGGCTGATGCGGCTCGCCGAGGGCCGCGGTGTTGCGCGGGAAGACTTTCTGAAGAACTACCAGAATTCGGAACTCGATCCGAAATGGCTGCTGCGCGTTTCGAAATTGGGTGGGCGCGGCTGGAAGGATCTCGTCGCCAAGGATAAGGACCGCATCAAGGACCTGCGCGGCGACATCCATGCTCTGGCTGCCGAGACGGGCCTGGAAATCCAGGAATTCCGCAAGATCGTCCACATGGTCCAGAAAGGCGAACGCGAAGCCAGGCAGGCCAAGAAGGAGATGGTCGAGGCCAATCTGCGGCTCGTTATTTCCATTGCCAAGAAATACACCAACCGCGGCCTGCAGTTCCTCGACCTTATTCAGGAAGGCAATATCGGCCTTATGAAGGCGGTCGACAAATTCGAATACCGGCGCGGCTACAAATTTTCGACCTATGCGACCTGGTGGATTCGCCAGGCGATCACCCGTTCGATCGCCGACCAGGCGCGGACCATCCGCATTCCCGTCCACATGATCGAGACTATCAACAAGATCGTTCGCACCTCACGGCAGATGCTGCATGAGATCGGCCGGGAACCGACGCCCGAGGAACTCGCCGAAAAACTTGCCATGCCGCTTGAGAAGGTGCGCAAGGTTCTCAAGATCGCCAAGGAACCCATTTCCCTCGAAACGCCGATCGGTGACGAAGAGGATTCGCATCTCGGCGATTTCATCGAGGATAAGAATGCAATCCTGCCGATCGATGCGGCAATCCAGTCAAATTTGCGCGAGACCACGACGCGCGTCTTGGCGTCGCTGACGCCGCGCGAGGAGCGGGTACTGCGCATGCGCTTTGGCATCGGCATGAATACCGACCACACGCTTGAGGAAGTCGGCCAGCAATTCTCGGTGACGCGCGAACGCATTCGCCAGATCGAAGCCAAGGCTCTGCGCAAGCTGAAGCACCCCTCGCGCTCACGCAAATTGCGGAGCTTTCTCGATAATTGACGCCTTGCATGGGGCCGCGGTGCTCAGGGGCAGAGCCAGTGCCGCCGCCCGTTCGTGGCCTTGGTTTGGTGACAGCCGGCCTGCCCCTTCAGCATTGGCCGATAGGGGGCGTAACTGTTGCCGGGCGGAGCGGCACCGACGTACTGGCCGTTGCGCCAGCCGCCGCCATAGCCGCCCCCATACCATTGCCCATTGCTCCAATTGCCCCCGGAACCGCCAACCCAGCGTCCGTTCGACCATCCGCCGCCATATTGGTAGGGTTGTTGTGCATGGACTTCGCACGTCAGGAGCGTAGTCGCAGACATCAGAATTGCCAAAGCCGGCCCGTGCCAAGCGCGACGCGTGAACACGCCAATCGGTCTCATAAACGTATAGTAATGGACAAATGCCCTATGCGCCAGCCCGACATAATTTTAGCTCTCGTCCCCGACCTCAATTGCAAGGGAATGGCAATTCGGTGTACAGACGCCCTCGCTCTGGGCCGGTAGCTCAATTGGTTAGAGCCGACCGCTCATAACGGTCTGGTTGCAGGTTCGAGTCCTGCCCGGCCCACCAGCGATTTCAAAAGCTTGCGGGGTGCTCGATCGAGCGGGGCTCGTTACATCCAATGAAACACCCAGCGATTCCCGTCTTTGAAGGAGCGGGCGGTAGCCAATGGCGCGCCGCAACCCGCAAATAATGGCCATAAACACGCTCAAGAATCTAAATCCGGCGGCCTCCCATTTGTCGACGCCGGCCTGCATGAGCCAAGTCCCGACATTTCCTTCAGGGTCGTCTGCAATGGCAGACCGACGGCACCCGCGCGGTATAAAATACCAATATCTTGTCGAGCGCAGCCGTGCTCCATCAACTTGGCGATCGAGCGCCCGATCGGCCTCGCTTCGATTTCGGAGGAGGAATACCCTCTAATGACGATTTCGCCTCGAATCAGTCGCTTGACCGCCGATACGATGTCTGGACACGAGCGGTAATTGCGATCGAGACTGTGGACAACCGCGGCAGGGTATTTCTTGGTGAATTCCAGAATATAGCGAACATCGGATGCCCGAAACGCACAGAGCGTCTGGTCGTCATCACCGACGACCCAAAGTCTGACACCGTCGTTCACGAAATGGTCGATCAGCTGAACCTGACCTAGATTGACGTCCTGATACTCATCGACCAACAGGTGATCGTAGGAGCTCGTGATCGAACGTCGATAAGATTCGCTGTCAGTCATCGCCCTCACGACAAGTGGAACCATGTCTGCGAAATCGATCGCGCCAGCGTCTCGTAGCGCCTGCTGGTAAAAGTGGAAATATTTGACGGCCTCGGCGAGCACCTCATCGTTGCGATCGATAGTGGCTGCGAACCCTTCGGGCAGCCAATGGACCGCCCTTGACTCGAAACTGACTCTGCGCGGGCAGGTTGAGGGACTGCGGCTGGCAGGGTTAATCCGGCGGGAATAATTTCGACCATTGCTTTAGTTGCTTTGCCGATGCCGGATAGGCCGCCTGGCATTCGTTAAAGTAATAACTGCCCGGACGCCTATTCACCGGATCGGCGCAAAGTGCCTGCAGTTCCGCTTTGCTCTTCTGGGACGATTGGCACCCACACAAGGCTATTGGAATTAGCAAAAGCACAGCCAGCTGTTTCATTTTCGCCTCCGTGCAATTCACTTAGGCCAGCTATTCAAAACGGAACCTCGAGTTTCATGCCATAGCCAACAGTGCCGCCAACATAAGGTGCAGGACGACGGCGGGCCAAATCAGAACACCTGCTAGGCCGCCCACAAGGCCGAGATATGCCAGATACAGCGTGACCAAGGCGCTGTAGATCAGCATGCCGATCCGCGGCGGACCCGGCCAGCACGCGATCCCCAAACCGATCAGGGCGATGCCCGCGACGCGCGCCACCGGCGTCGCGACGCCGACCAGTGGAACACCCAGCAGCAGACGGCCGACGATCGACGGAACCAACACGAGCGCCAGTCCCGTCAAGACTTCGCCGATAGCAGCGAAAACAAGGACCTTCTTATCGAAGCGCCACTTGCCTAAGGCTGTCACTGTTTCGCTTCCGACGACTGATCCGGACCGAGTTCAAAGGTCAGCCTGTCGATCTTGCCGGTGAACTTGAAGGGTGGATCGTAGCGATACTCCAGCAGCGCGACGCCGGTGCGGGTGTCCAACCCGACGTCGAAGGTTTCATCTTCCGGGAAGGTGATGGGAGTCGAATGCTCCATAGTGTTCCTGGCGACTTCGTTGCCGTCCACGGACAATAAGCCTGTGCCGCCCTTCCCCAGGCCCGGGCCTTCGGGCGTCCATTGGAATACGATCGTGTGCCGACCAGGCTCCAGCTCGGGCCCCTCCCACATCGTGCGTTTGAGGTCGAGGAGGTTATAAAGGAAGACGACCCGGCCTCGGTCGAATCCGAATTCACCCTTGCTGAGGAACAGGCCATAGCCGCCAAAGCGGCCGCCTTGGGTGACGATCATTCCTTCCGCTCCGCCCTCGGGAATTTGCACTTCGGCCGTTATGGTGTACGCCCGGTTCAGAACGCTCGGCGCACCGCTCGCCGGCACCCCACTCAATTCGCCCGAATAGGTAAAGGTCTTGCGGCCAGCCGTGAGGCTCGGGCGGGGCGCGTTCCAGCGCGTGAGCGACGAGTTGTCCAGCGGGAATACATTGTTCTTCTTGGCTTCGGAGTAGAAGAGATCCTGCATCTCCTTGAGCTTGTCGGGCATCGCCGTGGCGAGATCGTTGGACTCGGTCAGGTCCTCCTTGACGTTATAGAGTTCCCATTTATAGCCCGTAATCACGTCCGGAGCAGGCTTCGTGCTGAGTTCCCAGGGAAGGGTCGCCGGCGTCGTCGTCGCCACCCATCCCTCGTGATAGATCGCGCGATTGCCAAGCATTTCAAAATATTGCGTCGTCCGGTGGGATGGCGCATTGGCGTTCGCCTTGTCCCACGTGTACGCCATGCTCACGCCGTCCATCGGACTCTGTTTGATGCCGTCGACCGTATTGGGCTGCGGAATGCCGGCGGCTTCGAGGATCGTCGGAGCGATGTCGATGATATGGTGGAACTGACGGCGGACGCCGCCGACGTCATTGATGTGGCCCGGCCAGGAGATGGCCATGCCCTGGGCCGTGCCGCCGAAATGCGACGCCACCTGCTTGACCCATTTGAACGGCGTGTCGAACGCCCAGGCCCACGGCGCGGCAAAATGCGGATACGTGCTTTCCGATCCCCAGAATGGATACCAGAGAAACTGGTCTTTGACGGGCACCTCAACGCCGTTGAAGGTCGTGAACTCGTTCGGCGTGCCGTTGAGCATGCCCTCCGCGCTCGCGCCGTTGTCGCCGCTGATATAGATGATCAGGGTGTTGTCGAGCTGGCCGAGGTCCTCGACGGTCTGGATGACGCGGCCGATCTCGTGGTCTGTAAACGCCTCGTAGGCGCCATAGACATCCGCTTGCCGAATGAAAAGCTTCTTCTGTTCCAGGCTCAGCGAGTCCCACTGCGGCAACTTTGCGCCGCCATACTCGGCCTGTCCGTCCGGCCACGCCGTCAGCACAGCGTTTTCGGGCATGATCCCGAGGCGTTTCTGGTTGGCGAAGATCGTCTCCCGCAGCTTGTTCCAGCCGTCGTCGAAGAGATGCATGTTGCTGATCGTCTTGATCCATTCCGGCGTCGGATGGTGTGGCGCATGGGTGCCGCCGGGAACGTAATAGACAAAGAACGGCTTGTCCGGCGCGATCTCCTTGAGCTGCTTCATGTATTGAATGGCCTCGTCGGCCATGGCGGTCGTGAGATTCCAGCCGGGGTTGCCGAGGAAGGGATAAATCGCGGTCGTGTTGCGATAGAGGTTCGGCTGCCACTGGCTCGCGTCGCCGCCGACGAAGCCGTAAAAATATTCGAACCCCATTCCGATCGGCCACTGGTCGAACGGCCCGGCCTGGGTCGCTTGATAGGAGGGCGTGTTGTGGTCCTTGCCGAACCATGCGGTCCCGTATCCGTTCTCCTTAAGAATCGTGCCAATCGTGCCGTTGGCTTTTAGAATGATCGAGTTGTAGCCCGGAAAGCCTGTGCCGATTTCGTCCACGACACCGAAGCCCGCAACGTGGTGATTGCGACCCGTGATCAGGGCCGCCCGCGTCGGCGAACACAGCGAGGTCGAGTGGAAGTTCGTGTAGCGCAGCCCAGCTTTCGCGATGCGATCCAGAGCGGGACTGGGGACGACGCCGCCGAAGGTGCTCGGCACGCCGAAGCCGTCGTCATCCGTCATGATCAGCAGCACGTTGGGCGCGCCCTTCGGCGGCACGATACGCGGCGCCCACCACGGCGTGGACTCGGAGGCTCTCTCCTTGATCACCCCGCCAAAGGGCGGATTAGGGGGTGGTAACTGCTTTCCGTCGATTGTGGTGGTGGCGGTTGGCGACCCCAGGACGCCAGTGACTTGTTGAGCGACTGCGGGGGCGACCACGAATACGCAGCCAAAGATCAAAACCGCTGCGCCGGCCACGAGCTTGCTGCATTCCTTGGGTTCCGGTTTCATTTTCGAACTCCTTGAGCGTTGGAAGCAGTTTCACCGAAGAATTAACCCAGTGCAGATGGCTCGCCCCATGCTCACACTCACCTGCAAGTTCGATCTAGTGCCAGGCTACGGTGGCCGATAAGCGAGGGTCAATGGGCGCGGGCGACATGGGCGCAAAGTCTGGCGTGTCCGGTCAAATTCACCTGTCCGGCCGGCCCCTAAGCGGATAGACTTGCCTACAAAGGCAACCAGGCTTCGAGAGCATAGTCGTAACGGGCAAAGGTCTTTTCGGACATGGCTAAATCCATACCGCTGATCCGCGCGGCGGTGCTTGGCCCAATGATCCGCTGGCTTCGAGCAAACGGACTCTCAGTCCACGAGCGACTGCAAATGGCCGATCTCGGATACATGTCCGGTGATGAGCCGGAACTTCCAGTACCGCTGTTCTTCGTATTCGAGTTCTTTCGGAAAATGGCGGCGCTGGAGGGGCCCGATATCGCCGCCCGCGTCATCACCGATAACAGCATTGCCGATCTCGGCAAATTCGGTCGCGTAATACTCCGCTCGCGAACTCCGCGCGACGCCCTGCTGCGCGTCGTTGCCGCGCTTCCTAGGTACTCAACACACGAACTAATTTCGCTCCGGCCGATTCGCGGAGGGCTTTGCGTACAGGCAGGATGGTCGATGGTTCTCGACGGCCTGACGATGCACCTTGCGCAACAATTTACTGCCTCTTTGCTACAGGGGCTTTATGCGGCGACCGAGCGTGGTCACACAAGGCCCCGAAGCATTCGCATTCGTGCGCACCCGGTGTTCGGTATCGAGCACCTTCGACCATTCTTTGGAGCTCCTCTCGCAATGTCAACTGAAGCGACGCTTGCTGTTGACCTTGACGATGACGTGCTCGACGCGACATTGCTGGTCGGCGCCTCTGGCATCGAAGAAGCCCCGGCGGAAGAGTGGGACTTCCTCAATGGAGGCTCGTCATTCAGTCATTCCGCTCGACTCGTTCTGGGGCCGATGACCGATGAACCAGTCACCTCTTTTGCCCGCCTCGTGAGAGCTTCGGGAATGAGCGCGCGTTCGCTCCAGCGCATGTTGATGTTGGAAGGTACGAGCTTCAGGCAACTCACGGACGAGCTTCGACGTGAAAGGGCCTTGCAGGCCTTGCTTGCAAACCGCGGCGTCATCTCTGAAGCCGCCGCTGACGTCGGCTACACCGCGCAGTCTTCCTTAAGCCGAGCGGTTCGGCGCTGGACTGGCTCCTCTCCGAAGAGTGTTCGCCGCACAGCCGCCCCGAAGCAAAGACCTGACTCCAAGTGAGACTGGACCGCTTTATCCAGATCGGAGCCCCTCAACACGCGCAATAGGGGGCGCGGGAAGCGCTCTCGAGAGCAGCCACGATGCTACGCAACTGACCTACGCCGTCAGCTCGCTCCTGACCAAGTCGGCCGTACTGCAAGGACGGCGTGTTTGTCCGCTCCTGTTAAGATCCTATGAGGCCCATCGGCGACCAAGGTTCGGATATCCTTGGTTGATTCGCATGACCTCTAGGAGAAGCAGATGACACGATTTGAAAGAACTTCGAAATTGAGCGAGAAGAAGTGGGTGCTTGCTGTTCAATTGCCAGGAACCTAACGGCATTCGCGTCAGGTTATCGTCTGCGAGACTGCCGCCGATTTGGTCGATCCCGCATCCATTTGCCTATCTCCTGGAGGATTTGATCGAACGTCGGCTTGTCGCCGTAATAAAGGGTGGAGCTTTGGGCAATAATGCCTTGCGTAGGCGTTGCCGGTCTTAGTATCGGCCAGAATGAAGGCTTGATTTTGGGCAATGTTGGGATCGTCGCCGCCACGGAATCTTTTGGTTTTGTGTGCTTGGCAATCAGCCGTGCCGATGAACGCTTGCACCTCGGGGCGCCGGAGTAGGCTGTAAATATCATAGTAGTGCCGCGTGAAACTAATTGGAAACTCCTGCGACTCTTGTTGCTGCCGGAATTTCGTGGAGACGGTCTGTAGCTTCTCGACGAAGGTGTAGCCGGGGTCGAAGCAAGCGACGGTCTTGGCCCGGTTGTCACTGATAGACACTTTGTCCTTTGCATAGTCGTACAACCAGGAACTGATGTCCTTCTTATGTTCGGGTTTACGTCGTCGAAGCCGAGTTCCAGCAACACACCCGGCTTGAGGCCACCGAGGGCCTTGATACGGGTTCTATAGAACAACCGGGTGCCGGCGCTCATCAGCGTCTTGTTGTCGAAAGCCGTGTCGCGTTCGACCTTGTCGATGCCGTCGATGTGAACCGTTTCGCCAGCCAGTCGTAAAAGTTCCTGCGGCTCTCAATATGCGCAGGCTTGTCGTGATTGCGTCCGGACTTCACGTCCCGGTCGTTCGGAGGCTCGATACAATATCGATGCCTTCCGAGAACCGGTTGATGATTTGAAAGCCCTTCGAGAGAGAGGTGCCGCCCTTCAATTCGAATGTCAGGCCCAATTGTTGAAGGCCGTAGAGACCATGCATGATCTAGGAGTCTTTTTCGACCAGGGGTCGATGCCCTTTTGCTGCGCAACGATGCGGATCAGCTCTGGAAATTGCGGATGACCATGAAGAAAGTCAGTCGACATGTGGCGCCAGGTCCGCTGCCAGGGCTTCGGCAAAGAACTTCTTCGTGGGCACTTTGCCATAGTCGCGTGCGGCCCGTTGCAGCCGGGACTTGTCATACGACCCGGCTCGTGCCTTTACGCGCCCAGCACCTCGTTCTTGCTTTCGGCGAGTCGATCCACGTTGTTCACGAGATCGACCAACAGGAATTCCCTGTCGAGCTTCTTGGGGAAAGCCGGCTTGACGCGAAAGTCGAACGTCCGCCCGCCAAGCGCGAACAGCCCGTGTCGCTTGTGATTGTAGACAACCGTCTGGTCGTAAAGCTGGGTCGTGCCGACCCCAAGGCTGTTGTATGCATTGGGTGAGGCCAAAAGGAACCGGTGGTCCTTCAGGAACGTCCCGACCAGCTCAGCTTGTCATCCTCCGCTGGCGCTTTTCCGAACACCGTCTCCTTTGCGCCCGCTAGCTTGGTCAGCGTTCCATCGGCCAGCAATTGCTTGAGATGCCGATCGACAGCATTCGACCAGCGCGGCTGGATGGCCCCACGCCAGACCAATGCCAACTAGCCACTGCGCCCAAATTTTCATTGATTGGTTCACTGGTAACTCGTCATTAGTCCCAATTCGACCAAGGTCACCGGCGACAACCGACAGACCTTCGCTCAGACGACTATTTGTACTCCCATTCGGCCCCCACACCCGCGCTCGATCCTCCGCTCGCGTCGACGCCGGCCTGCAAGTGGATGTGGCGGGTGACGTCGAGATCGACGGCGACACCGTTGTCCCTCGGCCTCGCCCCCGTCGTCACGCCGACGCTAATCCGTTCGTTGATCGCGCGGCCGATCCGGAGCAGTGGGCTTGCCTTTCCGGTCGCGCTCGAGGTGATGTTCAGGCTGTTGACGCCGAGCGATCGCCGAATTTGTTCGAAGGCGTTGTTGCGGCCGGAAAGGGTCGAGACCGAATTGGCCAGTTCGAGCGCCTGAAAGGGCGACAGGCTGCCCGAAGACTGCTGAAACAAGATGCGCGAGAGAATTTCGTCCTCCGGCAGAGCGGGCGTGGAGGTAATGGCAAAGGACGGGTGCGATGCGGGGCCCGTCACGCCGATGCGCGCGGTGACGCCGCCCGAGCTCGTCTCGGCGACGAGGCCGAGCTCCGGCGTTAGGTCGCCAGCGAACTGGACGCGTCCGCGGGTGAAGACGAGCCGCTTGCCGAGCACCGACAGCGAGCCTCGCAGCAGGTCGAAGCCACCGGTCACCTGTGGCTCGCGCGCCGATCCAGCGACGTGGAGATCGCCGGCTGCTTCCGCATCGATGCCGCGGCCGTGCAGGAAAATCCGGTTCGCAGCCGAGATGGTCAGGGCCAGAGTGGCGTTGAACAAAGGCGCTTGCGCTCGGGCTGCCTGTTCCCTGGCCTCAAGCGCCAGCCGCGCCCGCGCGGTTGGCGTCGGATTGAGATGCCGCGTGCCCGGAATGGGGGCAGTGACGGAGTTGAGGTGGTCGGGTACCGTAATATCCATCGAGACGATCGAGATATGGCCGCTGATATTGGGCCTCTCAGAAAGATTCCCGGTGACGTCGACCGTCATGTCCGCACTCGCCGTGACGATGTCGTTGGCGAGGAGCTGAGCCTGCCTGCCGGTCACCCGAAGGGCGCCCGGAAAGCCGGCGGCGGGATTCAGCCTCACGTCGCCGCTCACCGCGATCGAGCCGGCGTTCGGTGTCGTCCCTATGAGTTGATCGATGCGGATCGCATCGCCGTTCGCATGCACGACCCCGCTGATCGCGGTGAGCTTGAATCCGGTCTTGTCGTCGCTGAACGCGCCATTGGTCAGCCGGATCGACCCCTGCGCCTGCGGCTTGGCGAGTGTGCCGCGCAGCTGCATCGCAATCGCGAGCGAACCCGCCGCGTGACGGCCGCCGACTGAAAGCGCGGCGCTGGCGAGGCTGGCGTCGATCTTGAGGTCGAGCGCGCCGTCGGCGGAAAGCGGCGCGGTGCCGGTCAGGCGGAGCGCATTGCTACTGCCTGCATTGACCGTCACGTCGAGCGATGTTCGGCCGCCAGCAAGCCGCCCGGAACCCGCCACGTCCAGCGGTGGCGCGGCGGCACTTCGGGTCTGTGGGATGCTCACCTGTTTCAGACGGACGCGCCAGTCGCCGGTGGGATTGGCCGGCATACCTCCGATCGTCGCATCGCCGTCGGCGACGCCGGCGAGCCCGAGGCCAGGCCAGAGAATGTCGAGCGCCGCGAGCGGCAGGCCGGCCGCTGTCGCGCGAAGATCGAGCGTCGGGCCGGCGCGGCCGGAGACGGAAAGCCGGCCGGAGTCAACGTTCAGCGTGAAGTTCTGGATGCCGAGCGCGCCGCTTGCGTATGTCAGCGTCGCCGGAGCCGCGAGCGCAATGCGCCGCCCGGCGCCGTCCGCCGTGAGGCTTGCGAGATCGAGACGGATCTGTTGCCCGCCGGAAAGCCGTCCGCGCGCTCTCACCGCAAGCCCGCGCACCGACCCCGTGAAGTCGAAATCGCTCGAATCGCCATGGACGGTCGCGTCCAGCCTGGCGTCGGTTAACGATTGTCCGCCGACCTCGCCGCGGGCAAGCCTCGCCTGGCCGGAAACGCCCCGCGCGGCCCAGAGATCATCGACCATTATGTCGACCTTGAGCCCTTCGAACCGCGTCGTGCCGACGCTCATCCGTTCGCTCGTCCCGGCGATCGAAAGCGCCTGCCGGCCAGCGATGTTTGCGACCTCCACCTTAGCCTGAACGGCGCCGCCCAGCTTCGTTAGGACGAGCGGCGAAAGATCGTCGAGATTCGTCGCGTTGAACGTCAGTCTGCCGTCGGCCAGTCGATCTGCGCCGATCGTCACGACGCCGTCGAGACGGGCCGAGGCGAGGCTCAGGCCGAGAGTGTCGACGGCCCATCCGCCGTCCGCCCGCCGGGCGACATGGGCCGACCCCTGCAGCGGGTGGCCGTCGACGGCGCCGGACAGCGACGCCCTGGCTTCGAGGAGATTTGTGATGTGGCTTGCTTCAGCCTCCAGCGTGAGACCGGAGGTCTTGCGATCGAGCAGCCGACCTCCGCTGAGCGTAGCCGTCAGGCTCGCGCCGAGATCGTCAGGCTTCCCGGTCAGCGCTGCGATGACCGCGGCATGGCCGACAATACGCGGATCAAGCGCCTCAGCCTGCGGCAGGTCGATCCTCGCGTCGAGAGCGACTTTGTCCTTTGCGTAATCTCCGTTGAGCAAAGCGGACCCGTGCGCGCCCGTCGCCACAAGGTCGGTGAAACCGAAGCCGCCGTACGGCGTCCTCCGCGCTGCGCCGGTCAGCCTCAGATCGCCGCCGGTGAACTTGTCGACGAGCGGATAGTCGGTGACGAGCCTCGTTGCATTGGCATCGAGGGTCGCAGTCAGCGCGCCATTGCGCGGCGTTCCGTCAAGGTCGGCCGTTAGGCGCGCCTCGCCCTTCAGAGCTGTCCCTGCGAGCGGCGCTAAGCGGCTGAGGTCACGCGCCGTGACCTGCAACCTGCCACGAACCATTTTCGGTGAGAGGCGGCCGGAATAATGCCCGTCGAAACCAAAGACAGCGAGCTCGAGCGTATCGAAAATGATGTCGCCGCTCAGCGAAGCCGAGCCGCCGAGCGAAAACTTCACCTCGCTGCCGACAGCCAGGGCGAGCGCGGGGTCGGCCAGCCCCAGGCCCTCCACCGCCGCCTGGCCAGTGAAGGCAATCCGGGTCGCATCGTCGGTCAGGTCGCCGTTCGGGGCGGCATGGAAGGTTGCGGCGATACGGTCGAGAGATCCTTGCGCGACATGGATTTGTCCGGCGTCAAACGCGCCTTCGACCGTGGGTCTGAGAGCTGGCCCGAAGATCGAAGCATTGAGGTCGAGCTTGCCGATGTGCGTCCTTCCGGGGATTGCGCCGGCGTGAATTGTGACCCCCAGAATGTTGTCGGCGGACTTGCCGCCCACGATGTCGAGCCTTGCATCTGCCGAGATGAGGTGCAGGCCCGGCGTGGAGAGCGTCGAATCATTATTGAAGTAAAGGTCGCCCTTGAGCGTTGTCTCGCCGGCGAAGACCGGGCGGATGATGGCAGGCATCATGCCCTCGAGTTGGGAGTTGAGGTCGAGGGTCAGCCGCCGCCCGGCGTCCTGCCGCGCGACGACGACTTTTCCATTCGCCCAGACGTCCGGGCCGGCCGAGAATTCGAGCGCCGCTGCGAAATCGTCGAGCGGGCCGGCTCCGTTGAAGGCGAGTTTGGCCGGTGGCAGGCCGGGAAGATTGGCGAAATGGGCGAAGAGGCCGCCGGCCGGTTCGTTGGAATTGACGTTGAGAGTGAGCTGGTCGGTGGCGGGCACATAGGTCATTAGCGCCTTGAACTCGCCCGGCGCGTCAAGCCGTCGCGACGTGAGGGTGAGGTCGAGCCCCCTGGCCGGTGCCCCCAACGTCGCCTTGCCGGAGACGTCGAGCCGCGCCGCGACACCGATCACCGGCTCGCCGAGCGATAGCTCCTCGATGGCAAATTGTCTGACGATCACCTCGACCGGCAATTCGGGCAAAATCGACCGCGGGCCGCCTGTGTCCGGCGTAGGCGATTCGGAGGGGAGCGGGCGGCGCAGAAACTGCACGTGCCCGATCGTGAGTTGATCGACTTGCAGTCGCCGTCTCAGGAGCGCGAGCCGGCTCCAGATCAACCGGACCTTATCTATCCTTAACCATGGCCCGGCGCTGTCGGAGAGGACGATGTCGCTGATCGAGGCGTTAGAGGAGAGCGCCCCCTCGACCGCGCCGATGGAGACGCTTGTCGTCGGCGAGGAGAGCGCCCGCGAGATCAGGTTTGCAAGCATGCCTCTGTCTGCGTCGTCGGCGTGCGCGGGCGGATATAGGACCATCAGCGCTGCAAACAGCGCCGCCAATGTCACGCGTAACATGCTAGATAACGTCATCAGAAAGCCTGCCCGATGCTGACATAGACCGCCACGGGTCCATTGCCCGCGTGGCGCTGGAGAGGGAACGCAACGTCGAGGCGGATCGGGCCGACTGCCGTGAAGTAGCGCAGCCCCAGACCTGCCGACGTGTAGAGGCGCTGGTTGAAATTGGGAAAGTTCGACGCGAAGGCGTTTCCCGCGTCGAAGAACGGAACGATTCCAATCGTATCGTTTAGTCTGACGCGCAATTCCGCCGAGGCCTCGAACAAGCTGCGGCCGCCGATCACCGAATCGAATGGGCCGGTCGGCCCCAGGCTGTTGAACGCATAGCCGCGTACCGAGCCGCCGCCGCCCGCGTAAAAACGCCAGTTGGCCGGAGTCTTGTCCAGGGGCGGGCCGCCCATCGCGCCAAGCCCGATCCGGCCGGCCAATATGAAGCGCTGGTCGTCATCGAGCGCAAAATAGGCGGAGGCGCGCGCTTTCGCCTGCACCAGATCGAGGCTCGATCCAAGGAAGGCCGGGAAACCCGTGGCAGAAGCGGTGACCCGAAACCCGCGCGCCGGATCGAGCCTGCTGTCGGTGTTGTCATAGGTGACGGAGAAAGGCACGCCAACCAACGTGTAGTCGACCTTTCCGAGCGCATCCGTCGCCGTGCCCGTCTGGCCCTGGAGGCCCAACTGGACTGAGAAATACTGGCTGAACCGGTGGCGCAGGGCGGCTGTCGCATCGACGTCCTCGACCTCATAGCCGCGGAAACCCGCGCCCGCCGTGCTTACACGCTCTGCGAGGACGTCGACAAGGAGATCGTTGCGCGTGCCCCAAAGTGCCGGTTTCAGGAAGCTTGCGGAGATGCGTCCGCCGAGGTCATTGATCGAGAAGTCCCTCACGCTCCGCGTGGTCTGATACCAGGGTGGCGCATAGAAGAGGTCTGCCTGCAGGCGAAACCGCTCCGCGCCGCCGAAGACGTTGCGGTCCTCCCAATAAACCTGGCCGGCGGGGCCGTTGGTCGTGGAATAGAGCGCCGAGCCGCCAACGGCATAGGGCAAGCGGTCCTCGACGTCGATCTGGTAGGGGAGGCGGCCGTAAACGTCGAGCGCGGTCCGTTCGCTGATGCGCACGCCACCCACAGCCGGGATCTGGCGCAAACTGGTTCTTGCGTCCTGCAGCGCGCGCGGCGAATAGGGATCGCCTGGCTGGGTGTAGAGGAACGAGCGGGCGATGGCGGGATCGAAACTGTCTGGTCCCTTCAGCGTCATTTCGCCAAAGGGCGCGACCGGACCGGGATCTATGGTCACCGTCACGTCCATCCCATGCGCTGCATGATCGACGACCGGAGTGATCGACAGGATTTTGGCCAGGGGCCGACCCTGGTTGCGGAACCAGTCGATGATCCGCGCCTGCGCAGCGCGCAGGTCGCTCGCGAC
Organism: uncultured Alphaproteobacteria bacterium; assembly: GCA_963773155.1. Taxonomy (GTDB): domain Bacteria; phylum Pseudomonadota; class Alphaproteobacteria; order Rhizobiales; family Beijerinckiaceae; genus CAVZAB01. The sequence goes on along the minus strand of CAVZAB010000025.1, from coordinate 292,816 downwards.
CGCTGGGTCGCCCGGCTTTAGGCCGAAGATCCGGGGCGGCAGCTCGTCTTGCGAGAACTCAGCGCCGGCGGCATTGACGACACGGATCGAGCGCAAGCCAAACAGCGGGCCGGGATCGACCTTGACGGTTACGGGCGCGACGGAGAGGTTGCGATAGCCTTCCGCTGCGTGGGCGAATGCCGCGACGTTGCTGGAGGCGATCGTCAGGTTTACGGCGCCGAGCGAGATCGCGACCGTCGCGTTGTAATAGCCGGTGCCCCACAGGGCGTCGATCACCGGCGCGAAGTCGCTCACGGCGCGCCGAGCGAGCGCCTCGCCGTCGGGCGGAGCGTCCTTGCGCAGCTTGTAGAGCGAGGAAGCGTCCATCACTGTGCTCGTAAGCGCCCTGTCGCCACCTGCGATATTGATCGTTACGCTGTACGGGAGAACTGCCCGGGAGACTGGCGGCGGGGCCTCCTCTGCGCCCCAGAGTCCAAAGAAATCGAACGCCTGAGCGGTGTCTCGATCGCCGAATGCGAACACGCTCGCCGCCAACGCAACAATCACGCGCACGCTCATGCGATCGGGTAAGCGTCGGGATTTCCCGCCCATCAACTCGAACGCCTTTTTCCTGACCGATCCAGCCATATTTGCCCGAATGAGCACACCTGGATCAGAACAATTTCGCGCGTGTCAAAGTTAGATCCGAGAACGCTCGGCTGAGTCAAGGCGCGCGCCAATACCTTATAATTGCTTGATAATTCCTTGCGGCCACGGGACGGCCATCAGCTCGAAATACAGGACCCATACCTGCCTCGAACCTTCGATGAGTGCACGTCCGGCGCAAGCAGCATTGCCGGAACGCAACCTCGCCGCCGTGTTTACAAACGCGGTGCAAACAGACTACCGTTGACCTCAAGTTTGGATCAGGAGTTACCCCGCATTTTTTATGATTGGAGGCCTCACTAATTGGTCGTAGGCCTGAATTTCTATGTTTGTCTTGTCGCATGCCCTGGAATGGCCTTTTCGCCGCCCCGTGGGCTTCACGCGAAGCAAGTGGGTGAACTTGGTCTCTTTTACGGGAAGAATTTCACTGCCACCATTTTGCCAATGATAAAGCGGGATAGAACGAGAACATTCGTCGTCAAACGTTTGTAGGCGATGCGACTGGCGCGTGTAGCCATCCGGCACCGCGGTGATTTCGTCGGCGCCCATCGTGTGCTCGTCGCCGCCGCCCGAATGGCTGGATGGAGCGATGTTGCAGCGGCCGCGCTACGCGAACTGCGCCGCGCAAACCCAATATATCGCTCGCTTGGATTGCCAACCAAATGCCTATAAGGGAGGAATTTGAACGTGACCACTATCTGGAGGCGTTCAGCCGCGCGGGTCTCGATTAATTGCCAGCATTCTGGCCGCAGTACGCCTTGGGTTGAGGAGGCGAGCCGACAGCTGGAAATCAACAGCCTTCAACAGCGGGCCCGCTCCGATCTCTGGACAGGACGCCCGCTAAGGAAAATCTAACTCAACGAGGCGCTCAGGCGCTCACCTCCGAAAATCGCCCTGCGCGCAGTGCTTTTCCGCGCGAACGAGCACGACCCTTAGCAGAACAACATGCAGAGCGAAGGTGTCGGCGGCGACAATGGGCCAACCCATACTGATGCTGATTGGATAGCAAAAACCCCGCATCAAGGCGGCGCGATTTGCGTTTGCCCGTATCATCAGGCCTTTTTTACGGCGCTTTTCACTTTTGCTAAAGTGGCAGCATCGATAGTCGTCATACCATGCGCCTCTTTAGCGTGCTGAGCCACTTTTTTTAGGAGTTCCTCTTCCGTCGATGCTTCGGCTTTGAAATCGCAGTTCATGCCGACATCCTTGCAGCCAACGCTGTATTTCATGATCCCCTCCTAGGTGCTGTCGCTCTCCCACCGCTGACTTTGTTGTTCCGGCCCGACTTGGTGGTCGCGGCAGGGGACTCTGTCGGGATCTATTTATCTAGTCTTGCATCGGCACGCCCTAAAATCGTTCAGGGTTCTGTGCGTGACAGGAGCAAGAGCAACAGTTTATCATTTTTGGCTTTTTGTCCAGTCACCAGCTCTCGCTGCGTCGGAGGACGCAAGATCCAAACCTGACGTATCGCAGCCAGCGCCAATCCGACGACCTGAGCCCAGATGCGACAGTCCGGCCGCCCAATTGGGCGCCCTATTTGGCTCGCTGGCCGCCGCCTGCTCTGTCTCTTTGGGTCAATCGAACTTACGGCAATATTCTTTGAGCCACTGGACAAGCTCACTGTCGGCAGTCTTGACGCGCTGCTCCGAGCGAGTTGCCGCTCTAAGCCGCGACTCCTGCTCGATCTCAATGCTGAATGGGCGCACGAGCGCCCTAACGCGCAGTGCTTCGTGAACCAGTGGATTGCGCGCCATCAACACACCGGCGCCGTTCTTCGCTTCTTCGACAGCAAGGCTGTAGAGGGAAAATACGGCGCCATTTGTGCCATTGACTTGTGCTACGCCAGCGCGCTCCAGCCAAGTCGGCCATTGGCTTCGCCACGTTGCATCATGCAGCAACGGGACGTGCGCGAGGTCTGCGGCAGACTTGAGTTTTCGAGCGAGCATCGGCGAGCATGCGGGGGAGCAGGATCCTTTGGTCAACTCCCATACGGCAACGCCTGCCCGCTCGGGCATGTCAAAAAACAATGCGATGTCAAAGGGGTCCCGAATGAGGTTTGGCGCTTCTTCCATGGCAGTGATTGAGATGGTCAGGTTCGGGAACGCTGCCCGAAGTTTGGGTAGGAGCGGAAGAAGCCATAATTGAGCGATGCTCGGGAGTGTTGCGATGCGGCATTCTGAAGGCGCCGACAGTCGCCGGAGTTCTTGCGCCGCGAGGCCGAGGAGATCGAACCCGGCCGACAGGCGGGGCAATAGCGTCCTCCCGTGAGTTGAAAGCCGTACTCCGTTGGCATGACGCTCGAACAACTCGCATTGCGCCCAGGCTTCCAACGATTTGATCTGCTGAGCAATCGCACCGGGCGTCACTGACAGTTCCGCAGCAGCCGTCAGAAAGTTTTCGTAGCGGGCGGCAGCCTCAAACGCCCGGAGCGCGTTCAAAGGAGGCCCTTTCGGGCGAGGTGGAATAACGGCCATTTTAGACCTAGATTTTCTACGCCTAGTTTGCATAATAACTGGTTTGCTTGTTCGCGGCCAGTCTGGCAACAAAGATTGAACTGATGGAGTACGCTATGCCTGCACTTGCCGCCCGCCCTTGGGTTCCAGACCATTGCGAGACCTACATACAGAGCATCGCGACGCAAGCGGCCGAGCAATCGAACGATGCAATTTCGTTGAGAATTTCAGCGCTGATCGCGGAAAACAGCGCCATACACGATATCGATTGTATCAATCTCAATCCGGCGACCAATGTCCTTAATCCTAAGGCCGAGGCGGTTCTGGGCCAGGGTCTCGGCTCGCGGCCATCGCTCGGCTATCCAGGCGACAAGTATGAGATGGGTCTCGAAGCAATCGAGCAGATCGAGGTGATCGCTGCCGAATTGGCTGCAGAGGTGTTCAACGCCAATTACGCCGAGATCAGGGTTGGGTCCGGTGCTCTTGCCAATCTATATGCTTATATGGCGACGGTTGAGCCTGGCGATACCATCATCGTGCCACCCGGGACTATCGGCGGGCATGTGACACACCACAAGGGCGGCTGCGCCGGCCTTTATGGTCTCAAAATCCACGAGGCGCCCATCCATTCAGATCGATACACCATTGATATCAAAGGTTTACAGATTCTTGCCGATCGTGTTCGACCGAAACTGATCACGGTCGGAGGCAGCCTCAATCTGATACAGCATCCGGTCGCTGAAATCCGTGGAATTGCCGACTGCATCGGCGCAAAGGTGATGTTCGATGCGGCACACCAGTGCGGAATGATTGCAGGAGGTATTTGGAGCAATCCTCTGTCGCTTGGCGCGCATGTGATGACGATGAGCACCTACAAGAGCCTTGGTGGCCCTGCAGGCGGCCTGATTGTGACCAACGATGCGGCTATGGCTGAACGGATTGATCGGATTGCTTTCCCAGGCATGACCGCCAATTTCGACGCTGCAAAATCTGCGTCGCTTGCGATCACCTTACTCGATTGGCGCGAACATGGTGCGGCTTATGCCGCCGCGATGGTCGACACTGCCAAGGCCCTGGCAAAGGCGCTGTGGGACGAAGGCGTGCCGGTCTTTGGACAAAATCTAGGCTTCACAACATCACATCAATTCGCGATCGAGGCAGCGCGATTTGGCGGTGGGCAGACAGCCGCAAAGCGTCTGCGCAAGGCAAACATTTTGACATGCGGGATCGGCCTTCCGATGGCGGCCGTGGCGGCCGATCTCAATGGCCTTCGCCTCGGAACGCCTGAAATTGTGCGTCGTGGCATGACAGCCGCCGACATGCCCGCACTTGCCTGTCTTATTTCGCGCGCCCTAACTTCGAACGACATCGACTCAGTTGCGAAGGACGTAAGGGTATTTCGGCGCAAGTTCTCTGGGTTTCACTATGTCCGGTAGTGGCACGGCAGCGGTGCCGGGCCGCCTCTCTTGGCTGTCAGAAAGCCGAACGGCAAATTTAAACAAGCAGCGGTTTGAAATTCAGTTGCAACCAACAGAGCCCGCACTTCCTGCGAACTGGCCGATTTGGCGTTAGCGGGGCGAAACCAGCCCATCCGCATCAGCTGTGCGATCCCGCGCGCATCTTTGCGATCCGTCTTTTACCGTCATTGCCGAAAGCGCCGCCCTCACATGCCGCGTCTCCAGCAGCTCCGTCGTGAAACCAGCACCGGTTAGTCCGGCGTGGAGCCATTGCGACAATGGGCCGGCCTCGAGCCCAATCCGGGTGACCTTAACTTCTAACCGCCTGAAAAAGTCCACCAAGGCCGCTGGTCCGCTCATCCCCAAGACTTTACTCGCCCCGTCCACGACACAGACATGACCCACTTCCAACGAGACGTCGATTCCGGCAGAATACTGCCCGGCTGTCCTCCCAATTGCGATGCTTGGGGCCGGTGCAAAACGTGACCACGTTTTCCTCTTGACGGGGGACAGCCGCCACTTTCAACACCCGCTTCGGCCCGGCCCATTACATCATCTAACATTGCTTCGCTGCGCCCGCAGTGACGGGCCGGCACCGACAGGCCCGAGGGACCTGGACCGGGACTACTGCGCGACAAGCGATTGGCGAAGCGCCTCGCTGATCGCCGCGGCCAACTCCGCGTGTATTTTCAGCCTGGACTTTGCGTTTCCCTCGTCGCACAGCGCGGTTTCGGCGCCTTCGCTCGCCAGGATGGCGTGGCCCTTCGGCTTGCATTCAGGGAACGAACTCAGCGGCCCGGAACCGTCAATGCGTTGGGCGTGAGCGCCTGGGATTCTGGACTTCTAGTTCGGATCCCGGCCGGGCGCCCGCTGCGTCGTCGAGGGGACTGAGGTCGATGATGCGGACAGGGATGGCGATCGCCCGAAGGCTCGCATCGCTCAGGAACTCACTCAACTCCGGAGCGGAAACGATCGCGAGTTTGAGCCGTGGGTCCAGGTTTGATCGTGCCAAAAGACTTTCGTCGATCCTGCTCAGGTCCAGCTTTCCCCGAGCGAACCAGCGGCAGTCCAATTCGCGATCGACCGTGTCGCACGAATGACGGTAGGCGTCGGGGTCAAGTCGCGCACCCGCCAGGGACAGCAGGCTGTAGCCCCCCAGGAAAAAACCGACCCCGGCGACCTTCGTCATGTCGATGTGTTGGGCAAAGAACGCGTCCTTTCCGAGGGCCGTGATCGTCGCCGACAGGTCCGCCGGCCGCAGCCAGAGTTCGGCCAAAACGGCTTGGCTCGGCGGACCGTCGGGAATTGCAGGGGGCGTCACGACGGCGGCGACAAAGCCGCTCGCTGCGAGGCTGGACGCGAGCCAGCTCGCCGCGTTGGGAGCGGCTCTGAACCCACCATGCGCAATCACCACCACGGGCAAATGCTGCCCAGCAAAGGGCGCGCCTGCCAGCGCCGTGACGCCATGGAAGACCGCATTGTCGCCTTCGATCACAGGTTTGCCCCCCGGCGCAGCGGGGTACCACACAACGGCGGACACCGGCTTGCCGCGCCCGGCCGTCGCGACCTGCAGGTCTCGCACGCCGACGGGCTGCGCGAGCGTGCGACCGGTCGCTGTCAGGAGAACGAAAGTGAGAATAACCGCAAATCGCATCGGGTACCACCTTCGATAAAGATAAAGGTCGCTCTCTCGCTGTATAGCGGCTGCGCGCTTGCAACGTTCGAAAATTCAGCCTTTGACAGGCCGTTTTCGGGCTTTCAACCTCCGCTGCCCAAATTGTTGGCCTAACCATATCAAAGGCCCGATGAGCTCCAAGGAGACTTTTGGACGGTCGAGGTTCTGCGGCATCCAGAAGGATGCAGTCTGGCCAGACTGCTAAAGCTTGGGCGATAAGTCGACAGACGGTCAGACAGAAGATTGACGCCGGATCAGTAGCGTTGGGATAGTGCATGAAATCAATGGGCTGATACAGGAGCGTCGATCAATGCCTCAAAGTGATTCTGGACAAGAGGTTGGCCCCGGTTTCGACGGCATCATACGATCAGGACGGTTGCTTCTGCTTGCCGCAATCTATTTGCTCGGCATAGTGAGTGTAACTGTGGCACAAACGTCCCAGGCGCCACCCGCCGGTCCGCAAGACGTATTCGACCAAAATTGCGCAGTCTGCCACAACAATCCCGCAACGCGCGCTCCCATCCGTTCATCGCTCGGCGCCATGTCGCCCAATTTCATCGTCGAAGCCCTCACAAGCGGCATTATGAAAGAGCAGGGATCAGTCCTTTCAGCCGATCAACGAGCATCCCTGGCGGAGTTCCTCACCGGCCGTAAGATCGGCGCGGAGGTTGCGATGGCCGGACGCTGTAGCAACGAACCCCCACCATTTTCGCTCGATGGATCGCCTTTCAACGGCTGGGGGGCAAACCTTGGGAATTGGCGGTTTCAGGCAACGCCCGCCATTAATGCGGCCCAATTGGAACGGCTCGAACTAAAATGGGCTTTTGGGTTTCCGGGCGTTGTCGCGATGTTTGGGCAGCCCACAATCGCAGGCGGAAGGGTATTCGTGGGGGGTCAGAATGGACACGTTTATTCTCTCGACGCCCAGTCCGGTTGCTACTATTGGGACTATGTCGCCAGTGCAGGTGTGAGGACCGCGATCACTGTTGCTCACATCGCCGGACGAGACGTTGTGTTGTTCGGCGATCGTCGCGCGCATGCCTACTCCGTAGATGTCGCTACAGGCAGGACCGTTTGGAAGGTCACCGCAGACGAAGACATTGCCGCACAAATAACTGGTTCGCCAACTCTTTATCAGGGAAGACTTTTTGTCCCAATTTCCGTCGGCGACAATTCAGCTGCCATCGATCCAAAATACCAATGCTGCCGCGGCCGGGGAGCCATTGTAGCGCTCGACGCGGCGACCGGCGATGAGATTTGGAGGACATATACAGTTTCTGAGGCGAAACCGCAGGGGAGAAACAGCATAGGTACGCAGCTCTGGGGGCCGTCGGGTGCTTCGATCTGGTCATCGCCGACGATAGATGAAAAGCGTCACTTGCTTTACGCGGGCACGGGCGACAACCATTCGGCCCCGGTCACCGACACAAGTGATGCGGTCCTAGCCGTCTCACTGGATTCAGGTGAGATCGTTTGGTCACGTCAATTGTTAGCTGGTGACATGGGTAACGGCGCCTGTCTTTCGTCGGACAAGACTAACTGCCCGGAACCACATGGCCCCGATTTCGACTTGGGTTCATCAGGCAATCTGGTCACTCTGGAAAACGGCAGTCGATTGCTGACGATGGGTCAGAAATCCGGAATGGTTTGGGCACTCGATCCCGACGACGGCGGACGAATAGTATGGCATACCCGGGTTGGCAGAGGCGGCCCCTTAGGTGGCGTGCAATGGGGGACGGCGACGGATGGCAAGGTCGTGTATGCGGCGGTGTCGGACCTTGCCGCTGTCAATCTGGTCCTCGGACAACCGCTCGTACTCGATCCCAACAAAGGAGGCGGATTGCATGCGTTGGCCGTGGCCACCGGGGCAGAACTGTGGAACGCACCACCGCCAACGGCATGCGGGGATCGTAAGAATTGCAGTCCCGCGCAATCGGCTGCCGTCACTGCGACTTCAGAATACGTTCTTTCAGGGTCGGTCGACGGCCACGTTCGGGCCTACGCGACAGCTAACGGCAGGGTATTGTGGGACTATGACACGGCCAAACCATTCATCACCGTAAACGGGGTGAATGCAAACGGAGGATCGTTGGATTCCGCTGGACCTACGGTCGCTGGCGGCATGATCGTCGTGAATTCCGGCTATGGATTGTATGGCGGACAAGCGGGCAACGTATTGCTTGCATTTGCACCGCCTCCCTGACAGCGGGCATGCTCGTAACCAGACGCGGATTGATGCGAGCTTGTTGCAGGCCAGATAGTTGGCCGCGAGTTTGTCGTACCGGGTCGCGACGCGCCGACTTTGCTTGATCCTGTTGAAGAACCGTTCGATCAGGTTCCGCGCGCGATCTAGTTACGGGCTAAAGCAGATTGCGTCAGGTGGTACGCCGTCGGCAAGGTTGCGCTGTCAAAAACAACTTGCCCCATGATACGAAATGAGGCAACGCTCCTTCCAGCTGGTAGAGGAAGACGAATGCCGATTACTCGCCGGACACTTTTGAGCATGGCGCTCGTCACGCTTTTTGCGCCGCTCACTCCCGTAGCCGATGCGTGTACGCGCATCCTGTGGAACACCAACAAGCTCGCCGTGCTCGCGGGCCGCACCATGGACTTTCCTATTTCGACCGAACCCGTCATCGCTGTGTTGCCCCGCGGCATGGCTCGTGACGGCGGCATGTTCGCCGGTGCCCGTATCGACGCCGTGAACCCCGCCCACTGGACCTCGAAATACGGCAGCATCGTGACGTCGGTCTTCGGTGCCGGCACGGCGGACGGCGTCAACGAGAAGGGTGTTGCCATGCACCTGCTCTACTTCATCCCCGCCGACTTCGGACCTCGCGACCCGAAAAAGGGTGGCCTTCAAGCTGCCTTGTGGGGGCAGTACGTCCTCGACAATGCCGCAATCGTGGAGGAAGGACTTGCCCTTCTTGATGATGTCCAGCCTCTCATGGTCGATCACGAGGGCATCAAAGCCACCGTCCATCTGGCCATCGAGGATGCAACGGGCGACAGTGCGATCATCGAATATACCCCTGGCGGCAAGAAGTCGATTTATCACAACCGCGACTACCACATCATGACCAACGACCCGTCATACGATCAGCAACTCGCCTATCGCGCCACGTTCAACTTCGACAATGCCACACGCGAAACTCCGATCCCCGGCAATACGGACGTGAAGGATCGCTTCATCCGGGCGGACTATTACCGCCAGTGGCTACCGGAGCCAAAGGACGCGCGTGAGGCCATTGCCGGTATCCTCGCCATAGCCCGCAACGTGTCGGTCCCCTTCGGCGCACCCAACAGGGCTCCAGGCAGTCTTTACAACACCGAGTATCGCACCGCGATCGATCTGACGAACCGGCGCTATTACTTCGAGTTGACGAACTCCCCCAGTCTGATCTGGATGGACCTGCCGAAGTTTGATCTGAGTGAGGGCAACCCGGTCCTCCTTCTCGATCCCTATGACATCAACCTGGTAGGAAATGTCACGAACAACTTCAAGCCAGGTAAAGTCATCTACTAGACTAAGCGAAGAAGAATTCCACCGGCGGCATCTGAGTGAGCGGACTCACCATCATTGTGTGACGAACATGGGCAACAAGGTCGGAGTTTGTGCAGGTTCTCTCGGACGCCGCGGTGACGGCACGAGCCCGCGCGCTGATAGGGGCATCCGAGAAGCGCCAAGGCACTCGCGCGCCGACCCTGCAACCTGCGGCAGCGACATTCCGGGCGTATTGTACGATGTCGACACAAAGATCACCGTCGCAAATGGCCAGATTGGTCTACATTCCCTGTCGATCCGGTCTTGCGCTCAAAGACTTGGTAGGGCCATTCGATTGCAAGTGCGATGGCGACTACCGCTGCAACCGCGACGCCAGACGATAATGTTGCCGGGTCCGAAAGGAATTGTCCGATCATTATTACGAAAGCGCTGACACATAACAGAGCCGCAAGACCCGTTAACCAGCGATTGGCGGCCGTCTCACCAGCCAATTTCCAGGCGGCTACGTTCACCGCAGCGTAAACGAGCAGGAAGCCGCCGCTTGTCGCAGCAGATAGCGCCTCAATCGATAGGGCATTGACCGCGCCGAGCGCCAGGATGCCCAAAATACTAAGACTGAGAATATTCTTCCCGTGAATGCTCCGATGAAATGCCGAGGGCAATTCATAGCTAGCGGCAAGACGAGGCGGAAGCTTTGCAGCACCAAAATAGTCGGCATTTATAGCTGATGCAGAGGCTAGAACTCCACCTATAGCCATGATCCCAAACCCGACAGGGCCTAGAAAACTCTCAGCGGCCGCTGAAATGGCAAAATTCTTGGACGCCGCGATTTCCGAAAATGTTAAGTGGCCGATACCCACAACAAAGGCAAGCACGTAGATAAATATAGCCGCAAGAACACTGCCCAAAAATGCAATCGGCAAGGTGCGTTCTGGAGCGCGGATTTGATGCGACGCATTAGCGATAAGCTCGAATCCCTCGTAGGCCAAAAAGCCAAGCATACCGCTCGCAATTATGGTTGAGGTCGGCGGCCAATTCACCGGCTGAAGCCTTGTCCATTGCAATTGACCCACGAGAAAGCCAGCGAGGATGAACAAGGCCAGAATGCCAAGCTTGCCTATATTGAAGAAATTTTCCAGTCGTTCCATCAGACCGGCGCCGGCGAAATTTACAAGCCCCAGAACAATGATGGCAATGGAAGCAATGATATGGGATGCATTGATACGCATCGCCGCAGGCAGATAGGGCACCGAGTAGGAGGCAAATGCAGCAGCATATACGCTCATGATGGCAACATAGCTCAGCACAAGCAGAACGTTGATCGCGGCCGCCAATACTCCGTTGCCGAACGCCGTGCCGATGAAGGCAACGGTTCCACCGGGACCCGGATAGCGCAGCGTAAGGCCGATATAAGAATAGGCAGTCACCAGCGCAATCAACCCGGCGATGAGGAAGGAAACAGGGGTTGCGCCCCTGGCTCCGGCAATCGCTAGGCCGAAGGTCGCGAAGAAGCCGCCGCCGACAATGCCACCAATTCCAATCGACAAAGCACCGGCCAAACCGATTGTTGTGGTTGAATCGAAATTGCGCGTCATTCAACCATGTTCGCTCGCAGCGCCGTCCAGTCAAGCAACGCTTGACCCAATGGGGATCGCGGCAAGGAGGGATGGCAAGGAATTCTGGCAGCAAGTTGCCGGCAATCGGGCACCCGCTCGCCCAAACTGGCGGCACCGAACCGGCCGCTCGTGCCACGCCAAGGGATGCAGCGGTTCCTGCAGGACTAAATCGGTGAATTCCGTCCGAATTTTACCCAGCTGCGCGAAACCGCGACGAAGAGTGCACCCGCAATCGCCAAATTTTTAAGGCATTGAATTTGTGCGAAGAGCCGGTCATTGCCTTCGAGGACCCAAAAATTATGGAATAACAAGGCTGTGAGTAAACAATATCCGGCCAGGGCCAAGGCTGCCCAGGTCTCAAACCGGCGCAGGAACAAGCCGACAGGAACCACTATCTGGAAGACAGTCGCACCGGCCCCAACCACCGCGGGCATCGGCAACCCTTGCGCTGCAACATAGTCAACGACATCCGGCCAAGTCATCACGCCCTGCTCAATACCGTCCCACCAGAACAGCGCAGCAATCAAAAGCTTGCCTAGGATCTCCAAGGGCCCGGACCAAGCTGCTGTTGTCTGGCTCGCACCCATAAAACCCTCCTTTTGATCCGTGGCCGGGGCCATGGATTGACGACCTTACTGAGGGCTTCGAACCGGGTCTGACCCTTTAATCTCAAAGAGGGCTTGCCGGTGCCGCGTCATGATCTCAGGGTTGAATAGGGACCATTTTTCGGCTTCAGCGAGCGGCGCAGACGCGATCAAAAGCAAATGCGATATGGACGAGAAGGATTGGTCAAGGACACTAGCATCGCTATTTTCAGCCGCTTGCTGCAGATGCAGAATTTCCAGGATAACATCGGCTATTGCAGCCGTCGCGCGTGATCGCTCGACCATCCCGTCTGAACTATCGGCGCCTTGCGGCGTCAAGAAATACCTTTGTACGGCGTGAAGTTTATGGGCGAGCCCATCGGAAGCAAGCGCAATCGTGCTCCAGTCCCGCTGCTGCACCGCAACCTGCAGACCAGGCGCCGCTGAAATGACCTCAGCGAGTGCTGCTTGAGCGCTTGTTTGCACATAAGGCTCTTCAGCGTTACCGACAGCCTTCAAATAGTCCACCAAGTCGCGTTTTTCCTGCGATTTCAGATCCAGCCCGTACCAATTATCAAAATAGTCGACTATCTGATCATAATTATTAAAACGTCCGTCATGAAAATATGGGGCGTTAAAATTGGCGTTTCTCAACGTCGGTGTCTTATAGAGCCCCGTTCCAACATCGTGCTGCCGGTGATCGACAAAGAGCGCCGACGGTACATGGCAGGTTGCACAGGTCAATGAAGGATTGTTGGGGAATGCTGTGGCAAACAAAAGCTCCCCTCGCCGTTCAGTTTCAGTTGCCTCAACAAGCTGGCCAGCGGGAGTGAGCCGATGATTCGGCAACGGCGCGATGTCCTGCATGAAGGCGAACAAGGCATCGAGGATGGACGGGCTGGGTTCAGACCCGGCGAATTCGTTGACAATGGCGTTTCGGGTGAATTCGCGCAGAGTAGTGAACCGGCCATCATGGCCAAAGGGTGCCAGAAATCGTATCGCTCTCAGACTCGGCACAGTAAGCGCATTGAGGGCGTGGGTATCGGTCTGCGGACTGAAGATCGGGCCGGAGGGGTCGAAGGTTCCCGGCCGGCTCGATTGGCCCGGAATAAATAGCTCGGGATTGTTTGTGCCCTCGACGTGACAAGTGCCGCAGCTCATGCCAACACTTCGAGCGGTCCCCCCAAACAGGCTCGGCGCCTCGAAAAGTAATTCGCCGAGAAGCGACTGGGGGGACCGCACACCACCTCTGAGTTCAGAATAAAACGCACGCCGGGGCAGGTGCAGCCGATCTTCACCCAGCGAAGTCCCGGATGGAAGGGCTCCAGCAAGGGTCTGAGCCTCCACAGGACCGCTAAGCCCGAAAAATACCAGAAGACAAGCGGCCTTTATCGGCGTCATTTTTGGCCTTGCACCAAAACTAGCATGCGTTTGTCTGGGTGATGCGCTACTGCGTTCTCCCGGTATCAATGGCGTTGGCGAGAGCTTGATACTGTTCGCAGTCCGTTCCACCGCAGAGACTCGGCGACCTTGGCAAGCTCGATGCGCGCGAGTTCGAGGCGTCCGAGGGTTACGTAGCCTTCGCCGAGATATTCGTGTGTATTGACATTGTTTGGGTCAATCGCGAGAGCCTTCTGATAGATGGCCATTCCTTCATCCCAATGTCCAAGCCGGCGCGTCGTATAGCCGATCATCGTGTAAACCATCGCGTCGTCGGTCCGCTTGACGGCCTCGAGGATGGGCAGGGCTTCTTCATAATAGCCAGCTAAAGCGAGGGCCCGACCCTGGTTGTAGAGCTCCTCATCGGGTACCACGCCGGAATCGGCCCTTATGCACGAATTGTTGCGCAGAACGAACCCTTTGTTGCAGACGCTACCAATGATTCCGCGCCCGCCATTGCCACCACCCCCGCCGCCAGCACTACCCCCGCCGCCAGCACTACCCCCGCCACCAGCACTACCCCCACCGCCGCCAGCGCTGCCGCCCCCACCGCCGCCTGCACTGCCACCACCACCGCCGCCGCCGCCACCGCCGCCGTTGGCCAAGGCTATGTCAGCACACGCGAAAAGTAATGCAACAGCCAGTGTTGCAATCGCCGTTCTGTTTTTCATTTGCAAGTCTCCTTCTCGTTTCTCTCCGGTGCGCCCGGGGGTCATAATTGATAACCCCATCAATCGCCGATTATTCCGGTCGAAAATTCACTTGGCCCGAACTCAAGAACCAATGTCCCGGTCTGCCGGGGCACTTGGTCAGCCGCACGAGAATGACGGCAGAATCATCCATAATGCGGCCCAATCAGGGCAAAATTAGTCTTCGGTTCTCTCCACGTCGCGATTTTAGTCGTCACGTTCGCGTGAACGCGTTTGCCCAGACCTAACAGCAGAAATTGCTATTGAACGAGCTTTCCTAATGTAGTCCCGGGAGTCCTAAGAGAACGACGTGATGAACGGGTGATTTTGATCATCTAAACTTAGGCTCACATTTGAATTGCCTTAAAAATTGACGCCCACCTTCGAAAAGATTTGACAAGCCGCTTAACCGGGATCGTCGCGGTACAAATCAGGTGGCACCCAGCCCAAAAAATTTGTCATCAGACTGCGATGGCCGCGCTATAATTTGCGAGGCCTCTTTGCACCCTGGTGGCGCTTTTGCTTGGCCCGGTTGCCGCACACCTCCATTTCACACCATCGTCGGCTTTTATTCTTGGTCGTATCGAAAAAGATCCAGCCGCAATGCTCCCCTTGACATTGCTTGACCCGCGCCAGGTCGGCCCGTGTCAGAAGGGTGAGAACTGATAGCGATATAGGGCCCAAAATTCTTTCGACCGGGCCGTCCGCGGCAAGCCATGACCAGACAAAGGCCTGGCCATGCGGAACAAGCTTGGCGGAGGCGAGGCAGGTTGTATGAATGTGGACGAGCAGCTCGATCCGATCGGAGGGCGGCGGCCTTCCCGCCGCTAGTTCCACGCCGATCGTGTAGATTAACTCGCGCAACTCCAGCGTGCGTTTGAGCAACCGCCGGGCAAGTCGGGGATCTTTGCCAATTTCACTCGCCATCCATGCCGCTTCCGCCGGATTGATGACGCGCGAGTGCTGCGCCCACCGAATAACATCATCCGGGATTTTGAGGTGATCGAGATGCCTCGAACCGCCACGACCGGACGACGTGTTGGTCAAGTCGAACGCTATTTCGCTGCCAACAAGCGGCAGGCTGCCAGCCCGGGACTTCGAGGCAACGATCGGCTTTGCCATATAACCACCATTCAACACTTGATTGGTTGAATTTATCTTTTGCCGCACCAACTGACAAACCTATATTCGCAGGTGAGGATGGCAGGTCCCTGCACCACGCCTGTTCGGATCTGCTTCGCCCTGGGGTGTGACAGCGAGACAGGGAGGTCCCCGACTGCGGGCGCAGCTGATACTTGGAGAAAGCCTTTGCATCCAGCTTCCGGCCGCGCTTGGAGAGCTCCATCAGCCCCTGAGCGCTCAGTTTCTTGCAAGCCGGGCCCCATCCCGGATGCGGTGAAAAGTCCGAAATCAAGGTTCTCCTTCCATGCGCTGACATAGTCACGAAACGCCCGCCGCCCACCACCGCAATCCGAAAGGACTTGCCGGCGGCAATGGCGACGCCGCTGCTGACCTGGTCGCGATGCCAAGAATCGCGGGTTCGTGAGCGTCGATGACCGTCAGGGGGTTCGGCAATAATTTAGTGCCGAGCCAGTTCGGACGCGTTCGCTTCGTCGATGGCGAAATCTTCCGACTGGTGCATTTCAATCCCGAACCCAATTGTCAGCGGAATCCCGCAATGGCAATTCTAACCGCCCGGCCGAAGAATTAGGTTGCCATCGGCATTGCCATCCTTTCGGCGAGAATCACCCGGGTCGCGTCACAAATAATTGTCAATCGACCAATATTCCGTCGTATAGACCTGATCGAGTGCCGCCATTAAGGTCGTTGCGAAGAATAGCGCGAGGCTGCCATGTCGGATAGAGGCTGTCGCGACGCTCAATGCCATTTCCGTCAGGGAATTGCTTGCGCCGAGCCAACCGCCACAATTCTGTCCTCATCGTTGAGGTTGGTCGCTGCAAACAGATCGATCAGATCAGCAACCGACGCCGCACGAACGTGCGCCCAGTTGTCGCCCGTGCTGCCGCGAGCAAGGAAGAGCAAAATGTCATCACCGGCGTTGGCCAGAAATCACGGCACGTCTGGCGTTAGCGTGCAGCGGCGCCATCGCTCAACCGGAATCCTTGTGCGAAAGGCTCCTCGTCATCGATCCACAACTGATTATAGCCCGTGACGAAAGCCGACCCTTCGATCGACGGGACAATGGCTTCAAATTCGCCGACCTTGGTCATTCCTTCAATTCGACCGATGAATACAGAATTGATAAAGCTACGGTGTTTGAAAGTCTCGCCGGGCTTGAGTCGGCCCGTTTTACTTAGATGCGCCAGCCTAGCGGAAGTACCGGTGCCGCAGGGACTGCGATCAATCGCATTCTCACCATAAAAGACAGCGCTGCGGCCGCCGCGACCATCCGGATCGACAGGATCAGACCACAGAACATGACTGACACCGCAAATTGACGGATCGACCGGGTGGACGGGCGCCACCGCCGCGTCGACGCTGGCCCGTATTCTGGCGCTAGCCCTTAGAATTGCACGAGCCCCCAGCGAATCGACACCGGTGTAGTGGCCTTGCGGCTCGATAATCGCATAAAAATTACCGCCGTATGCGACGTCAATTGAGAGTTCGCCGAATTCTGGATCCACAATCCGCACATCGCCGGCATAAACGAAGCTCGGAACATTGGTGAGTTGGATCGCGGTCACCTTGTTGCCCGAGCGCCGGTAAGTCACATTCAATATGCCGGCCGGAACCTCTATTCTGAGCTGCCCTTCCTGGCGTGGTCGCAATAGGCCGTGTTCAAGACCAAAAGTGATGATGCCGATCGAACCATGTCCGCACATTGGCAGCGCGCCGCTCGTTTCGATGAATAAAATACTGCCATCACAATCGTCTCGCAGGGGTTGGTAGATGAAGCCGCCGGACATGACGTCGTGGCCGCGCGGCTCGAACATTAGCCCATTCCTAATCCAGTCGAATCGCGTCAGGAAATCCTGGCGTCTTTCGCTCATTGTCGAGCCAACAAGGAAGGGTGCGCCTGCCGCGACGAGCCGCACCGGATTTCCCGCTGTATGGCCGTCGATGCAGAAAAAAAGATTACGCATTGTGTGGTTCTCTATGTTTCGAGACATACGCTATGAGAGATCAGATAGCCGGGATGACTGACCTCGACAATCCCAAACGACTTGGCCCAAATCCATGGTCGGAGACGCCCGCCGACTGCCTCACAGCTAGGCTCCGCCAGCTGCCCAGAAGGGAAAAACTGCTGTCAGGTCGATGTGGCTTGGCGACGAACCGCGGCACCTCCGGGAACGACAGGCGAGGTCCGGCCGGGCGTTGCTCAACGGGCGGACATTCCACCTTGTCGGCGCTAACGAAAGCTAGGCAACGGCACAGCCGCACAAGACGAATTGTTCGTCGCCCAGACCGAGCAGCCACTCGGAATCCGAGAAAACCTGATTTTAAATCAATGCTTTGGTCAAGGCGTGAGCTGCTTTAGGCAGCCGGTGCCTAAGTCGCGGGACTGGCTCAGCCGCATTGCGACCTTGCACTTCAACCCGTCGAGCGATCAGACCTTTTGCACAAGAAGCAGCCGTTGGCACCCGGCGCTTTATCGACCAGCCGCAGAGCGGCTATCTCTCGTCGACACCAAACGCCCAGGTGACGCGTGCCGGCCCCGACCTTCAAGATCGCCAACAGACTGATCACCCTCGAGATCGGTGTGGTGAAGGACGAGCAGGAAATCATCCCGGTTGGCGGCCGCTACAACAGGTTAAAGCGCGGAATCTCGCCTACCGCATCGGCGTCGAGCGGTACAGTGCCGGGCTTGCCACCGAACTGTTTTGGCTCGACGCCCCTGCTGGCTGGGCGGTTGTGCAGGGTGCCTTTGTCCAACCGTTCGCAAAGAGCGCGATATTGTCCGACAGATTGCCGCGCCGCACGACAGCCAAATGATGCGGCACCATGCCAAACAGGCTTATCCCAACCGGCATCAACAAAATGGGTGCGCACCTGCGGCGATAGTGGATCGGCGCTCGCCGGGCTGGTCTAGACGGTTCATGACGGGCGATCAGAAAGGCGCACTCGAACGACGAGACCCTGCCGTTTGCGCGCAATTGTCGCTGGTGTCAGACCCTTTGGCGGCCTTGCTTGGCGAGGCGGTTTGAAGGATTGTTGGTCCAGTGCGCATTAGGGAGAACGCCATGCCAGGCCGGCATTTTCTTTTTGTTCCAGGCCCGACCAATGTCCCCGACCGGATCATGCGGGCGATGATGGTTGCCATGGAAGACCATCGGTCACCAAAGTTCCCGCAATTGGTGCTGCCATTGCTGAGTGACCTTAAGAAAATTTTCAAAAGCAAGGATGGCAGGACCTTCATATTTCCGGCGACTGGCACGGGGGCATGGGAAGCCTCTCTGACAAATACCTTGTCGCCGGGCGACAAGGTGCTGGCGGCCCGCTTTGGCCAATTCAGTCACTTGTGGATCGATATGGCGAAACGGCTAGGTCTTCACGTTGAGGTCCTCGAGGAAGAATGGGGTAGAGGGGTCGACCCGAACAGAATAGAAAGCGTCCTGCGGGCCGACAAATCGCAGGCGATCAAGGCGGTGCTTGCGGTCCACAACGAGACGGCAACCGGCGTCACCAGCGATATCGGCCTGCTACGGCAGGCGATGGACAGCGCTGGCCATCCCGCCATGCTCTATGTCGACGGTATTAGTTCGATTGCCAGCCTTGATTTCCGGATGGACGAGTGGCGGGTCGATCTAGCCGTCGCCGGGTCGCAGAAGGGTCTGATGATGCCGGCAGGTCTTGGCATCGTTTGTGCCAGCCAGCGTGCCATTGCCGCCTATCATTCGGCCGGCCTCAAGCGGGTTTATTTCGATTTCGGCGACATGGCCAAGGCCAATGAGAGCGGCTATTTTCCCTATACGCCGGCCTTGCCAATGCTCTACGCGCTGCGCGAGTCGCTTGCTATGCTGTTCGAAGAAAAACTCGAACACGTCATTCAACGCCACCATGTCTTGGCCACCGGCGTGCGTGCCGCGGTTGCGGCCTGGGGCTTGAAACTATGCGCCAAGGGACCGCAATGGTATTCGGACACGGTCAGCGCAATCATGGTGCCCGACGGGATCAATGGCGCCGACGTCATCGACGCGGCCTATCGCCGCTATTCTCTCTCGCTCGGGGCTGGATTATCCGAGGTCGCTGGAAAACTCTTCCGAATCGGTCATCTTGGCGACTTGAACGACCTAATGGTCCTCGGTGCCCTCGGCGGCGTGGAAATGGCTATGCGCGATGTCGGAATCCCAATTGAACTGGGCAGCGGGGTCGCCGCAGCGCAAAAACATTTCCGTTCGACCGTCATGCAAAAGGAAAAGAAGCCTAGCGATCAGGAGCGCTTCGCCGAATTGCACCCGGAAGGCGTCTTGAACGATTAAGAAACTTGAACGCTGTACGGCGTCGGGCCGCTTACGCGCTTGCGCCGTGGAGACGCTGGCAATGGGCGGATCGTTGGACCATGCGGTCTAAACCAGGGCAGAAGACCGCAAGCTTGCGGTTGGTTGGACCAGCCGCTAGTCTAACCAATTCGGCGCTATCGTGCGTCGGGCGCTGCGGGGCGAGACCGGTCGCCGTGGGACTACGACCACCGAATAAATCCTGCGAGGTTCGATACCCGAGCATTGCCAACCGAACACCAGCTCGAAGCCTGGCGCGGCTGGTTTACTGCCGTGTTCGAGGTAATGCCCCTGCAATCCGCGGACAAGGGATTTGCCGCATCGAACGAGATTTGGGTGCTTGACGGTTTCGCGGTGAGCCGCGTGTTTGCCCCGCCGCTCAATGCGACACGGACCAAGACCTTGATCCGCCGCAATCCTGTCGATCATTGGTCTTTGACTCTCGGACAGGCCACGACCGGGATCAAAATCCCCAATGCCTCCCTTGTCGCTCCGGCAAGAGTGCCCTTTATCGTATCGCTCGGACATGAACTCGTCAGTGAACGGAACCAAGACAACCGGCTCCAGATCTATCTGTCGCGCGATAGCTTTGCAGACATCGGCCCGTTGCTGGATGCGGCCGTGGGGGCGCCAGTCGAGACCCGGCTCGGACTTCTGCTCGCCGATTATATGCTCCTTCTGGAACGATGGATCTCACAGTTAAAACCTGAAGATCTCTCGCGCCTCAAGGGTGCGATCAGCGCCATGATCGCGGCCTGTCTGGCGCCCTCGCCCGACCGTGTCGCTGTGGCCTCACAGCAACTCGATCTGAGCCGGCTTGAGCGGGTTCGACAGGCGATCCGCAAGCACCTGCGTTCGCGCTCGCTCGGTACCGACCTCCTGTGCCGCGAGATTGCAACATCGCGATCCCAATTGTACCGCCTACTGGAAGGCGAGGGTGGCGTCTCCCGCTATGTTAGGCGCCAACGTCTCCTCGAGGCATATGCGCGGCTATGCGACCCAGCAGATTGCCGGACTATCGCGACTATCGCCGAGGATTTGTGCTTTTCCGACGCCTCGACCTTTGGCCGGGCTTTTCGACAGGAGTTCGACGAAAGTCCTGGCGAAGTGCGAGCGGCGGCCCGCGCCGGCCTTGTCTCCAATTTTACACCGCGTGATCGGATCGGCGCGCCAAATCGGACCCTGCGCGACTGTCTACAGGCCTTCTAATTCGACAGCCCTAATGATCGTTGACCTCACAAGTCGAAAGGAGCTTTCCGCGTGCTTAAGGCCATGTCGAATGTTTGCTTGGGCCGGCCTTGCCAAGCGCTTCTTCTTCGCGCGGCCAATAGCAGTTTTGGCCGCAGTTTCGCGTGGTGCCATTGACCCGCGGCGTTGGTGCCCGATGGCGCCCGGAACGGGCTAACCTGCACGAAGGCCAAGAATCCGCGGGGGCACCTTCGCCAGCCGAAACCGCCCAGCCTCGAGTGGCGTCAAGGCCGGTGCGGCCCTCTCCTGATTGTCTGCAAACCCGCTACGAGGTGACTATGCCCCGCTTCGAACGTTCAGACCTCCTCAAGAAGTTCCGCGCGATGATCGAACGCGGCGAACCGATCGTCGGGGGCGGCGCCGGCACTGGCCTGTCGGCCAAATGCGAGGAGGCCGGCGGCGTCGATCTGATCGTCATTTACAATTCGGGTCGCTACCGGATGGCCGGCCGGGGCTCGCTCGCCGGGCTCCTCGCTTATGGCGATGCCAATGCCATTGTCGTCGAAATGGCGGCCGAGGTCCTGCCGGTCGTCAAGCACACGCCGGTGCTCGCCGGTGTCAATGCGACCGATCCGTTCCGCGACATGGACTTGTTTCTCGATCAGCTCAAAGTGCTTGGCTTTGCCGGTGTCCAGAATTTTCCGACCGTCGGCCTGATTGACGGAACCTTTCGGGCAAATCTTGAGGAAACCGGCATGTCCTATGCTCTGGAAGTTGACATGATCGCCAGAGCCCGCAACAAGAATATGCTTTCCACCCCTTATGTATTCAACGCGGACGAAGCTGAGGCAATGGCCAGAGCCGGCGCCGATATCATTGTTTGCCATCTCGGACTGACCACGGGCGGCGCAATCGGCGCGCAGACAGCGCCAAGCCTCGCCGAATGTCCCGCCCGTATCGATGCTTGGGCGAGCGCGGCGTTGCGACAGCGCCCCGACGTCATCGTGCTCGCGCATGGCGGACCCATTGCCGAGCCCGCCGATGCCGACTTCATTATGAAGAATACGCGAACTTGCCATGGTTTCTATGGCGCATCGTCGATGGAGAGGCTCCCGGTCGAACGGGCGCTGAGCGAGCAGGTTCGGAAATTCAAGACGATTGGCCGCCAATAGGCTTTGAGATCCTTGCCCTGATCCGCCCGATTTTGCGCCCAAAGTATTGAATATCCAGGATCGCCACACCGACGTGAAAAGAAAGGACAGAGGCTCGGCAAGAAATTGGCGGCCTGGTCCAGGCTGCCGGCGCCCCGACGTCGTCTCGATGTCTCGATGCCCGCCGCAACAATCCGTTTGCCGGAGCGCTTGGGCGTTCAAT
The DNA here is from genome assembly GCA_963773155.1 of uncultured Alphaproteobacteria bacterium. Taxonomy (GTDB): domain Bacteria; phylum Pseudomonadota; class Alphaproteobacteria; order Rhizobiales; family Beijerinckiaceae; genus CAVZAB01. Next base: position 270,731 of record CAVZAB010000025.1, on the reverse strand, counting down.
CCACAATTTGGCCGGAATTAATCGGCTGAGACTCGGGTCAAAGCGTCGACCCCGCCGGCGGCAGGTACGAGGTCGACCGAATTCAATGGGTGTAAACAGCCAGCTTTTCGCCTGACTTCGTTCTAATCCGGGGCCTCGTCAATATTCGCTTACATGCGCGGACGATAGTTTTCCGGATCATATGGCGAATCATCAATGACCGTGGCGGAGCAGCGTTTTCCCAAGACCAGCACTTCCAGCAAGGTACCAGGTATGGCCAGATCGGTCGGCAGGAGCGCAAGCGCGAGATCGTGCTTGAGCGTGTAGGAATAGCTGCCCGATGTAATATACCCTACGCACACGCCATTCTGATAAACCGCCTCATAAGCAAGAACACTAGCTGCCAGCGTCTGCACGGCGAGCGTCACCAAACGACGCGCAACACCCTTGTTCCTTTGGGCGATCAATGCCTGGCGGCCGATAAATGGTCCCTTTTCCAATTTAACGAAACGATCAAGACCACTTTCAAATGCCGTCAACTCAGGATTCATATCCCGATACATGGCACGATACGACTTGTCCAATCGAAGAAATTTCGAGCGCCTGAAGGCCAACGAGCTGCAATCCATGCAGCTTGCCGTGGTGCAAGAGTTCGTCCAGCAGATGAAGCTGATAGGTGATGGGATGATAGAGTTCCCAGCCAAGTTCGCCGGCGTAATTGACTCGAAGGAAACGAACATCCTCGGCTAGCCCGACCGATCCAGAACGCGTCGCAAGCCAAGGAAAGGCGTCATTGCTGAGATTCAGCGGCGTCAACGCCAGCAGAACATCCCGGGCCTTGGGACCAACCAAAGTAAAGCAGCCGCGATCCTCGGTGGCATTGCGCAATTGGACGCTGCCGTCCCCGGGCACAAGCTTCGACAAGTCATCGAAATTCGATCGTTCGGCTCGCGGCGTTGAAACCAGATAGAAGAAATCGTCATTAAGTCGGCTTACCGTATATTCAGCCCGGACGCCGCCTGTCTTGGTCAAATGATGACAAAGGCCAACCCTGCCCACCTTCGGTAGCCGGTTAGCAAAGATATGGTCAAGCCAAGATGCAGCACCCCACCCCGTCACCTCGAACTTGGCCATCGGTGTCATTTCAACAAGGCCAACGGCATGGCGCACGGCATCGACTTCCGCTTCGACTTGGCCGGCATGCTTAGTCCAGCGCCAGCTGACATCATCGATTGGAACACTACCCTCCGGTGCAAACCATTTGGGCATTTCCCAACCGTTCAGCACCCCCCAGACTGCGCCAAGTGCACTTAGCCGATCGTAGGATGGTGCGGTTTTGGCCGGCCGGGCGGCAGGCAGGTCCTGTCCGGGATAGCGGATATCGGCGTGTGTTCCCCAGGTCTCCTGCACCTTCTTGCAGGTCCAGGCCTTGTTGGCGTAGGCACCAAAGCGACGCGGATCCAATTCCGACATGTCTATCGAGGTGCCGCCATCGACAATCCGTTCCGACAGATAATAGCCAATCGCCCCGCCCCATAGAATGCCGCCGGGCACGCCTTCGGCCAGCCAGACATTGTTTAGGCCCCAGGCCGGCCCGGCGAGCGGCAGTTCGTCGGCCGTCATCTGGAAGGGACCGCGGACATTGGCCTTGAGGCCTGCCCGGGCGAGCGCCGGCACAAATTCTGTCGCGACCTGCCAATTCTCCGCGACCGCATCGAAATCGGCATCGAGCAGATCGGCGCCAAACCATTCGGGCACACCGTCCACCGCGAAGAGTTTCAGGTTCTCCGTTCGTTCATAGGGTCCGAACATCAGGCCGTCGCCTTCCTCGCGCAAATAGCCGGCAATCGCCTCGTCCCGCAGAATCGGCATTTCTGGGCGGCCGCTTCGCTTGCGCTCGATGACTTCCGGGATCGGTTCCGTTATCCAATATTGATGCACAATCGGAATGGCGGGAATGTCGAGGCCAAGCATTGCGCCGGTCTGGCGCGCATAATTGCCGGTGGCACAAATGACGTGCTCGCAGACAAACTCGTCCCCCGAGGTCGAAATCAGCCAATCGCCGTTAGACTGTGGCCGGATGTTCCGCACCTCGGTGTTGAGGTGGATTTTGGCGCCGCGGTCGCGCGCCCCCTTGGCCATGGCATTGGTTACGTCAGCGGGTGCAATGTGACCGTCGTCGGGATGATAGAGCCCACCAAGCATCCGCTTGTTGTTTGTCAAGAGCGGCCAGAGTTCACGCACCTCCGAGGGCGAGACGATTCGTGCCTTGATGGCCTGGACTTCGGCGACACTCATGTAGGATAGAAACTCGTCCATCCGGTCGCTCGTATTGGCGACCCGCAATTGACCGCATTTGTGCCAGCCGACCGGCTGGCCCGTTTCCTTCTCGAGCCCCTCGTAAATTTCGATCGTCTTGGCGATCATGCGGCCTATGTTGAGGCTGCGGGCATAGGAGGGAATCAGCCCGGCCGCGTGCCAGGTCGATCCAGCGGTCAGCTGCGTACGCTCCAGCAATGCGACATCGGTCCACCCGCGCTTGGTTAGCCCGTAGAGGATTGCCGAACCAACGCAGCCACCTCCGATCACAATGGCGCGCACATAATGCGGCATATCCCGCCCCTCGTCCCAAAAAGTTCCGCCGACCCGAAACTTTGCCCCAATTTCTCTCGCGCGGGCAAGGCCGAAGGGGTCGAGATCAGGCGCTCGCCCAAACGAGCTCCTACACCTTTGCCAGATGGATCCTCGCCAGCGGGAGCAACGAGGGCTCGGGCCCGCATCTCATTTTCCAATTGCCGCACCGATTCCGTCGTCGGGGTCTCCGATACACGGCAAAAGGCCGTCCGGCCAAACAGTGCCGCATCCCGGCGGCCCGTATTGGCCTCAAAGATGCGGTCATACGCCATAAAGACTTCGAGGCCGTCGACCTTGAACCGGGCATGAGACCCGACCGTCGACAAGGCGCCGAGCGCGTCCTCGATGGCCCCGGCCAAACGCGCCAGCCCATCGGCGGCAAGCGTCGAAAGGGGCGGCCCGAGCTGAACGAGGCCGGCGCAACGCGACTCGGCCGTAAAACCGCCCGTCAAGCCGCCGCGCGAGTCCGGTCCGCCCCTGGCGACGCCCGGTCCCGACAATCAGGCGAGATGAACGTCAATTGCCTCGCGGATTGTGCCCTGTTCGCTCATCGCACCTTGGCGGCTGTGGCCGGTCCGACGGGACGGGAGCATGCAGCCTTGAAGCACCAGCAATGGCAAGCAGAGCCGGCATGTCGAACCGGTCAGGACGAGAGACGCTCTAGCGATTTGTAGCCCGCGCCAATGGTAGATCTTGCACATGACCGGCCGTCCATGTTGAATGATCTTGAATGCGCCACAGACATCGTCGGGATCGAAAGACCAATAATGAGTGCCCCTCCCACAAACACCCCGTTGCTCGACCAGATCGCAAGCCCGGATGACTTGCGCAAGCTGGACGAGACGCAGCTGCAGCAGTTGGCCGATGAATTGCGCGCCGAAACCATCGCTGCCGTTTCGGTGACCGGCGGCCATCTTGGCGCCGGTCTCGGCGTAGTCGAACTGACCTTGGCACTGCATTACGTCTTCGACACGCCGGTCGACCGGTTGATTTGGGACGTCGGCCATCAGACCTATCCTCACAAGATCCTGACCGGTCGGCGCGACCGAATCCGCACCCTGCGTCAGGGTGGGGGATTATCTGGATTCACACGGCGCAGCGAAAGCGCCTTCGACCCGTTCGGCGCGGCCCATTCCTCAACCTCTATATCGGCCGGACTCGGCATGGCCGTCGCCCGCGATCTTTCCGGCGCGAGGCGCAACGTCATCTGCGTGATTGGCGATGGCGCGATGTCGGCCGGCATGGCCTATGAGGCCATGAACAATGCTGGCGCAATGCATTCGCGCCTGATTGTCATTCTCAACGACAATGACATGTCGATTGCGCCGCCGGTCGGTGCCATGTCGGCCTACCTCGCCCGGCTCGGCTCGGGGCGGACCTATCTCAAGATCCGTGATATCGGCAAACAATTGACAAAGCGCCTGCCAAAGTCAATTGATCGCGCCATCACTCGTGCCATGGAGCATGCGCGCGGTTATGTCACCGGCGGGACTTTATTCGAGGAATTGGGCTTCTACTATGTCGGTCCGATCGACGGCCACAATCTCGATCATTTGCTGCCAGTCCTGAAAAACGTCCGCGACGCTGAGGCCGGTGGCCCGATCATGGTGCACGTCGTGACCCAAAAGGGCAAGGGTTATCCGCCGGCCGAGGAATCGGCGGACAAATATCACGGCGTCAATCGCTTCGACGTCATGACAGGAACGCAGCAGAAGCCCAAGGCCAATGCGCCGAGTTACACACGCGTCTTCGCAGAGAGCCTCGTTAGAGCGGCGGCGAGCGACGACAAGATCGTAGCGGTTACCGCGGCCATGCCCGCCGGGACTGGGCTGGACTTGTTTGCGGCGACCTATCCTACTCGAATGTTCGATGTTGGCATTGCCGAACAGCATGCGGTGACCTTCGCGGCCGGATTGGCATGTGAAGGGTACAAGCCTTTTTGCGCCATTTACTCGACGTTTCTCCAGCGCGCCTATGACCAGATCGTCCATGATGTCGCCATCCAGAAGCTTCCGGTCAGATTTGCGATCGATCGGGCTGGGCTTGTCGGTGCGGACGGTGCGACACATGCCGGCGCCTTCGATGTTTCCTATCTGACCTGCCTGCCAGGCATCGTCGTCATGGCCGCCGCCGATGAGGCGGAACTGACCCACATGGTTGCAACAGCCGTTGCCCACGACGAGGGACCGATTGCTTTCCGCTACCCGCGTGGCGAAGGTGTCGGGGTCGAGATACCGGAAAATCCCCGGCCGCTGCCAATCGGCAAGGGGCGCATTCTGCGCGAAGGCTCCCGCATCGCATTGCTTTCCTTCGGAACCCGTCTCGCGGAGTGCTTGTTGGCAGCCGAGGAATTGGCGCAGCATCACATTTCGGCGACGGTCGCAGATGCCCGTTTTGCCAAACCGCTTGACACCGAATTGATCGGGCAATTGGTTCGGCACCACCAAGTGCTGATTACGATCGAGGAGGGCGCTAGCGGTGGCTTTGGCAGCGCTGTTCTCGGCCATCTGAGCGACACCGGCGTCTTTGACCGTGGCTTTTGCCTGCGCAGTCTGGTTCTGCCAGACCGTTTCTTGGACCAAGACAAGCCGGAGGCCATGTATGCCGTGGCAGGTCTAGATAGTCGTGCAATCGTCGCCCGCGCATTGGATCTTTTGAGTAAAAATCCTCGCCGGCTGGCCCTGGCAAACCAGGGTTAATGGCAATTCGATGAAAGACGCAAACAACCTCGGTCTCGTCGAGTTAGCGTTCCTATGTGGCATTGTTCTCGGTCTTGCGGTTGGGCAGCTGATGCGTGCGCAATGATCAGGCCGACGGCGCCACTGCCCAGCAAAAAATCCGAGCGGCTGGGCGCCTATCATCCCTGGCGCGGTGGTCGGAAGGCCAATCAAGCCGGCGCAAAGCCAGATCGAACCGAACCGGGCCACGGATCTCGTCCGTCGCGAGATCGCCATTCTTCAGCTGGCTGCACCAGGAGCAACAGGACGATCGCAACCAATTGCAAATCGGCGTGTAAAGCTTCAACACCTATAAGGTGCTGGCGATGACAAAGCTCGATTTTGAGCCCCGTATCGAAGTCGTGCGCTTTGCGATGAAGAAGGGTTGCCTCAGTCAGCTATGAACCGGCTATTGTCTCGACCCTCGGTGCGGCGCGCCTGATGAAGCGAAATCTATTGCTAGCCTTCGTTTCAACTCTCGCTATTGCGGTCTCGCTGTGGAAGCTCCACACTGCCAGCATTGGCGTCGACATTACCGCGCTTGATGTTGGTGGTACGCCAATCACTATCTTTCGTCCGGCATCGAGATCACCTCAGCCCGTCGTCTTGATTGCGCACGGCTTTGCCGGTTCGCAGCAGCTTATGCAATCCTTTGGGCTGACGTTTGCTCGCAACGGTTACACCGCGGTAACCTTCGACTTTCCCGGACATGGGCGTAATCCGCAACCGCTAACCGGGAGCATAACCAATGAGAATGGTGCAACACGAACCCTCGTAGCAGAAACCGAACGTATCGGTGAATTTGCCCGGAGTCTCGGAGATGGCAGACTTGCCGTGCTCGGACATTCTATGGCGGCGGACATTGTAATCCGTTACGCGCAGCAGGTTCCCGATGTCGCGGCGACCATTGCCGTCTCGATGTTCTCGCCCGTCGTTACGGCTACCTCGCCGCCCAATCTTCTCGTTATCGTCGGCGATTGGGAAGAGATGCTTAAGCGTGAGGCATTGCGGGCCATCGGCCTTGCAATTGCGCCAGCTGAAGCTCGGCCCGGCATCACCTATGGGGATGTCGAGAAGGGAACAGGCCGGCGCGCCGCGTTCAGTCGGCATGTCGAGCATGCCAGTGTCTTATTCAGTCGCGACAGCATGCGCGAAGCAATCGGTTGGCTGGATGCTTCGTTCGGAAACATACGCACGAACTTGCCGGCCCTGGACGCGCGCGGTCCCTGGATTATGCTGCTTGTCGCCGGCATCGTCCTGTTGGCCCGCCCGCTTTCGACACTTTTGCCCAGAGTCGCTGTCCCGCCGGTTGGCGCCGGGTGCAAATGGCGACGGCTATGGGTGCCGCTGCTGGTTCCCATGATCGCAACACCACTCCTGTTGCGCGTGCTACCAACCACTTTTCTTCCCGCACTTGTGGGAGACTATCTCGCTGCCCATTTCGCGATGTATGGCCTGATTACCGCCATTTGCCTGGTTGGGCTCCGGCACAGGGGTCTCGAGCGAACAGACAGCCATGTTTCAAAATTCGCTCTCGCAGAGGCAGCGTTGGCACTTATCGGTTTCGGCTTTGTCGCGCTGGTTTGGCCGATCAACAGTTTCGTTACCTCATTCATACCTGGCCCAGACCGGATCTTGCTCATTCTCGCAATGTTGGTGGGCACGCTCAGCTTTTTCTTGAGCGACGAGTGGCTTACGCGAGGCGAAAGCGCCGCGAGAGGCGCCTATATTGCCTCAAAACTTGCCTTCCTCAGCTCGCTCGCAATCGCGGTCGCTCTGGATTTCGAAAGACTTTTTTTTCTGATCATAATCGTACCAGTCATCATTCTCTTCTTTTTCGTCTACGGACTATTCAGCGCATGGGTATACCGCCGGACAGGCCACCCTTTCGTTGCCGGTATCGCCAACGCGGTAGCTTTCGCCTGGGCGATTGGAGTCACCTTTCCGCTGCTCGCGCGCTAACCCCAGCTGCAGCGTCTTGTCGACATGCTATTGGCCGCTCGCAACGCATTAGGGATTATGGCATATACAAACCTCGCCGACCCGGATGGCACGAAATGAAAAAGACAGCTGCCTTGATGGAGCGGCTCGCGATCACGCAGCCCGACGCCGACGAGCCCGCCGCACGACAGCGGCTTGGTGTATCCGTGGAGACTTGATTTGGACAAGGGCTTTCCTCCTATTCGTCCCGCGGCCTACCCCGCGCCGTCGGCTGTCCTTGAATTGCTAAAGCCGATCACCTGGTTCCCACCCATGTGGGCTTTTGCCTGTGGGGTGGTCTCGTCAGGTGTGCCCATTCTCGGCAATTGGTCGATAGCTGCAGTCGGCATATTGCTTGCCGGGCCGCTGGTTTGCGCGATGAGTCAGGCGATCAATGATTGGTATGATCGTGATGTGGACGCCATCAACGAGCCAAGTCGGCCGATACCCTCTGGACGGATTCCCGGCAATTGGGGTCTATATATTGCAATCCTATGGACGGTCCTTTCACTACTCGTCGCCTCCGGACTCGGACGATGGGTATTCGCTGCGGCAGTCTTAGGACTTGCTCTGGCTTGGGCCTATAGCGCGCCACCGCTTCGCCTTAAGAATAACGGCTGGTGGGGAAACGCGGCATGCGGGTTCTCCTATGAGGGACTAGCCTGGGTGACGGGCGCCGCGGCCATGCTCGGCGGCGCCTTACCGAACCATCAAATCCTAACGCTCGCCGTTCTCTATAGTATTGGGGCGCATGGTATCATGACGCTCAACGACTTCAAGTCGATCAAGGGCGATAGGCAGCTCGGCATTAATTCGCTGCCGGTCCTACTGGGAGCCGATAGAGCGGCCCGAGTCGCCAGCGTCACTATGGCCCTCCCGCAGGCTGTCGTTATAGGATTCCTGTTCTCTTGGGGTCAGGCGTTCTATGCGCTGATCGTCGCAATATGTTTGGTTGTTCAACTTCTTATGATGGCACCGCTACTCAGGGCGCCGATCGAAAAGGCCATCTGGTATAGCGGCTTTGGTGTGCCAGTCTATGTACTCGGCATGATGGCGAGCGCCATTGCGGTGCGGGTTTTCTCCGGCGGCTCTTAGTCGGCGCAAGCCGCCACCAAATCGGATTTTCCTGCCATTGCTTGGGCAAAAACGCTAGGCGCGCCTTTTGAACGAGCGCGCCTAGCCGCAGATGCCATTCTATTGCGACGCTGGACTAGGGCCTGAAAGTTCAGGATAGTCCTTGAGAAGGCTAACGCCGTACAAAGGCTTGTTGACGCCGTTGTGACAGGTCGCGCAATTGAGTTTCGGCGCATCGCCGGCCGGACCGAGCCGATTTGCTGGATAGGTCGATTTGAGGGGCTCAAGAAAATTTCTGTTGAGGTCGCGTGCCATTTGTATGCCGTGCCAAGCAATAGTTCGTTGCGGCGCGCTCTGAGCCCATTGGGAGAAGGCGCGGCTATTGTGACAGAATGTGCAATTTACCCCCAAAGCCTCCGACAGGTGGATCATAAGGCCATAGGTCGTCTCGGTTTTTATAATCGAGGAACCAGGCTTCTCGGGAAGTGCCGTATTGGCTTGGATTCGGATAGTATTGGCCTTGTCCACGAGAGCGGCAAACGGACTATATGGCAGTGATGTCAATCCCACCGCCGGTGAAGCGAGGCCAACGCCCGCCCGATTGCCGACAACGCCTGCGGCGTGACGGGCGCCGGAATCGTTGAACCAAATATTTGCCGGGACCGGTTGGCCACGGTGGCACGTGTAACACGTCACTCCGGTAACGCCGGGGCCGGGACCTGCAACATGGGTTTTCCAATCGCTATTAATATGCCGAACCATTTGCAGCATACGCCGCGCGACGACTTTCGGGTAAAGGGAATCGTCGGCGAGGTTCTCAACATTGTGACAATAGGCACAGCCCTGCTGAGGCGACACCCACTCGGTGATAGACAGCATGAGCCGGTTGAACTCATCGGTGCTGACGTCCGTCAGCACCTTGATATTCTTGTATTCACTGGTCGCCAAAGGACCATCTTTTGGCGCCGGATCTGCGGGCGGCGGTGAGACATTGATTGCGGCGATCCTTGCTGCCTCACGCGGATTGATGATTTGTTGCATCCCCACGCCGCGGTATCCTAGCTGCACAAATTCGACGGGAGGACGTCCCCAACCTGCGGTGAGGAACATTGCCGCCGTCAAAAGCGCTGCCACGGCAATCGACAAAAAGAGCCCGATTTTCATTGCAGCGCTCCCGGAAGTGTTGCCGGATCTGGCAGGTGCGGGAATACAGCGGGATAAGACGGGGCGACGCCGTGTTTGACCGCCCATAGGAACCAATTATCGACCACCGTGCCGGTCAGGAGTATGCCGATCCCGCCGGTCAACGGGCACAGGACAGCGAACCACCAAGCCCAGCGGTGAATGGATTCCATCGTTGCGTTGAAGCCCATTGTCCAACGCCAGAACAGGGCGGCACGTTCCGACGCTGTGCCGCGGTCTATGGCCTGCTCGACTTCCCGCTCGCCGCCATACCGACCGACGGCGAGGATAGTGGCCCCGTGCATCGCGAACAACAGCGTCGACCCGTACAGAAACGCTATAGAGAGCATATGGAACGGGTTGTAGAAGAGGTTGCCATAGCGCAGCGAGAACGCCGCTGTCCAATCAAGATGCGGGAAAATCCCGAAGGGTACCGCCTCGCTCCAACTGCCCATCAAGAGCGGCCGAATGAAGCCAAGCACCAAATAGAGCCAAATCGCCGCAGCAAAAGCCCAGGCAGTATGAGTTCCAAGACCAAGCGCCCGCGCCCGCCTATACATGCGAACCCACCACAACAGGATCGATGTTGTCAAAAAGAACCCGGCCATTTGCCACCATCCACCCTCGCTAAGCGGTGCCAGGATGCGAATGCCATATTCGGGCTTTGGCGGTTCCAGGGCGAGCCATGGCAATTGCCGGACAAACTGGACAGGATCCCAGTTCACCGATGCCCACATGTTCAGGCCAATGATCTCAAAGGCGACGAAACCGAAGATTAGCGAAAGCAATCCGGTGCCGCCAAGGTATATCGGTCCGAGCTGGGCATTGCCGAATTTACCCAGCCAATAGGAAAACGTCGGATTGCCAATCCGCTCGGCACGACCGCGGGCGATCGGCACACCCTCTTCCGGCGCCGAACGAACCTGGACTTGCGTGAATATATTCAAATACGCCATGGAATCCTCCTTAGCGCCAAATCGGAAGATTGAGCCACCAACCCCACCATTCGGGCCACCCGCGCGTCCAGAACGGGCCGCTGATGATGATGCAGATGGCGCTCCAGAAGCTGGCCGACACCGCCAGAAATACACCGAGGCGATGAATACCAAGAGTTCCGATGGAATAGCCGATCGTGTCTCGGAAGAATGTATCCTCGTAGTCCGGCGTCTTCACCTGTTCGCCCCTACCTGGATTGATGGCCGACAAAATCAAAGAACCATGCAGGGCAAGGGCAAGTGTTGTTGTGAAGAAGAAACTCACCGCAATCATGTGGGCCGGATTGTAGTGGAAGTGGAGATACTGATAGCCGACATTAGAGACCCAATCGAGGTGGCTCATAATACCGTAGGGAAAGCCATGTCCCCAAGCGCCGAGCAATATTGGCCGGATAATCACCAGCGAAACATAGGCAAAAATGGCAAAGCTGAATGCGAACGGCACGTGATAGCCCATCGCCAGCTTGCGGCAAATCTCGACTTGCCTGAGCGCCCAGGAAATGAACGCGCCCGTTGCACATATCGTGATGAGCTGCCACAGGCCACCCTCCTTTAGAGGGGCAAAGGCCAATCCATATTTCAAGTCGGGCGGCGCAATACTTATCTGCCAAATATTCCAGGTCGGTCCAAGAGCGGCTCCCCAGATAATCAGACTGGTTCCAAGAATCGCAAAGAACAGCGTTGTTACGCCAAAAAAACCAACATAAAACGGGCCAACCCAAAAATCGAAGAGATCACCACCAATCAGGGTTCCCCCGCGAATACGATATTTTCTTTCAAAACTCAGCATAGCCATAGCTGAATCCTCCGCGGGGGATGCTCACCCGTGTTGGGATGATAGCGGACAGAGGCCATATTTCGACAAGCTCTGTCCGCCACCATCGGTTGGCAATTGTCTCGACGTCTAGACCGGCAAAACCGGCATAGACGGCGGAGCGATTTGCAACGAAGACGTCGTGCGCGGCGCGCGCGGCCCTTCGAGCCAGTTGAACCGGTCGGTGCTGAGCAGGATAAAGTGAATCAGCAAAGCCAGTATGAACAAGAAAGTGAACAACGCGACCAGCGTTCTGCGCGGGTCGAAGACTAGCCAGATCTTCCACATTTTTCCGTCCTCTTAGCTGACGAAGGGAAGAAACCCGTGAAGGGCCACGGTCACTTCATTGAGCAGCGAAGAATAGCCCTTCGGCCCCGGAAGCCACGGCCGCCATGACCACACAAGGAAATGTGCAATGAGGGCTACCACCGTGAAGATTATGAAGCTGGTAACGAAAATACCGTGGAACTCCTTCGCTTCCTGCTCTGTCAACCCTGACAGACTACTCGGTCTATTGTCGGCCATTTCCGACCTCCACCTGATGCCTTTCGGCAAACACCGCGCGTCCCACGCGGCCGGGACCGTCGTGGCCTTTGTCGCCACGAGCGGTTGTTCGCTTGGCAAAGCCAAGCGAATCCTTGTGCACGCCTGCTATCCCATGAAGGCGAACGGGATCGTTCGGTTGGCGATCGCTTTGGCTTCTTCGATAATCGACTTCGGCGACTTTTGCGCCGCCGCCGAAGAAAAGTCGTCGCGCGGGAGCAGGCGCTGGATGAGAGCCGCCGCCAGAAAGCATAGAAAGCATCCGGCAAAGATCAGCCGGAATTGCAGTCTTTCGCCTTCCAGCCGCAGTTGCAAATCGCTGTGTGTGCGCATTTCTTCGTCCTCCCAACGACGGGTTTGTCCTCGAAGAGCCGGTCTCTTCGCAATTTGACGGTTCCATATCAAAAGTCTTTCTGTCTGATCGCGTGCCGTTATTCATGCTGCCCGTCCTGCTGCAATATTGGTCTGGGCGTTGATGACACGATGTGCTGAGACGCGCTCTTCGCCCAACCGCAAAGCGTCGCGTTCCGCGGCGTCGCGCAATCTCTTGGCAGCCGAAATTCTTACCAGAACCGGTTGCAGATTGACCAGTTCGTCGAGCCGCTCCTTCGCATCATCGTCCCACGGTAATTCCCGATGAAACCGCGTCGGCGTTGCCTCGACTTTGTCGAGGTCACTTCCAAGAGGAATGACGTTGAAAAGCGCGTCGAACAAAGCGTTGCAGACTTCCTGAATCAAATAGGTCGCGCCTGCATAACCCATGAATGGCGTACCGGTATGCCGTCTTATAATGGCGCCAGGAAAAGACGCGGGGATGTAGATCGCCCGGCCACCTGCCTCTGCGAGGTACATGCGTTCGTTGAAGCTGCCAAATAGGATCAGAGGCGTTTTCTCGCGTACCGCCTGCCGAACCGCGTCATTGTCTGGCTTGGCGCCAGGGCAACGCGAGAATGCGAAAGTGCAAGGCAGTCCCATTTCAGTTTCAAGAAAATTGCGGATCCCGCGCGTATACGTCTCGTTGGCAACTACGGCGAAACTGGCAGTTGCAAAAAAATCTTGCGTAACCGAACGCCAGAGGTCCCAGATCGGCTTGATCGTCGTGTGCTTCTCCCGCTCAATGAATGGCTCCGGGTCCAGCCCTAAGAGGTCACCCAGTTTGCGCAAGAATTTCGTCGTGCTGTGGAGTCCAATTGGCGCCTGCAGATAGGGACGGTCCAATTCCTCGCACAGAAGACGGCCAAATTCTCGGTACATGCAGACATTGGCATCCGCGTCGACCAATCTCGCTATGTCAGCCAAATGACTTCCCAGCGGGAAGACCATATTGACCTGCGCACCGATACCCTCGACGAGACGGCGAATCTCAGCCAAATCCGACCAGCAATTGAAATACCCGTAGATCGGACCAATAATGTTCACACGGGGCTTGTCGCCGGTTTGCTGCTGCCTGCGCCTCGGGAGCACACCGCGTTTTGCCCCGTATTCGGTCCATAGCCAATTCATGGCGCGATTGGCACTTTGCCATTGGTCTTCATCAATGGTGCGCGGCAAGAAACGTTGGATATTGGTGCCTTCTGGTGTAACGCCCCCACCGATCATTTCCGCAATCGAACCGGTTACGACTACGCTCGGCAATGATGGGTCAAGCGACTTATGAGCCCGCTTCATCGCCTGTTCCGTTCCATGCTGACCGAGCTCTTCTTCAGCAAGTCCGGTAACAACTATTGGCAATTCATGCGGCGGCAAAGCGTCAGTGTAATGAAGCACGGATGTAACCGGCAAATTCTCACACCCGACCGGTCCATCGATAATGACCTGCAGGCCCTTAATCGCCGTGAACACATAGACGGCGCCCCAATATCCACCCGCCCGATCATGGTCAAGAACTAGCATCCGATCGCCTCCTCAGACAATTCGGATCGCGGCTTGCTTCGGGGCACTTTGCGGAAATTGGGTGGCTCCTTCGGCGTTTCTTCCCAGATCCCGGCCGCAAAGCCGTTTCCCACGCCGTCAAAAAATGCCTTCATCTGTTCAAAACGCGGGCCATTGGCAATGGCCGCATTGATAACTTGGGCGAGCGAGCCTGCACCGGCCGGGCCCATAAGTGGCCGTGCTGATATAAGATTGGTAAAGTAAAGTGCCCCGACTCCGGCTTGCTTCGCCTTTTGGACGACCGGCGTCGTTCCTATCGCCAAGTCTGGCTCAAATTCCGCAAGCGCGGCCAAATCCTGCTCGAGAGAACTGCGGTAGGTAACCATCACACCTTTCGATTCGAGCCAGTCACGGTCGATTTCCGACCATTTTGTTCTTCCGCAGGCCGTTCCCACATAGCGCAGATCAGCCCCGCTTTCGATCAGCAGCCGCGCCACCAACAGTTCCGATCCCTCGTAGCCAGACAGGGTGATACGGCCCTTTATGGTATTCTTCGACAGCGCATCCTTGATCACCGGTAGCCAGCGGTTGTGGGCTGCGCCCACCTTGGCCGCCGCCACGCCACAGCTTTGCGCCAGCGCCTGAAGCCAAGCCGCCGTCCCATCATGGCCAACCGGTGCCGAGCCAACGATCGGTCTTCCGGCCGCCTCGAATTCGCGCAAAGCGGCCGAATAAAACGGATGAATGGCGGCAACCGCAGCGCAATCGAGCGCCGCATAAAGTTCCCGCCATTCTCTCGTCGGCACGACCGGCCCAGCCGCTAGGCCAAGTGGCTCGATCATCATGCCTAGACCAACCGGATCGGCAGGGAACATTTCACCGCACAAAGTGACCGTGGGCTTCAGGCTGACGCCAGCACGCGGCGCCTGAACGGGTCCCTGTTCGGCCTCCTGACGAGCGTAGTGCAGCATTGCGCCAGCCAAAACATCCTTAGCTTCGGCATGGGTCGGCACACCGAAACCGGGCACGTCAATCCCTATGATGCGCACACCATTGATCTGTTTGGGCAGAAGCCGCAGCGGCACACCCGATGCGGTCGGCACGCACAAATTGATCACGACGACCGCGTCGTAATCGTTCGGATCAGCGATCTTGTGCACCGCATCCCTGATATCTTCGAATAGCTTGCCGGTAACCAATGTCTCCGAATTAAACGGCACATAGCCAACCGAACGACGCGCGCCGTAGAAATGTGAAGTGAAGGTCAGCCCATAGACGCAGCACGCCGAGCCCGACAATATTGTCGCTGTTCGCCGCATTCTTAGGCCAACACGCAACGAGCCAAAGGCAGGACACATGCTTTGCGGCTGATCATGCGGGCCCGTGGGATAATCTTGGCCGTAACGCTTGAGGGTCTCGCTCATCCCCGCCGCCTCAGCTGCCTGCCGCAGCTGCTGCTTGCCGCCATGACATCCAAGGCCGTCCTGACCCGTTGCCAATATATCGACCGAGGCAGACGCTTCGCGCACCGACCCATCGGCGGTGGATGCCGGCGGTCGTTCAATTTGGGTTGCGATAGTCGCCATGTATTGCCCGTCGATTCAATCAGACCGCGTCGTAGACGACTTCGAGCGATGGCTTTTGGAGGTTTTCGCGCCCACACATATCCTCGAGTGATGCAGGAACCAGCGTTACATCTCGACCAACCGCCTCACTCTTGAACAGAGCGAGCAGATTTTCCTGTCCGAGCGGCTTTGGTTGATGCGGCGCGGCTTGCGCCACATTCATCGCCAGCGTCTCGAAAAGCGAGCCCCATCGCCCGCCGGGCCGACCGATGATCTGATAGCTGGCGCTCTTCCGACGGATATCTTCATCGGCAGGAATCGAGGCGAGCACGGGAATTCCGACAGATTCCGCAAAGGCCTGCGCCTCGCCGGTTCCGTCATCCTTATTGATGACCAAGCCGCCGACCCCGACGTTGCCCCCGAGTTTTCGGAAATATTCAACGGCCGAGCAGACATTATTCGCCACATACAGCGATTGCAGATCGTTTGAACCCACGACAATCACCTTCTGACACATGTCACGGGCGATCGGCAGGCCGAACCCGCCGCATACCACGTCGCCGAGAAAATCGAGCAAAACGAAGTCAAAGCCCCAATCATGAAATCCAAGCTTCTCAAGGAGCTCGAATCCATGGATGATTCCACGCCCGCCGCAGCCACGTCCGACTTCCGGACCACCGAGTTCCATCGCAAAGACGCCGTCGCGTTTAAAACAGACGTCACCGATTGCAACGTGTTCGCCGGCGAGCTTCTTCTTGGTCGATGTTTCGATGATCGTCGGACAGGCTCTGCCGCCAAAGAGCAATGACGTCGTATCACTCTTGGGATCGCAACCAATGAGCAGGACCTTTTTGCCCTGCTGAGCCATCATGTAGGAGAGGTTGGCGAGCGTGAAGCTCTTGCCAATTCCGCCCTTGCCATAGATAGCGATAATCTGCGTTGTCTTTTTCGGCGCCCCAGTCGCAACTGGATCCGGCTCAATCGCCGCTTCCGCCCGCAAATCTGAAATCGGTCCGGCTATTTCGCGTGCCAATCCCGGATTGCTGATAATAACACTCATGAAGAGGCTCTCCAATCCAAGACCATTTTCAGACACGTCGGATCTTCGAAAGCCGTGCGATAGGCCGCGCCGGCCTGATCGGCTTGCTGGCGATGGGTGATAAGGCCCTCGAGCGACAGGCGCCCTGTCGCCACCATTTCACTAACCGCCTGGAGATCCCGCTTTTGCCACTGCGCCGCAATTCTGATCCGCGCCTCGCGCAGGAAGGCCGGCGGGAAGGCAAAGCTCAACGGCTTGTCATAGAATCCGGCGAGCACAATTTCGCCGCGCGGCGCCAGACGGGCGATGAGCTGATCGAGAATGGCCGAATCCCCGCTGACGTCATAGACCATGGCGTAATTGGCCCGATGATCCTGATCGGGGTCGAGGACTTCATAGGGGAACGCACCTTCAGCGCGTTGCCGGTTGCGCTCCCACACGATCGGCGTCGAACCAGAATTAAGCGATAGCCGCGCGAGCAATCGACCCAAGACGCCATGGCCGACAATCAATTCCACCGCACCCGCATTGTCGCGGCGCTGTGCGTGATAGGCCGTTGCGGCCAGCGCCAACAAGACGCCTCGTTCGCCGAGCGCTTCGCCAATCGGCACCACCCGCGACCCTGGCACGACGAGTTGCGATGCGGCGCCGCCGAACAATCCACGGACCTCACCGAAGCAATTGGCACCGGGCACGAACACCCGCTGTCCGACCTTGCAGGCCGAACCCGGCCCGGCCTCGACGACGCGGCCGACCAATTCATAACCGGGAACAAGCGGATAGCCCATGCCAGGAAACGCAGGCATGCGGCCGGACCACAAGAGCCGCTCGGTGCCGGTGCTGATTCCGCTCCAATCTATGGCAACAACCACATCCTCGTCGCCGGGGGGCGTCAAAGGAAGCCTACTGAGCACCAGGCTCTCAGGTTTCTCCAAGACTACCGCAAGAGCGTTCATTTCGGCCCATTTCGAATGGTGCGCGGCACGTCGGCCAACAACTGTCATACTACATTGACGGTATATAACGTCAAGTTGATCTTACATATGTGCACGCCCATTTGGGCGCGCCGACAGCAGGCCGGCGAGCATCGGACGGCGCGTCGGCAGCCTCCGGATTTCGCCAAACCCGGCGTTTGTCAAAAGCCGTTCAAATTCCGGCAGCGTTCGTGCGCGACCATGCCCCATAGCAAGGAGATAGAAGCCGAAATAGGCGTCGCTTATGGCTTCGGCGCCGCGGGTCCCGCTCATTGGTTCGGCAATCAGGAGAACCCCGTCAGGCGACAGGGCCCCGTGAATTCTAGTCAGCAAGGTCAGGACCGTTTCGTCGTCGTGGTCATGGACAACTCGTATAAGCGAGGCTAAATCGGCCCCCCGGGGCAAAGGATCGCGCAAAAAATCGGCGCCATAGGCACGCGCGCGGGCGGCGATTCCGGCACCCTCAAAACGCGCCTGAGCCCGCTCGGCAACCGACGGCAGATCAACAAGCTGAACCCGTAGCCCGGCAACGCGGGCGGCGGCGGCGCAGGCAAATGCCCCTTCACCACCCCCGACCTCAAGAAGGCACTGATGACTGGAAAAGGGATAGGCCGCAAGAATGTCATCGGCGATCAGCGATATCGAGGCCGACATCAGCGCACTATAGGATTGGGTGTCGCAATCGGCGAGCGCGCTGGGCTGATGGGTATCCCCATATGGCCAAAAGCGGCTTAGCTGTGTAGGCGCGGCTTCTCCCCGCAATAGCGCGACAGGATCGCTCAGGTCGGCATAGAACCGGCCATGATGCTCTATCATTTCGACAATACCGGGATTGCCGAGAAGAGCCGCGCCCAGCTCGCCTAACGCAAAATGCTCCGGTGCCAAGAGTTCGACGAGATCAAGCGCCGCGGCGGCGTGCAGCAGGCGGCCAGCCGCGGCTGGCTCGAGGCCGAGCCGGCTTGCCAAGACGTCGATCGAGAGTGGGCCCGCCCGCAAGGCCTCGAATAGGCCCAAGCGCACACATGCAAACAGGATCTGCGAATAGACAAAGCCTGCACACAGGTCAAAAAGCGCTCTTGCACGACGCTTCGCAATCGATCGTGTAAGCGGCATGCGGGTGGCGAGCGCCTGAAACCTGGGGTCGGCCAACAGGCGGTTGCGCAATCCGACCCAACGCCCGGACCAAGAGGAAGCGGTCCGGGTCTTGATTGCCGCGTCACCGACGCCGGCTGTCACGCGGCAAGCCGCGCCAGTTCTTTCGGCAAGAAGCGACGCGATTCGGCTATCACAAGGTTTTTCAGTTCCGCCGCCCCCGAACAGGCCGGCACCGCATCGACAGCGGCGCTGACCAAGTGTTTCAGACGGCCTATCGCACCAGAAACGCCGAGTTCGGCCGCCGCGTTCGGTCGACCAAGCGCCGCATCCCGGCCAACCGGCTTGCCAAGCTCATCCGCATGTGCGGCAATATCGTGCAAGTCGTCTGCGACTTGATAGGCCTCGCCGAGGCGCTCGCCGAGCGCCTCCCACGGCGCAAAATCAGCACCGGCGGCCGCGGCACCGGCAATCGTTGCGGCGGCAAAGAGCGAGCCAGTCTTCGCCCGCTGATAATCGCTGAGATCGACGTTGGGCTCGCACTCCCAGGCCTGACCCGCAACAATGCCGGTTGGTGCCCCGACCGAGCGCGCGACGATCGAAACGAGTCCGCCCAGGCGCTTTGGCGCCAGAGCCGATCCTTTCGCCAAAGTCTCAAAGGCGAGCACAATCAGGGCATCACCGGTCAATACGGCGAGAGGTTCGCCGAACGCTCGGTGCACCGCCAACTTTCCACGTCGCATTTCCGCGTCATCGAAACAGGGCAGATCATCGTGAACCAGCGAGGCGCAATGCAGGAGTTCGATCGCTGCCGCCGCCGCATCGGCCAGCGCCGGCCGATCATCACCGCAGGCACGCGCAACCGCCAAACATAGACGAGGCCGGATGCGGGCTCCGCCAGGAAATACGGCATAGTGGATGGCCGACGCCAATAGCGGAGGAGCCTGGGGGCTCTCGGCCCCGGCGACGGCGGTGCCAAGAGCTTGTTCAATTCGCCTGACCAGGTCCATGCCCTTCCTCCGGTTGTACATTTCAGTTGTCAATTTGACTTGTCATGCAATATTGACACAACCTTGTCCGAGATCAACGGAATTCTTGCCGGAAAGGCATCTGGTGCGGAACAAACGGGTCGCGGTGGTGGGAGCAGGGATCGGCGGTCTCGTTTGCGCCCTGCTGCTGGCCGCGCGCGGGCTGGACGTCGTCTTGCTGGAGCGCGCCAAGACACCCGGCGGCAAAATGCGGCAGGTCCGGATTGGCACCAGCCGTTTGGACGCCGGGCCCACCGTCTTTACCATGCGATGGGTGTTCGAAAAGATATTTGCCGAAGTCGGAGCGTCGCTCTCTGACCATCTAGTGCTAAAAAAGGTCGATATTCTCGCCCGTCATGCCTGGGTGGGCGGCGCCCGGCTCGATCTATTCGCCGATTTGGAACGCTCGGTTGAGGCCATCGGCGATTTTTCGGGCGGCGCCGATGCGAGGAACTTTCGCACCTTCTGTCAACGGGCTCGCCAAGTCTACAATCTGCTCGAACGCTCGTTCATATTTGATCAGCGTCCCGACCCTTTACGCTTGGTCGGCCGAGTCGGCCCGACCCGGCTATTGGAGCTTGGCCGGATTAAGCCGTTTACGACCCTGTGGCGAGAAGTCAGTCGCCATTTCCATGACCCGAGGCTGCGGCAATTGTTCGCACGCTATGCGACCTATTGCGGGTCTTCGCCCTTTGCAGCGCCGGCCACGCTCATGCTGATCGCCCATGTTGAACAGGATGGAGTGTGGCTGGTCGAAGACGGCATGCATAGGATTGCCGCCACGCTCGCCCAATTGGCCGAAAACCGCGGTGCGGTTTTGCGCTATGAGGCGGACGTTTGCGAAGTCCTTATTTCCGGGGGTCAAGTCGCCGGCATTGTCCTTGCGAATGGCGAACGCATCGCCGCTGATTCGGTAGTTCTAAACGCCGATATCGCCGCTTTGCCGGCCGGCAAATTCGGGCCTTCAGCGGCCAAAGCCACCCGCGGCTACCCCTTCCGATCCCGGTCGCTTTCAGCCGTGACCTGGGCGATGCTTGCTGAGGCAGACGGCTTTCCCCTCTCCCATCACAACGTCTTCTTCTCCGCCGACTATGCGGCGGAGTTTTCGGACATTTTCGCCCGCCAACGTCTGCCTGGCATGCCGAGCGCTTATGTCTGCGCCCAGGACCGCGCCGCGGACTTGATTGAACGGGTCGGTGGCAAGCAGCGGCTTTTTTGTATCGTCAACGCTCCTGCGACCGGTGACCGGCAGGAATTCTCGCCCGCGGAGATCAGCCAATGCGAAAAACAGATATTCGACCTGATGGCGAGGTGTGGCCTGCATTTGCGAATCGCCCTGGGCGAAAAAGTGATCACGACGCCGAACGATTTCAACCGCCTATTTCCGGCAACCGGAGGGGCCCTCTATGGTCGGTCCTCGCATGGATGGATGGCGAGTTTCGCGCGCCCGGGTTCGCGCAGCAGGATCAAAGGCCTGTATCTGGCGGGCGGCAGCACGCATCCCGGCCCGGGCGTCCCGATGGCGGCTATATCGGGACGGCTGGCGGCGGCGTCTCTGCTCGCGGACTTCAGTTTGACCAATTAGTGCCGGCCGGCGGTTACGTCTGGTGGTACATCGATGCAATAAGTGATGACGGCGATCATGCGCTCACAATAATCGCCTTCATCGGCAGCGTGTTCTCGCCCTATTATTTGTGGTCAGGTCGGTCTGATCCGGCCAATCATTGCGCGGTAAACGTTGCCCTCTATGGCAAGCGCTACAAACATTGGGCTATGACCGAGCGATGCCGCAACGCGCTTTGGCGCAGCCCCGTATCCCTCGTCATTGGCCCCAGTGCCCTAACTTGGACTGACGGCAAATTAGCGATCGAAATTGATGAAATTGCTGTTCCGCTGCCGCGGCGCTTAAAGGGGAGACTTGAGCTAAATCTACCGACCCTCGCGGCGGCGCATTTTGCGCTGGATGGGGCCGGTCGACATATTTGGCGGCCCTTGGCACCCCGCGCACGCGTCGACGTGCGGTTCGAATGCCCCAGGCTCAACTGGCAGGGGGAAGCCTATTTGGACGCGAATTCCGGCAGTGAGCCGCTCGAGGCTGGCTTTCAAAATTGGACGTGGTCGCGCGCGAACCTATCCGAAGGAGCGGTCGTTCTCTATGACGCTAAGCGTCGCGACGGCGAGCGCACTTCCTTCGCCCTCCACTTCGACAGCAATTGTGAGGTCAACGATTTCCCGCCCCCCCCAATAACGGCGCTGCCGCCTACTCTATGGGGAATTGACCGCAAAACACGCTCGCACAATGCCCAATCGACGCGGGTTTTAAAAACATTGGAGAGTGCACCATTTTACGCCCGCTCCATGATCAGCGCCGACCTGCAGGGCGAAAGTGTCATCGCAATCCACGAAAGCCTGTCACTTGATCGATTCAACAAACGCTGGGTCCAATCTCTTCTTCCCTTCCGCATGCCGCGTCGTATCTGATCAACGAATTATGCCTCTATTCTCTCGGCTTGCGGTCCTTGTCGGCTGCCGAGCGCTCTCGCCTCAGCTCATATAATTGCCAGAAGAGAAATGCGAGCAGTAGCAAGTCAATGAGGGCAAAACCTACCATTGGTATCCATGCCAGGCAGCGCCGCCAATAATTTGTCACCGCCTTCAAGGAATTCTGAGTGCCCTTGACGGCCGATGCGCAACGCTCAGACCGAGGTCGTACTGAACTAGGCCGCTTTCTTCAACCCGATTTCGCACCAAATTTGCGACAGGGCAGCGATGAGTTCTTCTATGTCCTGATCTGTGTGAAGTGGTGACGGCGTAATACGCAGCCGCTCGGTGCCCCGAGGCACTGTCGGATAATTGATCGGCTGAACATAGATTTGGTATTGATCGAGGAGCATGTCGCTGATCTGCTTACAAAGCACCGGCTCACGCACCATAACTGGGACGATATGGCTGGGATTGTGCAAGTGAGGAATGCCCGCCGCATCAAGTCGTCGTCTGACCTTGGCGACGCGGTCCTGATGCCGGATTCTCTCGGCCGAACTCGATTTCAAATGTCGGATACTTGCCGTTGCGCCGGCCGCCACTGCCGGCGGCAGCGCAGTCGTGAATATAAATCCCGACGCAAAGCTTCGCACAAAATCGCAAAGGGCATTGGAGGCCGCTATGTAGCCACCCATTACGGCGAAAGCCTTGCCAAGCGTTCCTTCGATTACACTAATTCGATGACATAAGCCCTCTCTCTCAGCGATTCCCCCGCCGCGTGCGCCGTAAAGGCCGACCGCGTGAACCTCATCGAGATAGGTCATTGCACCATGCGCGTCCGCAACTTCGCAGATTTCCGCGATCGGCGAAATGTCACCGTCCATCGAATAGACCGATTCAAATGCCACCAATTTCGGTGCCTTCGGATCCAGCGATCTCAGTTTGCGGTCAAGATCCCGCGGATCATTATGGGCAAAAATATGCCGCTCAGCCCGGCTGTGGCGGATACCTTCGATCATTGACGCGTGGTTACCCGCATCCGATAGAACGATGCAGCCCGGAATCTTCGACGCCAAAGTGCTAAGCGCCGCCCAATTCGACACATACCCGGAGGTGAAGAGCAATGCAGCTTGCTTACCATGCAAATCCGCCAATTCACGCTCGAGGAGAACGTGACAATGGTTGGTTCCAGAAATATTTCGCGTGCCCCCCGCCCCGGCACCGCACCGGTCGATTGCCTCGTGCATGGCAGCGATAACTGAAGCATTCTGTCCCATGCCGAGATAATCGTTTGAACACCAGACCGTTACATTCGCTCGATCACCGCCGCGGTGATGGGTCGCCCGCGGGAAACTGCCGGACTGGCGTTCCAGATCAGCGAACACTCTGTAACGGCCTTCCGCGCGAAGCCCGGCGAGCTGATCTTCGAAGAATGCCTCAAAATTCATCATCGCCTCCAGCCCATCAAAATTCGAAAGCACGCCTATCGATCGAAGCTAACAAAACCCTTCCTAGCGGCAAGTGACAAACTTTCTGTTACCGCTTGCAATGCCGCCTCATCCCGTCGGCGCGACCAGGCAAGCATTAAAGGCCGCCTGTAGCCGCATTGTGTCGATAGTTCGGCCAATCGCCATTACCCGTCCGACTTCGCGATCCCGCGGCGCAAATGCGGCCAAGTTCGAACGGCCGCCCGCGACATCGAAATGAATCCATCCCTCACCAGCCGGCACAATTCCCTTGACCCGCTCCACATCACCGTAGGATCCGCCGACGATCGCCTCCAGCAGCCCCCGAAGATCCTGCGGGTCACACGGGCCGTTCAAATGAGCGCTCCAAGATTTCGAGGCCAAGACCAATCGTATGATCGAGCTGGAAATTGCCGGCGATTTCCTCATTGGCCTTCGAAAATCTCGCGCGACGGATATTTGCGGGATGGCTGTGTCCATGTGCATGCGCCTTACCATCAGGCGTGCAAGTATTGCCGGCCTGGGACGCTCGTAGGCTTGAGCTCTCTGCGACGGGATCTCGAAGTTCCTTCAACCTGTCTTGCAAATGTTTGTCCACCACACCATAGACGCATGGCACTATCGCCGAGCGCGGATTGAGCGCTCTAAGCGTCGAAGCGACTGCCTGCAATTCGGCTGCCGATATTATGTCAGTCTTATTGAGAATAAATTCGCTGGCTAGATCCGCCTGAGCTTCGAAATGGTCGGGCAAGCGCTCGTAGTCACGCAGAAATGCACCGGCATCGATTACAGTGTGAGTCCGCAATGTCCTCACCAAGGGCGCTATACCGGGTTGGTGCAGCACATTCACAAGGGAGCCGACATCGGCGACGCCGCTCGGCTCTATAAAGACTCGTTCGGGCGACCATTTGGCAACAATGTCCTTCAGGCTTTGTGTCAGGTCTTTCTTCAACGAACAACAAATGCAGCCATTGGGAAGTTCGACGACATCGGCACCGCGACCACGCAACAATGCGCCATCGACACCGAGTTCGCTGAAATCGTTGACAAGAGCGACCGTTCTCACATTGGGGTCAACCGAACTCAGCATGCGGTGCAGAAAAGTCGTCTTGCCCGAGCCTAGAAAACCCGCAGCTATATCGACATCGAAAGGTTTCAAAGCCGGGCGCGATTTGAGGCCCCAGTGCCATAGGGCGGCAGTCGGCAGCGGGAGGACAAGAAACCAATGCTCCAATATGGCAAGGCCCATTAATGTGGTGAGAAACGTGTAACCGGATCTGTGGAAATCTGATGCATCGGCCCGCAAGGCTTGTTGGGCGAGGAGCACGGCAATAACAGTCGACACCGTGACAGATAGTGGAAACAGCAGATTTATCGGCTTTTTGGTCAGAAAGCGTCGCAGATATTGCATGTGCTCGGGAAAGAATTCTTCATTGAGATTTGGCACACCGAGAAATACGTTTAGCTTGGCGCTTTGATGCATCCACCACAAAACAATAAAGGTCCAACAGCCGATTTGGTTAGGCTGTGAGCGAGTAACCAGCACAACAAGAAGTGCGCCGGCCAGAATAGCAAGCTCATGGTAAAGGCTTGTTTCTATGGCGTGACCAAAATGTCGCCACCCTCGACAACCCTCGGCGCATGGCTCTTTGCGAGGGCCGGTCACAAAGCCCATGTAAAACGTGATTTCGAGCCAGCTCCAGGCGAGCAACCCGCAAGTGAAGGCCTCGTAGGCCGATCTCACACTCGTGGTGCCGCTGCTGGTCGACAGGCCATAGAAGGCGGCAACAGCAACGAGCGTTGCGCCCATCAAACTCCAGCGGAACGTGTGCCTCGGCAAGCCATCGAGATAGATGATGACCCCTGTGCTAAACCACCAGATGAAGAGGGCATAAGCAGCAGGAAGAAGGTAATGGGACATAAAAAATCAATTTCCTACCAGGCAGGAGCGAGACGGATTTGCTTTGGCAGGCTATTGGGCCTGCTCGGCAACGCATAGAGTTTGACAAAGGCGAAAGCCGCAGAAGCCGTGAGACCAAACCGCTTCAACGAGCCGACAACGCCGCCCTCGGCCTGAGCCTCTGCGATCGCGATCGAGAGCTTGAAAAGGTGATCGAGGCCGGCCTTGAATTTTGGATGATCAATATCGAGTGTGAGCGGAAAAACCTGCTTCGAAATGTCCGACGTTATCCGGAAGACCCTAAAGTCATAATCCGTCAGATTACCCCCAGCGCCCTATGGAAGGCCGGTCGGGAATGGTCGCGGACATACATGGTCGCAAAGACGGCAAGGAGGAAGAACTTGATCCAATATTTGTTGATACCTCGCAAAAGTTCTGGGTTGGCATGCATCAAAAGAGCAAAGGCCTCGCCGTGGCGGAATTCGTCATTGCACCACTTCTCGAACCATTTGAAGATCGGATGGAAACGGCGGTCTGGATGGCGCTCCAATTCACGATAGATCGTAATGTAGCGAGCATAACCGATCTTTTCGGACAGATATGTTGCATAAAAAATGAACTTCGGCTGAAAATACGTGTATTTCTTGGCTTTCGTCAGAAAACCCAAATCAACGCCAATACCAAAATCCTTAAGTGTATCATTGATGAAGCCGGCGTGGCGGGCTTCATCGCGGCCCATAAATCCGAACAAATCCCGTATGTCGGGGTTTTTGGCACGCTTTTTCATTTCCGTATAGAGAACGCAGCCAGAAAATTCCGCGGTGATTGAGCTGACAAGAAAATCGAGAAATTCCTTGCGCAAATCCGCCGGCAATGAGGCCAGATCGACATTGAATTCGTCGGTTCGAATAAAGTGGCGCTTATTGGGATCCTGGCGCAGCTCAGCGATCAATTCGTCCCATTCTGACCGCACTGCGCCAACATCCATTCGATCGAGTTTGGCAAAATCCGTTGTATAGAAATGCGGGCTTAATACCGTATTCTCTTGCGCCTGCAGCGTCGTTTCATTGGGAGCTGTGACCGCGGACCTGTCAGTCATAATTTCCTCCTCGGCGTGAAACTCACGTCGTAAAGTTCGGTGAGTTCAAGACTGGCGATAAATCGCGCCCAAAGCCGCTCCGGCCAACTTGCCCTCATGACGGTTGCGTTGCGACGAACCACGACGCGCTCCCCATAGGCAACCTCGACCGGCGCGTCGTGGATCAGCACCCGGTCACCTGGGTGAATGTCAATATTGCCTTCGAGATCGACATGGGCATGCAGGCTTTCCGGCGTTTGCTCGATCTCAATCGTACAAGGCACGTCAAAAACTCGACTATTTGCTTTCATTTGGTCCAATTTGCGTGGGCGGAAGCGAGTTAATCCACTTGGAGAATGCGGCCATATTGGTCTGGCCGAATGCGATGAGATTGACTTCCCTTCCCGTTGATGGGTCCTCGAGTACTATGCCACCGTCGGCCATTTTCGCCAAGCGGAAGGGCGGCTCTTGGCCAATCCCCCAACGCCTCCTGTCCCGAACGAGACCGCGTAGAGAGGCCCGAACGAATCCACCAGTACCCGGTTGGACAGTGTCAATTGCCTGATCGGCATTTGCGTCGACCACGACAATACTACCGTCGACTTGGTCGATGAAATGCAGATCCCTCACGACAATTGGTCTGGCCGCCGGTGCGGGAACCGAAGGCCCTAGCCGAACAATAGCCACACAAATCAGGCTGAACCCAATCAAGGCTGCGGCACCCAAAAGAATACCGCGCGGCAGACCTGGTTGGTCAACTATCTGGTTCATTGGACGCCTCTCATTCTGCCGCCGTCAAGTGTTGCACCGCCATCCCCGGTCGGGGGGTCAATTCGGTGACGCTTTCCTTCGCTCGGGCGGGCGATTTACCGGCCGCAACCAAAGCGCGGGCGAGCAATTCTGCAACAGACTTTGCGTCGGGAATGCAGCGCAGCATGGGTTCTGGCCGCGCCAGACGCCAAGGCTTGGCATGCGGCCAGAGTGTCAAATAGGCAAACCGGTCGCTTGTGGCGAGCGCTAACGGAAGGTCACCGCTGCCATCGGCGAAGCATTTGAGAGCGGCCCTGCCAATCGTCCGGAAAGGCACGTTGAGACAAATCGGCAGAGCAACGCCGATTTGCATCACGATTCGTTGGTTCGTAATTGTATATAGAGTTGTTCGAGCATTCACCCAGGCGAAAAACGTCAGAATTGCGACGGCGACCAGCCCGAGAATGGCCAGCACGAGGCTGGTCCAATGCGATGTCTTGCTCCGATCGACGGCAACCTGAACAAACAGCAAAATTGCGAAATAGATCGCAACCTTGTCGACGTGAAACGCATGCCGTGCCAAGCTTCGCCACAAAGGCTTGCCCTGCCAGAGGAGGTGTTCGCCAGGAGGCAGCAGCTCAGGCACATCCCGCACGGCAACCTTTTCGCGCCCGCTCACAGCAGCGGCTCCGCGCGCGAGGGTGTCGCATAGAGATAGCCCCCGCCGTAATAGGCGCAAATCCGCTCCTCCTCCAAACGAGTGACCGTGTCCGGGTTGCGAATTGCCGGTACGCCAGCGAATTGGCTCGCTAAAATAGCATCGACCGTGACATTCCTCTGCCAAGCGCTGACAACGGCGAAATTGACTGGCAGCAGAATGTGCCGGCGCGAACCGTCCACCGAGATCTCCACTTCATAATAGCGGATGATGGATTTAGCCCGATCCACCCAGATATCGGTAATCGAGCCAGCCACCACGCCATCGGCCCCGTAAACCGGCATGCCGCGCGGATCCGGGTCGCGTCCCTCGAGGAAATAGCCCTTGGCGACGCGCAGCGGCACTATTCTGAGATGGCCCTCGAAGGTAACATCAGCCTTGTCGGCACGCAGCGCATAGGATGCCGGTCCGACGCCATCAGCAAGCGGATTGCCGGTCGGTACCAGGGGAGCGCCAGGCCAATCGGCGACTTTCGCAGCCCGGATAACGCGGGTTTCCGATTCCTCCCGTGGGGCTTCGACCTGAGTTCCATCGGAAAGATGAAAGACTTTCGGGTCCGGGATCAGCAGAAACCCCCTGTCCGAGCGACCAAATACCTCGGATTCAAGCGGATACCCTTCCCGGCGATCCTCTTGCCGCAGATAGTAGATCAAACCTGCAAAGAACAGCCAGAACGCATAGAGTACAACCTGCGCAACATCCATATATTCTGTGATCGATCCCTTTGGCATAGGAGCCTCCACTATCGTGCCGGGTTTTCAGTGAGTCCCAATCCCGGCCTTGATCTGCCGAGGCCTGCGTTCGCATGACGAACGAGTGGGCCGATGGCAACAAGCGTCGCAAACAGCAATAAGATTTCAAGATGATAAACCACGCTATAGCCGGTGACTTCATCGTTAAGCGCCGGCCCGAGCAGCCCGCGCGCCGCCAGTTCGCTCACGCCATCGCGGATGATGCCGCCCAGCGCAATCGCCAAACCGGCCGCGGAAGCTTGCGCCGCACCCCACGCGCCAAGCGCCAGACCTGTCTGATTGCCAGCAGCAAGCCGCATTGTCGCAGTCAGCGTACCAACCGCAAACAACCCGCCGCCAAGGCCGATCAACGCCGTTCCTGCGGCAAATAGCCAGGCCGAGCCGAGTGGGGCGGCAAAAATAATGGCCGAGAACGCCGCTAGCCCGAACAAGACACCCAACGCGGCCAGACGATAAGGATCCGCATTTCGACTAAGCCAGCGAGCCGAGATCACAAACCCCGTAAGGCCACCTACCGCCAGAAGCGCGGTGAGCTTGGTCGTTGTTCCGACGCTCAAATGCAAGATCTGCCCACCGTAGGGCTCAAGTAGAATATCCTCCATGCTGAAAGCAGCCGTGCCAAGGCCAACCGCTATCAACCGCCGATTTCGACCCCGCTCCATGATTCAAATCCCGCCACGCCTGTGAGAAAGAAGGCAGAGGTTGATCCCCTGTCGTGAGGGAGGGATTGCGTGCCTCCTGCTTCCAAAGCGCAATGCCGTTCAAGACAATCGTAGCCAGGGCCGATCCCTGAACGACCTGAATCAAGCGCAATTCACTAAAATTGGCGAGCGCCGCACCAAAGAAAAGGGCACTAACGACCATGCCCACCAGCAGCATAACACTCAACAATACGACCACTTTAGTCTGGGCATGGGCCGGCGCAAGATCGGTCGCCAGCGCCAAGCCAACGGTTTGGGTCGTGTGTAGTCCGGCGCCAACCAATAAAAAGGCCAGCGCTGCAGCAAGCTGGCCGACAATCATCGGAGCATTGCTATCGCCCGACAATAGAATAAGGGCGAAAGGCATGATCGCCAAGCCGCCGAACTGTAACAAAGTGCCGAACCACAAATAGGGAACACGGCGCCAGCCCAAAACCGAACGATGATGATCCGAACGAAACCCGACAAGTGTTCGTAGCGGCGCCAGCAAGAGTGGCACGGATACCATCACCGCGACCAGCGACGCGCTAACGCCCAGCTCCACAATCATGACCCGATTCAAAGTACCGATCAGCAGCACGGCCGCCATTCCAACCGAAACTTGGAAAAGGGACAGCCGCAAAAGCCGCAACAGCGGTAGTTCCTCCGTCGCCACATCCGCGAACGGCAAGAAACCCGGCCCCAACGCCATCCAGCCGCGCATAACGCCTCGCGTCACACCTTGCCTCAAGCTACGCATCTTTTCCCAATTCCATTGCCTGTGATGTATAAAAGCCGCGCGCCACCCGCTGAGTGCGCGAAGGAAGCCAGCTGTTCAGGCCGCGTTGCCGGTTCAGAAGGTCAAGTATTGCCATCTCGCCGACCGGCTCAATCGCCGGTGCGCGATCCTGTCGCGGAAACAGCCGACCCACCGCATGCATCACACTGAGCGCCGGCGTTCGCGGCGCAAAAGTGAAGAGAATCGATTCACGGGTCCGCTCGGCGAAACCCGCCAGAATCCGCACCACTTCGACCGCCGGATAATGGATCAGCGAGTCCATGGCGACAACGCGATCAAAGGACCCCAGTCCGGGATCGAGCATATCACCAGCGCAAAATTCCAGCTTCCCGCAACCCTCGCTCTTCGACGCCCGCTCGCGCGCCAGCCCGATCAGGGTCGGAGATAGATCGACGGCGACGACATCGGCGCCTCGACGCGCCGCTTCCACCGCCAATGCACCGGTCCCACAACCAGCATCCAGCAGCCGCTGTCCGCGCAAATCTCGCGGCAACCAATCAAGAAGGGTCTCACGCATAAGCGTTCTGCCTTCACGAACGGTCGCGCGAATACGCCCGACCGGTGCGTCAGAAGTCAGTCTCGCCCAAGCGTCTACGGCCGTACGATCGAAATAGGTTTCGATCTGCCGGCGTCGCTCGCTATAGGTCAGGGTCGGCATCAGTCAAATCCGAGAAATTCAAACAAATCTCGGTCTTTCATTGGCTTTGCCGCCAGCGCGTCAATGCCAGTTTCGAGCGAATGCGCGAGACGCATATATTCATCAAGCACCAACTGGAGTTCCGGAGTCGGCTCCATTTCAAACAGCGTCGACTTTTTCAGCCTGCTGCGCCTTACGACATCAAGATCGGGAAAATGCGCCACTCGCTTGAGCCCGACTTCTGCATTGAAGCGGTCTATCTCGTCGGTTTTCGCACTCCGGTTGGCAATCACGCCCCCGAGTTCGAACATTGTAATTGCGCGATTTCGAATGTATTGCCGCGACAATCCGGTTCATCGCAAAAATCGAGTCGAAATCGTTAGCCGTCACGATCAAAGCCCGATCGGCGTGCTGGAGTGGCGAAGCAAAACCGCCGCACACCACATCACCCAGGACATCGAAAATAACGACATCAGTGTCGTCAAGCAAATGATGTTCCTTGAGGAGCTTGACGGTCTGACCAACAACGTAGCCGCCGCAACCCGTGCCCGCCGGCGGCCCTCCCGCCTCGACACAAAGGACGCCGTTATAGCCCTCGCAAACAAAATCCTCGACGCGTAATTCTTCGGAATGAAATTCGACGGCCTCGAGCGCATCAATGACCGTCGGCACAAGTCGTTTTGTCAAAGTAAACGTCGAATTGTGTTTCGGATCACAGCCAATCTGCAAAACCCGCTTTCCCAATTTTGAGAAGGCGACCGAAAGATTCGATGAGGTCGTACTTTTTCCAATCCCGCCCTTACCATATACGGCAAATACTTTCGCAGTGCCAATCTTGACGTTCGGATCCAAATGGACTTGTAGGCTACCCTCGCCGTCGCGACGCCGGGCATTGAGTTGTGGGGCCGTTAATGTTGCCACGCTCATCAAAATCTCCGTTGTAATATCCCCGTTCCCGTCTCGCCATTAGGCGGCCGCGGCGGAGGCGATACCTACGCCTTCCAGGCGATCCTCAAGGTCTTCCCCGGCCTCCTGAAGCGCCTCAAGCATGTCCTTATCCGGCGTCCAATATTTCCGCTCATGCGCCTCAAGCAACCGGCTTGCGACTTTCGCCGACGCAGTTGGATTGAGGTCGGCCATACGCTCACGCATCTCAGCATCGAGAACAAAGATCTCAGTCAGTTGCTTATAAACCCAAGGTGAAACCTGCCCGGTTGTCGCCGACCAACCCATTGTGTTGGTAACGTGCTCTTCAATTTGCCGCACGCCCTCATAGCCATGCCTCAACATCCCTTCATACCATTTTGGGTTTAGCATGCGGGTCCGGGCCTCAATCGACACTTGTTCTGCGAGCGTCCGCACCGTTCCCTCACTGCGGGTCTGATCGCCAATATATACTGGCGCTTCAACGCCACCTTTGGCCCGCCTGACAGCCCGGCTAATTCCGCCAAGCGTATCGAAATAATGATTGATGGTGGTAACGCCCAGCTCGACGGAATCCAAATTCTGATAGGCCAGTTGCACGTCCTCAAGAACGCTATTCAGCAATGCCGCCTGCTGCACCGGGCGTCCCGAGCGGCCATAGGCAAAGCACTTGCGCCGCGTATAGGTCTCGGCGAGTTCATCTTCGTCTTCCCAACGGCTGTTTTCGACCAGGTGATTGACGTTGGACCCATAGGTTCCCTCGGCATTGCCGAAGACACGCAGCGAAGCGGTTTCCATATCGCAGCCATGCTGTTGCTGGTAGGCGAGCGCATGTTTGTGCACAAAATTGCGGTCAACGGGCTCGTCGGCGCAGGCTGCCAGGTAGGCCGCCTCGGCATGCAATTTGATCTGTAATGGCATAAGGTCGCGGAATATGCCTGACAATGTGATGACCACATCGATCCGCGGCCGCCCCAGTTCCTCGAGAGGAATTAAAGTCGCACCGGCCAAGCGGCCGAACGAGTTGAAGCGCGGCCGCGCACCCATGAGGGCGAGGGCTTGCGCCAACGGCCCCCCTTCGCTCTTTAGATTGTCGGTCGCCCATAGAACCATGGCAATCGATTCCGGAAATGGTTGACCGTCCAACATATGCCGCTCTATGAGACGCTGAGCCTGTAATTCGCCCTCCTTCATGGCGAAGGCACTTGGGATCCGGAAAGGGTCGAAACCATGTAAATTGCGACCGGTTGGCAATATGGCAGGGGTTCGAAGGACGTCGCCGCCCGGCGCCGGTCGGATAAAGCGTCCATCCAAAGCGGCAATCAGCGCCTTGACTTCGCTATCCTCGCCCAGCATGCGATCGGTCAGCGCAAGGCTTGTCAACATCGCAGTATTCGCCGCGGTGGGCGGCAAATTGGCGGCGGCCATGGCGGCGTCCACGGACGCACCTTCCACCAGCAACTCAGCCGCCAACCGATCGAGCCGCGTCGCGTGTGAGGATTCTGCTATAGCGACGAGCATGTCGACTCGCTCTGCCCTCGACAGCGGCTCACCAACGACATGCAGCCCATGCGGAATCAACGTATATTCCAGCTCAAGAATTTGCTCGCCAATCCTCCCGATCCGGACCGCGGCCTCCTCATCACTCCAGCTAGGTTCGAGCGCAGCAAGATCAACGGCTGCAGCCTGAGACTGGATCAATTGCGTCAACCTGCTTCGCTCGCATGCATCCGGCGCCAGCTTGCGCCAGCTCTCCACTGAGGCTTTGAGATCAAGCAGGCCCCGATAGAGGCCAGCATGCGCAATCGGCGGCGTCAAATAGGAGATCAGTGTTGCCGCCGACCGACGTTTCGCAATTGCCCCCTCAGACGGGTTATTGGCGGCGTAAAGATAGAAATTCGGCAGATCCGCGATCAGCCGCTCCGGCCAGCAGTCCTCACACAGGCCGACTTGTTTGCCCGGCATGAATTCCAGAGCACCATGGGTTCCAAAATGCAGGACCGCGTGGGCCCCGAAATCCTCACGCAGATAGCGGTAGAATGCCGAAAAGGCATGGGTTGGGGCAAAACCGCGCTCGAACAAGAGGCGCATCGGATCGCCCTCATAACCGAAGGCCGGCTGAATCCCGACCAAGATGTTTCCGAAGCGCTCACCGAGCACAAGGATTGACGAACCGTCACTCTGCTGGCGGCCCGGCGCTGGCCCCCATTGCGCTTCAATATCGCCCAGGTAGCGCTCGCGACGAATGTGATCGTCAACGGCGATCCGCGCGACGACATTGGCTTGGCAGCCAAGACGCATGCTGTTGCCGCCGATAATACGATCGCGCAATGCGTCCACCGATTCTGGCACATCCACCTGGTAGCCGGAATTGGCCAATTCCTGCATTGTGCGATGGAGTGAGGCAAAGACCGACAAATAGGCTGCGGTTCCGGTATTGCCGGCATTGGGTGGGAAATTAAATAGAACAATCGCCACCTTGCGATCCGCGCGGGCCGAACGGCGAAGCTTAACCAGCTTGAGAACCCGTTCGGCCAGCCTATTGGCACGCTCATTATGAACTCGCATGTCGCGCGAGGTTTTCGTATCGTCTTCACTGGAACGGCCGCCGAATACCGTGGTACCCGTCGCCCCATCCAGTTCAGGGATCGCCACCATGATCGTCGATTTAACGGGTAAGAGGCCGCGCTCGGACCCTTCCCATTGCTCCAAGGTCTGCAATTCAACGGGGACTGCAGAAATATACGGCACGTCGAGCTTGGCGAGCAATTCCTCGGCCGCTCGTGCGTCATTATAGGCGGGACCGCCTACCAGGGAAAAGCCGCTGAGTGAGACGACGGCGTCGACCTTGGCACTGTTGCCCGTCATGAAATAGCGCTGGACCGCCGGGCGAGAATTGAGACCGCTGGCAAAAGCCGGGATGACGTTCAGGCCGCGGTTCTCAAGGGCTGCGATTACCCCATCATAATGGGCGGTATTTCCCGACAGTAAGTAGGATCGTAGCATTAGGATTTCCTACGGTCCCGTTTTTGCCCGCGGCCGGCAGTTGATCGGCTCGATCCGCGATGCGAGTTTTTAAGCGCGGGTGGTAGACGCCGACGTCGGGGTATTGGATTGGCGCCGCGACCTTGAGCGTTCCGCGTAGAGGACGGCGAGGACCATCGGCGAACCGGTCGATAAGCATGCGCAGCAAATTGGTGATGTTTTCTTCGGAGCCCCCGATCCAATATTGCAGAGACAGAAAATAAGCCCG
Organism: uncultured Alphaproteobacteria bacterium; assembly: GCA_963773155.1. Classification (GTDB taxonomy): domain Bacteria; phylum Pseudomonadota; class Alphaproteobacteria; order Rhizobiales; family Beijerinckiaceae; genus CAVZAB01. Next base: position 235,805 of record CAVZAB010000025.1, on the reverse strand, counting down.
CACATCTTGGGCTGCTCCCGGGATAAAACGCAGGATCTGCGGCACACGGCGCAGCATTTTCAACTGCTGCGCTCCTGGGCTGGCGGACTTATTGCGTTCACCGCGCAGACGTTTGAGGAAAGCAAGCGCCCCGCCCTGCGCCCCATCCATGCTAAAGCGACCCATTCGCGTCAGGCGCACAACCTCTGCCGCCGACAGGGCACAAACAATCGCGTCACAATTGTCGCGCCGCGCCCTCAGCGTATCAAGAATAGGTTGGAAATGGTCCTCTAGAAACAACATCCCAGCAAAAATGATGTTGGCTTCGGCGAGATCTTTACGGCACCGCTGCACCGCCTCAGTAGAAGTATTCCACTCACAGGCTGCATGTAGGCTAACGCGCAAGCCCGGGATATCCTTCTCTAGTTTGCGGATCGCCCGCTCAAGACCACTGGCGAGCGTATCCATTGTCACGATGACAATGCGCATCGGAATTTGTTCAGCGACCGAAGTGAGCTTTGGCATCGTATAACGTGTCCACAGTTATCATCGATAGGCCCTGATCATAAGCGAAGCGCTCTGTATTGCGGCGCGCCTTGCCGCGAACGAAGAAGGGAATTTTCTTAAGTTCCTTCTCGGCTTCGACGGCCCACGCGACCGCAGTTTCATTGGCGGGTGGCACCGGTGACGAATTGGCCGGAACCTCGGGTATCCTTGGCGTCCGGACGGCATGGCCGATATGCGAGGGTGGCGCCTCGTCATGAAATTCGTGGTCATCCCGAAACATCGTCAAGAGATGCTCTTCAAGCCCCATCATCAATGGATGAACCCAGGTATCGAAGAGGACATTGGCGCCTTCAAATCCCATTTGCGGCGAGTAGCGAGCGGGAAAGTCTTGGACATGGATTGGCGCCGAAATGACCGCACAGGGGATCCCCAGCCGTTTGGCGATGTGACGTTCCATTTGGGTGCCGAGGATAATCTCCGGCTGCAATTGGCTCACTAGCGCTTCGACCTCCAAATAATCGTCGGTGATAAGCGCCTCGATGCCGTAAGTCTTCGCCGCCTCCCTAACCTCTCGCGCAAATTCACGGCTATAGCTGCCGAGACCAACCACGACGAATCCCAATTCCTTGGCGGCAACTCTGGCGGCCGCCACGACATGCGTTGCGTCGCCGAAAATGAAGACCCGCTTGCCCGTGAGGTAGGTCGAATCGACAGAGCGCGAATACCATGGCAATCGCGCCGCAGCGCAGGTCAGCGCAGGCGTCGGATCGAACTCCCGCCAAACTGGCGAGCTCGCTAATGAATTCGCGCGTGGCGCCCATGCCAATCGGCACCGTCTTGACACTCGGCTGGCCAAAGGTTTTCTGCAGCCATTGCGCTGCCTGACTGGCAATTTCGGGATAAAGAACGACGTTGAAATCCGCTTCGCTCAGTCGGCCAAGGTCGGCTGGCGATGCCCCTAGTGGCGCCACGACATTGACCGCAATGCCGAGCTTTGCAAGCAATGCCGTTACTTCATGAACATCATCGCGGTGACGAAAGCCCAAGGCGGTTGGGCCGAGAAGGTTGCAGCTTATCGGTTCGCCCGCGGCGCGCGATGACTTGGTCTGCCCAGGACGCGCAAGGGTCCGCACCAGTCGATAGAAGGTTTCCGACGCGCCCCAATTTTCTTTGCGCTGGTAGGCCGGCAATTCGAGCGGAATGACCGGTATGGGCAGATTGATGGCCTTCGCCAATCCGCCCGGATCGTCCTGGATAAGCTCGGCAGTACAGGACGCACCAACAAGCAGGGCTTGCGGTCTAAATCGCTCATAGGCCTCCTTGACCGCGGTTTTGAAGAGTTCTGCCGTATCACTGCCGAGATCGCGGGCCTGAAAGGTTGTATAGGTGACCGGCGGGCGCTTGGAGCGCCGTTCAATCATTGTGAAGAGCAAATCGGCATAGGTATCGCCTTGCGGCGCATGCAAGACATAGTGGAGACCTTCCATGGCGGTTGCGATGCGAATCGCGCCGACATGTGGTGGTCCCTCATAGGTCCAAACCGTCAGCTGCATCGCCTCAAACCTCTAGTCTCGCACGGCGCACCAGCGGTCGTTCGAAAAGTTCGGCTAGATCGCCGGCCTGTTCGTAGCCCTGGATCGGCGTGAACAGGAGCTCAATCGACCATTTCGTCGCAAGGCCCTCGGCCTCGAGTGGATTGGCCAGACCTAACCCGCAAACGACGAGATCTGGACGAAGCGACCGGCAGCGATCGAGTTGGCGCTCAACATGCTGGCCTTCACTGATGGTCGCCCCGGCTGGCAGCATTTCGATTTCGCGCGCGAGGTGGCGCCGATGCAAATACGGCGTTCCGATTTCCATTGGCCGCATGCCCAGTTCACGAGCGACAAAGCGGGCGAGCGGGATTTCCAGCTGCGAATCGGGGAAGAAGAAAATGCTTGCGCCGGCGACACCCTTGCGATGCCGGGCAACGGCGCTCTCGGCGCGCGCCCTACCGCCGGCGGTGACGCGGTCAAATGTCATCGGGTCGACGCCAAACGCCTCGGCAGCGGCGCGCAGCCAAAGCGTCGTCCCCTCAGCGCCGAGCGGAAACGGTGCCGCGAGGCGCTGGCCGCCGCGCTCCTCGAGCCGGCGCGCGGTGTCGGCCAGAAAAGGTTGGGCTAACAGATAGCGGGTCTGCGGCCCGACGGCGGGCAAGTCGGTCGCCCGCCGCGGCGGAAGAAAACGCACGTCATTTATGCCAAGTTGGGCGAAAATTCGGATGAATTGATCTTCGACTACATCGGCGAGGGCGCCAACAACCAGCAGCGATTGCGTCGCAACGCGGTCCTGCACCGGCAATTCGGGAACAAGGGAAGCAAGACAAGCGTCTTCACCTTCCGTGAAGGTCGTCTCGATGCCGCTGCCCGAGTAATTGAGAATGCGAACTTTTGGCGCAAAATTTCGCGAAAGCCGCGCCGCGGCGCGCGAAAGATCCAATTTTATCACTTCGGACGGGCAAGAGCCGACCAGAAACAAAAGGCGTATGTCGGGGCGTCGTTCGAGTAGCTTGTGGACAATTTTGTCGAGTTCAGCATCGAGGTCGGCAAGTCCGGCAAGATCACGCTCATCGATGATGGCGGTCGCAAACCGAGGCTCCGCGAAGATCATGACGCCAGCGGCCGATTGGATAAGATGGGCGCAAGTCCGCGATCCAATGACCAAAAAAAAGGCATCTTGAATTTTGCGGTGTAGCCAGACTATGCCGGTCAGGCCGCAAAACACTTCGCGCTGACCGCGTTCTTGGAGAACCTCAATCGTACCGCAGCCCCCGATCGGGCTCACGTCGGCCAGCGCCGGGCGCTCATTCACGTGGCGCCCTCCGGAAATGTGAGACCTTCAATCGAGACCGGGGTGTCTCGTCTTGCCGCGCGCAACTTTAGGAGGAATTGGGTCGCATTCACGGCGTATGTGGCATAGGCGAGGAGCGCCAAAATCATTTGGCCGCGCGGATCAAGCCATTGAAAGGCAAGGGATAGGAGATATGCGGTGTGCAGCGCCAGCACCAGCACACTAACCACATCCTCCCAAAAGAACGCTTCGGCGAACAGGTAGCGGCCAAAGACGTCCTTCTCCCAAATCGCCCCCGTGATCATAATTGTGTACAGGACCACGGTCTTGGCGATAACGGAGATCGTAGCAGCGGCGAAGCCGTCGCCGGTCAGCAAATAACGCAGCACCAGTGCCAGGCTGACCAGAAATACCAGGAATTGAAACGGAGCGAGGGCACCCTGGACCAAGGTCCAAACCGATTGATCGCGCCTTTGGCGCTGGTCCGGCGTGTAGAGCGGCCGCCGACGTGCCTGCCCCACCTGATCCATCGTCCCTCCTTACCTGGCCGTAGAGTTCCGCCGGGATGGCCAAAGTTTTACCGCGGCCCTCACGCAACTGTCAATATAATTGGACGTCAATTTGAATTTACAAGAAGAAAATTTTGCGGTTTGATAGGCGCAGGCTGTCAGCCATCTGGCCAATTGGCGAATCTACTCATAGGCTGCCATTGCAGGATAGGAGCTGCGATGCGGTAGTGGCGACAATGGGTGCAGCCGTGGGGAGGTAAGTAATGGCGGAGCTCAGGCGATGCGTCGAGCCAGACACTAGCTGGCTGAATGCGGAAAGACATTCGCAACGGAGGCCAGTTGCGGAGCCTTGGAACGGGTCAGGCCAGCGCGAGAGCGATTGGCAATTGCGCTTGATGGATATTATTGAAGGGGAAATTCTACCGCGTTTAATGTTGACCTATCGGGTGGTCGCCAGTGCCGCATCGCCAAACGTCAGGATGCCAGGCGAGGCCCAGGTGCTTGAACTCGCACAAATGGTCGTCGGTCGGGATCTGTCGGCGGCGACCCGCTACGTTCAGGCAATGCGCGAAAGCGGCGTACCGACTGACGCTCTCCTGCTCGACCTACTGGCGCCGGCAGCGCGCCATTTGGGCGAAATGTGGGACAATGACCTATGCAATTTTCTTGACGTAACGGTCGGATTGTCCCGATTGCACATGCTGCTCAACGAGCTAGATCCCGGCGCCGCCGGGGAGATTGCGGAACCTGACGAGAGGCGGCGCATCTTGCTCATGCCAACACCTGGTGAACAGCACACATTCGGTATTCAGATGGTGGAGAAATTTTTTCGAAGCGCCGGCTGGGAAGTTTTCGGCGCGGCCCATCGCGACGGGAATGTTGTCGAACTCGCCCAGCGTGAATGGTTTGCCATCGTCGGTTTGTCGTTGGCCAGCGAAACTATGTTGGAGACACTGGCATCTGCGATTCGCGCCATTCGCCGGGTCTCACAAAATCAATCGATTGCCGTCCTGGTTGGCGGACCATTGTTTGTGGAACGCCCGGAGCTGGTTAACCTCATTGGCGCTGATGCTACCGCCGCCGACGGGCAAGTCGCGGTCGTGTTGGGCCAGCAAATAATTCTGGCCCAACAAGGTGCCGCCAGGCAACGTCACGGTCCGTAGAGAGAAATGGATATCTATGTCGCTTCTACAAATCGTGCCCCCCTATGAAGCAAAGGCTTTCACTGCACCGCGAACCTCCTTCAGTGATCTGGGGGCGGAGGATGCGGCAAAATTGATCGAGGCTGCAGCCGATATTGCCTTGGTCCTCGATAGGCGTGGCATCATCGAAGACATTTCTCTGAGCAGTGAATTGCTGGCCAAGGAGGGTTATGCGGCCTGGTTGGGCCGGCCATGGATCGACACAGTTACCGCCGAAAGTCGCAAAAAGATCCGCGAAATGGTCGAGGAGGTGACGGCTAAGGACGTCAAGGCCAAAACCTCGCGCTGGCGCGAAGTCAATCATCCCTCCAAGCGCGGCAGCGACATAGCCATAAGATATTCGGTTGTTCAGGCCGGCAAGAACGGACGGCTAGTGGCGGTCGGCCGCGATCTGAGCGCGATGGCTGCCCTACAGCAGCGCCTGATCGAGATCCAGCAGGCAATGGAGCGTGAATATGCTCGAATACGGGCCGCCGAGACCCGCTATCGTCTGCTCTTTCAATTGGCGTCGGAAGCCGTCCTAATCGTTGATGCTTCGACCCAGAAGGTGATCGACGCCAATCCGGTTGCCGTCCGAATCCTGAATCGGGACGCCAAACGCTTAAACGGACTGTCCTTTCTCGACCTTTTCGAACCGGAAAGCCTTCAGGCCGTTCAAACTTTACTCGGCAGCGTGCGGGCAACCGGACGGGCCGACGACGTGCAGGCAAAACTCGCCGGTGAAAAAGACCAGTTTTGGTTTTCAGCCTCGCTGTTTCGCCAGGAGAGCGCGACTTATTTCTTGGTCCGGTTGACGCAGTTTCCCCATAATGTTGAAAATCAACCGCTGCCCAAAGCCAACGCCGCGCTCTTAACGGTCATCGACAGCCTGCCTGAAGGCTTTGTGGTCACAGATCCCAATCGGCGGATATTGACTGCCAATGCGGCCTTTCTCGATCTCGCACAATTGGCGAGCGTCGAACAAGCGCGCGGCGAATTGTTGGAGCGTTGGGTTGGACGGGTGGGTGTCGATGTCGATGTTCTCATGGCCAATTTGCGGGAACACGGCACGGTTCGCCATTTTGCAAGCATGGTACGCGGTGAATATGGGTCAAGTGAAGAGGTAGAAATCACCGCAGTTGCAGTACCAGGCGGTGCGCAGCCCTGTGTCGGCCTGACTCTTCGTACGCGAGCTTGGCGCACACAGCCCGCCGATGCATCCGGGCGTGAGCCGCCGCCCGCCTGGGTCGCACAATTTACCGAACTGGTCGGTCGGGTTTCGCTTAAGGACCTGATCCGCGAAGCGACCGATATGATTGAACGGCTGTGTATCGAGGCAGCGCTCCAACTGACGCGCGACAATCGTGCCTCTGCCGCCGAAATGCTCGGATTGAGCCGGCAGAGTTTGTATTCGAAAATGCATCGCTATAATCTTGGCGACCTTGACGGCGAAAGCGACGGTGGGAACTGATCGTCTGTCAAACTTAATTGACAACATAGAGTGTCAAGTTTACTCTTAAATTATGGATTTTTCCCCCCCAGCGCTGAATTCGGGGCGCGCAATGATACCGGCCCAACTTGGTTGGCTCGGGATAGTCCGGCTGGGTCTGGTGCAAACTGCGCTCGGCGCTATCGTTGTCTTGATGACATCGGTCGTCAATCGAGTCCTCGTCGTCGAACTAGCGCTGCCTGCTTTCATTCCCGGCGGTCTAGTCGCCCTTCATTATGGCGTGCAAGTTCTGCGGCCTCGTTGGGGCTACGGGTCCGATGTCGGCGGCCGTCGAACAATCTGGATCATCGGAGGCATGGCCATTCTCGCTTGCGGGGGATTGAGCGCGGCCGTTGCCGCGGCACTGATCGCCAGCCATCCCATGGCCGGCCTGGGGCTGGCCATAATCGCCTTTATCCTGGTTGGGGGCGGCGTGGGTGCGGCAGGTACCTCGCTTCTCACTCTGCTGGCCGGACTCGTCGCGCCAGACCGGCGGCCCGCCGCGGCGACAATCACCTGGATCATGATGATCGCCGGCATTGCGATAACCGCTTACCTGGCCGGACAATTTCTCGACCCCTTTTCCTTCCCCCGCTTGATTGCAATCACCGCAATCGTCGCCAGTCTTTCCTTGTTTGTCACGGTTGTTGCCGTTTGGAAGATTGAGTCGACTTCGCTCGCTCGAAAGCTACCCGCCCGACCGAACCAAATATCCTCCAGCCCAGCGTCTTCCGGCCAAGTGCCTTTTCGAGAAGCGCTCGGTCAGGTCTGGAACGAGCCACAATCCCGACGATTTGCGATATTCGTCTTTGTGTCCATGTTGGCCTATAGCGCTCAGGAATTGCTCCTCGAGCCGTTTGCCGGCATTGTCTTTCATTTTACGCCGGGTGAATTCGACCAAGCTTTCCTCGGCTCAGCACGGCGGTGTTCTCGTTGGAATGCTCCTAGTCGCCGTGACCGCAAGTCTCTTCGCCCAACGCTGGTTCGGGTCGATGCGGCTGTGGACTTTTCTTGGATGCGTCGCATCGGCGGCAATGCTCTTGGTTATTGCGCTGGGTGGCGTAGTCGAGCTGCCATGGTCGCTTCAAAGGTCCGTATTTGCACTCGGCCTTGCGAACGGCACCTTCGCAGTCTCGGCAATTTGGGCGATGATGGGACTTGCAGGCACCAATAGTGCTGCACGTGCTGGCCTCAGAATAGGACTTTGGGGTGGCGCGCAGGCCTTGGCCTTTGGACTTGGCGGCTTTACCGGAACGTTAGCAGCCGACATCAGCCGGCAATTGATTCAACCACCGGCGCTTGCCTATGGCGTCGTCTTTGTCGGCCAAGCTGGCCTTTTCTTGATCGGCGGAGCTTTGGCGCTTCGGTTGGGAGCGGCGCCGTCGCGGACCAGCGAAAGTATCTTGCTCAGAGATGCCCAGCTCGTGAGCGGGCGAATTGAGGTTGAAGCATGACGCCGTCGCCCGACGTCCAATCGACCGTCTTTGACGCAATCGTCGTTGGCGGGGGTCCTGCCGGTGCGACTGCCGCGACCGCGCTCGCCCGTCGCGGCCGCACGGTTCTCCTGCTCGACAGAGCCGGTCGCATCAAACCATGTGGCGGCGCAATACCGCCTCGGCTCATTCGTGATTTTGCTATTCCAGATGCGTTGATTGTGGCGCGAATTGCGTCGGCCCGGGTGATCTCCCCGCAATCGCGGCGGGTCGAGATGCCAATCGAGGACGGCTTCGTTGGAATGGTCGACCGCGACGTCTTTGACGAATGGCTGCGAAATCGCGCGGCGGAGGCTGGCGCTGTACGATGCGAAGGGAATTTCGAGCAAATCAGCGAATGCGGCGAGGGAGTGGTCGTCCATTACCGACAGAAGACCGATGGTGCGCCGATGCGGGCCTATGCGCGCCTGCTCATCGGCGCTGACGGCGCCAAATCGGCGGTAGCTAGACAAACAGTGAAGGGAGCCGACAAGATCCCGTATGTTTTTGCCTATCACGAGATTGTTCGCACCCCGCGCAGCGGTTCTGCGGAATTCGATGGTCGTCGTTGCGATGTCTATTATCGCGGCTCGTTATCACCCGATTTCTATGCCTGGGTCTTTCCGCATGGCGATACGCTGAGCATTGGCACTGGCAGCGCCGTCAAGGGCTTTTCGCTGCGCGGCGCGATCCGCGACCTGCGGCTGAAAATTGGCCTTGACGGATCGGAGACGCTGCGCCGCGAGGGCGCGCCCATTCCGCTACGGCCAATGCGGCGCTGGGACAATGGCCGCAATGTGGTTCTGGCCGGTGACGCTGCTGGCATTGTGGCGCCGGCCTCGGGCGAAGGGATTTATTATGCCATGCTGGGCGGCCAATTGGCCGCCGAAGCCATCGATGCCTGTCTTGCGACCGGCAATCCCCAGGCATTGAAACTGGCGCGCAAAAAATTCATCCGGGCCCATGGCCGGGTCTTCCTGATTTTGGGAATCATGCAATATTTCTGGTACAAAAATGACCGACGGCGCGAACGTTTCGTCAGCATCTGTCAAGACAAGGACGTGCAAAAGCTAACCTGGGAAGCCTATATGAACAAGGAACTTGTGCGACGGAAACCCGTTGCGCACATGCGTATCTTTTTCAAGGATCTTGCCCAGCTTCTCGGACTTGCCTCACCATGAATGCAAGGCCAGCGTCGCGGGCGCTGCCGGTTTTCGTTGCCCTTTTCGTCGCGTTGTTTGTCGCAGTCCTGGGAGGTTCGATTACCGATCTTGGTCCTTGGTATCAGGAATTGGAAACCCCCGCCTGGAAGCCCCCGGACTGGCTCTTCGGGCCGGCCTGGACGATAATTTTCGCCTTGAGCGCCCTCAGCGCCGCTACCGCCTGGCGCCAGGCTCCCAATCGTTCCGCGCGCGAGTGGCTGGTCGCGCTTTTTGCCCTGAACGGTTTTCTTAATGTCTTATGGAGCTTGCTTTTCTTTCGGCTGCGCCGGCCCGATTGGGCATTGTTCGAGGTCATTTTCCTGTGGCTTTCAATTCTTGTCCTAATCGTCGTTCTGGCGGGCTACTCCAAAAACGCATCACGCCTCGCTCTATGCCTACCTCGTCTGGGTTTCTTTTGCCGCCTTGCTAAACTGGTCGGTCGTACAACTCAACCCGTCCTTCTAGGCCTCGATGGCGCGATCCAAATGCGATAATGGAGCCGAATATGTCAGTGTTTCTCGTGGGAGGACAATTTGTCGACCCGATACTTTTGTTGCTCGCCATTGAATTCATCGTGTTGTCCGCCTGGCTTCGACGAATTGCCTGGCGTGATCTCGCCTTTAATCTTTTGGCGGGCGCCTGCCTTCTGCTGGCGCTGCGCCAAGCTCTGACGGGCGCCTCATTTGCCAATATAGCGCTTTGCCTTCTAGCCGGCTTGGTCTTTCATATCGGCGACATTGCCCAGCGCATCGGTTTCTATCCCCGACCGATCAATTCTCGTATTTCTAATTGAGCCCGCCAAATTCGCCCACCCGGCCGGCAAATCTTGCCGAGACTATTGGCGGTGCGCCGATCGACATCAATATTGTTCGCGGCGCTCCAACTTCTCGACAAGATCAACAAACCAATTGACCTGGCCGACAAGGTTCCACCACCGCAGCCGAGATAAGTCGAGCGTCGTCCAGGCGGATTGATGCGAGGCTCTTACAGCTTCGATCAGAAATTGCGCCTCCTCGACACAGGGCGACGCCCGTCCCGGCTTGCCAATCAGCGCCGCAACTCCAGCGCCAAGAATGAGCCATGCTTTTCTTTTCGACGACACGTGCGCTCGAGTTGATAGGCTATCGAGCCCATTGCGTTCGATTTCCCGCCCAATCTCCGCATAGATGAAGCGGGCGGCATAGATCGCGGGCCGGCAGCCCATAGGCAAACCCGCGATACCTCCCTCGGAGCGCGCATATAAGGTATCGGCAGTTCTGAGAAGGCGCCGGACAACATGGCGCAGTGCATCGCTCAATTGAGGTGCCGCAAGAAACCCATCCGGATCAATCTTAGCATCCCTCAACCATCGCAAAGGTAAATAGACCCTTCCTCGCCGAGCGTCCTCACCAACATCCCTCGCAATGTTGGTGAGCTGCATTGCGATTCCCAAATCGCAGGCCCGCGCAACAACGTCCGGCGCCCGCACGCCCATTATCAAAGTCATGATTGCCCCGACGGATCCCGCAACGCGGGTCGCGTAAGCGAAGAGATCCGCGAGTTCTTCATAACGTCGCGACTTTGCGTCCCATTCGAGCCCCTCGAGCAAGGCATCCGGCAGGGCGCGAGGGATTGCGTAGCGGTAGACAATATCGGCGAGCGCTCGATCTGCAGGGATTGACATGGGCCGCCCCTGATAGATTCGATTAAGTCGCTCCTGCAAGCGCTCGAACGCAGCCAGGCAGCCTCCATCAAGATCAATCGCGTCATCGGAAAGACGGCAAAAAGCATATAGGCCGCGGGCGGCCGTGCGAATCTCCTGCGGGAGCAGCGCCGATGCAGCGTAAAAGCTGTGCGAGCCGTCTCTTATAGAAATCCGGCATGTCGCAATATCAGCAGGGGTGACGGCGAGGCGGTTAGGCGAAGAGGGCGGCATCTGGCACCACAATATCAAGGACGCGCGCCGATGACAGCACCCCCGGCAGTCCAGCCCCAGGATGCGTCCCGGCGCCGACCAGATAGAGATGCTTGACGTCCTCGCTGCGATTGTTGGGTCTAAACCAAGCGCTTTGGGTCAAAAGCGGTTCAAGGCCAAAAGCCGCGCCACGGTAAGACAGAAGCCGATCTTGAAAGTCGAGCGGCGTTGTGACGCGCGATGTAACAACGTGCGGCAAAAACCCTGGGAGTTCGGTATCATCCAATTGCCGGGCAATCGCCTGGCGATACTCGTCTGAGCGCTCTACCCAGTCGATCGAACCGCCGAGATTAGGAACTGGAGACAAGACATAAAATGCGTCGCAGCCCGCCGGCGCCAAAGACGGATCGCTCGCGGTCGGACGGTGCAGATAGAGAGAAAAATCCGAAGCGAGGATCTTACGTTCAAAAATGTCCTCGATAAGTTCGCGGTATCGGCGTCCCAAGATGATCGTGTGATGCTTAACCCGGGGATAGATCTTGCTTGTCCCAAAATACCAGACGAACAGGCCCATCGAATAGCGCGAACGATCGAGTTTCCTGTTAGTCCAGCGCCGCCGCAATTCGGCGGGCACAAGATAGCGATAGGTCCAGGCGGAATCGGCATTTGAAACGACGATATCGGCGCGAATCCTCTCCCCCCCGCTAAGCTCAACCCCGCGGGCGACGCCATCCTTGACTATGATTCTCTCAACTTCCGCCCGGTATCTGACAATGCCGCCCTGGTCCTCGATCAATCGCACCATACCCTCAATCAGGCGCCCCGTTCCGCCCATTGCGAAATGAACCCCAAATTTCTGCTCGAGATGGGCAATAAGACAATAGATGGCACTCGCTCGGAACGGATTACCCCCGATGAGAAGCGGATGGAAACTAAACACCGCCTGCAACTTCTCGTCCGAAATATGCTTGGCAACCTGATCAAAGACGCTGCGGTAGGCTCGGCGCCGAACAAGGTCTGGAACAATGCGCAGCATATCGAGCGGCGAACCAAACGATACGTGCCCAAGCTGTTCGAAACCGATCCGATAAATGGCTGCGCTTTCGCGCATATAGGCTTCGTAACCGGGCAGGTCGACTGGCGAGACTCTCATGATCTCCGAACGCATCGCATCGCGATCGCCGCTGTAGTCAAAATGCGAGCCGTCGTGAAATCTGATCCGGTAGAACGGTTCCATTGGCCGCAATTCGACATCGTCGGAGAATTTGCGTCCACACAGGCGCCAAAGCTCCTCAAACAGAAAGGGCGCTGTTACAATTGTTGGTCCAGCGTCGAACGTGAAACCGTCCTGCTTGTGGACATAAGCACGCCCGCCGGGTGCATCGAGCTTTTCAAGCACCGTTACGGCATAACCGCGTGCACCGAGCCGAATAGCTGCAGCAAGACCGCCGAACCCGCTCCCAATAACGACCGCCGACGATCGTTGTTCAAATGGGCCCGCCGGGGCATATGTGACACGTGTCAGCATTGTTGGACACTAGCAGTGTAAATGATATGACGGCAAGTCCGGTCTGGCTTGATTCATTCGATAATTCCCGCTTCGGCGGCAAGTTTTAGGACCAGGGCCGCGATCTCGTTCGGACGCTCTTCGTGGGCAAGATGTCCAAGGCCCTCCAGGATTTCCACCCGTGCGTTCGGCAGCATGGCGGCAACCCGCCGCGACTCCTGTGGAGGTATCGACCGGTCTTTGCTTCCGGCAAGCAGTATCACTGGCAATTCAAGTTGAGCCAGCTGTCGAACCAGGGGCTCAAGATCCCAATTTGCCATCATGCCCAAGGCACCCGCAACATGCCCGGGTCGCCGCAGCAATCTTTCGTATAGTTCGAGACCTTGCCCATCGATCCTCGATCCGGTCTCCCCGACCAGCCGCAGCACCGTTGAACGATCGACGCTCCAGGCAAAGAGGCGCGAAGTAAAGGGATTGAGGTAAAGCAGCTTGGCAATCGACGGAAAAATTTGGCCGGCGATCCCCTTAAACGGCAACCAGGCGCCGTTGACGCTTATCAGAAGTCGAGGCTTAATCGCCCCTTTAAGGCAGGAAGATGCCAATACGGCTGCCCCGGCCGAATGCCCGACCGCGAGCACCGGACTGACTTCAAGAACATTCAAAAGCTTTTGCAGACCGTCCGACATCGCTGGCAACGACAGGCGGTAATGGGCCGGTGCTTCACTGAAGCCATGGTCGGGCAGATCCGGGATCACAAGGGTAAAACGCTGGGCAAGCAATTCCGCGAGGCGGCACCAAGAATGGCTCGACGCACCCGTCCCATGGACCAGAAGGGCGGCGGGCCCTTGCCCAAATCGTTGCACGTGCCACCGGACGCCGCCGGCGCGAACGAATTGACTGGCCTGTCGATGCGGCCAATCGCGACCATCGTGCGCCCAATCCGGTCTATCGGCATCAATCATCCGAAGATCCTAAATTCAACCCGGAGCCGAAACCAACCGAACCGCTTCCGATAATTTTGTTGCATCGGCATAGGGAAGCGGCAGGTAGCGGGCCCCCATTTCGCGCGCCACACGTTCGGCAAGAGCCTGTGGCCGCGGCGAAGTGTCGATCAGCAGCGTTGTGCAGCCCGATTGCCTCAAATTGCGGGCAGCACTAAGGGCATCTTCTATTGCCTGCGGCCGCCCCATAGTTCCGTCGCGCGCTATATTGGCCCGTCCGTCGGTCAAAATCACAATGATCGGCGTGTGCCCGTGCCGACGAATATTCTCCGCCATCGCTGTGGCGCCCGCTATACCGCTGGCAAGCGGCGTTGCACCGCCTGCCGGCAGACCGGCCAAGCCTCGCTTGGCCCGCACCAACGAGCGCGTCGGCGGTAGAATCAAATCGCTACCTTGGCCGCGAAAGGCGAGCACCGCAACATGATCCCGCCGGACATAACAATCATTCAAAAGCAGCTCAACGGCGCCCTTAGCTTCCGCGAGACGATGCAAAGCCGAGGAACCGGAGGCGTCAACCGCAAAAATGGTTGTTGTCTGCGTGCGCTGCTCATAGCGGATCAACCTAAAATCGTCAGTTCGAACCAGAAGGCGGCCCTGGCCTTCGCTAGCGATATTCGTTCCGTTGTTTTGGGTTTGCACTTCGCGTCGCCGCAGGGCCTGCCACGGCGCTGCAGCACGTAGCGTTTCCACAATATTCAACCGTCCTTGTCGGAGTTGGCCGCTCCTTGTCCCAATCGGTCGCCCGCGCTGAGCCGAACGCATCGACGCACCGGCCCGCCCGGCATTGGCCATTCTCGCATGCCGGATGCCCTCGCCCGCGCATTGCTTCAGCAGGCCAAGCGGCAGTGCCGAGGCCGCGGCCTGTACGACAAGATCAGCAAGCGCTGCGCAAGCGCGATCCGCTTGACGGTTTTGGTCAGCCGCCTCGCCCTCTATGTCCGAACCTTCTCCTTCACTTTGGGCCTGTTCGGGCGCTTGACCGGCATCTTCCTCGGTTTGTTGTCTGGGATCTCGCGTCGCGCGCGGCGCCAAAACGAGCCGCGCGGCGATCGCAAGATCTGGCGCTTCCAATCGTGAGCGGCGAGCCAGCGCCGCCGCAATACGCGCGACCTGCAAGGCAAAAAGCGGGGCGCGAACCGAAGCTATGCCAAGGCTCATCGCGGCACGACACAATGCGCTGACGGCGCCAGCCTCGGCGGTTAGCGTCCTCAGCCTGTCTGTCGCGGCTTCGATCTCCTGGCGGCAGCCAGGCTCGCCGAGATCCGCCAATGCGACTTGAGTTAGATCAATATGAAATGCCAGGCGATCCATAAGCGAGGCGGGCGGACGCTCATCGGCGGCAATTCCCTCGTCAAGGGCAATTAATCCGATCCGAGCGGGTAGCACGAGACCAAGGCCGGCTCGCTCAACAGCAACGCTTCGCGTGTCTTGCATGCGGGTGATCCGCGCGACCGCCATCGGCGCCACGCGTTCCGCCATCGCCATGATAACAATCCCGCCATCGGCCTCGGCAAGCAAGCCACGCTCTGCGACCAGCCGACCAGCGTGCAAAGTTGCCGTCAAATCAACACCGCCAAGCAAGCGATCGTCGCTGATATTGAGCGGCAGCCGTCGAATTGGAGTTGAGCCGACCAGGAGACGCAACTGCGACAGCCAGAGATCGCGAACCGGCCCGGCATCGGCCCTGAGCGCAATCCCGGTTGCGACCGGATCAACGGCGAAAAGCTTGGCTGCCAAAGTCGCATCGCCCGCCCATTGTTGCCGTGCTTCTTCTGGCGGCATCATGGGCCGAGGACTTCCCTAAGCGCGCGCTCAACCCGCGTGACAGACGACGAATCATCCAATGGATTGCGTCGCAAGCGATGCGACAGTGCCGGTATAGCAATTCGCCGCAAATGCGTCGCTTCGACCGTCTCGTCCCCGTCAAGGGCCGCTAGCGCGCGCGCCGTGCGAACCAACGTCAATTCACCACGAAGGCCGTCCGTCCCAAGCGCCATGCACAGTCTCGTTGCATCCTGAAGCGTCTGCAAAGGCACATCGACCGCGGCCAGCCTTTGCCGAGCGGCTGAGATGCGTCGCCGCAAACTACGATCCTTGCCGTCCCATTTGGCCAAAAAAGCCGCCGGGTCGCGGTCATATGCGTCACGCCGACTGACGACCTCAACCCGGACATCCAGGCTATCCGGAAGTCTTGACATCCACCGCCAATCCAAATCGGTCGAGCAGCTGCGGACGCAATTCTCCCTCTTCTGGATTGCCGCTGCCAACCAGGACAAATCGCGCGGGGTGTCGAATACTGAGACCCTCCCGTTCGACAACGTTCTCGCCCGAGGCTGCGACATCGAGCAGCAAATCAACGAGGTGATCCTCCAGAAGATTAACCTCGTCAATATAAAGAAAGCCTCGGTGGGCGCGCGCGAGAAGGCCGGGTTCAAAGGCCTTCTCGCCCTTGGCCAGCGCCAGCTCGAGATCCAATGCGCCAATCACCCGGTCCTCGGTCGCACCCAGCGGCAGGTCGACGACGGGAATGGGTGCGAGATGGCTCGGTAAATCCTTTTTTCTGCGCTCCGGACCGCACGCGCCGCACAGGCCGGCAGGTTTGCCAGGATCGCAACTATAGGCACAATTATTCACGACCCGCATTTTGGGAAGCAAAGCCGCCAAGGCGCGCACCGCCGTCGATTTGCCGGTACCGCGGTCCCCGAAGACCAATACGCCACCAACGGAGGGGTCAACGGCAGCAATCAATAGCGCCAGCTTCATCGTCTCTTGCGCAACTATGGCGGAGAACGGATAGGCTGGCATTGTCAGGCGACCCCAATTCGCTGTCGAAACATGCGCCAAGTGACCCAATCAGAGAAAGGCGAAACTCGATCGGGCCTGGCGCCTAAATGCCTCAACGGAAAAGTGCAAGGTCATCCATCATATCCGCAGTTCAGTCGCATCAACCGCTTCACTGGCCTGAACACGCGCCCCGGCAAGGACGGGTGGATCCACAAGTCGCGTCGGCAGCCGAAATTGGACAAGTTCATCATCGCCCGCAAGGGTTTCTATGGTCAGAGTTCGGTGGAGAGCCAGGCGTTCGATCGTCTCTTGGACGAGGATTTCCGGCGCCGATGCACCTGCCGTCACGCCAACGACATCAACGCCGTCAAGCCAGTTTGGGTCGATCGCCGCCGCGGATTGAATCAAATGGCTCGCCACACCGGCACTCGCGCCCAGCTCGCGCAAACGATTGGAATTTGAGCTGTTCGGCGCGCCGACAACCAATAGGAGTTGCACATCATGGGTCATCGTCAGAACCGCGGTCTGACGATTCTGGGTCGCATAGCAAATGTCGCGCGTCTCCGGGCCGACCGCTAGCGGGAACCGCTGTTTGAGCGCTGCAATAATTTCTTTGGTATCAAGCAGGCTGAGGGTCGTCTGGGTGACATAGGCGATCCGGGTCGGATCCGCGATCTTTAAGTCGAAAACCTCGTTTTTGGACGAAATTACGTGCATCGGGCTCTCAATCTGACCGCGCGTGCCTTCCACCTCAGCATGGCCGTCATGGCCAATCAAAACGATCTCATAGCCACGCTCAGCGTAGCGGCGCACTTCCCGGTGAACCCGCTCGACCAGCGGACAGGTCGCGTCAATGACATCGAGGCCGCGCTCCTTTGCCCGACGCATCACCGCCGGCGAAACGCCATGCGCGCTGAAGATCGTCTGGGCTCCGGTCGGGATCTCGTCGAGCTCGTCAACAAAAACCGCGCCCATGGCCCGCAATCTTTCGACGACATGATGATTGTGGACAATTTCATGTCGGACATAGACGGGCGGCCCAAACATTGCCAGCGCCCGCTCAACGATCTCAATCGCCCGAACCACACCGGCACAAAAGCCTCGCGGCTTTGCCAATATCACCCGCAAAGGTCGACATTCGCTCATGGATTTTAGCGTACCTCTTTACACTCTCTATGTCACGTCCTATTGACACTTGCCGCGATCATTGATTCCATTAGAAAAGGCTTTTGGGCGTTTCGTCACCAATGGAAGGAAGCAAACGCATGAAACGAACGGATCATAAAAGCGCGTCACTTGCTGTAATCGTTGTAGCGGCGAGCTTCGGCGCCACGATTGGCCAATCGTTGGCACAAGATGCGGCGGCCGGCGAAAAGGTCTTCTTGAAATGCAAAGTCTGCCATCAAATCGGCGAGGGGGCGAAAAACTCCGTCGGGCCGGTCCTCAATGGCGTGATTGGCCGCAAAGCTGGCACCGTCGAGGGCTATAATTTTTCGGATGCTAACAAAAACTCGGGCATTACTTGGGACGAAGCTACGTTAAAGGAATATTTGCCTAATCCGAAAGCAAAGATCCCCGGCACAAAAATGACTTTTCAAGGCCTACCCAATCCGACCGATATTGACAATGTCATTGCCTATCTCAAGCAATTCGGACCGGACGGAAAAAAACTCTGAGGCAGGCCTGGCAGGCAGCCCGAATGGCCAATGGCGGCGCCTCGCCAGCTTGAAGCGAACTCAATGCCTGACCGCTCATTGGGCGGCCAATCGAGCGGCGTCTCGCAGTTCGATTGCGCCGCTCGGTTTGTGCTTTGAGAGCATGTCTTCGGGTTGCCGGCCCGAACCGGCAACCGGTCCTGGCCGATCGAACCGACCCGAACTGGGAGCGATTTGGCCAGAGATGATTTATCGGAGCGAACACTTTGGCGACCTTGCAAAAGGGACGAATTGCGGCGACAAAGGCGGGGCATGGCGGAAATTAGAACCACGCAAAACGGCTCAATTCTAGAGATTGCGATTGACCGCCCGAAGGCAAACGCTCTCGACCGGCAGGCCAGTCTGCGCCTCAACCAGATCTTTTCCGCCTTTCGCGACGATCCAAATCTGCGCATCGCCATTCTGACCGGCGCCGGCGAAAAGTTCTTCTCGGCCGGCTGGGATCTCAAAGCTGCTGCCGAGGGCGAGGCGGCGGATTCCGACTGGGGCGAAGGAGGCTTTGGCGGCCTGAATTACCCCCGCAATCTGAACAAGCCAATTATCGCCGCCGTCAACGGCATTGCCTGCGGCGGTGGCATGGAACTTATGCTCGGCACCGATATTATCGTGGCCGAGGAGCATGCCCGCTTTGCCCTGCCCGAAATTAATGTGGGTGTCCTGCCCGATGCAGGCACGATCAAATTGCGCCGCCGCATTCCCTACCATGTCGCGGTCGAATTTCTGCTGACCGGGCGCTGGATGGATGTCGCGGAAGCCAAACACTGGGGTCTCGTCAACCATGTCGTCGAAAAGGGCGGCGCCCTTGCCAAGGCGCGCCAAATAGCCACTCAGCTTGCCGAAGGCCCGCCACTCCTATTCCCGGCCATCAAGCAATTGCTGCGGCTGACCGAGACCGCGAGCGAGCATGAGGCCTTCCTCATTCACGACGCCGCCGATCTCGTCCAAAAGGTCATCGCCTCGCAAGACCTGAATGAGGGCGCGCGCGCCTTTGCGGAAAAGCGCAAACCACAGTGGAAGGGCCGCTGAAGCGTCAATTCTGCCGCTGCGCCAGCGCCGCCAGTTTCTGATTGGTCTGGTTGAGGCGTAAAGCTAGTTCCCGGATCATCGCGATGGCTATGTCGGGAAAATTGCGCAAGAGCTCGAGCAATTGATCCTTCTGGATGACTAGGGCTTCCACCCGGCTCGTCGTTCGTACCGTCGCGGTGCGCGGCACGTCGCACAAAATCGCAATCTCTCCGACGAAGCCGTAGCGCCCGACGGTTGCGACCTTGACCTCACGCGGGCCGGCCTTGACGAAGACGTCGGCGGTCCCATCGATCAGCACATAGGCCGTGTCGCCAGCCTCATTCTGCTCGAATAGGACCTGGTCGGCCTCAAACGACAGGCGTTGCGAGGTGAAGGCCAAGAGCTTTAGCCGCGCCGTGTCAATTGGCGCAAACAACGGCACGCGACGCAGAACCTCAACGTCTTGCTTCAACAGGCTCACGACACTCTCCCCGCATTGGATCCTCGCCCCCCGCCGAATTCGATCATTTCGCGGCCTGTGCATTCTCAATGCGCTTGCCATGGTCGAGGACTAGCACTCGGTCAAAATGTTCGGCAAATTGCGCACTCGCCATGGCCCAAAC
This sequence comes from uncultured Alphaproteobacteria bacterium, assembly GCA_963773155.1. Classification (GTDB taxonomy): domain Bacteria; phylum Pseudomonadota; class Alphaproteobacteria; order Rhizobiales; family Beijerinckiaceae; genus CAVZAB01. The sequence continues at coordinate 216,108 of CAVZAB010000025.1, read as the reverse complement.
AATGCCGAAGCGCTGATCGTTGTTCGCTCCACGCGCCCGCGCCAGGACTCGGTTAACCACCTGACCCTGACTGAGCCCGTCGAGCGCCGAAAGGGCGCCATTTGCAACCAGAAGATCAGGCCGGCGAAGCAAGGCTCTCGCCATCGAGAGCTTCTGGCGTTGGACCCGCGACAAGCGCTTGCCGGCCGGCCCGATGTCGAAAGTCAGCCCGGCCTTGAGAGCGACGTCGCGCAGCCCGAGATCGTCAACAATCGTCCGCACGAAGCCGTTGACGCGGTCACTGGCCGAGGCGACGCCAAAAGCGACCCTGCCGAGGAGAATGTTCTCCTGGATCGAGGCGGCCGGATTGTAAGTCTGCGGATCGTAGAAAACGATGTCGGTCTGATCGGCGCCGAGCTGCTCACGGAACGCCTTGCGCGCTTCGACCAGCCGCCTTTCAAGTTCGGCATCGAGGAGACCGAGCCGGTCGCGCGGTTCGATGTAATTGAGAGCGAGGCGGATGAAGCGCAGGCGATCGGCTCGATTCGCCTGATCAAAACTGGTCCGCGGCCCAAGCCGTTTCAAGGCTTGATCGTATTCGGCGAATTCCTCGGCCGGCATCAGCGCCTGCTGCGCAAATAACCGATTGTCGGCGGTAATGCCGGAAAAGACCTCGATGACCGTTGCCGCAATCTCCCGACCGACGCCGAATAAATCGCCGTCGAGGCGCTGCTTAGCGAGCAATTTCTGCAGCTGCGATCCTTCGATCAATTTGGCGGCATCCCCGCGGGTCGTGCCAAACAGAATGTTCTCGAAAATAGTGGCCTGATGGCAATAGGTGTCGGGGTCGAACGGTTCGACGAGATGCGTCAGCCCCGCCTCTTTGAGGCGGCTGCGAAAGGCGCCTCTTGCCGCAACCAGCCTTTCCCGCAGAGCCTCGCTGTCGCTACGCGGATCAAGCTGGCGGTCAAGCCCCCAGCTCACCGCATCGTTGTCGAGGTCGACGATCTGAAGCGTGGCCTTGACGCGCTCGTATAATTCGCCGGGGCCGGTCGACCCGGCGATGTCATAGTCGATCCAGTCGCGATTGAAATCGAGATCGACACCCTCCACTTCGATGATTTGCAAGTGTTTGGGGATCGCCCGAGCATCCGGATCGGGCGGCGGACTGGCCGCAAACTTCAGCCCGGAGACCAATGCGTCGAGCAAAGTCGATTGCGGAAAGAATGGCTCCGGACCGGCATAGGAGATCCGCCGCGCCGTGACCGACACCGGCCAATCGATCAGGTTGCGCCCGCCAACGCTGATTTGTCCCGAATCGATTTCGGCAAGACCGGCTATGGCTTCAGCCACCACTTCGGCACCGCCGCGATCGGCGTTGACGAGTGCGATGACTTCGGTAAGCGCCATAGCAAAACTCAGTCCGTCCAGGAGCTTTTCATGCGATAGGTCGCTCACCGTCACCGCGTCGAAGACAAGATCGCCGGTTAGTCGCGGCAAGGGTCGCGGTGGCTCCGGCATCGCCGCCGGCAGCAGCGTCCCCTCGGCCGAGAACTGGTCGATGACCTGATGGTATTTGACCTCCACATCCAGCCGCTGCTGATCCCAGTCGATCAGCTCCTTGACCGGCGAAGGCAATTCCTTATAGGCAGAAATCACCGCAACCAATTGACCGATGTCGAGCCGGCCGATGGTCGCAAAATAGCCGCCGATCGCATAGAAAAAAAAGGGCGTCAGCTGGGCCAAGAGGTTGTTCAGGAACTTGACGAAAAACTTCCATTGGTACAAGGCAAAGCGGATCGAGAAGACATGGGTAAGACGATTGACAATGTCGGCCCGCTGAAAATTCGCCGTATCATTGCTGCGGATGCTCGGCATGTCCTCGATGACCTCGCCGATCCGGCCAGCCAGGGCGCGTGCCGACACTTGCCGCTGGCGTGACAATTCGAGCTGCCGGCGGCGAAGGCGCGGAATCACCAAACCCTGCACGGCGAGCAGCAGAATCGTCACACAGCCAAGCCAGATGTTCTGGATGAATATGAAGGCGAGCGAAGTGACAATCTGGCCGCCGAGAAAAAACGGTTGGACAAAGGCGTCGCCGATGAAGCCGCCGAGCGGCTCGACCTCGTCCTTGATCATTGTCGCGATTTCGGCCGGCTTGACTCGGTGGAGATCAGCGGGCGGAAACCGCAGGATTCGGTCGAAAAGCTCGAATCTGAGGACTTGAAGCATGCGCTCGCCGAGGCGGCCCTTGTAGGTATTGATGTAATATTTGAACATGCCATTGATGATGACCAGCCCAAGGAAGGCGCTGCTGAGCAGGAACAGCGCCGGAACGCGCTGCAGTTCTAGGCCGGCGAACAGAGTGAGGTTGCCCGTGTCGCTGAGGAAGCCCGGCGCTGGCAGGCGGATCGAAAACAACCGCTGGGTCGCGCCATTTTCAAATCCGCGACCCTGAATCGGCCCGTTGACGATGGATTTCGGCAGGTCGAGCAGCGCGAAATTGGCCGGCATCGACAAAAGGATAATGATCAGAATCCAGATTTGCTCGCGCCGCGTGCGTCGCCAGATGTAGACAAAGAGATTGCGTTCCATCCCCTGCCTGTTCCCCTGACACCCGCAGGACTCGATCCTGAGCCCGGTTTTCCATGCCGCCGCGGGCACTTCATCACACTCCGACCCGGATTGTCGACCCGCGCAGCCCTTGCGCCGGATCGATTGCACGGCACAATGGTCACGCGTCCAAAGAGCTGGTTCGGGCGCCCCCTAGCCTCGCCCAGCCCCAAGTCGAGTGGACAATAGTGACGAAAGTTCCCCCGCACCGTCTGGCGGCGCTGCTCGACCAGAAATCCATGGCCCCCGCGGCCAGGGTCTACCGGCTGGCGGAGGGCTGTCTGATCATTCTCGGCATCGTCGCCATGATGGCCAATACCTCGCCCAATCTTTCCGAACCGGCCCGCCTCATCTGCCAGGCCATGCTGATCGCAATCCTCCTGATTTTTCTCGCCGATGCCGCCCTCAGGCTCGCTTTCGCGCCGCAACTCGAGCCGCCGTCCAACGCCGATGAGCCGCAGGCGGCGCGAATCGGCTGGGCCTGGTCCCTGCCGGGCGCCCTCGATCTTCTGACCATTCTGCCAATCACCCTCGCCGCACCCTTCTATTGGACCCCGGATGGCGCGCCGCTGCTTGCCTCGCTCTGGCTGTTGCGCTTTGCCCGCTATTCCGCAGGCCCACAGATGCTGATGACCGTTCTGTTGCGCGAGCGCGTGTCGATCCTGGGCCTGGCGCTGCTGTTTGCCGTTGTCCTGGTCGCTGCCTCGGTACTCGCCTATCTCGCCGAGGCGAAGATCCAGCCTGACGCCTTCGGCAGCGTCGGCGATGCGCTCTGGTGGACGATCACAACCTTGACCACTACCGGCTATGGCGACCGGGTCCCGGTAACCGGACTCGGCCGCATGCTTGGCGGCCTGGTGATGGTCAGCGGCATTATTCTGTTCGCGCTGCTCGCCGGCCTGCTTGCCACCAGCTTTGCCGCGGAAATGCGACGGCGCGATTTCCTGCAATCCTGGGACATGCTGTCGCGCGTACCTTTCTTTCGCGAGGCCGGCCCCTCGACCATCGCCGACCTCGCAGCCTTGCTGCGGCCGCGCGAACTGCCGAGCCGGGCGATTGTGACCCGCAAGGGCCAGCCCGGCGATTGCATGTTCTTCATCATCGCCGGCGAAGTCGAAATCCTAATCGAGCCGCAATCGGTGCGGCTTGGTCCCGGCGCCTTCTTCGGCGAGATCGCGCTGATAACCGGCGGCCCGCGCAACGCGACAGTCATGACAACCAGAGAAACCCAATTGCTCGTTCTCGATATCGCCGACTTCCGCGGCCTTGCGGCAAGCCGCCCTGAACTGACTGCCGCGATCGGCGCCGAAGCGGCCCGCCGCATGACCGCGCCCGCCGCCGCCCCAGCCGCCGCTCCCACCCCATCCGAGGCATAGAAAAAGCGCTTTTTCAGTTAGTTAATGTCCCTGCTGCGAGCGGGGTTGAAATCAGGGACGGGCTGAGTGTATCGATAGGGTATGCAATCCGGCCCAGCGCCGGCTCCAGCACGCAAGTCGCGAGGCACGGGTTGATCGACCGGACAGGCATCTCTTGCGGCTTACCGCCGAAAAAAAATCCCCGAAGCCGCGGACAAGGTCTTACGCCGCCTCATGGCGACCCGAGGGGATCGTGGCGGGACTGCCGCGTTTCATGAACGAACCGTCGAGTTTCGAGGCCTTCGCCTTTACGCTCGGCCGTAGCCGCGCCGCCCTTGCCGATTCGCTCGACCTGTCCAAGCTCCTCGATTCGCTGCGCCATGCGCGCCAACCCTCCCGGCGCATCTGCGAACAGATCGTCGGCCTGTTTGGCGACCATGCCAAAAGCCCGCAAGCGCGGGCCTTGTTGATGATCGCCCGCGAGGCGGATCGGTCCGGTCACGGCAATTCCTATCATAATCCCATGCATTCGCTCGAAGTCGGCGTGATTTGGCTCACCCTTGCCATGCTCGGCCAAGAGCGCGCCGAAGCGACCTTCGGCGTGCATTTCGAGCCGGCCGATTTGCTGCTCGGCTGCTGCGCCGCTTTCGGCCATGACATACATCATGATGGTAGAGGCAATGAGATCGCCGATCGGAGCGGCGCAAGAGCTTACGAGCCATTTCGCCTCGAGCGACTCGCCGCCGATTGTGTCGGCGCTATATTGCAGCGCAACCAAGTCGAGCAACCGGCGATCGAGGCTGTGCGCTGCGCCATACTTCTGACCGATATCGTGCAAGGGTATCCGGTACTCGAAGCAAGCCTGCGACCCAATTTCGACGTCGCCTCGTTCGGCCGGCTGCGCCAGGAATTTGCTGCCCTTAGCCAGCCGTCCGTGCGGCTGATGTGCGCCATCCTCCGCGATGCCGACGTGCTGCAGTCCGCCGGCCTCACAGCCAAGGACCACGACCGCCAAACCGCGGCACTCGAGGCCGAGAAGGGCCTCGCACCACACACGCTTGGTCCCTACGGCGCCAAAACCTTCTTCGAACAAATCCTCGGCGGTCACTTTCTCAGCCCAGGCGGCCAGACCTTCCAGCGCAATTTGGACGAGTTGCGGGCGCTGAATGAATGCCGGCTTACCGACGGGCGCTGCGCCGGATTGGCGCTTGAGGCGGTCGCCGACCTGATGAGGCCCAGCTGACAATGGCCTGGCGCCGCGCCGTGCCGGTGCACTAGCCATGCCGACGCTGAACAATGGCAGCGACGTCGAGTGCGCGGTCATCGGTGCCGGGGTCGTCGGCCTCGCCATTGCCCGGGCGCTCGCGCTGGCCAAACGCGACGTCGTCATCCTCGAGGCCGCCGCGGCAATCGGCACGGCGACCTCGTCGCGCAACAGCGAGGTGATCCACGCCGGCATTTATTATCCGGCCGGTTCGCTGAAGGCGCAATTCTGCCGGCAAGGCCGCGCGGCGCTCTATCTTTATTGCCAGACCCGCAACGTGCCATTTCGTCAATGCGGCAAGATCATCGTCGCCGATGCCAGCCAAAGCGCCGCCCTCGACACGATCGAGGCGCGGGCTCTCGCCAATGGCGTCGACAATATCGTTCGCCTCGACCGGGCTTCATTGCGCGCCCTCGAACCGCAGGTCGAGGGCGCTCTCGCCTTGCTGTCGCCGAGCACGGGCATCGTCGATTCGCATGCCTTCATGCTTGCCCTCCAAGGCGAGGCCGAAGCGGCCGGCGCCATGCTCGCCTTCAACACGCCGGTGATCGGAGCCGCCCAAACCGCAGCCGGCCTGCAGCTTTACACCGGCGGCACCGAACCTGCCCGTCTCGTCGCCAGGCATGTCATCCTTGCCGCCGGACTTTTCGCGCCCTCGCTGGCGGCCGAATTTTCCGGCATCAATTTGGCGTCGATTCCGCGCCCCTATTTCTGCAAAGGGACCTATTTCGCGGTTTCGCGGCTCTTGCCCTTTTCGCGGCTCGTTTATCCCGTCCCCGAACCCGGCGGTTTCGGCATCCACCTGACCCTCGATCTCGCTGGCCGGGCGCGTTTCGGGCCGGATGTCGAATGGCTTGATTGCACCGAGCCGCGCCTCGTCAACTATGATGTCGACCCGGGCCGAGCCGGCAAATTCCTTAACGCCATTCGCCGGTATTGGCCGGGATTGGGAGACGACGAGCTGGTGCCCGCCTATACCGGCATCCGACCGAAAATCGCCGGCCCGGGCGAAAGGGATGCCGATTTTGCCATCCATGATGCCGGCAGGCACGGCCTTGCCGGACTCATCGCTCTCTATGGTATTGAAAGCCCCGGCCTGACGAGCGCACTTGCCATTGCCGATCACGTCGCCAGCTGCGTCGACCGACAGGCGAGCTAGTTGCGTTGGTTCAAGACGTGATCGAATTGGGCTATCGCCCAATCGATCTCGCTGCGGCCGATAACCAGGGGCGGGGCGATCCGAATCGTGTTTGTATGGGTGTCCTTGGCCAGAATGCCGCGCTCGCGCAGCGCTTCGCAATAGCGCCGCCCGCCGCCCGCTTCGCGATGGAGCTCGACCGCCAGCATCAGACCGCGACCGCGGATCTCCCTGACTAGCGGCGAGCCAAGCCCGATCAGCGCGGTCTTGAAATATTCGCCCATCCGCGCCGCGTTCGCGATCATATCCTCTTCGACGAGAACCTTGAGCGCGGCCCGCGCTATAGCACAAGCCAGCGGATTGCCGCCAAAGGTGCTGCCATGCTGGCCGGGCTTCAGAACGCCGAGAACCGCATTGTTGGAAAGGACCGCCGACACTGGATAGAACCCGCCCGACAGTGCCTTGCCGATCAAGGTGACGTCGGCCTCAATGCCCTCGTGCTCTTCGGCGAGAAACTTGCCCGTGCGCCCGAGGCCGGTCTGAATCTCGTCGAGAACGAGCACGACATTGGCCTCGGTGCAAATCTGCCGCACCGCGCGAAAATAGCCGTCCGGCGGGATGATGACGCCGGCCTCGCCCTGTATCGGTTCGACGAGAAAGCCGACGGTGTTTGGCCCGATTGCGGCACGCAGTGCCGCCGCATCGCCAAATTCTATCACTCGGAAGCCCGGCGCAAACGGTCCGAATCCGCCACGTGCATCCGGATCGGTGCTGAAGCCGACAATGCCCATGGTACGGCCGTGGAAATTGTCGCCGCAGACCAGGATTTCCGCCTGATCCAGCGGCACCCCCTTGACCTCGTAGCCCCACTTGCGGACCGCTTTAATCGCCGATTCCACCGCCTCAGCGCCACTGTTCATTGGCAGGATGCGATGGGCGCCGGTCAGTTGCGCCAATTCCTCATAAAAGGGCGCCAGCTGGTCGTTCCGGAACGCCCGCGACGTCAATGTCAGGCGAGCGGCCTGGCGCACCATCGCAGCCAGGATCTTGGGGTGACAATGACCCTGGTTGACGGCCGAATAGGCGGACAGACAATCGAGATAGCGCTTGCCCTCGACGTCGAAAAGCCAGAACTCCCTCGCCGCGGCTCAAGACGACGTCGATCGGCCGGTAATTATGGGCACCCAGCGAATGTTCAATCGCTATAAAATCGGCACTATCGGCATGCATGCACTTTCCCCGCTTAAGCGACCGGCCGCGCTCAGGCGCCGGGCTCGGGTCGGCTGTCGATCACGGTGCGGCCGAACAGGCTCGCGGTCAACCAGGCAAGCAGACGCGCGCTCTTGCCGCGTTCGTCAAGAAAGGGATTGAGTTCGACGAGATCGAGCGAGCCGACGAGGCCGCTGTCATGCAGAAGTTCCATGATCAAATGGCATTCCCGCGACGTCGCCCCGCCTGGAACCGCCGTGCCGACGCCCGGTGCCAGGGAAGGATCGAGAAAATCGACGTCAAGGCTGACATGGAGATGGGTGCCCGGTGCCATACCGGCGAGAATCTGACGGACCAGGACCAGGACGCCGAATTCGTCGATCATCCGCATGTCGAATGCATTGATCCCGCGCTCGCGCAGGATCCGGCGCTCGCCGGTATCGATCGAGCGCAGACCGAACAAGTGGATATTGCCGGCGGCGACCGGCACCAGGGGCCGCGCGCCGAGCAGGCCGCGCAGGCTTGGCTCCCCACTGAGGAAGGCAACCGACATACCGTGCATATTGCCAGTCGGCGTCGTCGTCGGGGTGTTGAAATCGGCATGGGCATCGAGCCACAGAAGCTGGAACGGTCGGCCGACTGTCTGGCAATGGCGCGCCATGCCGCTGACCGTGCCCATGGATAGACTGTGATCGCCACCAAGAAAGACCGGCACGCCGCCGCCGCGCGCCAGCGCCAATGCGCGGTCATGGACGGCCTGGATCCAGCCGGCAATTTCCGGCAGGTTTCGACAGGCCCTAGCCAATTCGGCTGGCATGTCGACAGCAACGGCAGGCGGCGTCATGAGGTCGCCAGTATCGCTAACCCGATGGCCCAGTTCCCGCAGCATGGCGGCTAAACCGGCTGTGCGCAGCGCCGCTGGGCCCATCACGGCGCCAGGGTCGCTCGCCCCAAGCTCCAGCGGAATGCCGACAAGGACAATCTCGGAACCGTGCGGCTCGGACGCGTTCATTTCAGTCTCCCCGAACCCCGGCCGCCGCCCCGAAAGGCCGCGGACGCGGCCCTGGTCCGCGTCCACCTGTCACAACAAAGCTGCGGGACCCGCCTATTTCAGAGCCTTTGCCTTGTCGGTAACTGCCGCCGTCCAGGCACCCTGCGGTTCCTTGGTGATGACCGGATCCGATCCGCCAGCGAGCAATGTCTTGACGGTGCGCTGGTAATCGGCCGGGTCAAGCGTGCCGTCGGAACCTGCCGTGAGCTTGTTGATTTCTTCCATCATCCGAGTCTGATGTTTCTCGGTCTGGGCGCCAGTCGCATCATTGTCGAGGACGATTTTGGCCGCCTCTTTCGGATTGGCCCTGGCATAATCCCAGCCCTTCATCGAAGCTTTGACAAAGCGCGCCAATTTGTCGACGAAGGCCGGATCCTTGAGCTTTTCCTCGAGCACATAAAGCCCGTCCTCCATGGTGGCGACCCCCTGGTCCTCATATTTGAACACCACCAATTTGTCGGCGGGAATCCCGCCATCGATCACCTGCCAATATTCGTTGTAGGTCATAGTCGAAATGCAATCGGCCTGCTTCTGCAGCAGTGGATCGACATTGAATCCCTGTTTGAGGACCTTAACCCCCTCAGCCGATCCATCGGTCTTGAGGCCAAGCTTGCCCATCCAAGAAAGGAACGGATATTCGTTGCCGTAGAACCAGACCCCGAGGGTGCGACCCTTCAAATCGGCCGGCGTCTTGATCCCGGTTTCGGCCCGGCAAGTCAATTCCATCCCGGATCGCTTGAAGGGTTGCGCGATATTGACCAGCGGAACGCCCTTTTCACGCGACGCGAGTGCCGAGGGCATCCAGTCGACAACCACATCGGCGCCACCGCCGGCAATCACCTGCGGCGGGGCAATGTCGGGGCCGCCCGGCTTGATCGTGACGTCAAGGCCGGCATCCTTGTAATAGCCCTTGTCCTTGGCCACGTAGAAGCCGGCAAATTGCGCCTGCGTCACCCATTTCAACTGCAAGGTCAGCTTGTCGGCCGCCTCAGCGCCCGACAGGCTCCCCAGCGCCGCCAGAGCCAGCAAACCGCCCGCGAATGTCTTCAGCATTTCGTTCCTCCTTTGGCCAACCAGATTCCTACGCCGGTCGTTGCCGATACGATGCATGCCAGAATGTCACGCGCCGTTCGATCAGCGCCAGCAAACCATAGAATGCCGAGCCGGCCAATGCGGCAACAAGGATCGTTGCCCAGACCATGTCGATATTCATGCGGCCGACTTCGGTGTTGATCCGAAAGCCCATCCCGACGATCGGCGTCCCGAAAAACTCAGCGACAATCGCGCCAATCAGCGCCAGCGTCGAATTGATCTTCAACCCATTGAAAATGAAAGGCAACGCCGCCGGCAGCCTGAGCTTCGTCAGGGTCTGGCCATAATTGGCGGCATAGGTTTTCATTACGTCCTGCTCGATCCTGCCGGCCGAAGAGAGGCCGGCGACCGTATTCACCAGCATCGGAAAAAAGGTCATGATGACGACGACCGCGGCCTTCGATTGCCAGTCAAAGCCAAACCACATCACCATAATCGGCGCGATGCCGACAATCGGCAGCGCCGAGACCAGATTGCCGAGCGGCAGAAGGCCGCGCTGCAGAAACGGCGTGCGGTCGATGATTATTGCGACCAGGACGCCAGCCATGCAACCGAGCACGTAGCCCGCCGCAACGCCGCGAAAGGTCTGGGCAAAATCGGCAGCGAGCACAGGAAGCGCATGGACGAACCGGCTGCCGATTGCCGAGGGTGCCGGCAGGATGACGGCGGGAATGCCGGCACCACGCACCAGCATTTCCCACAGGAAGATCAAAGTGGCGCCAAACAATACCGGCACCGCAAAATCGGCATACGAAACGGCAATCGTCCGGCGCGCCGAAGCCTCGAGCAGACAATCGACGAAGTACCAGGCTGAGAGCCATACGGCGATGGCGGCGGCCGACAGGCCCCAGCCGCCGGCCAAACCATGATCGAGCGAAAGCCACAAGGCGAGGGCCGCAAGACCAACCAACCCGGCCTGCAGCACGAGCCACGGCGGTTCGAACCGACCACGCCAGCCGGCCAGGCTGAGCGCGCAAAGCCCAGCCATGCAGGCGCCAAGACCGAGACGAAACGGCAGCCCGACAAGGGCAAATTGCGGGCTCGCCGCTGCCCATATGGCCAATGCGGCGGCGGCACCGGCGGCGAGCGCGATTGGCTGGCCCGATCTCATCGCGCCAGGCCCATCCGCTTCGAGACGAGATGTTCGACAAGGCCGACCAGCCCGACCAGAACGCAGGCGCAAACCGCGGCAACGACAATCGCCGCCCATATCTGAATGGTTTGGCCATAATAGGAACCGGCAAGCAATCGCGCGCCAAGACCACCGTCTTCGCTTTTGGTCAGTTCGGCGACCACCGCCCCGACCAGGCTCGCCGCCACCGCAACCTTCAGGCTGGCAAAAAGAAACGGCAACGAGGCTGGCACGCGCAACTTGAAGAAGACCTGCACCCGCGAGGCCGAGTAGGTGCGCATGAGATCGATTTGCAGCGGATCTGGCGAGCGCAACCCCTTGACCATGCCAACGGTTACCGGAAAGAACGACAAATAGGCGGCAATCGCGGCCTTGGGCACGATCCCGGTCACATCTAGCTGGTTGAGAATGATGACGATCATCGGCGCCAGCGCGATGATCGGAATCGTCTGCGAGGCGATCACCCAGGGCATCACGCTGCGCTCGAGACTCTCGACATGGACGATCAGCAATGCCAGGACGATGCCAAGCAGCGAGCCGATCGCAAACCCGGCCAGCGTGGCCTCGAGCGTGATGGCGGCATGATAGACCAGACTGCGCTTTGAAGTCGGCGCGGTTGAAAAGACACTTCTGTCGATTTCCTGGACGATCTGATGCGGCGCCGGCAGTTTCGGCCTGTCCTGCCCCCAGGTCCCGGCAACCAGATCCGAAAAGGAATAGTTCGCAATGCCGCCATTGGCAAAAGCGTCACGCTGCAGATCGGCGTTGAGAAAAACCGCCGCGACATACCAAATTGCGGTGATACCGAGGAGCACGATGGCGATCGCAAGGGCTTGGCCCTCCCAGAGCTTGGCCCGCACCGCGGCGTCGCCGGTCTCAATCGACATAGGAATGGCCCTCGCGCAAGCCCTGACGCACGCGATTGGCAATCGTCATGAATTCCGGCGTCTCGCGAATCTCGAGCGTGCGCTCGAGCGGAAACCCGCAGGGGATGATGTCGAAGATCCGACCGGGTCGCGGCGACATGACGACGATGCGGGTCGACAGGAATACCGCCTCGGGAATTGAATGGGTGACGAATATGACGGTCTTCTTGGTCTTGTCCCACAGACGCAGAAGCTGCTCGTTGAGCTTGTCGCGGACGATCTCGTCGAGCGCCCCAAACGGCTCGTCCATCAGCAGGAGATCCGGATCGAACGACAATGCCCGCGCGATCGAAGCGCGCTGCTGCATGCCGCCGGACAATTGCCAGGGATATTTCCTCTCGAAGCCGGTCAGATTGACCAGCGCCAGGCCGTTGGCGACCCGAGCCTCGCGTTCCTTGCGGCTGTAGCCCATGACTTCGAGCGGCAGCGCGACATTGCGGGCTATCGAGCGCCAAGGATAGAGAGCCGGGGCCTGAAACACATAGCCATAGGCGCGTCCGCGGCGGGCTTCGTGCGGGCTCAGCCCGTTAACCTCGATTCGCCCGCTCGACGGCGTCTCGAGATCTGCAATAAGCCTAAGCAGCGTCGTCTTGCCGCAACCCGACGGACCAATCAGCGATACGAACTCGCCGCGCCTGACCGCAAGGTCGATATGCGATAGGGCTTCGACCGGACCATCGCCGGTCTGAAAGGTCAGTGTCAAATCGGCAATGTCGATCACCGTCGGTTGCGCCGGCAACGGCGTTACTACGTCGGGCCGCAGCGCCAGCGTCATCTAGCGGGCAACCGGTTTCGCGGTGCCGATCTTACGCGCCAAGGCCAGCGCTTGGGCGTGGGCGGGGAAGGGCTGGCGCTTGACGAAACGGCCGTGACCTGGCCTCGTGGTCAGTTCGCCTTCGTGGAAGACGATCTCGCCGCGCGATAGAGTGGTCCGCGGCAGTCCCTTGACGCGTTGGCCCTCGAAAACATTGTAGTCGATCACCGAAACCTGTGTCTTGGCGCTGATCGTTTTCGACGCCTTCGGATCCCAAACCACAAGATCGGCGTCCGAGCCGACCTCGATTGCACCCTTGCGCGGATAGATGTTCAGAATCCGGGCAATATTCGTCGAGGTCACCGCGACGAATTCGTTGATGGTCAGCCGGCCGCGCCCGACGCCTTGCGTCCATAACACTGGCATCCGGTCCTCGAGACCGCCGGTGCCATTCGGTATTTTGGTGAAATCGTCGCGTCCGAACCGCTTCTGTTCGCTCGTAAACGAGCAATGATCGGTTGCAACAACCTGCAGGGATCCGGCCCGCAGACCGTTCCACAAATCCTCCTGGTGCTTACGGTCGCGGAAGGGCGGTGACATCACACGACGGGCCGCGTGATCCCAGTCGCGATGATAATAGTCGCGCTCGTCGAGCACCAGATGCTGGATCAGCGGCTCGCCGAATACGCGTTGGCCCTGGGCCCGCGCCCGGGCGATCGCCTGGTGCGCGGGAATCGACGAAGTGTGGACGATGTAAAGCGGCACCCCCGCCTGATCGGCAATCATGATCGCCCGGTTGGCCGCCTCGCCCTCGACCTCCGGTGGCCGCGACAAGGCGTGCCCTTCCGGACCCGTGATCCCCTGCGCCATCAATTTCGCCTGCAGGGCCGCGACGACATCGCCGTTTTCGGCGTGGACCAGCGGCATCGCTCCCAATTCGGCGCAACGCTGGAAGGACGCGAAGAGTTCGTCGTCATTGACCATCAGCGCGCCCTTATAGGCCATGAAGTGCTTGAAGGTCGGGACCCCGCGCTTGACCACTTCGGCCATGTCGGCACGCACCTGCGCCGACCAATAGGTGATGCACATGTGATAAGAATAGTCGGCGCACGCCTTTTTTGAGCGCCGGTCCCAATCGGCCCAGGCCTCCAGTAAAGGCTGGCCGTTGGCCGGAATGCAGAAATCGACCACCATCGTGGTCCCGCCGGACAAGGCCGCTCTGGTCCCGCTCTCGTAATCGTCGGCCGATGTCGTTCCCATGAAGGGCATCTCGAGATGGGTATGCGGATCGATCCCGCCCGGCATCACGTAGCAGCCGCGCGCATCGATCGTCCTGGTGCCGATCAGATTGCTGCCGATCGCCGCAATTTTTTCCCCCTCGACCAGGACATCCGACCGGTACGTCCTGTCCGCGCACACGACGGTGCCGCCTTTGATAACCGCTGACATATTGGCAACTCCTTGCAAATTCGGCTCAGCCGACGATTTCCGCCTTCTCCAAAACAGCATGCAGGAGAACATTGGCGCCAGCACTGGCCCAAGCCGGCTTGATAGCCTCGGCCTCGTTGTGGCTGATGCCGTCGACGCAAGGGGTGAAAATCATCGAGGTCGGTGCGACCCTGGCGATATAGCAGGCGTCGTGCCCGGCTCCCGACACTATGTCGCGATGCGAATAGCCATAATGGTCGGCCGCTCGCCGCACTGCCGCAACACAGGTGGGGTCGAAGGCGACAGGCGCGTAGTAGAAGACCTGCGTGAGGTCGCAGTCGAGACGGATTTCCCGGCAAATCGTCTCGACACCCTCTCGCAGCGCCGCGTCCATCTGCGTCAGCCGGTCATCTTCGGGGTAGCGAAATTCGCAAGTCATGAAAATCTCGCCGGGAATGACATTGCGGGAATTCGGATAGGTGTTGAGCATGCCGACCGTCGAAACCGCCAGCGGCGCGTGGCTGAGGCCGATCCGGTTGACCAGTTCGACGATCCGGGCAGCCCCCAATAAGGCATCCCGCCGGCGCGGCATCGGAGTCGATCCGGCGTGGCTTTCGAACCCGACAAGCTTGATCTCGTACCAGCGCTGGCCCTGACCATGGGTGACGACGCCGATGTCGAGATTCGCATCCTCGAGGATCGGCCCCTGTTCGATGTGCAATTCGAAAAATGCGTGGATCGGCCGGCCACCGACCGGTAAGCTGCCCCGATAGCCAATCCGCGCCAATTCCTCGCCAAGGCTCTTGCCCTCTGCATCGCGCAGCGCATAGGCAAATTCGGTGGTGTAGACGCCGGCAAAAACCCCCGAAGCAATCATGGCCGGGGCATAGCGCGAACCCTCCTCGTTGGTCCAATTGGCGATTTCGATCGGATGGCGGGTCGTAATCTTCAAATCGTTGAGCGTACGGACCACCTCGAGCGCGCCGAGCACACCGAGGACACCGTCGAACTTGCCGCCAGTCGGTTGCGTGTCGAGATGACTACCCATCATGACAGGCGGCAGCGAATCGTCGCTTCCGGCCCGCCGCGCAAAGACATTACCCATTGCATCGATCGCGATCGTGCAGCCTGCTTGCCGGCACCAATCGATGAACAGGCCGCGCGCTTCCTTGTCGAGATCAGTCAGTGTCAGCCGCTTCGAACCGCCCTTCTTTGTCGGGCCGATCTGGGCCATCGCCATCAGCGCTTCCCACAAGCGCTCGCCGTTGACCCGGACATTCGACAGATCGGACATGGCTCGCCTCCCCGTATCTGAAACAGGCCAAACGCTAGTATGGATATCGCGGACCGGTCAATTCACGCGGCATGGCCGCTGCCCGTTCAGCCGCCCTTTGCCATCGGATTGTTCGGATGGGTGAGCCAGCTTGCAAAGTTGCGGTCGATTTGCGTCCCGGTGCGCGGGTCCTTGCCCTTGGTCATTTCGACCATAGTGATGCAATTGGCGACCGGACAAACTTCGACGCACAGATTGCAGCCGACGCATTCCTCGTCCTTGACCACAAACTTCCGGACCCCGGCAACACTCGCGGTGATGGCCTGATGCGATGTGTCTTCGCAAGCGATATAGCAGCGGCCGCATTGGATGCACAAATTCTGATCGATTACGGCCTTGGCGACGTAATTGAGATTGAGATTCTGCCAATCCCTGACATTGCCGACAGCGCGCCCCTGGAAGTCGTCGGTGCCGCGATAGGCATTGGCATCCATCCAATCGCTCAGTCCGGTCGTCAATTCTTCGATGATCCGGAAGCCATAGGTCATTGCCGCGGTGCAGACCTGAACCGTGCCAGCCCCCATGGCGATGAATTCCGCCGCGTCCCGCCAGGTTGTAATGCCGCCGATCGCCGAGATGGGCAGGCCCTGCGTTTCTTGATCGCGGGCGATTTCGGCGACCATATGCAGAGCAATCGGCTTGACCGCCGGGCCGCAATAGCCGCCATGCGTTCCCTTGCCGTCGATCAGCGGGACCGGCGACATCTGATCGAGATCGACCGAAATGATCGATGAGACCGTATTGATCAGCGACACTGCATCGCCACCGCCGCGCTTGGCCGCCCGCGCGGGAAAGCGGATATCGGTAATGTTCGGCGTTAACTTGACGATGACTGGCATCCGCGTGTGGACCTTGCACCAGCGCGTCACCATTTCGATATATTCCGGTACCTGGCCGACCGCCGAACCCATGCCCCGCTCCGACATGCCGTGCGGGCAGCCGAAATTCAGCTCAACGCCGTCGCAGCCCGTTGCCTCGACCCGGCTCAATATTGCCCGCCAGGCCTCCTCTTCGCACGGCACCATCAGCGACACGAGAATTGCGCGATCCGGCCAATTGCGCTTGACGATGGCAATTTCCTGCAAGTTGATTTCCAGCGGCCGGTCGGTGATCAATTCGATATTGGTAAACCCCATCAACCGCCGGTCCGGCCCGTGCCAGGCCCCGTAGCGCGGCCCGTTGACATTGACAATCGGTGGCCCGTCTTCGCCGAGCGTCTTCCACACAACGCCACCCCAGCCGGCCCGCAACGCCCGCTCGACATTGACCTGACGGTCGGTCGGCGGGGCCGAGGCGAGCCAGAACGGGTTGGGCGAGCGAATACCCAGGAATGTCGTGCGCAAATCAGCCATCAGCCGCTCCTCTACCCCGCCCTGATCCGTTGCAGGGTCCGGTCGATCGAGAGCGCCGCCCGCTTACCGTCCTCGACCGCACTGACCGTCAGATCCCGTCCGCCATAGAGACAATCGCCGCCTGCCCAAACGCCGGGCAGACTGGTCCGGCGCTCGCCATCCACGACAATCCGCCCCGCCTTCAGCGCGACCATTTCGGCGCCGCCAAATCCGTCGTCGACCAGGATCTGCCCGATCGCTGCGAGGACCATGTCGGAATCGAGCCGGAAGCTCTCCTCGGTGAGGCTAAGCCCGCCGCGCACGACGCGAGTGCGGTTGAAACTGATGGCGCGCACCTGGCCATCCGATCCGTGCAGCGCTTTCGGCGCCGCCCAGTGCCGAATGACGATGCCGTCATTGCGGGCAAGTTCGCGCTCATACAGGCTAGCCTTCATCGCTTCCTCGCCACGCCGGTAGACAATCGTCACCTCCTCGGCGCCGAGCCGCCGCGCCTGAACGGCAGCATCGATCGCGGTCATGCCGCCGCCGACCACGACGACTCGGCGGCCGACCGGAATCTTCGACAGGTCGCGGGCCTGTCGCAACCGCGCAATGAAATCGACGGCGTCCATCACGCCCTTGAGACTGGTCTCGCCGCGCAATTGCAGGCGATTGACGTCGCCGAGCCCAATGCCGAGAAACACCGCATCGAAGCTGCGCCGGACCTGGCCGAGATCGAGGCTAGTGCCGAGCACGGCGCCGGTCTTCACTTCGATGCCGCCGATCGACAGAATGAAGTTCACTTCCCTCTGCGCAAAATCGTCGACCGTTTTGTAGGCGGCAATCCCGTACTCATTGAGTCCGCCAAGCTTCTCGCGCGCTTCGAAGAGCGTCACCGCGTGGCCGCGTTCGGCCAGCCGATGCGCGCAGGATAGCCCGGCAGGCCCAGCGCCGACGACAGCGATCTTCTTGCCGCTCGGCGCGGCGCGGCGGAACGGATGACGGGGCTCGGCCATCATGGCGTCGGTCGCGTGGCGCTGCAAGAGACCGATCTTGACGGGCTTGCCCTCGGCCGTTTCGCGGACGCAGGCCGCCTCGCAAAGCGTTTCAGTCGGGCAGACGCGGGCACACATGCCTCCGAGAATGTTGGCGCGCAGAATAGTCGTCGCCGCGCCCAGCGGATTGGCTGCCGCGATCTGACGAATGAACAGCGGAATATCGATATCGGTCGGGCAGGCTTTTTGGCAGGGCGCATCATAGCAGAAATAGCAGCGTTCCGATTCGACCAGGGCCTCGTTATGAGTCAGCGCCGGGTGAAGGTCGGCGAAATTGCGGGCGTAAACCTCGGGCCTCAGCCGGCCAGCCCGCAGCGCGCGCACCGCCGCCGGCGCGGTTGCCTTGCTCCGTTGCGGTCGCTTGGCGCCCTTCAAAATTCTGCCGCTCATCCGGTTCCCCCCACACCAGACCTGGCTCGAGCGGTCGGTCCTGGCCGAAGCCGCAAAGTCCCGCATGAGTTGTCGGGATTGTCAAGGATCGGCGGACAGCAGCCGGCAGGCCTTGGATCCCTGCCCCCTTGGTGCTAGATCAACCGGGCCAGGATCGCCCTGCGCTGGCAGTCCGCTCCATTGGCTAAGCCGGGACCTTGGGCGCCGTCGCGAACGGACCGAGCGCCTCGATATGAAAGCTTCCTTTCTCACACCGCTCGTCGTTGCCAGTGCCCTGTTCATCGAGAACATGGATTCCACCGTCATCGCCACTTCACTGCCGGCGATCGCGGTCGACCTCGGCGTCGATGCCATCCTGCTCAAGCTCGCCTTCACCGCCTATCTGCTCTCCCTCGCCATCTTCATTCCCGCCAGCGGCTGGGCCGCCGACCGCTTCGGCGCGCGGCTGGTCTTCCGGATCGCGATCGTCGTCTTCACGATCGGCTCGATCTTCTGTGCCTTCACCGGGTCGTTTGCTGGCTTCATCGCCGCCCGTGCCGTGCAAGGCGTCGGCGGCGCCATGATGGTGCCGGTCGGCCGGCTTGTCATTTTGCGCACGATTCCCAAAAGCGATCTGATGCAGGCTTTGTCGTTTCTGACCATTCCTGCCTTGATCGGCCCAATCGTCGGACCGATCGTCGGCGGTTTCATCACGACCTATTTTCATTGGCGCTGGATCTTCTGGATCAACCTGCCGTTTGGTCTCCTTGCCGTAGCCCTGGCAACCCGCTACCTGCCGGACCCGAAAGCCGAAGCCTCGCCGCCGCTCGACGCTAAAGGCTTCTTGCTTTCCGGTTTTGGTCTCGCGACATTTATATTCGGCCTGACAATCGTCGGGCGCGATATTCTGCCCAATTGGGCGATTGCGGCGCTACTTGGTCTGGCCCTCATCGCGCTCGGCCTCTATGTCCGCCACGCCCGCACGACCGAGCACCCGATCATCGATCTCAACCTGCTCAAGGTGCAAACCTTTCGCACCTCGGTCGCCGGTGGCTTTCTGTTTCGCACCGGCGTCGGAGCCGTGCCGTTTCTGCTGCCGCTCATGCTGCAATTGGGCTTCGGATTGACCCCCTTCGCGTCCGGCTCGCTGACCTTTGCCGCGGCGGCCGGCGCCATGCTGTTGAAATTCTCGGCGCCGCCAATTCTCAAAAAATTCGGCTTTCGTCGGGTGCTCGTCGGCAATGCCTTGATCAGCGCCGGCTTCCTCGCCAGCACCGCCCTATTCAAGCCGAGTACCCCCCACCTCGTCATCTTGGTCATACTGTTTGTCGGCGGCTTCTTCCGGTCCCTGCAATTCACCAGCCTCAATGCGATCGCCTATGCCGACATTGGGCCCGACCGGATCAGCCGCGCCACCAGCTTCTCGAGCGTCGTCCAGCAATTGTCGGGATCAGTCGGCGTCGCCCTGGCAGCGATGGCCCTCGAACTGGCGCAATGGCGCCATGGCGGCACTGGCCTCGAGACCCGGGACTTCGCGCTCGCTTTCGTCTTCGTCGCGTCGATTTCAGCGCTCTCCGTTCTCTCGCACCGCAAGCTGCCGCAAGACGCTGGCTATGAGATCTCAGGCCATTCCGTCGCACGAAAAGTCACGATCTGAGTTGCATGCGCTCGATTCATGCCCGGCCCGCGCCGCGAGTTGCCGCGGCATCGGGCGACGGCGCCACTTGGCGCCGCCGCGCTCGCATTTCGAGGTCCGGCAGCCAAGGCCGGACCGCCGCCCTCGACGAGGGCCCCGCCAAAGGATTCCGAAGGATTCCGACAAAGGATTGTCGATAGCTAATTAACTTGGCCGGATTTGGTAGCACATCATATGTCCGCTGCTTCTGGCTTTGTTCTCCTCTGATCGCTGAGCGGACTTAAGCGACCTTTTTCTGTGTCTCGACGGCGCCCTGTTGATCGTATCGTCCGAGGCATCGCGGCCCATGGAAGATCGCATAGGTGCCGTCGTGGTATTGACGGATCTTGACTCTGGCCTTGACGAAATGCGGCCGCAGCGGGCTTTCGGGGATCTGCAATTTCAACCGGTTGAAGGTGACGCAATTGTCGTTGCCGACCTGGCGCTCTTCCTGGAGGCAGAGGATCTCGGCGAGATTGACGCCGGGGATCGTGACGAAAGCCACGCCTTCCTGCTCGGCCTTGACGGCGAAACGCGCATTATGGGCGGCGATGTGGACGTCCCGGATAAAGGCGTTGGCGGCCTCGATCGTGGTGATCCCGGCGAGCGCCAGCTCCTTCGTCAGGCGGTCCTGCAGGGTCTGGAAGACGCGTTCCGAACGGCCTCGGGCCTGCGGCGAATAGGCCGCGATATGTTCGATGCCCAGATGCTCGAGGGCGCGTCCGACCTGGGTCGGACGGGTCCGATCGACCTTGCCGCCGGCCTCCGGTGTATGAAAATAATGGCTGCCGCGGTCCGTATAGAGGCTCAAGGGCAGGCCATGGTGGCCAAAAACCTCTTCCAAGGCCCGGAACGTCGAAGCGGTGCCTTCCTCCTCGACCAGAAAGGCCGAAAGAATAGTGCTCGTCGCATCGTCCAGCGTGACGATCAGATCGAGCGGCTGGTGGTTCTTAAGCCACGCAAAGCGCGACCCATCCTGATGCAGCATCATGCCCAGCATCGGGCGCCGCGGCCGCTTGCGCCGGTGGGCGCCCCGCCGCGTGGCTTTCGCCAGCAAGCCCCGGTCCTGCAGATAGGTCTTGGTCCACGTGTAGCCCCAGTTGAAGCCATGATCCTTCACCAGATGCTCGTGGAAATGCTTGGCCGTAAAGCCGGCGTAGCGGCTGCGGTAAAGCGCCTCAACCTCGGCCTCTCGCGCCGAAGGAACCCGTCGGCCCGAGACCTTGCCAAGCCGCCGGTCCAACAGGCCAGCCTCTCCTTCGACCTCAAAACGATTGCGCCAGCGCCGAAACGTCCGCTCGCCAACCCCCAACAGCTCGCTCGCTTCCAACTGACCAAACTCCGCCGCCTCGTAACGTCCCAAAATGTCCAAAAACTTAATCATCCGCACACCCTGAAGGGCTTCCGTCCGGCGCATCCCAAACCCTCCAAAGGATCTGGAATTTACCGGACAGATCGTGCGCTACCTAAACCGGCCATATCATCTGCTACTGACAATTCCGACAAAGGATTTGCCAGCCACCCCAGCCGGCGTTATAAGCCGGCCCGCGCGTTCTTTCCGACACCCCTGGAGGCGTGGGCGCGCGTGCCCCCGAAAGGGTGGCCGCAAGATTTCAAGCAAAGGACGGACATTATGGCCGAGATTAAACAGCTCGCGGCCACGGTCCGCAGTGGGACAGGCAAGGGGGCCGCCCGCAGCGTTCGCCGTGAAGGCCGTATACCAGGCGTGATTTATGGCGGCGGCGAAGCGCCGCAGCCAATCGCCCTCGATCACAAACAGACTCAGAGCGCGATCTTCGCCGGGCGTTTCCTGACGACGATTTTCGAAATCGACGTCGCCGGCCGCAAGGAACGGGTAATCCCGCGCGACTTCCAGCTCGATGTGGTCAAAGATACGCCGCTCCACGTCGATTTCCTGCGCCTGAAGGCCGGGTCTCGGCTGCGCGTCGAAGTGCCCGTCCATTTCATCAACCAGGATCAATGCCCCGGCCTCAAGCGGGGCGGCACCTTGAACATCGTCCGCCACACCGTCGAAATGACGGTACCCGTCGATGCGATCCCGGAATCGATCACCGGTGACCTTGCCGGCCTCGACATCAACGATTCGCTGCATATTTCGGCCTTCAAACTTCCCGAAGGCTGCAAGCCGACGATTACCGGCCGTGATTTTACGGTCGCAACAATCGCCCCGCCGACTACCTACAAGGAAGAGACCCCAGCCGCCGCGACGGCCACCACCGCGGCTGCTGTCCCTGCCGCCGGCGCCAGCGCCGCGCCGGCTGCCGCCGGCGCGCCGGCGAAGGATGCCAAGGCTGCCCCGGCCGCCAAGGCCGTTCCCGCCGCCAAGGACACTAAGAAATAGTCCATTGGCCCCCGCATTTACGATCCGCCCGCCGTTGCGGGCGGATCTTCGCTGAGAGAGGCGCCCTGCCATGCTCCTCTTTGCCGGCCTCGGCAATCCCGGTACCGGCCACGCCCATAACCGACACAATATCGGTTTCATGGCGATCGACGCCATTCACAAGGCGCACCATTTCCCGGCCTTCCGTTCCCGCTTCCAGGGCCTCCTCGCGGAGGGTGACTTGGCCGGAGCGCGGGTCGCCTTGTTGAAGCCAACGACCTATATGAACGACAGCGGCAGGGCGGTGGCGGCGGCAGCCCGCTTCTACAAGATCGCCAGCAAGGACATTCTGGTGATCCACGATGAACTGGATTTGGCGCCCGCCAAGCTGCGCCTGAAATCGGGTGGCGGGAGTGCCGGGCATAATGGTTTGCGTTCAATCACCGAACAGATCGGCGGCGACTATCGGCGTTTGCGCGTGGGCATCGGCCATCCCGGCGACAAGAGCCTCGTATACGCCTATGTCCTCAGCAATTTCGACAAGGGCGAACGGCCCTGGGTGGCCGCGCTGTGCCGGGCGATCGCCGACCACGCTGGCTGCCTCGTGCGCGGGGAAGACGCGACTTTTCAAAACAAGGTTCATCTCGCCCTCGAGGCCGAGGGCCTTACCGACGGGCCATGATCGCACTGAGATAAGGACGCTGCGATGGGTTTCAAATGCGGCATTGTCGGGCTGCCCAATGTCGGCAAGTCGACGCTCTTCAATGCACTAACCCAAACGGCCGCAGCGCAGGCCGCCAACTATCCGTTCTGCACCATCGAGCCGAATGTCGGCGATGTCGGGTGCCCGATCCGCGGCTCGACATATTGGCCGAGATCGCCAGCTCGAAGCGCAGATCATTCCGACGCGACTGACATTCGTCGACATTGCCGGACTGGTGCGCGGTGCATCGAAGGGCGAAGGGCTCGGCAACCAGTTTCTCGCCAATATTCGCGAAGTCGACGCCATCGCTCATGTCGTGCGTTGCTTCGAGGACACCGATGTCACCCACGTCGAGGGCAAGATCGATCCGATCGACGACATCGAGACGATCGAAACCGAGCTGATGCTCGCTGATCTCGACTCGCTCGAAAAGCGGTTGGTCGGCACTGGAAAAAATGCCAAGGGCAGGACAAGGAAGCCAAGGATCTGTTCGATCTTCGTCAACCGCTGCCTGTCGCTTTTGCGCGAAGGCAAGCCGGCGCGGCTGGTCGAGCGAGAACGCCGAAGAGGACCGGCCTTTCCGCTGCTCGGCCTGCTTTCGTCGAAACCCGTCCTCTATGTGTGCAATGTCGAGGAAGCGTCGGCGGACAAAGGCAATACCTATTCCGACAAGGTGAAAGCCCGCGCGGCGCAGGAAGGCGCCAACGCGGTCGTCATTTCCGCCAAGATCGAAAGCGAGATCGCAGTCTTGCCGGAAGCGGAACGCCGCGACTATCTTGACGCCGTCGGTCTAGCTGAACCGGGCCTCAACCGAGTCATTAGGGCGGGCTACGAACTTCTTGCATCTGATACGTATTTCACCGTCGGGCCAAAGGAGGCAAGAGCCTGGACGATGAACCGGGACCACGCGCGCCGCAAGCCGCCGGCGTCATCCATACCGATTTCGAAAAGGGATTTATCCGCGCCGAAACCATTGCCTATACCGATTATGTCGACCTGCAGCGGCGAAGCCGGTGCGCGCGATGCCGGCAGTTTCGGCTTGAAGGCAAGGATTACGTGGTCGCCGACGGCGATGTCCTGCATTTCCGCTTCGCCAATTGACGCGACACCATTGCTTGCGCCGCCGCGGCGGCGGTTCCGCCTAGGTCCCGACCATGCCGACTCTCTATTTCGAGGATTTTCGTCCTGGCGACAGACGCGAATTCGGCGATTGCCTTGTCACTCGCGAGGCGATCGTGGCCTTTGCCCGGCGGTATGATCCGCAGCCTTTCCACCTCGACGAGGAACAGGCCCGCTTAAGCCTGCTCGGCGGGCTAGCCGCCTCGGGCTGGCACACGGTCGGCCTGCTGATGCGCATGAATTGCGACAATTACCTCTTGGATTCGAGTTCGCTGGGCGGCCCGGGCGTCGCGGAAATCCGCTGGCTCAAGCCGGTGCGCCCGGGCGATCGCCTGCACGCGCGCAGCGAAGTTCTCGAGGCAAGACCCTCGCGTTCACGCGACGCCGTCGGGCTCGTGCGCATGCTATGGGCCGCCCTCAACCAGACCGGCGATACGGTCATGACACAGGACATGATGATCATGTTCGGCCGCCGCGGTAGAAGCCTTCCGGCAAATCCGGCGCCTCGACGCGCCGCGCCAAGCCGCCCGCCACAAGCCTTCACCAATCCGGACCCGCCGCTTTTTTTCGAAGATGTCGTGCCGGGCAACCGCCGCCAGTTGGGCGAGCATCTGTTCACCGTGCCGGACATCCAGCATTTTGCCTCGTGCTTTGATCCGCAGCCCTTTCACCTTGATCCGGAAAAGGCCCGTCTCGGCCCTTTCGGCGGCCTCGTCGCCTCGGGCTGGCAAACCGCCTGTGAATGGATGCGCCTGATGGTGAAGGATCGCTGCTCCGGCCAGGCGCTGCCCGAAACCGGCCCGTCGCCGGGCGTTCGCGATCTCAAATGGCTGAAGCCTGTCTATGCCGGCGATACCGTCAGCTTCGATACAAGGGTCGTCGACAAACGGCCGACCGGGCGCGCCGGCTGGGGTCTCGTCATCAGCTACAATAGCGGCATCAACCAGAACCAGGAGAAGGTCTTTGAATTCTCCTCTGCGGTCTTTTGGCCAAGGCGCGCGGCAGCCTAATGGCCGTCGAATTGTAGAAGGGTGCGAACCGGAACGCCGAGAGCACGAATCTTGCGTGCCCCGCCGAGTGCCGGAAGGTCGATGACAAAGCAGGCCGCAACGACTTCGGCGCCAATCTGCTTCAACAGCCGCACCGCCCCCTCCGCTGTGCCACCCGTCGCAATCAAATCGTCAACCAAGATGACCCGCTCGCCTGCGCCAACGGCATCCTGATGCATCTCCATCTCGTCGATGCCATATTCAAGCGAATAGGCAATCCTGACCGTCGTGTGCGGTAGTTTGCCTTTCTTGCGGATCGGAACGAAGCCGGCCGACAATTGATGCGCAACGGCCCCACCGAGGATGAAGCCGCGCGCCTCGACGCCGGCAACCTTGTCGATTTTTTCGCCGGCCCAGGGCTGCACCAATTCGTCGATCGCACGGCGGAAGGCACGTGCGTTGCCGAGCAGAGTCGTAATGTCGCGAAACTGGATGCCTGGCTTGGGATAGTCGGGAATGGTGCGAATCGCTGCCTTGAGATCCATCATCATCCCTCAAGCCCCAAGCACCCGGCCCGCCACGATCCGCAATTTGTCGACAAGCGCCGGATCGCGGGCATCCGCTGCGGTAATTATGGCGTTGTCGAGCGCCCGGTCGGAACCGTTTGGGCAAGGCTCGTGCTCGGCGGGAAAATCACGCAACAGGCGGGCAACCAGTGCCTGGGCGCGATGCGCATTGTCTTGCACGACCTTGATCACCGCCGCGACATCGACCGCACCATGCTCGCCATGCCAGCAATCGTAATCCGTCACCATCGCCACTGTCGCATAGGAAATCTCCGCCTCGCGGGCCAGCTTGGCCTCCGGCAGCGCCGTCATGCCAATCACGTCATAACCCTGATTCTTGTAGGACAGGGATTCGGCCAGCGACGAAAATTGCGGCCCCTCCATGCAGACATAGGTGCCCCCGCGGCGGCAGGCGAGGCCTTCCGCCGCGGCCGCCGCATTGAGCCGCTCGACCAGCCGGGGCGCCACCGGCTCGGCCATCGAAACATGCGCCACGCAGCCATTGCCGAAAAACGAACTGGTCCGCCCGAAGGTCCGATCGACGAATTGATCGACCAACACAAACAGGCCGGGATAGAGCTCCTGGCGATAGGAACCGCAAGCCGACAGCGAAACTATGTCGGTGACGCCGAGGGACTTCAGCGCGGCAATATTGGCGCGGTAATCAATCGCCGATGGCGACAGCCGGTGGCCGCGGCCGTGCCGGGCGAGGAAGACGGCATCGGTCGTGCCGATCCGCCCGACCCGCAAGCTGTCGGACGGCGCACCCCAAGCGGTCGTGAGCGTGACCTCGCGCCCCGCTTCGAGGCCGGGCAGGGCATAAATGCCCGAGCCGCCAATAATGCCAACGATTGCCTTTGCCATGCCCGTTTCCAACTGGTGAGCGCCCATAAAAGCGCTGCATCAGTGTTGCGGACTGGACGGCCCCGCGCAAGGCCAGAAAAGCGTCACCGGGCCGGGCCGCTCAATGGGCCACGTCGGCCCAGACCTTGCGCTTGGTGTAATAAAGGAGGCTCGCGAAGACGATCAGAAACAAGATGACGCCGAGGCCCATTCGCTTGCGCGCCTCCAGATGCGGCTCGGCCGCCCACATCATGAACGAAACGACATCCTTGGCATATTGATCGACAGTCTGCGGTTTGCCATCGGTATATTCGACCTGGCCGTCGCTCAGAGGTTGCGCCATCGCAATCTGGTGCCCGGGCATGATCCGGTTATAATTCATGCCGGAACCGATCTCGACGCCGGCCGGCGGATCGCTGTAGCTGGTTAGAATGCCGTAGATGTAATCGGGGCCCTGCTCCTGATATTGGGTGAAGGCGTCGAAGATGAACCAGGGAAAGCCGCGCTCGTAGGAGCGTGCCTTGGCCAGCACCGAGAAATCCGGCGGCAGCGCACCGTTCAGGGCGGCCCGCGCCTGCTGCTCGTTGGCGAAGTTCCAGGGGAAATAATCGGAGGGCCGGCCGGGCCGCTCGAACATGTCGCCCGCATCATTCGGCCCGTCCTTGATCTTGTATTCAGCCGCAAGCGCCTTGACCTGCGCCTCCGAAAAATTCGGACCGCCGGGCTGGCCGAGTGCCCGAAACGGAACCAGACGCATCGAATGGCAATTCGAACAGACTTCGCGAAACACCTTGAAGCCGCGCTGCAGCTGGGCCTCGTCGAAGCGCCCGAACGGCCCGGAGAAAGTCCATTGCTGACGCTGTGGCAGGACAATCGAATCTTGCCCTTCCTGCGCCATGGCTGGGGCGCCGAGCCCGATCAGACCGAGCATCAGCGCCGTCAGGCTACCCTTGAGCATCGCCACCATTGTGTTCCCCGTCAGCCCTTGCTGTTTGGTGCGGCAGCTGTCGAGCGCGCCATCAACGCCGCAGATGACCCGCTCGTCCCCAGGATGGAATCGGCAATCGAGGTTGGCAGTGGACGCGTCGTTTCGAACAGGCCGAGTAGCGGCAGAATAACCAAGAAGTGAATGAAGTAATAGGCGGTGAGAATCCGGGCCGCTATGACCGCTCCACCTTCGGGCGGCTGCGCGCCAAGATAGCCAAGCCCGATCGACACCAGCACGAAGACCCAGAAGAAAACCTTATAGACCGGGCGGTAGTCGGCCGAGCGGATCTTCGACGTGTCGAGCCATGGCAGGAAGGCCAATATAGCAATCGATCCGAACATGGCGACGACGCCACCGAGTTTCGACGGTATCGCCCGCAGGATCGCGTAGAAGGGCAGGAAGTACCATTCCGGAACGATATGCGGCGGGGTCTGCATCGGATTAGCGACTTTGTAATTGTCGGCCTCGCCCAGATAGTTCGGAATGTAGAAAATGAACCAGGCAAAGAACAACAGGAAGCAAACCATCGCAAACCCGTCTTTGATGGTTGCATGCGGCGTGAACGGCACCGTGTCGCGCTTGATGTTATTCACTTCGACGCCGGTCGGATTGTTCTGGCCAACCACATGCAGCGCCCAGACATGCAGGGCGACAACGGCCGCCAGCATGAATGGCAGAAGATAATGCAGGGAGTAGAACCGGTTGAGGGTCGGATTGTCGACCGAATAACCACCCCACAGCCAGGTCCGGATAGCATCGCCGACCCAAGGGATCGCCGAAAATAGGCTGGTGATTACGGTCGCGCCCCAGAAACTCATCTGGCCCCAGGGCAGGACGTAGCCCATGAAGGCCGTTGCCATCATCAGCAGGAACAGGACGACGCCGAGAATCCACAAAACCTCGCGCGGCGCCTTGTAGGACCCGTAATAGAGACCGCGGAACATGTGGATGTAGCACGCCAGGAAAAACATCGAGGCGCCATTGGCGTGCATGTAGCGCAGCAGCCAGCCGTAATTGACGTCGCGCATGATGTGTTCGACGCTGTCGAAGGCGAGCGTGGCATCCGGCGTATAGTGCATGGCGAGCACCACGCCGGTTGCGATCTGGATCACCAGCATCAGCGAAAGGATGCCACCAAAGGTCCACCAGTAATTGATGTTCTTGGGCACCGGAAAAGCGATGAAGGACGAATGAACCAAGCCCATTATCGGCAGACGGCTCTCAAACCAGCGGCCCAGAGCACTCTTTGGTACGAAGGTTGAATGTCCGCTCATATGTCTGTCTCTGCGCATCGGGAGGAATGGCTGTAGGCTGCCCTGGGCCTAGCCAATCTTGATCTTGGTATCGGATAAAAACGCATAGGGTGGCACTTCGAGATTGCGCGGCGCCGGGCCCTTGCGAATGCGCCCGGATTGATCATAAACGGAACCGTGGCACGGGCAGAACCAGCCCTTGTATTCGCCTTCATGCCCGAGTGGAATGCAGCCAAGATGGGTGCATATGCCCTTGACCACCAGCCATTCCGGCTTTTGTACCCGCTTGGCGTCGGGCTCAGGATCGGGCATCGGCTGGGTGTCACCAGAGCGTGCCTCCTCGATTTCCTTGGCGGTTCGATGCCGCACAAATACCGGCCCCCCGCGCCATTTGACGGTCACGATCTGACCCTCGGGAATGGCGCCAATGTCGAGCTCAGTCGAGGCCAGGGCTAAGGTCGAGGCATCGGGATTCATCTGGCTGATGAACGGCCAGATCGCCACCGCCGTGCCGACCGCGGCCACGGCGCCGGTCGCAATATACAGAAAATCCCGGCGGGTCGGTTCAACAGTGCTGGCAACGGCCACGCTATGCTCCCACTCGTTTAGGCGTCACAATGAATCATTGGATCATCCCCGCTGCCGATTTTGGGGCCAGCCCTTGACCCCGACAATGCGACCCTTCGCCACTCTGCCGCCGCCAAGTCCAGATTCGCGCTCTGCGGTATTTCGCATCGTTCCTGGGACTTGTCCATAGCAAGCCAAGCGCTTAACCCAAAGCACTAGAACCGGCCCGGGCCGGCGTTCGCCGACCCGCGCTCGCTGCAGCAGCAGGGATTGTCCATGCCCGATTTCTCGCCGCCCGACCTGCAGATCGCCCTGTTCCAGCCCGACATTGCGCAGAATACCGGCACCATTCTGCGGCTTTGTGCCTGCCTTGGGCTCGCCGCCGCCATCATCGAGCCGGCCGGCTTTCCAGTGTCCGATCGCCATTTCCGGCGGGCGGGCATGGATTATCTCGACGAAGTCGCCATCACCCGGCATTTGTCCTGGCAGGCATTCGAACGGGCGAGGCTTGCCCGTCAGCCGCGTCCGCGGCTCATCCTCATGACAACCAAGGCGTCCTTGCCCTATACCGAACTGGTCTTCCTGCCAGGCGATATTTTGCTCGCTGGCCGCGAGTTGGCCGGGGTGCCGGACGAAGTCCATGCCGCGGCCGATGCGCGCATCCGGGTGCCGATGCGCGCCGGCCTGCGCTCCCTCAACGTCGCTGTCGCAACCGCCATGGTTGTTGGCGAGTCGATGCGGCAATTGATGTCAAGATAGCCGGAATTTCGCTGTTTCACCAGGCAACTTCCGGCTCAAAGATTCGGCCCCAACAATTCGAAAACGTATTTCACACAATATATAGATCCACAATACTCACTCTTATGATGGCTTGACTACCACATTTTTAGACTGGGCGATTTCATACTTATCAGCTTCGCGACAATACAGTCGAAATCTCCGCCAAGGTCGGCTTGTGGCGCTGCCAGTTTAAGAACCGTCGGTCCTCGAATTGACAGGCAGCGTTGTTAAGATACGCCCCATGTCAGGACGGGCGTCGGTCTGGCCAACGCCGAGACCAGCCTCAGAGCGCGCCACCGAAAGTCAATCGCTCCTCGACAAGACGCTCATCATTCAAGCCTTCGGGAGCCTGCCGAAACAGCCAATCGAGCCAGGATTGCATACCATCGCCCCGTGTCGCCGATACCGGCAGGATGTCGATCGCAGGATTGATTTGCCGGGCAAAGTCGATGCATTTGTCAACCTCGAAGGCGACATAGGGCAGCAAGTCAACCTTATTGAGGATCATGAGCTTGGCAGCCGCGAACATGTCGGGGTATTTTATCGGCTTATCCTCGCCCTCGGTGACTGACAGGATCACGACCTTGGCGTCCTCGCCGAGGTCCCACATGGCCGGACAGACGAGGTTGCCAACATTTTCTATAAACAACAGACCCTCGCCGGCCGCGCCTTCAGCGGCGCGGCCGTGCAGCTCGATCTGCATGAACGCATCGTGCACCATTTGCGCGTCGAGATGACAGCCGCGCCCGGTATTGACCTGTATGGCCGGCGCCCCCGCGGCCCGAATGCGTTGCGCGTCCAAACTGGTTTGTTGGTCGCCTTCGATCACACCAAGCGGCAGGCGCGGCCTAAGCGCCCTCAGTCTTTCAATGCTCGCGCATAAGAACGTCGTCTTGCCCGAGCCGGGGCTGGACACGAGATTGAATACGCTTAAGCCGTGCGCGGCAAAGTGGGTGCGATTGCGTTCAGCCAACCGATTGTTTTCGCCGAGCAGATCGGCCTCGATTTTAACGGCACGCTGCCCCCCCTTTCCGGGCCCCATCCGATCCCCGCGGGAGGGATGATGCTGGCTCAGGCCAGCTCGAGATTCCGCTTCAGTGCTGCAGCCACAAATGCCACACATGCATGCCTCCGCCTAATCGTCATGGACAATGAGTTCAACTATCCGCAATTGGCCACCACCAGTCACGCGAAGTCGGAACGCCCCGCATAATGGACAGGGCTCGGCTCGACTTGCGATCTCGACCAACTCGCCACAGGTCGCGCACAGGGCTTTGCCCGGCGGCTCTTCAACCCCGATCTCGGCCTCAGCCAGACAGGTGCCCGGCACTACCGCTCCAAGCGCAAATCGCAGCGCCTGAGGCTCAACGCCGGCCAATGCGCCAACTTCAAGTCGCAAGTACGCCACCCTTCGGAAATTCTCGCGACGCGACGCCGCCTCGACCATCTCGACAAGACCAGTCGCCAGACTAAGTTCGTGCATGTCGCAGCTCCGGCAACGCCCGATCCTCTTCACCCTTGCCAGCCAGCCAAAGCGAGCCCCAGGCCAAAGCCAGTCGCAAATTGGCAAGCGCCGCAGCACTTGGCGATGTCCCCAATTCGAATTGATCGCCGCGAATCGCTAACAGCGTGCAGCGCGGCGGCGGCCGCCGATAAAAGTCCGCAAAGACCTGCAACACGGCCTGAGGCGACATCTCGTGCGTCGTGTAGGACAAATCGCGCGCGGCTCGAACGGGCATCACTTCAAATGGCGCAGCTGCTGTTCGGCAGGCATCTACAAACAGAACGCGCTCGCGTTCCGCAAGATCCAGGGCATGCTCGATCTGCAATTGAAAATCGTCAAGAAATTCCACACGAGCTGGCGCGTCGGCGCCGACTCGACGGCGCAATTCCTCAACGAACAAAGGCCCGAGCGAATCATCCCCACGACTTCGATTGCCCCAGCCGAAGACCAGCAGCGGTGCATTCACAAATGTGCCTCCCTCGCTGACGCGACCTCACGCGAAATGCTTCCTGCCGACGTGCGCAAAGCGTGATCGATCACTTCGCCGCCCGGGCCCACCAACACCACGTCAAGCGGCATTTTCCCCAGTGCGTGCGTGGCGCAGGATAGACAAGGATCATAGGCGCGAATCGCAACTTCGATCCGATTGAGCAGCCCCTCGGTCAACACCTTGCCATCCAAATACTGGCGCGCCACCGAACGCACCGCTTCATTCATCGCCTGATTGTTGTGGGTCGTCGATACGATCAGATTGCACATCGAGACAAGATCATCGTCGCCCACACGATAATGGTGGATCAGGGTCCCTCGCGGAGCCTCAATGATCCCGACACCCTCACCGCGGCGATCGCCGCTGGCCATTAGCTCGCCGGCCAGAATATCCGCATCCTCGAGCAGGCCCTTAACAATCTCGGCCGCATGCAATAGCTCAATCATGCGGGCCCAATGGTAGGCGAGCGTGGCGTGAATCGGCTCGCCACGGCCCCAAGCCAGGAACTCCTTCCTTTGCCCCTCGGCGAGCGGGCTGGGTATGATTGTGCAATTCTGGACCCGGGCCAGCGGTCCGACACGATACCAACCCAGGCTCGGTCCAAGGCTGCGCAGGTGCGGAAATTTCATATAGGACCAAGGCCGCACCTCCTCCTCGATCAGATCGAGGTAGGTCTGATCGCTGGCGCCGTCGAAAAGAATCGTTCCCGCTTTGTCGCGCGCGCGCAACTTCCCGTCGTAGAGGTCCATGGCACCGTCGCTTCGCACGAGCGACAGGAAGTTGGAGGGAAAACTGCCAAAACTGTCGTAGAGCTGGGGATTTTGTTCGTGCAGGTGTTTGGCAATATTGACCGCGTCCTGCGACCATTCAATCATTTGGTCGGCGTCGAGGCTCAGCCTGTCCCGCTCGGCGCGGCTCACGTGCTTGTTCATGCCGCCAGGTATGGACCCAGTCCCATGCACACGCTTGCCGGCGGTTATCCGGATCACCTCCTGACCAAACTTGCGCAGCAGTACGCCCTTTTTGGCAATATCGGGATGCGCCTCAATAACACCGAAGATATTGCGCAAGTTCACTTGCGAATCGAAACCGAACAGAAGATCCGGCGAGGCCAGATGGAAGAAATGCAAGGCATGCGACTGAAGCACCTGGCCGTAGTGCATTAACCGACGGATTTTATCGGCGCTCGGCGTCGGCCGGCCCGCGCCGATGATCAAATCCATGGCCTTGGAAGCGGCAAGGTGATGCGACACGGGGCAAATTCCGCAAAGTCGCTGCACCATGACCGGCACTTCCCAGTAGGGCCTGCCCTCGATGAACTTCTCAAAGCCGCGAAACTCGACGATATGCAAGCGCACCTGCCGGACATGGTTTTGATCGTCGAGCAGAATGGTAACCTTGCCATGTCCCTCGACACGCGAGACCGGGTCGATGGCCACCCGTCGTAAGCCTTCAGGCGCAGCCGCAGTTTCAAGGTCGAAGCTCATCTTTGTCTCGTCGTCACATGTCAGTCGTAGCGGATCAACCGGCCCAATTGTGGGGTTCGGCCAGCGAGCAGATCGGTGAGAAAGGACCAGAAGGCGTCGGCCGAAGGCGGACATCCCGGCAAAAAATAATCCACATGAACCACCTCATGCAGCGGATGCACGTGGTTCAAAGGCAGCGGCAATTCGGGGTCGTTCGGAATGGCGCTTCCCTCGCTCAAGCCAGGCCCGGTCTGATAGACGTCTTTCAGGAGGTCGCCAAGCTCAAGATGATTGCGCTGCGCCGGAAGGCCGCCATTTATGGCGCAGGCACCGACCGCAACCAACGTCTTGCAATTGGCTCTGAACGCCCGCAAAACCTCCACGTTTTCGGAATTGCAGAGCCCGCCCTCGATCAGACCTATGTCGCAATGACCGACCTCCTTAATGTCGGTCAAAGGCGAACGGTCGAATACGACCAGTTGAACCAGCTCCATTATCCGTTCGTCGATGTCCAGAAGCGACATATGGCACCCGAAGCAACCGGCGAGCGAAACGGTGGCCAGTTTGGGTTTGCGCGGCGCATGAGCGGGATAGAGTGGGGCCGCGGCAATCACGAGGCCTCCTGGCGGCTCGAATCCACGACACTCTTCTCATCATAGCGACGCTCGCCTATTGGCACCGCAAAACCCCGCCGCTTTGGCAGGATTACGCCGACCGGACAGATCGTCGCCGCACGATCGTTCAATGTAATCTCGGTATCGGCAAGTCGAGCGCTTTTGCTGTTGACTACGAGATGCGTGTCGATGCCATGCCCGGCAATGGCGAAGACATTTTTGCCGTCGACATCACGGCTCGCGCGAACGCATAATTCGCACAGGATGCAGCGGTTGAAGTCGAGTAAAATTTCCGGATGGCTCGCATCAACTGGCCGATCTGGATAGAATTCCTCGAAATGCGGCCCCTCCATATCCATCTGATAGGCCGTCGCCTGCAGCAGGCAATTGCCACTTTTCTCGCAGGACGGACAGAAATGATTACCCTCGACAAACAGCATCTGCAAAAGCGTCTTTCGCAGCCCATTCAATTCCGCCGTGTTGCTCTCAATCTCAAGGCCTTGCGCCGCTCCGATCGTGCAGGCAGCACCCGGATGACCGTTCACTTTCACTATGCATAGCCGGCACGATCCGTGGGCCGGGAATTCAGGATGCCAGCACAGGTGCGGAATATAGCGGCCAGCTCGCCGGGCAGCCGCCAATATCGACTCGCCTGGGCGAAATCCCACCTCCTCGCCGTCGAGACTGTAGACGCCGGTTTGTTCGGTGCGCGGATCGGCGGGGGTCATGGCGACTCCTCCGTATATTGCGCGAGCGGCCGGTCTCCACCGATTGCCAGCCGGGCCGCGGAAAGCTCGGCATCGAGGTCAAAAGCCGGTTCGAAATGCAGCGATTGAAGATGCCGTTCATAGGCCGGCCGGAATTTGGCGATCGTGTCCCGCAACGGATTGCACGCCGAAGCCCCAAGACCGCAATGGGTCGCCGCATGCATCAATTTGTCAAGTTCGAAGAGAACCTCGATGTCGTGACGTGATCCATGACCAGCAACAAGTTTGCCCATTCGCTTAACCACCAGGGCGGTTCCAACGCGGCATGGCGTGCAAAAGCCGCAACTCTCTTGCGCAAAGAATTCGGCGAAATTGCGAGCCACATCGAACATGTCGCGGGAGCGATCGAATATCATCAAGGCGCCGGCGGTCGGAACATCCTCAAACGCGATCCTGCGACCGAATTCGAAAGCCGAAATGCATATTCCCGATGCGCCGCCGATCTGCACGGCTTGGGTGTCGTGCGCACCGCAATCCTCAAGTATGCGGCCGATGCGAGTGCCGAAAGGATATTCGTAGAGGCCCGGCCGATCGCAATCCCCGGATACCGAGTGAATCTTTGTTCCGGTTGACTTGGCTGTTCCGATGCCCGCCCACCAGGCGCCGCCGCCCAAGGCAATAGGAACGACGGCACAAAAGGTTTCCACATTGTTCACCGTCGTTGGCTGGCCAAGATAGCCATGTTCGACGGGAAATGGCGGCCGGATGCGTGGCGTACCCCGCTTGCCCTCGAGCGATTCGATTAGCGCCGATTCCTCGCCACAGACATAGGCGCCGGCGCCAACGTGGATATCAATGTCGAAATCGAATCCGGCGTGGCCCTGAATGGCGGTGCCGAGCAGGCGCTGCTGGCGCCGCCTGTCCAGCGTCGCCTGCAAAGGCTCCAGCAAATACCGGTATTCACCGCGCAGATAAACCAGTCCGCGGCGGGATTCCACGACGAGCGCGGCTATCGTCATGCCCTCGAACAGCATATCGGCGTAGCGGCTCAGCAGCACACGATCCTTGAACGTGCCGGGCTCGCCCTCGTCGGCATTGCACACGACGTAACGGGCCGCGCCGGGCGCGTTGCGGCACAATTCCCACTTCAGGCCGGTGGCAAAGCCGGCGCCGCCGCGACCGCGCAGATTTGAACGTTTGAGTTCGGCCAGCTGCGCCTCGGCGCCACGCGAAAGAGCCGCAGCAATGGCGAAACCAGGCTGCTGCGGGGTGCCCAGCAACACATCGGCACGCTGGATATTGTCGGCAATGCGGAACCATTCGGCTGGCCATTCAGACACCGGAACCAGCGCTTCGATGAGAGCTGCGATCTCGACGATTCGCGCTGTGTCGAGCCGGGTTAGGCCGTAGCGGTGATTGATAAGTAGGGCCGGCCCCTGATCGCACAGCCCCGTGCACGAGCAGCGGTCCACGCTGACCCGACCATCGCCGCGAACCTGACCGGGTCGAACCCCGAGCAACCGGCAAAGGTCGGCAAGCAGCGCCTCGCTTCCCAGCATACGATCGGTAATGTTGTCGCTGAACAAAACCCGGTATTGTCCAACGGGCCGTGTGTGCAAGAAATGGTAGAAGGATGCGACGCCCTCGACCTGCGCTAAAGTGAGGCCCAATTGCGCGGCAACCTCGCGCAGCGTTTCCCGCGGGAGCCAAGGCGGTCCTTGCTCTTGCAAGACGCGCAGGATTTGCACAAGCGATTGCGGGTCCCGCCGATACTGCGCCAAGACCGCGTCTACGCCAGCATTTTGCGGCCCGCTTTGATCGGCGCCAGCCCTTGGCTCGGCTACTACAGAAATCATCTCGCGCACTCCTGAGCCGGGAAGATTCTGCCCAATGCCGCGGCTCTCCGAGGGGTCTAACTTCCCGCAGGCTGCTTTTGCACGCCAGCAAGCCCGAGACGATCGCAAGTGTCAAGCAGCCGAGCATGATGGTTTTGACATGAGTCAATTTGCTTGGACGCAAGCCCGGTAGAATTCAACCATTGCTAACGGCTCGAATCGAAGTCGGGAGAAGGATCGCTATGGTTTCTGGCTATTTTTCGAGCGTGTTCAGTTATGCCTGCTTGTCTGTCGTTGCCGGCCCCTGGGTTCTGGTGGGACTGCTCAAGGCCAATCCGTCCTATCAAGGTCGGGCGCGCAAAGCGGCGATCCTGATCAGCCTCGGCATAAGTACGGCTTGGCTGAGCGCCAGCCCCTGGGATCTCGGCCCCGTTGGCCGGCAGTCGGGCGCCGGGCTTGCCGCCCTCGGCCTGGCTCTGTGCCTCTCGATCGGGGCTGCCTATTTGCGCACCAGAGCCCTGCCGATCCGGCCGGGCGCGAGCGCGCAGCAAATTCCCGATTATTTGCAGCGCAATTATTGGTGGGCCTACATCCATCCCCTGGGCGTGCGAATTTTCGAGCGACAATGGCTCGTCAATGCCATTCTATGGGGCAATTTTTCCCGCTTGCGCGATGCCGTGCTCGATGAATTGGGTCCTGACATCAAAGGACATACCCTGCAAGTCGCCTGCGTCTATGGCGACTTCTCGGTGCGACTTGCCGAGCAGATCGCCAAGGACGGGCAGTTAGATATTGTCGACATCCTGCCAATCCAGCTAAACAATTTGCGCAGAAAGCTGGGGCCGGATGCGCCGGTTCACGCGGCTCTCGCCGATTCTACGAAATTGAGCTTCGCCAACGCCACCTTCAACCAGGGCGTCCTTTTCTTTCTCCTCCATGAACAGCCGCAAAACGTGCGGCAAAGGACCCTGGCCGAAGCCATCAGAGTTCTGAAGCCCGGCGGCAAGCTAGTCGTGGTCGACTACCACAGGCCGACATCGCGACACCCCTTGCGCTATTTACTGCGGCCCATATTGCGCGTGCTCGAGCCCTATGCGCTCGACCTGTGGCACCGCGACATTTGCGAATGGCTGCCAGCGGATTTCCGGCCGAACGAGTTGCGCAAACAGCTGTTTTTTGACGATCTGTATCAAAAGGTCGTAATTGTCGTTTAGCCGCTTCGGTGGTGCGCCTGGCCAAGCTCCAGGGCAAGAGCCAAGATCCCATCCCTGCAATTCTCCGGCTTTGAACGCGTCCCGGCACCTAGGCACGGCGTTAGCTTGCCTCTGGCCAAAGGAGTTGCGCGGAACGGCCAGCCTCGAAAGTACAAGGTCGGTTCGAGAGGCAGCAAATCCATCGCACCTGTCATTTTCCGCGAACATCGCTGAGGCTGCGACCAAGTCTCGTCACCTTCGAAGCGGCCGCGCCCAATCGGCACTATCGTTATCCGCTTGCTCATTAGGTTCGGTTCTGCGGCGCAGCCCGCTCTATATTGATATTCTGCCTGCCTGATTTGGACCCTGAACAAAAGCTGACTGCAAGACGCCCGGCGGAACCAATTTGGAAGACCTTCAAGGGTCCGATCGCAAGCTTATGAAGATGTTGGTCGAGCGGCTGGATGGCTTCGAGCATAGGCGCGTTACACGTGGCAAGCGAAGGCAACGTTTCGACACCGCAGCTGATCTACGCACAGGAGTTGCTCCCGCCTTCGCGGAGATGGGGTGCTGGTGTCCTGCGCCTGCAACGACGCGGCGGACTTCTTCCCTTTCGTGGTCGGGCCTCCCCCATGAGGGCAAAGAGCACACTTCGGCCACCTTGGAAACTGCGACGACTGCTCCGCCCAACGTCTTCGGGCCTTGGCAAGATGCCTTGGCACTCTTGGGTCGTCCGGTCGCGTCCACTCGCGCGCTTGCTTTGCACCCGCTTGATTTCGGTGACGCTTTGAAGGTCACGCGGATCGATGTCAGCGAAACGCATCGCGCACATCGGCTGCCTTCGCGCCGGCGATCCGGAGCGACGCTGTGCACGCCGCCGCCCGGATCAATCGCCACAAAATCGCGACGCTCAGCCCGCGCCAAAGTCCATCCATTCTTCTCAAGCGCCGATTGGAATCCCTTACCATTCTGATCGAGTTCCAAATTCCGGTCAGCAGCTCCTTGGCCTGTTGGGTACCGAGGCCCGTGCGCTTGGCCTGCAACGTCTCGCGGTGGCTCGGCGTTCGTCCGGGCCTTGGCTTGCCCGCCGGAACGCTAAAATTTGCACAGTCTTGTGCACATGCGGACTGAGGAAAAATCGATAGTTTTAACAATGTCTTATGGCAGAATGTCAGACTTAAATTGGGCTGCGACAGCGCCTGGTTTTCCCAAAATTTCGCGGGTCTGAAGCAGCCTGCGGCCGCTTTTGCCCGGTCTGGTCGCTCGACCAATGCCGGTAATTGCGGCCGGCTACGGGCCCGGCTAAGAAACAAGCGCCGGGTCGACTGGCGCATTGTCGGCGCCGGTCGGGGCCGACACGAGCCAGCATGTGCAATCCTGGGCGTTGAACCGAGATGGGAACCGAATCGAATGGATGAGCCGCAGGCCGAGCAAGTGGTGTTGAGCAAACAGCAGAGCGCGGCGCGCCACTGGTTCCAGGCGCTGCAATCACAGATCATCGAAGCCTTCGAAGCGGTCGAAGACGCCTGTCCCGGGCCCTATCCGGCCGAAGCAAGCACGCCTGGCCGCTTCGTGCGCAAGGCCTGGAAACGCAGCCAACCGACCGGTCCACTGACGGTCGACAGCGACGGCGGCGGTGGCACGATGGCAATGATCAACGGGCGGGTTTTCGAAAAGGCCGGCGTCCATTGTTCGACCGTCTACGGTACGTTCGCCAGCGAATTTGCCAAGCAAATTCCCGGCGCCGACAAGGATCCGCGGTTCTGGGCGTCAGGGATCTCCTTGATCGCGCATCCCTGGAATCCCAATGTCCCCGCCGTCCATATGAACACCCGCTTCGTGGTCACCTCGAAAAGCTGGTTTGGCGGCGGCGCCGACCTCACGCCCGTTCTCGAGCACCGCCGCCGACAGGAGGATCGGGACGCAAAAGACTTTCATCAAGCAATGCAAAAAGCCTGCGATGCGCATGCGCGGATCGCGCCCTACGACAAATTCAAGACCTGGTGCGATGAGTATTTCCATTTAAAACATCGCAATGAACCGCGCGGGATCGGCGGCATATTTTACGACTATCAGGCAAGCGATGCGGCCGTCGGCGGCTTTGACGCCGATTTCGCTTTTACCAGAGAGGTCGGCCTGGCCTTTCTGGCAATCTACCCGCAGCTCGTTCGGCGCAATTACCAAACGGTTTGGACCGAGACCGATCGCCAGGAACAACTCATTCGTCGCGGCCGCTATGTCGAATTCAACTTGCTTTACGACCGCGGCACGATTTTCGGTCTGAAGACCGGCGGCAATGTCGAATCCATACTTTCGTCAATGCCGCCGCTGGTCCGATGGCCGTAAACTTGTTGCAGGCCACCGGCAGCGAATCAGCCCCGCCGGCGCCCGGCGAAGGTCCACAGGCGGTTAGCGAGAAAACTCCATAATACAACGATCCCCGTCGTGACGATTTGCGACGGCAAATAGGGCAAGTGCCAGCGCACGACGAATAGATGCATGAACAAATAGGTTAGACCGAAGCCGACCCCGGCGACACTGGCAAAACGCCAGATGGCTTCATGATGTGGCCGATCGCTGAAAAAGACATGCCGCCGATTGAGCGTGTAGGACACCAAGCCGCCCACAACGTAGCCAACAAGCGTCGCCGGCACCGGCGCCCAGCCGACCCATTCGACAAGACCGATCAATGCGCCGTAATGGAAGACGGCCGCCGTGAGTCCGACCCCGGCAAACAGGCCGAATTGCCGCGACAGCCGATCCGACCGCCCTGAATCGCCAAATCTGCCCATGGCTTCGCTTGGCAGGGCTAGGGGCGCCGGTCAACCGGCAGGGGTTCCCAATCCCAGGAATCTCGTCTAGGAAGACGCGGCTTTCGAACCGGAAGCTCCAGCCGAAAGCCCTGCCGGATCGAGCCGACGCGTCGCCCCAGGCTGCGCGGCCTTTGTTGCGCCAAGTCGCGCCTCTCGTGCACAATTGTGGTGATATGCCAAAGCGGACGGACATCGGGACGATCATGATAATCGGCGCCGGGCCGATCGTCATTGGCCAGGCCTGTGAATTTGACTATTCCGGGACCCAGGCCTGCAAGGCTTTGCGCGCCGAAGGCTATCGGATCGTCCTCGTCAATTCCAATCCCGCCACCATCATGACGGATCCCGATCTTGCCGATCGGACCTATGTCGAACCGATCACCGCCGAGATCGTTGCCCAAATCATCGCCCGCGAACGCCATGCCGCCCCTGGCGGGTTCGCTCTCTTGCCGACGATGGGCGGGCAGACCGCGCTCAATTGCGCCTTGTCGCTTAAGAAGATGGGGGTTTTACGAGACTTTGCCGTCGAATTGATCGGCGCAACCGCCGAAGCCATCGACAAGGCGGAGGATCGCGAATTGTTCCGTGAGGCCATGCATCGCATCGGCCTCGAAACACCGCGCTCGCATCACGTCAAAACGCTCGGCGCCGCTTTGGCGGCCCTCGACGACATCGGCCTGCCGGCAATTATCCGACCCTCCTTCACGCTGGGTGGGACCGGCGGCGGCATTGCCTACAACAAGGTGGAATTCATCGAGATCGTCGAGCGTGGCATCGATGCCTCGCCGACCAATGAAGTCCTGGTCGAGGAAAGCGTTCTCGGCTGGAAGGAATTCGAGATGGAGGTCGTGCGCGACAAGGCCGACAATTGTATCATTGTTTGCGCGATCGAAAATGTCGACCCAATGGGCATCCATACCGGCGACAGCATAACGGTTGCCCCAGCGCTGACGCTGACCGACAAGGAATACCAGGTGATGCGCAACGCAGCGATTGCGGTCTTGCGCGAAATCGGCGTCGAAACCGGAGGCTCGAATGTTCAATTCGCGATCAACCCCGACGATGGCCGGATGATCGTCATCGAGATGAATCCGCGGGTGTCGCGCTCTTCCGCCCTCGCCTCCAAGGCAACCGGCTTTCCGATTGCCAAAGTCGCCGCCAAGCTCGCCGTCGGCTACACGCTCGACGAGATCAAGAACGACATTACCGGGGGCGCCACCCCCGCCTCCTTCGAGCCTTCGATCGATTATGTTGTGACCAAAATACCCCGTTTCGCCTTCGAGAAATTCCCCGGTGCCGAACCAGTTTTGACGACCGCAATGAAATCGGTCGGCGAAGTGATGGCGATTGGCAGGACCTTTGCGGAGAGTTCTGCAAAAGGCGCTGCGGTCGCTCGAGACCGGGCTGGACGGCCTCGACGACGTGGAAATCGAAGGTCTCGGCCATCACGACGATCATAATGCGATCCGCGCCGCCCTCGGCCGTCCAACACCCGATCGCCTGCTCAAAGTCGCTCAGGCCCTGCGACTAGGGATGAGCCATGCCGAGATTTACGAAGCCTGCCGGATCGACCGCTGGTTCATCGAACGCCTGCAGGCAATTGTCGATCTCGAGCGGCGGTTGCGCAGCCATGGCTTGCCGCAGACGAAAGGACACCTGCGAGCGCTTAAGGCCGCCGGCTTTTCCGATGCCCGCCTTGCCGTGCTGACCGGCCGCAACGAGACCGAGGTACGCCAATTGCGCCATCGCCTTGCGGTGCGCCCCGTTTATAAGCGGATCGATTCCTGCGCCGCTGAATTCGCCTCGCCAACGGCCTATATGTATTCGACCTATGCGCCGGATTTCGCCGGGAAGCCAGCCTGCGAGGCCGCACCTTCGACGCGCGAGAAAATCGTCATTCTCGGTGGCGGCCCGAACCGAATCGGGCAAGGCATTGAATTCGATTATTGCTGCTGCCACGCCTGTTTCGCTCTGTCGGAAGCCGGATTCGAAACGATCATGGTGAACTGCAACCCGGAGACCGTTTCGACCGATTATGACACCTCGGATCGGCTCTATTTCGAACCCCTGACCACTGAAGATGTGCTGGAAATTCTCGCCGTCGAACAATCGGCTGGCGCGCTCAAGGGCGTAATCGTCCAATTTGGCGGACAGACGCCCTTGAAACTCTCCCATGCGCTGGAAGCCGCAGGCATCCCGATCCTCGGCACCTCGCCGGACATGATCGATCTCGCCGAAGATCGCGACAGGTTCAAGCGCCTGCTCGAGAAACTCGGCCTCAAGCAGCCCAAGAACGGCATCGCCTATTCGGTCGAACAGGCCCGGTTGATTGCGGCCGAACTCGGCCTCCCACTCGTCGTGCGGCCATCCTACGTTCTCGGAGGCCGGGCGATGGCCATCATCCGCGATGAGGGCACCCTCGAAGACTATTTGCTCGGCACCCTGCCAAGCCTGATACCTTCCGACATCAAGGCGCGCTATCCCAACGACAAGACCGGACAGATCAACACGCTGCTCGGCAAGAATCCCCTGCTGTTTGACCGCTACCTATCGGATGCGACCGAAGTCGATGTCGACGCGCTGAGCGACGGTAACGACGTTTTCATCGCGGGGATCATGGAGCATATCGAGGAGGCCGGTATTCATTCCGGCGATTCCGCTTGTTCGCTGCCACCCCATTCGCTCTCTGCGGCAACCCAAAAGGAGATGGAAGCGCAGACCCGAAAACTGGCGCTGGCTCTGCACGTCGGCGGCCTCATGAATGTGCAATTCGCGGTCAAGAATAACGAAGTCTACGTGCTCGAAGTCAATCCGCGGGCCTCGCGCACCGTGCCCTTCGTCGCCAAAGTGATCGGCAAGCCCATCGCCAAAATCGCGGCCCGAATCATGGCCGGCGAAAGTCTGGCAAGTTTCGGGTTGACGCCGCAGCGCCTCGCCCATGTCGGTGTCAAGGAAGCGGTTTTTCCTTTCGCGCGGTTTCCGGGCGTCGATACCGTGCTTGGCCCGGAAATGCGCTCGACCGGCGAAGTGATCGGTCTCGACCTGTCCTTTGCCCTGGCCTTTGCTAAGAGCCAACTCGGAGGTGGTATTAAAGTACCGCTTTCAGGAACCGTCTTTGTTTCGGTGCGCGACGACGACAAACCGAGAATCCTGACCGCCGTCGAGCTTCTCGCCAGCCTCGGCTTTAAGATCCAGGCGACCGGGGGCACCCAAAGGTTTCTCGTCGCGCACGGCCTTGCCGCGCAAAGAATTAACAAGGTTTCCGAGGGCCGGCCGCACGTCGTCGATGCGATCAAGAACGGCGGTGTGCAGCTTGTCCTCAACACCACCGAGGGCGCCCAGGCACTGGCCGACTCGCGTTCACTGCGTCGCGCTGCCCTCTTGCATAAGGTGCCCTACTACACCACTCTAGCTGGTGCGATAGCTGCAGCGCAGGGGATCAAAGCCCATATCGGCGGCGATCTTGAAGTCCGCGCCCTGCAAGATTACTTCGCATAGTTTCATGGCGTCCCGCCTGCGAGCAACCGGGCGGGGGTAATTTTTTTGGCCTTTTGGCCTTCCGACCCCCCGGACGATCCGGGGCACTATAACGAGGACCTTCATGGACAAGATCCCCATGACTTCCGGCGGCTACGCCGCTCTGGAGCAGGAATTGAAGCAGCGCCAGCAGATCGAGCGGCCGCGGATCATCCAGGCCATTTCCGAGGCCCGCAGCCATGGCGACCTCTCGGAAAATGCCGAATACCATGCCGC
This sequence comes from uncultured Alphaproteobacteria bacterium, assembly GCA_963773155.1. GTDB lineage: Bacteria > Pseudomonadota > Alphaproteobacteria > Rhizobiales > Beijerinckiaceae > CAVZAB01. The sequence continues at coordinate 171,880 of CAVZAB010000025.1, read as the reverse complement.
CAAGGAAGCCCAGTCGCTGAACGAGGGCCGAATCGCCGAACTCGAGGACAAATTATCCCGGGCCGAGGTCATCGATGTTTCCAAACTTTCCGGAACAACGATAAAGTTCGGCGCCACCGTGACCCTGGTCGACGAGGACACCGACGAGAAAAAGATCTACCAGATCGTCGGCGAGAGCGAGGCCGACGTGAAGGCAGGACGGGTGTCGATCACCTCGCCCACCGCCCGCGCCTTGATCGGCAAAAAGGTCGGCGATTCGGTCGAGGTCAATACACCGGGCGGCGGCAAGAGCTACGAAATCCTCAAGGTCGCCTTTGTCTGACGATGCCGGGCCCTCTCTAGCCCGCGCATAATGATCGCAAAACAATGCCCAATCGCCCGTTGCCCAAGGACACCAGCGCCTGGATCGTCTCCGGCGGCCTGATCGGGCACGAAATCAATTGCCGTGGTGTCGCCCTTGCGCTCGGCCTTGAGGCACAATTGCGCCGGATTGCGCCGCGGCTGCTGTTCGCCGCTTTCGCGCCTTTCGGCCCGATCGATCCGCGAGAGGCGTCCGATCGCGCCGGCAGTCCGCTGGCGCCGCCCTTTCCCGACATTCTGATCGCCTCCGGCCGCCGGGCGGTTCCCTATGTCCGATACGTTAAGCGCGCCTCAAAAGGGCACACTTTCACCGTTTTCATGCAAAACCCACGCACTGGACCGAACGCCGCCGACCTGATCTGGGTCGCCGAACACGACGGGCTTCGCGGCGAGAATGTCATCGTCACGCTGACCTCGCCCCATATTGTGCGACCCAAAGCGCTTGCCGCAGTGTTGGCCCAACCCGACCCTCGGCTTGCCAACCTCCCACAACCTCGCGTCGGCATGATCCTTGGCGGCAACAGCATCAACCACCGCTTCACCGCAGCAAACGCCAAGGACCTCGCGGCGCTCGCGCAAGCCATCCTGCGAGAAGGCCAGGGCCTGATGGTCACCCCCTCGCGCCGGACCCCGCCGGAAGTTCTCGCGGCGATCGCAGAAGCAGTAAAATCGGTGCCGACTGGTGGCTGCTTCATCTGGGACGGCCGCGGGGACAATCCATATCTGCCAATCCTCGCCCTGGCGCAGATCCTTGTTGTCACCGGCGACAGCGTCAACATGGTCGGCGAAGCGGTTGCAACCGGCGCTCCCGTCTATGTCTACGAGCCCTCTGGCGGGCACCCGAAAATGACCGATTTTCTCGACCGGCTCGCGGCGCTCGGCGCCATCAAACGCTATGTCGGCCGGCTCGATGCGTTTGCCTATACGCCAATCGATGCGACCCCGATCATCGCGGGCGAGATTGCCCGCCGCTATGCCATCTTCCGCGCCCGGCCCCTGTCCAAGGCCTGATCAGAGACGAACCGCCACGTCGGGAAACGACAATTGCTCACGGGCCCGCCATTCCGGCGTGACATAATTCAAGATCACGGATTTGCGCACCCCCTCGATCGGCCGCCGCTCGAACCCGTGCCAAGTATTGTCGGCCGGCACAAACACCATGGCGCTATTGGGGATAAAGGGAGAACGGCCGAAATGGCGGTCGCGGTCCCAGTAGATGTCCGTCCCGAGCGAGGCATGGCCGGGCCCGTCCGAAAGATAGATCAGGCAGGTGAATTTCTTGACGCCGAGATCGGTGTGCGGTTCGAGCCAGAATCCATCGACATCCAGCGCATATTCGAGCCTCAGGTAGGTGCCGTCGATCGGCGCCGCGAAGGCCGTTGCGATGTGGCGCGCCATTTCGCTGGTCTGCAGCGCTTCGGCCACTTCCCGCATCACCGGAAAACGGGCCATGGCCACTTTGTCGAAATAGCTGCGCGTGTCGTTATGAAGCTCGCGCCGGCCCGAAACGCCGCCGACGCCCGGCGCAGCAAACGGCAAATCCGCCAGCTCCCGGGCCAGAGCCGGCGGCAGGAGATCGCGCACGAGATAGTGCCGATAGGGCTGCTCGAAACGCTCGCGTCGGTCGATCGAGGCCGCCAATGTGCGGGCAACTGCATTGGTGGGCGTAGGGCTCGTAACGGACATGCGACCTCTCGGACCGGGGCTCGTGCGGCGTCCCCGCTGCCTCTCATAGCACAACGCGGCAAGGCCGCCACAGCGCAAACCTGGCGCTCTGCATTGGCTGCCGCGCCTGGCCGCGACCGGGCGTGCGGCGCCCCGGGTCTTGGAGGAAACCGCGTCTCCTGATAGGACCTCCGATGAGGCAATCGCGCCCCCTGCGGCGCTTCCGTCAGAGCGCGGGATCGGCGAGTTTCGCAAGCTGAGGCAGGGCTAATCGCCGGCTCTGACTTGGACGGATAGCCGGCGCCAATGGGGGTACAGGATGGGTGCACTCTCGCCAGAGCCGATCATGAAACTCGGCTTGGGTTTCTGGGCTTCAAAAACCCTTTTGAGCGCCGTTGAACTCGGCCTTTTTACAATTCTCGCCGAGTCCCCCGCCGAACTTTCGACCGTGCAAGACAGACTGGGCCTGCACCAGCGCTCGGCGCGCGACTTTCTCGACGCGCTCGTGGCCTTAAAGCTGCTCGAGCGGCGCGATGGGGTCTATGCCAACACCGCTGAGAGCGATCACTTTCTCGACCGCAACAAGCCGACCTATGTCGGCGGCATCCTGGAAATGGCCAATGCCAGACTTTACGGCTTTTGGGGCTCCCTCACCCAAGCCCTGCGAACGGGCGAGCCGCAAAACGAGAGCCGCGGCGGCGAGGATTTCTTCGCCAAAATCTACGCCGACCCGCAGAGACTGCATGGCTTTCTATCGGCGATGAGCGGCCTGAGCCAGGGCGCCGCACAGGCCATTGCGAGCAAGTTCGAATGGAGCCGCTACAAGACCTTCGCCGACATCGGCACCGCCCAGGGCAGGCTGGCCGTCACGCTAGCCAAGTCGCACCCGCAGCTCACGGGAATCGGCTTCGACCTTGCCGCCGTCGGACCGGTTTTCGAGCCTTTTGTTGCCGCCAATCTTCTTGCCGATCGTATTAGATTTCAACCCGGAAACTTCTTTGCCGACAAGTTGCCGCCGGTGGATGTGATCATTATGGGTCACATTCTGCACGATTGGGATCTACCGCAGAAGGCGATGCTTCTTGCCAAGGCTTACGAGGCGCTGCCCAAGGACGGCGCCGTCATTGTCTACGACGCGATGATCGACGACGAGCGGCGGGAGAATGCCTTCGGCCTGCTGATGAGCTTGAACATGCTGATCGAAACACCCGGCGGCTTCGATTATACTGGAGCCGATTGTCTTGACTGGTTACGCGCCGCCGGTTTTTCGAGGACCCGCTTAGAGCCTTTGGTCGGCCCGGATTCCATGGCGATCGGCTACAAATGAGCGGCCCCCGATAAACGCCACGCGGCCCGTGGGCCCGCCGGTCAGCAGCGCTCCGGAATGTATTTGAATGGATAATCAGGCTCCTTGTAGCCCTCCGGCTTTTGGCGCTTGGGAAGTTTGATCTTGCCGTAATCGACACCCTCGTAGGGAATGCGGCTAAGAAAATGTTTGATGATATTCAGCCGTGCACGCCTCTTATTGTCCGAACGCGCCACAAACCACGGCGCCCAGGAGGAATCGGTTGCGCGGAACATGTCGTCGCGCGCCTTCGAATAATCGTACCAGCGCGAATAGGACTTGAGATCCATTTTCGACAATTTCCAGATCTTCCGTTTGTCGTTGATCCGGGATTCGAGGCGCCTTGTCTGCTCGTCCGGGCTGACCTCGAGCCAATATTTGATCAGCGTGACGCCGGATTCGACAATGGCTCTCTCGACCGCCGGGGCGGCGGAAAGAAACTTACTCACCTGGTCTTCGCTGCAAAATCCCATCACCCGCTCGACACCGGCGCGATTGTACCAGCTGCGATCGAAGATGACGATTTCGGAGGCGGCTGGCAGATGCGGGATATAGCGTTGGATATACATCTGCGATTTCTCGCGCTCGGTCGGTGCAGGCAGAGCAACGACGCGAAACACCCGTGGGCTGACTCTTTCGGTTATCGCCTTGATAACACCGCCCTTACCGGCCCCGTCGCGGCCTTCGAACAGGACGCAGATCTTCTTGCCGTCGCGCTTCACCCATTCCTGCAGCTTGACCAGTTCCACATGGAGCTTCGCCAATTCGCGTTCATAGTCGGCACGCTTCAGCTTTTCGACATGCACTTCGGCTTCGTCGTTTCGCGACTTGATAAGCCTCTCCATCCGCTCCTCCCCCTCACCAAGTGATGAATAAGCCAACCTCCCCCGGCAGACTATTCGGCCACTCCACAATCATAGCCTTCCAATAGTAGCCGAGCGGCCGCAATTGCGACTGCCAGACCTCGAAGACCTGCCGCGGCACCCCCGTTAGCGTGTTCGGCCAGTCCGTTTCGGAATTATTGATGGCCCGCCCATTGTCGGTGCATAATTCAACCGGGAACCGGCCGATCATCATTTCCGAATTTCCGCGCTCGGCCGCCGCCTTCACCCGGCCGAGAAAGGCACGCACCCTTTCCGGGCCGAGTTCGATTGGCGTCGATAATTTCTTCAAATATTCCTTCTTCGCCTCGGCGGCCCGGTCATGCGCAGAATAATCCTTCGAAGCCTTGGCCATCTCGCTGTCGGCCAGATATTTCTTCAGATCCGCGACCGACATAAAGGCTTCGGCTTCGATGCCTCGCAGGGCGAGCGTGGGGTTCGGAGCATTCATTGCTTGGCCCTCCTCAGAACCATCCCAGAGAGTAAGTCGACCACAGCGACAAGCAGCAGGCCTTGACCCGGATCAACGCCCGCCGGTCTATTCAATCCAAACCTCGGCTGTCGCGGTCAGGGAGGCATGATCCGTCACCGAGATCTTCACAAAGCCGGGGCCATCGGGCACCCACGCGACAGGTGCGCCAATCCGCGGCGGCGCTACCGGCTGCCCGTTGACAGCCCATCGATAGGGGGGCGAGCCGCCCGCTGCCTCGAGGGTAAGCGGCGCCAGGTCCTTGCCGGAGCGGGCGAGTTCAATATGGGCCCCCGCCGGCGGATAGGTGATCCGTGGCGGGCTTCCGTGGGCTGCGGTAAGCCCCATGAGGTCGTTTGAGGCCACAAAATGCTTGAGCCCGGCAGCAAGATGCCGGCTGGCGATTGCCCGGACCCCGTCGGGGGCCATTGGCTCGGGTGGAAGAAGGTCGAAAATTTGAAACAGCAGGGGTGCTGCGGTGTTGCGGCCATAGGCACCCGGTCGCGGTGTGCCTTCGGTACGGCCGACCCAGACTGCCACCGTGTATTTGCCGGAAAACCCGACAGCCAGCGCGTCACGAAATCCATAGGAAGTTCCGGTCTTGTAGGCGATGGCGCGGTTGCTTGGCGGAGCAACCCCATCGGGTGGCGGCACGCCGCCCAGAATTTCCCGCACGGCCTTGGCCGATGCCGCCGTCATGAGCGGCGGGTTGGCGATGATCGGCGCCTCCGGCACCAGGCGCAGATTGGCCGGCTGACCCGCTGTCGCCAAGCCGGCATAGAGCATGGTCAGATCGCGCAACGTCACGCCGACGCCACCGAGAGCCAGCGGCAGTCCCGGCGCCATCGCGTCGCCTGGGAATTCCAGGTGAGCGCCGGCCAGGCGAAGCGTCGCCGCAAATTTCCCTGCCCCTACTTCGTGCAGCAGTTTGACGGCAGGCGAATTGTAGGATTGCTGCAGCGCCTCGCGCGCACTCACCGAGCCGTGAAAGACGCGGTCGAAATCGGCCGGCGCGTAATCGCCAAATCGCACCGGGAGATCCTCGACAATCGTGTCCGGACCGATGATGCTGTCGTCAAAGGCCAACCCATAGATGAAGGGCTTGAGCGTCGAGCCCGGCGAACGCAATGCCCGGACCATGTCGACCATGCCGGCCCGGCCGAAATAATCGTTGCCGCCAAGATAGGCTAGAATGGACCGGTCGTCATTGGCGACCGCCAGAACCGCGACATTGGCATGATCGCCGAGCCAGCTGGCTTCCCGGCGCGCCAACATCTCGACGGCCTGTTGCAGATCGGCGTCAAGCGTGGTTCGCACCGCCCCCTTGCGACCGGCCAACCGCAAGGCGTCGGCAAGATGCAGGGCATGCAGCGGAAGCGCCGGCCGCGCGATTGCCGGTAACGCTGCCGAAGCGTCGCAGCCCGCCTTTGCGTTACGGGTGCAAAGTCGCAGCAGCGCTTGGGCCGCCGCCGCAGGGTGGCGATCCGGCCGAAGTCGACTAGGGCTTTGCGGAATGCTGACGAGCAGCGCCGTTTCCGCGGGAGTCAGATGCGCAGGCTCCTTGGCAAAATAGGCTCGGCTGGCAGCGCGCACACCTTCGAGATTTCCACCCATCGGCGCCAGGGTAAGATAGATCGTGAGGATTTCGCGCTTGGTAAATCGCACTTCGAGCTGGAAAGCGCGAATTATGTCGACGAATTTGCCGAAAAGATCATGCCGATGCGGCACCAGCAGCCTCGCCACCTGCATGGTAAGAGTGGAGCCGCCAGAAACAACGTGCCCGCGGCTGACGAGTTGAAGCAATGCCCGTCCCAAAGCCAGCGGATCAACCCCCGGATGCAGGAAGAAGCGGCGATCCTCGGTCGTCAGCAGCACATCGAGGTAGTGCGGATCGGTGTCGACGAGTGAGCCCGCGAGCCGGACCATGCCGTCATGCGTTGTGAAGATTTTGAGGGGCTCGCCATCACGGCCCTCGACTTCGAGCGACACTTCGCGCCATCGGCCGAGATCAGGCGGAAAGGCGCGATCGAACAAAATGGCGCAAGCGGCAAGTGGCAGAAGCGCGATTAGGGCAAGGACGGCGCGCCGGCCCATGTTCAGCGCGGGTCGGTGGTGGTCTGCGAGGAATTGGAGCGGGCCATCACGCCCGGCCGATACATGTCTTCAACAATCGCCGCCGGCCGGATGAAACGGCCCGGCGTTACGACGCGCACAATATAGGCCACGTGGAAGGCACTATCTGCGAGGCCAGCGTTGCGCGCATAATAGGAGCTGGCATAGTCCGAGCGTGGCTTGCCCAGGTCGAACGCCGCGACAAACCGATCGTCGCGTGCCTCCGTGACAAAGGCGTTGGTGAGCGGTCCGAGAAACGCATAGCCCTTGCTTGCAGGGATCGCTTCCTGCTCGCCGTCGGATTCTTCGGAATCAGCCGCCGGCTTGGCCTGCACTGCGACCGGCCCCTCGATCTCCCAGCCAGCCGGCAACATGTCGACGAGCACGCTCTGGTGCGCCTCCGAGTTGTTGCTCTTACCTTCGATCGAGACGATCAGCCGGTCGTTCTGGCGCAAATGGCTCGGGTCGAGCGGCTTGCCATCGAGCGTCAGATAGGTCCTCGTGAGACTATAGCCAGCCTCCATGGCCGACGGCGCCGCGGTCGGCGCGCCGCGAATGACCAGCGTTCGCCAAAGATCGCGCCCACCTGTATTGACCACACTCATGCCTCTGTGCAGGTCCTCGCTGGTCGGGGCGAGCGCAAAGGGCAGTTTCAGGTTTGGCTGATCCTTGTCGTTGATCGAAAGCGCCTGCCCGCCATTCTCCTTGTTGAGGGCATGCACGCCAGCCAGGATCCAGGCCTTTTCCTGCGTGTTAAGGCTTTCAGACGACGGCTTTAGCGTCAGGAGCCGCTGGAGAGCTCGCTGCGCCACCCCTTCGTCGCCCACTTCGGCTGCAACCGCGACAAGTGCCGCGGCGTCCTGGACCTCCGAATAATAGGAATAGGACCACCAACCCGGATGATTGGCGACGCCGAGATTGGCGAGCGCCATTTCAAACGCGTCGTGGCCGCGCGTCCGATCGCCCATGGCGGTGAGCGCACCGCCAAGCTGCCCCAGGCTCATCGCACTGGCGAGACTGTCGGCCTTGCCGCCCGACTGCCAATGGATCGAAGCGGGCTGGTACCCGCCGCCCGCAAGTCTGGCGCTGTCGATAGTATCGTGGACGTAGCGCAATTGCTTGGGATCGGCGCGCCCGGCACGCGCGATCACATAGAGCGCGTAGGCCCGTGTCGCATCAGGCCCTTCCGAGTACCAGCCGCCATTCTCCTGGTCGAGCTTCGGCAGAGCCTGCAGCAACCATCCGAAACTGCGCTGCATCGCCGAATCTTCGACCAGGTAGCCCGCTTCGCGCGCATGCTGCAGAAAGTCGATCACATAGACATTCAGCCAGACCGAGGCAAGCCCGTCATTGGCCTGCCACAGACCGAACCTGCCCTTTGCGTCCTGACGATCGAGCAGGGTGGCGATCACCGATTTGAGCCTGGCCTTCACGGTGTCGTCCTTTGCCGGCCGACCGAGGAGAACGGGATCGTTGTAATAGAGTAGCGGGAAGGCGATCGACGCAATCTGTTCGCTACAGCCATAGGGATAGCGGTTAAGCGATTGCAGCAGGCTTGCAACGTCGATGCCAGCAAAACTCGAATAGCCGAGGCTGACGCTTACACTGCCGGGCACCAGCCCTTCGAGCCGTCGATCGTCCATGCTAAAGGTCTCGCCAGGGGCCTGGCGAGCGGTATCCTCGATGGCGATCGGGTAATGCGGCGAACGAACGGCAATTTGCCATTCGCGGTGAGTCTTGTAGCCGTTCGGTCCGGAGAGATCGGCCCGTATCGTGCTGATACCCGCGTCGAGCCCCCTGAGTGTCACCGCATCGGGCTTCCTTTCGCCGGCAGCGAGCCGATAATCGAGGGGATGATCCGCACTAAGCAGGGCGGCGCCATCGGCGGAAAGATCGAGGTGGTAGGCGCCTGGTTTGCCGTCGGTATTGTGCAGGGACAAGGCCAGCCGGGCCTCGTCGCCGGGGGCGAGGAAGCGCGGCAGGGACAGATCGGCGATCACCGGATCGCGGATGATCAGCTGGCGCTCGGCGTGGCCTACGGCATGACGAGAATAGGCGACCGCCATCAGTCGTAGCTGCCCCTCGAAGTCGGGGATTTCCAGATTGATTTTCGCCGTCCCATCCCGCTCGACTAGCAGCGGGCCCGCAAATAGTGCCACCGTCCGCATACTCGATACTTCGAGGGGCTGGCCACCAATTGGCCCATCGCCACCCTCGCGGATGGTTCCGCTGTCGGCGCTGCCGTCGAGAAGGCGTCCGTAATCATCGCGAATGTCAATTCCCAGCCGCCGCTTGCCGAACAGAAAATGTGCCGGGTCCGGTGTCTCATAGCGCGTCAGCTGCAGAATGCCCTCGTCAACTGCGGCAAGCGTGACAAAGGTCCGTTCGCCCGCTTTGGCGCCGTCTATGGCAAGCGACAATTCGATCCTCTGGCGCGGCATGATCCTCTCAGGCGCATTGATCGCCACGGCCAAGGTTCGCGGCGCCGGGTCGATGCCGATCCAGGCGAGACCGACCGCGCGTACCGGATCATGCGGACGGCCAGAGGCGAGCGGCCGATAGAGCGACACAATGGCATAGGCCCCACCCGCCCAATCGGCGGCTGGTCTGACCTCGAGCGTTGTTCCTTCTGCCGCAACTTCGATTTCGCGCGATTCAAAGACTCGATCGCCGGCGAGAGTCAGGAGTGCCTTGCCTGCAAACGGCCCCTTGATCTTCAGCCGAACTGTCTCGCCGATACTGAAGGTTGGCTTCTCGAGAGTGACCTCGACCTTGTCAGGTGTGTCGGCTGATTCTGTCGTCTCGGTCCAGCCCGAGGCAAAACGAATGCTCGTTGCAGCCTTGCTTTCGGGATCATCCACGACCAGCCGATACTGGCCCCAGGACAGGGGCTGGCTGAACGCCGCCGGGGCGCCCTGGGGAACATCGAGACTGCCGGAGGCTACCTCCTCGTCGATCGTGCGGTAATGCCAGCGCCAAACGCTGTTCATTTCAAACCAATCGTAGTGACGGCTTTCGCGCACCAGGCTCCAATGCAACCCGGCCTTGGCGACTGCCGTGCCGGTGTCGTCAAAGACCCGAACATCGACGATCGCGTTCTTGCCCTCTTGGGTTCGATTGTCCGAAAAGCGCGGTTTCAGTCCGATGAGCAGCGGCAAATTACGAATCGGCAGTTCGACCTTGTCCCGCACAATCCTTCCGCTGGGTTCGAACAGGCCTGCCGTAATGACCGCTTTCAACGGCACGCTCGCCGCGTCCGGCACTTCGAGCGCGTCGGCAATTTCGACATGGCCGGCATCATCGGCCGGTGCCATTTCCAGGCTCTGCGTCTTGTCCTCGACTTTTTCGTCGATCAAGCCAAAACTATAGCCCTTGGCATTCGAGACCGGGCTCTCGTCGCGCACCACGTGAAGCTCGGCTTCACCGTTCAGGCCGGCCGCCGGCGCGCCATAGAGAAACTGTCCGTCGACCGAAAGTGCGATCGGAGCGCCGGCCTCGATCGATTTCGCCGAAGGCTTCAGGGTCACCTTCAACGTTTGCGGAACGAAGTCCTGCACACTGAACTGCACGCGACCGATCGGGTCGCCGGCAGGATCGACGAGCGCCTCGACGCTCCAGGTGCCGAAGGCCGCCGTCTTGCTCAGTTCGACGATTTGATGAAACCCGCCCTCTGCAGCCGGATCAAGGGTAGCGCGCCAGGCCTCGACGCCGTCGGGGCGGCGCACCAAGAGGGTCAATGGCGTGTTGGGCATGGCATCGCCGATCCGATCGCGCAGCAGTGCCATCACCTCGACACTCTCCCCTGGCCGGTAGACCCCGCGCTCCACATAGAGGAAGGCCTCGCTCGGACCGGGGCTTGGCCTGCCCGAAACCCCACGATCCGATAGATCGAAGGCCGCCCGGTTGAGGTCGAGCATTGCAAAGTCACCGTTTTCGCCATAGGCCAGGATCGTCTCCGCCGAGGCGGCACCGTGTCCCCGCAACAGCCCTGGCGCAAAGGTCGCAAGCCCGTGTCCATCGCTGATTGCCTGGCCGAGCAGATCCTGACCGGTCGCAATCAACGCAAGCTTGACGCCACGCAGCGGCTCGGCACTTTTGAGCGAGCGAACCGCGACGTGCAGGCCGTCGACGCCCGTCATCGCCGTCAAAGCGATATCGGTGACCATGACCCAATGGGCGGGAATTTTGGCGTTGTCCTCGCGCCAATCGGGGTCTTGGCTTGCGTCATATTCGCCACCGGAGAAAACCTTTTCCGGCGTCGCATGCGCATCATCTTCGGCAACCACGAGATAGGCGCCGGGCTGATCGGACTTCAGCACGCCAGCCAACGGAAACGCGGTCTGAACGGTGCGATTGTGGTCGCGCGTAATGGCCATGCTACCAGACCAGACCAGCGAAGCCTCTTTGTTGATAAGCTCGCGAAGCTGATAGCGGTACAGCCCACCATTCTCGAGCGCATGGAGGTTGCGCTGATAGCGATAATAGCGGCCCTCCTCGTCACTCGCCTCATTGGCGAATACATCCTTGCTCGTAGTCAGCAGCCGGTCGCTCATGCGCAAAACACGGACCCTGACCCGATCGATATTGACGGTCTGGATCGCCAGTCCGTTGCTGGTGCTGCGTGGCAAGATGTAGCCATCACCCGCAATCGAAATCAGCGCCGGCTTGTCGCCAAGATTGACGACGATTTTTTCCACCTGCGCGGTTCGCTCGCCCGATTGTGCCGGCAGCCCCTTGGCCAGGACGACACTATACTCGGTTCCCTTGTCGAGACCGGCGACGCATAGATCGGTTCCAACCACGTGCAGCGCCGCAGCCATCGGCGGGTCGATCTTAAGGTAATCGCCATAATGCGCCTCGGCACGCGGATCGAGCGGTCGGCTGAAACGCAAGCAGGCCTCGCTTGCTTCACTGGATTTGTCGAGAATCAGACGACGAAATTCGAACGGATGCTTGGCATCGGCCTGCGTCTCGCTTGGCGTGAGCTGGCCAGCCCTTTGCGGTTCGATTGCGGTGGCGGCGGGACTAACGAGGGTCGATTGCGCGGCCGGTTGGGCGGCGGTGCAGAGGCTGAACATTTCGAACGTCTTGGCGTTGGACGCGCCGGCATCGAACAGACTCTCGGTATAGGCATAGATTTTCGGCTCGTCCGAGATCGCCTTTAATGTCCCAACCATCGTGAGACTGGGCTTTCTATTGTTGCGGCCCTTCCAGGAAAATTGCCCGTCGGCCCATTGGGCGTTGGTTTGCGTGTATTGGTCGGCCCGATTGAACAGGCGGCCGCTCTGGGCAACGTGGATGATCTGCGGCTTGCTTTCCGACAAGGTGAGTTTGATGATCGTGATCGGATCGCCGTTGCCGGTCGCACTGACATATTGCGGCTTGCATTCCAGCTGAACGCCATTCCGCTCGACGCCAAGTGGAGCTTGCGCTTCGGCCGCGGTTTGGGTCAGTGCAACCAGCAATCCCGCCACTATCGAAAGCTTAACCATGACCCCTACCCCGTCTCGACGCTTGTGAGCAAGGCTAGCACGAATTGTGTGGCGCGGATGGGCGGCCGAGCGGCGGGTGCGCCGATATGACCAAGGCCGGGTTTCGCCGGCGCCCAAAAAGCGAGGGAATCGATCCCTGCCGATCGATGCACGCCGCCCACCATCGCCCATAAACAGCCTCGCCCAGGCGAAATTTTTCGGCCGCTTAGCGGCCTGTCGCGGGCCTTCCGCCGGCAGACTTGCTGTGGGCCGAGCCTGCGCCTATAGAATAGATAGCCTGCTTCTTTCGCATGGCTGGGCCCAGCGCCCAGCCTGTCGCAAGTGCTTGTTGCCAAGCTGGAGGTCTCATGAACCCTGTGAAGCCATCGGCCCGGTCAGAACCGGCGCCGACCCATGCGGCGTTGATCATCATCGGGTCGGGGCCGGCCGGCTATACAGCCGCCATCTACGGCGCCCGGGCCATGCGCCGGCCCATGCTGATCGCGGGTTTCGAGCCGGGCGGCCAATTGATGATCACCACCGATGTGGAAAATTATCCTGGATTTGCAGCGGCGATCCAAGGGCCGTGGCTGATGGAGCAATTGAAGGCCCAGGCCGAGAATGTCGGCGCGACCATAGTCCAGGACCACATTGCCAGGGTCGATCTTTCCAGCCGGCCGTTTCGCCTCTACGGCGATAGTGCGACGATCTACAGCTGCGATGCCCTGGTCATCGCGACCGGCGCCAAGGCGAAATGGCTTGGCCTTGCGAGCGAGAACCGGTTCAAGGGCTATGGTGTCTCGGCCTGCGCAACCTGTGATGGATTCTTCTACCGCGGCAAGGAAGTCGTCGTCGTCGGTGGCGGCAATTCGGCGGTCGAGGAAGCACTCTATCTTTCGCATATTGCCGCCAGGGTCACTCTTGTGCATCGCCGCGACAGCCTGCGTGCCGAACGGATTCTGCAAGACAGGCTCTTCCGCAACCCGAAGATCACCACAATCTGGGACAGCGCGATTGACGAAATCTGCGGCACCGGCGACGGAGCGGCAGCCCCCTTGGCCGTCACCCATGTCCGACTTCAAGAATCTCAAGTCAGGCCAGACCCATTCGCTCGCCTGTGACGGCGTCTTCGTCGCGATCGGCCATCAGCCAGCCTCGGAGCCCTTCGTCGGCCAGATCGAGATGAAACCGAACAATTACATTCGGACCGTTCCGAATTCGACAGCGACCAACATTCCCGGCGTCTTTGCCGCCGGCGACGTCGCCGACGACGTCTTTCGCCAGGCCGTCACCGCGGCCGGCATGGGCTGCATGGCAGCCCTTGAGGCCGAGCGCTTTCTTGCCGCCGAAGCCGGCGCCCGCGCCGCCGCCGAATGATGCCCCCGCAATTCGCAACCCCGGAGTGAGCCTTGGATTGGGACAAGCTGCGTGTTTTTCAAGCCGCGGCTGATGCCGGCTCCTTTACCCATGCCGGCGAGACGCTCGGCCTCAGCCAATCTGCGGTCAGCCGGCAGGTCAGCGCGCTGGAGCAGGATCTCGAAGTGCCGCTGTTCCATCGCCACGCACGCGGCCTGATCCTGACCGAACAGGGAGAATTGCTGTTTAGAACCGTCAAGGACATCATGCTGAAACTCGAGGCGGCGCGCAGCCGCCTCAGCGACAGCCGGGAAATGCCGCATGGCGATTTGCGGATCACCACGACGGTCGGCATCGGCGCCAATTGGCTGACGCCGCGGCTCGGCGAATTTCTGGAGCTCTATCCGGAAATCAGGCTCAGCGTCATTCTGACCGACGAGGAACTGGATCTCGGCATGCGCGAGGCCGATATTGCGCTGCGGCTGCGCCAGCCGGTCCAGCCTGATCTCATCCAGCGTCGCCTCTTCACGATGCATTTTCATGCCTATGCCTCGGCCGACTATCTGAAACGGCATGGCCAGCCGCGCAGCCTTGCCGATCTCGATCAGCACCGGATTTTGGCCTATGGCGGGGCCGGTTCGAACTTCCTGAACAATATCAATTCGCTGCCGCTAGCCGGGCGGGACCCGAAGTCGCCCCGCCAGGCGGCGATGACGGTCAACAATATCAACGCCCTGTATTCGGCCGTGCAGAACGGGGTCGGGATCGCCGTATTGCCGGAATATCTGGTCGAGCCGGATAGCGGCCTGGTCCGCCTGCTGCCGCAGGCCGACATGCCCGAACTCGACTGCTACCTTGTCTATCCCGAGGAAATGAAAAGCGTGGCGCGGGTTCAGGTGTTCCGGGATTTTCTGGTCGCCAATGCTCAGCGTTGGCATTATTGAGGGCCAATCATGGCGTCGGTCGGCCGAAAGGGCCGCCGATCAAACCCGCATAGCTACTATGTCGATTCGCGACTTGCCAGCCATGAGCGAGCCAGCAAGACTTGGCGCGTTGATGGTTCCTTTGGCACGGCGCCAGGCGGGTGCCTTCAACCATTCCCCTCTAAATGATCTCTGGGCCTAGGCTCAAGAGATTGGGCCGTACCCCACCGTGGGTCGGCCCCTTTTTGGTCTGCTGCGGCTACATGTAGAGGTTTTCGCCTTGCAGGTTCTTGTAGAGATCGGCGACTTGGGCGCCATAGCCGTTAAATAGCAGCGTCGGGCGCCGTTCGTTCAAGCCAAGCACGTCTTCGGTTGCCTGGCTCCAGCGGGGATGCGGTATCGCCGGATTGACATTCGCCCAAAAGCCGTATTCGGACGGCTGCAGCGCCTCCCACAAGCCAATCGGCCGTTTTTCGGTGAAGCTGACGCGCACGATCGACTTGATCGATTTGAAGCCATATTTCCACGGCACCGCCAAACGCAGCGGTGCACCATGTTGCTTGGCGAGCGGTTTGCCGTAGGCGCCAGTCACCATGAAAGCAAGATCATTGGTCGCTTCGGCCATGGTAAGCGCTTCGATATAGGGCCAAGGATAAAGAGTTTGGCGCTGCTGCGGCGCCATTTTCGGATTCATGAACGTCTCGAAGCGGATGTATTTGGCAGCGCCCGTCGGCTTCGCCAGGTCGACCAGCGCCTTGAGAGGAAAGCCCGTCCACGGGATCGCCATTGACCAGGCCTCGACACAGCGATGCCGGTAGAGCCGCTCTTCCAGCGCCATCGCCTTAATTAGCTCGTCGATGCCAAGTTCCATCGGCTTGTCGACGAGACCATCGATCTTCACGCTCCAGGGCCTCGTCTTCAGAGCGTCGACCATCGTGTAGGCGTTCTTCGAAAAGCTGAATTCGTAGAAATTATTGTAGGTGCCGTTGACACTTTCCGCCGTCACCGGCCGATCGAGCGTAAAGGCGTCATTGTGGCGGGCGGGATAAAGCGAGGCCGTCGGATCGGCATCGGCCGCCGCCGCCGGGGCGCTGAACAGGGCCGCGCCGGCCGCCGCCGCCGCGCCGCCGACAAAGCTACGGCGATTGAGGACTATCGATTCGGGTGTCGCCTCGCTTTCGGCGATCTCCCAAGCCTTGCGGCGCCGAATATGCATCACCTCTCCTGGGCTCGACGGATCTAGCGCGCCAGCCTAATGGAACAGACAAGATTACAGCAAATCACGAGGCAGCGAGCGGATCTAGCTGTGGTTCCTCTCCTGTTGGCGCTGTGCAACAATCGCATCGGCGGCCTTGCCGGAAATCTCGGCAAGATGGTCGAATTGAGCCGTGTAATGACCGACGCCGGCCGTCGCCGAGCGCAATTCGAGGATAAGGTCGCCGATCTCGGCTTGCGGAATCAGCGCCTTGAGCAAGTCCCAGCCCTGCCAGCCCGGCCGCGGGTCGAAGCCGAGAATCTGCCCGCGGCGCCCCGAGACCAGCCCGGTTGCTCGCGACAAAGCCTCGGAAGGCACCGCAATCTCGACGGCGAGAATTGGTTCGAGCAGGACCGGGCGCGCCTTGCCCAGGGCCTCCGCCATCCCCAGTTTCGCGGCGGCTCGAAATGCCATGTCGGACGAATCGACGGAATGATACGACCCGTCGGTGAGGGTCACCGCGACGTCGACCACAGGAAAACCGAGCGGGCCACGCTGCAGGCCGTCGCGCGCGCCGGCCTCGACCGAGCTGAAATATTGGCGCGGCACGGCGCCGCCGTGCACCGTCTCCTCGAAGGCAAAGCCCTCGCCGCGCGGCAACGGGCGCACCTCCAGCACCACATCGCCGAACTGACCATGGCCGCCCGATTGCTTCTTATGGCGGCCGCGAACCGTGACCTTGTCGCGAATGGTCTCGCGATAGGCGATGCCGGGCCGCCGCGCCTCGACCGTCACCCCGAACCGGTTGGCAAGCCGCTCGAGCGCGACCCGCAAATGCATTTCGCCCTGCCCCATCATCAACAATTCGCCGGTCGTGGCATCCTGTTCGAACTGCAGGGCCGGATCCTCATCGATCAGTTTGGCGAGCGCTGCAGCGAGCCTGACCTCGTCCTTGCGATCCTTGACGACAAGGGCAAGCGCATGCACCGGCAGCGGCCGCGGCCCCGCCGCCCGCAAGCTTTCTTTGGCGGCCTTGGCCTCGACGAAACTCTCCCCGGTCGCTACATGTTCGAGGCGGCCGAAGGCCAGCGTATCGCCGGTCTCGGCGCGGCCGAGTTTCGTGGTGGCCGTGCCCATCAGTCGCGCTAGCCCGGCGATGCGGTCCTCCTGGCCGGCCGGGCCGACCACCGTCATATTGTCGGAAAACGAGCCGCGCATCACCCGAGCAAGCGAAAGCTTGCCGCCATGCGCCGTGTGAATCGTGCGCACCACTTGCGCCAATGGCGGCCCCTCCGCGGCAAGGTTCAGTCGCTCACGGGTCACGCCAACGCCCGGACATTCGTGACGCAACGCCTTCAGCAGGCGGGTGACGCCATTGCCCCGATCGGCGGCGCCAATCAGCAGCGGCACCACATGGCCATAACGCAATTCCTTGGCGAGATCGTCGAAGACCTGGTCGCGCGGCGGATCGATGTCGGAAATCAGCTCTTCCATCAACGCGTCGTCGTAATCGGCTAGCCGCTCCAGCATCGAATAGCGCGCTTCCTTTTCGCCCGGCACTTCGCCAACCGGCAGATCGACGACACTCGAGGGCGCATGCTCGCGATAGACAAAGGCACGTTCTAGCGCCAGGTCGATGAAACCGGTCGCAATGCCGTTCTGCCAGATTGGTATCTGACGCAGCAGGAGCGGCGTTTGTGATGCCGGCTGCAAAATCGACAGGGTTTCGTGCACCCGATTGGTCGCCAGATCGATCTTGTTGAGAAACAATAGTCGAGGAACGCCCAGTTCCTCGATTTCGCGCAGGATCACCTGCAACATTGGAATCTTGCGGCTGTCGGCCTCGCAAACCACCACCGCCACATCGCAAGCGTCGAGCACGTTGCGCATGTCGTTGAGAAACTCGATCGAGCCGGGGCAGTCGATGAAGGTGTAGCGATCGCCGAGATATTCGATTGCGGCGACATTGGGCTCGACGCTCATTCGGTGGGCGCGCGCCTCGGCGCTCGCATCGCCAACGCTGGTGCCCTCGCCGACCTTGCCCTGCCGCTGCACGGCGCCGGCGCGGGCAAGCAGGCTCTCGAGCAATGTCGTCTTGCCGCTTTGAAACGGCCCGACGAGTGCAATCAGCCGTGGTCCGGCAATCCGGCCGGAACCTGATCCCCCTGCAATGTCATTCATGACGCGCGCGCCCTCCCGTGGCCGGGACGCCTGGGCGCCGGGGCGACCGGCATCTCCTTAGGCAATCGTCTCAGCCCCGGGGCCGAAGCGCAAGTGTGGAAACGCGGTCGTCCCTTCGACCAAGGTGGCATGCCCTGCCAGAATTGTTCAAACCGGCCATCCGCTTTCAGCGCAAAGCGGCGCAGAATTTTTGAATTTTGCGGCAAGCCTCCTCGAGCATCGCGTTTGAAGTGGCATAGGAAATCCGGAAATTCGGCCCCAGACCAAATGCCGATCCATGCACCGCCGCGACGCCCTCGGTCTCGAGCAAGGCGCTGACAAAATCCTCGTCATTGCGAATGACCGTCCCCGACGGCGTCGTCCGCCCGATCGCCTCGGCACAGGAAGGGTAGACATAAAACGCCCCCTCCGGCTTCGGGCAGGTCAGATATTTGGTCTGGTTGAGCATCGACACGACGAGGTCGCGTCGCTCTTCGAATGCGCGGCGAAATCGCGGCAGATGCGCCTGACTGCCATCAAGCGCCTCGACCGCCGCCCATTGGGCGATCGAACAGGCCCCCGATGTCTGCTGGCCCTGCAGCATGTCCATCGCCTTGATGAGTGGCTCGGGCCCCGCCGCGTAGCCGATCCGCCAGCCGGTCATCGCGTAGGCCTTCGAGACGCCATTCATGGTCAGCGTCCGATCCAACAGTTCCGGCTCGACCTCGGCCGGTGTCGTAAACGTAAAGTCGCCATAGACGAGGTGCTCGTACATGTCGTCGGTCAAAATCCAGACGTGCGGATGGCGGCGAACGACCGCAGTGATCGCCTTCAGTTCGTCGCGCGTATAAGCGGCCCCAGAAGGATTCGACGGCGAATTCAGCACCAGCCATTTCGTCCGCGGCGTGATTGTCCGCTCGAGGTCGGCGGCCTGCAGCTTGAAGGCTTCGGCCATCCGGGTCTCGATATGCACGGGCGTACCGCCGCACAGCGACACCATGTCGGGATAGCTGACCCAATAGGGCGCCGGAATGATGACCTCGTCACCGGGATTGAGGGTCGCCAGAAAAGCATTGTAAAGGATCTGTTTGCCCCCGGTACCAACAATCGTCTGGGTCCAGCGGTAATCGAGGCCGTTTTCGCGCTTGAACTTGCGCGCAATCGCCTCCCGCAGCGGGGTAATGCCGCTGACCGGCGTATATTTCGTCTCGCCACGGCGGATCGCCTCGATGGCCGCCGCCTTGATATTGTCGGGCGTGTCAAAATCCGGCTCGCCGACCGACAGCGAAATGATCTCCCGGCCCGTGGCCTTCAGATCCCGCGCCTTCTGGGTCACCGCAATGGTGGCGGATGGCTTAACCCGGGACAAGGCGTTGGCGAGGAAGGCCATTGACGTGCTCCAATTGGCAGGAAGGCGTTGGTCGGACCATAAGAGCGGCAATCCGTCGGGGCAACGATAAAACACGGCAAAACCGTTCGCCGTCCGGACCCGCCCCTTAACCCTCCCTTAGGCTCATTCGGCGAAACTGCTGGCGACCACCCGAGAGCGAAGAAATGTGCGACCAGGCGCGGATCAAGACCCTCGATCTGATCACCCGCGGCGCGCTCGGCCTTGCCGCGCTGGTCTGCCTCCTGGTCAGCCGGGCCTCGGCGCTCAGCCTCGATCTCACCGGGACCTTCGGCCCGCTGATCGCCTTGCTCGCCATGGCGGCCATCGCAATCGCCTATGCGCCGCACCGCCGCAATGCGCCGCGTCTCAGCGTCGCCGCGACGCTTGCTGCCGATTTGCTCGCCTATTCGCTCGTACTCGGCACATTCTCCTATGTTGCGGCGGCGAGCCCTCGCCCGCTGATCCACCCCGCCCTTGCCGCAATCGATCGGTCACTCGGTTTTGACTGGCTGGTCTATTACCGTTTCATTCAGGCCCATCCACGCCTGGCGAGCCTGCTCTCGCTGGCCTACGACGGCATGATCGTCGAAATCGGCCTCGTCGCCCTGGTCCTCTATGCGACCCGTGCCCATGCCCAGCTGCGCATACTTCTCAATGTCTTCGCGCTTGCCGCGCTGGTCACGATCGCTCTGTCGGCGGCGTTTCCGGCGCTCGAGGCGCTGAGCTATTTCGGCATCTACCCATTGGTGGAGACGAGCCGGGCTCCGGTGACCGGCATCGACCGGGCCGATGATTTTCTGGCCATGCATTTTGGCACCATGACCACCATTCCGATTGTCGCCGCCAAGGGCATTGTCTGCTTTCCGAGCTTTCACACGGCCTGCGCCGTCATCGCCGCCCTCTGCGCCTATCCGGTCCGCTGGCTGCGCTGGCCGATTGTCCTGTGGAGTTTGTTGCTGATCGCTGCAACCCCCGTCGACGGCGGCCACTACCTGATCGACGTGATCGTAGGCTTCGCCATATCGACCGGGCTTTTCGCGCTGCTTGTCGCTTATGCCCGACCCCGCGCGGCGCCCGCATTGCTGGTCCTTGCGCGTAGCGAACCAAAATAGGCGCGCCCTGCGGAGCACCTAGACAATCAGGCCGCGCATCGGCGCGATCGCGGCCGAATCCGGAAAGATCCGCTCCCCGAGGACCGCGTTCGAGAGACCGAAGTGATCGGCGAGCAACCCTTTGAGAACCGCGCGCAGATCATGGGTCGGCATCAGATCGCGTCCCTCGAAGAGCTGCACCGACTTTAGGCCAGGCCAATCGGCGATGACCCTGCCGCCCTTGACCGCGCCGCCGGCCAGAAAGGCGACGGTGCCGGTGCCATGATCGGTGCCGATCGTGCCGTTGATCTTCGCGGTTCGCCCAAATTCCGTGATTGCGACCACAACGCTGTCTTTCCAGCACGGCCCCAGCCCGCTTTCGAGCGCTTCGAAAGCCCCATCAAGTCCCGACAGCCGCAGCGCGAGTTGACCGACCGCACCGCCCTCATTGGCATGGGTATCCCAGCCATCGAAGGCCATGGCCGCCAGCCGCGGCCCATCATCGGCCGCGATCAACTTCGCCGCCCCCATCGCGGCCTGCCGCATCCCAGCCGGCTGGTCCATCGCGCCGCGCGGTTTTGCCATCTCGCCGCTAACCCCTTGGCGGGCCGCCATCCTGTCCGTATCGAGCCCCTCGCGCAGGGCCCTGGCCAAAGTCGGATCGAGATGCGTGTATAAATCGAGGACCCGGCTCGCGAGATCGTCGCCCGCAGCCGGCATGCTCTGCGACGCCCAGCCGAGAACCGGCGCCGGCCCGCGCATCACCAGCGGCATCGACGCCCCGATTCCGAGCCCGCCGTGGAGGCCGATCTGTTCGCCGCGCGGCAGCGCGGCAATGGCCCGGTTGAGCCAGCCCGAATCGACCCGACCCGGCCCAGGATAGCCGCTTTCCAGCACGTCCTGGCCATCGAAATGGGACCGTTCCCGATAGCCGGTGGCACAGGCATGCACGACGGCCGCCTGGCCGCTTTTGTAGAGGCGGGCGAAAGTCGGCATAGCCGGGTTGAGCACAAAGAATCCATCGAGCGAAAAGCCGGGCTGCTCACCGACGGGTGAAAGCGCGAGTTCGCCATGAAGGCTCGCATAATCGGGATCGCCAAAGGGTCCGACCGCCGCCAGGCCATCGAGGGCACCGCGCAAAATGATGACCACGAGCCTGGGATCGCGCCGTTCGGCCGCCGAGGCGACAGTGGGCAGGAAGGCGGAGGCATAGAGCGCACCACTATTCATCAAGACGGCGCGACGCGAGAGCGACGGGGTCTGACAGAAAGGCGCCATGAGTTCTATCTCCGCTGGAATTCAGGTGACATGAACAACAGGGCCAGGGCCTGCTGACGGGATTCCGCCCGGGCGATCGCCTGCCTCGTCTCGCCCGAAGAGGCAGGACCGGCAACCGTATCAAGCATGCTGAGCGGATTGCCGGGTTCCTTGATGCGCTGGGCCATTTGTGCGGCAATGTCGAGGCGAATCTTCATCCCTTCCGGCGAGGCCCAGGCGGCGACAGTGTCGCCAAACCCGTTCGGTCCCGGTGGCTGCCACACCCCCATGCCAAGCGCGTTGAGGGCGCCGAGCACCGGCCCGGGATCTTCGGGCGCCCGCCCCTGAGCGCGAGCACTGGCGATCAGGAACTCATAGGGCGTCCGGATTTTCGACATCGGCGCAGTCCAGGCCGCATCCTGTTCGACCAGAGCAAGGCTCGTCGCCCGAAGGTCGCCGCCGGAGTCGCGGAAAACCGCGGCGAGCCGCGCGACAATCTCCGGCGGTGGATCGTCGGCGACGAAATGGCGGACCAGTTTGGTCGCAATATGCGTCGCGGTGGCCGGATGGCGAGCCAGATCAGCCAGCGCCGCCTCGCCCTGCTGGACGCCCGGCTGCGCGTAGGTTCGGGTGAGAAGCGTCTGGCTTCCCGGCTCGTGCGCATTGGCAAAAAAGGCGAAGGTGCCCGGTTCGCCAAGCCGGCCATCGCGCCCGGCAAAGGTCCAGCCGGTGATGATGCGGGCCAGGCTGGTAACATCTGCCTGGCTATAGCCGCTGCCAACACCGAGCGTATGCAATTCAAGAATTTCGCGGGCCAGATTCTCGTTGAGGCCCTTCGACCGGTTGCGCCCGGCCGGGGAGTCCGGACCCATTGAATGCTGATTGTCGAGATAGAATACCATGACCGGATGCTGTTCGACCGCCTTCAGCATGGCCGAAAACGAGCCCAGAACATGCGGGCGGACCGCTTCGCGCTCGAACGATCCGGCCGCCATGCGCACGAACTGGCCCTTGCCGACCGAGACAGCAAAATGATTGGACCAAAAGCCGACCAGCCGCTCGACAAAACCAGCTGGGACGCCAACTTGTTTTTTCAGGCGTTCGAGGACCTCGGCCCGGTAGGTCCTCTGCTCGATCGACGGTGCGGGCGGCTTCGGCTTACCGTCCGGCCCGAGTGCCGGGCTGGCGATCGCCGCAGCCGCCGCGGGATTGGCTGGCGGCGGCGCGGCGGCCATCGACGCCTCGCCGTTCATCGGCGCCTCGGCCATCGTGGCGACAGCCGCCGCTGCCGCGGCCGGCGGCGGCGCCGTGTCGCGCTGGCGGCGCCTTTCCTCCTGATCGGCAAACAAAAGCTGCAGATTGGCCTTGGTTGCCAATAGGGCCGGGCTTTGCAAATCGGCAATCGCCGCCGATGCCGCTTCGCTCTTCACATAGCCGCGCGGATCGCCCGCGGCGGCGGCCAGATCACCAGGTCGCGCCCCCAAGCCGAACCGGTTGAGGGCAACCATCGCCATCCTTGGATCGGCGCCGAGACCCATGTCGAACTCCTCGGTGAGGCGGCGCAGAAACCGACGCCCCAGCGTCGTTCCACCTAGAATTAGTCGAGCCTGCCTAACAATGGCGGCGAGCGCATGAACGGAGCATGAACCATCCAGAACCGCCTTACCTCAGGCGGGGCCTTGCGAAAAAGCCGGGAATAAAAACGCCGCAGCGCGAGTCTTCCCCGCATAGCCCCAGCGGAGGACATCAGCATGGCCAGACGAGACCGCGACGAAACCAACGCCGACCCCAATCGCCGCCAAGCCCTGGAATGCATGGTCTGGGCTGGAACCGGCGTCGTGTGGACCGTCAGCGGCGGCGTGCCACGCACGCTCGGCCTGCTCGGCAGCGAGCCGGCCATGGCCGCCGATTCCTCCTTTACCTTTGTCCAGATCAGCGACAGCCATATCGGCTTCGAAAAGCCGGCCAACCCAAATGCCCGGGCGACGCTAAGCGCGGCCATCGACAGGGTCAAGGAGCTGCCAGTCAAGCCTGCCTTCATGCTCCACACCGGCGATATTACCCATCTATCGAAGCCCCTCGAATTCGATGACGCCACTCAGCTCATTGGCGCCGCCGGCCTCGACGTCCACTATGTGCCGGGCGAACACGACGTCATCGACGAAGCCCTCGGCAAGGCCTATGTCGATCGTTACGGCAAGGCCGCCAAGGGCCCCGGCTACTACGCCTTCGATCACGGCGGCGTGCGTTTCATCGGCCTCGTCAATGTCGTCAATTTGCAGGCCGGCGGCCTCGGCCAACTCGGCAGCGAACAATTGGCCTGGCTCGCCGGCAATCTGGCGGGCCTGTCCGACTCGACACCGATCGTCGTCTTTGCTCATATTCCGTTGTGGTCGGTCTATCCGGCTTGGGGTTGGGGCACTCAGGATTCGGAACAGGCGCTCGCCCTGCTGCAACGGTTCGGTTCGGTGACCGTGCTCAACGGCCATATCCACCAGCTCATGCAAAAGGTCGAGGGCAACGTCACCTTCCATACCGCCTATTCGACCGCTTTTCCGCAGCCGCAGCCGGGCAGCGCCCCCTCGCCTGGCCCGCAGGTCGTTGCCGCCGAAAAGCTGCGTTCGGTCCTCGGCATTCGCACCGTCTTGTTCAAGACAGCCAGCGAGCCACTGGCGATCACCGACACGCCGCTCTCGGCGACGTGATCGGGGCATGCGCCACGCCCGCTCGCTTCTCCTCGGCCTTGCGCAGCTGGCGCTTGCCGCCGCGCTCTTCGTCGCCGGTCCCAGGGCCGGCGGTGAGGTGCGGGTCAGAATCGACAATTTCAGCTTTGGCCCAGGCGCTCTCAGCGTCGCTCCGGGCACGACGGTGGTCTGGCAGAATGGCGACGATATTCCCCACACAATCGTTGCCGCCGACGCGAGCTTCCATTCCGCGGCGCTCGACAGCGACGAGACCTATGCCTTTACTTTCCCGACGGCCGGCGAATATGTCTATTTCTGCGGTCTCCATCCATTCATGACCGGTAGGATCATCGTCACGCCTTGAGCCTTTTGCTGCGGACCCTTGAGTGAACGCCACACGGGATCGGGCCAAGATACGTTTCGCCGAGGTGGTCGTACCCCATCTCGACGATGCCTATCGCCTGGCCCGCTGGATCGTCGGCAACCGGCACGACGCCGAGGATGTCGTTCAGGATGCCTGCCTGCGCGCCTTTTGTGCCATCGGCGATTATTCGGCTGGCAATGCCAGGGCCTGGCTTCTGGCGATCGTCCGCAACGCGGCATTCACGCGCCTTTCCGGCGAACGCCGCCGCCGCGGCCTTGACGAAGCGGCAACAAGCAGCGATCCGGCGTCGATCGCGCCGGCCGATCCTGCCACGCCCGAAGCGGCGCTGATCGCCAAGGTCGAAGCAACCCGGCTCGAGGCGGCCATTGCCGCCCTGCCCGACCCCTACCGCGAGACGCTGGTCTTGCGCGAAATCAGCGATCTTGCCTATCGCGACATCGCCGCCATAACCGGCGTCCCAATCGGTACCGTCATGTCGCGCCTTGCCCGCGCCCGCGCGCTCCTAATGGCAGCGATAGTAAAGGACCCCTCATGACCAACCAAAGCCCCGGCCGGCCGCAGGATTGCGAGGCCATGCTGCAGGCCTATGTCGACGGCGAACTCGATGCCGTCGATAGCCTGACCTTCGAGGATAGCTTGGCCGAGGATGCGGCGCTTGCCGGGCGGTATCGAAGCCTGCTGGCATTGCGCCACCTCATGCGCGAATTGCTGCCCCAGCCAGCCGTGCCAAGCCCGCTCCGCGAGCAGATGATTCAGCGCTATGCCGGGCGAACCGGCCCGGCCAGCGCCTTCCGGGCGATGGCTGCCTCGCTGTTAATCGGCGCATTTCTGGCGAGCGGCTTCACCTATGCGCTGCTCGCGCCGCGCCCGCAGGCTCGGATAGGCGAGGCGATTCTTGCCGCGCACCAACGAAGCCTGCTCGCCGCCCAGCCGATCGATGTTGCCTCCTCCGATCGCCACGTCGTCAAGCCTTGGTTCAGCGCCAAGCTCGCGGCATCGCCGGCTGTCGTCGATCTCGCCAATCAGGGTTTTCCGCTGGTTGGCGGGCGCGTCGACATCGTCGATTTGCACGCTGTTGCGAGCCTGGTCTATCGCCGGCGCGAGCATTTGATCAGCCTGACCGCCGTTCCACTCGTAACGGCCGCTGAAGCCCAGGCGCCAGCCAAGGCCGGCTCGAGCGGCGGCTATGCCACGCTGCACTGGCAGGATGGCGATTTCGCTTATTACGCGGTTTCCGATCTCCCAGCCGCCGATTTGCAGCTTTTTGTGGTTGCCTTTCGGCAGGCGGCCGGCGGCGTCCAGGAAAAGTGACCGGCGGCTGGCTTTTCCGGCGCCCATTTTGATCCCATATTGACGGGATGCCTAAACCGACCAAACCCCCGCGGCCGACCCGAGCCAAGGCCTCGCGCCCTGATCTGTCGCCGCTCGGCGAACATCTCGCCGCCCTGCTCAATCCCGCTCTTAACGCGCGCGAAGAACCAGCACGACCGGTGCGGGCCGAGCCAACCCATCCACCGGGCATGAGCGGCGCCGCGGCAACCGCACAATCCCTGAAACAATTGCTTGAAAGCGGCGATCCACGTTTCCACGCACGCCGCCCCTGGACGCCGCATAGGCCGGCGCGGCCGGAAAAATCCGAAGGGGGCCTTCGCTTTGCGAGCCGGTCCGAATATCGGCCGCAAGGCGATCAACCCAATGCGATTGCCGAACTTGTCGAGGGCATTGCAAGACACGACCGCGACCAGGTGCTGCTCGGCGTCACCGGCTCCGGCAAGACGTTCACCATGGCCAAGGTGATCGAGTTGACCAATCGGCCGGCTTTGATCCTCGCCCCCAACAAGACGCTTGCGGCGCAGCTCTACGGCGAGTTCAAGAGCTTCTTTCCTGACAATGCCGTCGAATATTTCGTGTCCTACTATGATTACTACCAGCCGGAAGCCTACGTGCCGCGCACCGACACCTATATCGAGAAGGAAAGCTCGATCAACGAACAGATCGACCGCATGCGCCATGCCGCGACCCGGGCGCTGCTCGAACGCGACGACGTCATTATTGTCGCCTCCGTCTCCTGTATCTACGGCATCGGCTCGGTTGAAACCTATACGGCCATGACTTTCGCCATGAAGGTCGGCGAAAAGGTCGACCAGCGACAGATCGTCACCGATCTCGTCGCTCTTCAATATCGCCGAACCAATGCCGATTTTGCCCGCGGCACCTTCCGGGTCCGCGGCGACACGATCGAATTGTTCCCCGCCCATTACGAGGATCGTGCCTGGCGGATCGGCTTTTTTGGCGAAGAAATCGATTCGATCCAGGAATTCGACCCGCTGACCGGCCAGAAGACCCAGCAGCTGGGCTTCGTCAAAGTCTACGCCAATTCCCATTATGTGACGCCACGCCCGACGCTGCTGCAATCGATCAAGGGAATCAAGTCCGAGCTCAAGGTTCGGCTCGACCAACTCAACGGCGCCGGCCGCCTGCTCGAGGCTCAGCGTCTCGAACAACGCACCCTATTCGATCTCGAAATGCTCGAAGCGACCGGTTCGTGCGCCGGGATCGAAAACTATTCGCGCTATTTGACCGGCCGCCAGCCCGGTGAACCGCCGCCGACGCTGTTCGAATATCTGCCGGACAACGCGCTCGTCTTTGTCGACGAAAGCCATGTTACCGTTCCCCAGATCGGCGGCATGTATCGCGGCGACTTCCGGCGCAAGGCAACGCTCGCCGAATACGGGTTTCGGCTGCCGTCCTGTCTGGACAATCGCCCATTGCGCTTCGAGGAATGGGACGCCATGCGGCCGCCGACCATTCATGTCTCGGCGACGCCCGGACCCTGGGAAATCGAACGCAGCGGCGGCATTTTCGTCGAGCAGGTCATCCGGCCCACCGGACTGATCGATCCGCCCGTCGAGATTCGGCCGGCCCGTTCGCAAGTCGACGACCTCCTCGGCGAGGTCAAGCAGACCGCCAGCAAGGGCTACCGCAGCCTGGTCACCGTTCTCACCAAGCGGATGGCCGAAGACCTCACCGAATATCTGCACGAGAACGGCGTGCGGGTGCGCTACATGCATTCCGACATCGACACGATCGAAAGAATCGAAATCATCCGCGACCTGCGGCTTGGCACTTTCGACGTTCTGGTCGGTATCAACCTCCTGCGCGAGGGCCTCGATATTCCCGAATGCGCTCTGGTGACCATTCTCGACGCAGACAAGGAAGGTTTTCTGCGCAGCGAGACCTCGCTCATTCAGACGATTGGCCGCGCCGCCCGCAATGTCGACGGGCGGGTCATTCTTTATGCCGACCAGATGACCGGCTCGATGCAGCGGGCGATCGCCGAAACCAACCGACGGCGCGAAAAGCAGGCGGCCTACAACCTGACCCATGACATTACGCCGGAATCGATCAAGCGGGGAATCGCCGATATTCTGACCAGCGTCTACGAACAGGATCACGTCACCGTCGATTCCGGCATTGCGGAAGCGGGATCCCTGGTCGGCCACAATCTCAAATCCGCGATTGCCGATCTCGAGCGGCGGATGCGCGAGGCTGCGGCCGATCTCGATTTCGAAACGGCGGCGCGGCTGCGCGACGAAATCAAGCGCCTGCAGGCGACCGAACTTGCCATTGCCGAAGATCCCCTGGCCCGCCAGGAATCGATCGACGAGCGAACCGGCGGCTATCGTGGCACCCGGCAATTCGGCGCCAATGCCAATCTACCGCGGCCACGCGTGCGCAAGCCCGGGCTTGACGAGATGGGACCAGGAACCGATCGCAGCGTGCCGCTTGGAATTGGCGTGCGGGCCAAGGGTGGCCCCGCCCCGCCGACAGGCCGTTCGACCGGCGGCAAGGCGGGCAGCCGGACCATGCGCAAAGGCAGGACGCGCTAAGCCCTCACCAGGCTAGGCACGCCCCCGGCAGCGGCAATACCCAAAATGGCTGGATTAGCGCGGGGCCATGAAATGAATCGCGGCGTCAAGAATTCTGGGACAGGTTCGTCCGAGCCGCCGGCCCAAACGCAGCCTTGCTGTAACCCATAATGCGCCTTGCCATCGAAGGAGCTTGGGACGGCCAACGGCTGGCGAGGCTGCCAGCGGGGCCGCTGGCCCACTCGCCCGCTCGACCGATCGCCGCGATTCGACCCGCCAATTCGTGACCGGTGCCGATCGACAGCTGCGGCGTTGTTTGGCGAACGCCGCAGACTATGCACAAATCGGTTCGACGGACACCGCAGGTCGCAATCCTGATCAGCACGTCACCACCGCCGACCAACCTCAACCCGGCTGCAGCAAAGTCATCGCTCGCATTGCGGCTTAGTGCGGGGGATCGGCGCGCCTGGCAATTAGTGCGCGCATCTCGACAATTTCCTCGAACCGCCCATCCGGTTGCAATTCGTGCAATTGCTGGCGCAGCTCCCGCTCGAAATCGGCGCGGCGCTCGCCGAGCGCGTCAGGCGATCCCGACGACATCGACAAGGCACGCCCGACGATCGCATCGGCATCGATCTCGCGCCTGTTGACGACCCCGAAACGGCGCAGCGAGGCAAAGGCCGACTGCAGCAAGATTTCCTCGTGACTACGCCAACTGGGCGCCGAACGCGCCGCTCGAGTGGAGGACTTGGTCGAGAATTTGGCAATCGCCTCCTGCATAATTTCTCGCCAGCGGCCGGTCGAACGGCCGATGGCTTGCTCATCGAAAAAGGCTAGGCCGCCATCCGCAACGACCATCGCTTCGAGCAGCGCCAAAGTCGCCTTGCGATCCATCCAGTGGAAGGACCGGCCCATAGTGACCAATCGGAATAAACCGAGCTCGGGTGCAAGATCGAAGGAACTGCCTTGGATCAGCGTCACTGCGACGCCGGCCTGCGCGGCTTCTCGGGCCGCCGCCGCCAGCATGTCCGGTTCCGGATCCATCGCCACGATCTGCCGGCAGAACGGCGCAAAGGCTAGCGCAAGCTGTCCCGGACCGCAGCCAAGATCGAGCAGCCGATCGCTCGGCGCCAAGCGCAGATCATTGGCGACCATGGCGATCAGCGTCTTGGGATAGGTCGGCCGATAGGCCGCATAAAACGGAACCGTCGAGCGAAACCGCCGCGGTTCAAATGGCAGCAGTGCACTCATGCCTCTTTCCTCCCGCCGCCTCGCCTGACCGCTGCTTCGACCAACCCCGCCGCACCGCTCACCAAGACGCCGGTCGGATCGCAAGGCGGCGCAAACGCGTCGAAATGGCCGGCGAGCATCAATTGGGCGACGCCATGCGCAAGAGCCCAGATCTCACTAGCGAGCTGATCAACGCCGGCGTTGGCGGCCCCCGTTTGGCTCA
Organism: uncultured Alphaproteobacteria bacterium; assembly: GCA_963773155.1. Taxonomy (GTDB): domain Bacteria; phylum Pseudomonadota; class Alphaproteobacteria; order Rhizobiales; family Beijerinckiaceae; genus CAVZAB01. Next base: position 141,814 of record CAVZAB010000025.1, on the reverse strand, counting down.
GCACGGCCCGTGCGGCGACCGCCAGAAGATCAAAGGATTGGCGCGCCGCCGCTGCCTGTTCCGGCGCAAGTGCCTGGGCATTGCCGAACATCGCGTGGTAAAGGCCTGGTTCCTCGCGAGCAAAGGCAAGATAGGCAGTCCCCATGCGCCGGAGCGCCTGGACCGGATCCGGCCGGCCTTCGTCCCAGGCGCCTTTCAAACGCTGGCTGAAGAGGTCGAACGAGCGTTTGGCAAGTTCACCAAGCAGGGCATTGCGGTCGGAAAAGTGCCGGTAGGGCGCCGCTGCCGTAACCCCGGCACGCTTTGCCGCCTCGGCCAGTGTGAACCCCGCCTCGCCGCGCTCGGCAACGAGCGCCCGGGCAGCCTCGACCAAAGCTTCCTTCAGGCGGCCGTGATGGTAGCCGCGTCGCCCGAGAAAGGAGGGCCCATGCCGCATCGGCGTTCCGTCAAAGCGCTGGTGGCGCCGAAATACGCGCCTCGGCGCAAGTTTCGGGGTCAGGCCGCCACGACGTCACGTTGAGTTCGCGGACGCATTGGGCGTAATGCGCACCCTCTGGCGTCGCCAAGCAAACACGGCTGCCGAGCGGCAGATCGCGGCCATGAAACCGACAGGTGCAATCGGGCAAAACCGGCGCCGGTAGCCCTTCGCGGGACGGGAAATTTGCGGCCCAGCCGCGGCCGGCCATGCCGATCAAGCCAACAACCAGCAAAGCTGCGCCAAACCCCGCCGCACGCCTGGGCAATCGTTCCCTCCAGGGCCTCATCACAGGTCCTCCCTTAGCCATGCTTACTCCTCGCCGCCGCCGACGCCAAGACTTAATGCGGCACGGTTGCGCTTGATCCGAAAATCGCACGGCCCTCTTGAAATCCCGACCGGTGCCTCCGATGTAAATGGGCATTACATCGGGCGCTATGGCGGCCCTATTAAGGAGGAACAGGATGCGCGGTTCGTTTGCAACGGATTTTGCGTCGGACGGCAAGGGTCCCTATGAGCGTGGAATGCCACTTGGGCGGCGCAGCAATTGCGGCTTTATGACCAGCCACCCTCTTGAAACCGCGGCGATTATTCTCGGGTTCATACTCTACTGGCCAATCGGGCTTGGCCTGCTCGCTCTGAAACTTTGGCGGCGCAAGGCCGAGCACTGGAACCCGGCGTGGGCCCAGGCCTGGCGTGGCCAGGGCTTCGAATGGAGCCGCAGCGGCAACAGCGCCTTTGACGATTGGAAGCGCTCCGAGCTGGCGCGCCTTGAGGAGGAACGCCGCAAACTCGCCGATGCCGAGCGCGATTTCGCCTTCTTCCTCGATCAATTGCGCCGCGCCAAGGACCGCGAGGAATTTGACCGCTTTATGGCGGCGCGCCGCGCCGCTCAGCAGGACCCGTCCGGCCCGCCAGGCACCAGCCCGCAGGGCTGACTACGCCGGTCAATCTGACACAAACGAGAGCGGCAGAGATGCCGCTCTCCTTTTGAGCCCCGGGCGATGCGCCAGAATTCGAGTGGTACCCTGCCGCAACAAACCCGAATGAAAGGCAGCCCGTCATTGGACTTTGCCCAACGACACTCTTGACCCGCCGCGCCAGCCGCCGCATCGTCCCCGACCAATCGTGTGAGAAGGATTGCGCCATGCTTCGCGCCTCGACAATAGCATCGATTGTCTGCCTTTCCCTCGGCCTGTGCATCCAGATTCTGCCCAAGGCCGAGGCTCGCCCGATGATGCCGGCCGAGCGACGCTCCGAAGCTTATCGCGCCGACATCCCGGCCTGCGACAATCGTGGCGTGCTCGACCGGATTGTTGGGCGGTTCCATGAAAAGGAAAGCGACTATTGGGGCAGTCAATTGCAGATTGCCCAGGTTGACCGGATTGGGGAAACCGGCTTCAGGGCCAACGGCCCCGACTATATCCCACGCCGCTATTGTCTTGCCCGGGTCTTGCTCTCCGACGGCAACATGCATCAGCTGACCTATTGGATTGGCGAGGGCCTGGGAATCATCGGGCTCGACTACGGTCTCGAATTCTGTGTCGCAGGCGTCGATCGCAATTGGGCCTATGCGCCGAACTGCCGCGCAGCGCGGCCTTGAGGCTGGCGGCATTTGGTCTTCTCGTAAGCCTTGCGAGCCTCGCCTGGCCGGCTGCGGCGCCGGCCCAATCCTTTTGGGAGCGCCTCGGCCGGCCGGCCAGACCTGACGCGGGCCGACCCTGCGTTCTCGACCAATGTTCGACGCCGCCGCCCTCCGACGGCTTCCAGCGATCGGCGGATCCGTCCGGCAATTTCGATTTCTACGTGCTCGCCCTGTCCTGGTCTTCCGGTTTTTGTGAATCTGGCGGCGCGCAGCGGGCCAAAAACCAATGCCGGATCGGCGCTAACCTTGGCTTCGTCGTCCACGGTCTTTGGCCGCAATATGACCGCGGCTTTCCGAGCGATTGCGACAATGCCCGCCCTGTTTCGCGCCTGGTCCTCGATAGCGCCGCCGGGATCTTCCCCGATGACGGGCTCGCCCGCTACGAATGGCGCAAGCACGGCACTTGTTCCGGCAAGGGCCCGCAGGCCTATTTTGCCGACGTCCGACGGGCGCGTGCGACTATCCAGATCCCGGCCCAATTCGCGCTGCCGCAAGACGATCTACGGCTGGCGCCAAACGAAATCATGCGTGCCTTCGCCGAAGTCAACAGGGGCCTGCGGCCCGAGATGATGGCGATTGTCTGCAAAAAGCAGGTCTTGCAGGAGGTCCGCTTCTGCTTCAGCAAGGATTTGCGCAATTTCCAGAACTGTCCGCAGGTCAGCCGCAACAGCTGTCGCGCGAGCGAAATCAGCGTACCGAGAGTCCTCTGAAGGCCTGATCGGACCATGGTTGTCAAGCAAGACCGTCGCGGTCGCCGTCACTCCCCGTGAATTACCGGCATGCGTTCCACGCCGGCAATTTTGCTGACGTGTTCAAGCACGTTCTCCTGGTGCGGATGCTCGATTATCTGCGCCGCAAACCGGCCCCGTTCTTCTTTCTCGATACCCACGCCGGAATCGCCGAATATGATTTGGCCGCGCCGCAATCGACGCGCACCGGCGAATGGCGTGAGGGCATCGGCCGTTTGGCCGGCCATGCGGAAGGGGCGGCCGGTGCATTGTTAAAACCCTATCTCGACCTCGTCGGTCCTTGCGAATCTGACGGTCGACCTTATCGCTACCCCGGTTCGCCGCGCCTCGCCCAGGCCATGCTGCGTGACATTGATCGGGCGAGCCTGTGCGAACTGCATCGCCAGGACGCGGCCTTGCTGCGCGCCGCTATGGGTCGCGATCGACGCGTGAAAGTGATCGAGATCGACGGCTATCTCGCATGGAACGCCTTTCTGCCGCCAAAGGAGCGGCGCGGCCTCGTCTTGGTCGATCCGCCCTTCGAAAAGGCAAGAGAAAGCCAGCGGATGCAGGCCGGCCTGGTCAGCGCCCAGCGCAAATGGGCAACCGGCACCCAGGCGCTCTGGTATCCGATCAAATCCCCGTCGCCAGGCTTCGGCCTCGCCGAACGGCTGCGCGCTGCTGGCCTGCGCCGTCTTCTGCACCTACGCTTGTGGACCGGGCGCAGCGAGGGCCTTCACGGCTGTGGGATGATCGTCCTTAATCCGCCCTATTCCCTTCGCGAGGAAGCCGAGATCATCCTGCCATATCTGACCGCCCGCCTGGCGCAGGGCGACGGCGCCGATTGTGCGGTCGAATGGCTCGCCGGCGAATAAATCCGCCTTGCCAAAGAGGCCGACTTGACTGAACATTTGGCACGCTCACAATAAAGCGCGAAACCGCACCTTGCCCGGTCGCAACCGAGCGCCGCCTCGAGGAATCCGCTATGCCGCAGCAGGGAACAGTGAAATTCTTCAATAGCGAAAAAGGCTATGGGTTTATCAAGCCCGACGACGGAAGCCGGGATATTTTCGTCCATATAACGGCGGTCGAACAGGCCGGCCTTGCCACCCTAAGCGACGGTCAGCGTATCACCTATGATATCGAGCCGGACAAGAAGGGTAAGGGACCGAAAGCCGTCAATCTCCAGCCCGCCTAATCGGGCAGTCGCCCGCCTGCCGCTGAAGGATCCAACCCGGGATAGCCATGCTTACGCTATATTCAGCTTCAGCCTCGCCATTCGGCCGCAAGGTGAAAATCGCCGCAAGTCTGCTCGGCCTGAGCGACACCATCAAGGTTCTCTCGCTAAACACCAGCGACCCCAACGATCCACTGCGCGAGCAAAACCCGAACCCGCTCGGCAAGATTCCCTGCCTCGTCAACGAAGACGGGCTGGCGCTCTACGACAGTGCCGTCATTGTCGACTATCTTGATTATCGCGCCGGTGGTGGCAAGCTCATTCCGCACGCGCCCGCGGCACGCTATCGTGCCCTGCTGCTGCAGGCGCTGGCCGACGGTCTGCTCGATGCCGCGCTTCTGCTGGTCTACGAGAAGCGCTATCGCGCGCCCGAGCGCCAGGAGAAGAAATGGACGACCCTGCAAGCCGCCAAGATCGACAAGGCGCTAGGCTTTCTTGCGGCCGCTCCCCCGCACGGGCCGCGCGACATCGGTCATGTCGCGACGGCCTGCGCGCTCGGCTATCTCGACTTGCGGTTCGACGGGCAATGGCGCCCGGCCCACAAGTCGCTGGTCGCCTGGCTCGCCGAATTCGATCATGCGGTGCCAGCTTTCGCCGCAACACGCCATATCGACGGCTGAATTAGCTGAGCGGCGGGATCCGCAAGACCTGCCCCGGGTAGATCTTGTCCGGGTCCTTCAGCATTGGTTTGTTGGCCTCGAATATCTTGCCGAAGTCCTTGCCATGGCTCTTGCCATATTCCTGTTCGGCAATCTTCCACAGCGTATCGCCCTTCTGCACCGTATAGAATTTCGAGACAGCGGAAGCTTTGGCCGGCTTCAACGCCGTCGTGTCGACATGGGAAACGCCAATGGTGTTACCCATGGCAATGGCGATTTTCTCCGCCTCGGCGGTCGAGGCTGCCTCGCCTGAGACCTTGACCTTGTCGCCGTCAACCTCGACCTTGACTTTGGAAACATCGAGGCCATGCTTTTCCGCTTCCTTTTTCAGCTCCTCAGCCGGCGCTGCGGCATGTTCGCTCGAGCCGAAAACTTTCGCGCCCACCGATTTTGCAAAACTAATCAGACCCATCATGATCTCCTCATCGCCGCACGGCCGGTTGGCCGGTTCCGGTTTTGGTCTATTACCCCGAATCCCCTGGTTCCCCTAGCGCCCATCAAAAGTCTGGAGGCCGCAACCCATGCCACAGTCGCCGCTTGCGCCGTCGATCCCGCCGCAGCTGCTCCCAGGCACCGCTCTTGTGACCGGCGCCGGCCGACGAATTGGCCGGGCGATTGCCTTACGGCTGGCCAAGGAAGGTTATGGCCTTGCGATCCACTGCCACAATTCGGTCCGCGAGGCCCGCGAACTGGTCGATCAGCTGCGCGCCGCGGGCCAACCAGCGGCTCTGGTGAGCGCCGATCTTGCTGATGTTGCCGAACTCGATCGTTTGATCGACACGGCCGCATCGCAGCTCGGACCGGTGACCCTTCTCGTCAACAACGCTTCCCTGTTTGAAGCGGACGAGGCCAAGCGGCTCGATCCGCTGCTTTGGGATCGGCATTTCGCGATCAATCTGCGGGCTCCCTGTTTCCTTTCGGGGGCCTTCGCCCGGGCCTTGCCGCGCGAACGGACCGGCGCCATCATCAACATTATCGACCAGAAAGTATTGAAACTGACGCCGCAATTCTTCTCTTACACGCTCGCCAAATCAGCCCTGTGGACGGCAACCCAGACCTTGGCCCAGGCCCTCGCCCCCCGCATTCGGGTCAATGCTATCGGACCCGGACCGACCCTCGCCAATGCCAGGCAGTCCGCCGCCGATTTCGACAAGCAGGCGCAAGCCGTCGCGCTTGGCCGCGCGGTCGCGCCGGACGATATCGCCGAGGCCGTCGCCTATCTCGCGGCGGCCGGCAACGTCACCGGGCAATTGATCGCAGTCGATGGCGGTCAGCATCTTGCTTGGCGCACCAGCGACACCGTCGGTTTTGTCGAATGATCAATCGGCGCTCGGCAACCGCCGGATCGTGAATTCGATCTGCCCATCGGTCAGTTCGCGCCAAAATTCGATCTCGGTCATGTAGGCCGCCTTGGGAAAGCGCTCAAACCATTCACGCGCCTTGTCGCGGGCCTGCGGGCGTGGCAGCACGAAAGTCACCCGCCGCCAAGTCCCCGGCGCCAGCCACGCTTGTACAGCCCCATTCTGTGCGCGCCGACCGGCCATCCGGTTGGCCAAATCCGCCGGTGTCCGACGTTGGGCACCCATCACAAAACTCCACGCCACGTGCTGCCAGCATGCCAAGCCTAATCCAACTCGGCCGACCCAGGAAGTCCTAATCGTGGCGATCGCCACGATTGGCGAGGGCCTCGTCGAGCAGCCTGGCGAGGATGGCCGGGTCCTTGGGAAAGCCGGCCCTGATCCACAGCGCCTGCAGAGTTTTCAAAACGTCGCCGACGGCCCTTCCGCTGCCAATGCCACGGGCGAGAATGTCGGCACCGTTGAAGGGCAGTTGCGGCGCCGGCGTGTCGACCAGAAACCGGTGTGCCGCTAGGAAAGCGGCGTCCTCAGGATCGGCACGGGCGTCGGCATGGGCGAGTATCATGGCGTCAACCGCCGCCGCCCGACCATTCCGGAACAAGAATTCACGCAAGCCCGACCGGCCCGGCGGCTCTTGCAACCGATTGAGCTGGGCCAGCGCCAGCGCCGCGCCGGCGAGCCGGCCATGTTCGTCATTGGAAAGCCGCAACATCATGCGCAGCCGGACGGCATCCTCGACAACCACAAGCGCCAGTCCCGCAAGGCGGAGAATCGGGTCAGGCCGACGCTCCAGGCAGGACTCGATGGCGATGACCCGCCGCAGCCTCGAAGGCTGCGGGACGCCGGCGATCAACGGGCCGAGCAGGCCCGCCGTCGCAAGTTCGCCAACGACTGCCGCCGCCCGGCGAGCCACCACGAGCTTCAGCAATTCGGCGCGGATCCGCTCGCGCGACAATTGTGCCAATCCCGCGCGTTCGGCGATGGCCGCCGCAAATCCCTGGCGATCAAGCTCTCCCTCGCCATAGGCCGCATGAAACCGGAAAAACCGCAGCACCCGAAGGTAATCTTCGCGAAATCCGCGCCTGCGCCTGGCCGATGAAGCGAATCCGCCGCGCCGCCAGATCGTCGAGGCCGCCGACATAATCGAAAATTGTCCCGTGCCGATCGCACGACAAAGCGTTGACCGTGAAGTCGCGGCGACGCGCATCCTGAGCGAAGTCGCGGCCGAAGACGACCCGCGCCCGCCGCCCGTCAGTCTCGACATCCTCGCGCAAAGTCGTCACTTCAAACGGTTGGCCCTCGACGACAGCCGTGACCGTCCCGTGCGCCAGACCGGTCGGCACCGCCCGCATCCCGGCAGCCTCAAGCCGGCCGATAACGACCGTAGGCAGCGCCGTAGTGGCAAGATCAACATCGCCGGCCGGCAGTCCAAGCCAGGCATTGCGGATCGCCCCGCCGATCACCCTTGTCTCCTCGCCGCCGCCGTCGAGTACGGCAAACAGATCTGCGAGGCGGCGCTCGTCCAAGAATCCGCGGTCCCTAAGGCTTGCACTCGGGCTCATTCAATATGCCCCGGCAGCAGTTTACCCTTCTCCACGCGCGGCGGAATATAGGCGCCCTGCCGCCGTTCTGCGAACAGCCCCAGAATGAACATGCCGAGGACGGCAACGCCGAGCCCGGCGACGACGAGACCCGACAACCGGGTCTGCGTCCAATGATCGATTTGCAGGACGTAACGACGGCGCATCAGCAGCCAGACGACATAGACCACGAAAGGCGAAAGAAATAGCCCAGCCGCATCAAACAGGGCTCGCCACATTCAAATACAGCCTCTCATAAAGGTTGCGGATGATGCCCGCCGTCACACCCCAGATATAGCGCTCGCCATGCGGCATAGCATAATAATGCCACAGCGAACCCTGCCATTCCCGGGCATGGCGTTGATGATTGCCGGGATTCATCAGAAATGCCAGCGGTGTCTCGAAAACCTCCTCGACCTCGGCCGATTGTTGCAAGAGCAGCGCAGAGGGCTCGACCAGCCCTACCAGCGGCACGATTCGAAAACCGGTGGCGGTCAGATATGTGTCAAGATAGCCGAGCGGGGTCACCTCGCTGGCGCTGAGACCAATTTCCTCGCTTGCCTCGCGCAGCGCGGCGGCAAGTGGCGAAGCATCGCTCGGATCGATCTTGCCGCCGGGAAAGGCGATCTGGCCGGAATGGTCGCGCAGATGGCTGGCGCGCTTGGTCAACAAAAGTGTCGCGGCCGGCCGCCGCGCGATGATCGGGACAAGCACGGCGGCCGGCCGCGCCTTGAGGCCATCGCGCGAGAATGCCGCCAGGCCGGCGATGGCGTGATCGCCATGGCCGGCCAGGCCCGGCCCGCCCTCGGACGGCTGTGGCTCGGTGCGCAGCCGCGCTGCGGCCCGTTCACGAAAATTTGACGGCCCGTAAGCCTGCCCGTCCTCGTCAGGATTGATCACATTTCGCTCCCGAGATCGGCAGCAGGCGCTATCGGAAAAAAATCCGCGCCGGAGGCTATGCCGAACATCGCCGCACCCTCGCATTGGCGGGTCTCGCCGAGTTGAACGAGGTCGTAGAACAAGGCCCGCGTGAGCAACGCCCAAAGCTCGCCACGAATCAGGACATAGGGCTTGACGCCGCCTGAAGCGCCGGCCGCAAAGCGCAGCGGGTGCCGATGGTCAACCCGCACCCAATCGTCGACATTTGTGCGAAAATGAATGATTTGCTGCGCGCCCGTGCTCTCGATCTGCATTTCGACCGCGAGAAATGGTGCATCATCGACTGTTATGCCGACTCGCTCGACTGGGGTGACGAGGACGAAACGCTCCGGGTCGCGCCGCAATATTGTCGAAAACAGCCGCACCAGCGCCGGCCGGCCAATCGGCGTCTTCTGGTAAAACCAGGTGCCATCGGCGGCGATCCGCATGTCGATGTCACCGCAAAACGGCGGATTCCACTGCTCGACCGGCGGCAGCTTCGAGCCCGCGGCCGCCCGCGCCATTGCCGCCAGACCGGTCAGACGGCCGGACGTGTCGTCCAATTTGGGTCCCGACGATCCGCTTTCCGCCATAATCTCGCGCCCTTTACGACCCGCGCCTTCCGCTGATTACCGGCCTTTCCTATCGACAAAGGAGCCGCAGCTCCAATCTATTGTTTGGTGGGCAAATCGAAAGCCGGTGGCTTTAAGACCACAGCCGGGGCACAGTGGAGCGCGAAGCGGACAGGGATTGATAATGAACAGACAGCCGGACAAGATCGCAACCTCGCTCGAAGACGCCGTGGCCCTGCAGGCCGAAGCAATGCTCGGCCGGGTCGGCGCGGCACGCAAGGCGATTGGCGCCGTCATCTTCGGTCAGGACCGGGTGGTCGAACAGACCCTGGTGACCTTGCTATGCGGCGGCCACGGCCTGCTTGTCGGCGTCCCCGGCCTTGCTAAGACCAAGCTGGTCGAAACGCTCGGCACAGTGCTTGGCCTCGACGCAAGGCGCGTCCAGTTCACGCCCGATTTGATGCCCGCCGACATTCTGGGCTCGGAAATCCTCGAGGAAAGCGGCGCCGGACGGCGCGGATTCCGCTTTCTCAAAGGCCCCGTTTTCGCCCAGCTCTTGATGGCCGACGAAATCAACCGGGCAAGCCCAAGGACCCAATCGGCCCTGCTGCAGGCGATGCAGGAATATCATGTCACGGTCGCCGGTGAAGCGCACGACCTGCCGCGCCCGTTTCACGTACTTGCAACCCAAAACCCGCTCGAGCAGGAAGGCACATATCCGCTGCCGGAAGCTCAGCTCGACCGCTTCCTTATGCAAATCGACGTCACCTATCCCGACCGGGCAAGCGAACGGCGCATCATTGTCGAAACTACGACAGGCACGCCCGCCAAAGCCGTGGCAACCATGAGCGCGGATGACCTGATCAGCGCCCAGCGCCTGGTCGAACGGCTTCCGGTCGGCGCCCAGATCGTCGAGGCGATTCTCGATCTGGTGCGCAATGCGCGCCCCGGTGAGGGCGATCCCGCCCTGACCCGCCACATTGCCTGGGGCCCCGGGCCGCGCGCCGGCCAGGCGCTGATGCTGGCGACGCGGGCCAGGGCACTCGTTGATGGCCGTCTGTCGCCGTCGCTGGACGACGTCGCGGCGCTCGCTGAGCCGGTTCTCAAACACCGCATGGCCTTGACCTTCGCCGCCCGCACCACGGAGGGCGAAACCGTCGAAGGGCTGATCGCCAAGCTGGTCGGACGACTCGGCTGAGCATGGCCAGCCCGCGCCTTCTCGAACGTGGCGAACTTGTTCCCAACCTGCAGCATCAAAGGGGGGCCCTAGATCTTGCCCGCCGGCTGCCGGGCCTCATGATGACGGCCAAGGAGGTGGCCGTCAGCGTCATGCATGGCATGCACGGCCGGCGCCGGGCCGGCACCGGTGAGACCTTCTGGCAATTCCGTCCCTTCGTCACCGGCGAAGCGCTGGCCGGCGTCGATTGGCGCCGGTCGGCGCGCGACGACCGGTTGTATATCCGCGAACGCGAATGGGAGGCCGCGCAGACGGTCTGGCTGTGGATGGATCGCTCGCCCTCGATGGGCTTCGTCTCCGATCTGGCGCTTGCCGCCAAGGTCGACCGGGCTCTCGTTCTCGGCTTTGCCGCAGCCGATCTTCTGGTGCGCGGCGGCGAGCGGGTCGGTATCCCCGGTCTCATCCGACCGCTCGCGACCCGCGGCATCATCGAGCGGCTCGCCGAAGCCATCAGCCACGAAGATCGCACCGAGAAACCGGCCGAATTGCCGCCCGCCCTACCGCTCGCCTCCCGTTCGCAGGCCATTTTGATCAGCGACTTCCTCAATCCGCCGGCGCAAATCGCCAACACGATCGCCGTCATGGCTTCGCGCAGGGCGCGTGGCCATCTGGTGATGATCGCCGATCCGGTCGAAGAGACCTTCCCGTTCGAGGGTCATACTGAATTTGTCGATGTCGATTCGAATGCCAAGTTGCGGGCGGGCCGGGCCGAGGAATTCCGGGCGGAATATCAACGTCGGCTGGCCGCCCATCGTGATAGCGTGCAGGCCGCCGCCAGGCAGCAGGGGTGGAGCTTTGCTCTGCATCGGACTGACCGGCCGGCCGCGCAAGCCTTGCTGCATTTGGCGATGCAGCTCGGCGGCGGGCCAATCGCATGAAGGGGGCTGAACCATGCTAGGCCTGCCGCTCGCCTTTACTGCACCTCTGGCTCTGTTCGCGCTCGCCGGTTTGCCACTGCTCTATTATTTGCTGCGGGTCATCCCGCCGCGGCCAAGCCGGGTGCCGTTCCCGCCGCTCCAGCTTATTCTCGACCTGAAGCCGAAGGACGAGACCCCGGCCCGCACGCCCTGGTGGTTGCTCGCCCTGCGCCTCGCCATAGCGGCAATCATCATCCTGGCGATGGCCGGCCCGATCTGGAACCCGCCGCCGTCCGGCGGCGCCGGCAAGGGACCGCTGCTGGTGATTGTCGACGACGGCTGGCCGGCCGCCCCGACCTGGGATCAGCGGACCGCAGCCATCGACGATTTGCTGACAGCGGCGACGCGGGCCGGGCGGGCGAGCGCGATCCTCGCTATGTCCGAAGGCGAGCGTGATGTCCTGCCCGCCGAAGGCAGCAAGACCCTCGAGCGACGGCGCGCCATGCGCCCAGTTCCCCTTGCACCCGATCGGTCTGTCGCTCTGCCGGCCATTGCCCGCTTTCTTGACGCCAATCCCGACGCCGGCCTCGTCTGGCTGAGCGACGAAATCGACGTCGGATCCGTATCCGAACGCGGCAGCGGCCGCGCTTTCGCCGAAAGCCTGGCCAAGCTCGCCGGGCCGCGCGAAATGACCGTCCTCGTTGCCGCCCACGCGCCGCTTGCCATTGTCGCCACCGACAATGGCACGGCCGCCCTCGAAGTTCAGCTGATCCGCAGCAGCCCGCAGGCGCCGGCCAGCGGCCGGATCGCGGCGCTCGATATCAAGGGATTGTCGATCGCCCAAACCGCCTTCGATTTCGGCGGGGCGCTCGCGACCCACGTCCGTTTCGATCTGCCGATCGAACTGCGCAATGACATCAGTCGCGTCGTCTTGCCCGATGAACATTCCGCCGGGGCCGTAAGCCTCCTCGATTCACGCTGGAAGCGGCGTCGGATCGGCCTTGCGACCGGCGCCACGGCCGACGTCGCGCAGCCTTTGCTCAGCCCAACCTATTATCTCACCCGCGCATTAGCGCCGTTCGCCGACGTCCGCGAAGCCAAGGGCGGCGGAGCCGACGCCGTCCTCAAGCTGCTCGATGAAGTTGTCTCGGTGATGGTGCTCGCCGATGTCGGGGCCTTGTCCGGCCCGGCACATGACCGGCTGGCGGCCTTTGTCGAGGCCGGCGGCGTGCTGGTGCGATTTGCCGGGGTCCGGCTTGCAGCCAATGCTGACGATCTGGTGCCGGTTCGCCTGCGCCGTGGCGGCCGTGTCCTCGGTGGTTCACTGTCCTGGGAGACGCCAAAACAGTTGAACCCGTTCGAGCGAGAAAGCCCCTTCTTCGGCCTCGCCGTGCCCACTGACGTGACGATCGCCCGCCAGGTTCTCGCCGAGCCGGAAGCCGGTCTTGCCGGCAAGACCTGGGCGGCGCTGGCCGACGGCACCCCACTCGTCACCGCGACCAAGCGCGGCAAGGGACTGATCGTATTGTTTCATGTCACCGCCGACACGACCTGGTCGAATCTGCCGCTATCCGGTCTGTTTGTCGATATGATGCACCGCATCACCAATCTTTCCGGCGCGTCGCTCGCCGGCAAACCATCGCCGGGAGGCGTCACGACTGGCGATCCGGCCGGCGAACGCTTGGCGCTCGCGCCCTATCTCATCCTTGATGGCTTCGGGGCGCTCGGACCTGCACCCGTCAATGCCCAGCCGATCGCCGACGCCGCCATCCCGATCGCCTCGGGCGAGCATCCGCCGGGCTTCTATGGGCCGGCCGAGTCGATGGTCGCGATCAATACGCTGCGGCCGGACGATGGTGTGGCGCCGATCGACCTGTCCGGTTTGAATCTGATCCGCCAGGCGATCGTCACCACAGCGCCGATTGATCTCAGAAGCTGGCTGATCCCACTCGCCATTCTTGCCTTCCTCGCTGATACGCTTGCCTCGCTTTGGCTGGCGAGTGCTCTGCGTCGCGCCCCGGGCCGCGCCGGCCAGGCCCTGGCCATTGCCATGCTGCTGCTCCTCGCCCCGGCACCGCGCGATCGGGCAACAGCAGAAACGGTGGCGGCCGCGCCCGACCGGGCATTGTCGCCGCGCGATCTCGACGCCGTCTCGAAGACCCGGCTCGCCTATGTGCTGACCGGTGATTCGCGCGTCGATGAAGCAAGCCGGCTTGGCCTCGCCGCCTTGTCGCACGCGCTGGCCGATCGCACGACGCTTCTGCCGGGCGATCCGGTTGGCATCGATCCAGCGACCGACGAATTGGCCTTTTACCCGCTGGTCTATTGGCCGATCGTCGCCGATCGGCCGCAGCCCTCGACGGCAAGCGTCACGCGCATCGCCGAATACATGAAGCAGGGCGGCAGCATAGTCTTCGACACCCGCGATGCCTTAAGCAGCCGCCGCAATGGCCCGCCGACACCCGAATCTGTGTGGCTGCGCCAGCTCCTAGCCGGTGTCGATGTGCCGGAACTCGAGCCGGTGCCGAAGAATCATGTTGCGACGCGCACTTTCTACATTCTCGACGGTTTCGTCGGACGCTATATGATCGGCGAAACCTGGATCGAAGCCTTGCCGCCGGAAACCGGCGACGAAGCCAACCGCCCCGCCCGGGCCGGCGACAGCGTCTCGCCACTGATCATTACCTCGAATGATCTGGCCGGCGCCTGGGCTGCCGATCGCTATGGCGATCCAATCTATCCGCTGGTGCCGGGATCACCACGCCAGCGCGAATTGGCTCTGCGCGGCGGCATCAATCTGGTGATGTATGCCCTTACTGGAAACTATAAGGCCGACCAGGTCCATGTCCCCTATCTCTTGGAGAGGCTGGCCCATTGACGACCACCTATTCCTTTGCCACTTCGCCGCTCCTGTCTTGGGGCGAACTCGCCGTGCTCGCCATTCTTCTCGTGCTCATCGTCGGCTATGGCGCGCTGCGGCGCCAGCGCGGCAGCTGGCTGCGCGGCCTTGCCGGCGCCGCAATCCTGTTTTCGCTGATGGATCCTTCGCTCAAGCGCGAAGAGCGTGAGCCTCTTAAAGATGTGGTTGCCGTCGTCCTCGACCGGACCGGCAGCCAAAGCATCGGCGAAAGACCGGCCCAGACCGAGGCGGCCCGGGCCGCCATCGAAAAGGCTTTGGTCAATCTCGGCCATGTCGAGACGCGGTTTATCGAGGTCGGCGATGCCGGCGCGGACAGCGAGGGAACGCGCCTTTTTTCAGCCCTCAAGAGCGGACTGGCCGACGTCCCGCCCGAACGGGTCGGTGCGGCCATCATGGTGAGCGACGGCATCGTCCACGATATTCCAAGACAGGCCGAAGAACTCGGCTTTCACGCGCCCCTTCACGCGCTTATCACCGGCCACGTCGGCGAACGCGACCGCCGGATCGAACTCGTCGAGGGACCGCGCTTCGGCATTGTCGGTAAGGACCAGATCATTGCCGTGCGGGTGATCGAGGCCGGCGGCCCGGCCCGGCCTCTTTCGCTCGAAGTGCGTCGCGACGGCCTGCCGCTTACCGAAATCCCGGCCATCCCCGGCGAATTGGTCCGCATCCCCGTGCGCGTCGACCATGCCGGCGCCAATGTCTTCGAAATCGAAGTTCCGGCGCTCCCGGACGAGTTGACAGCACTCAATAACAAGGCGGTCGTCACCATCGAGGGAATCCGCGACAAGCTGCGTGTCCTGTTGGTATCCGGCGAGCCGCATGCCGGCGAACGGGCCTGGCGCAATCTGCTCAAGGCCGACGCCAATGTCGATCTCGTGCATTTCACCATTCTGCGCTCGCCCGACAACCGCAGCGACACACCCGTCAACGAACTCGCGCTGATCGCCTTTCCGACCGGCGAATTGTTCGAGCGCAAGATAGCCCAATTCGATCTCATCATCTTCGATCGCTATGCCAACCAGAACCTGATTCTGCCGCCCTATTATCTCGAAAACATCGTTCGCTACGTTCGCGATGGTGGCGCGCTCCTGCTTGCTGCCGGACCGGAATTCTCCGCCGCCGACAGTTTGTTCTACTCGCCAATCGGCAAAATCCTGCCGGCAAGCCCGAGCGGCGAAGTGCTTGAACAGGCTTTTCGCGCGACAATCACCGAAGATGGCGCCAAGCATCCGGTAACGCGCGGCCTGCCCGGCAGCCAGACTTCGCCGCCGCAATGGAGCGAATGGTTTCGCCAGATCGGGATCGGAACCAGCAAGGGCTCGCCGCTGTTGGCGGGCATTGACGATCGGCCGCTGCTCGTTCTGTCGCGCGAGGGCAAGGGAAGAGTTGCGCTGATCCTGTCCGACCAAATGTGGTTGTGGGCGCGCGGCTTTGCCGGCGGTGGCCCGCACCTCGACCTGATGCGGCGGTTGGCGCATTGGTTGATGAAGGAACCGGACCTGGAGGAGGAGGCGCTGCGGGCCGCGGTCCAAGGCAAGACCATTTTCATCGAGCGGCAAAGCCTCAAAACCGACCTGCCGCCGGTCACCGTGACGGCGCCTTCTGGCAAAGTCGAAACCTTGAGCCTGCAACCAACCGATCCGGGCCTTGCGCGCAGCCGCTTTGCGGCGAGAGAACTCGGCCTGCACAAGATCAGCAACGGCGAATTGTCGGTTCTCGCCAATGTCGGGCCCGACAATCCGCTCGAGTTTCAAGATGTCATTTCGACGACCGATAAATTGGCGCCGATCGTGGCGGCAAGCGGCGGCACGGTCCGGCGGATCGGCGCGGCAAACGGAATCACGATGCCGCGACTTATTGCCGAACAAGGCGTTCCGACTTTCGGAGGCTCGGATTTTATCGGCATAAAAAAGACCGGATCGAGCATCGTGCGCGGCGTGGGCGTCATTCCGCTCGCGCTGGGCTGGAGCGGAATCCTGGCGCTGCTCGGCGGCCTGCTGCTGGCCTGGCTCTACGAGAGCCGGCGCGGCCGTAAAGCCTAGAGGCTCGGCCGCAATCGGCCATTCACCTGGGTCAGCGCATCTTCACGCAATTCGCAATAGAGCAGCCGGCGCGGATCGACCGGCCCCGGCATTTGCAGCCGACCCGGCGGAACAATGCGAAATCCCATTCGCCCATAATAGGATTCATCGCCGACCAGAACGACAAGTTCGTAACCAATGGCCCGTGCGGCTGAAAGCGATCGCTGGACAAGCGCTTCGCCAATGCCCTGTGAACGAAACGCCGGATCAACCGCCAGGGGGCCAAGCAGCAGCACGTCATGCGCGCCACAGCGCACCAGACTCATGACCGATTCGAACCAACAAGCAGAGTCCCGACATAGGCGGTAAAACACAGCCCCGGAACACCGGCGCGCTGTTCGCGCAACCGATAGGCGCTGCGCGCGAACCGGCCGGGACCGAAGGCCCGTTCGTTCAGCCGTTCTATGGCGCCGGCGTCGGCCGGCCTTTCCTCGGCCAGGACAAAGGCAAGGGTATCGCTCATGGAGTCTCCCGCAATCACCCGCCAAGACCTATGTCGATTGGCGCCGGCTTGCCAAGACAAAACTCTGGGCGACCGGGATTTGTCGCACTCACAGCGCAAGCGAATGGCGGCCGAAACCGCGCGGCAAATAGTCGTCGAACGCCGAGGCAATGACCCGCAGGAAAGGCCGGCCGCGCTCGGTCACGCTAAACCCGTCCGGCGTCGGCACGACGAGCGCATCCTCGTCGGTGGCCGCGAGTGCCTCGGCAATCGCCACAACCGGCTCGGCCGCTTCGCCAAACTTCTCTCGTGTCCGCGCCTTCGAGAAGGATAGATCGCACATCAAGCGCTCGATCACATCGCGACGCAGGCGATCATCAAGGCCAAGGGCAATGCCCTTTTCTGTCGCCAGCCGGCCTGCATCGACCCGGCGCTGATAGGCCGCCGTCGTGACAATGTTTTGGACATAGCCCTGCGGCAATTCGCCGATGGCGGAGGCACCGAGGCCGAGTATGGCCTGTGCACCATCGACCGTATAGCCCTGGAAATTGCGGCGCAAATGACCGGCGCCCGCAGCAAGCGCCAAGCTGTCTTGGGGCCGGGCGAAATGATCGAGACCGATCCGGACATAGCCCGCCTCGACCAGCCGCTCGGCCGCCTGTTCCATCGTCCGGAAGCGAGCGAGCGCATCGGGAAGCAAAGCCGTGTCGATCATGTCCTGATGGCGCTTCATCCAGGGCACATGGGCATAGCCGAACAGGGCTATCCGGTCCGGCCGCAGACAAAGGACCTGTTCCAGGCTCGCCGCCACCGTTGCTTCGGTCTGGTGCGGCAGGCCGTAGAGGAGATCAATATTGATCGAGGCAACGCCAAGCGTCCGCAAGCGCTGGACCACCAAAGAGGTTTCCTCGAACGTCTGGCGCCGGTTGATCGCCCGCTGCACAGCTTCGTCGAAGTCCTGGACACCGATGCTGGCACGTGTGAGGCCGGCGCCGACCAGCGCCTGCAGACGTTCCTCGGTGAAATCGCGCGGATCGATTTCAACCGCAAATTCCGTATCGGTATCGCCCCCAAAAGCCATCCGCATATGCTCGGCGAGCCGGGTGATGTCGGAGGGAGATAGAATTGTCGGCGAGCCGCCGCCCCAGTGGATCTGGCTCACCCGGCATCGTCCGCTGGTTAACGCGCCGACCATCTCGATTTCCCGCAGCAGAGACTGAAGGTAGGTTTCGACCGGCGCGTAACGGCGGACCATCTTGGTGTGGCAGCCGCAAAACCAGCATAATGTGTCGCAAAACGGTATGTGGACGTATAGCGAAAGCGCCCCCTGATCCGGTAGGTCCTGCAGCCAGGCGCGATAGCGTTGTTCGTCGACCGCCTCGCCGAAATGCGGCGCCGTCGGATAACTCGTGTAGCGGGGCACCGCCGTCGCGTAGCGGGTGATGAGATCATCGCTTTGCATCCCGGCAATTTGGCCAGGAACGGGAGCTTCTGCTTTGCGCTGGATCAAGCTACCAATCGGTCCCGATCACCGCGCCTTCGAAGACCTCGGCAAGCCGCCGACGGGTCGCTGGCGTCGTTGCCTGCGGCAGGCGGTCGCGCGCGAAAAAATCCGCCTCCAGAATTTCCATGTCTGCAATCCTGGCGCCATCCTGTCGAAACGAACCGACCAGGAAAACCGCGACGTGGTCCCGGTTCGACACAAGCCGGTTGAAGAACAGGCCGTGCCATTGCAGCGGGCCAGTGACAATCAGATTGCCTTCTTCCGCCAATTCGCGGATCAGCGCGGCTTGCGCCGTTTCGCCTGGCTCGACTCCCCCGCCCGGTAGATGCCAGCCCGCGACATAGGAATGGCGCACCAGAAAGACCCGCTCGCCGGCATCGACAACGAGACCCCGCACGCCAAGCGTCAGACCGCGCTTCAATCGATGATAGCGGTGCAGCACTTGATGGGCGAAGGGCAGTTTCGGCATAGGCGAACGTACCCCGCGATCCAGCCGGCATCGGTCCAAGCCTGGAATCACTGCGACAGAATAGCCGGTCCTTGCCGATTACCGCCACGAGGGGCTGGCAAGGTCGACTTCCGTAGATTAGAAGTATTCTAGACTAATCCGGAGCATGCCGTGAAGACCTTTGCCGAACTCTCGGAACGCGAAATCCTCGCCGTCGCCATCAATGCGGAGGAGGAAGACAGCCGGATCTATCTGACCTTCGCCGATAAGCTGCGCGGGAAATATCCTGCCTCCGCCCAGGTCTTCGACGAAATGGCCGAAGAGGAGAAAAGCCATCGGCACCGGCTGCTCGACCTTTACGAGACCCGTTTCGGCCCCAACCTGCCGGCGATACGCCGGGACGACGTCAAGGGGTTCCTCCGCCGCAGACCAATCTGGCTGACCACCAATCTGTCGCTTGATACCATGCGAAAGCAGGCCGAAAATATGGAATTCGAGGCGCATCGCTTCTATGTCAAGGCTGCCGAGCGCTCGACCGACACCGGCGTACGCAAGCTCCTTGGCGACCTAGCAGAGGTTGAGAAAAAGCACGAAAGCCTCGCGGCCAAACTCACCGCGACGTTGCTTACCCCGGATGTGCGCGCCGAGGAGGACGAGACGCGGCGGCGGATGTTCCTGCTGCAATATGTGCAACCCGGCCTCGCCGGTCTGATGGACGGCTCGGTTTCGACGCTTGCCCCGCTGTTTGCCGCCGCCTTCGCGACGCGCTTGAACTGGGAAACCTTCCTGGTCGGTCTCGCCGCCTCGATCGGCGCCGGCATCAGCATGGGTTTTGCCGAGGCCTTGTCCGACGACGGCTCGCTCACCGGGCGTGGTGCGCCCTGGATCCGCGGAACGGTCTGCGGCTTGATGACCGCGATCGGCGGTCTCGGCCACACGCTGCCCTTTCTGGTGCCCGATTCCTGGCCAAATTCCTTCTGGATCGCGACCAGCATTGCCGCGGTCATCGTCTTCGTCGAGCTCTGGGCAATCGCCTATATTCGTGCCCGCTATATGGACACGCCCTTTCTGCAGGCGGTCTTCCAGATCGTTCTTGGCGGCGTGATCGTACTGGCGGCCGGTATCCTGATTGGCGGGGCATAGGATTAGATCTGGCCGGCCTTTGACCTTGCACCTCGCCCACCTCTCCGACGCCCATATCGGGCCGCTGCCGCGCCCGCGCCTGACCGAACTCGTCGGCAAACGGCTGACCGGCTATTTGAACTGGACCCAAAGCCGCAGCCGGCATCACGACATGGCGGTGCTGACGCGCCTCGTCGCCGATCTACTTCAGCAGCAGCCCGACCACGTCGCGATGACCGGCGACATATTGAACATCGGCCTGCCGGCCGAATTCGCGCCAGGCCGGCGATGGCTTGAGACGCTCGGCACGCCGCACGACGTCAGCTTCACGCCCGGCAACCATGATGCCTACGTGCGCGGATCGATGCCGCACCTAGCCGCGACCTTCGCGCCGTTCGCCGCCAACGACGGCGAGACGCGGGCAAGTTTCCCCTTTGTGCGCATCCGCCACAACGTGGCTCTGATCGGGCTGTCTTCGGCGATCCCAACCGCGCCTTTCCTGGCCAGCGGCCGGCTGGGCCAGCAGCAATTGCAGGCCCTTGCCCAATCGCTGGAGGCAACAAGGCTCGCCGGTCACGCCCGCATCATTATGATCCACCATCCGCCCCATTGCGCCGGCGCCCAGCCCGGCCGCGGCCTCGACGATGCGGCAGAATTCGAAGCGGTCGTCGCCCGCCATGGTGCCGAACTGATCATCCACGGTCACAATCATCGCGCTTCCATCGCCCATCTGGCAACCGCCAGCGGCCTGACCCCGATTGTCGGAGTCGCTTCGGCCAGCGCCATTCCAGGCTCGCACAGCCATCACGCCGGCTATCATCTGTTCCGCATTGCCGGCGGGCCGAACGGCTGGCGCATCAAAGGGGAAGCGCGCGGCCTGTTGCCGGGATCCTCGACAATCGGCCAGCTCGCCATATTGCCGCTGTAGATCGGGATCGCTATGAACCCAGACTTGGAGCATTCCCGCAGGGCCTCTCAAGGAGCTCGCCCTATGCCCGATCGACGGCAATTCGCTCTACGCGGGCTTCTGGCGGGTGGCGTTCTTGCACTTGCACCGACAGCCTCCGCCGGCGAGACCGGCCCGGGACTGGTTCTGCGCCCCAGCAATTATTCGATCAATGAAACCAGCGATCGGCTCGAAGCCGCGATCGCGCTCAAAGGCTCGACCCTATTTGCCCGCTACGGCCTGACCCAAACCGATACCGCTGCTTCGCCAGGCCGCCGGCTCGAAGTTCTAATCTTCGGCGACCTGAAGGCTCTGATGCCGATTTTTGCAAGCGCCCCAGCCGCGGCACTCGACCTGCCGATCAAGGCGGTTGTCTGCGAGGACGAAACCGGCAAGGTCTGGGTGAGCTACTATTCTGCCGCCCATCTGCGCCAGCGGTTTACCCTGCCGGACGACCTCATGGCGACAATCGAAGAGGCCGTGCAACTGATCGAGGATTGCGTGCGCTAAACCCCGGCGATACTTGCGCTGAATTTGCGCGAGCACACACCCCATGCTAGGCAGCTTCCTTCCACAATAAATGGAGTGTCCCTATGCGAGCAGCACTTAGCGCGGCATTGCTCGCTATCTTTCTGTCACCAGCAGTCCGGGCACAGGTGCCGGTCTCTACCGTGGTCGTTACCGCCGAGCCGGTCAACCAGGGCCAGAAATTCGTCGGGCGGATCGAGGCCGTCGACCATGTCGACATAAGGGCGCGGGTTACCGGCTTCCTGCAGGAGCGGCTGTTCAACGAGGGCGATCTCGTCAAAGAGGGCCAATTGCTGTTTCGCATCGAGAAGGATTCGTTCGAGGCCGCCGTACAGCAGGCCGAAGGCGCGCTGGTCCGAACCCAGGCACAACTCGCCAATGCCAAAGTCCAGCGTCAACGCGCCGAGGAACTGGTCAAGACCAATGCGACTTCGATTGCGACCCGCGACGAGCGCGTCGCTGCCGAAAAGACGGCCGAAGGCGCGACAATTACCGCCGAGGCCGATTTGCGCTCGGCCAAAATCAATCTGGCCTATACCGATATTGTGGCGCCGATTACAGGCCGGATCGGCCGCTCGAGCGTGACCCGTGGCAATGTTGTCGGGCCGGATTTCTGGGGTGCTCACGACGATCGTAAGCACCAATCCCATGCATGTCGTCTTTCCGGTCAGCCAGCGCGAATTTCTGCGCATCCAGAAGCAAGACAATCCGGCCAACCAGCTCAAGCCGGAAGATCTAAAAATCATTCTGCAATTTTCGGACGGCACTGTCTATGAGCCGATCGGCAAGATCAATTTTGTCGATGTCAGGGTCGACCGTGCCACCGATTCGGTGATCGTGCGCGCCACCATCCCCAACCCGAAGTCGCAGCTCTTCGACGGCCAGCTCGTCCGGGTCACGGTGCAAACCGAAAAGCCCGAAGAAAAGGTGCTCGTGCCGCAGGCGGCACTGATCGCCGATCAGCGCGGCACCTATGTGTTTGCCGTTGTCGAGGGCAAGGCGGTCGAAAAGCGGTTGAGGCTCGGCGCGCCACTCGGCGCCAACGTTATCGTCGAGGATGGGCTTGTCGCCGGCACTCAAGTCATCGTCGAGGGCCTGCGCAACGTCAAGCCGGGCGCCGCCGTTCTCGCCAGTCCCGTCCAAAATCTGATCAACGGGATGTGAGGCGATGTTTTCCTCGATCTTCGTCGATCGGCCGCGCCTTGCCATCGTCATTGCGCTGGTCACTTCGATCGCCGGCCTTCTCGCTTTGCTGGCCATCCCGATATCGCAATATCCCGATATAGTGCCGCCGCAGGTCCAAGTCACCGCAAATTATCCCGGCGCCTCAGCCGCTGTTGTCGAGGCCACGGTTGCCCAACCGATCGAATTGCAGATAATCGGCGTCGACAAGTCGATCTACATGAAAAGCGTCTCTGGCAATGACGGCAGCTACTCGCTTCTCGTTTCCTTCGAGCTTGGCACTAACCCAGACATCAACACAGTCAATGTCAACAACCGTGTTCAGGTCGCCCTTGCCAAATTGCCGGAGGAGGTCCGCCGCACCGGGGTGCGCGTCCAGAAACAATCCTCGGCCCTGCTCGGCGTTGTTGCCTTTTCTTCGCCCAATCAGACCCATGATCCGCTGTTCTTATCGAATTACGTCACCATCAATATCCTCGACCAGATCAAGAGCACGCCGGGTGTCGGCAATGCCAATCTCTTTGGCGCCCAGGACTATGCGATCCGCGCCTGGATAAGGACCGACCGCCTGACCGGCCTCGGCCTGACGACCAACGATATCGTCGCCGCCATCCAGGCTCAGAACATCCAGGCGGCGGTCGGGCGGATCGGCGCCCGACCGATTTCCGGCGACCAACAGCTGCAGCTCAATATTCAGACCAAGGGGCGGCTTACCTCGATAGCCGACTTCGAAAACATAATCATCCGTTCCAACGCCGACGGATCGATTCTGCGGCTTGGCGATGTGGCGCTACTCGAACTCGGTGCGGCCAATCTCGATCAGGAAACCCGGCTTAACGGCGCCCCCGCCTCTCTTGTCGCGATTTACCAGGCGCCGGGCGCCAATGCCCTGAGCACTTTGGCCGACGTTCGCAAGGTCCTCGACGAGGCGAAAAAAGACTTTCCGTCCGATATGGAATGGAAGCTCACCTATGATCCGACCGTGTTCGTGACCGAGACGATCACCGCGGTCGAGCACACGCTGGTCGAAGCTGCCATTTTGGTCATCCTGGTCGTCTTCATATTCCTCGGCAATATCCGCGCCACCTTGATCCCGATGATCGCCGTTCCGGTCAGCCTGATCGGCACTTTTGTCGCGCTTAAAGCGATCGGCTATTCCGCCAATACGGTCTCGCTTCTGGCGATGATCCTTGCAATCGGCATCGTCGTCGACGACGCGATTGTTGTCGTCGAGGCCGTCGAACATGCGATGGAGGAACATCCGGAGCTCGGTTCTGCCGAGGCGACCAAGCTCGCCATGCGAGGAATTTTCGCGCCGATCATCGCGATTACGCTCGTCTTGCTTGCCGTCTTTGTCCCAGTCGGCTTCATTGCCGGCATTTCCGGCGAATTGTTCCGCCAATTCGCCGTCACCGTCGCCGTCGCCATGTTCCTTTCGGCGATCAATGCGCTGACATTGTCACCGGCGCTCTGCGCGCTGCTGCTCAAACCGCGCCATGGTGCCAAGCGTGGCATTATCGCCCTCATGTCGAACGCCATCGACTGGGTCCGCGACCGCTACGGTGACATTGTCGCTCGTCTCGTGCGGCTTTCCGCCCTGGCGCTGGTTGCCTGCGCCGTGGCGCTCGGCGCCATTGCCGCGCTCGCGACAATCACGCCGACCGGCTTCCTGCCGGCCGAGGATCAGGGCGGATTCTTCGTGACGGTGCAATTGCCCGATGCGGCCTCCGTCGGCCGAACCGCGGCGTTCGTCGGCCAGGTGGAAGAGATCCTGAAAATGGAACCGGCAATTGCCGATTACAGCTCGATCGTCGGCCTGAATTTCATCGACAATTATTCGCAGCCCAATGCCGCTTTCGTCATCGTTACGCTCAAGCCTTTCGAGAAACGCAAGGGAACTGAAAACTCGGCTGATGCCATTATCGCCCGACTAAGCCGCCAATTCACCGGTTTGCGCGGCGGCAGCGTCATCGCTTTCGGCCCGCCGCCAGTGATCGGGCTCGGAACATCCGGCGGCTTCAGCTACGTGCTTCAGGATTTCCGCGGTAACGATCCCAAGGTGCTCGAGCAGGTCCTCAAGGGCCTGCTCATCGCCGCCAACCAGGACCCGCGCCTTAGCCGGGTCTTTTCGACTTTTTCGGCCAATAATCCCTCCATCTTCCTCGATATCGATCGTGACAAGGCGAGCATTCTCGGCGTCGAGATCAATTCGATTTTCCAGGCCCTGCAGACCTCGCTCGGCGGCCTCTATGTCAATGACACCAATTTCTTTGGACGCACCTGGCAGGTTCAGGTGCAGGCCGATGCCAATGACCGGGCGAGAATCGACGACATCCAGCGCATCAACGTGCGCAGCAAGACTGGCGAAATGATCCCGCTGAGGAGCCTCGTCGAAACCCAAATCGTGACCGGGCCGCAAGCTCTGATCCGCTTCCAAAACAAGCTTGCCGTGACCATCCAAGGTCAGCCAGCCACGGGTGTTTCCTCAGGTCAGGCGCTCGCTGCCATGGAAGACGTGGCCAGCAAGAACCTGCCGAGCGGCTATCGCGGCGGCTGGACCGATATGTCGTTCCAGGAAAAGCGGGCCGAGGGCCAGACGGCGGTCATCCTCGCCTTCGCCGTTCTTTTCGCCTATCTCTTCCTCGTTGCTCTCTACGAAAGCTGGTCGATTCCAGTATCCGTGCTTCTCTCGGTCACCATTGGCATTCTTGGCGCCTATGCCGCGATAATCCTGTTCCATCTCACCCTCGACCTCTATGGCCAGATCGGCATGGTGGTCCTAATCGGACTCGCCGCAAAAAACGGTATCCTCATTGTCGAATTCGCCAAGGAAAGGCGCGAACATGGCATGCCGTTACTGGACGCGGCGATCGAAGGTGCGCGGCTAAGGTTCCGACCGGTCATGATGACATCCTTTGCCTTCATCCTCGGGCTGGTGCCGCTGGTCATCGCGAGCGGCGCTTCCAAACTCGCCTTTCGCAACGTCAGCACGCCAGTTTTCGGCGGCATGCTAGCCGCTTCGCTCATCGGCATCTTCATCATTCCGCCGCTCTATGTTGTGTTCCAGTCGGTCCGCGAGCGACTGCGCCCGGCCGCCCGGCCAAAGCCGGCGAGCGCCGGCGCGGACGCCGTTTCGACCCGTTGATGGCCATTGAATCGTCAATCCCGGCTTAGGACTTGCCTATGGCGGCAGCGGTGCCGCCGGCTCGACCTGCGCGTGCTGCCAACGCTCCTTGACGGCCTGATAGCCGGAGATTCCCGCCGCTATCAGCAGGCCCATCAGACAGAGGACCCCCAGATATTCAATGACGAAGACCAGGGCCTGCATCAGAAAGCGGCGGTTGCGCCGGCCTGGCCGCACCGGCGGCGCCTCCGGCGCAAGAACGGGGAGCGGATTGGGCAGGGGCCGCGCCGTGGCATCGACCGGCGGGCGCGGACGGTCGGGCAAGCCGACCAACCGCGCCGCATCCTCGAGCGTCCGGTCGGACGCCAATGCCTTCTCGCGTTCGACGAGACGACGCGCGATATAGGCAGTGATAGCCTCCAGCATCGCCTCGACCCGCTCGCTCTCGATGATCAGGACGCGGCCATGCCTGGTGTCCTGCAGAAATCGGTATTGGCGCCGGTCGCGTCCCATTTCGACAAAGCCGATCATATCGATGAACAGCCGCGGGTGTTCGCCCGGCACAATACCGGTGTCAAACAGATCGATTCCCTCGGGAATCTGGGTTAGGACCGGCTGCAAGGCCTCGCTGAGGATTTCGAGCCGGGCTGTTTCGGCACCGCGAAGCTCAGCCAGCACCTCCGAACGCTCGGCACTCTCGAGGCGGGCCCGGCGCAAGGCCTGCGTCAGCGACGGCGAAGCGGCCCGCACCGGCTCCAACCGCCCCTGTTCGGCTTTTGGCTCATCCATGGACAACCTCGATGTAATTTTCCTAAAAGTTAGCATACAGGGCGGCACCAGCCGCGCCAACGTCCCGACCAGCGCAGGAACGATGCATGCGCCAGCACCCCACCAGTGTCGAGCGCGTCCAGCGCGCCGCCGAAGGCCTCGGCCTCGCAATCGAAATCCTGACTATGGAGCAGTCGACCCATACCGCCGAACAGGCGGCGGCGGCCTGCGGATGCGCCCTCGGCCAGATCGTCAAATCATTGATCTTCAGGACAAAATCGACCAAAAAGCCGACACTTGTCCTGGTTTCCGGCGTGCATCGGGTCGACATCGCCCGGCTCGAGGCCCAGACCGGCGACAGGTTCGAACGGGCCGATGCCGCGTTTGTGCGCGATACAACCGGCTTTGCGATCGGCGGCGTTCCGCCATTTGGCCACGTGGCGCCTATGAAGACCTTCCTCGACGCGGCGCTGCTGCAACATGAACTGGTCTATGCGGCAGCCGGCAACCCGCTCGCCATTTTCTCGATCGAGCCACGGGCGCTGCTCAGGGCGACTGGGGCGACCCTCATCGCAGTAGGCTAACGCGGTTCAAAGGCGCAGGCCGGCTTTCACATTCGCTTCACGGCATTGCGAAAGGACATGAGCCGGCTTTAATAAAGAATAGCGGCGGGCAATCCTCGCCCTCGTCAAGGTCAGCATCGTGGACCAGCACCCATCGAGCGAAACAAGGCCACGCCATCTCGGTCTCGATTTCTTCCGCGGGCTTGCCATGCTCATCATTTTCGTGGCGCACGTGCCAGACAACGCCTGGGACCGGTGGATTCCTGCCCGGTTCGGCTTTTCCTCCGCCGCTGAACTCTTCGTCTTCTGCTCGGGCCTTGCCAGCGCCTTTGCCTTCGGCAGCGTCTTTCGACGGCACGGCTGGCGGATGGGATCGGTCCGGGTCGGCTTTCGAATCTGGCAAGTCTATTGGGCCCATATTGGTCTCTTCCTGGTCGTTACCGTCGCAGCAGTGCTCGGCACCTGGTATCTCGGCACCCACGACTATATCAGCGATCTCAATTTGACCCTGTTCGAGCGCAAGCCGTACGAAGCGATCGCACGCATGATGGCGCTGACCTTCGTGCCGGACCTTCTCAACATCCTGCCGATGTATCTTGTTCTTTTGTCCATGCTGCCGCTGATGACGGGATTGGCCAACCTGGCGCGGCCGCTGTTTTTCGGCGCCTCGATCGGCTTGTGGCTTCTCGTTCAAACCACCCACCTCAACCTTCCCGGCGGGGTCACCGAAGATTGGGTCTGGTTTTTCAATCCTTTCGCCTGGCAATTGTTGTTCTTTACCGGGTTCGCCTTCGGCATGGGCTTCCTGCCAATGCCGCCCCTCGACAATCCCTGGCTGTTCCGCCTGGCCCTTGTGTTTCTCGCCGCCTGCATTCCGGTGACGTTCTGGGGCTTCATCGACCATGTCGGTTTTTTGCACGCGATTCACGATTTTTTGGTCCCCGACGCCGGCCAGAGCACGATGGAACTGCACCTTCTGCGCTATTCGCATTTCCTAATCCTGGCCTATGCGACCTTGTGCCTGGTGTGGCGGTTTCCCAAGGTTCTTCTTGGCCGCTGGGCAGCCCCGGTGATTGTTGTCGGCCAGCAATCGCTCGCAACCTTCATGACAAGCCTCTGCCTAGCCCTGGTGACCGGTATGGCGTTGGATCTTTCTGGCCGCAACAGCCTCAGCTTGGCGATAGCCAATGGTCTTGGCCTGGCTGCCATCTGCGTCATTGCGCGGATCGTCCGGTGGTTCAAGGCCAAGCCCTGGACGGCACGGCCGTCAGAACGGTCCCGCCCGCGCCGGACCAAGGACGCCGATGTCGCGGTCTCGCCGCAAGCCGCCGAATAGGTCAGCGCCGGCCTTTCCGCACGGTGAGAGTGCGCAAGACCGCATCCTTCCATGCCGCATAGCGCGCTTCCCGCAAGTGGCTCTGCAGGGAAGGGTCGAATCGCCGATCGAGCCGCCAGGCACTCGAAAAAACCGCCGGCGCCGGATAGAGACCGGCCGCAAAGCCGGCGAGATAGGCGGCACCGAGCACCGTCGTTTCCAGGATGGCCGGCCGATCGACAGGCGCCGCCAGCATGTCGGCCAGAAATTGCAGCATATAGTCGGAAGCAACCATGCCGCCGTCAACGCGCAGCACCGTCTTGGCAGGCTCGCGCCAATCGCGCCGCATCGCCTCAACAAGGTCGCGCATCTGAAAACACACGCTCTCCAGTGCCGCCCGCGCCAGCTCCCGCCGCGTCGTTGCCCGGGTCAGGCCAAATAGCGCGCCCCGGCAATCCGCAT
Source organism: uncultured Alphaproteobacteria bacterium (assembly GCA_963773155.1). Lineage (GTDB taxonomy): Bacteria > Pseudomonadota > Alphaproteobacteria > Rhizobiales > Beijerinckiaceae > CAVZAB01. The sequence continues at coordinate 113,140 of CAVZAB010000025.1, read as the reverse complement.
CCCAATAGGGCGCCCCGAGGCCGACGAAGGCCGGCACGAGAATAACCGATTGGGTCGGATCGGCGGCGCGCGCCAACTCGGTTGTGTCTTCCGCCCTTTCGATGATTTTCAGCCCGTCGCGAAGCCATTGGATCGCCGCACCGGCCACAAAAATGGAACCCTCCAGCGCATAGGTCGTTTTGCCGTCGAGCCGATAGGCGATCGTCGTCAGCAACCGGTTCTTCGAGACGACCGCCTGCTTGCCGGTGTTAACAAGAGCGAAGCAGCCGGTACCAAAGGTTGCCTTGATCATGCCCGGTTCAAAACAAGCCTGGCCGATCGCCGCCGCCTGCTGATCGCCCGCAACACCGCGCACCCGGATCGATGCGCCAAACAGATCCGGCGCCGTGCGACCGAAATCGGCGACGCAATCCTCGACTTTCGGCAGCATCGCGCGCGGCACTTTCAAGAGCGCCAAAAGTTCGTCGTCCCAGTCGCCCGAATGAATATTGAACATCAATGTCCGTGATGCATTGGTCGCGTCCGTCGCATGCACGCCACCTCCGGTAAGCCGCCAAAGCAAAAAGCTGTCGACCGTGCCAAAGACCAATGCCCCGTCGCGGGCCCTTTGCCTTGCGCCTTTTACGTTGTCGAGAATCCAGGCAACCTTGGTCCCAGAAAAATACGGGTCGAGCCGCAATCCCGTGCGGCGTGCAAACAGCCGCTCATGCCCGGCTCGCTCGAGCTTGGCACAGAGTTTGGCGGTGCGGCGGTCCTGCCAGACAATGGCGCGATAGACCGGCACGCCGGTGTAACGATCCCAGACCAAGGTTGTTTCCCGCTGGTTGGTGATCCCGATTGCCGCAATGTCGCCGGCCGAACAACCGGCCGCCGCGATGACCCGCCGGCACGTCGAAAGCGTCGTCGACCAAAGATCCTCCGGATCGTGCTCGACCCAGCCCGACGCTGGAAAATGTTGCGGGAACTCCTCGTGCGCCGTCGCCACGATTGTGAGATCGGAGCGCAAAAGTACGGCTCTCGTCGAGGTCGTGCCCTGGTCGATTGCCAGGACAAAATCTTGCGCCATGGGACCCTCATCATGCTGCGCGGCGAGCCGCAGGGGCGGGCCGCCTCAGCCCCGCGTCTTGTCGACCTTTAACTTGCCGTTTTGCTCGCTCTCATCCTGGGATCCGTTCAAAGTCGGTGCGGCCAGGACCACGCCGGGATTGAGCAAATTGGTCGGGTCGAATATCCGTTTTAGGTGACCCATCAACTTAAGCGCAAGCGCCGGTTTGCGCCGAGCCACCCCTTCGCGCTTGGCCCGCCCAACACCGTGTTCGGCACTGATCGACCCACCGAGCCTGTCGACCTCATCATAAAGCCGCTCAAGCAGCTGGTCGCGCAACTCGTCAAAGCGAGCCGGAGGGACAATAAAGTTCATATGGAGATTGCCATCACCGACATGTCCGAAAATCGACAGGAACAGGTCCTCTCCATACTTGCGGGTCCATTGTCCGACCCGCTCAATAAGTTCCGGTATGTCGGCAATCGGCACGCTGACGTCGCTCCGCACGATCTCGCCAATTCGGCGCGCCGCCTCGCTCTGACCCTCTCGAATGTGCCACATCATGAGGCGCTGCGCCTCACTTTCGGCAATCGTCGCGTCGAGGCAGAGGTTCTGTGCAGAAAGCTCTTCCATGGCGTCGAGCGCTCGGGCCTTCAGTCCGGCGGTAAAGCTCCAGGACAATTCAATGAGAAGATGCCACGGGTGAGGCGCGGCCGTCGGCCTCCGAACGCCCGGCAAGTGCATCAATGCAGCCTCGACGCCAAAGGAGCCGAGGAGTTCGAAGGACGAGATCAGATCACCGAAAACGCCCCGCAGACGCCGGAATAGGTCAACAGACGCTTGTGGCGAGGCCATCGCCATCCAGAGTGTGACCGTCTCACGCGGCGGCGCGACCAACCGCAGCGCGGCCGCGGTGATGATCGCCAATGTGCCCTCAGATCCGATAATGAGTTGCTTCAGATCGTAGCCGGTGTTGTCCTTGCGCAGCGGACGCAAGCATTCGAGAATCGCGCCGTCGGCCAATACCGCCTCGATCCCGATAACCAGATCACGGGTCATGCCGTAGCGAAGAACATTGTTGCCACCGGCGTTTGTGGCAATGTTGCCGCCAATTGTGCAGGTACCCTCGGCTCCGAGGGTCAACGGGAAATAGCGATCGACGCCAACTGCCGCTTTCTGGACGTCGGCGAGAACGCAGCCAGCCTCGGCAATCAAGTAATCGCCTGCCGCGTCAATCTTTCGAATGCGGTTCAACCGCGTCAGCGAAATGAGAAGCTCCCCGCCGCTCGAATCCGGGATGCCGCCGTTGACAAGGCCGGTATTGCCACCCTGGGCGACCATCGGAACCCGATGGGCGCGGCACAGATTTACCAGAGCGACAACTTCCCCGATCGTCGAGGGTCGCACGACACCCAATGCTCGCCCTTTGAATTGGTTCCAGAAGTCGCGCTCGTAGACTTGCGCGAGTTCGCCTGCCAACACGTTTCGCTGGCCTGTGATGTCCGCACAAGCCGAAAGAAAGGACTCGAAATCCCATCGAACAGCCTTAGCCCATTCCTCACCCCAACCGACACGTCTGCCTGGGCAATTCACATAGCGTGACACTGCCGCCAGCGATCAAAAGGTCAGCCCTTATATTCAACGATATAAAGGCCGGCGCTGAAATCGGTCACATAACAGAGCGCATTCTTATCCACGAAGACATCGGCCGAATGAAGGACGATTGGTCGATTGGGACGGGGATCCATCCACTTGCGAGGTGGGGGTGGCACGAAAGCGGCCACTTCTTTGGGGCGGAATGCATCTTTAATGTCATAGACCCGAAGGCCGGCATTTTGGTAGGTCGCGAATATGAGTTCGGAGCTTACGTAGCTTCCCGGCCTATTTTCATGCACATTGTGTGGTCCAAAATGCCCACCCACCTTCAGATAATCCTTGTCACTTGGCGCCGGGAAAGTTGCTATGCTGATTGGGTTAGACTTGACTTGGTTGTCGAACATCCAAATCGGCTTGAATCCGTCCTCTTGATTGTCCAGCACTGTCTCGTCTACGACAACCAATAAGTTTCGTTCAGGCAGGGGCAATGCGTTATGCGTTCCCCCGCCGAATGGCGGCGCCCATATTTTGTGAGCCAAAAGAGTGGGCTTAGACTTGTCCTTAACATCTACGACCGCGAGGCAGGCGTCACGCCAGCTGCAATAGGCAATATCGTCATGAATAATCGCGTGGTGAAGCCCGAAGCGTCCGTTCTTAGTTGGCCAGTTTGCTTTCTCCCCCGCCGCCACATTCATTCCTGGAAGCCAATATTTCCCAGCTAAGACTGGCTTCGTGGGATCCTTTAGGTCGATAGTAATCAATATGTAATCGGAGAATCCATCGAGCAGAGCTGACGCGTATGCCCAGCGACCGCCAACATACCAGATGCGATGAAGGCCGGTGCCCTCGACGGGAAGAAAACCGATTTGCCGCGGATCATCTGGCTTGGAAATATCGTAGATTGCCATGCCAGCCGACCAATCGGGGCGCGCGGTTTGCGCCTTCGCGTGATGATCGACGGAACCCTTGTAATAGTTCTTTTCATCGGCCAATTCGGGTTGCGCGAACATGTCCTTGTTGTGAATGACCAGCAGCAAATCGTCATGGGCCTGCAGGTGCAAAGACCATGTGTTGGCCGGAGCCGCGACATACTTCACCGTCTGCGGTCGCTTCGGGTCGCGAACGTCGATCACCGAGAAGCCCTTTGAAAAAATATGGCCGACATAGGCATATCCACGATGCACCATGATCTGGACGCCGTCCGAGCGACCACCTTGATCGCTATATCCGACCAGCCGCATATTGCTTGTTGCGTAGTCGGGCTTGGCTAGGGAAGTGTCCATGTGAGCCTCTCATAATATTGCTAAGGAATTATTCGGAGATTTGAGCTGACCATTCACAAAACCCATCACGTCGCGAGAGCGGCACGGCGCCGTGCCGCCCTCATCGATCGGGAATGAGGCCCTACATCACACCCCAGATCTTCTTGTATTGTTCCTTGTAGCCATTGCCGGGATCGAAGATGTTTTGGGCGCCACCATCCTTTTCGATGTTGTCAGGCGTGAAGAGATGCACCGGCGGCACGTAGCCACTCTGCTTTTCCCCCGCAAAGGCTCGGTTGAGTTCGTCGATGAGCTGCCAACCTTGCAGATGCAGTGGTTCGGCAACCGTCGCTATCTGGTATTGCTTGTCACGGATCCGCTTAAAGGCAGGTACCGAGCCGTCACCGGCAGAGACCTGTTGCGGGTAACCGCTGGCTGGCTCAATACCTGCCGCGGTGAGCGATGGCGCCGAGAAATCAAAATACAGATCATTGACCGCGATCGAATAGGTCCATGCCTTACCGTATTTGGCGAGCAAAGAGGTGGTTAATTGGCCCATACGGTTCGATAGGTCGGCAATTGGCGTATCTTCAACCGATAAGACCTTGCAACCTGAGCATCCTTCGATCGCGGCTTTTTCAGCGTTCGTCTTCGCGGTGGCAATGGCGTAAATGGAATCGGTAAAGAGAATTACGCCTGCAGTGCCCCCGGATTTGACCACCGCATAGAGACCCGAAGCCTTTGCCACTTCGAGTGGGTCGGTGGTCACATTGGTGAAGACCTGTGGAATGCCTTCAACAGGCCCGGCTTTCGGCCCGGCGTGCCAGCCGACCATCTTTATTCCCTGGGCCGCAGCCTGTTCGATTACCGGCTGTTGTTCCTTGGCATCGATACCACCGAGTATGATCGCATCTGGCTTGAGCGTGATCGCTTGCGTCAACGCAGTGGTATGACCCGGTACAGAACCCTGTCCGTCCATGACGCGGAAATCCCAGCCCAAGGCTTTAGCCGCCTCCGCGGCTCCATCGCCGGCGCCTTGCGCGCCGCCATTTCTTTGATCCGTCGATACGTAGATCACCAATTTCTTTGACTGCGCCTTGGGCCCCGAAGTCGGGCCAGTCCAGGTGGTGACTGGAGCGGTCACCGTCGCAATATATTCCTTCGCCTTCGCGATATAGGCATCGTCGGCATGAGCTAACGAGCCCAACGTCAATGCACCGACCGAAGCGAGCAATAATTCAACGAGTATCTTGTCCCGTGACATGTTTCTCTCCCAACAAATTAACCGACGCGCCTTGTGGCGAGTCAGGCCGGCGGCGCCGGCGTTACACGAGAGCCGTTCCAAGCCCTCAATGAGCCCATGAGTTCACCTATTTCGAATTGGCGGCATCCCGCAACAGTTTGACCACGGTTCTGCGGCGCTGAGCGAACGCAGCCAGAGCGATAGCAACGACCAGCGTCGTTCCGTTAAAAAGTGGCTCCACGAAGAAAGCCCCGCCAAGTTGCTGGATTCCGGAAATGCCGATCGCTAAAATCAAGACGCCAAACATCGTGCCCCAAACGTTAACGCGGCCGGGCTTAATGGTTGTCGATCCGAGAAAAGCCCCGACCAAAGCAGGAAGCAAAAAGTCCAGACCGACATTGGCCTGACCTATGCGCAACTTTGCGCCGAGCACGCAGCCCGCAAAACCTGCGATGATGCCGGAAGCGACAAACACGCCAATAACATATTTTCTCACCGGGATGCCGTTCAGGGCCGCGGCCTTTTCGTTAGCCCCTATCGCATAGATATACCGGCCAATCGGCAGTCTTTCGCTGACGACCCAAAGGAATAGAGCCAAAACGACAACGTATATCGCCGGCAGCGGGATTCCGAAGATTGACGTCGTGTTGATGGCGATGAAGGAAGGCGAAAGCGTACCGATGATTTGCCGGCCCTCGGTGTGCCAGAGGGCAAGTGCGTAAAGGATCGTCCCCGTGCCCAAGGTCGCAACAAAGGCGTCAACCTGAGCAACTTCAACAAGAAGGCCATTGATTAGGCCGACAAAGCCCGCACAAAGCACGACGATCAGCATCGCCAGCGGCCAGGGCACGCCATATTTGACTTGTAGGCTGATGACAAGGATGTGCCACATGACTATGCCAAAACCCACCGTCAGATCGATGCGGCCCGCCATCATGGGTAGCGTCGCGGCAAGCGATAATAGTGCGATGATGGCCTTGTCGGACAGGATTGAGCGGGCGTTGAGCGCCGTTGGAAATGTGTCAGGCAGCAAGATCGAGAAGAATAGGATGAGAAGTAGCGTCAGCAGTGGCAACCCGTAGACCGGCAACAACCGCATGACAATCTGCCACGGGGTCATCGCCGCCAATTCATGACGGGTCGGCTCAAGAGCGGTTGATTTAATCGATTGCATCGTTCGTCTCGACGGAATGATTCATTGTAGCACCATCATAGGATTGCCGTGGAATATTTGCCGATGCGGCGGCCAGGAGGTTACCGATCGAGAGGTTGTCCGCGCTGAGTTCATCAACGACCGCGCCGCGATCGAACACAAGAGCCCGGTGGCAGACTTTGGCAACTTCCTCGAAATCTGTCGAAACAATGAGGATGGCAGCGCCAGCCTGCAGCGCCACATCGAACAGCCGATAGATCTCAGCTTTTGCTCCGACATCAACCCCTGCTGTCGGATCCTCAAACACATAGAGCTTGGATTGGAGCTTCAACCAACGCCCAACAACGATTTTTTGCTGGTTTCCGCCGGACAAGAGCTCAATTGCGAGACCTGGATCGTTGGGCCGCAATCCAACGCGATCGCCCAGAAGTCGAGCGGCATCTGACTCCTTGGCTGGGCTCAACCAAGAGAGCAAGTGACTGCCGGCTGCAATGGGATTTATGAACAGGTTTTCCCGCACGGACAAGTTCGGCAGAATTGACTTGCCAACGCGGTCGGCGCACACCAAATTGATGCCAAGGCGCATCGCCTCTTGCGGTGAGGCTACGGACAAAATTTCACCATCAAGTCTAATCTGCCCGTTGGTCGGCTCCGCCAGGCCAAACAGGGCCCGACCGACGATTTCCTGGCCTGCACCTCGAAGGCCAACCAAGCCAACAATTTCGCCGGCATGCACCTTACAATCAATCGGCCCGACACCGTCGAGTATCAGCTGGTGTAATTCAAGCCTCGGTGCACCATCGCGCTCCGGCGGCCGGCGGAAGACCTGCGATGGTTCACGCCCGACGATCAACAGGATGGTGTCATCTGGCGTGGTCTCAGCGACGATCCTTTCCCCCGCCACGCGGCCATCGCGCAAAACTACCATGCGATCGGCTATGACGAAGACCTCATCCAGGCGGTGCGACACATATATCATGCCATGACCAAGTCGTCGAAGCCGCGCCAGCGACTCGAAAAGACGCTCAACCTCGTCGGCGGGCAGGCTCGCCGTTGGCTCATCAAGAACCAGGATTTCTGCCTCGGCGGCAAGCGCCCGAGCGATGGCGACCAGCGATTTTTCCGTGCGACTTAAGCTTTGCACCCGAACATCGGGATGGATATCGGCCCCGAGCTTATCGAGCGCCGCTTTGGCACGATCCCGAGCGGCAGCCCAATCGATCAAGCCCCAACGCCGCGCAAAGCCAAGTGTAAGACCAATATTCTCAGCCACCGTCATCCATTCGATCAGTCCCAAATCCTGATGAATGAACGCAATGGGCAACTTACGCATCGCATGGGTCACCTCGACGCCGCGGTACAAGATTGACCCATGATCCAGGCTATAAACCCCGGCCAATATCTTGATCAAAGTGGACTTGCCGGCACCATTTTCTCCAAGAAGCGCCACCACCTCGCCCGGATTTACCGTGAGGCTTACGTCGCTAAGGGCCTGGGTCCCACCAAATCGCTTGAAAACATTTCGAACCTCAAGCACGGCCGGGAACCCGATGTCCCGGAATTGATTGAGACTCAACGCCCATTGAAGCAACCCTCCCGATCGACGCCGGTCTCTTATGAAGGTCCTGTCGTCGCTAGAAAAATTGACTGAAAGCTGTAAAGCTGTCAAGCCACTTGTGAATAAGTTTGACAAATATTATGGGTTTCAGGCATAGTTGTCATGCATTTGCCGCGATGATGGAAGTCTGGAAGCGAGGCAATTCTGGGAGCGAGACCATGGAGCGAATTCGCCCCGCAAAAAGATTGGGCGACAACCTTTATGACACACTCGCGTCAATGATTGAGCGGCAGGAGGTCGCTGAAGGCGCGAGACTTCCGGCAGAGACACAGCTGGCGCAGCAATTTGGCGTCTCACGCCCGATCGTACGCGAGACTCTCGCAAGATTACGTGACGAGGGCCTCATTGCTTCTCGGCGCGGCTCGGGGAGTTACGTTCAGCGACGCGCGCAGAGCCTGCCCCCGGCAAGACCGACTTTTCAACAAATTGATAGTTTTGAACAAATCGAGAAGTGTTACGAGTTTCGAAAGGCCATCGAGGGTGAAGCCTGTTTTCTCGCGGCCAAACTGCGCGATGACTCGCAAATGGAAGATATTGAGCAATCGATACTCCTACTCGAAAAAGCAATCGAAAATCGAACGGTCGGTAGCGACGCGGATTTCCAATTTCATTTTCGCATAGCTATCGCCAGCGGAAATTCTTGGTTCATTTCCGCCCTGGAAGCCATGCGAAGTCAGATCGAAACAACGATCGAGATTGCCAGAACGCTCTCTCTGGCCAATTCCGATGCCCATATCCATGCGGTCCAAGCCGAGCATGTTGCAATTTTCTCCGCGATCCGGCGCCGGGATCCCGTTGCCGCCCGCGATGCTATGCGCGTTCATTTGAGCCGAACGTGCGAACGCATTTTCCATGGCCCAGCTCGATAGTGTAGTGCCGTGGCTGTACGCCAATCTGAGAACCCACCTACAGGTCGGAGCCGCCCGGAATGACCGCGAGTCCTCTGGTTTTTGCATTCGAACGGTATGACCCAACCGACAAATCAATCGCTTGGCTCAGGGAGAAAGGCATTGACGTGATATCCGGCTACGCATTGTGGGAGATGCCGTTCCAGAGATTTACAGAGGATGAGCTGATCGCAGGCGCCCAAAATTGTGTCGGCCTCATGGGAGCAAGCGGAACGCGAATCAACAGAAGGGTGATAGAGTCGCTTCCCCAGCTGCGCTTTATTTCGAAATTTGGGATCGGCGTGGACAGTATCGACCTGGACGCGGCTACGGAACACGGCGTTCTGGTAAGCAATACGCCAAACGAATTTCAGATCTTCACCGTCAGCGAACACACGGTCGCTTTGATGCTTGCACTCGCCAAGCAACTAGGCACATGGACTCAGGACTTCATGAGTCGCGGCGGATGGCGAGGTTTAACCCACTCCGCAACGTTGCGCGGGGCAACAGTAGGAATCATCGGGCTCGGACGCATCGGCAACGGCGTCGCCCGGCGGCTGGCAGGCTGGGAAGCGCGACTCTTGGGCTATGACCCATACCTGACCAGCGCTCCGCCTGAGGTCGAATTGGTCAGCTTCGCAGAACTCATCGCACAATCCGATTTTATCACGCTGCATGCCGCGCCCAACGCAGAGAATCGGCATCTACTCAATTCGGCAGCGTTAGCTATGATGAAACCGACGGCCTTCATTGTGAATACCGGACGCGGCTCGTTGGTTGACTATGAGGCGTTGCGCTCGGCGGTCGCAAATCGTCGCATCGGCGGGGCGGCACTCGACGTCTTTGATCAGGAACCGCCTCGCCCCGACGATCCTCTGTTCACTTTCCCGAATGTCATCTGCACGCCCCATGTTGCCGCTTGGACCGCAGAAGGGACCGAAGGTATAGGCTGGCACGCCGCTCGCAATCTCTTCGCCATGATCCGGGGAGAGGGACGCGCAGACATAGTCAATCCTGAGGCCCAATCCGTGCATCCCTCACGCGTTAAGGCTCAAAGGTCGGCCACGGGCGAAATCAACTGACAGGCACTGCTCGACCGCCCGTTGAATTGGGCCGTAGCAACCAGCAAAGAGCCTCTTTCCCGACAATCATGCACCGCTGCCATCGCGCGTGGTCGAGACCGATCAGACATCACGCCCGCATCCGGCGCCCATCCGGATCATAGGGTGGCGCGTCCAGTCGCCGTGCTTTCAGCCTTTCGCCGATAATTTCTATCTCAAAATCGCGCGCCGTTGCCAGCACCGTCGGTACATAGCCAAGCGCCAGCGATTTCTTAACGCGGTGCCCGTAGCCGCCAGAAGTCACCCAGCCGACAACTTTGCCGTCGTGCCAGATTGGTTCGTCGCCGATCGCATCGGCCTCGCTCGCCGCAACCTCGAAGCCGATCAGCCGCAGCTTGCCGCCACCCCTCTCCTTGGCCGCCGCCGCCGCCTCACGGCCGATGAAATCATTCTTCTTCAGATCGACAAAGCGGCCGAGGTTAGCCTCATAAGGCCCGTAGATCGGCCGATATTCGCGTGCCCAATTGCCAAAGCCCTTCTCGAGACGCATCGAATTGAGCGCCCGGCCGCCGAACAGCCGCAAATCGAATTTCGTCCCGACCTCGCGCAACAGATCGTAAAGCGCCCGCGTATAGTCCGCCGTCACCCAGATCTCGTAGCCGAGATCACCGGTGAACGAGACACGCCCGACGAGCGCCGGGATCATGCCGACATCGATGCGCCTGAATGACATGAACGGAAACGAGGTGGTCGAGAGATCGACGCGCACCAGACCCTGCAGAAGGTCGCGAGCGCGCGGGCCAGCAACCGAAAATCCATTGTATTCCATGGCACAGGGCCGAATGTTCAACCGTTCGGCAGGCCGGTGCTGGCCGAACCAGCGCAGGTAATACTCCTCCGCCGCGTAAGTCCCGACCACGAAGAAATGGTCGTCGGCGAGCCGGCCGATCGTGAAATCACCGATCAATTTGCCCTGATGGTTGAGCATCGGAGAGAGCACCATGCGCCCGACCGTCGGCAGCCGGTTGGCCATGACCCGGCTCAGAAATTCGGCGGCGGCGGAGCCGCTCACATCGAACTTGCCGTAATTGGAAATTTCCAGCATGCCGACCGAATCGTTGACGGCGCGGCATTCAGAGCCGACATGGGCATGCGCGTTCGAGCGACGGAAACTGATCGTTTCCTCGGCTGGTGTGCCCTGAGGGGCAAACCATAAGGCATGTTCGAGACCGCAATATTCGCCCATTACCGCATTGGCCGCGATGAGACGCGGATAGGCCGGCGTCGTGCGCAGCGGCCGCGCCGCCGGCAGTTCCTCGTTGGGGAAACGGATGCGAAAGCGCCGCGAATAATTCTCCCGCACTTTGGCATTGGTATAGGCCATGGTCGCCCAGCCGCCATAGCGCGAAACATCCATCCCCCAGACGTCGTAGCCGGGATCGCCCGAGGCCATCCAATTCGCCAAGGCAAGACCCACCCCACCGCCCTGACTGAAGCCGGCCATCACCCCGCAGGCAACCCAATAATTCCTTAAGCCGCGGACCGGCCCGATCAGTGGATTGCCATCGGGCGCGAACGTGAACGGACCGTTGACGATTTTGCGGATACCAGCCTTTTCGATCGCGGGAAAATGCTGAAAGCCGACTTCGAGCGACGGCGCAATGCGCTCGAGGTCGTTCGGTAGCAGGTTCTGGCCGAAGTCCCAGGGCGTCACCTCTTGCGACCATGGCATGCCTGCCCTTTCGTAGGTTCCCATCAGCATGCCGCCGCGTTCCTGGCGCATGTAGATTTCGCCCTCAAAGTCGATCACATGCACTTGCTCCTTCTTGCCAGCAAGCTCAGGCATGTCGTCGGTAATCAGATATTGATGCTCCATCGCGAGAACGGGCAGTTCGAGGCCAACCATGCGGCCAACTTCACGCGCCCACAGGCCGCCGGCATTGACGACATGATCGGTGTGCACGTTGCCCTTCTCGGTAAAGACGTCCCAGCTGGCGTCGGGCCGCGCCTTGACATCCACTACCCTCGTGTGGCGCTCGACCGAGGCGCCGCCGATCTGGGCCGATTTGATATAGGCATTGGTGACGCCCCACGGATCGACATGCCCCTCGATCGGATCGTAGAGCGCACCGAGAAAATGCCGCTTGTCCATCATCGGGAACAGGCGCTGCGCCTCGTCGACCGAAATCAGCTCGAGTTCCATGCCCAGATAGCGCCCCCGCGCCTTGGCCATTTTGAGCCAGTCGACCCGTTGCGGCGTGCCGGCCAGCATCAGGCCGCCAGTCAGATGCACCCCGCAGGATTGGCCGGAAATCGCCTCGATCTCCTTGTACAATTCGATGGTATATTGCTGCAGCTTGGCCACGTTCGGGTCACCGTTGATTGTATGCATGCCGCCTGCCGCATGCCAGGTGGAACCAGACGTCAGCTCGGCCCGTTCGATCAGCAGCACGTCCTTGAAGCCGACCTTGGTCAAATGGTAAAGGACGCTCGCCCCGACCACGCCGCCGCCGATGACCACTGCCTGGACGCGGTTCTTCATGTCCTTCTTCTCCAAACTTGCGCCGGGTGGCGCAGGGCCATCAGACCAGCCAAAGCTGCCTTGTTCAACGGCTGGTCGCGCCGCCGAGCTTGGCAAAACGATTGATCAGCCAAGAACGAAACAGCCAAACGGCCTCGTTATCAAGCTGTTCCGGTGGGTCATGCGATAATCGCCGTGGCCGCCGGCTACATCGACGTCGAAGGGTCGAATCAGGCGGCCGACGGCGAGTTCGTCGGCCAACAGGGTCGACCAGGGCTGTGCCAGCACCCGGCATGGCGTATTGAGCCGCTCCGCGCTGTGACGAAGACGAGCGCATAGGAATTTTTCCAAAACGATGACCTGCCGGCTGACCGCGCTCTGGGCGAGCGTCAGACTATTGGCGGCCGCCGTAAAACTGAGCTGCTGACCGGCTGCCGCAAAGGCGCGCAAGGCGTTCAGGGGCAGCCAATTGCGGTGCATGAAATTCGTCCCCCGCGGCCGGCTATTCGAGGCGGGTCTTTGCCAGGAGCGCCTCGTCCAGCTCGAAACCGAGCCCAGGGTGGTTGCCCAGAACGATCAGCCCCTTAGCGTCCACTCGGAGCGGTTCGGCCAGCATGTAGTCGCGCCGCGCCAAGTCCCATTCCGGCGGATCATAGGGGTATTCGAGGAAGGGCGCATCGGCCATGCCTGCGGTCAAATGCGCATTGGCAATCACCCCTATGCCATTGGTCCAGGTATGGGGGGTGAACACCAGATTGTGCTCCTGAGCCATGTGGCCGACCCGCCGCAATCCAGTTATCCCACCGACCAATGCCGCATCGGGCTGCAGAATGTCGAGACAACCCTCGGTAATCAGGTCGCGGAACTCATAGAGTTCTCGCGTCATTTCGCCGCCGGCAACCCGCAGATCGGTCATCTGCCGCAAACGCGCCATATTGGCCCGGTCGCCGCGGTGCAGCGGCTCCTCCATCCAATAGACGCCGAGCTGTTCCAATTCGCGCGCCACCTGCACCGCATCCTTGAGACTCCAGGGCGCATAGGTGTCCCAGGACATCCGCCAGCCCTGGTTGCAGTCGACCATCAGTTCGAGCCGCATGCCAACGCGCTTGCGCACCGCTTCGAGCGCCTTGATGTCGTGGCGCCAGTCGCCGCGGTGAAAGCGGATCTTCATCGCTGCAAAGCCCTGGTCCAGATAGCGCTGAGCCGCCTCGGCAAGCGCCTCGGGCTGGCGCAACGTTCCCGAAGACGCATAGGCGCGCAGGCTTCCGGCCAATCCGCCGAGCAGCTTCCAGCAGGGTTGCCCCGTAATCTTGCCGGCCAGGTCCCACAAAGCGATGTCGAGCGGCCAGCAGCGCCCCCAGTGAAAGCTAATATTGTTGAGGATCCGCCAATGCCGCTCGATCGCCAGCGCGTCCTGACCGACAAACAGATGCTCGTGGCCCTCGAAGCCCAACATCATGTCGCCCGAGCCTATCCCGGTAATCCCCGCATCGGTTTGGACCCGAACAATCGCGGCGTCCCAGAACTCGCGCGGCTTCGTATCCCAGCTCGCATGAAAGGGCGGGTCGAAATGCAGCCGGTGGCGGGTGATCGCGATCGCGGTAATCCTGACATCGGACGGAGCAGAGCCGGGACCCGCCGCCGATAACGGAAAAGTGTCCTGTGTCATGCCAAGCTCGCCATTCTGCCGCCCGGTCGATAGCCTGTCGCCTCGCCCGGTCTGATCGGCATGTGCCTTGAACCGTCCGTCAACACCCTTTTGCTTATAACCGCACCGAAACAATTGACCGCGGCCAATCAGGCTGCAGCATCGACCTTCTGGTAATCCTTGATGTCGGCAAACGCGACCTGTGGCCAGCGCTCCTGCTCGTAGCGCAAGGCGAAGGCCGACGTCGCCATGAAGACCGGCGAGCCATCGAGATCGGACGCCATCGAGGCCGGGTAGGCCGCCATGAACCGCGCAAGTTCGTTACGATCCTTGGCTGAGACCCAGCGGCACAGTTCGAACCGCGGGGTCTCGAAGGCAACCTCGAGACCATATTCGGCGGCCAGGCGCTGCGCCAGAACGTCGAGCTGCAGCGCACCGACGACGCCGACGATCGCGCCGGAACCATCATGCGGCAGGAATACCTGAACAACGCCCTCCTCGGCCATCTGCTGCAGCGACTCGCGCAATTTCTTGGCTTTCATGGCATCGCCGACTTTGATCCGCCGCAGGATTTCCGGCGCAAAACTCGGTACGCCGCGAAACACCAGGGTCTCGCCCTCGCTCAAGGTGTCGCCGATCCGTAAAGTGCCGTGATTGGGAATGCCGACGACATCGCCGGCAAACGCCTCTTCGGCAAGCGAGCGATCCTGAGCGAAGAAGAATTGCGGCGCGTTCAGAGCCATCGACTTCCCGGTCCGCACCAGCTTCACCCGCATGCCCCGCGTCAACTTGCCCGAGCACACCCGCATGAAGGCAATCCGATCGCGATGGTTGGGATCCATATTGGCCTGGATTTTGAAAACAAAGCCGCTCATTTCCGGTTCGTTCGCAAAAACAAAGCGGCTCGCCGCCTGTTGTCCGCGCGGCGCCGGCGCAAACTCCCGCAAGGCCTCGATGAGATCGCCTACGCCAAAATTGCGCAGGGCGCTGCCAAACAGGACCGGGGTCAGATGACCTTCGAGAAAGGCCTGCCGGTCGAAGGCTCGGCAGGCATCTACAGCGAGGCTCAGTTCATCGAGATAGATTTGCCGTTCAGCCGGCGCCAGCAACGCGGCAATCCGCGGGTCTTGCGGACCATTGACCTTTTCGAGCCCGTCGTCCGATTGCAAATGGCGCAGGGCACTGCGCCGCATGTCATAGGTCCCGACGAAAGACCGGCCGCGTCCGAGCGGCCAGGTCAGCGGTGCACATTCGAGCGCGAGCGCCTTCTCGATTTCGTCCATCAGGTCGAACGGATCGCGCGATTCGCGATCGAGTTTATTGACGAAAGTGACGATCGGAATGTCGCGCAGCCGGCAGACCTCGAAAAGCTTGCGCGTGCGCGCCTCGATCCCCTTGGCCGCATCGATGACCATGACCGCCGAATTGACCGCGGTCAGCGTGCGGTATGTATCCTCGGAGAAATCCTCGTGGCCCGGCGTGTCGAGCAGATTGAAGACGCAATCGCCATATTCGAAAGTCATCACCGAGGTAACGACCGAAATGCCGCGCTCGCGCTCGATCCCCATCCAATCGGACCGCGTCTGGCGCCGATTAGCCTTGGCTTTAACTTCGCCAGCCAATTGGATCGCCCCGCCGAACAGCAGCAATTTTTCGGTCAGGGTCGTTTTGCCGGCGTCGGGATGCGAAATAATCGCAAAGGTGCGCCGGCGGCTGACCGGATCTTCGGCGGCGAGGCGGGCGGCAACGTTCATGGCCGCTGTGTCCCCTCTCGCGCCAGCCTTGTCAAGCACGGTGCCAAGCGTCAGGCGCCAAACCGCTGCTAGGGCCCGGCCGCTATCATCGCCATAGCCATCCGGGCAAGCAGGGGGACCGCCTCACCCATCCGATGCGCCCGTTCGGGATTGCTCGCATTGCCCTCGACCGCTCGCCGTTTGACCCCCTGCAGAATGGCCGCCAGCCGGAAGAAACTGAAGGCGAGATAGAAGCGCCACCTATCGATTTCGGGTAGGCCGAGCCGCTCTCTATAGGCCGCGACATAGGCCGCCTCGCTCGGCACGCCGAGCCCTTCGCGATCGAGGCCGCCAAGGCCGCGAAAGGGACCCGTATACGACAGGCGCAATTGCATGCATTGATAGGCGAGATCGGCGATCGGATGGCCAAGCGTCGACAATTCCCAATCGAGTACCGCAATCAGCCTTTCCGAATGGTTGTCGAAGATCAGATTGTCCAGCCGATAATCACCATGAACCAGTACCAGTTTGCCATCCGCCTCCGGCACATTCTCGGCGAGCCAAGCCATCAGTTCATGCATTTCGGCGATCGGCTGCAATTCGGACGCCTGATATTGCTGCGTCCACTTCGACACCTGCCGCAGGAAATAATTGCCGGGCCGGCCAAAATCGGCAAGACCGATCGCTGCGGGGTCGAGACGGTGCAACGCTGCCAGAACCCGATTGGCCTCGTCATAGATGCGAAATCGCGCCGGCGGCGAAAGCTCCGGCAGTGCCGGGTCCCAGAAAATCCGGCCGTCGACGTAGTCCATGATGAAGAAGGGCGTTCCGACAATCGCCGGGTCCTCGCACAAGAGATGCGCCCGCGGCACCGGAAAGCCGGCGGAATCGAGCGCCTGAAGGACGCGATATTCGCGCTCGACAGCATGGGCGGATTTCAAAAGAATTCCCGGCGGCTTCTTGCGCAGGACGTAGCGGGCCGGCCCGGCCCGCAGCAGATAGGTCGGGTTCGATTGGCCGCCCGAAAATTTCTCGACCGCCAGCCCACCGTTCGCACCCGGCAGTCGCTGGCGCAAGTAAGCAGCCAATGCCCGCGTGTCGATCTGCGCCACCGAATGTCCCATAGGACCTTCCCTCCTCAAGGGGCCTTGCCGTGGCGCGGCGTCAGCACTCGATGAAATTCACCGCCAGGCCCCCCAGCGAAGTCTCCTTGTACTTTGCCTGCATGTCCGCCCCGGTCTGACGCATTGTCGCAATGACTTGGTCGAGACTGACATGGTGACGGCCATCGCCGTTTATCGCCAGCGATGCCGCGTTGATCGCCTTGACCGCGCCAAAGGCATTGCGTTCGATGCAGGGAATCTGCACGAGACCGCCGATCGGATCGCAGGTCATCCCCAGATGGTGTTCCATGCCGATTTCGGCGGCGTTTTCGATCTGCGCATTGGTGCCGCCGAGTGCCGCAGCAAGACCGGCGGCGGCCATCGAACAGGCCACGCCGACCTCGCCTTGGCAACCGACTTCGGCCCCCGATATCGAAGCATTCATCTTGAACAGGGCACCGACCGCGGTGGCGCTCAGGAGAAAAGTCTTCCAACCGGCCTTTGTTGCACCCGGACAAAAGTCGCGATAATAGCGCAGCACTGCCGGCACGACCCCGGCGGCGCCATTGGTCGGCGCGGTCACGACCCGCCCGCCGGCGGCGTTTTCTTCATTGACGGCGATCGCATAGGCGCTGACGTGGTCCATCACCTCGTGGGGCGGGCGTTGATTGTTCATCCGCGACGCCTCGATGCGAGCATGCAGTGCTTTGGCCCGCCGGCGTACGTTAAGGCCGCCAGGCAGCAATCCCTCGGCAGCAAGGCCACGCTCGATACAGCTCATCATCGTCGAAGCGACGTTGTCGAGATGTTCGTCGAGTTCAACTTCGCGCACCCTGGCGAGTTCGTTAGCCCGCACCATGGCCGCGATCGAACATTGGCTCGCCTGACCCATTTCCAGCAATTGCGCCGCGTTTCGAAACGGATAGGGTAACGACACCGGATCGGCGGCGGCCAGGGTCTGATCGCCCTCACGGGCGACGAAACCGCCGCCGATCGAACACCAAGTTTCCGTGGCTACCACCTCGCTGTCCCCAGCGATCGCCTCGAAAGTCAGCGTATTCGGGTGGCTCAAGGGAACGTGCAGCGTGTCGAGAACGATGTCGCGGGCGGGATCAAATTCGACGTCGCGCCGATTGTCGAGCCGCAAGCGATGCTGCTCGCCGGCCCGGCGCAGCACCGGTTCGGCGCGATCGGGATCGATGTGGGCCGGTTCGTGGCCGGTCAGCCCGAGGATGACGGCCTTGTCGGTGCCGTGGCCTCTGCCAGTGAAGGCCAGCGAGCCATATAGCGTAACCTTCAGCCGGGTGACGCTGGCGAGCTTTCCCGTGCTGGCAAGGCTGGCCGCAAAGGCGTGCGCTGCCTTCATCGGCCCGACCGTGTGCGAGGAGGAGGGACCGATACCGATCTTGAACAATTCGAATATGCTGATCATTTCGGTCCTCGTGCCCTAGGGATTGGTCAAACCGAACGCCGCTTCCCTGAAATAGGCGGCAAGGTAGGGCGCAAAGGATCGCCAGACCTCGATATGAAAGCGATCTTGGGCCGTGCGCCACAAAACGATCTCGGCCTTGCCCAGGATCGTTCGCGTGCACATGCCGACTGGAAAGGCGACGGCATCAAGATCGAGCGGGCAACCGGTGTTCAAGAGCTGGCTTGCCCGGGGACCTTGCAGGACCAGTCCGGTCTGACGATGCGACACATCGACCAGCGCATGCGCTATCCCGGCCAAAGCTTGGCTTAGCGCAACGCCGATCGCGGCCGCCTCCGGTTCGGGCGCCATCAGCAGCCACTCGTCCGGGCCAAGCCACAAAGCGGCTCGCTCGCCGGCTTGCGCCGCCCGGCAGGCCTCGCTCGGCAAATCGACAAGAAAGGCGCGCGAGCAGGAAGCCTGGCCCTCGCTGCCCCGAAAGACCAGGCGCAGGCACGGCGCTGCTGGCGCCAGTTTCGCGGCGCCCCGGATCTGCAGAATATTGTCGCTACCAAGCGGAAGCTGCCGCCGAATCGCCGCCTCAGACATCCAGGCGCCTTCCTTCGCGATCAAAGAAAACCGGGTCGGCGACCCTGACAACGGCCATCCGACCAGCATCGGGCACATACAGCGTTTCATTCAGCCGACGTCGTCCGTCCGCCACCATCGCCAGCGCGATCGAACGTTGCAGCGTCTCGCTCCAATAGGCAGACGTGACGTGGCCAAGCGCCTTGCCACCGGCACCCTCGACGATTTGCGCACCCTCCTCGAGCACCTGGCTCGGATCGAGCGTCAGCAGGCCGACGAATTGCTTGCGCCCGGAAGCGACAAGATCGCGGCGCGCAAGCGACCGTTTGCCGACAAAATCGGGCTTTGACTTGCCAATCGCCCAGCCCAGTCCCATGTCATCGGGGGTCATTGTCCCATCCGTGTCCTGGCCGACGATGATATAGCCCTTTTCCGCCCGCAGCGCATGCATGGTTTCGGTGCCATAGGCGACCGCGTCCAAGCCCTGTGCCCGTTCCCAGATAGCCGCCCACACGTGGCGTCCGAAATCGGCCGCCACATTAACCTCGTAGCCGAGTTCGCCCGTGAAGCTCACCCGAAACAAGCGCGCCGGGACGCCAGCGACCTTGGCCTCGCGCACACTCATATGCGGCATTGCCGCAGACCCAAGATCTGCGCCCTCGACCAAAGGAGCAAGAATCCGCCGGGCATTCGGACCCTGAACGGCAATCACCGCCCATTGTTCGGTCGTCGAAGTGAGCCAAACCTTGAGTGCGCCGAATTCGGTCTGCAGATAATCCTCCATGTGGTGGAGGACGCGGGGCGCGCCACCAGTCGTCGTCGTCACGTGAAAGCGATCTTGCGCCAATCGACCGACCACGCCGTCATCGACGATGAAGCCAGCCTCGTTGAGCATGATGCCGTAACGGCAGCGGCCCGGTTCAAGTTTGCCCCAGGCATTGGTATAGAGAAGATCGAGAAATTTAGCGGCGTCGGGGCCGACGACTTCGATTTTGCCGAGCGTCGAGGCATCGAACATGCCGGCGCTTTGGCGAACCCTCAGGCTCTCCCGCTTGACCGCCTCAGCCTTGGTTTCGCCCGCTTGCGGAAAATACCAGGCCCGCTTCCACAAGCCGACGTCCTCGAACTTGGCCCCGTGCTCTTCGGCCCAATCATGAATCGCCGTCTTGCGAATCGGGTCGAACAAATCGCCCCGGGCAAGACCGGCGAGCGTGCCGAAGGTCACCGGCGTATAGGGCTGGCGGAAACTGGTCACGCCGATTTCGGCGACCGGCTTGCCGAGCGCCAGCGAAGCGAGCGCCAAGGCGTTGATGTTTGAGGTCTTGCCCTGATCGGTGGCCATCCCGGTCGTGGTGAATCGCTTGATATGTTCGATTGAACGAAACCCTTCACGCGTCGCCAGCGCGATGTCCTTGGCGGTCACGTCGTTTTGGAAGTCGACAAAGGCCATGCCACCGGCCAGCGTCCGACTGGCCGGCACCTCGCCCGAAGGTCCGCTCTCCTCGAACGGCACCGAGGCCGAAAAGCTCTTCGGTCCGCCGGCGCGCAGGCCGGCAGCCTCGGCCGCGACACAGCCCGCCGCATAGCCTTCGTTCAACACCTTCTCGAGTTCCAGCGTGCCGCGACAGGCGCCGGCCGAACGCTCGCGCTGGACGGATTGACCCGGCACGAATGCCTGCAGGGCTTCGTCATAAGCGAGCCGTCCGCGCGATTGCGAAAACAGGTGAACGCTCGGCGTCCAGCCGCCGGACATCAGCAAAAGGTCGCAGGCGACCCACTCGCCGCGCTCCGGCGCCACGCCTGGCCTGACGATTTGCGCCTGCGCAACCCGCAGTCGGCCGCGCGTCGCCCCGATGCCAGCCCCGTTTTCGACCCTGATGCCGGCGGCCGAAGCCGCGGCCTGCGCAGCACCGCCGGATGGACGGGAATCAAGGATGCCGCCAATCTCGACCCCAGCTGCCTGCAGATCGAGAGCGGCGCGATAGCCCTCGCTCGTCGCCGTAGCGACCAGCGCCCGACTGCCCAACTTGACGCCATAGCGATTGAGATAGGCGCGAGCTGCCCCGGCCAGCATAATGCCTGGCCGATCGTTGTCGGGAAAGACCATCGGCCGCTCGATTGCACCCATCGCCAGGACGACCTCCTTGGCTCGGATCTGCCAAAGCCGCTCGCGCGGCATATCCGGTGTCGGATCGGCGCGATGGTCGCTCAGCCGTTCGCTGAGGGCGACGAAATTCTGGGCAAAATAGCCGAAGGCCGTGGTGCGCGGCAGGATCCGCAGCCGATCCTGCATCGCCAGCATCAGTACGATGTCGAGGGTCCAGTCGCGGGCCGGCCTTCCGTCAATCTCGGCCGAAGTCTCATGCAGACTCGCGCCGCCGAGCTCGCTTTGTTCGTCGCACAAGATGACTTTGGCGCCGGATTCGACCGCCGCCAGCGCCGCCATCAGGCCGGCCGGCCCACCGCCGACCACGAGCACATCGCAATGCTCGAACCGGTTGGCATAGCGGTCCGGATCGGCCTCGCGCGGCGCAATGCCGAGGCCGGCAGCCTGCCGGATGACCGGCTCAAAAACGTGCTGCCAAGCCCGCGCCTTGCCGATGAAGCGTGGCCCCATGAAAGTCTTGTAATAGAAGCCGGCCGGCAAAAGCGGCGACAGGCTGTTGTTAATCTCGCCAATATCGAAGGCGAGCGATGGCCAGCGGTTCTGGCTCGTCGCCACGAGCCCGTCGTAGATTTCGATTTGGGTGGCCCGCAGATTGGGCGTCGAGCGGGCCGCACCGCGCACGACATTGACGAGCCCGTTAGGCTCCTCCGAACCGGCTGAAAGAAGGCCGCGCGGCCGATGATACTTGAACGACCGCCCGATCAAATGAACGCCATTGGCGAGCAATGCCGAAGCGAGCGTGTCACCCTTGCAACCGACATAGGAAACGCCGTCGAAAGTGAAGCGCACGTCGACGGTGCGGTCGATACGGCCGCCGGCTTGCGTCCGAAAGGGCGCCTTCATCGCGGCGGCTCCGGGGCCAGCGCCGCATCGGCATTGTCCGGTCGCGTTTCGCCGCAGCGATAAGTGGCGACGATCGCATCGCTCAGCGTGTCGCGCAGACAATTGAAAAAGCGGCCGCACCCCGACATATGCCGCCAGCGCTCGGCATGAACCCCTCTGGTGTTCGCACGCATGTACAAATAATCCGCCCAGGCAAGGTCATCGACCTTGGCCGGATCGGACGGGCGGGCAATATGCGCCTCGCCGGCATAGCGGAATTCGAGTTCTGGGCGGGCGCCGCAATAGGGGCAGGGTATCAGCAGCATGTCAATTCCTAATGGGCAACGGCCGCCGCCGCAGCCTCGTCGATCAGCCGGCCGGTAACGAAACGCTCGAGGCTGAACGGCGCATTGATCGGATGCGGCGAGCCGGTCGCGATATGGTGCGCGAAGACATGTCCCGAGCCGGGCGTTGCCTTGAAGCCGCCGGTGCCCCAGCCGCAATTGACATAAAGGCCCGGCACCGGCGTCGCCCCGATAATCGGCGACCGGTCGGGGGTAACATCGACGATACCGCCCCAGTTGCGCAGCATGCGCAGACGCCGAACCATCGGAAACAATTCGCAGATGGCGTCGAGCGTATGCGAGGTTATGTGCAGGCCGCCGGTCTGGCTATAGGACGTATAGGCGTCGGTCCCCGCCCCGATCACCAATTCTCCCTTGTCGGATTGCGACATGTAGGCATGGATCGTGTTCGACATGACGACGCAAGGCATGATCGGCTTGATCGGCTCCGAGACCAGCGCCTGGAGGGGAAAGCTCTCGAGCGGCAAGCGCACGCCGGCCATGCCGAGGATCACCGAAGTATGGCCGGCTGCAACGACGCCGATTGTCTTGGTCCGAATCGGCCCACGGCTCGTCAACACGCCGCTGACCGCTCCCCCGCGATCGCGCTCGATGGCTTGAACCTCGCAATTCTCGACAATGTCGACGCCGCGTGCACTCGCCGCCCGCGCATAGCCCCAGGCGACGGCATCGTGGCGGGCGACGCCGCCGCGGCGCTGAAGCGCCGCTCCCACGATCGGATAGCGCATGTTGGCAATATTGAGAATCGGGCAAAAGGCCTTAGCCGCGGCCGGGCTCAGCCATTCATTGTCGATACCGGCCAAACGGTTGGCGTGGACATGGCGCTTGAAGACCTGCTCGTCGTGGATATTGTGCGCCAGCATCATCACGCCGCGGGGCGAATACATGATGTTGTAGTTGAGCTCCTGGGCAAGCGTCTCCCACAGCTGCAGCGCATGCTCGTAAAGCGCCTCGCTTTCCTCCCACAGATAATTCGAGCGGATGATCGTTGTGTTGCGGCCAGTATTGCCGCCGCCGAGCCAGCCTTTCTCGAGCACCGCAATATTGGTCATGCTGTGCGCTTTGGCGAGATAATAGGCGGTCGCAAGCCCGTGTCCGCCGCCGCCGATGATAATGGCATCGTAGCTCGCCTTCGGCTCGGCTGCTCGCCATTGGGCGGGCCAGCCCCTATGCCCGGCGAGGCTCTGCTGGACGAGGCTCAGAAACGAGAATTTCACAATCCCTCCAAAACACTCGTGCCGGGCACCGGCCAGATTGGACGCCTCAATCTGGCAAAGCCGGAACCCCGGCGCTGTTGAGGAACCGACATCGCGGTGTCGCGCGACTGGCCGCTCACGCCCGATTCATGCCGCCGAAGGCTCTCAAAAGAAAGCCTGTATGCCGGTCTGGGCGCGGCCGAGAATCAACGCATGCACGTCGTGCGTCCCCTCGTAAGTATTCACCGTCTCGAGATTCTGGGCGTGCCGCATCACATGGTATTCCTGATGGATCCCATTGCCGCCATGGATGTCGCGCGCCAACCTCGCAATGTCGAGCGCCTTGCCGCAATTGTTGCGCTTGACCAGCGAGATCATCTCGGGCGCGGCCTGGCCCTCGTCGAAAAGCCGGCCGACCCGCAACGACCCCTGCAGGCCGAGCGCGATCTCGGTCTGCATATCGGCAAGCTTCTTTTGCACCAATTGGGTCGCCGCCAGAGGCCGGCCAAATTGCTTGCGCTCGAGCGCATATTGTCGCGCACGATGCCAGCAATCCTCTGCGGCCCCCATGACGCCCCAGGAAATGCCATAGCGGGCGCGGTTGAGACAGCCAAACGGGCCCCGGAGGCCGGAAACATTGGGCAGCAGACTGGTGTCCGGGACGACGACGCCATCCATCACGATCTCGCCAGTGATCGAGGCGCGCAGCGAAAGCTTGCCGTTGATCTTCGGCGCCGACAGGCCCTTCATGCCCTTTTCCAATATAAAGCCGCGGATCGCATTGCCATGCCCGGCGGATTTCGCCCAGACGACAAAAACATCGGCGATCGGACTGTTCGAAATCCACATTTTGCTGCCGGTCAGCCGATAACCATTGGATAGCCGTTCGGCCCGCGTCATCATGCCGCCGGGATCGGATCCCGCGTCTGTTTCGGTCAGACCGAAACAGCCGACCCATTCACCGCTGGCAAGCTTCGGCAAATAGGTCCTGCGCTGCGTTTCGTCGCCATAGGCGAAGATCGGATACATCACCAGAGAGGATTGGACGCTCATCATCGAACGATAGCCCGAAATCGACCCGCTCGACTTCGCGCGCCACCAGCCCATAGGACACATAGCCTGCCCCGGCACAGCCATAGTCCGACGGCAGCGTCAATCCGAGCAGACCGAGCGCCCCCATTTCCCGAAAAATGGCCCGATCCGTTGTCTCCGCCGCATAGGCCTCGACGATGCGCGGCTGCAGCTTTTCCTGCGCATAGGCGCGGGCACTGTCGCGGATCAGCCGCTCGTCCTCGCCAAGCTGGGACTCCAAATGGAAGGGATCATCCCATTGAAACCCGTCGGCGGGCGAAAGCTTGGATTGCGGGACGGCAGCCGTACTCATCTCGGACTCCCTTCAGTGCGCCGACACGATCACGTCGGAGGGCGGCAAATCTTGACGCATCTCGGGCATAAATACCATTGCACCCCTGAGCGCAACAGATCTTAGCCGGCCGGGGCAAGAGCGAGCGCTACGAGCGCGGCGGCCCGGCTCTGCGCCGGTGCAAGCGCGGCGTCCACCCGAACCCAGTCGATCGTTCCGGTTTGGAAGCGCAATTGGCTAGCGACGACCGCCTGTGTCGCGTCGGATGGATCGTCTCTGCGCGCGCCAATCCGGTCGAGCAGCAGGTCTGCCGGCGCCTCCAGCCAAAGGCCGTCGAATTCGGACGCCTGCCCGCTGCGCGGTGTCCGCAATGGCCTGGCGATCCTGCAGACGGTCAAAAACCGCTTCGGCAATTACGCTGTGGCCGGCCGCAAGACCGCGCGCGGCGAGTGCCCGAACCTGGGCGTAGACCTCGGCCGAAACCTCGCTCCGGTAGGCATCGGCCGGCAAGCGGGTTTGCGGTTCGACCCCAAACAGACGTTTGCGGATTCGATCACTCGACAGGATCAGCGCGCCGGGCGCCGGCGCGAGACAGGCCGCCAGAGACTGGGCAAGAGTCGATTTTCCCGACCCGCTGAGACCGCCGATCGCGACCAGGCGGGGCCGGGCCGGCGCTAGAAGTTCGCCCGCCAGCTTCAGATACTTGACGGCTTCCGCGGCTATCGTCGCGGCATCGCCAACCCCGGCCTTGGTTTGAGCGGCGAGGACATGGGCGCGCACTGCGGCGCGCACTGCCATGAAGAACGGCAACGGCCGCAAGCCTTCTAGGTCGCCAGAAGCCTCGAGATAGCCGTTCAGCGCCACGTTGGCGAGAACAAACAAATTGCGATCCCACAGATCCATCAGCAGGAAGCCAATATCGTAGAACACATCTATCGTCGCGAGATCGCGCGAAAACTCGAGGCAGTCGAACAGAGTCGGGACGCCATTGAACAGACAGATATTGCCCAAATGTAGATCGCCGTGGCACCAGCGCACCTTGCCGGCCGCGCGGCGGTTTTCGAGAACCGTCTGCAGCGTTGCAAATTGCCGGCGGAACTGGCCGATCAAGCGTTCAAGTTGCGGCCCTTGCAGCGGCCCTGCTTGGCGGATGGCCGCCTCGTTGATCGAAAGGACGCGCGCGATCCCTCCCGCCCCGCCACGGCCGTAATCGGTCTCGGCAGCGGCGTGAAAGGCAGCAATGCGCTCGGATAACGTCCGCATCAGACCAGCATTGAGCTTTTGGGCTCGCGCCAAAACATCGAACAGGCCGTCGGCGGAAAAGCGCCGCATTTCCACGAGTGGCTCGACGAGTTGCCCGTCCGCACCGAGCCGCAAACCGCCCGAGGTACGCGTTAGCGTGCTAACACCGAGATAGAGATCGGGCGCGGTGCGACGATTGAGCCGCACCTCGGCCTCGCAGGCCGCGAGCCGCAATGCCGGCGTCGAGAAATCGAGATAGCCGAGCCGGACCGACCGTTTCAGCTTGTAGGCCCTGTCCGAAGTCAAGAACAGGATCGAAATGTGGGTCTCGATGATCGCCGGCTCGCGGCCGTCCTCAGCCAACGCCTGCCGCAGGAACGCGACGACCTCGTTTTGGTCCGCGCCGATCACGGCGGCGAGCCGGCGCCCAAATCGAGCGTCGCCAACATGACTTCCATATCATCGGCATCGCGGCTCAATTGGAAACCGAGCTTCTCACACATGGCGAGCATAGTCGAATTCTCACGCAGCACCTGTCCGGTAATCTGCTGCACGCCCTCGGCGCGGGCATATTCGATGATCAGACGCATCAGCTCCCACCCAAGGCCACGCCCCTTGAGGTTCGAGCGTAGCAATATCGCATATTCGCCGTGCCGGCGATCCGAATCGAGATGGAGCCGCACGACGCCAAGCAGCGCGCGACTATCCGGTTCAATGGCTGCCAAGGCCATCGCCCGTTCGTAGTCGAGCTGCGTCAGCCGGGCGACGAAAGCATGGCCGCGGTCCTTGACCGGCGCGAAAAACCGCAGCCGCAGGTCCTCTGGCGTCACGGCAGCCAAGAAATCCTCGTAAAGCGCCTCGTCCTGCGGCCGCACCGGACGCACGAGGATGGTGCTGCCGTCGCGCAGAACGATCTGTCTTTCCCATTCGCTCGGATAGGGTTTG
Organism: uncultured Alphaproteobacteria bacterium; assembly: GCA_963773155.1. GTDB lineage: Bacteria > Pseudomonadota > Alphaproteobacteria > Rhizobiales > Beijerinckiaceae > CAVZAB01. Next base: position 86,174 of record CAVZAB010000025.1, on the reverse strand, counting down.
ATCGCAAATCTCGGGTTGCAGTCTTGCCGGCGGACCGGCCGATCGAGCGGCCTCAAAAAGGCGCGGGCATCGACGACGACTAGCCCTTCGGCATTGACGATGATCGGGTTGAGATCGAGTTCCCTGATCTCGGCCACATCAGCCGCCAATTGTGCAAGCTTGACGAGGACAAGGGCGATCGCGTCGATGTCGGCCGGCGGCACATCGCGATAGCCGCGCAAGAGCCGGCTCACCCGCGTACGCTCGATCATTTCCCGGGCTAGCCGCAAATCGAGAGGCGGCAGCCCAAGCACCTTGTCGTCGATGGTTTCGACGGCAGTGCCGCCGCGGCCAAAGACAACGGTCGGTCCAAAGACGGGATCGTCGGCAAGGCCCGCCATCAATTCAACCGAGCCAGATCGATGAACCATCGGCTGGACGGCAAATCCCTCGATTTCGGCCTCGGGCCGCGCAGCTCGGATTCGTGCCTGCATCGCTTGCGCTGCCGCCAGCACGGCCGTTTGATTGGCTAAGTCCAATACGACGCCGCCGACATCGGATTTGTGGAGGATGTCCTGCGACAGAATCTTCAGAGCCACTGCCGAGCCGCCGGCAAAATACTGGCCGGCAAGCCGCGCGGCATCCGCAGCGGTCGTGCAAGTCGCAACCGCCGCAGCGGGAATCGCATAGGCCCTCAACACGCGGGTCATGTCGGCCGGCGTCAGCCAGCGCCGCTTGGCAGCAAGCGCCTCCGCCACGACCTGCCGGGCAAGATCAACGTCAGGCGAGAAATCCTCCGGCAAGCTCGGCGGCGTTTTCATCAGATCCGTCTGCGCGCGGCGGTAGCGGACCAGGTGCATCACCCCGCGCACGGCGTCGGCTTCGGTCGGATAATGCGGGATGCTTTCGCTGTCGAACACGGCTTTGGCCTCGAGCTGGTCGCCGATCCACACGGCAAAGGCCGGCTTGGCCGGAAACCGCGCTTTGCGATGCTGAGCCACAGCGCGGCCGACGGCCTGGGCCGCTGCTTGACTGGAGGCGAGCGCCGTCGGCGCGTTCATCACCAGGACTGCGTCGGTCCCTTTGTCGGCCAGAACAGCCTCGAGGGCCACGCCATAGGCCGCCGCCGCACCCGCATCGCCGATATTGAGAGGATTGGACGGCTGACCAGGCAGGTTCAGCGCCGCCAGGCGGACGCGGGTTTCGTCGTCGAATTGCGCCAACTCGCCGGCGAAGTCCTTGATCCGGTCGGCCGCTAAAACGCCGATTCCGTGCCCGTTGCTGACGACGGCGATCCGTTCGCCATGGAAGGGCAAGACTCGCGCCAGCGATTCGGCGGCCGCGAACAATTCCTCGAGATCGTGGACCCGCAACAGCCCAGCCCGCCGCATCGCCGCGGAATAGACGTCATCGGCGCTTGCCAATGCAGCCGAATGGGTGCCGGGGCGTCCGTTCGGGCGAGCATAGCGACCCGATTTGATCACCACGACCGGCTTTGAGCGCGCCGCCGCACGCGCCGCCGACATGAATTTGCGGGCATCGGTAATGGTTTCGACATAGAGCAGGATCGCTCGGGTCAAGCGATCCTGTGAGAAGAAGTCAAGGCAATCGCCAAAGTCCACGTCGAGCTGGCTGCCGAGCGACAGACCGCCCGAAAAGCCGATGTCGCGGGTGGTCGCCCATTCCAGCATCGCCGCCGCGACCGTCGCCGATTGCGAAATCAAGGCGAGGCGGCCCGGCAAGGCGGCGCGCGCCGCGAGACTTGCATCAAAATGCGCGTGCGGGGCAATAACGCCAAGACAGCCTGGCCCGACCAACCGCAATCCCGCGCCGCGGGCGAGCGCCAATAGCTCGGCGGCAAGCGAATCAGGCAAGCCGGCGGTGACCAGAATCGCCGCCGGCACGCCGAGCCGCGCCGCATCGGCGACATTCTGTAAAAGCGCCGCAACCGGGGCTGCGATTATCACCACGTCGGGAACCAAGGGGAGATCGCCAAGCGAGCGGTAGCACAGCCGCTCGCCTATGCCGGCGTGATGCGGATTGACCGCATAGATCGGCCCGGCAAACCCGCGCGTGAAAAGGTTCTCAAGAAGCACCAAGCCGAGCGACCCTGGCCGCGGGCTCGCCCCGACCAAAGCCGCCGCGGTTGGCGCAAACAGGCGGTCAAGATTGTAGAGGCTCACATCGTCTCCCCGCTCCCATTGACCAAGACAGCCGAGCCGAGCGAGCCCGCAAGACGGTCCATTGTCCATTCCCGAACGACCATGGCCCAGGAGATCGGCCAACCGCACTTTAAGCAAGAGCCGATGCCATAAAAGTGACGCGAGGCCCGCGCGGCGCCGCGCCGCCAACAGACGGGCTTTCGCGCCAGTCTGGGCGGCTACCAGCGCCTCTGACTGACTTGACATATGGGACGCTAGCGCGCCCATACCCGCACGAATCCCTCTTATGAACCTCATCCATGCGACGCTTTTCGATCGGAATTGACACCGGTGGCACCTATACGGATGCCGCCATCATCGACATTGACAGCCAGGCCATCAAGGCCAAGGCCAAGGCCCTGACCACCAAGGGTGATCTCACGCTCGGCGTCATCGAAGCCCTGCAACAGATCCTGGCCGAATCCGGGGCCGGACAGCGACCGGAAACCATCGCGCTCGTTTCGCTGTCGACCACGCTCGCCACCAATGCGATCGTCGAGGGTCATGGCTCGCCGATCGCGGTGATTTTCATTGGCTTCGACGAAGCGATGATCAAACGCTCGGGGATCGGCACGGCGCTGCCGGGAACCCAGACTTTGCTTGCTTCCGGCGGCCATGACCATGCCGGCGACGCCTTGGCTCCGCTTGACGAAGCGGCAATCGAATCCTTTGCCAGAAAGGTCGGCGCTAGCGTCGAGGCTTTCGCCGTGGCTGCGCATTACTCCGTCCGCAATCCCGTTCACGAATTGCGGGCACGTGAAATTCTCGAGCGGGCGACCCAGCGGAGCGTGACGCTGTCGAGCGAACTGGTCCAGGATCTGGATGCGCCGCGCCGGGCGCTGACCGCGGCACTCAATGCCCGCATCATCGCCCCGATCGGCCGCTTGATCGACGCGGTGCTTGCCGCGATGAGCCGGTCTGGCCTTTCGGCGCCGCTGATGATCGTCAAAGGTGACGGTGCCCTCGCGCCAGCCGCCGCGGTTGCCAGACGGCCGATCGAAACAATTCTGTCCGGCCCCGCGGCCAGCGTCATTGGAGCCAAGTTCCTGTCCAGACAACAGGACTTCATCATGGCCGACATCGGCGGCACGACCACCGACATTGCCATTCTGGAAAACGGCTGGCCGAAACTCAACCGCCGGGGCGCAATGATCGGCAAACGGCGCACGATGGTGCGCGCCATCGACATCGATACCTGCGCGCTCGGCGGTGACACCGAGGTCGATCTCGCCGCCAATGGGACAATCGTGCTCGGCAATCGCCGGCTCGTCCCCCTGTCCCTTGTCGTTGCCCGCCATCCGGCGGTTCTGCAATGCCTCGAGGACATGCTCGCCGACAGCGGCCAAGTCGCCTATCCCGGTCAATTCGCCCTTCGCCCCTTCGGGGAAACCGGCCGCCTCGACGAGGCGTCGCTGCCTGCCCGCGACAATGATCTGCTGCGCCGGATTGCGGAAAGGCCGGTACCGTTGCGCGACCTCGTCTTCAGCCCAGCCGGGTTGCGCACGCTGAACCGCCTTGTCGAACTCGGCCGCCTGCAGCTTTCCGGCTTCACGCCGAGCGATGCCGCCCATCTACTGGGTCTCCAGAGCCAATGGTCGCGACCAGCCGCCAGGCTTGGCGCAGCCCTGCTGCTGCGTTGGCGGCGAATGCAAGCCATTGTCGACGAACAGGCCTGCGTGAATCTCGCGCGGGCCATTGTCGACGCGGTGGCGACCAAAACCAGCCGCGTTATTTTGCACAAATTGGCGCAAGCGCCGCTCGAACCCGCCGATCCCCTGATCGAGGCTGTCGCGGAGGGTCGCGGTAGGCTTGGCCGTCTGGCCGTTGAATTGCGCCCGCTTCTGCCAATCATTGCCGTGGGCGGCCCCGCCGCTGTCTACTATCCCGAAGTTGGACGCCGGCTCGGCTGCAAAACCATTCTTCTTGAACATGGTGATGTCGCCAATGCCGTCGGTGCCGCAATCGGCATGGTGCGAAGCCGCGTCATGATCGAAATAACGGCACCCGAGCCCGGCCTCTTTCGGATCCATCACGCCGGCACCCCGGCCACGTTCACCTCGCCAGCCGAAGCCTTGCAGCTTGCCCAGATCATCGCCCGTGACCTCGCCCGTGCCGAAGCCTTGGCGCTTGGGGCAACCGAGGTAACCATCGATCTCAACGTCGACCGGGTCGACCTGCCGGGCATGGCCGAAGACCGCGGTCTGATCGCGGCCACCATAATTGCCGAGGGTTGGGGAACACCAGACGCTCGGACCGGCGACGCGTTGGCGATCGCCTCGCCGCATCCACTCGGCCAGTCACCGGCCGCCCGCTAGGCGCGTCACGCGCCTATAGCACTCAGGCACCGCTGCGCTTGACGCGATCGCCAATTGGCCGTTGTGATGGGTCGCCTGCCTGAGCGCTGCTCGCCAGCGTCAGCTGGCCCGTAGCCGGGGAATTCCGCCATGACTTATGACCTCGTGCTGCGCGGCGGCCGGATCATCGATCCCAGCCAGAATCTCGACCTTATCGGCGATCTTGCCTTTGCCGGCGGCAGGGTGATCGCCCTCGGGCCGCGCCTCGAAGCGCCGGCGGGCGCCGATCTGCGCGATGTGTCCGGCTGTTTGGTGACGCCGGGCCTCATCGATCTGCACACCCACGTCTATTGGGGCGGCACCTCGCTTGGCGTCGATGCCGACCAACTCGCCCGATCCGGCGCCGTGACCACCTGTGTCGATGCCGGGAGCGCCGGCCCCGGCAATTTCGCCGGCTTCCGTCGGCACGTCATCGAGACTGCGGCGGTTCGCATCATCCCCTTTCTCCACATTTCCTTTGCCGGTATTTTCGGCTTTTCATCGCGGGTCATGGTCGGCGAATCCGCGGATTTGCGGCTGCTCTCGATGGTTGACGCCCTGGCGGTCGCACGCGACCATCGCGACCTTATCGCCGGTATCAAAGTCAGGGTCGGCTTCAACGCCAGCGGAGCCTCGGGGCTGGCGCCGCTGACCATGGCCCGGCAGGTCGCCGAGGCAGCCAATCTGCCGATGATGGTTCATATCGACATGCCGCCGCCGGGCCTCGCCGAGGTCCTGGCGCTTATGCGCAAAGGCGACATTCTCACCCATGCCTTCCGGCCCTTCCCCAATTGTGCCGCAAATGCCCAGGGCGGCGTCGAGCCGGCGGTTCTGGGCGCCCGCGAGCGCGGCATATTGTTCGACATCGGCCATGGCATGGGCTCGTTTTCCTTTGACGTCGCCCGCGCCCTGCTTGGCAATGCCTTTCAGCCCGATTGTATTTCGAGCGACGTACACGCTTTGTGCATCAATGGCCCCGCCTATGACCTGCTGACCACTATGTCGAAATTCCTGCTTCTTGGGATGCCGCTTCACGCCGTCATCAGGGCCGCAACCCAGCAACCTGCCGTCGCCCTTCGCCGACCAACGCTCGGCACGCTGCGGCCAGGCGGCATTGGCGATGCCTCGATTATCGGCGTGCGCAAGGGCCAGTTCGAATTTGCCAATTCCGTGGGTGTGCATCTGCAGGCCGGCGAACGCCTGATCGCCGAAGGCGTGGTAATTGCTGGCCGCTGGTTTCATCCCTAACCACGGCTCACGGCTTCTCGTTTGCGCCTAGGACTGCTCCAAGAGACGCGGCAAGATCTTTCGCCATTGGCTCTCGACGGCGGCGCGGCGCAGGTGGCGGCCATCCGCGACAAGTTTCGCCCCGGCGACATAGACCTCGCGAACCGAAGCGGCAAAGCTGGCGAAGATCCAGGCGTCGAGAATGCCGTCGCCGGACTTGCAAAAGAGCGAGGGATCATTGCCATCGAGGACGACAAAGTCAGCCCGAGCGCCTGCGGCGATCCGGCCACTCGAAGAGCCGAGCGCCCGAGCCCCGCCGACCGCCGCATGATCAAACAGAATTCGGCCGGTCGATTGCTGCGGCGAGGACAGGCGATTGCGGGCGCGATCGCGCAGGCGCTGCGAATATTCGAGCATCCGCAATTCCTGTGGTAGCGAAATGCTGATGTTCGAATCGCTGCCGACGCCGAAAGTTCCCGCATGTCTCAAGAAATCCACCGCATCGAATATGCCGTCGCCTAAATTGGCCTCGGTCAGCGGACAAAGTCCGGCAGTGGCTTGTGAGCGAGCAAGCGCGGTCGTCTCGCCCTCCAGCATATGGGTGGCATGGACCAGACACCATCGCGCGTCAATCTCGGCGTGATCAAGCAGCCATTCGACTGGCCGCCGACCAGTCGCGGCAAGGCATTCCTCGACTTCCTGGAGTTGCTCGGCAATGTGGATATGAATGGGCCCTTCGGCATGCCGCTCCAACAGGCGTCGCAATTCCAAAGCCGTTACGGCGCGCAGCGAATGCGGCGCTATGCCGAGCCGCATGGTGCCGCTCTTGCTGATCTGGGCTAGCAGACAATTGTAGAGCCGGTCAAACAGATCGAGATCGCACAGGAAGCGGCGCTGCGCCGGACTGGTCGGTGCGCCGCCGAAACCGCCATGCGCATAGAAGACTGGCAGTAGTGTGATCGCAATGCCCGCCTGCTCGGCGGCCGCGAGAAGGCGCAGCGACATTTCGGCTGGATCATCAAAAGGGCGGCCGTCGACCTGGTGATGCACATAGTGGAATTCAGCCACTTCGGTGAAACCGCTCTCAAGCATTTCGACATAGGCAAGGGCCGCCAGGGCCTGCAAATCGTCCGGCGATATCGCCAGAGCGAAACGATACATTTGCTCGCGCCAGGTCCAGAAATGATCGGCACCAGGGCCGCGCCGTTCAGCAAGCCCGGCAAACCCCCGCTGGAAAGCGTGGCTATGCAGGTTGCCTATTCCCGGCAAGGCCCAGCCGTGCACCGGGCACGCTTCGACCTCGCCAGCTGTCTCGGCGGTGACCGATTGGATCGCGCCGCCCGCCAGTCGAACCAGAACGCGGTCGCGCCACCCCTCTGGCAGCAAGGCATGATCGAACAAAAGACTGCGCACTTGCAGATCATCCGGACCGCTTCTAATGTCGTCCAACAATGGCAGACGTCGGAGCCGCGATCAAGCAGGCGAAGGATTACGAGGTGCCAGACCAGACCGCGGCGGACCGCGTTTTCTTCAATGCTCGCGTGATGAGTATGGCCGGCGCGGGGCGCGAGCTCGAAATCGTCGAACAGGCCGCGATTGTCAGCCGCCAAGGCCGCATCGCCTATCTCGGCGATCAGAAAACATTGCCAAAGGGACTTGAAGCGCTTGAACATGTCGATTGTGCGGGACGCCTCGTAACGCCCGGTCTGATCGATTGCCACACCCATCTTGTCTATGGCGGCGACCGCGCGCATGAATTCGAGCAGCGCCTGAACGGCGCCACTTATCAGGCCATTGCCGCAGCAGGCGGCGGCATTATGGCCACAGTGGGCGCGACACGCGCCGCATCCGAACCAGCCTTGGTCGAAGCCGCTCTGCCGCGTCTCGACCATCTGATGGCGGAAGGGGTCACCACCGTCGAGATAAAGTCCGGCTATGGCCTGACCCTTGCCGCGGAAATGAAGCAATTGCGGGCCGCCCGCGCGCTCGCCACGCGCCGGCCGGTCGCTGTGACGACGACCTTTCTTGGCGCTCATGCCGTGCCGCCCGAAGCGCAGGGCGACCGTGATGCCTATATCGATCTGATCATCGCCGAAATGCTGCCGGCGATTGCCGCGGCCGGCCTTGCCGATGCCGTCGATGCCTTTTGCGAAACCATCGCCTTCACACCGGACCAGACGGCTCGCCTGTTCAAAGCGGCGCACGCCCATCGCCTGCCGGTCAAGCTTCACGCCGACCAGCTGTCGAATCTCCACGGCGCGCGGCTCGCCGCCGAACATGCGGCACTGTCCGCCGATCATCTCGAATATACCGACGCGGAGGGTGCCATGGCTCTGGCCAAAGCCGGCAGCGTTGCCGTGCTTTTGCCGGGCGCCTTCTATTTCCTGCGCGAAAAGCAAGGCCCGCCGATCGACCTTTTCCGTAGCGCTGGTGTGCCCATGGCCCTCGCAACCGATTGCAATCCCGGCACTTCGCCAGTGACTTCGCTGCTCCTCATCATGAACATGGCGGCGACCCTGTTTCGGATGAATGTCGCAGAATGCCTAGCTGGCGTGACAAGGGAAGCGGCCCGTGCTCTTGGACAATTGCGCGACAAGGGCACGTTGGAAGTCGGCAAATTCTGCGATCTGGCAATCTGGGACGTCGAGCGGCCGGCCGAGCTGGTCTATCGTCTCGGGTTCAACCCGCTTCACGCTCGCATTTGGAGGGGCTCGTGACAGCGCCAATTGCCATAACCCCCGGCGCCGTCCCGCTCGAGGATTGGCGCGCCGTCTATTTCGGCGCGCCGCTCACGCTTGAAGCGGGCTGTCGCCCAGGAGTCGCGGCGGCGGCTGCCACGATCGCCGCCATAGCCGCAAGCGAGGCGCCAATCTACGGAGTCAATACAGGCTTCGGCAAACTCGCCAATGTCCGTATAGCGACTTCCGATCTAGCCCGGCTGCAGACCAATCTGGTTCTCTCGCATGCGGCCGGCGTCGGCCCGCCGCTCGACCTGCCAGCGCTTCGTCTCATGCTGGCCTTGAAACTGGCCAGCCTCGCGCAGGGGGCCTCGGGGGTCAGCCTCGCGACCCTCGACCTTCTCGCCGCTATGCTCGAACGCCAGGTGTTGCCCTTTGTGCCCATGCAGGGCTCAGTCGGCGCGTCGGGCGATCTTGCCCCGCTCGCCCACATGAGCGCCACCATGATCGGCGAAGGCGAGGCCTGGTTCGAGGGCCTGCTTATGCCGGCGCGGGCGGCGCTAGCCAAGGCTCACCTATCGCCGCTCGTGCTCGGCCCCAAGGAGGGGCTTGCGCTACTCAATGGCACCCAATTCTCCACGGCCGTCGCCTTGGCTAGCCTGTTCCGGAGTGAACGAGTCTTCGAAGCCGCCCTGATCGCCGGCGCCTTGAGCACCGACGCGGCCAAGGGATCCGATGGGCCGTTCGATCCGCGCATCCATGCGCTACGCCGGCACCAAGGCCAGATCAAGGTCGCCGCAGCCCTCCGCGACCTAATGTATTCGAGCGCCATCCGGGCCTCGCACCTGACCGACGACGATCGCATCCAAGATCCCTATTGCCTGCGCTGTCAGCCACAGGTCATGGGTGCCATCCTCGATATTCTGAGCCAGGCTGCCACCACGCTTTCGATCGAGGCCAATGCCGTATCAGACAATCCCCTGGTATTCCCCGCAACGGGTGAAGCCATTTCCGGCGGCAATTTCCATGCCGAGCCTGTAGCCTTTGCTGCCGACATGATTGCCCTGGCGCTATGCGAAATCGGTTCGCTGAGCGAGCGGCGCATTGCCATGCTGGTCGATTCCGCCATTTCCCGCCTGCCCGCCTTCTTAACTCCACGGCCAGGGCTAAATTCCGGTTTCATGATCGCGCATGTCACTGCCGCAGCGCTCGTTTCGGAGAACAAGCAGCGCGCCCATCCCGCCAGCGTCGATTCGATCCCGACGTCGGCCAATCAGGAAGACCATGTCTCGATGGCTGCGCATGGCGCCTGCCGTCTTCTCGCCATGGCCGAGAATGTCGCCCATGTCGTCGCCATCGAGGTTCTAGCGGGCGTCCAAGGTCTCGATTTCCATGCGCCGCTGACCAGTTCGCCGCCGCTCGAGCGTTGTCGTTCGCTCGTCCGGGCGCAGGTTCCCGGTCTCTACGAGGATCGCCATTTCGCCCCGGATATTGCCAAAGCCGCAACGCTTGTGCGCGAGGGAACGCTTGCCGCGGCGGCCGGCCGAGATTTGCTTCCAGCGCTGGCTATTGCGCCATGATCGGTCTCAGTATTATCCGCGGCAGCGCACCTCTCGTCATCAGCATACCGCACACAGGAACAGATATTCCGGCCGCCCTGGAGGCGCGGCTGCGCTCACCCTGGCTCGCCCGCAAGGACACCGATTGGTGGATCGACAGGCTCTACGCGACGTGTTGCCGCGACCTCAAAGTGAGCCTGGTCCAAACCTCCTTGTCGCGTACGCTCATCGACGTCAACCGCGATCCGTCCGGTCAGTCCCTTTATCCCGGCCAAGCGACCACGAGCCTATGTCCAACCACGACTTTTGACGGCGAAGAACTTTATTGGCCCGATCAATTGCCGACACTCGAAGAGATTGCGGCACGTCGGGAGGCCTATTTCGATCCCTATCACGCAGCGCTTAGCGCCGAAGTCAGGAGGCTCAGGCAGCAGCACTCCCACGTCGTCGTCTATGATTGTCATTCGATCCGCTCACGCATCCCGCGCTTGTTCGAAGGCACCCTGCCCAATTTCAATATCGGCAACAACGACGGCCGCAGCTGCTCGCCACATTTGCAGCGCCGCATTGAGGAGATTTGCGCCGCTTCCTCTTTTGACTTCGTCAGCAATGGGCGTTTCAAGGGTGGCTATATCACCCGCTCAATTGGCGATCCGGCAGGCGGCGTCCACGCGGTGCAGTTGGAGCTCGCGTGCCGCAGCTACATGGCCGAACCGATCGGATCCCTCGACGAAACCAATTGGCCGCAGCCCTTTGACGAGCAGACGGCCGCCCCGATGCAGGCGCTGCTCAGCCATATTCTGACGGCCTGTCGCGACTTCGCCCGCAGTCAGCCCAAGGATTTCACGGCATGACCCAGGTTTTGAACCGCACCGATAATGCCCGGGTTATCCGCAGCCCGCACGGCACCACTTTATCCGCCAAGAGCTGGTTCACTGAGGCGCCGCTGCGGATGCTGATGAACAATCTCGACCCCGAGGTCGCGGAAAAGCCTAGCGAACTCGTGGTCTACGGGGGAATCGGCCGGGCCGCCCGCGACTGGGCGAGTTTTGATCGCATCGTCGCAGCATTGCGGCTGCTTGAGGCTGACCAGACATTGCTGATCCAGTCGGGAAAGCCGGTCGGCGTCTTCACCACCCACGGCGAGGCCCCGCGGGTTCTCATTGCCAATTCCAACCTCGTGCCGCATTGGGCGACATGGGAAAAATTCCAGGAGCTCGATCGCAAGGGACTGATGATGTACGGCCAGATGACGGCTGGTTCCTGGATCTATATTGGTTCGCAGGGCATCGTCCAGGGCACCTACGAAACCTTCGTCGAAGTCGGGCGGCGACATTACGGCGGTGATCTTGCGGGCAAGTGGATCCTCACCGCCGGGCTAGGCGGCATGGGCGGCGCGCAGCCGCTCGCCGCGACCATGGCCGGCGCCTCGATGCTCGCCGTCGAATGCCAGCCGAGCCGGATCGAGATGCGGTTGCGTACTGGCTATCTCGACGTGCAGGCAAAGGACCTCGACGAGGCCTTGGCGATCATCCAGCGATCCTGCGAGGACCGCCAGCCGCGATCGGTCGGCGTTCTCGGCAATGCCGCCGAGGTCTTTCCCGAACTGGTGCGGCGCGGCGTCCGGCCGGACGTAGTCACCGACCAGACCTCCGCCCATGATCCAGTCAATGGCTATTTGCCGAAGGGGTGGACGCTGACGCAATGGGAAAGGCAGCGCGACGGCGACCCGGCCGGGCTGGCGCGCGCCGCCCGCCAATCGATGGCCGAACAGGTCCGCGCTATGCTCGATTTCCATACGCGCGGCATCCCGGTGCTCGACTATGGCAATAACATCCGCCAAATGGCCTTCGAGGAGGGCGTCACCCACGCCTTTGATTTTCCGGGTTTTGTGCCGGCCTATATTCGACCGCTGTTTTGCCGGGGTATCGGGCCTTTCCGCTGGTGCGCCCTCTCCGGCGATCCGGAGGACATTTATCGAACCGACGAGAAGGTGAAAGAGCTCCTGCCAAACAACCGGCATCTGCACCATTGGCTGGACATGGCGCGGGCAAGAATCAAATTCCAAGGATTGCCAGCCCGCATCTGCTGGGTAGGGCTCGGCGATCGCCATCGGCTTGGTCAGGCCTTCAACGAGATGGTCGCACGCGGCGAACTCAAGGCGCCTATCGTCATCGGCCGCGACCATCTGGATTCCGGCTCCGTCGCTAGCCCCAATCGCGAGACCGAGGCGATGCGCGACGGCTCCGACGCCGTCTCGGACTGGCCGATTCTTAACGCTTTGCTCAATTGCGCCTCCGGGGCAACCTGGGTTTCGTTCCATCATGGCGGCGGTGTCGGTATGGGCTTTTCTCAACATGCGGGCATGGTGATCGTTTGCGACGGCTCGAAGGCGGCGGGCGAGCGGGTCGGCCGGGTTCTGTGGAACGATCCGGCAACCGGTGTCATGCGGCATGCCGACGCCGGCTACGAGGACGCCCTCGCCTGCGCGCGCGAACACCAGCTCGATCTGCCCGGCATTCTCGCGCGTTGACGACCGGCGGAGGCTTGGCCATTCAATATATTGCTGCCACCCAGTATCGGCGGATGCCCTGGAAGAATGGCCGCGGCATTACGTTCGAGATTGCCATCGATCCATCACAGGCCGGGCTCGATTGTTTCGACTGGCGTCTCAGCACCGCCGTGGTCAGCGAGGGTTCTGTATTTTCGATCTTCCCGGGAATCGACCGGACATTGGCAATCGTCCGCGGCAATGGTTTGGACTTGACGTTCGAGCCTGGCAGGACCGTCCGCCTCGACCGACAATCGGCCCCGCTTTCCTTTGCCGCCGATATTCCCGTACGGGCACGGCTTGTCGATGGTCCAGTCGTCGATTTGAACGTCATGACCCGGCGCGGCCGCTGGCGCCATCAGGTCCGCGCCGTGGCCGGCAGGGCGGGGCAAGTCGCGGCTTCCCCGAGCGGCCCCTGCGCGCTCTATGTCAGAGCCGGTCAAGCAAGGCTAACGCAGCCGGCAGGCGACCTTTGCTGCGGCGACACGCTGCTGATCGAGCGGGGCGAGCGGGTCGCCCTGACGTTGCGCTCCGACGCCGACCTCCTTGCCATCGACCTCCGGCCGGACTGAGGCCCCGCTTGCTGGCGGAAAGAAAGCTCCCTAGCATGGCATTCCTGGCCGAACAGGTGGCAGAATGCGTGTTTTGATCGTCGGAGGCGGGATCGGCGGTTTGGTCAGCGCGCTCATGCTGGCCGAGCGTGGCATTGAATGCGAAGTCTTCGAACAGGCCAGCGAAAGCCGGGAATTGGGCGTCGGCATCAACACGCTGCCGCATGCCATCAAGGAATTGGCCGCTTTGGGGCTGCTCGAACGGCTTGACCGGGTTGGCGTCCGCACCCACGAATTGCTCTATTGCAACCGGTTCGGCCAGGAGATATGGCGCGAGAAACGCGGCCTTTCAGCCGGTCTCGCTTTTCCGCAATTTTCGATCCACCGGGGCGGACTGCAGAAGATCCTTTACCAGGCCGTTCGCGCAAGACTTGGCGAAGGTCGCATCCATCACGCCCGCCGCCTTGGCGCCTGGCAGCACGATGAAGGCGGCGTGACGGCGTGGTTCTTCGACCGGGACAACCGGCATGTCGAAACCACTCGCGGCGACCTTCTGATCGGCGCCGACGGTATCCATTCGACGGTCCGCAGCGCGCTGTTTCCCAGCGAAGGCCCGCCGCGCTGGAACGGGATAATGCTGTGGCGCGGCGCTCTCGACTGGCCTGAGTTTCTCGACGGGCGCTCGATGATCGTTGCCGGCGGCATGGCGGCCAAATTCGTCCTCTATCCAATTGCCGTCGGAAAGCGCCCGGGCACGATGTTGACCAATTGGGCCGTGGCCGCAAGGCTCGGCCAAAGCGGGCCGCCACCGCGCAAGGAAGATTGGTCCCGCCCAGGACGTTTCGAAGACCTGATGCCGCACGTGCGCCGATTTTCCCTGCCGGGAATCGACGTCGCGCATCTCATTGAATTGACCGAAAGCTTTTGGGAATATCCGATGTGCGACCGCGATCCGCTGACCCATTGGTCGCGGGGCCGTGTCACATTGCTCGGCGATGCCGCCCACCCGATGTATCCCGTCGGCTCCAATGGCGCGAGCCAGGCAATCCTCGACGCCCGTTGCCTGAGCGATCACCTGGTCAGTGCCGATCACCCCGGCCACGCGCTGTTTGCCTACGAGCAGGAGCGGAGGCCGGCGACCGCGCAAATCGTCACCCTCAACCGCCGCGGCGGTCCCGAGGGCGTCATCGATGCCGTCGAGGCCCTCGCGCCGGACGGTTTTTCTCAGATCGACGAGATACTGCCCTTCGAACAGCGCAAGGCCATTGTTCAAGGCTATGCCGCATCGGCTGGCTTCGCCGACACTCAGGTCAATCAACCGGCCAGCAGCAAAGCCGCCTGACTAGGCCGATGGCGGGAGGAAACTGACCTCGTAGTGCGCCGCAAGGGCCACGACTTCGGCTGGCTCCTGTTCCTTCATCGCGTGGATCGCCCAGAATAGATCGTAGAGCTTGCGGGTCGGCGTCACCCAGAAGAGACATTTGACGGTCTGTTCGGTTTTGTTGAAGATTCCGTGCGCAAGCCCTTGCGGCAGGCGGATGAGATCACCCGCGGTCGCAACGAAATCCCTGCCGTCAAGCATAAGCTCGAAATAACCCTCAAGCATATAGACATATTCGTCCTGGGTTGGATGAATATGCGGCGGTACAAATGTTCCCGGCGGAAAACTGGCGTGCCATGAAAATGAATTGGCGCTGACTTGCTTGGGAATGTAAGTCTGACCCAGAATATTCCAAATTATCCCGTCAATTCCGGTTCCCGCCTTGGTCACACCAGCACTTTCTGACTTCATGGCCCCCCTCTTGCAAGCGGTTGACCCTCAAAAACCCGGCACCGCGCGCCAACGCTGACCTTAGACCCTCATTGGCAGCGAAACAAGATTGCTGCCACAAATCGGGTAAGTACCTAATTTAGTCCCGCGCGCACAGCGCCTGGAGATCCGCATTTGCCGTCCGATCCCGATCCCTCTGGCGCCGGGGCGTTGACATCTGCCGAGGATGTACCGCTCGAAGATAAGGTGCGGTTCCTCAGCTCGCCAACGGCCTTCGGATGTACGACCGGCGAGGTCTCGATCAGCGAGACACATATGTCCTATGTTTTCATCTGCGCCGAACGAGTTCCTCAAAATCAAGAAGCCTGTTCAATATTCCTTCCTCGATTTTTCGACCGTTGCCGCCCGCAAGTTCAATTGTGAACAAGAGGTCAGTCTGAACGCGCGTCTCGCCCCAGGCGTTTATTTGGGCGTCAAAGCACTCCGGCAGGTCTCGAACGGAGAGTTCGAGATCGACGGCAATGGCAGAATTGTCGACTGGCTGGTCTCTATGCGACGCCTCCCAGCGCAATCCATGCTGGATCAAATTTTGCACAGGGGCGCGCTTCCACCCGACCACATTGACCAACTGGCTCAGCGTTTGGCTCGATTCTACCTATCGGCAAAACGACCACATTTGAGTGCCAAGATTTACTTCGATCATATTCTGGCCGAACACGAAATCAGCCGGCGAATTTTGACGCAACGGAATTTTCAGTTGGATCATGGTCGTATTCCCACCTTTCTCAGGCGAATGGATGAAGCGCTGACGAGCGCGAGGCCATTGCTCGAACAACGCGCCGAAAATGGTGAAATTGTCGAGGGGCATGGCGACCTGCGACCGGAACACATATGTTTTGAAAACGGCATCGTAATATTTGACTGCCTGGAATTCAATGCTGACTTGCGCATAATCGACCCGGCAGACGAACTCGCGTTGCTTGGCGTGGAATGCGCGATGCTCGGAGCGCAAACTTTCGGTCCGACATTGATCGCCAAGGTCTTTGCCATTCTCAACCGCCCGTCGCCGGTGGCGATATTCGAAATTTATCAGGCAATTCGGGCAGAGCTTCGCGCAAGATTGACCCTCGCCCACCTGCTCGACGCCAAGCCACGCGACCCGACCAAATGGGAACCCCTCGCCCGCCGCTATTTGACGCTCGCTGAAGCGGCGCTAGTCCGATTCAAGAGCGCTTCGGTTTGACCGGCATCCTCCATCATTTCTCGCATCGCCCTTCAGAATTCCGCCGCTTCCTGCAACTCCGTCATTGAGCCCCCGCAGTGAGAGCGGCGGATTGCCTCGCCCATCAGCCCTGCCATGCTCACAATTTCCAACTTGGACTTTAGCTCGCTGGAAATATTCGCCTCAAGGGATACCGTATCCGTCACTATAATACGATCGATAGCGTTAACCGCCAGCTGATTGGCGCCGGTGGCAAAAAGGGCATGGGTCGCGAGGCAAATTACTCGTCGTGCGCCATGTTCCCGACAAGCCTCAGCCGCACGCAACAAGGTCCCACCGGTACTGATAAGATCATCAACAACAACCGCCGTCATACCCTCGACATCGCCGGCAAAGATCTTGCCCGAGACAGCGCCCATGCTCCGCTTCTTATCAACAAAGGCTTTCGCGACACCGCGTCCAAGATCCTTTTCAAGCCGCTCACGAAATAGCTCGGCTCGTTTCGCTCCACCAAGATCGGGCGAGACGATCGACACCAATTCACCGGCAATATGCGGCAGCAAGTGTCGAACGAGGATCGCAGTGGGATCGAGATGTTCCGTTCTTATCCGAAATGCATTTTGAAAAGCGGCGAGATTATGCGCGGTTACCGTCATTATCGCATCCGTTCCCACCGCCTCAAACAGCCGCGCAATCGAACTCGTTGACACTGGATCGCGTGGCTTGGTCTGCCGTTCCTTACGCGAGTAACAGAGATAGGGAGCAATTGCCGTGATCCGTTTAGCCCCATTCTGTCTGAGTGCCCCGATAAACAGCAAAATTTGCACCAATTTGTCATTGGCCGATTGTCGCCTATCGCCGGCGAGGCTGTTCACGACATAGACATCTTTATTACGCACGCTGGTGAGCGGTCGGATCTTATGTTCGCCATCTTCAAATGCCCTGTCCTCCAACGCGGCAAGACCCGTATCAAGACGAAGAGCTATCTTTTCGCTAAACTCAATAGAACCTGACAGTGAAAAGATCATCGGCTCGCTGCCTGCGTCAAAGCTTGCGTGGGATGATCCCGACGCGGCCAGATGCGGGCGCGAACGAACCGACAATCCCGAGACGATGCCGCCTATCAGAGCGCCATCCGACGAGACCGGAAGCGCAAGAAGATCGATGAAGCGTTCCTCGCCTTCTGATTCGATGACGAATTGCACCAGAACTGGCTCGCCGACTTGGCTCAAGAGCGAGAATAGGCGGCTCAACCGTACCGCCTCGACTCCGACTTTCGCCTCCTGCAGCGCCTCCCCTCTTTTGCATGGGCCAATAAGCCGACTGACAGCGCCTTCCCCCGCTTCCAGGCGAAATCCGTCCGGTCCATTTCGATAGATAAAGACTGAGCCATTGCCCCCTCTTACCGCTGCCTGCATCTCTTCGAGTGAAGGTGCAAGACGCTCGCCTCGTGATCGCGACCAAATGTCAAGCAAGTTGACCAGGGATTGCTGGGTCGGACGTGGCGCAAAGTCCACACGCCGGAAAAGACCAGCAAGAGAAGGGTCGAGTTTACCAAAGCTTGTCATGGAGGCGTCCACAAGTGGCGGGACCGCCATCCAAAGAAGACGGCCTAAGCGATCCATCCGACGTTTTGAATAATCCGATCACCTGCGGGGGCCAACGCAAGCTCGCCAGGTCGATCTCCCCACGCATGAACTCACCGATCATTCGCACCCCCTATTGCGTTCTCAAGCTACGAATATAGGCGCTAATATTGTCGATTTCGTCGCCGCGGAGGTGAGGATTTGGCATCGCCCCCATATGGGACACGTTACTCTGGGTCGTATTGAAGAACGCCCGAAACGATTCGGTATTCGTCTTCTGACCCTCCGCTATGCTTTTGAACGATGGTGCGTCTGAATGATGAGAACCTTCCTGCTCATCGCTTCCCACCATGTGGCAGAACGAGCAAAGTTTTTGAGCCAGTTCCTTCCCCATCCTTATATCGCCGGCCGAGTCCCCTTGTCCGCAAGCCGCGCCAGTCAAAAGGCCGAAAAGGCCAAAACCCAAAATCACACGTCTAGGCATCTATCATACTCACATGGACATTCCCGGCTCGGGGCCGCGTCCTGTATTTGGTTCTGGATTTTCACACCGTTGCTTCCGTCAGAAGAAGATCGCTTGCCACCGAAACGGCGTTTTCAAGTGCAATTCTCACCATTTTCGTTGGATCGACGATTCATCGGTACGTTGGGTCGTGCCCTTCAGAACTTTCTTACGCGCCGAAGCGCAAAATGAGATATCATTGCGCCGTCCACACCCTCCGACTTTTCAATCTAGCCCAACAAAGTTTGATTTACGTTGATCCCAATCAATAGCTGCGCCCTGCCTTGTCTCGGAACGCAATCAACTATCTCTCCCACATAAACGCCAACGGGGCATCAATCTCGCCATTTCTGGTGCCTCAACCCGACGCTTCGATCGGCCAGAGCCATTAGGCCACTTGAGCGAATTGACTTGAAGCAAGGGCGAAAGCCTCTCGGCCGATCGCAAAACAAATGATGATGGCCCGGAGGATTTCGATCTAACGATCTCGCCAGAAAGGTCTGTTCGGCAATTTCCAAAGCCCACCAATTCGATAGTCTGGATATAGCCCAAAGCAACCCGCCACAATGACATCTCCGATTTCGACGGCCACAAGGACGAACCCATCCTTGAAGAGCTTCGATCACTTAAGGTCGCTTTCGGAGGACGAGCAGATTGAACGTGTCGTCCTTGCTTGGGTAGGGCGGGGTGAGTCCTCACTAGAGGAGTAGTAGAACAGCGTACGAGAGGAAGCTGCACGCACCGATAATGATCAGCTGAGTATCTTCTTCACATCCACTTCTTGGTGACTTCTTGGTGACTTCTTGGAGGAGGGCCCTCCAGTGTTATTCTTGCTAGGAATTTGCGATCAATCGGCAAGCCTGGCGCCGGCCACGGTATCCTTGCCGGCCTGGTAGTTCGGCGCCAGTAGTGACAACCTCTTGTGCCCCTTACACCTGCGCATATTTGCCAGGACCAAGTGCGGCTGATCGTTTTGATAGGAGGCGACAAAGAAATAAGGGTTGCAGGCCTTGCCGGCGAAATTCGAGGTCCCAGCATTGCGGTTGATCAGAAAGGTCTTGGATTCGGTTACCGGTTTGTGGATGGCAGCCAAAACGTTCGAGAAAATCGGCCCGACGACGAAATCGACCTTGTCGCGATCGACCATCGCCTGAACCCGATTGACGGCGGCGTTCGGCGTCAATTCATCTTCAAAGACCCGTCAGCCTGGCAAGTTGCAGCGCAAAGGCACAAGACCAGCAGAGATAAGCCCCGCTTCGTTGGATCTTTCTCCCGATGCCACCGGCCAGTGTCTCATGGCGCAGCGGATTGACGGATCAGTGCAGCGACATCCCGCGTCATCGGGCTCGCTGGATCGGCAAGCGGCGCAACGATCGTAAAATGGTTAGCCCCAGCGATCGATTCGCATCGCGTCCTTACCCCCGCCCGCCCCCAGACTTCGCACAGCGACATGCTTTGCCTGAGATACTCGCTCGATTCAAGCGCGCCAACGGCGGCCACGAGCGCCTTGCCGGCCGGCGCCTTCCAGAGGATCGGGCTCAACGCTCGTGCCTCGGAGGGCGTAAGGTTGACCTTGGCGTTGACCGGCGTCCGTATTAAAGGCTCCAGATCAAAAAGACCCGAAATCGCGTAGGCCGAGACAATCGCCGCCACCCCGCTCGAAGCCGCCCGGTCGGCGGCGAGCAGACAGGCGGCGAGATGGCCGCCGGCGGAATGACCAATCACGCTCACCGGCGGACCAAAACGCGGCGCCAGCCAATCGCAGGCCGCGCGCATCTGGTCGACAATGGCGCCGAGGCGGACAGCCGGGCAGAGGTCATAACTTGGAATGGCAACGGCGATCCGATGCGCGACGAGCCCCCGCGCGAGGTGGCTGAAGGACGATTTGTCGAACGCCTGCCAATAGCCCCCGTGAAGGAACATGGCCGTGGCAATCGGTGCGTCGCGCGGTAAAAAGACATCGAGCCGGCTGCGCTCGGAAGGCCCGTAGGCGAGATCCAGGCTGGCCTTGCCCTCGGCGCGAAACGCCGCCGCATCGCGGCTCCAGCCGGCGACGATTGCCGGGTGCTCCGGCACCCGAGCCCGGTTGTCGTATTCGGCTTCCATATCCACCGGACGCGTCCTCCTTTCCCAGCATAGGATCAGCCGACAGGTGCCGCTAGCTGGCGCGCTCTGACGTGCAGGCACCGGCGTCAAGCCATGTCAGGCTAGCGTTTTCGATCTATTCGGCTGAATTTGCCAGCAAATACAGCAATTCTCGCCTTGAAAGTGTCGTATTTCCAGACTTTCTGATAGAATAGACAAGTGCTCAAGTCGATCGGCATGGTCCTTTTGCACAGGAAAACGCCGATATGGCTTGCGCACGGCGGCGGTTTATTGTTGCGTATAGGGGGCTCCGCTGGGAGTCACACCAACCATGCGAATGCTTGTCAAATTCCATTTGCGCTTGCCTTGCCATTTGCGCTTGTCTTGCCATTTGAGCTTGCCAGGCCATTTGCGCTTGCCAAAGTATCCGGGGCTTCGGGCACTCGCCGGCCTCGGTCTTGCGCTTGGCTTGTGGGCTGGCGTGGCCGAGGCGCAGCAAGCCGCGGTGGCGCCGGCTGCCGCTGGCGCGAGCCCTGCCGCAGCCGCGCGGGCCAAGCCGTCATCCGGTGCTGTGGTCTACGACAAGCCGGTCAAACATGGCGATCATTATTTTTTGTGGCACGGCGCCTGGCGCGACCGCCAGAAGGGCAAGAAGGCGACGGCTACCGCCGAACCGACGCATCATAAGAAACCAATCATTGCCGATACGAGCACTGGCTTCGACCAATTGTCGATCGTCGCCGATCCCCGCGTTGCCAGCGACCTTGCCGCCGTCGTCAATGATGGCGGATTGAAATTGGTGCCTGCGATCAGCAAAAACCTGCCGTCGAACGTGCAGGAATTCAGTAATGCCGATTATGATCTCGCAATCCTACCGACCGACGTCTTCGCCGCGATGCGGCAGAACGATTCGAAGGCAACGCTCACCTATATTGCCAGGCTCTATACTGCCGAATTCCACGTCGTGGCCGGCGCCTCGATCACCGATCTGGGCCAGCTCGCGGGCAAGCGAATTGCGACCGAGGGCGCCGGTCTCAGCGCAAAACTCGTCTTCGACCGGCTCGGCCTGACGGCCGAATTCAGCCAAAGCGAATTGTCGACGCCGCTCGAACGCCTGCAGCGCCGCGAAGTCGATGCGGCAATTCTGGTCAGCGGTCGAACCATCGCCGCCCTGGCGACTTTTGATCCGGCCGGCAAATATCATCTGCTTAGTGTCCCCTATAGCGCTCCATTGGAAGGCCAATATTATCCGGCCCGCTTGACCAGCCAGGATTACCCCAGCTTAATCGGCCAAGGCGACGCCGTCGACACGATCGCGGTCGGGACGGTTCTTGCCGCCGTCGACGCGACGACCGGATCGCAGCGGTTCCGGAAACTCAGCCACTTCACCAATAACTTTTTCAGCCGGTTTGACGCACTGCTCAAGCCGAGCCGGCATCCCAAATGGCGCGAAGTTAACCTCGCCGCCAAACTGCCCGAACTGTCGCGATTTCGAGCCGCCCAGGATTGGCTGGCCAAGCCCGGCCCCGACAATGGGGCAAATTTGCCGCGGCCCGCCAAACTCGGCATCAGCGTCAGCGCCTATCAGGCGGTCTCCTTCTACCAGCCCTTGTCCATGTGGGAACAGCAGCAATTGTTTGCCCGTTTCCTGAACTGGCGGCGCGCCCCGTCCAAATGAGGTCGATATGACGCGTTACATGACATTTGGAGGTATCGCTGTCGGCGCGCTGATTGCCGGACTGGTAACCTTCGCCTTTCGTCCCAGCCAATTTGTACCGCTGGTGCCGACCCAGACTGCGCATGCGGTCGTTCCCCAGAAGGAGCCCACCGGGCAGCGCACCGAGACTGGCAGCGTTGCCGATTTCGGTGTTGCGCGAAGCGGCCCGGAGACGGCTTGCCAAGGCCCTGATCGCGCAGGAGCCAGCACGACCCGCCGAGCCAACCAGCGCCGAGCCAAACAGCGCCGAGCCAACCGCCACGCCAATGCCAGTCCAGCAGGCTGCTTTGGCGCCCGAACCCACGCCGGCTGCCCGCCCGCTCGAGGCCGAAAATCCGCCGATTCAGACGACCAGCGTGCCGATGACCGCGCCGGTCGCAGCACCGCCGCGGCCCAGCGAGGATGCCAACAGACTCGCCGCCCTCGCCAGCCAATCGATCGACAACGGCGACATTGTCGGCGCCCGCTTGCTGCTCGAACGTGCCGCGCGCGGCGGAGAAGGCAAGGCGCTGTTCATGCTGGCCGAAACTTATGATCCTTTCGCCTTGAGCCGGATGAACGTTCGCGGCCTCACCGGCGATCCCGACACTGCCCGCAATTATTACGTCCGCGCCCTGTCGGCCGGCGTCGGCGAGGCGCGCGATCGCCTGGCGGCGCTGGCGCAATAGCGATCCGTCGGCGCTGCAAACCAGCCGATTGACCGGCCCGGCAAAGATGCACGGCGTTGCGCAGTTTGCGCTTGCTGCCCCGATCCCCGCGGCTGATCCTTGCAACTGGCAATGCCATGGGTATAGCCAAGCGGAGGCGGGATGATAACTATATTCAATCCGGCGAGCCGAGCGCATTCACCGCCAGGCTTCATCGTGGCGGGACGGCTGCAACAGAGCCCAGAACGGCCCGAGCGCGTCGACATGCTGCTCGAGGGCGTCAAGCTGGTGGGATCGGCAATCCAGGCGCCGTCGGATATCGAGACTGCGGATTTGACCATCGTTCACTCCCAGCGCTATCTCGATTTCCTCGCCCGCGCGTTCGAACGCTGGTCGCGGCTTTCCGATGCCTCGGCCTATCCGCTCCCCAACGTCTATGCGCTGGGTCGTCCGGGCCTTGTCGAGCCGCATTATCCCGATTCGATTGTCGGGCAATGCGGCTATCACTTCACCGACGCAGCGGCACCGATTCTGGCCGAAACGTTCGCCGCGGCCAAAGCGAGCGCAGCAACCGCGCTGCAGGGCGCCAGACTCGTTCTCGAGGGACAATCCCGCCTCTACGCCTTGACCCGACCGCCGG
The DNA here is from genome assembly GCA_963773155.1 of uncultured Alphaproteobacteria bacterium. Lineage (GTDB taxonomy): Bacteria > Pseudomonadota > Alphaproteobacteria > Rhizobiales > Beijerinckiaceae > CAVZAB01. The sequence goes on along the minus strand of CAVZAB010000025.1, from coordinate 62,925 downwards.
GGCACCACGCGACAAGCGAATCCGCCGGCGGCTTTTGCTATCTGAACAATACCGCGCTGGCCACCGAATGGTTGACCCGCGCCGGATGCCGAACGGCGGTCCTTGATATCGACGTGCATCATGGCAATGGAACCGAAGCAATCTTCTACGATCGCGCTGATGTTCTCACCATATCGATCCATGCCGATCCCACTCGATTCTACCCATTCTTTTGGGGCTATGCCGAGGCGAAGGGTCGCGGACCAGGGCTCGGATACAACGTCAATTTGCCATTGCCGCGCGCCAGCGAGGACGCCGCCTATCTGGAGGCGCTCGACCTGGCGCTCAAAACGATCCGGCGCTTCGCACCCGACGTGCTTGTCCTTGCCGCGGGTCTCGACATTGCGCTCGGCGATCCATTTCGGGGATTTGCCGTTTCAACCGGCGGCTTCGAACGGATCGGCAAGGCCATCGCCCTTCTCGGCCTGCCAATATTGATCATCCAGGAAGGCGGCTACCCGGCCGAAGGACTTGCCGGCAATCTCGCGGCCCTCCTGTCTGGGTTGGGCGGGTGAAACAAAAGCCCGCCGAGATCCGACCGGCAATTGCCGGCGATTATGATGCCATTGCCGCTATGGTGCGAAACCTAGCCAGCGATGTCGGCGCCTCCGTAGTACCCAAAGTGACAGCTGCCGATCTCCGTCATTGGTCGTCGGGCGAACCGGCTGCGCTGCGTCTTTGGGTTGCAGCAATGGCCAGCGAACTCGTCGGTTGCCTCGTCGCCTATCCAATATTTTCGACATGGCGCGGCGAGCGGGGACTTTACGTGCTCGATTTATTTGTCGACCGGCAATGGCGGCGGCAGCGGATTGGCGAGCAGCTGTTGCGGCGCGCGGCGGCAGAGGCTGCGGCACAGGATCTGCGTTTTCTCAAGCTCGAAATCGCGCGCCACAACGGGTCCGGCCAAAATTTCTATGCGAAGCTGGGCTTCACTGCCGCGCTGGAGGACGATCTCGTCTTGACGCTCGATGCTGCCGGCCTTCAAAGGCTAGGCGAGAGCGGGCATTAACCGCCGCCGGCAAGGCAGGGCCTCACTCGAGTTGCACGAGCGGCAAGGACCGTGGCAGTTTACGGCGCCGCCAGCCGCGCTGGCAGGCATCCACCCGCAAAGCGACGTCCGATCATGACCATGCCTGAAGAATTCCCGCGCTGGAGCAAGCTCAAGGTCGTCGCCAGGACCAAGGAAAGCGAGATCATTACCTCGTTTCACCTTCAGCATGTCGGCGGCCCGCAAATCCAATCCTTTGTGCCCGGCCAGTTTCTCGCCTTTCGCCTTTCGCCGGTTGAGGGGGAGCGAGCGATCCTGCGCACCTACAGCCTGTCGTCGAGCCCGATGGAGCCAGACCGGCTGCGGATTACCGTCAAGCGCGAACCGCGTCCACTCGACCGGCCTGATCTGCCCGACGGGGCCGGATCGAACTATCTGCATCGCAGCATCAATGTCGGCGATATCTTGTTGGCGCAGGGACCAAAGGGCGAGTTCCAACTGGACCGCCATGATCAGCGACCTGTGGTATTGCTCAGCGGCGGCGTCGGCTTAACTCCGCTTGTCAGCATGCTGCACGAGCTTGCCGCAGCCTCGACAAGGCCGGTTTGGTTTATCCACGCCTGCGAAAACGGCAGCATCCATGCGCTCGCACGCGAGGTGCGCGCGTTAGCCCAGCACCGACCTGGCATTACGACCCATTTTTGCTATCGCATGCCAAGTCAAGACGATCGCCGTGAAAAGCGCTTCGATAGCGAGGGAATTGTGACGCGGGCCTTGATCCAGAGCCTGCTGCCGCTCGACGATTATCAAGTCTATATGTGCGGGCCGCCGGGGTTTATGGCCGCAACCTATCGCCTGCTGCGCGAACTCGGCGTTGCGGCGGCCGCCATAAAGTACGAGTTTTTTGGGCCGGCTAGCGTCCTCGAGGAAACCCCAGGGCAGACCGCAGTGCCGCCCGAAGCACCGGCGGCCGACGAGATTGCTGCGTCGCCGCCCGGTTCGCCTCTGGTGACATTTGCCAGAACCGGCCGCTCGATTCTCTGGGACGGCGATGCAAATTCGCTGCTCGATTTTGTCGAGGCGCAGGGCTTCAATCCCGATTTCAGCTGCCGATCGGGAATCTGCAGCACTTGCAAAACCGGCCTCATTTCCGGCGAGGTCGAATATAGCGAGGCACCGCTCGACCCGCCCGACAAGCGACATGTGCTTTTGTGCTGTTCGCGCCCGATTAGCGATGTCGAACTCGATCTTTGAGCCGCTTTGGAATCCGAAGCCGTCGCGCCGCCCCTCTTTGACGGGCCTAATCGCGGCCGTCCTTTGGATCGGGGCAAGCGCATCGGCGCTGGCGGCCTCCAACACCGAGACGATCGCCGAAGCCTTGTGCCGAACGATCGAATCCTCGGCCCGCGTCAACCATTTGCCGGTCGGCTTTTTCACCACGCTGATCTGGCGAGAAAGCAGTTTCCGCACCAATGTGGTCAGCCGCGCTGGCGCCCAGGGGATCGCCCAATTCATGCCCCTAACCGCCTTCGAGCGCGGCCTGGTGGATCCTTTCGACCCCGAGCAGGCGATCCCTGAGGCGGCCCGCTTGCTCGCCGAGCATCGGCAGCAATTTGGCAACCTCGGCCTTGCCGCGGCCGCCTATAACGCCGGTCCGACAAGGCTCGCCAATTGGCTCGCTGGCCGTGGCCAACTGCCGGCCGAGACCAGGGACTACGTCTGGCTGATTACCAACCGCTCAGTCGATGACTGGGCCAAAGAGCGAGACGCTTCGCCGCAGCCCCCGCAAAATGCCGACCCAGCGACCTGCCTCCAAATGACCGCGACCCTGAGGCTAGCCAAGCAGGTGCCCATGGAAACAGCGGCGCTGGCGCCCTGGGGCGTACAATTGGCGGGGAATTTCTCGAAAGAGCAGGCGCTGGCTTCCTATTACCGCGCCAGCCGAAATATCGCCGGCATAATCGGCGATCTGCGGCCAATGATCATCGGCACCCGTCTGCGCAGCCGCGGCACCCGCATCTTCTACCGGGTCCGGGTACCCTCGACGACCCGAGCGATAGCGATCGATCTGTGCAACAAGATCCACGCCAGTCTCGGCGCCTGCGTCGTGCTCAGGACCTGACGAGGCGGGTCTAGCAAGCGACAGGCTGACCCGGAAAGGCAAGTTCATGGCGCGCACGCCATTCCGGCTTGACATAATTGACAATAATGGACTTGCGAATGCCGGCATAGTCCCGCTTGACCACGCCATGCCAGGTGTCGTCGGCCGGAATGAAAATCAGGCCCTTATCAAAGCCGCCGGGCGCTTGGCCGAGCCAGCGAAACTGGTGATCAAAAATGTCGGTACCCCATTGCTCGGCCTGCGGCGTGTCCGACAGATAGACCAACATGGTAAATTTCTTGGCCCCAATGTCAGTGTGCGGCTCGAGCCAGAAGCCGGCTCGATCCTGGCAATATTCGATGCGCAGGAAGTTGCCGGAAAGCTCGGCACCGGTCCACCGCCGCAGAAGGTCAATCGTCTGCGGAGCCTGAAAGGCGCGAGCGACCTCATCGCATATGGCGTAGGTTTGTTGGTTCTGGTGCGAGAAGAACGTCCGTGTGGAATTGTTCGTCTCCCGCTTGCCCAAAGTATCGCCGATGAGCGGCGCAGCAAATGGCAGCGCGGCAATGGCGCGGGCCGCCTCGATCGGCAATGCCTCATCGAGGAGCCAATGCCGATAGGGGGTGGAGACCGCAAGCGAGCCGGCGAGGCTGCTCGCAAAGCGCGCGGCGATAGACTGCCAATCCATCACCCGTTCTCCGCGTTTTGATCGGTCGCAATTTTGCCAAGCCCAAATATCCGCTTGAGCTTCTTAACCCTCCCGGTGAGGCGATGGCGCGCGGCCTCGCTGTCGCGCACCGCCCGATCCTGGCAATAATTGATCATCAGATAGCGCCGCAGACCAACGAACGGCCTATGACCGTGCCAGGAATTCGGCTGCACCTTGAATCCAACCATCAGGCCGCCCTCGGGCGGCACTTCGGCGGCATAATCCTCAATATTGGTCGGCGAGCGCAGAATGCGCAACCGCCCGGACTGGGGTGCCCAGGGCTCGTTCAAGTAGAGCAGTATCGTCGCCAGCTTGAATTTGGAATCCGGATGGATCCGGCCGTCTTTGGCCTGGCAGCAGCTGCGCACCGTCGCCAGTGTCGGGCGCCCGGCCAGGTCAATGCCGAGCTTGCCGCCAAGGGCCGCGCGGATTTCGGCGCCCTGCATTTCCTCAAGCAGCCGGCCGAAAAAGGGCCCGTATTTTGTAGCCTCCGCGAGAAATAGCCCGGCCACATCAAGCCGGGGGAAATCTCCAATCGCCCGGCGAACAACTTCCGGGCCGAGAAAGCCGGGAACGACGAGATGAGGATAGGGCTGCGTTTCGACCGCTGCCTCTGCCAGGGCTTGGTAATTGCCGATCATTGACAATATCCTGATTCCCACTTCTGTTCGATCCAGATCTATGGCTGGACGAGCAGGGAGGGATTGATCTTGGTCAAAGACCGACACCTCGGCTTCGATGCGCCGCAGGCGCATGATCCGATCGGAGCCGCGCGCCAACTTGTCTGCCGGTGCGTCCTGGTTTTGCTGATGGCCTCAAGTTTGGCCGGCTGCGACAAATGCGGCGATCCCGCCAAGCTCAACGCACCTTGGGATTCCAAGTCCTGCCACGGCGAAGCAACCGAGGCGAGATAATCAGGACGCGGATTCGGCGGGCGGTGCCGCGAGAAACGTTCCCGAATATGGCTCGACCCAGATCAATTGATCGCGCACTTCCACGACACCGGGAATATTTTCAGCGAGGACCTTCAGGCCTTGGCGTTCGCGTTCGTCAAGAATTGTGCCGCTCAGGGTAACGACGCCCTGCTGCACGTCGACAGCGACCAATTGCCGCGGCGCCCAGTCCTGTTTTTCACAGGCCGCGAGAATGGCCTGGCGAATTTCCGCGTCGCGAGGCTGCAGCGCCTCGACTTGCCGCGAGCTGTCGGCCAAAGCCCGCAACAGGTCGGCGCGCGACACCAGGCCAACGACTTTGCCATTCTCGACGACCGGCAGCCGCTTGATCCGGTGCTGTGCCATACGTCCGACGATCTCGGCGAGTGAAGCCTCGGGACCGATCGCAATTGGTTTGCTCGTCATCACCTCGTGGACCTTGCGGCCATGGCTGCGGACAAAATCCTCGGCGGCGCGCCCCGCCCCCCGCAAGATCTCAAGCCAGCGCGGGCGCTGTGTCTCGGTCCCCAGTTCGACACGGCGCAGAAGGTCACCCTCACTCAGGATTCCAACCAGGCGGCCGAGGGAATCAACGACGGGAAGCCCGCTCAGCCGGCGCTCCAACATCAATGCGATCGCTGTCGAAATGGGCGCATCGGGCGTGATGGTTACGACCGGTTGGCACATCAAGTCCTTGGCCTGCATGAACCGCCTCATCTGGGTCAAAATCCGCCAGGCGCCGGGTCAATCGGGGATCGCGCCCTCGGCCTCGGGGCCGGCGCCCCTCGCATGGTCCGCCACCCACTTCCTGGCCAGTTCGGCCGCCCGTTCAACCTGCATCCTGGGCAGCGTACGCTCACCATAGGCCTGGTTTTCGCGCGCGTTCTCATCACCCTTCTGTGCGGCGATCATAAACCACATCAACGCCTGTTCGCCATTGGCCCGGTGCATGCCCATTGATTGCGCATACATATAGCCGAGATCAGCCTGCGCCTTGGCAACGCCCTGCTCCGCGGCCGACCTGAACCATTTCAAGGCTTCCCGATAATCCTTCGGCACACCCTGACCATTGGTGTAGCGCAGCCCCAGGCAATGCTGGGCAAGGCCGTCGCCTTGTTCGGCCGCTTTGCGGCACCAGCGTGCGGAGGCCACATAATCAGCCGTTTTCAGCGATTGATCGGCATAGATAATACCGAGGTTGCGCTGCGCGCAGGCTAGACCCTGCTCGGCCGATTTGCGGTACCAATCCATCGCCTTGCCGCTGTCCTGATAGGCGCCGCGGCCATGGTCAAACATGATGCCCAACATGTATTGCGCCCGCGCGTCGCCGCGCGCGGCCGCCGATTCGAATTCCTGGAAAGCCCGGCTGAAATCATCGGCCCGATAGGCGGATACACCCTCCAAATAGCCGGCCCGCACGGGCCAGCCGACCATGACCGCGAGCCCCGCAAGAACGGTGAGACAGGCCAGTTTCAGCGTCGGTCCCGGCCAACCGCGATCGGGGTGAGACCCATGCCACTCCCTTTCGCGCCGATCGGCTGAGGTCATGCTAGGCGGCCCCATTCCCTATTGCACCGATTCACTTTTGCCTCGGCTAAAGAACCCAAACAACCCGCCCATTCTACGGCCATTGTCGAACGCCGCCTTCTGCTTGTCGTCAAGACTGTCATAAAAAGCCTGCAGTTTCGGCTGCGCAGCCTTCATGCTCTGTAGCCGCGCTTCGAGCATTTTCTGGGCAAAGGCCATCCGGCCCGGGGTGGTCGCAAGATTGGGTTTGTCGGCGCATAGGGCGGTGCGCGAATTGCCCAGTGCTTGCATGGACGCATCGTTCAGTTCCTTCAAACTGGCCTTCTGGGCATCGGTCAGCTTCAGCCGGCTCGCTAGCCGGTCCATGCCACGCTGATCGCTTGCCGGAGCGTCACTCGCGCACATCCGCTCCAGCATGCCCGTCTCCCACACCCGGTTCTGCGCCATTGCCGGCATCGAAATGGCACCGACGAGCAATCCGAAGGCCACGAGACCACCCGCACGTACCATCGCTTCCTCCTCGGTTTGAACGGGCCGGCCGCCGACACAGCGGGCCGCCCACGACAGGCCGTCAAGTTACGGCCAATCGCCGGCTATTCCTAGGCGCAAATGTCAAATATTGCTGCTAAACAGCCCATTCGCTCGCCACACCGGCCAAGGGCTGGCGCGTCTTGCCGGTATTCGGGGCGCACAGGAGAACTGCGCATGGGGCTGCTTGTCGATGGGGTCTGGCAGGACCAATGGTACGATACAGCGAGCACCGGCGGCCGGTTCGTCCGCAAAAACAGTCAATTTCGCAATTGGGTCACCGCCGATGGCAGCCCCGGCCCGAGCGGCCAAGGCGGTTTTCAAGCCGAAGCCGGACGCTACCATCTCTACGTGTCGCTCGCCTGTCCGTGGGCGCACCGCACGATTATCATGCGCCGCCTGAAAGGCCTCGGATCCTCAATCGGCCTGTCGGTCGTCAATTGGCGCATGCTGGCAAAGGGCTGGACTTTCGAAAAGGCGCCGGGCGTCGTCGCCGACCCGATTTATAGGGCGGCCTATCTCTATGAGATCTATCGGGCGGCAAAGCCGACCTATTCGGGCCGGGTGACGGTGCCGGTTCTGTGGGACAGCAAGACGGCGACGATCGTGAACAACGAATCATCGGAAATCATTCGGATGTTCAATGGGGCATTTGACGGGCTTGGTGCGCAGCCTGGGAATTATTATCCCGAAGAGCATCGCAACGAGATCGACCGCTATAACGCCAGGATCTATGAAACCGTCAACAATGGCGTCTACCGGGCTGGATTCGCGACATCTCAAGACGCCTATGAAGAGGCGGTCGGCCCGCTTTTCGACACGCTGGACTGGCTCGACGGGCATCTGGCCCGTCGCCGCTTCCTGTGCGGGTCACGCTTGACCGAAGCCGATTGGCGGCTGTTCACCACGCTAATCCGCTTCGATCCGGTCTATCACGGTCACTTCAAATGCAATGTCCGACGGATCGCCGATTATCGCAATCTCTGGCCCTACTTACGCGACCTCTATCAATGGCCGGGCATCGCCGAAACCGTCGACTTTCACCACATTAAGGGCCACTATTACGAGAGCCACCGCACAATAAACCCGACCGGCATTGTTCCGGTCGGGCCGAGCATGGACGACTTGAACCAACCCGCCAATCGGCAGCCGCTGGAAGAAAGCATCGGCTAATTGGCGCCGACCGTGTCGGTTACGCATTTTTTCGTGAAGCTCGTCTTAGCAGCGCCCGCGAGCTTCTTTTCCGCAGCTGACATGTCGCAGGATGCCTGGGCATCCTTCTGGCATTTCGTCATGAAGCTCGTCATGGCCGCGCCGGCCAATTTCTTTTCCGTCGCCTGAGCCTTACATGAGGCTGTCTGCGCAAAAGCGGTGCTGGCGCAAACGCCCATGAGCGCGGCCAAAAGTATGGATTTCATGTCTCTCTCCCCTCGAGCCAATGCCCGCAGGTCTCCTGCCGGCATCGGCAAGCTACAGCGCGCCAGGCAAGCGGTAAAGCCGGCTCCTCAGCCCCGGCCCTGCCCGGTGACGCCAACGATCATGCTAAAGTATTGACTCTATTGTCGATAAAAGAGGGCCGGCGGGGCTTAGCCCCGCCGGCCTGAACGACGCGCCGCAATGTCCCCCGCGTTCGCTTGCGGCCTATTGAGTCAGGCGTGACCTTGCAACAGCCGCCTGGAACATGGCGTTCATGGCTTCCGCAATGCCCTGACTGGGCGACACTTCCCAATACAGACCGGACGAGGCGCATTGCTGCAGCTTGGTCGGGATCGAGGCCTGGACGCCGGAATTTTTGACATAGGTGTTGTAGAAACTATTGGTCGGTAGCGGCAGATAGGTCGTGTACATGATCGCAATATTGATGCCGCGGTTCTTAATTGTCGTGCACAGCGCCGGATTGAGCGTATCGATCACCCGATTACTGAGGCCCGAAGAGGCCGATTTGTGGTAAGTCGATGATGGCTCGTCCTCGACGCCGTCGGTCACGAAGAACAGGAATTTCTGCGGCGTCTGCGCAGTCTGCCCATTGCCGGGATCGGTCATGATCGCATTTATCGCCGGCAACGCCATGTCGTAGGAGGTCTGGTCGTCGCGCTGGTCCTGATAGGCATAGGCGAGGTCGATGGCGTTTGCCGCCGTCTTCACGCCCGCCAAATCCGTCGTCAGGTCCTTGATCGTCGCGAATGTGTCGCTGAACGTATAGACGCCCATCCGGAACTGATTGGGCACGCTCGCCGTCTGGGTCGCCGTATCGGTTAGGCTCTGGGTCGCCGTGCGCAGCACGTCGATACGCATCGTCACGCCATTGTTGCGAGCCAGATGGTAGTAGTCACTGGTATTATCGGTGCCGTTCGAATTCTTCTGGTGGCAGCCGAAAGCGCAGCTGTCAGGGGTCAGAGAAATCATGTGGGCTATATCGGCGGTCGTCGCGGCAACACCCATCGAGGGCGAATTGTCGAGCAAGAGATAGAAGTCGACATAGGACGGCAGCCGCGTATTGGCTTGTGCCGAACCTGTAAAGGTCCAACTCGGCACTTTGACAAGGGGGCCGAAGGTGTTTTGGATCGTCGCCGAATAGGTTAGGGTCGCAACCACGACGACCCCGGTCTGGACAACCGTAAGATTGACGCTGTTCACGGTCACGGTCTTGCCGGCATTGGCCTGCGCCATGAAGTCGGCCTTTGCCGCGGCAACACCCATGTCGGTGCCTGGAAAATTGTTGATAGCGACCTTTGACACCGCCGACAGGACCGCCGCATCGGCCGCCGAATTGAGCTGCTCGCGTGCCCGCGAGACATTGGTGTAATCGACAGCCAAGCCGACCGTCGCCAGCAGAACGACGGCGCTTAGGCTGAAGATCATCGTCACCGCACCCTTATTGTTGCGGCGGAATGACGAGCGGGCTCTTCCTAGGATGTCCTTAATGGCTCTCATGGCACTTTCCAAGCGTCTGGCCGAACCTGGTGCCAAGGCTCGAGCAGCAGCCGCAATGGCAGGCCCGCTCCATGCACACCGGCATCCTGCGACCATTTGATGGAAAATGCCTTGCGGCTCGGGTTAAAACTTGACTGAAAAATTTAATGCGGCATTAGCGCTGCTACTTTGGTCGTTAAAGCTTTCGCGGTTGTCGTGGTTAAGGGCGGCGGCCTTTTGTTCGCACCGGCGCCGCTGAAATCCGCTTGGAATCCCAGCGCCGCTGCTTTCGCGCATCCCCTATTGGGTAAATGTAGGACATCGGCACAATTTGAATGATAGGCCCTCAGCCCTGTTAAGACTTTGCGACAGGATCGATTAGTCGATCCTTCGCGATCTCATTGAGGATTATTTGACTCTGTGAACGGAATCGCATCCTCACGCGCCCGCCCATGGCCATGAATTGAGCGGTTCAGCTGGATTGCTTGCGATGCAACACTTCGCTCGCAACCGCCGTCAACAAAAGCCCGATGATCAGATTGCGCGGCCGCAATAGGCCGCGGCCCGACCGGGCGGCGAGACCCCTCGCAGGTTGTACGCGCGACCGCCGAAAGATCATCGGGAGGAGAGTCATCGCGCCAACACCAAGCGGACTGGGCGCCGCGGCCGCTGCGGGCCGCCGGACCTTGAACAGGATTATGGCGAGAAAGGCGGGGATCAGGGAGAGAATTGCGACGACAAGCGCGGCAAGCGCCTCGCCGTGTCCAGGCGCAATCGCGGCGAACACGGCCAGCAGCACGAAGACATAGCCAAAAAGGAAAAAAATTCCAGCACCAACCACCTGGCCAATGATCAGTGCGGCGCCCTGAATGGTCGAACCAGCCGCCGCGGTTGCCTGTTCGCCGGCCGCATGGGCGGCGCCGGCGGCACCGCGCGCGGCAACCTTCGCCGCCTCGACGCCAGAGCGCAAAAAGCGATACCCCGTTCCCGGAGCCGCGACGGGTCGAGCTTCTTTCGGTGCGCCATCACCGCCGCCTTCAATTCCCTTACTATCTTTCGCCATTGTCCTCTCCCCGCCAAATGCATCATGCTAGCAGCTTGCACCGGGTGGACTTGCCGTTCTGGATCAGTACGGCTTCCCCGGGCGAGGTAAGCAAACTGATCTGGCCATTCGAATATTTCGCGCCCGTCTCAGTCGGCTCGCCAGAGAGCGTCCATTGCATGTCGCCCAACGCCACCCGGGCCATGGCCGGCGCACCCCTGGCCGGCGTCATCGCAAGATCGCCCGCCGCCGACCCGCTGCAGGCATAGTGCAGGGTCGGAATGCCGGCGAAGGCGTCCCCCTCCGGATTCGACGAGCCAATCGAGCCCTGCGGCCCGTCGGCCGCCGTCGAATTGCAGGCGCCAAGGCCAAGCAAGCCTGCCAAAAGATAGGCCCCATCAAAAAACCGCATCGAAGCTTCCCGGCGCCCGTCCAACGACCAATCGGCAAGCGCCAATCAACGCATAAACCCTTGGCTTGGCGCAAGGGCCAAGCCAACGACCTCAACAGGGGACTCGAACTTGGCCGCGCCCTAAGGTAGACAAGACGATCAATCTGCGCCCTCGGCCGGATCCGACCCGAAAGGAAACGAACGATGCAGAGCATCATCGAAGCGGCTTCCCCGCCAACCTCGACGAAAAGCGGGTCTGCTATCCCGTTCGACACTTCGCTTCTTGATTCTCTGCTCGATAAGGCGGGGATCGACGTCCTTCTCGTAACGTCGAAGCATAATGTCCAATATCTTCTCGGCGGCTACCGCTTCTTCTTTTTCGAATCCATGGACGCCATCGGCTTGAGCCGCTACTTGCCGATACTGGTCTATGCCCGGGGCAGGCCGGACAGAGCCGCCTATTTCGGCAATGCCATGGAAACCTACGAGAACGAAAACCGGGGGTTTTGGACACCCCAAGTGTACACCAAATTCTGGGGAACGACGGATTGCATGGCGGCGGCAATCGACCACGTCAAGGGGTTTGGCAACGTCCGACGCATCGGTGTCGAAATGGCCTTTCTGCCGGCCGATGCCGCGACCACCCTGCGCCGCGAAATGACCAATTGCGACATTGTCGATGCCATCCTGCCGCTTGAGCGTCTGCGCGCCCGCAAGCGACCGGACGAACTGCGCTTACTGAAGGCGGCATCGAACGGCGTCGTCGATTCGATGCTGGCCGTCTTTGCGACACAAGGTCCTGGCGCGTCCAAACAGGACCTCGTCGACAAGCTTCGCACCGAGGAGCAGAAGCGGGGATTGAACTTCGATTATTGCCTGATCACCGCGGGTACCAGCCACAACCGCGCCCCATCGCTGCAACTTCTGCAGCAAGGCGATATTGTCTCGCTCGATTCTGGCGCCAATTATTGCGGCTACATCGGCGATCTCTGCCGGATGGGCATTTTGGGCGAACCCGACGATGAACTCGTCGATCTCCTGGGTTTCGTCGAAACGGTTCAACAGGCGGCCCGCCGGCCGATTCAGGCGGGAAACCGGGGTGGCGAAATCTTCGTCACGGCCGAAAAAATTCTGGCCGCATCGCCGCACAGGCCCTATACCAACTTCGTCGCGCATGGCATGGGCCTCATCAGCCACGAGGCGCCAAGGCTGACAGGTTCCGGCAACGTACCCTACCCCGGCGATGACGCCGATCTGCCGCTCCACTCAGGCATGGTCCTATCGATCGAAACGACCATGTCGCACCGGCGCGGTTATATCAAACTGGAGGACACACTGGCGGTTACCGATACTGGTTTCGAGGCGCTTGGCGACCATGGCCGAGGCTGGAACATTTTCGGAAGATCCTGAGCCCGCAAAGTCAAGGTCACGCTTCGGCCGGCACAAGGCCGAGCGGCCCCCTAGGCCCCAGGCCCGTTGAGATTTGATGGCCATGCTCGAACCCGATCCCATGCCGGCCGTCATCGCCCGTGCCACTTTCCAAGAGAAGAATGGCGTCGGCCTGCGGGTCGCCGTCCTGACGGTCAAGGAGGGTAAGAGGCACTTCGGTCTTGGGTTGGCGCGTTATGGCATTCAGGCGGTTTGGGCGGAAATTGCGAATGGCGGCGACGGCCCTTTGCACTATTTCGCCATTTCGACCGATCCGAACTATTTCTCGGCCTCAGAGGTCGCCTATCGCGCCCATTCCCTCTTTGCTCCGAGCCGCAACCGGTCGATCGATCAAGCCTTTCAGGCACAGGCGCTTGCGACCTTTATCCCGGCCGGAGCGACCCGTTCGGGCTTCGTCTTCACCCATGCCGATGGCGGGCTGAAATTCCTGACGTTTGGCTTGCTCAGCACGGCAGGCATGGTGAAGTTTCGCTTCGTCATGCCGGTTGCCGGGCCAACCTATGCAATCCAAAAAGTTAAGTTCGACCATCTCTATGACGATCGCTCTCGCACTGGCGTCACGCTCGAGGGTCTGCGCCATCAATTGGAAGCCTTGCCGGCGACTGTCACCAACAAGGCGCAGAACCGTCGCGGCGACCCGCTCAATCTGGTGATTGTCGGTGATTATGACGACAGCGTCTTTCCCTTTATCGAGCGTGGCTGGCGCCTCGACGAACCTCTCGACCTCCATTCCATTCTCAACACGCTCCGCTCGGTTGTTTTCGGTACCGAATATCTGACCTCGCCGCTGAGCCCGCTCTTTGTTTTTGGCCGCCAGCAGGATGTGAGTTTCCAGAAAGCCCGCAACAGCATCAGCCAGCGCAATCATCTGCGCCTTTGGCTCAGCCCGATCCAACTCGAGGGCAGGCCCGTCTGGATCGGCCAGATCAGCCGCGATATTGGCATCAAACTGACCACGACCTCGTGGTACTTGACGACCCATAAAATATCGCCCCGTGTCGACGACGACCGCGAATATCTGCTGCAGGACCTAACGCTTTCGGGTTTCGTCAGCCATTATGGTTTCGTGACCGGCGCGCAGGCGTCGTCGGACGAGGCGCCCTGCGTCAATCTCGGCCATGATCCCTATGTCAGCGACGGGCTGCGGCTGGTGATCTTTCTCGATGCCAATCGTCAGGCCGGCGATCCAGTCCGCTTCCTCGATTGGGAAGCGCCAGCCTATCTGTCGTCAAAGCCCGCGGCAGAACCAGACAATGTCGCTGATCCCGCCGCCGAGATTTGGCACAAGCCGGCAAATTCACTGTGAATTCCTGCGATGTCGTGATCATTGGCGCCGGCCACAACGGCCTGACCTGCGCCGCCTATTTGGCCAAGGCCGGCCTCAAGGTGCGGATCGTCGAGCGCCGCCAAATCGTCGGCGGCGCCGCCGTGACCGAGGAATTTGCCCCAGGTTTTCGCAATTCGGTGGCCGCCTATACTGTGAGCCTTCTCAACCCAAAGATCATTCGCGATCTCGAGCTCGCTCGCCATGGCCTGGTCATTGTCGAACGGCGCGCCGAGAATTTCCTGCCGACCAGCGACGGTTCCTATCTCCTCACCGGCGCCGGGCGCACGCGAACCGAAATCGCCAAATTCGACGAGGTCGATGCCGAGCGGTTTAGCGCCTACACGATCGAATTGGAGCAAATCGGCACTCTGATCCGCGAGATCATGCTGCATGCCCCGCCCAACCTTGTCTCGACTCCGAAGCTGCAGGTTGTCGAAGAATTGCTCAGCCTGTCACGCTTGGGCAAAAGCTTGCGCAAGCTCGACGACGGCTTGCGCCGTTCTCTCTACGGCATCATGACGCAATCGGCTGCGTCCTATCTCGACCGATGGTTCCGGTCCGAGCCGATTCGGGCCTTGCTCGGCTTCGACTCGGTTGTCGGCAATTTTGCCAGTCCCTATTCGCCCGGGTCCGCCTATGTCCTGCTTCATCATGCGCTAGGCGAGGTCAACGGTAAGCGTGGCGCCTGGGGCCACGCCCTCGGCGGCATGGGATCAATTACGCAGGCGATGGCCCGATCCGCTATGGCAAGCGGCGTGGACATCAGCCTCGCCAGTCCGGTTCGCGAGGTTCTGGTCGAAGGGCAGCGGGCCGGCGGCGTCGTTCTCGAAGATGGCAGCGTGATCCGCTCGCGCGCCGTCGCCGCCAATGTCAACCTGAAACTTCTCTATGGTGCCCTCATGCCGGCGGGTTCAGTTCCTTCGGAATTTGCCGCGCACATGCGTCACTTCCGCTGCGAATCGGCGACCTTCCGAATGAACGTCGCGCTTTCCCACTTGCCGAGTTTCACCGCGCTGCCCGGTTCGACATTGGCCGATCACCATTCGGCCGGCATCATTTTGGCACCCAGCCTCGACTATATGGATCGGGCCCATAGCGATGCCCGCCGCCATGGCTGGAGTCGACAGCCGATCGTCGAACTCGTCATTCCCTCGACGCTCGATCCAAGCCTAGCCCCCAAAGGGACCCATGTCGCAAGTCTATTCTGCCAGCATACGGCCCGCCACCTGCCGCAGGATGCGAGTTGGGATGAGAAGCGCGAGGAAGTGGCCGATCTGATGATCGACACGGTGGATGCATTCGCGCCAGGTTTCAAATCCAGCGTCATTGCTCGCCAGATTCACTCGCCTCTCGACCTCGAGCGCAAATTCGGGCTGGTCGGCGGCGATATTTTCCACGGGGCCATGACTTCTCGATCAGATCTTCGCCGCGCGGCCCATGCTGGGCTATGCCAAATATCGCGGGCCGCTCGCTGGCCTCTATCATTGCGGATCAGGCGCCCATCCCGGTGGCGGTGTCACTGGCCTTCCTGGTCATAATGCCGCCAAAGCCATTTTGGCGGACCGCTCGCTTGTGCGCCGGAGCATCGGTCTCAGCTAGCGGCTATGCAATTGGCCGGCGACTTGCTATCCCTGCCGCCGGACGGGTTCCTCCTGTCGCCAGAGCCGCGCCGACAGGAACCCGCGCCGCGTCGAGTTTCGCCGTGCGTCCCGCCTTGCCCGACGGCTCGTGCGAGCGCTGTCCACCGCAGGGAATGCCAAAATGAGCAGAAAGAAGACATATGCGGCAAAGCCCGTGGGCAGGCGTCTGTCGCCATTCCCGTCATGATCGCAAACGGTCCCTGGCCCTCGCCGCTTCGCCGCGGCCACTTCCGATCGCCCTTCAGCGGTGCCGATATTCCCGCAAGCCTGCCCGCTTTCATTTGGCGGACGAGCGCCTGGGATCAGCTTTGGCTTGCCGGCCTTTCCCTGAGCGCCGCCGTTCTCGATACTGCCCCAATCGAGGTGCAGCGACGCATTCTGAACGCCACGGCAAGGCGAAGCGGCTTTGATACCATTCTCGAGCTTGCCCTGCTCTACATCGCCATCGTTGCCACCGAAGGCCTAATCAAACTGGTGATGCGAATCTACAGTGGTTGGGTTTCGGAATATGCGGTCCGCTCGTTGCGGGCGGCCATCGGCTCGCTGGTTGGCCAGCATCAAGCTTCGGCCGAGATCAAGGGCGTTCAGGTTGCGATGATCCTTTCCGAATCCGAACCGGTTGGTGGTTTTGTCGGCGATTGTATCAGTGAACCGCTTCTCCAGGGCGGCATTCTGTTCGCCGTATTCAGCTATATGGCTTATTTGCAGCCGATCATGGCGCTGGTCAGCTTGGCAGTCTTTTCGCCGCAATTCGTCTTTGTGCCGCTGATACAGCGGGCGATCAATCGCCGCGTCAAAGCACGTGTCGCCGTTTTGCGGAAGGCCAGCGCCAGCGTCATCGGCGAGGAGCGTGCGCAAATCGTCGAGGCTGTCGCCCAGGAAATTCGCTTTGGCGAAATCTTCCACCTCAACATGGGCATTTTCCGGCTGAAATTCTCGATGAATTTCCTGATGAATCTCACCCATCAACTCGGGCTTGTCGCAATCCTGACCGTCGGCGCCTGGTTCGTTCTGCAGGGGCGCACCCAAATCGGCACGATCATCGCCTTTGTCTCCGGTCTGCGTAACGTCAACGACCCCTGGGGCGATCTCGTCAACTGGTTCCAGAACGTTTGGGTTACCAAGACAAAATACGACATGGTTCTCAATGGAGTAAGCCAGATCGCGACGCCCCAGGCGGCGCCGTGAGCGCTGCCTCAGGCGAGCCGAAAATGCCAGGATTTCGGACGCGTCAATGTCTCGTAGCCGAGCCGCGAGAGGGTGACGCCACGTCCGGTCTCCTTGACGCCGGTCCAAGCCAGGGCCGGATCGAGATAGTCGCAGCGGTTCATGAAGACGGTTCCAGTCTCGAGGCGCGTTGCAATCGCCGCCGCGCAAGAAGCATCACGGGTCCATAGCGAGGCGCTGAGCCCATAGCGGCTGTCATTCATGAGATCAACGGCCTCGTCATCGCTACCAACCTTCATTAGGCCCACCACCGGTCCGAAGGATTCCTCGGTCATTACCGCCATTGTGTGATCGACGCCGGTGAGGACCTGCGGCGCCAAATAGGCGGAACCACGCCGATCCCGGGCGAAGAATTGGGGATCGACATGGGCGTGGGCGCCCCGAGCGACGGCGTCATCAATTTGTCTGCGCACGAAATCGGCCGCCGAAGGCCGTATCATCGGGCCAAGACTCGTGGCGCCATCCAGCGGATCGCCCAGTTCATGTTTGCGCGCCAATTCGACCACCCCTGCGACCACGTCATCATAGACGTCGGCATGAACATAGATCCGCTCGATCGCACAACAGCTTTGGCCTGAATTGAAAAACGCGCCATCCGCCAGATTCTCGATGGTGAAGGGCAAATCGCAGTCGGGCCGGACATAGGCAGGGTCCTTGCCGCCGAGTTCGAGGCCGAGGCCCGTGAAGGTCCCCGCCGAAGCCCGCTCGACGGCCCGCCCGCCGGCGACCGACCCGGTAAAATTGACCTGGTCGAATCGTCCCGCCGCAAGCAAAGCGGCGGTCTGTTCATGGCTGAGAAACAAATGCTGAAACACGCCACGCGGCAGGCCGGCCTGATCGAAAGCGGCCTGGAACCGTTCGGCGACCAGCGGTGTCTGCGCGGCATGTTTGAGAACCACCGCATTGCCGGCCATCAGAGCCGGAATGATCGAATTGACAGCGGTCAAATAGGGATAATTCCATGGTGCCACGACGAGCACCAGGCCCAGCGGTTCGCGACGGATAGCGCGCCGAAAGCCGGCCTTGCCGCCAATCTCGAGGGGCGCCAGGGCCTCTTCGGCTATCGAGACCATATAACGGCCGCGCTCTTCGAGCCCGCGCAATTCGCCGGCGCCAAAGCGAACCGGCCGACCCATTTGCCAGGCCAGTTCCGGAACGATTTCCGCGCTTTGCGCAAGCAGGGCGGCAATGGCCGACAGGCACAGGCGGCCCCGCTCGGCAAGATCGACCGACCGCCAAAGCCGCTGGGCGGCCATTGCAGCGCTCAGCGCGGCGTCGATCGTGGATTCGCCAGCGCAGCTTCGTCGAGCAAAAACCGATCCGTCGACCGGCGAAAGGCATTGGATTTCCATCATCATTCCTCCCGGGCCGCCTGCTGCCGGACTAATCCGGGCACAGTCGAGCACAAAGCATGGATTATTTTAAGTTAATTGTTACTGATGCAGAAAAATGCAGAAAAGACTAGGATTACAAAGGGATGACGACATTGTAAGTTACCCTCGAAGCGCCGCGGAACGAGGCTCGAACCGGGATGAAGACCATGAACAACGCCATTTGCACGTCAACCGAACCCGCCGACATCGATGAAGCCCTGGTGCAACAATTGCGGCTGTTTGCCAATCAGACCGCTCAGGTCCTCGGCCAGAATGCTCGGCAAAAGGGTCTCGATCCGCGTTTTGTGCGGGCCATTTTGGTCCGCCTTCTGACCTGCGAATGCCTCGACATGGGCGACGATCCGGCCATGCTGGCAGAAGCCCTGAATTTTCGCGACGAGGAAGACCCCAACGCGCTGTTGCGCGGCATGCAAGTCCACGGCAACGCGTGAAGTCAGCCGCCATTGGCCATTATGCCGGCGCCCGCGCCACCATCAATTGGCTGAGCATCAGGAAAAGAAGCGCGCAGAATTCCAGCACGACAAAGACGAGAATGCCGCCTTCCGCATCAAAGAAAATGCTCGACAGCATTTCGAGCTGGTCCGGGAAAATCGCCCGCCCGATGAGAAATAGCGATGAAACGATGATCGGCGCGACAATGATGAAGATGATCGGCCTTTCGCGCCCATTCGTGGCAAAGTAGATCAGCGGGAAAATGAGCGCCATTACCGGAACATAAAAAATCGCGCCGTATATAAAACTATCGAGATTCAGGCCGGCCGCTTGCGATCTATACGTCTCAGGATCGATGAAAATCTGCAGGAAGCTGGCGATCGGCGATACGAAAACGCCAATGATGGCGGGGATGACGAAATTTTCGGTCCATTTATTCATGATCGCGCCTATCGGCTTGATCAACTACACCTAATAGCTTGAAAATTCTTGAAGAATTTCGGGAATAGTCGAACGGCAACGGCCAAACAAAACACTCGGCCTGCCTCTCGCATCGGCCATCAACTTGGGCCTTGCGCGCCCCAACCATTAGGCTAGCCTTGTCGGCTAACCAGCGTGGAGGATCTCGTATGTTTAAGCGATGGATTGGCGTGGTCGGTACCATTTTCGTCCTTGCTTCGGGCGCTCAGGCCTATGCCTGTCCGTTCAGCACGGCATCGAGCGAGCGGCCGCAGCAGCAGACCGCTCAGGCCCAGAACAATTCGACTGAGACGAACTAGGGCTTCGGCCGGTCGGCCGCCCGCTCGCCGCGACCTCGCATCGGTTTCGCGACGGTTGTTGCGCTTGAAGGCCAGGCGAAAGGCAGAGTGACGTGCGACTGGCTGGCAGAACGGCGATTGTCACAGGTAGCTCGCGCGGCATCGGACGGGCGGTGGCCCTGCGCTTTGCCCGCGAAGGCGCCAACGTCACCGTCAATTGTGTGCACAACACCGACAAAGCCAAGGCGGTTGCCCGTGAGATTAGCGAGGCCGGGGGCTCGGCCCATGTCGTCCAGGCCGACGTCGCCAAGCCAAGCGACGCCAGCCATTTGATCAGCGAGACGATCCGCAAATTTGGCCAAATCGACATTCTCGTCAGCAACGCCGGCATCATCATCGACCGTTCCTTTATTGACAGCACCGACGAGGATTGGAACCGTTCAATTGAGATCAACCTGCGTGGCTTCTTCAATGTCAGCCGGGCGGTTCTGCCGCACATGATCGAGCGTCAATATGGGCGGCTGATTGCGACCGGTTCCTGCATTACCGAGATCGCCGATTTTGGCGGCAATAAATACGCGATTTGTACTGCCTCGAAAGGCGGCATCACCATGATGATGCGGCCAATGGCCGCCGAAATGGCCCGACATAGCATAACGATAAATGCGGTCTCGCCCGGCTACATTGCCACGGAAATGCTCGGCGAAATCGATCCGCAGGGTCTCAAATCCACGCTTAGGCTGGTGCCGATGCGCCGCTATGGTGAGCCGGAAGAAATTGCCGCGGCCATGACCTTCCTGGCATCCGACGAGGCAGCCTATATCACCGGGCAGACGCTGCGGGTCAATGGCGGCTTGTCGATGGGTTAGGGGTCACCCGAGCGGGGTTCTGGCGGGTTAGGCCTTCCGACGCTCGCCGGCAAGGAAAACGAGGGCTTCGCTCAAGGCCTGACCCTCGGTCGCTTCGCTGGTCGCCATCTTCGCATAGGCCCCGCCGGGAAACTTTTGCGCAAGCGCCAAATGCAGCCGGGCAATCGCGAGCGTCACCGCGCGTTCGCGCCGGAGATGTCTTTGCTGGCCTTCCTTTTCCCTGGCGACCTTGCTTGCTCTTCGGCGCAACACTTCGCCCCTGGCCGGCATAGGGATGACTTTGTCGTGGAAACCCGTCATGCGTATCCCAATTCCTGAAGGCCGCGTACTATGCGGCATTTCTTTTAGCGGCCTTAGTGCGATTTCTCCAACCGTCACCATCACGTTTTTTCTTCGCCGAGATTCTAGATGGTCCAATCACGGGCGACGCGGCGGTTGGCCGCGAATGCCTTGAGCCCCTGCGGTGTCGGGACGGAATTGGCAAAACTCCGCTCGGCATGCAGCAGGCGCAGGCTTTAGAGCCGCTGCGGGGTGCACAAGCCAGCCGAGCCCTGGCAATGGCATCAGCGCTCGGGTCGGGAATCCTGCAACGCCCCGGACAATGCAATGCGTGATCGGCCTGGCGGGCACTTGGCTGGAGGGATTTGCCGGCCTTAAGCCCGGCCCCTGCCCCGGAAACCGGGGCCTAGGGCCGGAGCCTCACCGGATTCAGTTGCAAACCCGAATTCGGCGATAGCCGATGAAATCGCCCCAGCCGTTATAGGCGGGCTGACGAGCGATATAGCAGCCCTCATAGGCCGGCGGATCATAATAATAAGCGGCGGAGGGATACCCTGAGCTCGCAATCGCCCCCAACGCGAGACCCCCCACGACACCGGCCGCTACTGGACCATTCCAATGGTGGTTCCAGCCGCCGGCCGAGGCCGGGCTGGCAGCGGCCAGGGCGCCCACCAGGCTCAGAGCGGCGAAACTTGCGGTGAATTTCCTGTTCATCTTTCTCTCCAACGTTCAGTCGCGATTACCTCAGCGACACATTGACACTAGCCGTGCCGGTCCGGCGCCGCGGTGCGCAAAGGCACAGGTCGGATCCGGGGAAAGAAGAACAATTTTGACTGAGACGATGTCGCTCCGGTCAAGGCCTGGAATATGGCCAGGAACTGTTTGGCCAGGAACTGTTTGGCTTTGCGGTGTGGCCGCATAGACTGGCGATTCGACGAGTCCTTGAAGCGGCGTGATCCTGACCGGGCCGCGGAGCCAACCCGCCTATGCGGAAGACCCTTTCCCAAATCCTGGTCTTTTTTGCGCGGCTGCGCAGCTCGGTTGCCGACGAAGCCCTGCACTTCGAACTGGTCAAGGCTCTCTATGGTACGCCGGTGTCGATTATTGCGGCGATCGTAGTTTCGGTAACGATTGTGGCAATCGCCTGGAATCTCAGCGGCGATCGAATCTACGCGGCCTTTCTGGCCAGTTTCGTAATGGTCGGCGCCGCCCGCATTGCGACATTGTTCAGCTTCAAACAGGCCCGCCATAAGCGCGCGGATATGACTACCGCCCGAAAGTGGGAGTTTCGCGCCCTGTGCGGCGCCTGGGTCTTTGCCGCTTTGGTCGGCCTGCTCGGCGCCTATACGATCGCCCGGCATTCCGGGTCGGACACCGAGATTCTGGTCAGCTGCAGCGTGATCGGCTATATCGCCGGGATCTCCTCGCGCAACGCCTCCCGTCCAATCATAACGGTTGGACAAATCAGTTTCACCTGTCTGCCTTTCCTTCTGGCGTTGATCGCAAGGAGCGATCTGGTTCACCTGAGCCTTGCCGGTCTCATTGCCGCGCTTTACGCCAGTACGGTGGTGATCTGCGGCATCGTCTTCGACACGATCGAAGCCCGCCACCTGGCGTTCAAGCGGATCGAGACGCTGGCTCGCCGCGACGCCTTGACCGGCCTGTGGAACCGGACATCCTTTTTCGAGTTCCTTGAGCAAAACCTGACCAAGCCACAAAGCGAGACCACGGCGCTGATCGCGATCGATCTCGACCGGTTCAAGGATATCAATGATACACTCGGTCATCCCGCCGGCGACCTCGTACTAAAGACCGCCTCCGAGCGGATCGCGGCGATCGTCCATACGCAGGGACACGTGTCACGGGTCGGCGGCGACGAATTTCTCGTCCTGGTGCCGGACGCCGATGAGCGGCAAGTCAGAACAATCGCCGAAGACGTCATTCGCAGTCTTGGCGACCCATTCACCAATCACATCAATTGCGGTGCGCTCGGTGCGAGCGTCGGCTTCGCTCTGGCACCGCGCGACGGGACCACAAGCGAAGGACTGATCCGCAACGCGGACCTAGCCCTCTACGAAGCCAAGCGGCAGGGGCGCAGCCAAATTGTCGCCTATTCGCCGGCATTGACAGCCCTTCACGACAATCGGATTGCCCTCGAGAACGACCTTCACAGCGCTCTTGCAAAGGGCGAGCTCGAGGTCGTCTATCAACCCATTGTCGATTCACGCACGGGATGGACCATCTGCTGCGAGGCGCTGCTGCGCTGGCAACATCCTGTTAGAGGCAATATTCCGCCCCAGGCCTTCATACCAATAGCCGAGGCGACCGGCACAATTCATCCTATCGGGGCCTTTGTCCTCAACACTGCCTGCGCCGAAGCGATGCGGTGGAACCCGGCCATCAGATTGGCGGTCAATCTGTCGCCGGTCCAGTTCAAGCGCGGGCCCGAGGTGATCGACATCGTCATGCGGGCCCTTCGATACAGCGGCTTGCCGCCGCAACGGCTCGATCTCGAAGTAACGGAATCAATTCTCATTGAAGAGAGTGAGGCAACGCGCGAATTTGTTGCGGCCCTGCGCAGCGCCCATATCGGCGTCGCTCTGGACGATTTTGGAACCGGCTTCGCCTCGCTCGCCTATCTCAACGACTTTCCTTTTTCTAAGTTAAAAATCGACCGCAAGTTCTCGCAGAAAGTCGATCAATCCTCGAGAACGGCGGCGATCATCAAGGGCGTCGTCGAAATCAGCAAAGAATTGGGCATTGAATTGATCGCCGAAGGCGTCGAGAACCGCGCGCAATTGCGATTCATGAACCGATTGGGAATCCACGCCATCCAAGGCTATGTCTTCAGCCGGCCCCTGACAGCCGAAGAATTGCGCCCGCTGATCGCCGAACCGATCTTTCCGCTCACAACCGGCATCGCGCAAGCCTTCGGTTCCCGCAGCGGCTAAAGACGCCACTGGACAGGACGGCAGATAAGGCCTTGGCAAAGGGCTCACCAATTTCGTAGCCGGCCCTCACCAAGCCGACGCCAATCGACGCAATGATTGTCCAGCACTTCAGATCGTCATTTGTAAGCCCGCCAATGGACATATCGATGCGCAGAGGCCAGTCGGCAAAGAAGCAGCGACTGAAACCGAGCAGGCGCCGCGAGGCGCCATTACTATGGTCTTATGCGGCCATCGACCACTTCGATAATCCGGTCGCAACGCCGCGCCAGTTCGAAATTATGGGTGACAATGAGAAAGCTAGTCCCGCTTTCGCGGTTCACGTCGCGCATCAGGTCAAAGACGCCATCGGCGGATTTTGAATCAAGATTGCCGGTTGGCTCGTCGGCAAGAACGAGATCGGGCTGCATAGCCAAAGCCCTGGCCACCGCAACGCGCTGCTGCTGGCCACCCGAGAGGTTCATCGCCATATTGTCTTTGAATTTTGCCAAGCCAACCCGCGCCATCAAGTCGCCCGCCCGCGCGCGCAGCGCATCGTTGACAAAGCCGCGGTCCACCAGCATCGGCATTATGACATTTTCGAGCGCGCTGAAGGCCGAAATGAGGTGGTGATATTGGAAGACGAAGCCAATGGTATGGCCCCGCAAATGGGTGAGGCCGGCATCGCTCAGCCCATTGGTCGCCACGCCCTTGATGAACAGGCGGCCCGAGGTGGGTCGATCGAGAAGACCGATCAGATTCAAAAGCGTGCTCTTGCCGGAACCGGAAGGTCCCATCAGGGCCACGAATTCGCCGCGCGCGAGCCTAAGGTCGATATCGCGCAGCACCTCGCTCTCGGCGGGCGTCCCGACATTGTAGGCCTTGCAGACCTTGTCCAGGCGCAAAATACCGTCAGCCACGGATCGCCACCACCGGATCAAGCCTGGCCGCACGCGAGGCAGGCGCCATCGCCGCGAGAAGGCCAGTCAATGTGGCGAGAATCGCGGCTGCGACGAACAATTGCCGTTCCAGGATCAGCGGAAACAATTCCGTTCCGTCGGCTTGCCTGGCGACAGCGTGCCAATAGATCAGAGCCGCCGCGCCAAGCGCCGCCCCGAAGATCGAGCCGACCAGGCCCAGCAGTCCACCCTGCAGCAGAAAGACCCGCAGAATTTGGCCGCGCGAGGCCCCCATCGCCCGCAATATGCCGATGTCCCGGGAGCGCTGGATCACCGAGACGATGAGCACCGCCGCGATCCCGAAGGCGACCGACAGAGCCACGAAGAAGCGGATGAGCGTGTTCGAGGTTTCCTGGGCGCGAACCGCGGTAAAGAATTGGGCGTTGGTCTTGATCCAGCTGTCGGCCTTGACAGCGTTCGAGGCCTCGATCTCGCGAGCCAGCCGTTCGGCCGCGTAGATGTCGCCGATGGTCAGATCGATCGTTGTCACCCCGCCGATCATGCCGAGCAGCGACTGGGCCGTGCGTAAGGCGACATAAGCATTGCGCTGGTTAACCCCCTTGTTGCCGAGATCGACCAGGCCAGCAACGCTCAGCACCCGCGACACGCCTGAGGCGGCCCTAATATTCAACTTGTCGCCGACCATCGCGCCAAGATCCTTGGCAAGTTCGATGCCGATGATGATGTCTTCGCTGGTCAATCGTGCCTCGCCGCTGACAAGATAGTCCGGCAGGCGCACGATTTTGAAATAGGTGGCAGGCTCGACCCCTGACAGGCTTATCGCCCGGCTGGCGTCACCGCGTACCGCCAGTGCCGAACCAGTCATGGTCGGCGAGACGGATGTCACTTCGCCCATGGCCAACATGCGGTCTCTGATCTTTGGCCATTGATCGATCGAAATGACCCGCTGGCTCGGTCGCTGCTCGAAGGAGTCTTCGTAATCGCTACCGCCATGGCGCAACCGCCGCGCGACCTGATCCAAGGGCAAAAGCTGGATTTGCGGCTGCGAGGTGAGGACCCGCTTGACAAAATTTGCTTCGAGCCCTGCGAGCATCGCCGACATGAAGACAATGACCGCAACGCCAATCGCGATCCCGGTGACGATGAAAAGGGTCTGAAGCCTGCCTTCGCGCAGAAAGCGAACCGCCGCGATCCACTCGAAGGGCATCACACCATTCATGGCGCGACCGGCCGCACGCGCTCGCCGGTGCGCACGCCCGATGCGGCAGGAATGGCGAGGAAGCCGTCGGCGACGCCGGTCAGGATTTCGACTTGCAGATTGCCGATGATGCCGAGCTGAACCGCCTGTTTATAGGCCCGGCCCTGCCGGATGCCCATCACCCAGGGCTCCCCGGAAAGCGCTTCACGAACCGAGCGCGCCGGCAGAATCAGAGTATCGTCGCGTCTGGCGATTTCAATATCCACTGAAACCGTCATGTCCTGGCGCAAATAGGCCGGCGGATCGACAACATTAAGCTTGACCTCAACCGAGGCGCGAGAAATGTCGATCCCGGGATTGATATAGGACAGTTGCGCTGCAAATTTCTGGTCGGGATAGGCATCCGCCGAAGCAATGGCCTTCTGGCCCAGGGCCAGCTTGCCAAGGTTGCGCTCGTCAATCTGCAGAACGAGTTGCATGTCGCCGGACGGGGCAAGTGCCAAGAGCACTTTGCCTGGCTGGGCGACGGTGCCGCGCTCAACATTGCGGGTGATAAGAGTGCCGTCGCGGGGTGCTAGAACGGTGGCATAGCCAAGCCGCGATCGTGCCGTATCCAGATTGGCAAGCGCCTGACTCAGCTGCGTCTGCGCCATCACGTAATCGCTGCCGCCGACGCCCGCTGTATAGACCTGAAGCTCGGCGGTGCGGACCTGGGTCCGGGAGACGTCGAGATTCTTCTGGGCATCGTCGAGGGCTGCGCGCGTTGTATAGCCGCTTCGCGACAGTTCGGAGGCGCGGTCATACGTATGTTGCGCATCAAGCAGGGTCGCCTGGGCCTGGGTGAGCGCCTCGCGGGCGGCCGGCAGCGTCAACTCGGCCAATTGCCGCATGCGGGCCTCGGCCTGTGCGACGGCACCCTGAGACTGGACGACAGCGGCCCGCAATTCTGCCGATTCCAACGAAATCAGCGGCTGTCCCTTGTGCACCGCCTCGCCCTCCTCGACCAGCACTTCATCCACGGTTCCAGTGATCTGGCTGCCGATTTCAACCCGAAACGGCGTTTCGACGTGGCCACTTGCGACGACCGTCTCGATCAGGTTGCCGCGTCTCACCCGATCGACGGCCACCGCTGGTCCGAGCAGAACGCGCAGAGCCAGAAAGCCCGCCAGGCCAAGGGCCAGACTCGCGACGAGAAAAAACCATCGATGCGCCACGAGGGCTGCGCGCCAAGCAGGTTGCGGCCGGCTGCCCCCATCGAGACCTTCGCGTTCTTTCGCCATCGTCACAATCGGTCAGCCGGGTTGGCGGCGGCCGGGCCGGCGCCGCAGAAGGGGGAAACCGGCGCCACCGAACCGTGTTTGGCGAGGGCTGTCTTTGACGCGGGTCATTGGCGACGCCGGTCTTGCGCGCTGACTAGCCGGTAATCGTCTTGAACTCGAGAAATTCGCCAAGGCCAAATTCGCCATATTCGCGTCCATTGCCCGATCGCTTATAGCCGCCAAAGGGTGCCAGCGGGTCGGCGGCCGGGTAATTGATCTGCACCGTCCCAGCCCGCAATTGTTCAGCTATCCGGAAGGCGTGGGCGCGATCGGCCGACTGAACATAGCCGGCCAGGCCGTACAAAGTGCCATTGGCGATCCGCACGGCCTCCTCTTCGGAGCGATAGGCGATCAGGCTGACGACGGGTCCGAAGATTTCCTCCTGGGCGATTGCCATCCCTGGTTCGACGTCGGCAAACACCGTCGGTCGAACATAATAGCCCCGCCCGAGCCCCGTCGGCCGGCCAAGACCGCCGGTCACCAGCCGCGCTCCCTCGGCTACGCCACGTCGAATGTAATCCTGGATCCTGTCGAATTGTGCCCGGCCGGACACTGGGCCCAGCATGGTCAAAGGATCGCGCGGCGAGCCGACCCGATAGCCCTCTGCCACCGATTTCGCCAGGTCGACCGCAGCCGCCATCCGTTCGATGGGGACCAGCAACCGCGCCGGTGCGTCGCACGATTGGCCAGAATTGAGAAAACAGCCGGCTATGCCGCCCTCGACCGCGGCCGGCAAATCCGCATCCGCAAGGATGATGTTGGCCGCCTGCCCGCCGAGTTCTTGAAGGACCCGCTTGACTGTGTCGGCGGCAGCCTTAGCGACGCCGATCCCGGCCCGCGTCGAGCCCGTAAAGGACACAAGATCGACCGCAGGGTGAGTCGAAAGCGCCCGCCCAGCCGTCGGGCCATCTCCATTGACTAGGTTGAAGACGCCGTTCGGGACCCCGGCCTCCTCAAGAATCTCTGCAAAGGCCAACGCATTAAGTGGCGCCGCTTCGCTGGGCTTCAGCACCATGGTGCAGCCGGCGGCAAGGGCCGGCACGACCTTGCACACAATCTGGTGCAGCGGCCAATTCCACGGCGTGATCAGGCCGCACACACCAATCGGCTCGCGCAACACAATCGAAGAGCCAGCTTTGATTTCGAAGCAATAGTTCGTCAAGACCGTGATCATGCTCTCGATATGGGTAAGCGCCGAGAGCGCCTGGCCATTGCGGGAAAAATCGAGCGGCGCGCCCATTTCATCCGTCATGAGGCCGGCAAGATGATCCAGGCGCTGGCGGAAAAGAGCGGCGATGCGTCGCAGCAGATCGATCCTGTCCAGGCGGCTGGCGCGGGAAAAGCCCGGAAAGGCCCGCCGCGCCGCCCGCACGGCGCAATCGACGTCCGCCTCGCTGCCATGGGCGAGCCGGGCCATGGGCTCTTCTGTGGCGGGATTGATCACGACGCCGCTTCGGTCCGACAGCGGCGCGACCCAAGTACCATTGATGAAAAAGCAGCCGACCCGACGATCCACCATCAAAGCGCATCCTTAACAGCCGACCAACTCGCTATTATCCGGCGCCAAAAGAGATGATTTTGTCGGGGCGAAACGCTACAATCATCCGCGACGAAATCCAGGGCTGCGGTTTACTGCTGTCAAATATGGAATATGACCGCCGGCAGAAAAACCGCCCGCGGAACAGTCTAAGGAGCATGCCCCCGATGAACCACCCGACCGGCCGCGTTTCGCTGCGGTTTTGCCTTGCTGCCCTCGCCTGTTTTGCGGCGGGGTCGACAGCGGCGCAAGAGTTTGCCGCGCCTTTTGCCAAGATCAACCATTTCCTTATCATCTATACCGAGAACCGCAGCCTCGACAATCTTTACGGACTTTTTCCAGGGGCCGACAACTTCGGCACCGCCAATGCACCGCCACAGGTCGATTTCGACGGCTCGGTTCTCGCCCAATTGCCGCGTGTCCGGATCAGGGGCAAGATTGACGAACGCTTTCCGGCCAACCTGCCCAATGCGCCTTTCGCCGTTGACGCTTTCGTCAGCGCCAAGGATCACACGGGCGATCTCGTCCACAAATTCTACCAGCAGCAGGAGCAGATCAACGGCGGCCGCAATGATCTGTTTGCGGCGATATCCGACGCCGGCGGCCTCGCCATGGGATATTTTTCCGGCGATGGCCAACAATTGTGGAAAATCGCCAGTGCCTACACGCTCGCCGATCATTTCTACCATGCCGCTTTCGGGAGTTCCTTTCTCAACCACTTCTGGCTGGTCTGCGCCTGCACGCCGGCGTTTCCCAATCCGCTGGCCAACATGGTCGCCGCCGTCGATCCGAAGACAGGTTTTCTTGCCCGAGCGAGCGACTTTCCCAAAAGTGCCTTGGAAGGACCGCCCAAATGGGTCAACGATGGCGCCGTCACGCCGGATGGTTTTGCGGTCAACACCGTCCAGCCCTTCTATCCGCCCCGTTCGCTTCAGTCGCAGCCGCTCGAACGCCTGCCGCCGCAGACCATGCCCACGATCGGCGATCGGTTGAGCGAGAAGAATATCAGCTGGGCCTGGTATGCCGGCGGCTGGAACGACATCAATTCCGGCAAGATAAAGCCCTACACCGATCCCGAGAACTTCCAGCCGCATCACCAACCCTTCAATTATTTTGCGGCCTACGCGCCGGGCACCAAAGCCCGTGACGAACATCTGAAGGACCTCGAAGACCTGAAAAGCGCACTCGCGGCCGGCAACCTTCCCGCCGTCGCCTTCTACAAGCCGGTTGGCCGCGATAACCAACATCCCGGCTATGCCGACCTCGCCACCGGCGATGCGCATGTCGCCGACATTATCGCGCTCGCGCAAAACAGCCCGAACTGGAAGGACGTTGCGATCATCGTGACCGCCGATGAAAACGGGGGGTCATGGGACTCGGTCTCACCGCCCAAAGGCGACCGCTGGGGCCCGGGCCTGCGCGTTCCCACCCTGATCGTATCGCCTTATGCCAAACGCGGCTTTGTCGATCATACGATCTACGATACGACCGCGATATTGAAGACGATCGAACAGCGCTTCGGCCTGGCGCCCTTGTCCGACCGCGATGCCGCACAACCGGACCTTGGCAATGCGTTCGATTTTCAGCAGCCCGGCGGCTAGGGGCGGGCGCCGAGAGACGCCAGACCAGTCGGAGTAGCGGAACTTGCGGCGGGGCCAATGATCAACCTACAGACGATAGCAATAGGCCAGCTTGTCCGCGGACAGGCTGACCCCGAGGCCGGGGCCGCTCGGGAACCGGAACATGGAAATTGACCGGCGCGAACGGCTCGTCCTCGAACTGCGGCAATAGGCGGATAGGCGGCGTCGCGACGCCGCTGATGCCGGAATAGAGCCAGAAATCGCGGCCGATAGACTCGCAGGTCGCAACAAATAAAGGCTGTGGCCGACTCAGCGGATCGGGCGTATGCGCGCTCGCTCGCCGCCCCACCCGCCGCCGTCGCACGAAACGAAGATAGTCGATCACGGCCACCGATTTTCGAAAGGCGCCGCCCCCGGAAGGTCGTCAAGCGCGACATCGATCGTGTCGAGTTTGAGCCAATTCGGCAGGCAGACGAGTTCGGCAGCCTGAATGTCGATCGCATCGCGATCCACCCGGCGCGAAGACCTTGGCTTAAGGGCGGATTGCAACAATCTTCAGATCCGGGCTCCCGATCCGCTGATCGGCACGGCTATTTCCGGCGCGGCCATGCATAGGCGCCGATCTTGCTTGTTTGCAAGCCGGCCCCAACCAGCGCCTCCAGCATTTTCACGGCGCAGACCACACCATCGATAACCGGCATGCCGGCCTCCTGCGATAACCAGGCAGTCAAATCCGCCATCCCGGCGCAACCAAGAAGAATAGCCTCGCTGCCATCTTCGCGCACCGCCCGACGAATTTCCGCCAGCACCTTTTGGCGCGCCTCCCCATCCGCCGCCTCGAGCGCCAGAACCGGGATGTCGGCCGCTCGGACCCGGCGGCACTTGCGCTGCATGCCGTAGAGCATGGCCAAGTCCTCAATGATCGGTATCGAACGGGGCAAGGTCGTCACCACCGAAAAACCGGTTGCCAGCATCGAGGCCGCATGCATGCCGGCCTCGCATATTCCCAGGACCGGCCCGGTCGCAATCTCCCGACAGGCCGCCAGACCCGTGTCGTCAAAGCATGCAATGACGAAACCGTCGTAGCCATCTTTCTCGCCTTGGCCGACCGCTTCGAGCAGACCGCGCAAGCTCATCGCCTCGTCATAATAGCCTTCGATGCTTGTCGGCGAATCAGCCGGGTTGACCGCATTGATCTCGGTGCCGGAGGCGGCGAAGCGGCGCGCGCATTCGGCGATTTTCACAGTCATCGAAGCGGTCGAATTTGGATTAACGATCAAGAGTTTCATTGGCGCAGGCGCCCCTCGCTTGGCCTCGTCCGGACGCCCGCAGACGTATCGTGCAAGGGAATGGGTTGGACCAGGCAAATGCTGGCACGCTCCGGCGAGCCGGCAAGACTCGCGCTGGGAATCAAGTCGCATGTCCGGAACTTGTCAACTTTGCCTGGCCGAAGGGGCAGCGCCGGATCACCCGATCGATGGGGCAAGAAAGGCGGCCCCGTGTTTGCCGGCGGCGCCGATCTCTCATCGGTGCACTCCGGGGCGTCCGCCCGGATTTGACCCCGCGCATAGCGGATCGACCTGGCTCGCCTATGGTTTCCAGAGCGCTGACGTGGGACTATTGGTATGGACAAGCAACCAGGCGAGCGCAGCATGACCAAACCTATCGACGGCGAATTGCGGGGCGAGACAGGCCGGCTTTTGGCCGCACTTGGCGTGGAAGGCGGCCGCCCGGATGGCGATCTGCCGGTCCATTCGCCGATCAGCGGTGAACTGATCGCCACGCTAAATACGTGCGGCCTAGCCGCAGCCGCCGCGACAATCGCGCGCGCTCACCAGGCTTTTCTCGAATGGCGCAAAGTGCCGGCGCCGCGGCGAGGCGAACTGATCCGCCTGTTCGGCAATGAATTGCGCGCTC
Source organism: uncultured Alphaproteobacteria bacterium (assembly GCA_963773155.1). Taxonomy (GTDB): domain Bacteria; phylum Pseudomonadota; class Alphaproteobacteria; order Rhizobiales; family Beijerinckiaceae; genus CAVZAB01. The sequence continues at coordinate 30,982 of CAVZAB010000025.1, read as the reverse complement.
ACAAGGCCGAACTCGGCCGCCTGGTCTCGATCGAGGCGGGCAAAATCCTGTCGGAGGGCCAGGGAGAGGTTCAGGAGATGATCGACATTTGCGACTTTGCCGTCGGCCTGTCGCGCCAATTGTACGGTCTGACCATCGCCACCGAGCGGCCCAACCACCGGATGATGGAGACTTGGCACCCGCTCGGCGTCACCGGCGTCGTCTCAGCGTTCAATTTTCCGGTAGCGGTCTGGTCCTGGAACGCCGCCCTCGCCCTGGTTTGCGGCAATTCTATTGTCTGGAAACCGTCGGAGAAGACACCCCTGACTGCGCTAGCCGCCAAGGCGCTGTTCGAGCGTGCCGCAGCCGGTTTCAAGGATATGCCCGAGGGGCTGTTCGGGCTCTTGCTTGGCGGACGCAATTTGGCCGAGACGCTAGTCGACGATCCACGCATACCGCTTGTCTCGGCGACCGGCTCAACGGCAATGGGCCGTGCGGTGGCGCCGCGCCTGGCACGCCGCTTCGCCCGGGCCATTCTCGAACTCGGTGGCAACAATGGCGCGATCGTTTGCCCATCCGCCGATCTCGACCTGGCCCTGCGCGCGGTGACCTTTGCGGCAATGGGCACGGCCGGCCAACGCTGCACCAGCCTGCGGCGCCTGTTTGTCCATCAGACCATTTACGATCGGTTCGTCCCGGCGCTGCGCCAGGCCTACCAATCGGCCAAAATCGGCAATCCGCTCGAAGCCGGCACTTTGGTTGGGCCCTTGATCGATTTACGCGCCTTCGACGCGATGCAGACCGCCCTCGCATCCGCCCGCGGCAGCGCGACACGCATCACCGGCGGCGAGCCTTACCAAATCCGGCAATTCCCCAAGGCCTTCTATGTCCGCCCCGCAATTGTCGAAATGCCGCAGCAAAATGCCCTGGTCGAACAGGAGACATTCGCGCCGATTCTCTATGTCATGCGATACCAGGAATTCAACGAGGCGTTGGCGCTCCATAATGGCGTGCCACAGGGATTATCGTCCGCGATATTCACCTCGAATCTCAGTGAGGCCGAACGCTTTATCGGCGCCGATGGCTCGGATTGCGGCATTGCCAATGTCAATATCGGTCCTTCAGGCGCAGAAATCGGTGGCGCATTTGGCGGCGAAAAAGAGACCGGCGGTGGTCGAGAATCCGGCTCCGACGCCTGGAAGGCCTATATGCGACGGGCGACCAATACGATCAACTTCGGTAGAACCTTGCCGCTCGCCCAGGGGGTGAGTTTCGACATCGACTCCAGTAGCCTTTGATTGACACGCCCGCGCAAGGATCGCCCTCGAGCCAAGGTTGGAACGCCGATGAAAAGCCCCCTCCACTCCCCTCCCCCTGCCAGCCTTGCTCGAAGAAAGGTCGTTAAGGCTCTGGCCTCCGGGCTGAGCTTCGCATTCACCGGCCGAGGCGCCGCGGGTCAGACTGTGGCCAGTGTAAGGATCGCGGCCATCAAGATCGAAGCCTCGCCGTTTGCCGCCCAGATTGCCCCGATCTTGCTGCCCGCGCTTCGCAAGACATTTGCCGAAAAACTCGCGCCGGGCGATCGTCGCGCCGCCGTGCTGTTCGTTCGAATCGACAGTCTTTTATTCACCAGTTACGTCGACAATTTCGATCCAATGGCTGATGTCGACTGGATCAGCGGTAGCGGCCACCTGGTGGGACCAGGCAATCAGCTGCTTGGCGATTATCCGCTCAGCGTCAACCTTCCGGCGTCCTATTCCGGCGCCTGGTATCTCCCCGATATTGACGAACGCCGGCTCGATTCGCTTTGTCAGGCCTTCGCGCAATGGCTGCGCCGCGCGGTCCCAAACTAGGGCTCGACACCCTCGCCGGACGGCCCTCTCAGCGCGCTTGCAACTCTGACCTCGGCCAGAATGTTGCGGTTCTGCAAGTCGGAAACGGCAAGGGAGAGGCGATCAAATTCCTTGCGGAACATGGCCTCGCGGCGACGGGTCCGGATCTCCGACACCAGGAGCAAGACCATGGCCGCCACGCAGCCGCCAATGATGCTGTAATTGAGCGAATCGGGCGAGAATAATATTGTGCCGGCAATCGCCGCCAAGAGGATGGCCCATAAAAGAGGCGTCAAACGCCTTGTCAAAATCAGCAGCAGCGCCAGACAAATGCCGCCAACGGCTATGGCCCCTATTTCAAAATGATTGAGCTCAGCTAGGCTACGATACATCCAATCGCTCCTGCAATTCGCGAATCTGACTTTAATAAGATTACGCGTTAACTTCTTGCTAAGATTTCATGTCAAAAAATATTCTCGACAATCCATTCACGTGGCAATCGAGCTTGCCCGCAAGCCGGCGAGATTGCAACCACGGCGCAGACCACACCTAACCCGCAAGCCTTGCAAGCATTGCGCGGCTGCTCCAAACGAGTGAAATGATGCGACGGCGTGGCAACCAATATAAATGTGGTTAAGACCGCCGCTCAAACCTGTGAACGCGCGATGCTAGAAAAAATGGTTGCGATGATCCGTCAGATCGCTCAGATCTGGTATGCCACCCCATTCGACGCCCCAATACGGTGGTGAATCCCCAATAAGGTGGTGAAAAATCATTATTTTCAATACACTATATGCCGCCCGTCGGAGCGGGGCTGAGCTCGCCCTTAGCAATAGCACCAACAAACCAGTGTGAACCAGTTCACATAAGCGGGCGAAGCGCTGCGGCACGGATCATGGCGGCGGGATGGCGAGGCGGCATTGCCGGTGCGGTGCAAGGCCGCAAGTCACCTCGCGTGGACGAGGATCGAATTAAACCGAAATAAATCTCTACTAGCTTGAAGTCATGCCGCCTTGGTGGAGAGTTCTATGAAGATCAGTATTTTCGGTATGGGCTATGTCGGCGTCGTCTCGGCTGGATGCCTAGCAAACGACGGCCACACGGTGATCGGTGTCGATACGAACCCGACGAAGGTCGATCTCATCAACCGCGGGAAAACCCCGATCATCGAAAAGGATATTGGCGATATGGTCGCCAAATCCGTTGAAAAAGGCGCCCTGCGCGCCACCACCAATGCCGAGGAAGCGGTTCTCGGCAGTGAAATCTCGCTGATTTGCGTCGGCACCCCTTCGCAGCTCAATGGCAACCTGGATCTTTCCTATGTCCGTCGCGTCTGCGAGGAAATCGGCACTGCGCTGAAGCGAAAACCAGGCTTTCACGTCGTTGTGGCCCGTTCCACCATGCTGCCGGGCTCGATGCGCAGCACGATCATCCCGACCCTCGAACAGCATTCGGGAAAGAAGGCTGGCCGTGATTTTGGGGTTTGCAATAATCCGGAATTCCTGCGCGAGGGCACGGCGGTCTATGATTACTACAATCCGCCCAAAACCGTGATCGGCGAAATCGATGCCGGAGCTGGCGCCTTGCTTGTCGAACTCTACGAGAAAATGAATGCGCCGCTCATTCGTACCGACTTGGAGACGGCGGAAATGGTCAAATATACCGACAATAATTGGCACGCCGTCAAAGTGGCCTTCGCTAATGAAATCGGCAATCTGTGCAAATCGCTCGGCATCGACGGGCACAAGGTCATGGAGATTTTCTGCAAGGACACCAAACTCAATCTGTCGCCGAGCTATATGAAGCCAGGTTTTGCCTTCGGTGGCTCGTGCCTGCCCAAGGACGTTCGCGCCCTCACCTATAAAGCGCGCAGTCTCGATCTCGATCTGCCGCTTCTCAATGCGCTGATGCCGAGCAACGAGCGTCAGATTCAAAGAGGCCTGACCATGGTGACCACCAAGGGCAAGCGACGCGTCGGCATTCTCGGCTTCGCCTTCAAAGCTGGCACAGACGATCTGCGGGAATCGCCGCTGGTCGAAGTGATTGAGGCGCTGATCGGAAAGGGCTACGAACTGAAACTCTATGATCGTAACGTCAACCTGGCAGCTCTTACCGGCGCCAACCGGGACTATATTCTCAATCATATTCCCCACATTTCGAATTTGATGGTCGAGCGGATGGAAGACGTGTTGGAATTCGCCGACATCGTGGTCATCGGCAATGGCGCAAAGGAGTTCCAGACCATTCTCGAGCGAATTAAGCCCCACCAGATCGTCGTCGACCTGGTTCGGATCGTCCCAAACAAGAGTGAAGCTGGACGCTATGATGGCATCTGCTGGTAAGCCACGACGCGTTCTCATCATCGTCCAGAATCTTCCCTCGCCGTTTGATCGGCGTGTCTGGCAGGAATCGACAACCCTCCGCGAGGCCGGCTACGAGGTTTCGATCATCTGTCCGACAGGTAAGGGATATGAAAAGACATTCGAGATTATCGATGGCATTCACATCTACCGGCACAATCTGCCGCTCGAAGCCGAGGGCGCCCTGGGCTATGCCGTGGAATATGCCTATACGCTGTTTTGGGAATCAGTCCTGGCCTGGAAGGTCTATTTCGCGCGCGGCTTCGATGCCATTCACGCCTGCAACCCGCCAGATCTCATTTTTATTGTCGGCGGCTTCTTCAAAATCTTTTTGGGTAAGAAATTCCTATTCGACCACCACGACATCAATCCCGAACTCTACGAGGCGAAATTCGGTCGCCGGGATCTGTTTTATAAGCTTATGGTTCTGCTTGAACGCCTGACATTCAAAACTGCCGATGTGTCGATAGCGACCAACGAATCCTACAAGCGCATCGCGGTAGAGCGCGGCGGCATGAATCCGGACCGGGTCTTCGTCGTACGCAGCGGGCCGAAACTCGACCGCCTGCGGATCGTTCCGCCGGTCGAGTCCCTCAAGCACGGACGCAAATATCTCGTCGGCTATGTTGGCGTGATGGGCAAGCAGGAGGGCATTGATTATCTGTTGCGCGCCGCAGCCCATATAATCGGCAAAATGGGCCGTACCGATATCCATTTCGGTTTGGTCGGCGGGGGGACCTCGCTCGACACGATGAAGGCCTATGCCGAGGAACTCGGTATCGCCGATTACGTGACCTTCACCGGCCGGGTTCCCGACGAACAGCTTTTGGCAATGCTCAACACCGCCGACCTGTGCGTGAACCCCGACGTCGCTAACGACATGAACGACAAGTCAACCATGAACAAGATCATGGAATATATGGCACTCGGCAAGCCGATCGTCCAATTTGACCTGACCGAGGGTCGCTATTCGGCCGAAGAAGCCTCGGTCTATGCCAAGCGCAACGACGAGATCGATATGGCGGAAAAGATCGTCGAATTGCTCGACGATCCGGAGCGCCGCATGCGAATGGGTTCCTTTGGCCGCAACCGCGTTGTCACCGAGCTCGAGTGGAAATACGTGGCACCGAAACTCTTAGCGGCCTATGACGCCCTGTTTGCAGGAAAATGAACAGGGACACCTCAAGGGCCGTTGTTGGTGTCGAATGCCGCCGCCTCAACCGCCGCGAAACTTGTGCCGCGCGCCACCGGACCGATCCACAATATGTCGCTGCGGCCGTTCACGCTGGCCCCTCGATAGAGGCCTTGCTTGAAATAGGTGGAAGCCGCCGGCAGAATAGTGGGATCAACGAATTTGACCACTTGGCTAAAATTCTTCTGCCCCTCGTCGCGCCGGTAGAGCTGAACATTGCCCTTTCCCCAATCGATGGACAGAACGAAATCCGTCCATTTTCCGAGAGCGATTAGGCCGCCATCCGAAAAGAGATGGCGCGAGCCTGCATCAAACCAATAGACCTGTGGCTGGCCGGGGCCATGTCTGCCTGCCCCGAGCCCGATCAGGGGACCGCCGGCATTATCGGGATGAAATTGCATCACGACGGACCAGCTGTCCGAAATCGCCGGGAATTTGCGTCCCGTCCCAGCTGGTCGGAAAATAATAGCTGAACGCATAAAATTGCGTGCCCGCGGCCCGTGTTTCCTGAATCGCCGCACCCCTCTGGTCCTGCATGAACAATAATTCGGCCCGTTCGCCGCCGGAATCGATCGGGTCATCGCCGGGATTGACCTCGACTCTCGCCGCGGGCTTGCCGTGCCAGGTGCGCATGGATTGGTCCTTGTGGATCCGGCATTCGTCCATGGCCTGGAGCCCCAGAAGGCCACCAGATTTCGGCGCTTGTTCCCAATTTGAAAGGAAACTCACCGCACCGCCTGGCACTCGCGCTGGCGGCAGGTGATAGACCTCGGTGGTCGTGCCCTTGCCCTGGCAGGTTCGTGAAGCCAAAGGGCCAGCGCAATTATCGAAATTATTCAACCCCGAAAGCACGCCGTCCTTGCACACCCGTCGTTCACCGAAACAAGTCTGACCGTCAGAAGCGGCACGTGCGGCAAAGGCTGTCACAGCCTCGCCAGAAACGACCGTCCTGCCGTTGAAGGTGCAATTGGCCGCAACTGGCCCGCCGCTCGAAGTGCCGAAGGCGGCAAGTTCGACGGCTGCAAAAGAATTGCCCCGCGCAGTCGGCCCCATCCAAAGAACATCGGTTCGTTCGCCAACATTGCCGCCTCGATAGAGGCCCTGCTTGAGATAGACCCCCTTAGAAGGCGGAGCCGCCTTGCCGCTTACCACCTGCCGGAAGCCGGCTTCACCCTCGTCCCGACGCCAGACCGAAATGTAGCCAGAACCCCAGTCCACCTGAAAAACGAGGTCGATCCACTTACCCAGGGCAAGCCGGCCACCGTCGTTAAAGGGGATTTCTTCGTCGCCGATCGTCAGCAAGAAAGACTGCGGTCCGTTCGGCGAGGTTTGCGCCGCCGCCAATGCCCCCCAGCCGTAGAATTGCAGGACAAACGACCAGCTGTTGCATTGATTCCCGCTGCCATCCGAGCAATCGAGTGGCGCGAAGGCGGACCACGGTAATTGCTGCCCACGCCAATTTTCGGGAAATGAAAAGCTGGTCGCGTAAAACTGCGTCCCGCTTGACGCCGTCTCCAATATCTGCCGCCCGGTATTGTCTTGAAGGCTCATCATTTCAGCGCGTTCGCTGTTCGAGCCAAGCGCCAGCGGATCATCGCCGGGATTGACCTCGATCCGCGCTGCCGGCTTTCCATGCCAGGTGGAAACGGCCTCATCGAGGCGTATCCGACAGCCATCCATGATCTGGGCGCCATACCAGCCCCCGCTTTTCGGGTTGGCGCGCCAGTCGGTCAGCGCGGTGACACCGTCCGGCAGAGATGGAAGCGGCGCCAACTGATAGGCTTCATGAGCACCAGCAGACTGGGTCCGGCACGATCGGCCGGCAAAACTAGGCTTGTTCGCCGCTGCGGCAAAGGCGGCGCCAAGGACTGCTGCCCCGACGAAACCGCCAAACAGCAGGCCTGCCGCGATAATTTTCACTCCGGCGCATCGCATTGGCATGTCGTGCCCACCCAAGGTGAAGCGCAGGCGCCCGGCCGGCGGTCCGGTCTGGCGCAGGCAAGAAAGCATGGCCAGCCCGTATCAGCTTACGCCGAGCCGGCAAACCCGCCTGAAGGGTTGGCCGGCAGACTTGCCTTCCTCTCCCCGGCCTCCTTGGCCGGGATGGTCAATAAATTCTACGATCCCAGCAGCGCAATTCAAGCAATTCACGCTTGAAATTTCGCAGCGCCGGGTCGAAATAGGCAACAATCTTCTCGAGGACCCTGACGGCATGAAAATTATTGTGACCGGAGGCGCAGGGTTCATCGGTTCTGCCCTCATCCGCTACCTCGTGGAAAATACCGAAATCCATGTCCTGAATATCGACAAGCTCACGTATGCGGCAGATCTCAGGAGTCTGGCAAATGTCCGCGGCCATGCACGCTATGCTTTCCAAAAGCTCGACATCTGCGACCGCCCAGGGGTTGCTCGGCTAGTCGCTCTTTATCAGCCTGACGCGATTATCAATCTTGCGGCCGAAACGCATGTCGACCGCTCGATCGACGAGCCGGGCGGCTTTCTTTCAACCAATATAATCGGCACCTATGCCATGCTGGAAGCGGCCTTCAGCTATTGGCGGGAACTTCCTTCCGATCGCCAAACGGCATTCCGCTTCCACCATGTGTCCACCGACGAGGTCTTCGGTACCCTAGGCATGGATGGCGCGTTCAGCGAAACCACGCCCTATGCGCCGACGTCGCCTTATGCCGCGAGCAAGGCGTCGTCCGACCATCTGGTTCGCGCCTGGCACCACACCTATGGCCTGCCGATTCTCATCAGCAATGCCTCCAACAACTACGGCGCCTATCAATTTCCCGAAAAGCTGATCCCGTTGATGATCACCAAGGCCCTAGATGGCCAAGAACTGCCGATTTACGGACGCGGCGAAAATATTCGCGATTGGCTATTTGTCACCGATCATGCCAAAGCCCTGCATCAAATTGTGACGAGCGGGACGGTCGGCGAAAGCTACAATGTCGGCGGCGGCAGCGAACGGACCAATCTCGCCGTTGTCGAAGGGATCTGTGCGATCCTCGACGAAATTTGCCCGGCAAAAAACGGGCGCTCGCATCGCAGCCTCATCCGCTTCGTCGCCGATCGGCCGGGCCACGATTTTCGCTACGCGCTCGATTGCACCAAGCTCAAAAACAGCCTGGGTTTCCGGCCATCGGTCGATTTCGAACAAGGGCTTCGGCTCACCATCGAATGGTATCTCGCCAACGAGAATTGGTGGCGCCCGCTTACCAAGCGCGATGCCGCCCGGCAGCGGCTCGGCCTGTCGAAGGCCAGCGCCTGATGCAGCCGCATCCCGATCCAGGCGATAGTGGCCAGTCGTAGAACAAGGGGTTCGCAACTCGGAGCGGCATCGCAACGGTAAAATACCCAAGGCCGCGGCCAGACCATGGCGGAAACGTGGGGCTTGCCGGACGCAAAGCACAGGGGTCAGCATGAAGGGAATCGTCCTGGCCGGGGGAACGGGAACGCGGTTGTTTCCGGTCACCCGCGGCGTCAGCAAGCAACTCCTGCCGGTCTATGACAAGCCGATGATCTACTATCCCTTGTCGACGCTAATGATGGCCCGCATTCGCGACATTCTGATCATTACAAGGCCCGATGATCAGCCGAGCTTTCAAAACCTGCTCGGCGACGGCAGTCAATGGGGCCTTAGCATCAGCTACGCCGTCCAATCGACGCCGGCCGGCCTCGCCCAGGCCTTCCTGATCGGTGAGACTTTCATTGGTGGCGATCGATGCTGCCTCATTCTCGGCGACAATATATTCTTCGGCCATGATCTCAGCGGCACTTTGCAAAGGTCGGTCGCCCTCAAGAGCGGCGGACTCATATTCGCCTACCAAGTTGCCGACGCGCGGCCCTATGGGGTTGTCGAATTCGACAAGAACGGCAAAGTATTGAGCATTGTCGAGAAGCCGGAGCGGCCAAAATCGCACTTTGCCGCTACCGGACTCTATTTCTACGACGAGCGCGTTGTCGAATACGCCAAACGGCTGAAGCTGTCTGAGCGAGGCGAATTAGAAATTACCGACATCAACAATCTCTATCTGCGGGACGGGCGTTTGCAGGTCGAGCGGCTCGGGCGCGGCTTCGCCTGGCTCGATACGGGTACGCACGAATTGCTGATCGACGCCTCCCAATTCGTCCGAACGATCGAAGAGCGTCAAGGTCTCAAGATCGGCTGCCTCGAAGAGGTCGCCTATCGCATGGGCTTCATTTCGCGCGATCAGATCCTCCAACTAGCCGAACCGTTGCTGAAAAGCAGCTACGGCCAGTATTTGATGCGCATTGCAACCGGCGCACAGGAGTAATGTGGCGGCCTGCGAGCCTGAGCGCCGGCCGATTCGCCGAGGTGACGGCAGAGCTTGCGCCGGTCCGCTCAGGCGACAGACTCGATTTCCTCGATCTTGAGCGCAGCCGGCCGGCGCATACCGGCCATTCTGACCTCCATAAGGATACTGCGATTCTCCAGATCGGATAGGGCGGCCGAAAGTCGTTCGATTTCCGCCTGGACGAAAGTCTCGCGGCGGTGTGCCCTGACCTCATGGACAACGATCAGCAAAAGGCCCGCGACGCAGCCGCCGACGACGGCATAGTTGATAAAATCCGGCACGAGTAGGATCGCGCCAGCAACGCTTCCAAGGATGATTGCCGATAGGAGTGGGACGAAATGCTTGGTGAAAATCAGCAGGCTGGCGACACTTAGAGCGCCCAAAATTCCCACGGCAATTTCGAAATTGTTATATTCCGCAATGCTGTGGAACATCTGGCCGCTCCCGCGAGTGTGCTGCTTTCGAATAGGCCAAATTTCACTAATTCCGGGTTAATTTTATCGCTAAGTCTGACTGCTTCGGGTCAGCGCTGCCCGACACGCCAGCCGTGTCGCAAAACGGGGATCGCGATGGTGGTGCAAAGCCGCGCCCATCCTCACCGGCCTAGCTGCTGTCTGCGCGCAAGAAGCATCAATGACAACCAAAGAGCGCCGCCTCTGAGAAAATCCGACAGATAGAGCGCCGCATAGATGCCCTCACTCTTGAATAGGCTGCCAAGGCCGATGACCATTAGCGCCCCAATCAAGTTCGCCCCGCCGCTGACAAAGGCCGTGACCTTGTGCTGTTCAGCGGCATTGAGCGCATCGAAGGCAACAAATTGCACGGCCGTCGTAACCAGCGTCCAGCACAAGATTTGCACCACGCGAGTCGATTCCCCGAAGCTCGGCCCAAACATCATTGGGAGCAAGGGCGCCACGGCAAAAAGCCCAAGACTGGTCAGTGCGCTGATTGCAACGGCATAGAGAAGGTACTTTTTGGCAAGCGGCAAAGTCGCCGATGGTCCGCCTTTGCCGGCCACAGCGAGTTTACCGTAAATTATTCGGTCGAAAGATCCTGGCACGACCAGAGCCGCGCTGACGATCCGGCGGCCGGCCCCATAAACGCCCACAAATTGCGGCGCGGCAACGGCATTCAGGACGAGAATGTCGATATTCGACCGCAAGGCAAGAAGGAAACTTGAAAGGGAGAGATTGCTGCCAAGCCAGATCTCGTTAGGCAACAGCCCCCAGCGCGGCCGCCCCAGACGCCAAATCGCGATGAGACTGAGCGTTGCCGCAGCGAGGCTCACCACAGCCCACCAGATTGCGAAATCGCGCAGGTCAGAGACGCCGAAGACCAGGCAGGCCACGATGACGGTAAGCCCACGAGAAAGACCGAACCCACTATTGACGACATTGGCACGGGTAAAATCATCATGCGCAAGAAACGCGGTTTCCGCCTGATTGACAAAGGACGTCAGCAGCACGTTGCTTGGCACCAGCATCAGCAGGATGAGAAAATTATCGGTGGGATTATCGGCAACCTGGACGAACCAACTCATGCCGACAATAACCAATATGCATAGGGGCGTTCCAGTCAGGAGAATCATCGTGAGGCAATGGCCCATCGCCGCGGGAAAGTGTGAGCGGTCACGACTAACCAGGCGCCGCAGAACCTCCCCCGAGCCAAGGCCGGTGAACACGCCAACGAGATTTGTCACCGCCATGACCGTCATAAACTTGCCGAATTGCACTGGCCCGAATGCATGCGCCAACACAATGAACGCGACAGCCTGAGCCCCCAGGCCGACCATCAGACTGCCCGTCGACCCGACAAACAGCCGAAGCGCCGGCAGTTTCTGCCGGACCGTATCAAGGGATTGCTGCACTGTGAACATCACGTCATGGCCCGGCGTTTGAAAAAGGCTCCGTTGATGCACCGGAGTTCGCCAGCAAGCCTTGGACGGCAAAGCCTTCGGCTTCTGGCCAGCCCCGCCAACATCCTCCGCGACAAGACAACCAGGCTTGCCCCTGCTCCGTCATGGCATCCTGAGTCCTAGCCATCGGAATCGGGGATTGCTTGGTCGAATCGTCCTTCGATGGGGTGCTGGCGCAAGGCCAAAATTCCCGACATTCGGCAACGATGCGCAGCCAGCCGGCGACCCCTCAAGCCAATTTCGGGCCGACCCAGCGGCACTTGTATCGTCACGCTAATGCATCACCCACAACCTGGCAAAGAAAATTCCTGAACACGAGCCTTTAGAGACAAGGACAGTAAATGCTTTCAATGCATTTTCTTACCGCGCCTTTGCTAGATTCGCTATCGGATCTTCGTGCATCCAACCCGGTGGCTGCCGCGGTGCAGAGGCAACGCCCGCCTTCAGAATAGACGGCGTCGCAACGCGCAATTCAAACGAATTCTTGCAGCCAGCCGCGACAGGCCGCGAAATCTTGACCGTATGCCGCCGAAACGCGGAGCAGTTGATCGGGCCTCGCCGTAAGTCAAGAGAGACTTACCGAATTGAATAAGCGAGGCATTGGCTTCGAACCGCTGCGGCAGAGTTGCGGATTTCGTCGAGGTCATCCTCGGCGGATTCGCCTCGCCACCTCGTCGATCGCCCGGGACTTCGACCGCGTCACAATCTGGCGACGTCAATGGCCGTCAGCAAAGGCGCACTTTCCTCGGCACTTGGCGCCAACCGCAACACGACGCAATCGATCGGTTCCATAGGCGGACGTCGGGAGCGGACAAACCCGACGATCGATCCGACAGCATTGAAATGCCAGGAGACAATGCTGTAGATCCCTAACGATAGCGAGCGTTGACGAATCGCCATGCCAATGATGGGGGCGGCCACGGCTAGCAACAGGAAAATCCGGGATGGGTTCCCCCCAATCCGCCATGAAGCGGCCAATGCCAGCGCCCAATAGGCCCATACGCCCGCGGCCAGTTGGATCAGCCGGATTTCGCGGGTCACGCCAGACAGGTAGCGGCCGCCAATTGCCGATCGCAGCAACTCGCCGGCGCTGAGAAAACGGCCGGAGCGGATGCGATGAAAGAAAAGGCGCCACGTTCCCAAGGCGTAACTGTAATGATCGACAGCCGTATCCTGCAAGCTCACCAATTGCCATCCGCGCGCTCGCAGGCGCGCACCGAGATCATATTCCTCAAAAGCATGCAGGTTTCGGTCCGATATGTAGCCGACGTCCTCAATCGCAGCGCGTCGGTAAAGGCCGCCGCCATTGAGACATTCGATGGGCTGGACTTGCTTCAGCTTCAGTCGCTTGAACCTCTTGATTCGACCCTCGACTTCCAGATTGTCGACGCGCATTTCATTGATGAATCCGCCGACGCCCGCGACATTTGGTTCACTGTCAAGAAAGTCCATGGCACGGCGCAAGAATGGTGCCTTGAGCTCCATATCGCCGTCCAATATGTAAATAAACTCACCAAGGGTATGCTGATAGCCGAGTTGAGGACCGACGCCACAGCAGCGCTCCGCGGGGTTGCGCAATTGAACCAGCGTAACCGGGTATTGCTTGGCAATTTCGATCGTCTTGTCCTGCGATCCACTGTCTGCGACGACGACTTCGCCCTGGAACGGCTTGACGGCAGCGAGTGAACTTTCGATCGCTCTGCGAATATTGGTTTCCTCGTTCAAAGTCTTGATAATGATGCTGACCCTCACCATCGTCAGGGACTCCTGAACAATGGGGTCAGCGAGGTCGCTATTGCCTCGGCCCGAGTTGGATAGGGCAGCCGTTGAGCGGCTACGGCGCCAAACGCAACATTACCAATACGCATCATCCACAACCCATACTCTATGATTTCAAACCTGTCAGGGCGGTATTCAGAGACCGGGGAACGAACGCCCTGGTCCCACGCGTGCCGGCCGGATTCCTAGTATTTTCAAAATATATCATCGACTTGAGGCGCATCTATAGGCCCAGATAGCGAAATGGTAAATTCAATCCTTCGGTGAAAGCCCAACCTATTTCACAGCCCCATCGGCGGCTTCCTTCAATCAGCCCCCGATGAGACTGAATGAAGGAAGCCGCAGGCACCGTGACGGCATACCACGCAAAGCCAAAAATTCTGTGACACGATCAGCAATGGGATGGAGCCAACCCCATCCGCCGTCAGCCGCGAAGAAACCCGATCGGGCGCGACGGCGAGGATAGCGTTGTTTACGTCCGCGGTCCGCCGACCAAGCGATTGCGTCTCATCCGGCGGTCGTCCTTGAGATGGGCCGAACTGGCTCGATGGCTGAACGGCGGTCGTCCGCGTTTTGTCGCATTGGTCACGCCGCGCTTCCGCCCGGAAATTTAGGCCCCCAAATCTTGTATCCTTCGGCGCGCCACTCGCCATCCGGGACAACCTTTGCCAGCGTATGCCCATCGTCGGGGTGGTCGGGCAAGGCTTTGCAGGGGGCGAACGGCCCGCCAACCGAATGTTCGGACGTCGCGGTTACGGCTCTCGGGCCTTGGACATTCTTCCCCAAGCGCCATCGGCGATTTGGGGCCGCACTGAATTGTTAGCTCCTTTTCTGCGCCGCTTCAGTCCCCAGCGTTTCATCGGGCCAGGCCTAATGACAGAGCGGAGCAGCGCCATCACCAAAGATGGATCTTCCCACGGCACGTCGTCGTAGTTCCTGGTGATATAGTCACTTTGGAGCGAACGCTGCAATTCCTGCGGGAACAGAGCTATGAGTCTGGACGTCGGGCTGCTAGGCCGGACTGCCGACCCAGCGCCGGTCATACAATGAAACAGGGCGGCAGACAGATTTGCTTCTTCCTTGTCCAGTCGCAGATATGCGCTTGGCGTTACCCTGGGATTCATTTCGATCAAACAAGGACGGTCCTGGGCATCAAGCACAAAATCAAAGCCAATGAAACCTGATAGATTGAGCTTTTTGACGAGGATATTTGCCGCCTCTGTCATATCCGGATCATCGAAGACTTCAACCACGGCGGCCGGACCGAACATATAGACGGTTTCGACCACCCGGACGCTGACCCCAGCCAGAACTTCGCCACGCCAGCAGACGACGGCCCTGTTTGCCGGTGCACCGGGCACGAATTCCTGGACGCAGATCTGCCGCAACCGGCCAAACCATCGGTGGACAAGCTTCGCCGGAACGAACCTTGCGCATTGATTGCGAGCCAGGCTAGGCCAGGTCGCGGGAAGGCCAAACTCACTGATCGTCCGTCGTGCCTCCGTCACATTCTTGACAAGCCGAACGAACTTTCCCCCCCATGATCCATCGGCTTTGATCAGGACCGGATAGTGCAAATTGGTCAGGAGATCGGCGTCCTCGATTTGTGTCTTGATCGTACGAGGGCAGCGCACCCCGCACGATTGGGCAATTTCGATCAAGGCACTCTTTCTGCAAATGGCATCGAAGCTCGATGCCGCACAAAGCGAGGCCTCAATAAGGTTTGCTATCCCCGCCAGCTTGGAGTCGCTGCGATCAGCTGTCGCCTTTGTGCAAATCGCATGCAGTTCCTGTACCGCATTATCGTCGGCGCAGACAAGGAAATCTGGCGACCAGTCCAGTATCGCGTCTATGATAAGTTGCGAGCCCCGACGCTTTTGATAGAGATAATTTCGACTGACCGCCGAAGTCGAACGCGCGAAGCTCTTGCTGGGCGAAACGGCGGCGACCACAAAGCCCGAAGCGCGAAGTGCCGACGAGATTCGAGCAGGTATCGGCCAACACTGCGTCGACAAAACCATAAGCTTAGGCGTCTTCACAAGCATTCCTGATTTTTGCTGAGGTCGCACTTGCCATTGAACCACGAATTTGCCGGGCGGCAGTTCGAGACCCGGTCGTGCTGCCAACGAAAACTCGTCTAGCCGGACAATGGCACCGCTGGGCTAAGAATTTCTGTATGCTGTAGTTCAAGAATAAACCGATAGGTTGGAGCAACGCTTTGCAACAACCATTGGTCTTAACAAAGGTGGTTATCATTTGAAAAAGGCGCTCAATCGCCAGTGGCCAAGCGCGCGACCATCGTTCCCACCCTGTTGTATCGCAAGTCATCGCGCCGTTGCGGCGCCGCCGCATCAATGTCCGTCGGCGCGCCAAGCCGCCCGCAGATCAACCAAAATCACCATATTGCGAATAGAGCTTGTTTTTGTAGAACCCAGCATTCTTGTTGTCGTAACTACCGATGCTGTTCAAATCGACCTTGTTGAGCACGACACCAAGGATGTTTTCGGCAACGCCTGGCGCTCGGCGAAGCGCATGCTCGACGATGTCAACTTTCGTCTCGCCCCACTCAACCAGGAATAAATAGCAATCGATAAGATGGGTTGTCGCTCTTGTGTCTATTACTGGCGCTAGGGGTGGCAGGTCGACCAGAACGTAATCGTACTCACTGCGCATCTTGTCGAAAAACAGCTTGGTCGCCCGGGAAGCCATGATTTCGTTGCTCTGAACGAATTGGGCGTTGACGACCGCCGGCAGAAAAGCCGCAAATCCGGTCTCGTCGTTCCATAAGGCCTCCGAGAGCGGCACCCTGCCTGCCAGCACTTCGAGGAAGCCGGTTGTCGCCTGCGGCGTTAGACGACGGGTAAGCGTCGGATTGCGAAAATCGCAATCAATCAGCAGGACACGGGCCCCAGTTTGGGCGATCAGCAAAGCCAACGATGTCGCAATTGTCGACTTGCCTTCCTTTGGCAGGGATGAGGTCAGCCCGATAATTTTATTGGCCTTGACCGTACGATTGAGATCTACGGCAAGCTTGATTGAACGCACCGCTTCGGCAAAGGCCGATAGCGGCGCTTCAATGACCACGGCCATGGGGCCCGAACCGACCCTGATCCTGCGATGTTCCGGTCCGTCAGCTTCGGCCCGCGCCAACATTCGGCTCTCGCTGAATTTGACTTGCGGAATGATCGCAATGCAATTCATATTCAAGCGCTTTTCGACCTGATTGACCGTACGGAAGACACGATCGCCATATTCGCGGAGCAGCACGGTTCCCGCGCCTAGCGCCAGGCCGGCACCACAGATCACTGCAACGTTTCTCAATAGCGTCTTCACTTCCCTATCCAGGGGCCGTACGGCGCGGGTGATGACCCTCGCCTCAGCGACGGGGAATGCCTGCTGCTCGATCAATTCCATGTAACGCTTGACGAAATTCTCGTACATGCCCTTGGCGGCGTCGGCCGAACTCTCGAGTTCGCGCAGAGTGACCTGGGAACGATTGGACTCCTGCGATTGTGCTACGGCGCCCGCGACATCGCTTTCGAGATTGTTTTCACGTTTCAGAGCGAGGTCATAATCGTTCTTATAAGAATCTCTCAGACGATGAACCTCATCGCGCATTGACGACCGGATTTCCGCCAATTGGGTCCGCAAATTCACAACGGCCTGGTGGTTGGCGCCATATTTGGCGGAGAACTCCGCCTCGCGGCTGCTCAGCTCGGACAATTGAGCCCGCAACTTGGTCAGAGTATCGTTGCTTAGCGTGCCCGTCAGCAAAGCATTCTTGGAAGAATCCGCAGAGGCGGCTGACGCAGCTTGATCAATTGCCGTAATGCTCTCCAACCTTGCCCGGGCCTCTGACGATTGCGCCCGCGCCTGCGACAATTGCGCGTTGAGTTCGCTCAGCTGCTGATCGCTCATGAAACGCCCGCCGCCGGCGTCGACAATATGGTTCGAAGCCTTGAACTCTACGACCGCGCGCTGTGAGGCGAGCATCTGCTCGCGCAATTCCTTAATACGACCTTCTAGCCAGGTACTCGCTTGCCGTGTCGCCTCGTATTTGCCGGCCAGCTGGTCAGCGACGTAAGTATCGGCAACAGCATTGGCAATTTGCGCAGCGCGTTCGGGATCGGGCGATTCAAAATTGATCTCAATTACCCAGGCAGCTCCCAACCTCTTAACGGTCAGGTGCTTCTGAAACCATGCCAAGGCGCCCCGCGTCCGCTCAAAATCCGTCTTCGGAGGAGCGCTGCCGAATATTCTTTCCCACCAGGTCGGCGTGTCATTGCTACTGGCCTGAACTAGATTCAGGTCCTCGATGACTTGCAGCGCTATCTTTTCAGACTTCAGGATCTCGAGTTGGCTCTCCACGCCGGCCGAGGATTCAATCGCCACCTCACCCAAGGATTGCTGAAAAAGTTGGAATTTTCGCGGATCAATAGAGACAATGGTGGTCGCCCGATAGAACGGCGTTGATAGGTAATAATAGGCGCCCGCCGCCGAACCGGTCAGCAGGACAAAAAGCAGGATTACCCAAAATTGGCGGCGAAGAATGCCCATCATCACGGACAAGTATTCCGCCAGCGAACCGGATTGGGTCTCTCCGTATTCCAACTCATTAGATGTGGAAGAATAAGTCTTATTTATTTCAAGCATTTGCAAACCCACAGCCACGGATTCAGGGCCGAATTTCAATTCATCTTGCCGCCTATTGTCGGCATCGATAGCTAATTAGCATGACAATTCTGCTTAATCCAGCCGACGGCCGGCGCTCAAGAGGTAGTTTCAGCGACTGTCGTTAAGAATAATCTCATGTCGGTGCATAATAACTAACCGTTAATACCTAACATTCATTGCGAAAATCTTGTGTGATGCAAGGAAATCGTTAAGTAAAACCTCGCAAGCAACATCTAGACTGACACCCGCAACAGACATCCATCTAGACTATAAAATTCTGTGCATCATGTTTACATTACCTAGACACGAACGATCTGCAATCTAACTGCTTGCCAAGCCAAGCTTAATGCATTGGGCCACACTGAGGAAAAATACACGCCCGCCTGCCCTCGGGCGGGAGTCGACGGCGACAGACGCTGGTCGCCTGGTCCGTCGTTGGCGATCACGACCCGGCACTTGGAACGCCCGAGCTCTCTCATGCACCACACCCTGAGCACATTATCGTCGGATACTCAATATAATCATATACTTATAAAGTGGTTGGTTGTATGCAATCAACCGCGCAGGGTAGTTTCGCGCCTATCGGGCCCGACCAGGGCCGACGGCAAGTTAGAGAGGCCAACGGTTTGGCACATCCGGTAAAGCTTGGCGATGCAAAATTCTGGCAGGGTTGCCAACGACAACGCATTGTGGCGGGACATCCTTGGTCACCACGCTGCCAGGCCCGATAATGGCACCATCCCCAATAGAAATACCGCCAATTATTATGGCATGGGGCCCAACCCAGACGTCGTTGCCGATGCTCGGATATGCGGTGCTGCGTCCCTCAGGCGTTATCTTGTCTTTTTGACCGATGACGACGCCATTGAACAGAGTCACATTACTGCCCATTTCACTGTGCTTGTTGACGACGATACCCCAGCCATGGACGATCAAAAGCCCCGGGCCGGGATTAAGTTGTCCCGGCAGCTCCAGCCCGGCCATTCCCTGGGCCAGTCGATGGGCCAGTTTCGACAGAGCGTGCAAGATTCGATTCCCCGCGGCCCGCCGCACCAGCCGCATCGTCAACACCGGACGGAATGTGCGGTTCGTCAAGCCGAGCAGCAGAATCTTTGCAATGGAACTCTGCTGTATGACCCGATGCGCATCCGCCCGTATTTCGTTCATCCCGTCAAACCCCAGACTTGTCGACAGGCCGGCCTGTCGACGCCGGCGAGCTAAATATTCTACGCAGCACCCCTGTCATTTCTTCCCCCGTTTGAAGTGGGGATTGCGCTGTCGGTGCCAGCTCGAACACCCGAGACATCCGGCCAAGCCGCGGTCTGCCAAACGGCCTTTAGCCTAGCAGCATAAGCGCCGATATCATAATGGGTCTTATGGTCAAGTTGCGCTGCTTGCCCGAGCTTGCGACGCAGCGCTGGATCTTCGACTAGCCGGCGGATGGCGCTTGCCAGCGCGTCGACATCGCCTACCGGGACCAGCAAGCCCGTGCGTTCATTTTCAACTACGTCGGGGACTGCACCGACCGGCGTCGCAATAACCGCCGCCCCACGCGAGAAAGCTTCGAGGATCGACATCGGAAGATTCTCGGCGAAGGACGGTAGAACGAATATATCGGTTCTCGCCAAGACCGCGTTGACCCCTTTGGCATCAAGCCAACCCGGAAATGCAACGCGCGCACTGATTCCGAGTTCAGTCGACAGCTTCTCCATTTCCGCAATTTGACCATTGCCGGCAATCGTTGCAATCCAGCCCGGATTGTCGCGCAACCGACCCAGAGCTTGAACAAGTTGGGGGGTCCCTTTGCGTGGACCAATCTCACCGAGGAAAGAAATTCTAGCCTTATTGTCAGCAGCTGGCTCGTTCGAACCAAGCGCGGGCGCCGTTGCATTCGGGAGTATGAGGATCTTGCCTATCACGCCGGGTATTCGATCGGCGATAAAGTCCGACCAATACCGACCGAGGACGATGATTTTTTCGCTGCCCTCGAACAGGGGTGTCAGAGCCCGACGACGGACGGAATGTATCGAATCCCAGAAACGGTCGAAACGGGAACCGTGCACATGGACGACATAGGGAATGCCGCATTGGCGAGCAAGCATGGCTAGAAACGCCTTGCGATACAGGCTGCCGCCTGCCGCGACATTGATGTGAAGGAGATCAACCCCGCCTCTACTCGCCACCAGACACAAGTGCGCTGCTGCCTTTGCAAAGACGGCGGGTGCGCGGGCAAGTGCCCCGGGGCCACGCGTGACCAGCCGCGTTACCGTCACATTGCCTTCCGGATCACGCTCGGCGCTCTCAACAATCAGATCGACCAGGCGGTCTATCCCGCCCCGCTGGTGCGCGCCAAAGGGTGTAGCGATCATAATTCGCAAAATTGGTTGGCCTCGCATCGAATTTCCCCCATACAGCCCCTAGCCAATACACCCGAAAAGCATCGAATTGGCGCCAATCCTACCGCCTACCTTGCCTATCCGATTTCCGATAAATTCCCCTATCGGCACTGTTGATGCTTGATTTCTCGTCGCAAAAGGCAGCCAAATGGTTAAAAGAATGTGCCATGATCGTCTCCTCGGACCGATCTAGCAATTGTCCTGGATTGGCTGGGCCCGCTGGACTGCCCCGATCGTGGCAAGTATGGGTGAATTGCATGGCCTTAAGCCGATTGTAATTTTATCAACGTAGGCGTGTTTCAATGTCTTTGTATCCATCTCGGTCAACCAGTTCTTTAGGTTTGCGTTCTTTGATCGGCGATTTCAGGCCTTCTGCGGGTGCCATATGAGCGTCCTGACCTGATGACCATGGAACGTCTGATTGTGAAAATCACAGGATCGCTGCGGAAGACGGCATTTCACGCGGGGACAAAGCGAAGAGGAATTGGTGCGCTACCTTGAGTACATCTACAGCCAAGGCAGTAGCGAAATAGCTCGGTCGAGACAGACTGGGCAACAACGGGCATTGGAGCCGTAATGGACGATCATTGGGATCCAGTGCGGCAAGAGCTGGATATCTGGGGTCAGCGCGGATTGCGCGCCAGATTCTGGGTCCGCGACGACGATGCGTACGAAATGACGGCACAACTAGAACGGCTGCAGAACCTTGCTTCCCAGCACAACATCATTGTCGGGCTAGCGATAGTTCCCGGCAAGCTACGCGAAAATCTCCGAAATTTTGTGGCGACGGGACATAGCCATTTTCACCCGATGTGCCATGGCTGGAAACATGTCAATTATGGCCCGCGAACCAAACCCGCCGAATTTGGCCGCGATCGGCCGCTTGCCAGTCTAGTCGAGGATGCGCAGAGGGCCTACGCCTCGTTCACCCATAGCTTCAATGCGCCGCAGCCGATATTCGTCCCGCCATTTAATCGTGCCACCCTCGCATTCACTCGAGCATTGCCGCAAATTGGATTTGCCGCCTTTTCCTCGATGCCTAGCACCTACGAAAGGCAATGGGTCGGATCTCCAGGCCCGGTTTAACTCCGGTGTTGGGATTATTATGCCTCGATTGGCGCAGGTCCCCCGGATTGACGTACACGTCGATCCGATTGACTGGGTCGAGAGAACCGCCCTAGACAGCCGAATCACTTCCACCAATATTGTCCGTCAATTGCGAGCCAGGAGGAACTCTGGCAAACACACCAGCGCGCCGATCGGCCTTCTCACGCACCATCTGGATCACGACGAAGCGATTTGGCGTGTCTGCAACGAGATATTCGACTCTTTTGCGCTCGCACAAAGCCGTGGAATTCGTCGAATTGTCTTCCTGGATCAATGAAAACACCAAGCTCAGCACCGAAGAAAATGCCCAACTGCCAACGACCTGAAAAACCGCGTCGCTTTGCGAAGCAGGCTAACCTATTTTTCCTTGAAGGCGCGCGATAATTGATCGTGCAGGGGCTTCATTAGGTAGGATAGTACGGTTCTTTCGCCGGTTTGAATGAAGGCCTCGACAGGCATCCCCGGGATCAACTTGAGGCCGCCGAGCCGCTCAAGATCCTTAGGATCGGGCGTAAGACGCGCAACATAATAATTCATGCCGGTGCGTTGATCCTGATTGATATCGGCCGAAACAAGGCTGACCTCTCCCTTGATCTCGGGTGTTGTGCGGGCATTGAAAGCCGAAAAGTGAAGCACCGCAGCCTGCCCAGGTCGCACCTTGTCGATATCCTGAGGCGCAACTCTGACTTCTGCCCGCAGGGAATCCCGGTCAGGCACTATTTCCAAAATGGTGTCACCGGGTGCGATCACTCCGCCAATGGTATGAACCTTCATTTGATGGACCGTGCCGCTTTGTGGCGCCTTGAGGTCGATCCGCCGGAATTGATCCTCCACGGCAACCTTCTTTTCCGTAAGTTCGACAATCTTTGAGCGCACATCGGAAAGGTCCTTAGCAACCTCGCTGCGGAGGTCTTCATCAACTTGCAAGATCTGCAGCTCTGTCTCGGCAATTTTTCCTCTCTGTTGGGCTATAGTGCCGTTCAATTGTCTTGTTTCACCTTCCAATCTCGCGCGGTCCCGCTCGAGGGCCGTCACCTTGCTAATGGGAACGAGGTTCTTGCGCCAAAGGTCGTTGAGGCCCTGCAGCTCGCGGTTGATGAAATCCATTTCTTGTTTCTTGGACTCCGTCTGGCCTACGAGCCCCTTGATCTCATCTTCGAGTTGCGCGATACGCTGCTTCAGCTGAGATTTCTGCCCGGCTCGTGCAGCCCTGCGAAGCTCGAAGAGGTTACGCTCCCCGTTAACGGCTCGCGCGGCATCCGGAAATTTGGGTCCAGCACGCGCAAGCAGCTCCGGCGGGATGATCATTTCATCTTCACTGTTGCGCTCAGCCTCCAAGCGAGCCTGGCGCGACTGCAATTCGTCGAGGCTCTTCGAAACCATCAACAATTGCGAAAGTGTCTGTGTCGCATCAAGTCGCAGCAGTACCTGGTTTTCCTCGACGTGATCGCCTTCCCGAACCTCGATCTTGCTGACCACGCCGCCGGTCGGGTGTTGGACCTTCTTTGCACTCGTCTCAACAACCAGAAATCCGGACGTGATTATCGCACCTGCCAGTCGGGTTGTCGCAGCCCAGCCGCCGACGCCAAAGCTAACGCCACCGAACAAGACGACGCCGGCAATAAGATGGCGGTGTATCGACTGATGAACAGGTGTATCGGCTGCGCTCTTCAACAGCGAGGAGAGAGCGGGCATCGACGACAAAGTCGCGTTGAGCGTCCCAGGGCGTCTAGACGCCGCCGCAGCAAAAGTCTTAGCAACACTACGCTTCTTCGAGATGACCGCAGCGGCCCAATCCTGAAAGGCCCTCGACCATTTCGGAATCATCATGCCCCTCCCTGCCGCTCTGCGACGACCCGGAATGGCAGAGTTGGGGCCGTCGCGGGTTTCAAAACTTTTTCCAAAACTTCCTCCTTAGGCCCAAAAAACTGAATCCTTCCGGAATGCATGACCAGCAATTGATCAACTCCAGCGAGGGCGCTCGGCCGATGGGCAACAACAATCGCTATGCCGCCCCTAGCCCGGACGTGCAATATTGCCTGCGTCAGGGCCTGGTCGCCGTCCGCATCGAGATGCGAATTCGGTTCGTCGAGAACGACGAAAAAGGGGTCGCCGTAGAGCGCCCTGGCAAGCCCGATTCTCTGGCGCTGACCGGAAGAAAGTGCAGCGCCATTTTCTCCGAGTCTGGTCTCGTAGCCACCGGACAGGCGGAGGATCATTTCATGGACGCCTGCTGCATGAGCGGCGGCGACGATCTGCCCCGACGAGGCGTCCTCGGAAAAGCGCGAGATGTTCTGTGCGACAGTTCCCTCGAACAATTCGACGTCCTGGGGCAGATAGCCTATGTGCTTTCTGCGTCCCTCCGTGGGGAATTGATCCAGCGCCGCGCTGTCAAGCCTCACTTTGCCGCGCATCGGCTGCCACACGCCGACTAGGGCTCGGGCCAGCGAAGACTTGCCGGACGCACTCGGTCCAATCACGCCGAGCGCCTGGCCCCGCTTAAGACTAAAGGATACGTCGTTGACGACCGGCGTGGCCGAGCCTGGCGGCAGAACGACGATTGATTCAACGGCAAGCGAATTCGAGGGACCCGGCAGCTCCATCGGCTCCGGCTCCTTTGGCATTAGCGCCAGGAGCTTTTCAAGGCGCTCCCGGCTCTGCCGGGCACCAACAAACCCGCGCCAATTGGCAATGGCGAGGTCCACTGGCGCCAGTCCTCGACCTGCCAGAGATCGAGGCCGCTATCATTACGCCGGCCGTTGCTTCCTGCTGGATAACCAAATAGGCGCCAACGCCGAGAACAGCCGATTGCAAGGCCATCCTCGCGACTTTGGAGAGCGAGCCAAGATCGCCGGCGACGTCATTGGCACGTGCCGATTGCGCAAGATATTTGCGATTCGATCTCGGTCCATATTTGATTCAACCGGCGGCTCATTCCCATTGCCCAAAGCGCTTCCGCATTGCGCCGCCCCGCTTCTGCCAACCCGTTGCGAAGCTGGCCATACTCTGCGGCTTCCTTGACGGGTTGGCGTGTTTTGACCTCGGTCAAATAGGTGACGGCAATGAGCACGAGTGTGCCAAACAGGGCGGTCATACCGAGCCAGACATGAAACAGAAAGCAAAGCCCGAGATAGAGCGGGATCCATGGCAAATCAAATAGAGCGATCGGACCGGTGCTCGCAAGGAAGGTTCGTAGCTGGTCAAGATCGCGCAGCGGTTGCAACCCGCCACTTCCGCTGTTCGCCTTGAGCGGAAATCTCACGATAGCGTCATAAACCCGAACGCACAGCGCCTCGTCGAGGGCCATTCCGATCCGCCCCATGATACGCGCTCGTACCATGTCAAGCCCGGCCTGGAAGGCGAACAAGATCACCACCACGATCGAAAGCCCGACAAGGGTCGGTATGCTCCGGCTCGGCAAGACTCGATCATACAATTCGAGCATATACATCGAGCCGGTCAGCATGAGGATATTGCTCATGCCACTGAAAAACGCAACGCCAACAAACGCCCGCCTACATAGGCCAAGCGCTTGTTCTATCTCGGATTTTAGCCCTACCGGCCGGCGAACGCTCATGGAAGTCTCACAAGTTTCGAAACGCCCAGTAAGCCGCTCCGGCAGGTAGCATTTTTGTGCTTGGATTCAATTAAATGAAATGAAACTCCGCGCCAGCCGTAATCTTGGTCAAATGGGACAGGCCGGAGGCATCGATAGCCGGCCCGGCGGTCGTTGTGTCGGCCGCTGTGACCGACGCGTGATTCATCGCATCGGCAAACATTTGCAAGTTTGCATCGAGCGAATGCGCTCCAGTAACGTTTTGCATACTCGTGCCAAGCTGTGTATTCGCCCCAGGCTGGAAATTGAACGATTTAACCTGGCTCAGATTGGTCGAGGCACCACCGCCGCCAATAGGTGCTACGGATTTCGTCAAATTGTCGACGCTCGACAATAGTCCCGTCAGACTCTTGACCCAAGTATCCGACGTGGTCGGCGTCGTCGAAGGACTTGCCGCGTCGACAGTTAGTGAAAAAGCAGCCGACGGGCCACTCGTTTGCCCGCCAACTTTCTCAGCCGCGGTGAAAACATGCGTACCGGTGAGCAAATTATTCGCGGCAAAGTGCCAATTCCCGTTGCTATCCGCACTCGTCATGCCGAGGAGCTTCGCACCGTCGAAGATCGAGACGGCGCTTGATTTGTCCGCCGTGCCGTCCAGCGTGGCCGTATGAGCGGTCGTCTCTGCAGATGCATTGCCTGTCGATTTTTCGCCCGGCGAATCTACGCCTGTGATCGAGGGGATGTTCGGCGCGATCGCCGCCCCTATGGTTGAGCTGACCGTGGCAGACTTGCTAGCGTTGCCTGCCGCGTCCGTATCGACAACCGTCAAGAGGTGAGCGCCGTCGCTGAGAGGCCCGCTTGAGAGGGTCCACGCGCCGTTCGCATCGACGGTAGTCGAACCAAGTTTATGAGTACCTTCGAACACGGAAATGCTGCTGTTGGCCTCGCCCGCACCGTGCAGAAAAATTGAGTGCCCATGAACATTGTTCGAGGTAATCGATGGTATCCCCGGCGCCTTGGTGTCAATTATCAAAGGAAGAGCATTGGACGCCGCGCTTGTCACGCCGGAAACAGTATCTGTTGCGGTAAAGGCATGCTGACCGTCGGCGAGCTTCGCCGTCGTAAGGCTCCAATGCCCGCTCGAATCGGCGGTCGTAGTGCCGATCTTGGTCGAACCGTCGGCCACCGCGACCTTGCTGTTTGGCGCGGCCCTCCCGCTGAGCGTAATAATATTCGCATTGGTGATATGATCACCGACCACCCCAGTGTCGGTAGAAAATCTGGTTAAGGTCGGTGGCGCCACAACAACTGGGCCCGGATTCGGAACGGGAACCGGTGTTGGAATGGAACCAATCGTCGGATTGCTTGCCTTGGAGAGAGCGCTGGTCGTCCCGGCAACGTCTGTCTGCGTCGCAGCTAAGACGTGCGTCCCATTGAGAAGGCTGGCCGTTGTAAAATTCCACGCACCAGTGCCATCGGCACTCACATTGCCGATCTTGGTCGAACCGTCATAAAGGGTAACAGCCGCATTGGCTTCCGCCGTTCCCGACAGACTGGCCTTGTTTGTCGAACCGACGACGTCGCTGCTGATAATGGGAGCGGCCGGAACATGAGAATCGACGGTCACCTTTAGGGCGGCCGAAGCCTTACTGGTTGTTCCTGAGACGGTTTCTGTTGCCGTAAGAGAATGCGTCCCGTCGTTAAGAACCGTCGGTAGATTCCAAGCGCCAGAAGCGTTGGCCGTGGCACTACCCAATTTCGCGGCGCCGTCAAAGACCGTCACCGTGCTGTTCGGCGCAGCTGAACCGCTGAGCGTAAGATGCGTCACATTGGTTATGCCATCGCCAATGATGCCGCTGTCGGGAGAAAATGATGTCAAAGCCGGCGGGGCAACAACAGGCGGTGGCGCCGGCGGCGGTGACACCGGCGGCGGTGGAGCCGGCGGCGGTGGAGCCGGCGGCGGTGATGACCCAATAACTGGGTCGACGGCTTGCGAAAGCGCACTGGTCAGGCCGGCAGCATCCGTCTGTGTCGCAGAAAGGGGATGGGTGCCATTGCTCAGACTGGCTGACGTAAAGCTCCACGCTCCAGTGCCGTCCGCAGTCGTCGTGCCGATATTCGACGATCCGTCAAAGACCGTCACAGTTGCCTTGGCCTCGGCCGTCCCTGTCAGGGTAACCTTATTGGTCGAACCAATCGTGTCATTGGCGATTATTGGAGCGGCTGGCACATGGGAGTCGACGGTTACATTCAGCGCCGCCGAGGCCACACTGGCGGTGCCCGAAACCGTATCGGTCGCCGAAAATGCGTGCGCTCCGCTCTTCAATGTGCCGGTTGGAAGAGACCAGGCTCCTTTCGAAATCCGCCAGTGTTGTTCCGAGTTGGACGCTACCGTCGAAAACCGTCACTGTGCTATTCGCGGTGGCCGTGCCGGCCAATGTCAGATTGGTTGCACTGGTGATGCCGTCGCCAACCACGCCGCTGTCCGGTGAAAATGAGGTGATCGTCGGCGCCGCGACCGGATTTACGGGCGGTGGAGGCGGTGTAACCGGTGGGGTGACCGGCGGGGTGACGGGCGGGGTCTGCGAACCGATTGAAACATTGGAAACAGCTGACGCGGCGCTGGTTTGACCGGCCACATCCTTGTCAATTGCCGTCAATGCATGGCTGCCGTTCGACAGAGCCCCAGTCTGATAGGTCCAGGTGCCGTCGCTCTTGACCGGCGCTGTGCCCAATTGTGTTGCCCCATCAAAGATGGTCACCGTGCTGTTGGCCTCGGCAGTGCCGGTCAACGAAGCGGAATTGCCATTGGCAACATCCCCAACAATCGAAGGAGCCGACGGGGTATTGGCAATCGAAAGATTTTTATAGTCCACCGTCAGCGTTTGGGTCGTGTTTGCTGGGTCCTGATAAATGCCCTCTTTCCAGTAAACCGGGTTACCGTAATAGCCGAGCGGGCCATGGTAATCGACAACCTGAACACCATTAATCCAAACTTCTAAAAACCCGGATGAATTGTCCTGGAAATTGGCTTCAACATGGACGTCTTGATATTGGCCGCGGACAATAGGAGTTGGAGACACATAGATATAATCGGACGAGCCGTTCGTGATGGGCTGGGCATCTTTCTGGCCTGGCAGCGCATACTCGGCGGCAATAGCCAAATAATCTCCCGGCCCGGAGCCGTTGGGACCGGTCATCTGAAAAGCAAATGGCGGATAGGGAACACTGGGTTGAGCAAAACTCTCATCCGAATGAAACTGACCTATCGCCGTCCAATCCCCTACATTAATCGCTGCCCCTGGTTCCACTTTGAACTGGTAGGAAAGGTCAATTGGCTTACCACCCGGCATTGAGTTTCCAGCGATTTCAGTTCGGTGGCTACCATCATCCTGCCAGGTGTCACCTGGTTTGAGCGTGAACTGGAGCGTCTGTGGATCGAGTTGGGTAATGGCCCAGGGCGCGTTCCCGTTGACATTCGCGTTTTCCAAATAAAACGGCTGATTGTCGACGCTGATCGGCGTGTTCCAATTATCCGTCAGCGATGTGAATCCCGAAATATTCGGCAAGCTAGTAGTCTGGGTAGCCATTAATACACTCCGTCAAATTCCAAGTATTTCAAGGAGGCACTTCCACATTTGCTTAGAACCTTAATGCATCCCCGTGAACAACTTGTTCGGCGGAAGAAGCAAAACTGTCTCCAAATGCGGCCTAATTTCTCAGAAGAAAATTTTCGAAGTGCCTGTCGACATATTTTTTGACTCTTCGGGCTATCAGAAGGTCTTGCGTCCGGCCTCAGAGAAGAATTGATGGCGTCAGGAGGTTTGAAGGCCAGGCTTCAGAGGTTTCAAGCGTGCAATTCGTCACATTCATCATCAGCCCTCTTAATAAAGAAAAACTTAACCATTTCTTGCTGGTTCCAGGCCAGCATCACAGCCCGCGAGCCCTCGTTGATCTTTCTGATCCAAGAATCAACCTGGACACTTTTTGGTTAATGACTACGGTTAATGCACAAGTTGCCGAAGATGCAGCCGTCGGCCAGCGTCCGCAGCTCTCCGTCCGTCTTCGATGCACCCGAGCCGAGGAAGGCCGCGCCGGACACCTCGAGCGGGCCTTCGCTCCACGGTTCGTCGGGGACGGGAGCCGCAGCCGGGGGGATGGCTGCGGCTCCCGATGAGTCGGCCGCTTGGACGTCGATCTCGCTGGACGTGGCAATGCCCTTGACGACGAGGATGCCGAGCGAGCGATCGCCCGGCCCCACGCGCGCGGTCTCGGCGTTCTCTAGCTTCGGAGCCCTTGGCGCACGCACGTCGCGCCCGGCAGGGCCTTGATCCAGGACTGCCCGACGCCGGGGTGAGGGTCGTCGAGGTGCCGATACGCCGCGGCCCGGACGAGCACCCGTTGGACGTCCTGCAGGCCCGAGTCGGACGTCCGGACGTCCGCGGTGACGAGCGGCCGCCCGCGCGAACAACTCGTCGAACGGAGCGATCCAGCTCCGGGACGCTCGACGTAGTCGCCCGAGCCTCGAACGTCTTGTCAGCCATCGGTCGCCCTCACCGGTTCCAGCGCCGGACGAAGTCCCGGCCCTGCATCTCCGCGAGGTCATCCTCGGCTCGGACGATGCCGCGCAGCCGGTCCACCTCTGCCAGGAGCACACGTCGGTCGGCGCGCGCTAGATCGAGGTTGTCGGTCACGTAGCGGTCGTCTCGGCGGGTAGGCTGCCCAGAGGTAGGCGGCGGCCCGTTCGCGGATGTCCTGCTCCTCGGTCCGGGTCATCTCCTCCACCCGTCCCAGCGCGGAGCAGGCCGCGGTGTAGGCGGCCACGTACGGCCCGACGACGTACTCCGGGGCGTCGGGCTGCTCCACCTTGGCGAGGAACGGCCCGAGCGGTCCACGGGCGTACAGGGTCACGGTGGCGTCTCGCTCGATGTGCTTCGCGCGATCGCGGATGGTGGCCGTCTCCACCTTGAGCAGGTCCGTCCGTACCCACGGGCGGTCGAGGTTCACTCGGACCATGTCTCCTCCTCCTCTTAGCGATGGATGACGGCAGCCGCCACCAGCCAGGCAAACCTAGAGGAACGCGCCGAGGATGCCGCCGGGCAGCACGCCACGCCGGCCTCCATCGGGGTCACTCGATAGGTGGGGTAAGGCTTGGGGTCGTGGTCCCGGTTGAGGACCATCAGGATGCCGACGAGGGCGATCAACCCGCCCAGCCACACGCCGTTCATGCCGACAACGTCCGGGTCTCGAAGAAGCCTCGGAGCTGCGGGAAGTCGGCCATGAGGTCGCGGGCCAGCCGCGATCGGTAGTCGTTATTCGACTTGGGCGCCGGAGCGTCCGGCCCGAGCTCTACCACCGCGTCGTAGCGAGAGGACCGCCTCGAAGATGGCCGCGATGCCGTAGTGCGCCCCCGCCGCCGCAGGGCGGTCGCTCGCTGGACGACGGCCGAGTAGACGGTCCGACCCTCGGGAGTGCGGAGCCATTCCTGCGTATCGCTGCTGGAGGGTCAGGTACCTGCCGTGGCGGAGGCCCGGCTGGGCGATCGAGTCCAAGGTGCTGCGCGGACGCGCCACGAGCAGGACAGCTCGGATCAGTCCCGATCACCTCGGGACTTGCCGTGCGCTGGCCCGACTCGATGCGCGAGAGTTGGCCGGCGGAGATGCCCACGGCGTCCGCGACCTTCGTCAGCGAGACCCCGGCGACGGTGCGCTCGACCTTGAGCGCCTTCCCGATGGGGAGTCCCCGTGCGTGTCGACTGGAATCCCGCTTCATCCGCTCCATGCATTGACAAACCTTTGCCGACAGAGCATACGTCTGCTGGCAAGAGTGTGTCGATCGCCAATCGGAGCATCTTTGTGGGCTCAGAT
>CAVZAB010000024.1:0-7048 GCA_963773155.1 uncultured Alphaproteobacteria bacterium | reverse complement strand
AAGCGCGGTAACTCGGCCATAACGTTTGACCAGGCCCCGCGCCTGAAGAACTGGGCCATTCATGCCGAGACCTTTCGAATCCATTGATCGAGCGCCACGGCGACGATGATCAGTACCCCGACTGCAAATTGCTGCCAAAGCACGTCGAGGCCGGCCAGCGAGACACTGGAACGGAAGACGCCGACAATCATCGCGCCAATCAACGTGCCGACGATCGAGCCGCGCCCGCCGAACAGGCTCGTCCCGCCGATGACGACAGCGGTGATGCTGTCGAGATTGGCGTCCTGACCGCTGGTTGGACTGATCGCGCCGACCCGACCGATCAGCACCCAGCCCGCCAGCGCCGATATGAGGCCGGCCAATATATAGACCGCCAACAATGTCCGGTCGGTATTGATACCGGCGAGCCGGGCTAATTCGCGGTCATCGCCAACCGCATAGACATGCCGGCCGAAGGCGGTCCGATTGAGGACGTACCAGACCACGAAAGCGAGCAAGAGCATGAACAGCGAACCATAGATGATCCGCGCCGTGCCGATTTGAATTGGCTCGCCCATTGCCAGCAGGAACGGCGCCTTCTCCCTAATGTCGACATTGCGGATCGATTCCGATTGGGAATACCAAGTGTTCAAGGCGGTGAAAATCGACAAGGTGCCGAGGGTAACGATAAACGGCGGCATTCTCAGGCGCGTTACCAAAAGGCCGTTGAGAAAGCCGCACAGGGTGCCGATCGCAACGCCGAACAAAAAGCCGATACCGACCGGCCAGCCCATGATCACCGTCAACCGGCCCATGACGATCGACGACAGAACCATCACAATGCCGACCGATAAATCGATGCCGGCGGTCAGAATGATCAAAGTCTGCGCAATTCCGAGGATTCCGATAATGGTCACCTGCAGGAGAATGGTCGACAGATTGGAGCCGGTGGTGAAGCGGGCCCAATTGACCGAGGCGCCAAGTGTGACGCCAAGCAGCAGGACAAAGAAGGGAACGATGGTCGGATAGGCATGCAGGAAACGCTGGATGCGTTTGAGCGGCGTCAACGTCTCTTCATCGAAGACGGCCAGCGCGCTCGCGGCAGCGGTGCCGGCCTGTTCGAATTCCGCAACCCCGCCCCTCTCTTCAACTTGAGCCATAAGCCTTCTCAAAAATCGTGGGGGTGAAGGGCTGCGCCTGGCGGGCGGTCGCCCGCCAGGCTAGGATCGGTCGCCGGATCGCAGTCTCAGCCCCAGCAGAGCTTGAGGCCTTCGGCGCTGCTGATCGACGGCACGCCGGGGACCGGCTTGTCGGTGATCAGGGTTGCGCCGGTGTCGGTGAAATCCAGACCTGGGGTTTTCTCCGGCTTCTTGCCGGTCTTGACGAATTGGGTGATCGCTTCGAGTCCCTTCGAAGCCATCAGCAGGGGATATTGCTGCGAGGTCGCGCCGAGGACACCCGCGGCAACATTCTTGACGCCCGGGCAGCCACCATCAACTCCGACGAACAGGACGCCCTTTTCCTTGCCGGCCGCCTTCAAGGCCTCAAAGCCGCCGGCCGCGGCCGGCTCGTTGATCGCATAGACGACATTAATGCCGTCGGCCTTCTGAACGATGTTTTCCATCGCCTTGCGGCCGCCCTCCTCGGAGCCGGCGGTGACATCGCCGCCGACGATCCGCGGATCGTCGGAATTGCTGTAGTGCTTGGGATTCTTCACCGGGATGCCGAAGCCCTTCAGAAAGCCGTTGTGGCGCAGATAATCAACGGTCGGCTGATTCGCGGCGAGATCGAGCGTCGCGATCTTGGCCGTCTTGGTGCCCGCCTCGCCAAGCGTCGCCTTGGCCCAAGCGCCGATCAATTCGCCGGCCTTGAAATTATCGGTGGCGAACGTGGCATCGGCGGCATCGATCGGATCGAGCGGTGTGTCAAGAACGATGACCAGCAGCCCGGCATCGCGCGCCTTCTTGATGGTTGGCACGATCGCCGTGGAATCGCTTGGCACGATCATGAAGCCCTTGGCGCCAGCCGCGATCAAGGCTTCGATCGCCTGAACCTGGCCGTCATTGTCGCCATCCGCCTTGCCGGCATAGGCCTGCAGGGTCACGCCCAATTCCTTGGCTTTCGCCTCGGCGCCTTCCTTCATTTTGACGAAAAAGGGATTGGTATTGGTCTTGGTGATCAGGCCGACGATTTCGTTCGCGGCCAGGCTTGGCGCCGTCAACATGGCGAGAATGCTGCCGGCAAGCATCATTTGTTTTAACATTGTATTCGTCCTCCCTGATCCTATCTCTCGTTGAATGCGGCCCGGGCGATCAGATCCCTTGCGGCATGGGCACTTGGTTCGTCTGGCAAGTGCGCCGAAGAATGCCGATATTTCATCTTTGTCGGCAACCTTCGTCAAGGGTTCGGCGGCAAACTGCGGCAGGATCGGAGCGGAATCTTGCGGCACGATCGGGACGCGCCGGCCGGGCCGCCGCCGAACGCCTCATTTGTGTTAATCAAGGTTAGCGCGGTCCGCCGCCCGATCGGCCGCCATCGGCGCCGGCCCAAACAGCCGTTTGTCCTTGCCAAGACAGGCCCGGCATGCCGCCCCATCGGTCCGGCCCGACCAGTGATGGCGGGGCAAATCCAGTCGGACCGGCTATCTGGAATGCTTGGCAAGGCCAACCTGACGATAGCGCGCTTGACCCGCCCGGCCAAATGGTGCGGCAGGCGAATCGCCCAAGAGACACCGGAGCCTCCCGCCGTCTCAAATTGGCGGAATGGTCCGGTAGCCTCGCCCGATGATAGACACCAAAGCAAGGCGCCAATAGATTGCCATTACCGGGTTTTCAGAAAGCGATCGCTCCTCGTGGCCGAAGAAGGCGTCGAACGCCGTCTTGTTGCTATCCTCGCCGCCGATGTGGCTGGCTACAGCCGACTTATGGGCGCGGACGAAGAGGGCACGCTCAAGACGCTGAACCTCTATCGCGGTGTCGTAGTCCAACTCGTCGAAGCTCATCAGGGCCGAATATTCGCGACCGCCGGCGACGGCCTGCTGGCCGAATTCGCCAGCGCGCTGCAGGCGGTGCGCTCCGCGGTCGCCGTTCAGCGGGCACTCGATCGGCGCAACGCCGATTTGGAAGAGGTGCGCCGAATGCATCTACGGATCGGCGTCAACGTCGGCGATGTCATGGTCCAGGGGACCGATCTTCTGGGCGAGGGCGTCAACATCGCAGCGCGCCTCGAACAGATGGCCAAGCCCGGGAGTATCCTCATATCGGGAACCGTCTGGGAGCAAATCGACGGCAAACTCTCGTTTCCCTGTTCCTACATCGGCGAACAGGCGGCCAAGAACATCGCGCGCCCGCTGCGCACCTACCAGGTGGCCTGGGAGCAGCAGGAGATCCCGGCCGCCTCGCTTGCCGGTCCCCCGGTCGCGCCGGCACTGCCCGACAAGCCTTCGATCGCAGTGCTGCCATTCTTCAACATGGGCAGCGATGCGGAGCAGGAGTATTTCGCAGACGGAATCAGCGAGGACATCATCACGGCACTATCCCATTATCGCTGGTTCTTCGTCATCGCGCGCAATTCGACATTTGCCTACAAAGGACGCTCAGTGGACGTTAAGCAGGTGGCTCGCGAGCTCGGGGTTCGCTATGTGCTCGAGGGCAGCATTCGTAAAGCGGGAGGCCGTATTCGTGCGACGGCCCAGCTCATTGAAGCCGACACCGGCAACCATATTTGGGCCGAACGTTTCGACCGGGACGTCACCGACATCTTCGCTCTGCAGGACGAAATTACCCAGAGCGTCGTCGCCGCTATCGAGCCCGAGCTTCAGTCCGTGGAGGGAAAGCGGGCGGTGCGCAAGAGTGCGTCGGCCAATCTTGATAGTTTTGATTGTTGCATGCGAGGCATCTGGCACTTCAACCAGTTCACCCCTGAAGACAGCAGCCAAGCTGAGAGTTGGTTGCGCAGATCAATTCAGGCGGATCCTACCTTTGCCCAGGCGCACATGATGCTGGCTCGCCTACTCAGTACCCGCATCTGGTGGGGGTGGAGCCTCAACATCGATCAAGACCTGACCGATGGCTACCTCGCTGCGGCCAATGCGGCCACGCTCGATGAGCGTGATCCCTATAGCCAATACGTGTTGTTCCTGTTCAGCGTCTTGACCCGCCGTCACGACCAAGCGTTGATCCAGGCGCAGCGATCAATTGATCTCAGCTCTAATTTTTCGCTCGGCTATTTCGCGCTCGGTTGGATTCGTATCTACATCGGGCATTTTCCTGAAGCAATAGATCCGATATTGCGGAGCCATCGCCTCAATCCCAATGATCCTCAGTCAGGGGCTCATCTTGCTATTGTGGGCCTCGCCTACTACCATCAACGGGACTACGAAACGGCACTACGCTATGCCGAACGCGGGCCGAGACGGCGCCGGCATCCTCTCGTACTGCGAACGATACTTGCCAGCCTCGGACAATTGGGGCGGACCGAAGAGGCTCGCGCAATTATACAGGAACTTGAGCAATCTGAAACAATTGCAAGGCCTCGCTATTGGGAGATAACAAATCCTTACCTGCACGATACCCATCTGTCGCATCTAACGGAGGGAATAGTCACAGCCGGTCTGCGTGTTTAAACTGACAGTCGATTGACGGGCCGAGTTAGGCGACCAGTTTCGCCAGCGCCGTGAAGACCGATCCGTGCGGACGCTGCGTCGAGACGACACTTGGAGCCTAGTCTGGCAATCCCAGTCTCCTTCCGCCCGCAGCGAATTTCTCCGCGGTTGAACGGGGAAGCAGTTCGAAGAAGAATTGGAGCCTGAATCCTGGTTCCATCGCCAATCCTTCTTGCACCAGCGACCTTCCGGCCTCGAGTTCACCAGCCATCGCGCGAGCACAGGCCGCAAAAAACCGGAAGGAGCTCAGTGTCGGATTGGCTTGTACCGATTGGTCAAGACAGGCCGCAGCCTGCTGGTAAAGTCCTTCCTGTACGGATGCTATCCCCTTGGCGGTATGGGCGACAGATACCAGCAAGTCGAATGGACTGAGTCGAAGGGCCCTTGTTGCCTGCGCCAACGCCTGTGACGGACGACCCATCATCGCGTTCGCGGCGGACCCCACGAACAGCGCCGTGGCGCAGGACGGATTGATCGCCAAAGCCCGATCGATTGCCGTCAATCCGGCCTGATCTTTGCTGAGCATGACGATGACGAAGCCGGCCACTGCCACGGCTGTCGCATCGTCGGTTCCGCCCTTCAGAGCTGCTCTTGCATGCGTCAGGGCGGCTGTTTTGTTCGCTTTGTCAAAGCCCGCCCGCGAGTAACGCCATTCGTAGCACCAAGCGATCAGAGCGTGGGCCGCTGCATAATTCGGGTCGATCTTCAGGGCAGCCTCCAAAAGCTCGATCGCGATCTTACCTTCTTCGGCCGATTGGGAGGCGGTGTAAGGAAGGGCTCGCAAATATAAGTCATAGGCGTCCAGGTTATCCGGTCGCTTCTGCCGGGACCGCTCGATCTCCGACTTCTGGATGCTTGGTTCGACCGCAGCGACGACGCGGTCGGTGATCTGATCCTGGAGGTCGAAAACATCCTCAAGCGCGCCGTCGAAACGATCGCCCCATACGTGCGCACCCGTGGCCGCCTCGACAAGCTGCGCGGTAATCCTGAGACGTTGCCCGGCTTTGCGAACTCCGCCCTCGAGCACGTAGCGCACGCCTAGCTCCCGACCCACTTGGCGGACATCGACGGCCTTGCCTTTGTAGACGAAGCTCGAATTGCGGGCGATCACAAACAGCCACCGGATCCGCGATAGACCAGTGATGAAGTCTTCCACGATCCCATCGGCAAAATAATCCTGTTCCGGGTCGCCGCTCATATTCTGAAAGGGAAGCACTGCAATCGAAGGCTTGTCTGGTAACAGCAAGGCCGGACGAGCATTTGCCAGGAAAGTGCCAAGCCCAATCCGGTAAGTCCGCACCGGTTCGGCGATGTTCTTCATGGCCCGCGCGCCGAGATCTTCGAAGTTGGCCTTCACTTTGTTGCGAACCTGATCGTAGGCGGCGCCTGAGATCAAAATCCCGCCCGGTTCTGCGAGGCCCTCCAGCCGCGCCGCTATGTTGATCCCGTCGCCATAGAGATCGCTTCCCTCGATCAACACGTCACCGAGGTTGACACCGATCCGCAGTACGATCGGGCTCTCGTCGGGTTGCTCCGAGTTGGCAGCGGCCATTTTCGCCTGGAGATCCACGGCGCATTGCACGGCATTGACGGTACTCCCGAACTCGACCAGGACGCCATCCCCCGTGATTTTAAATACCCGGCCCTGATGCTGAGCGACCAGCGGCTCAAGCACGGCTATGCGACGGGATTTGAGCAAGGCTAGCGTTGCAGCCTCGTCCCGTTCCATCAGGCGGCTGTAACCGACGACATCGGCGGCCAGGATTGCGGCCATGCGTCGTTGGGTGGGCTTTTCGGCCATGCGTCGCATTCCTCGATCGCTGACCAAGGTTACCATGCCAGCGGAATTGCTTGTACAGGTTCGCAAACCCCGGTCGTCGATCCAGGCACGGTCACTCGTCCGCCTCCGGCGGACGGGCCAGCTGGCGGGCTAGTAGGATAGGGGCGCATCACTCGGGCGCGACCTTAATGGCCGCTTCCGGTGCCGCGTCCAGCCGTCGCAGTAAGCAGCATTGACAAGCCGCGAACTTGTGCAGCGCCGGTCTGCTGATGAACTTTCAGCGGGGACGACCTATGGGCGCCGACGGCGAAACCGAGAATGGCTCCGGGCATTCGCCTGTGACACCGCCAAGCTTGCGCTTTGCCACAGCAAGCCCGCCCCGCATGGTGCGGCGCGTCGAGTTGGGGTATTCATCAGCAGGCCAGATTGCCCGGGGCCACTCTGCGGCCTTCTAGGCGATGAGCGAATAGCGCTCATCGTACGTCTTTGCGAGAAGTGGCGGGCGCCATCGTGGACCGCCAAAACCAGCGGGGTCTTGTGGTCGCTATGTGGTAGATAACAAGCACCCTCCCCCAACAAGACCAAACGTTAGGGGAAAAATAACGTAACATTATCAGCTGTTTAAT
>CAVZAB010000023.1:0-50860 GCA_963773155.1 uncultured Alphaproteobacteria bacterium | reverse complement strand
TCTCTTGCCTCAAACGTGGTTTGCTCCTGGGTAATCTTGGCCCGCTGCAGGAATTCTTCAAAGAGCGTCTTGTTGACGGCGGCCGTGCGTTCGAGTTCGCGCAGACTGATTGCCGTCTCGTTGTCGATACCAGACTGGCCCGTTATGTCTTTGAGGGATTGTTCGATCGCATTCTCGCGCGCTTTGGCGAGTTCGTATTCATTCTTAACGGCAACGTTCAAGCGCTGGATTTCGTTGGCGATGGCGCGTTCGACGTCGGCCCTCTCCGCTCTGACATTCACGACGAGGGGATGCCGGTCGCCATAGCGTGCGACAAGATCGGCCTCCTTTTGGGAGATCGATGCCAATTGTGATCTGAGGCCACCGATGAGGCCGGAATTCATCAATTCAGGCAGGGTCTTTATGGTCGTCTTCACATCAGCAGAATTGAGAATGTCGAGGCGGGCCTTCTTCTCGGCTGTCTCACCCCTTGCCGAAATCAGTCTCGAATTCAGGTCGGTGAGCTGCTGTTGATTAAGGGTCAGATTCGAGGTTTGCTGAAGTATGCCGTGATCGGCACGGAACTGCACCACAGCTTGTTCGGAATCGCGCAATTGCTTGCGCAATTCCTCGAGGCGGTCGCTGAGCCAGGCAGAGGCGCGCTTTGCCGCATCGAAGCGCGCGTCGAGCTTATCAACGGCATAGGCGTCAGCAATGGCATTGGCGATTTTCGCCGCCTGGAGGGCGTCTTTTGTGGTGACAGAGATGGAAAGAACATAGGCCTGGCCCACTCTCGTCACCGTCATGACGCTCATGAGAGCATAGGTCGCCTGTATGACCTGCCCGGGGTCCACTTGGGCCTGACCGCCAGCGTCCTTGGCCTCCTGCGGCGGCGACCCAAAAATCATCTCCTTGATCGACTGCAGAAAGGAGGTCTTTTCGCTCTTAACTTGGGAGGCGAATTCGGGATCCGTATAGAGCCGCTCCTTCTCGACGACGCGCTTCAAGAGGGATGGCGAGCGGATGATCTCCATTTGGCTCGCGACGGCCTCAACATCGAGTGGAGTGTCAGACAGGATCACGTCCGGACCCGCTGCCCGCTCTTTTCTCGGATCGATAAGGATCTGCGTGTTTGCCGTGTAGAGCGGCGTCTGCTTGGCAAGGTAAATGGCGCCAATGAGAAGCGAGAGAGCCGTGATGGCGCTGATGAATTTCCAGCGTCGCCACAGGAAATTCAGGATTTCGCGCAGATCCAACGAGCCTTCACGCTCGCTCGAACCAATCTTGTCCGTGGATGATAGGCGTTGCAGCATAGGAATTAAGTCCTTGAGCCCTGACGCTTACTGAGGGACTCTACCAAGATTCTGACATCCGGCCTAAGGCCAGTCGCGCCTATTCGTCGGCGAGCGATTGTCTTGAACTCGTCGCTTGGGCAACACCGGCCCCCAATATGGCCATGAACGTCACGTTCACGGCCTGCATCTGAAGGGAGAAGTCGGCGAGCGCATGCACGCCCACGAGAAAACCGGTCCCCGCCGCAATGCAGGGTATGGTCGCATTCTGCCGTCTCTTCAAGCCGCCATCGATGCATCGCCACACGAGGAGAACGATGCTCGCAATGAGCATCGCGCCGAAGGCGAGACCGAGGCCCTGGAGAACTTCGAGATAATCATTATGCGCCTTGTCCCAGACGCTTTCCGTGCTGATGGAGCCGTCCCTATACATGGGAAAGACGTCGGAGAAGGTGCCTAGCCCGAAGCCCTGGAGTGGCACATCGAAGATAGAACGAACAGTCAATTTGTAGACGGCAAGGCGCGTCTCGTCGTGCAGGCCGGCCTCCGAGATGCGGCCGAAAAAGACATCGCCGAAGGCAGCCAGGACGGCGGACAGTAACGTGACGATGAAAAGGAGCATGACGAGCTGGCGGCCATGTTGTGCACCACGCCGAGAAAACATCAGCAGGCAAAGTACAAAGAGGCCGAGTCCCGTCGAAAGAATGCCGCCGCGCGATCCGGTGAGAAGAAGGGCTACGAGAGTTATGGCAGCACCAGCGAGAAGCAGGGCGCCTGCCCTACCCGTCGTATCGATAAGCGAGGCGATTGTCAGGCGCAGCGATCCCGAAGAGGACAAAGCTTCGCGGTGATAGAGACGCAGCAGAAGACCGGAAATCACGAGAAAGCCGATACCGTCATAGGTGGCGAAGGAGTTCCGGTTGATGAAGGTCGACGTGACGAACCCCGTACTGAGACCGCCCACCCAAAGCACGCTGCCGGGAAAGAAAGTATAGGTAATAAGGCCATAGGCGGCATAGACGGCGGCAATAGCGGCAATGGAATTGACAAACGTATCGGCGCGCCTTGACTGGCGGCACATTTGCATCGAAAGCCAGAAGACGCTCGCCGAGGTGATAAGCTTAATCTGCGCAAGCGACGTCGCGTCGCGATTGACGCTGATCGAGCCATCAAGTGGCCTGTCGAGGGCATCCGACGCCATGCTCCAAACGGGATGATGCCAGCTCTCGGGTGTCCATGTCGCATTCTGGACGAAGGTCCAAGCGATCACCGCGGCAAAGAGAAAGGCAGGCTTCCAGACATGGCGAAGCGAGACGGCGTGCCGCCTGCCACTAGCGATAAGGGAAGCCTCATAGATCGCAGCGAGGCCGGGAAAGAGGATGGCATTGACGCCCCAGGCCAGCGGCGCATTGCCGCCGAAATAGAAGGGGCACCAAGCGAGAGCAAGAAGAAAAGCGGCAAAGATGCCCCATTCGCTCAAGGGCTCGCCTTTCCCCAAGGCTGGGAATAGACGGCGTGCGTACCGGCTGACAGGCGGGAGCGATGCGGTGGACCCCACCTCGAATTGGGCCTTCATGCGTCGCGATAGGTCCTGTTGAGAAAGGGAGGCTTTTGCTATGCTACCGCCGTTCGGGTGAAAGCGGTCCTTCACTCGTTGCGACGCAAAAGATGAGGCCAGCGCCCCCGTCGGGGCACCAGCGATTTCTATGCCACCGGCTCGAGCACGGCGCGGTCGAGCAGGGTTGGCACCTTTCCCCCCATAATGTCGAGCAGTACCCGTACGCGACCCTTATCGTCAACGCGGTCAAGGCAGCCCAAAATATTCGCAAAGGGGCCAGCGATAACGCGAACTTCCTGTCCCACCGCTAGATCATTGCTTCTGTCGATGAGCGACGTCTCGTCCGTGAGGAAGACGAGGCCCTCGACGACGCCGCGCGGCACGGGTTGCGGCCGATCGCCGCCCATGACAAGGCGCGCGACGCCAAAGGTCCCGTTGACCGATCGCCAAGGGTCGCGATCGAGGTCGAGAACGACGAAAATATAGCCCGGGAATACCGGCGCCCGCACGGTGCGAAGCTTGCGGGCGTGGCGAACGGTGCGCAGAATGTTGGGCGCAAAGGCGCGAAAGCCCTGATGCTCAAGCTGGTTTTTGGCGCCGATTTCGCGCCGCGGCAGCGTATTGACGGCAAACCAGCGCTCGCCGGCAGCAATTGACAAATTCTCTCGCCAATCCTTGGGCTGCGGCGGGCCAGCCGCCTGTGCCTGCTCAGGGCCAATGGGGGTATCCTTCATCGACACTTCTTTTTCCTGCGACGAACGATCATTCCACACTTTGCCCATGGGCCCCGACTGGGACCTTGTCCACACGACTGAAGCTTGCCTTGACGCGCCGCTCTAGCCTTATGGCAAGGAGCGAGCCCGACTGAATTGGCGAAATTCATGACGATATGATGGCCGCGCCATGATAATACCGAGGAAGACGCGCAGGGCTGTATCCCCCTGGAGGCATGGCAGAAATCCAACTCTCCCTGCCCCGTACGCCTGACGCCGTCCACATCGCGGCGAAGTATGCGTTGCGCCGGCATCAAGCGCGCGACTTCAGTATTTGTACGTCGCGCCAATCGTGACGAGATTCTGCGAATAGCTGCCGAGCGGAACATTAGAACTCAGACGCGTATACTTGTATTCGAGGGCGATGCCGAGGTTCTCGTAGAATTTGTAATTCAGGGCGGCGCCGACCGCCCAAATGTCGTCTCGTCGGGGCCCTACCACGTAATCGATATAGGCGTAATCGACATGCGCGCTTGCCGACCAGGTCTGCGAGAGCGCGTAATTGCCGGTGAGCGAGACGGTCGTGTTACGCGTCGGCGAGCCGAGCGGACTGCCGATCGAGGGATTGATCGAGGCGCCGAGCGTCTGGTCGACATGGAGGCCGACCGTGATCGCCGGCGTCGGGAACCAGGAAATCTGGCCGCCGAAGACGCCCCCCGTCACATCGCCGAAGGAATAGCCGAAGAGGGAATTGCTGTAATTCTGACCCTGGACACCGGCGTAGATCTCGCCCTTGAAGAGGCTGATTCGATCCGAACCGATACCGGCAACAATCCTGTAGCCGTTCGAATCGAACCTGGATGTGTTGTAATGATTGGAAGAGATGGTGGGCTGCAGATAGGCGTAGAAGACCGGTGAGAACCAATAGCCGGCTCTTGCCGTCAAGCCATAGGTCGTGCCGTTTTGGTAATTTTGCGGGGTATTGATGCCGAGTGTATTCGTCGTGTTGGCATAATCGATTCCGACGACGCTGCCGGTAAGATCGACGAAGAAGCGGTTGAAGGTCTTCGATACGCCAGCGGTGAACGTGTACTGGTTATATTGCTGTGGCGAAACATTGGTCAGAGCAGATAGAAGCGGCTGACCCGGTATGAAAACCTGGCCGCTATTGTTGATGGCGGTAAATCGCGACACGTCCGCGCCGACGCGGAAGATGAGATCGCGTTGCGCCTCATAGATGTGGACGAAACCAAGGCTGCCATTGAACGTATTGCCCTGGCTCGCAGTATTGTAGAATTGCGCGTCGAGATTGCCGTAGATGGTCGTTTTGTGAATGCCCTCATTGAGGATGGCGACGAGGCTCGGCCTGAATTCAACGCCCCAGGCAGAGGTCTGGTGGGTCTGTGTCAAAAAGACGTTGTCGTTGAAGACCCCGCCGACGAGAAGGCTCGGATAGAGGAGCCAGCCGCCGACGGGCAGGCCCTGACCCGGCGAAGTCGGCGCACTGGCGCCGCCGCCGCCGCCGAAGGGATTGCTGGTCGAGCCGAAGCCATTGCTAACGGCGGGATTGATAGCGGTGGCACTGTCAGAGCCAAGCGCACCAAGGCTGCCCGCATTGAGGCCGCCAACGCTGAGCCCACCAGCGTCCGATCCCTCGGCCCCCGCAGAGGGAGCTGTATCGTCGGCGCGGGCAACAGAAAGCGGCGCAAATAAGACGAGCGCGCTGAAAAGTACACGCAAAATCACGTGTTTTGGAGCGGTCATTGGTCTCGAAAACCCAACGAACACTAATTCCCCCAGCGCAGAATCAACAACTTGAAATTGCTAATGTTTTCTAGATAGCACAAACCTCGGACAAATCGGTGACATATTAACAACATACTAATAATTCCAGCACCGAACAACAGGGCACGCGCCGCAAGCCTGACCCTCAAATCCGATCCGGATCGCGGCGCACTTTACAGGTTAACAAAACTTAACAAGGCCATGCAAACCCTTAAACTCACCGATTAACAAAAGTGGTTAACGTCAACGACGATTTGCGCCTGGCATCAGTCGAATTCCGACACAATTTGGCAAATTTCTTGCCCATTTCGAGATAGTCTTAGAGATCCGCAGTAAAAAGAACGAAAACGGTTCTTTGGTCTGAGGAAAAAATTCTCAAATAGTTAGCAGAGTGTCCATATTTTGTCTTATCATTGAATGAAAGCTATTACCCGCCTTCGCTAATGCCTGGCCCCGTGCGGGAAATGCTTGCGGGGACCGACGACAATCCTTAACGCCAGGACAAGGATAGGAGAGAGACGCCGAAGAGGGGCTGATCACGGCGCCTCGAAGAGTTGTGAGCCGCGACGATAGACCGCCATCGACAGGGCCAGATCTTCTCAGAAGTGCCAATGAATAGGCCCAGAAAATGCTGCCGGTTTGATCGACCCGCCGATGCTGCGAGACAATCGGCTATGAAAGACGTCGCGTTCACGCCCCGCATCGATGTCGTCGATACCGGCCATGCTTTCGAAGTCACTGTCGAACGCCCCGGCGTCGACGTGCGAGACATGAAAGCAACTTTACGTCAGGGCGCCCTCACCATGGCACAGAGGGAAAGAGAAAAAGCGCCCTACGTGTCGAACGCAGACGCCCTCACAGCCGAATTTCGGCTGGTTTAGTCGTGAGGTCATCCCCGCCGTGCCACCAGAACGGAGCACTTTCAATACCCAATTCGAGAGGGGCGTCCTGAAGGTGACGATTGGCAAAGCGCCGAGGCCATCGCCGCAGGTGGCCGCTCTTCAAAAGCCCAAGGCGGAGGCGTTAAGGCTTGTTGCGAAGCATTGTGTGAGGCCGCAAGGTTCCGTAAGGCGCAAAGACTTCCGTATCCGTATCTTGAGGGCTAAGGTTGGGGATTAGGGCTTGGCGAGGCGGCCTTGACAGGGTCATAGCCGCGATGGCCTAACAAACGTCGCGATGTTCGCTTACCCCTTTTGAACTGTGCACAACGCAATCGTTAATGCCATTTCCTCCGTTCAAACGCAAAATTCCCCCCCCATCGCCGGTGGAACCATGCGTTCCTGAGGGCTTACGCCTTTACGCAGTGGGGGATATCCACGGCAGGGCCGATCTTCTCGAGAGCATGGCAAGGCTGATTGAGACGGACGGAAGGACGGCCCAATGCACGGAGGCACTCA
The DNA here is from genome assembly GCA_963773155.1 of uncultured Alphaproteobacteria bacterium. GTDB lineage: Bacteria > Pseudomonadota > Alphaproteobacteria > Rhizobiales > Beijerinckiaceae > CAVZAB01. The sequence continues at coordinate 44,136 of CAVZAB010000023.1, read as the reverse complement.
CCGTCTTTCTCGGCGATTACGTCGATCGAGGCCCCGATTCGGCTGGCGTTCTCGCCCGTCTCGCCACGGGTGACTTCCCCACACCCTTCGTGGCGCTGAGAGGCAATCACGAGCAGATGATGCTCGATTTCCTAGATGACGAGAGCCTGCTCGAGGCCTGGCGCCAATACGGCGGTCTCGAGACGCTGAATTCCTATACTATCGATATTGCGGAAGTCATGGTCGGTAAGGGCTATGTCGAGGCGCAGGAACAGCTGCGCCAGCGCCTGCCGATGCGCGACCTGCAGTTCGTCCTCGATATGCCAAGCCAATTTTCAGTCGGGGACTATTTCTTCTGCCATGCCGGCATTAGACCGGGCGTCGCCTTTGATCGCCAGACGTCGCAGGATCTCCTATGGATCCGCGACGACTTTCTCAAAAGCATGAAGATGTTCGGCAAAATCGTCGTACACGGGCACACGCCCGTCCCGGTGCCGGACGTCCGACCGAACCGGATCAATATCGACACGGGTGCCTTCGTGACAAATAAACTCTCCTGCCTCGTCCTGCAGGGAAAGACCAAGAGCTTCCTGTCGACTTGATTGATGTCAATCGACGACGAGTTGACGGCGACTTGAGCGGTTAATTTGCTTCGCGCGGAGTTTTAATATTCTCGGCGGAAAGCAGGGCGTCGAAATAGGCGATGGTCTTGCGAAGGCCTGCCCTCAGCTCCACCTTTGGCGACCAGCCCAGGATTTCGGACGCCTTTGAAATATCGGGCTGGCGCTGCTTTGGATCGTCTGCAGGCAGAGGGTCCATCTTAAGTTTCGATCTGGAACCCGTGAGTTCGATGACTTCCTCCGCAAGCTCGCGGATCGTGAACTCTCTGGGATTGCCAAGATTGATGGGTCCGACGAGGTCGTCCGGCGATTGCATCATTTTCATCATGCCGTCGACGAGATCGTCGACATAGCAGAAAGAGCGTGTCTGCAGCCCGTCGCCGTAAATCGTAATGTCTTCGCTGCGCAAGGCCTGAACAATAAAATTCGAAACAACGCGCCCATCATTGGGATGCATGCGCGGGCCGTAAGTGTTGAAGATGCGGATGACTTTTATTTTGAGCTTGTGCTGGCGATAATAGTCAAAGAAGAGGGTCTCGGCGCAGCGCTTGCCCTCATCGTAGCAGGCGCGCGTTCCGACGGGATTGACGTGTCCCCAGTATTCCTCGGGCTGCGGATGCACGGCCGGATCGCCATACACTTCCGATGTCGAGGCCTGCAGAATTTTATTTTTAGGCGCTTCGCAAGACCAAGCATATTGATCGCGCCGAGAACACTCGTCTTGGTCGTCTGCACGGGATCGAACTGATAATGGATGGGTGAAGCGGGGCAGGCGAGATTGTAAATTTCGTCCACTTCGACGAAGAGCGGAAAGGTCACGTCATGACGAAGAAGTTCGAAGCGCTTTTCGCCAATGAGATGGCTGATATTGGGTCGTCTGCCCGTGAAGAAATTGTCGACGCACAGAACTTCGTTGCCCCGCTCGACCAGCCTTTCACAGAGATGAGATCCCGAGAAATCCGGCGCCACCAGTCACCAATATACGCTTTGCAAGAACAGACACGTTTCACTTCCTTCATTGATGCCTGAGCGGGGGATTGGTAGCAGAATAAAGGGTCATTTAGCAAAGGATGACAGGTCGTGGCCTCGAGGCGCGATGCATCGTCGCAGCTCGCAATCTCAGCGCCTGTGTCAAGCCGAGCGGCGATCCTTGCGTAGGAACCATCGATAAGTCTCGCCAATGCCCTGATCGAGCTCGATGTTTCGGCCGCCAGCCAAGCGCCGCGATGCGGCTCGAATCGATGAGCTTGCGCGGCGTCCCGTCAGGTTTACCGGGATCAAATGTCACCCTTCCGGCAAAGCCCACGACGCGCGCAGACGCGCTCCGCGAGTTCGCTTATGGTCACGTCGAAGCCGGCGCCGCAATTGATTGGCTCGCTGCCGTCGTATTTTTCCACAACGATGATCACGCCTTCGGCGAGATCGTCGACGTGCAGGAACTCGCGCAGCGGCGTTCCCGTCCCCCAGACGACGACCTCATCGCGCGCCTCCACCTTCGCCTCATGAAATCTTCGGATCAGAGCCGGCAGAACGTGGCTCGTCGCGAGGTCGAAATTGTCAAATGGTCCATAAAGATTGCAGGGAATGATCGAGACATAATGGCGGCCGAATTGCCGCTTGTAGGCCTGGCACAATTTGATGCCGGCGATCTTGGCGACGGCATACCATTCGTTCGTTGGCTCCAGTGGGCCACTGAGAAGCGCATCCTCGCGGATCGGTTGCGGCGCGAATTTCGGATAAATGCAGGAAGAGCCAAGAAAGACGAGACGCTCGACGCCAGCTTCATGCGCGGCGTGTATGATGTTTGATTGAATGGCGAGGTTGTCGTAGAGGAAATCGGCCGGGTACGTATCATTGGCGAGAATGCCGCCGACCTTTGCCGCGGCGAGTATGATGACGTCAGGCCTGTTGGCGTCTATCCAGGCGGCGACGGCGGCCTGGTCGCGCAGATCGACTTTACTGCGATCGACTGTCAGCACGTCGGCCTTTCTCGCTGTGAGCGGCGCGCACAATAGCAGATCCCACCATCCCGCGATGGCCCGCGACCCAGATGCGATCTGCCATGTCCAATTACTCCCCAGGCCACGAGCCTTTAACTGTACAACGAAGCAAACATTGACGAGTCTTGGAAGGCCGCTGCAAGCTCGCAGGCGAAAGGCGGCAACCAGCATCCCTTCCCTCGTCTCGCAAGCTATCCGCAAGGCCGAAGACGTCCCCGACTGCCTTATATTTGTCGTAGCCTGTGGATCAAATGTGACGAAGCAAGGCGGGGCCATCCACACGCTGTTGAGAAATTCGATGGATGGCCCCTAGCACGGCCCACGCTGGGGGCATGGGCAATGCTGATTTCAGCCTAATTCGTTAGTGGTATATTTTCCATAAATTTATACCGTCCCTATTCTTCACGCATGGTCGCGGCGGGATTTCCGGCAGCGGCCGCCGCCTGCGGAGAGATCGCGACAAAGCTATCAGGTCCACTTGGTCCTTCGCAGGCGGGCGAGATCGCTCGCCACCATTTCCGCCACCAGTTCGGCGAAGGTCGTTTTATGGTGCCAGCCCAGCCGCTGGCGCGCCTTGGATGGGTCGCCCAGGAGGAGGTCGACCTCCGTAGGACGGAAGTAGCCGGGATCGACGGCGACTAGAGCCCTTCCCGTCTTGGCGTCAAAGCCCTGTTCCTCCCTGCCGGATCCCCGCCACTCGATCGTGGTGCCGACCTCTCGCAAAGGCAAGTTCGACAAACTCGCGCACACTGTGCGCCTCGCCGGTCGCGAGCACGTAGTCGTCGGGTTCATCCTGCTGGACGATCCGCCACATGCCATCGACGTAATCGCGCGCGTGGCCCCAGTCGCGCTTGGCGTCGAGATTGCCAAGAAAGAGCCGCTCCTGTTGCCCAAGTGAATGGCGGCGACGGCCCGCGTGATCTTGCGGGTGACGAAGTCTCGGCTCGGGTCGGACCCTCGTGATTGAAGAGGATGCCGTTCGAGGCATGCATGCCGTAGGCTTCGCGATAATTGACCGTGATCCAGTAGGCGTAGAGCTTGGCTGCGCCGTAGGGCGACCTCGGATAAAAGGGCGTGCGTCTCGTTCTGCGGAACGGCCTGTGCCTTGCCGTATAGTTCGGATGTCGAGGCCTGATAAAAACGCGTCTTTTGGGTAAGGCTCAGAATCCGGATCGCCTCGAGCACGCGCAGCGTGCCGAGGCCGTCAGAATTCGCCGTATATTCCGGTGTCTCGAAGCTGACTTGGACGTGGCTCTGGGCCGCGAGATTATAGATCTCATCTGGCTGCACTTCCTGGATAATGCGGATGAGATTGGTGGCGTCCGTCATGTCGCCGTAGTGCATGAGGAAGCGTACGTTTGGTTCGTGCGGGTCCTGGTAAAGGTGGTCGACGCGCTCAGTATTGATGAGCGAGGCGCGGCGTTTGACGCCATGCACCATATAATTCTTCGACAAGAGCAATTCAGCGAGCAGCGCGCCGTCCTGTCCCGTCACGCCAGTGATCAGCGCCACCTTTTGATAAGACATGCACAATCCCAAGGAAGTTCGACTAGAATGGGCCGGAAAAAACACTATTGGGCCGGACTTTACGTCCAGACCCTCAAAAGGTGGGACAGCCATGATGCCGGATTTGGCTCTATCCTTAAAAATAGCGTTCCGGCAGCTTAATCGTGTCGCCAGGCAGAACCGGTATGGCGGGCGAGAGGGGGTATTCCTTGAAATCCAATTCGCCGAGATGCTGGATAAGGACGCGGTTCTTGCTGGCACGGTAGGTTTCGCCTCCGGCAATGGCTATGGCGCTAATGACGTTGAGGCCGCCGCGATAGGGGAATTCGCCGGGATGCGAAATCTCGCCCAGCACGTAAAAGGGATGGAAGCTCGCAATATCGACCGTCACTTTCGGATTTTTCAGGTATTCGGTCTTTAGCTTCTTGGCGAGCACTTGTTCCGCCTCTGCCTTTGTCAGATTCGCCGCCTGGACGGTCCCTGCGAGCGGCAGGGAGACGAAGCCGCCAGGATCGATCTCGTAGTCGCCCGAAAGGGACGGTTCACCAAAGACCGTGACCCTGATCTTATCGCCCGCCTGCAGGCGGGGCGCCTGCGGCGCTTGCGGCTGTGTGTCGATCGTCCCCTGCTGGACCGGGGTGTCGCAGGCCGCCAGCAGCAGACCCAACGCCATGGACGTCGCTATAATCAGAGACCTCATCAGCATCGCAAGCCCGTCGCCATTCTAGGTTGACGCTGACCTTTTGACACAAGACTCCCTGCTGAAAAGCAAACCGGCGGCCCCTTGCAAGAAAAATAAATACCTTACGACCATTTTTCGTCAACCCGCAGGCGGGTCGACCCTGCTCTCCATGGCCTTGTCTTACGAGCGTCTGTCGACAAGTGCAATTGGAGCGGCAACAAAAGAATGCGTTCCAAAATTCGGCAGACGCTCGACACCTCAAGCATGGAGCTAGATTTTCCTTGTGATGCTGATACTTAGTCGAACTTAGCCGTGCGCTGGACAGACTCCAAGAAAGCAAGGATTGAAGGGACATTTCGTCCTGACGGCTCTCTCCGACGAAAGGCCCTTTCGACCTCCTTAAGTCAAAGCGTTGCGCCTCGAGCCATTTCGCCGAACTGGTCGTGCCAAGCTCCGCTATCGGGCGTTGTTTTCGGCGGAGAATGGCCAGTCGAACTCTGAACGACGTCGCGGTGGATTGCATGAAGCGGGTGCGCCAACTTGGCGAGCGGAAGAATGGCAAATCACTGAGCGGAGGCGGCGGCGCGCCGCAGACGAGCCATTTGGCCCGAATCAACCGAGCAAGGATTCGCGTAATCCAGGCGCCGTTGGCGGAGGGCAGAATGGTCAACGAGAGACGGCGACCACGCCGGCACCTCGAATTTGTTGCCGCGCGTGCGGGCTCTGCACCGCCCTCGCCACTCGCCCGCCAATTCGACAAGCAACCCGGCTCGCCGACGGCAACGCACAAAAAACACGTCCGCCGGCAGAGCGGCGGACGTTCTCATTGTCCAAAATTGCGCGTATTAGGCGGCGACGGCGGCACGTCCTCGCAGGCGCCTCAAGCCCATCGAACCGAGGCCTAAAATGCCAAGCGCAAGGTAGGAGAGCAGACCGGCGCCGGGTATCGGGCCAGGAGCGGCGACGTAGCTGAAGCTCGCGCTAAACGCACAACCACTCGTATTGGTCGCACTGAACGACAGGATAGTCGGGTTCGATGTGAAAGCGCAGCCCGCACTGACGCAAGTGACGGATTGCCTGCGCTGTCATCGCAAGATGGGTGCCAGTCACCACTGGCCCTGAGAAACTATTCTCCGTCAATGGTGTCCTAGAAGCTGTTCCCGCCCGCCGTCCACGCCAGCGTGAACGTGCTGCCCACCAACAGCGGTATCGTATTCGCCGTCAGGCGTGATGGTAATCGGCGTCAGAATTTAATGCCGGTATTGTCGGTCGCGAGTGCTCGAAAACGCCCAAGCGGTCGCCGAGATAGACCCAGTCGCGTTCCCGTAAACACATTCGGTCGCTCGGCGTAACGGTGCCGAAGCGTTCGCACTCAAGGTCAAAAGTGATCGGCGTCTGCGCATTGGCCGCCTCTCCCGCGCCCACAACCAGCGCCGCCGCGAATAAATAAGAAATAAACGATTTCATTTGGGACCCCCAGAGTCGCTCAACATCTTCTTAATACACTCGAAGAGAGAGAGCAGCAACCCTTCATTCAGCAATTTCGTCAACCAAGATGCAGTGAATGCGGCAATGTTGTAATTGGATCACTGTTAGGTACTAAGTTCATGCTTTATTAACTATAAATTCAATCGTATTTGATTCTTGAGAAAGAGTGTGAAGTTGAAAAATGTTGCCTCAATCAACGAAATAACAAAATTTTTTCAATAGGTTAGCGCCAACCATAGGCGCCCAGGCAAAGGCTTGGAATTTTTTCCTATCCCATAGTGCAAGTGTCTGTGCAACGATTGGTCTTTCCGACGCTAACGCTAGACGACAGCCCTACTTTGAATTTCAATGCTTTACGCTGCCATCCCACCTGACGAAATAGGCTCTGCGCGGTGCAGGCAGACACCTGCCTTTCGGAAAATATTCCTGACGTGGAGTTAGGTCAACCCGCCATAGAGGTAGCAAAGTGGCTATGGCTTCGGCGCAAGTGGGCAGAAATTACACGGCGTGCCGATATCGCCTCCAGGCGGCCGAGCCCAAGCCAAGTACGCCAAGGGCAATGTAGGAAAGAAGACCCGCGCCAGGTATCGGTCCGGGTGCGGCAACCAGGTTGAACTCGAAGGCCACGGCGTCGGCCGAAAATTCTACGCTCGAAAATTGCTGATCAAACCCGCTGATGTCCACGAGGCGCGTGCCGTTTGGCCCGGGATCGCCCTGCGGCCCCGGTATCGTGTTATCGATGCCTTGCAGCGTGACGCCCGAAACCGAGCCGATAAGGCCATGGTCCGTATTGAAAAACTGGACCAAATTATAGGCTGCTCGCGGCCAGTCGATGGAGCCCCACAATAGCTTCAGGTCCGACTGCGGCGTGTCAAACGACAGCACGATCGTTCCAGGGGAGGAGGCGTTCGGGCCACCCGGCAGAGCCGCAAAATACGGCACAGTGGATAGGCTAGAGCCGTTGTAGGGCGCAATCGAGCCCCCGCCCGAATTCGTAAAGACACCCGAGCCCCCTGCCGGAGAACCCAGGGTCGCGGTGACCGTTCCGACACCCGGATCGCTGAAGGCGCCAAGCGTTGCCGCAAGAATGGGAATTCGGTGAAGGAACGCCAAACACTTGGACGGTCTGCGCCTGTGCGGCGCCAGTAGCAGCAACTAGTACTGAACCTGCAAATAGAAACCGGCTAAATCGAGTGCTCATGATGACCCCCCAGGTCGCTCATCGAAAATCGATCGGCAAGTCCATCCTTTTCCGAATCACCTGCCATAAGAACTAGATTAACGCATCTGCGGCAGCAATGTCGAAGGGCGATCTAAGCCGCGACCCTAAGCGCTTGCAAAGGAATGGAGTTCTAAAAGGCAGGCCTGGGTCCCCGCCTTGTTATGTCCACAGAAACATTGGCGCGCGGATCGAGCGGAAAGCCTCGATGGACTGAGGCGCCATCCATATGCGCCGCCAAGAGCCGCTAAGAAATGAGTCCTGTTTGAAAAGGGCTCAATTCGCGCCTACAAGGACAGGCAAGGCAGTGGAAAGGCTGATGACAAACCACCTTGCCATAAAATCCCTTGGCGTCTTGGCTCTGTCGCTTGGCCTTGCTCTCGGTCAGGCCACCGCGGCAACGTCCAAGCAAAAGCCGGCGGCCCCAGTTGGCAAAGCGGCGCCCGAAACCCCAGTTTTCGAGCATGCCCGGGAATTGGTCGAAAGCGGCGAATTCGAGCCGGCAATCACCGAACTGAACGCCGGCCTCAGTGCCCAGCCCGATTTTGGCCCCGGTTATGTCTTGCGCGGCAATGCCCGCAATCGGCTGCGCCGCTATGCCGAAGCCCTGCGCGGATTTCGACAAGGCGATCGAGCTTATGCCCAACAATCTCCGTGCCTATGTCGGGCGCGGCTGGGCGCACGCCAATCTTGGTGACGTCAAGAGCGGCCTGACCGACCTTGATCATGCCTTGAGAGCCAATCCGAACTTCGAGCCGGCTCTCATCGTGCGCGGCCGCGTTCATCTCTTGAATAATGCGCCGGATCTGGCCCTCGCCGACTTTGACGCGGTCATCAAGCTAACTCCGGGGAATTCCGAAGCCTATATGCGGCGCGGCAATGCCTACGGCCGAAAACTGCAGTGGAATCAGGCCATTGCCGAATATACTGCATCCATCAAACTCAACCCCGGCGACGCCCTCGCCTACCATTTCCGCGCCTACGCCTACAGCACAATCGGTCAATCGCATTTGGCCCTTGCCGATGCCGAAGAAGCGATCCGCCTCGACCCCAAAATTGGCGCTCGCTTATCTGTGACCGTGCGACCGCCTATCGGGACATGGGCGACATGACGCACGCCCTTGCCGACCTCGATCAGGCCCTCGCCCTCGACCCCAAGAGCGCCGCCGCATTCCAGGTGCGCGGCGTTCTCCACAATAGAAAAGGCGAATACGAACAGGCCATCAACGATCTCGATCTTGCCATCAGCTACGACGAGCACAGCATTCGGGCCTTCATTGCCCGCGGCAATGCCTATCTCGCCCTCGGCAATCCCGACAAGGCCATTGGCGATTACACTTCATCTTTGAAACTCGGCCTCAACCCATTCTTCTCACTCTACAATCGGGCGCGCGCCTATCTGGCGAAAAACGATTACGAGCGTGCTATCGCCGATCTGAACGAGGCTCTCCAGCTATCGCCGAATGGCACTTCCGCCCTGGTCACCCGTGCGCAGGCCTACGAGGGCAAGGGTGAACTCGACAAGGCGCTTGCCGATTATGTCAGCGTCCTGAAATTGGTCCCCGACCACGCCCTCGCAAGCGCGGGCAAAATCCGCGTGGAGCGAAAGTTGGGTGCGGCGAGTGGCAAGACCAGACAGGTTGGTGAGCCCGCCGACGGCCGCGTTGCCCTCGTCATCGGCAATTCGCAATATCGCGACGTGCAGCCCCTACCGAACCCGCAGCGCGATGCCGCCCTCATTGCCGACGAGTTGAAGCGCGTCGGCTTCAAAAGCGTGCATCTCCTTGTTAATGCTTCACGAACTGACATAGCGAGAGCCATGAATACCTTTGCCCGGGAATCGGCCAGAGCCAATTGGGCGGTCATCTATTACGCCGGGCACGGCATGGAATTGAACGGCAGCAATTACCTTGTACCGGTCGATGCGACGCTTGAGACGGACGACGACATCCCCAAACAGACCATTGCCCTCGATGCGGTGCTCGATGCGGTATCCCCAGCCAAGCAATTGCGCCTTGTCCTGCTCGACGCCTGCCGCGACAATCCCTTCGCCGCGGAAATGCACCGCAATGAGGACGCGGGCTCGGTTGGCCGAGGTCTGGCGCGGATCGAGCCGGAAACCGGGACTTTGGTCGCCTTTGCAACCAAGCATGGCCACGTTGCAATCGACGGAGCCGGCGAGGATTTGCCCTTTGCCGTTGCCATCGCCAAGGAGATGGAAACGCCTGGCCTCGAGATCACGCGGTTCTTTCGGCTGGTCCACGACGATGTCGTGACCGCGACCAAGAACGCGCAGGAGCCCTTCACCTACGGGCAGCTTTCGGCGACCGAATTCTATTTCAAGGGGCCGTGAGCCGGTCAGCCGGCGTCCCGGCTAGCTGGCAGGTCTGCCACTATGGCCTTGGCGGCAGCCTGCAATAGTCCGCAATCGACCCGCGTTAAGCCTTGCCGTGCCTCTTCAAAGGCCCCGAAATCGAGCGCCCTGCGCGCGGCCATGAAGGCCTCGAGCCCTGGATCGTCGCCTGGCACCAGGGCGTAGACGGCTCGCTTTCCCTCGAAACCCTTCAGCGCGACGTCGTCGACCCGAACGAAGACGCTGTCACCGAGACCTTCGCCCGCCCCTTCCGTAAATGCCCGAACCGCCTCGACCGTTGCCGCGGCAACGAGGAGCGGCAGCCCGTAGAGATCGGGGAGCTTCTCCAGGCGAAAGGTCTCATTGACGGCCGGACCAATGATCGTGAAGTTCCGTCGTTCCTTGGCACCGAGATCGCCGACATAGACGCGACCCGTGCACACGACGGCCCGCACCCCAAGCTTTGGCTGAAGTGCGCACGTCTCGATATCACGCAAAATGTCACGCGCCGCCAAGACCGCTCTCAGCGCATGGTCTGGCTCCGCCGACAGGCCGTTCCAGAAGGCGAGAACGGCATCGCCAAGAAACTTGTCGCTGCAGCCCTCATACCGATCGATGACCCGCTGCATCATGCCAAAATAGGCATTGGCGACTTGCACCACTTCGGCCGCTCGTCGCTCCGGATCGTTCGAAAAGGCTGTGAAACCAGCAAGATCGGCGAGCAGTATCGAGACTTCCCGCTCCTGCCCCTCCGGATTGTCGGTAAAGCCGGCCCTCGCTAGATCCGACAGCCGCGCCGGCGGCAGGTAGCGCCCCGCGGTCTGATACAGGCGCCGGAATAACAGGCGGTGGCGCGCGGCCCGCACTCCGACGATCGAGACAAAGCCGAGACAGGTGAGAACGATCGGATAGCCCAACGGCACCCAAAGATCGAAAAAGCTCAAACCTATTACAGATAAGGCAAATCCGGCCAAAGCCGGCGCCAAAATGCCGACAAGCGAGGTTCTGGCGAGATCGAAGATTTGCGACCAGCGCCCGTCAGCGCTCGGTGCGGCAATGCGCCAGGCCGCGCGATCGCGCAGCGCGAGCAGCGAAAAGACAAAAGCGAGAAATGCGCCGAGGATTGCCCGCAACCAGGGATCGGCGAGCCGCACGGGGTTTGTCCCCATCGCCGAGCGAATGGCCGACAATTGCAAGAGAGCGCCGGGGACGAGATCGGGCTCAGGACCGGCAAAGGCCCCGACCACCGGCGAACAGGACCCTTCGGACGAACGGGCAAGACCTGGGCCCAGATACCGGGTCGGGCCTCGGTGCTCGTCCTCGCCAACGACGGCGGTGCCGACGACGACGATCCGGCCCTCGATCGCGGCATGCACAATGTCCCCCATTTTCGGGTCGGATAGACAATCGAGCAATATGCCCATCGAATAGGTTGGCACGTCGCTCACCGGCGCGTTCGGGCTCACTAACAGACGCTCGCTCTCGCTGAGTGCCCGCGGCGGCAGGCCCGCGGCAAGCCCGGCGAAACCGAAAGCAAGACGCCCGTCGGGCAGGCGCGCAAGCGGCGCCATGCTCCGCACCCGCCCATCCGATTCGATCTGCACGTCGAGAACGCCGATATGCGCTTGGCCAACCGCCTTGGCAAAGGCTGGCGCAGGCGCAAGACCGGGATAGCGGCCAAGCACAATCCGGTCCCGCCCGCGCGCCAAGGAATTGACCAGGCCGCGATCATAATCGGGAAGGGAAAAGGCGCCGACGTGGAAATCAGCCCCCGCATAGGCAAAGACGATGTCGAAGCCGACGCGCTTTGCGCCCTTCTCCAAAAGGCCATCGATCAGACGGGCCCAGACAGGTTGGAACAGCGCGCGAGGCAGCGCCTGGAAGTCCGGCCGTGCAAGCGTCGCATCGTCAAGGGCGACGAAGAGGCCGGGAACCTCGGGGAGCCGCGCACGCCAGGGCTGCGACGCGCGAAGAGCAAGATCATAGAGAAAGGCATTTGGCCCACCGAGCGCCGGAAAGGGACCGCCAAAAGTGCTCCGATAGCCAAGAAGGCCGCCGACAGCGGTCAGAACCAGGCCGATGAGCAATGTGGCGATAAGGCTTCGCCACGGCCGGCCGAAACCTTCGACCTTTGCGCCCTCGAGGGCTGCGCCCATTTAGCGGACAGAGACGATTACGGCGATATCGCTCGAACCGGCGCTCGCCCGCAGCAGAATTGTCCTTTGGCTGCCGTCAGCAAATTCGAGGACGAGCTGATAGGTGTGGCCGTCCTCAAGCTGCGGACGCGCTACGTTGGTGTCAAAGGTCGCGACCTCTTGGTGCCTCGCATTGTCGGACAAAATGGCGCTGCGAATTTCCACTTTGCCAGTATTCGACAGCTTGATCGCCGGACGCAACGCAACGCGCTGCGGCTGGCCGAGGTTGCGAAAGGCTACCCCGCCCTGGATGGTCGATACCACCGGTTCGGTGCACTTCTGGCCGGACGCGGCAACGGCCTCGCCTTTTTGCGCCGTGATGCCTGTTCGGCTGAGAAGCCCCTCGAAGGGCCCCTTGACCGTCAGAAATTGATGCAGGCCGTAATGGCAAAGCCTTAACTCGCCGGAGGTGACCTTGAGTTCGGCACCTTCGCCAAGGACGTCGAGAAGATCGAGATCGCTATCGTGCCCGCCAACCGATTGCGCCGCCTCGCCGGTGAGCGATTCGACATAAGCCATATCCCCGGCAAGGCCTACGCTGGTCGCGCCGAAGAGGAAGAAGCCGGCGAGCGCCGCGAAGAGGCCAGCCCTGCCGGCACTTCGAACATTGATCGTGGCCCCGCCGGCCAACCAACGACGTCTCACGAAATGCCGAAACGCCGTCTTCATGTGAGCCTCCCCCTTGCCATGCCTGGACGCGGTGCTCAACCCAACGTTACAAACTAACCCTATAGCAAAGCGAAGGATTTGTCCGTATGCCCCCGCACTTTGACCGGGACGGCTGGAATTTGTCTCAATGGAGCGAATTCGCTTGGCACCGCGCAGATCTGGTACGTGCAAGGGCGACACTCTCTGGGAGCTCAGACGAGGGCGGCATTCTCGGCTGCTGTTGGCCCTTATCGGGGTCCATGCGGGCTCTCGCCGCGTCACTCCAGGTTTCATCGCTCGCAAGCCCCTCCACGTATAGTGAAAGCTACGCGCCGGCAGGCGAGACCAGCGCCCCTGGCGCGAGCCTCAAGCTTGGCTCGAGCCGGCTTGTCGTCGGCCCCTGCATCTTGGCCGTGCATGCGGGCCCTTCCAAGCCTGGCTCTTTCTCGATCGCACCGCTGTCGACGGCCTTCTGTGGAGAGAGCTGTGCCGTCATAGGGCAAGCCACGAATCTCCGCGGCCCTGTCGCCCAATCCGAGAGTTTCGCTTATCGGGTCATCAATTCGGATTGCGCTGCCACGCATAGTGCCAACATGAAGGCAGCGAGCGTCGATTTTTCAATCAACACTTGCTTCGACGCTTTGTCACGCCGACGGCGGGACGCCTCTTTGGCCGTGCCTGCGCCGCTCGACAATCTCGGCCAAGATCGAAAGGGCAATTTCCTCAGGCGTGATCGCCCCGAGATCGAGACCCGCCGGCGCTTTCACCACCGAAAAGCGATCCTCTGAAATCCCACCCTCTATCATTTGGTTTTGCAGAGCAGCGAACTTCTTGCGCGAGCCCACAAAGGCGACATAGTCGCAGCGGCTCGTCAATGCCGCGCGCAGGGCCGCCTCGTCACCCCTCCCCTGCGTTGCCACAACGACATAGCGCTGTCCGGCATTGCCCGCCTCGAGCGCATAGCCTTCAATCCGACGATCAGCCTCTTTGAAGGCCTGCTGCTCCTCCTTCGGCGCGCAAATCGTCGCTGAGAATCCTAACCGTGGCCCAAGATCAGCGAGTGCAACGGCAACCGGGCTCGAACCGCAAATAATGAGTTCCGGCCGAGGCAATATGGGTTCGACAAAGACGTCAATCGTTCCCTTGCTCGGGCACATGTTCTTGGCAAAGCGAATGCCGTCTTTTTCCTCGCCGGCCTTCACGCCCAGGCCTTCGAGAAGGTCGGCAGGCTGCACCGACACCAGCCGCGGCCTGCCGTCGGCGATCGCCTCTCGCGCGGCCTTAAGCACCGCGGCCTTCGCGCAACCGCCGCCGATCCAGCCTTCCGAAATCGTGCCGTCCGGGCGGATCACCGCCTTGGCGCCAGCCTTGGCGGGCGTCGCCGAAACGGTGCGCACGACCGTTGCAAGCGCATAGGCTTCGCCTTGTGCATGGAGCGCCGAGGCGAGACCGAAAATGCCGGAATTGTCGTTCATGATCATATCCGCGCGAGATAGGGCTCAAGCGACGCGAGAACTCTCGATCGAATGGGCCGGGGCAAACAAATCAACAAAGGGCAGAGCCTCAGCCATGCCGCGCGCCGAGGGCGCATAGCCCTCCCAGGCAATCATCGGGTTGAGCCAGACAATCCGCCGGCAGCGCTGCCGCAATTTCTTCATCTCAGCACTGAGCAGGCCCGGCACGCCCGTGTCGTAGCCATCCGACATGATGATTATGCAGGTCCGCGAATGGATGACGCGCTTGGCATGCCATTTGTTGAAATCAGCAAGGCTCTCGCCAATTTTGGTGCCGCCGCCGATCCCCTGCGCCATCAGGCTCATCCGATCGATCGCACGGGTCACGTCCCGGTCGCGCAATGCGGAGGAAATATGCACCAGCCTTGTGTGAAAAATGAAGGTCTCGGCTTCACGAAAAGCATCGACCACCCCGTGCATGAAACGCACGAAAAACGGTGTGTACAGCTCCATTGATCCGGAGGCATCGAGAAGAACGACGAGCTTCAGCGGCTTCGGCTTGCGCCGCCTGAAGGCGAGCTCGATCGGTTCCCCGCCATGCGGCACAGCCTTGTGGATCGTGCGTCGCAGATCAATGCGCCTGCCTCGCAGCCGCACTTGTTCGCGGCGCGTCAGCCGGGCCCGCATTCTTTTCGCAAGACGTTCGGCGAGCGCTACCGCCCTTTGCATTTCGGCAGGGTCGGCGATCCGGCGCAGGTCCTTGCGCGCAATCGTCTCGGCCGTTGAAGCCTCCCGAAGAGCGCCGCGGCCGTCGGCTGGATTATCGCCCCCGTCGCGACCGGGCTCGACCCGGTCCGGATCGTCACCCTGCCGCGGCGCACCGCCCTCACTGAGCCGCCGCTGCGCCTTGTTGGCCGCGCTTCCCGGTCCCGACACGCGCGCGAACCGGCGGACGCCAGCCCCAAGAAAGAACGCATCGAACAGCCGATCGAAAGCTAGCCAATCGCCCTGCGTCGAGCAGCACAACGCCTTCAAGGCCTGCCGCAGCAAGCTGGACGATCGAGCGAGCGGGCTCGCGAGAACCTGTGCCGCGTCCCGGCTTTCCGCCAACCCCACCCGAAACCCATTGTCCCTGAGCATTGCCATGAAGCCTGCCATGCGCCTGAGCGACGGCATCGCCTCGAATTGCGTGGGCCTTGCAGCCTCTCTCATCAAACGGTCGCCGGCGACGGCGCCTCCCGCCCGATCGCATCCACCATCCGGCGGATTATTTCGGGTCGCAATTTGGCGCGGTCCTCATGCGTCTTCAAGAGACACGCCAAGGTGTCGTAGACCGCTTCGGGATCGTCTGCGACCCCGTGCAGGTCAAGCCCGGCCAGTGTGCGCGCCCAATCGAGTGTCTCGGCGACGCCCGGGACCTTGCGCAGATCCTCTCTTCGGATCGCATGGACGAGGCGGGCGACCTCATGGGCAAGCCCCTCTTCGACGCCCGGCAGTCTTGCCAGGATGATCGCGGCCTCGCGGTCGACATCCGGGAAATCGAGATGATGGTAGAGGCAGCGCCGTCTCAGCGCGTCCGAAATCTCCCGTGTCCCATTCGAAGTCAGCACCACGCGGGGAATGGAGGTGGCTTTGATTGTGCCGAGTTCGGGGATCGTCACTTGGAAATCCGACAAGATTTCCAGAAGAAAGGCCTCGAATTCCTCGTCCGCTCTGTCGATTTCGTCAATCAAAAGCACGACCGGCTCGGTCCGCCGGATCGCTGCAAGCAAAGGCCGCTCGAGCAGGAAACTTTCAGAAAAAATATGCGCTTCGACGGATTTCGCGGCAGCGCGCTCGTGCTCGCGCGCCCGGATCGCGAGGAGCTGGCGCTGGTAATTCCATTCATAAAGGGCCGCATTCTGATCGAGCCCCTCATAGCATTGCAGGCGGATCAACTCGCAGCGATGAACAAGAGCGAGCGCCTTGGCCACTTCGGTTTTGCCGACTCCAGCCTCGCCTTCAATCAACAACGGCCGCTTCAGATAATCCATGAGCCAAAGCGCGGTCGCGAGCTCCCGGTCGGCGATATAGCCGGTTTCCGCGAGCTGCCGCGCAATCGTGCTCCGGTCGATGCTCATTGCGACACGTTATTGGGCGCCCTATTGGGCGCCGGCGGGGGCACGGCAGAAACGAACCGCAAACCCTGAAAGGCCCCCATGTCTACCCCTGCAAGCCCAGTTTCTCGGCCGCCTTCCAGACCCGCCAGGCATCATGCGGCATCTGGATATGGGCCGAGCCCAGAAAGGCGAAGGCGTCATTGACGGCATTCGAAAAGGCCGGCACGCCGCCGACATTCGGGCTCTCCCCAACCCCTTTGGCGCCAATCGGATGATGCGGCGATGGCGTAACGGTGTGATCGGTCTCCCAATGCGGGGTCTCGACCGCAGTCGGCATGAAGAAGTCCATGAACGAGGCGCCCTTGACGTTGCCGTCCTCGTCATAGGCGATCTCCTGACCCATCGAGATCGCGAAGGCCTCGGTGAGACCGCCATGCACTTGGCCCTCGATGATCATCGGGTTGATCCGCGTCCCGCAATCGTCGAGCGCATAGAAGCGTCGGACCTTGGACACCCCGGTGTCGAGGTCGATATCCATGACGCAGAAATAGGCGCCGAACGGATAGGTCATGTTCGGCGGGTCGTAATAGCTGACCGCCTCAAGGCCAGGTTCGAGGCCAGGCGGCGGCGCATGATAGGCAACCCAGGCGATGTCTTTCATAGTCTTGAAGCGCTCGGGCAGGCCCTTGACCTGGAAGCGGTCGACATCCCAGTCGAGATCGTCCTCGTGCACTTCAAGGAGATGGGCTGCGATCATCTGCGCTTTCGCCTTGATCTTGCGGGCGGCCATCGCAATGGCGGCGCCGGCCACCGGCGTCGAGCGCGACCCGTAGGTGCCAAGACCATAGGGTGCGGTATCGGTATTGCCTTCCTCGACCATAATGTCGTCGGCGGGAATGCCGATTTCGGTCGCAATAATCTGCGCCCACGTCGTCTCGTGGCCCTGCCCCTGCGATTTCGTGCCCATCCGGGCGATCGCCGCACCCGTCGGATGCAGCCTGATCTCGCAGGAATCGAACATGGCGATACCGAGAATATCGCAATTCTTCGAGGGTCCGGCACCGACAATTTCGGTGAAATGGCAGACGCCGATTCCCATCAATTCCCGGGTCTCACCACGCTTGAAGGCTTCCTGTTTCTTCTTCTGCTCGGCTCGCAGAGCGGGATAATCGATTGCCGCCATCGCCTTGTGCATAGCCGTGTGATAATCGCCGGAATCATATTCCCAGCCGAGCGCCGACTGGTAGGGGAATTGCTCGCGCCTTATGAAGTTCTTCAGGCGCAATGCCGCCGGATCCATGCCGAGCTTGTGCGCCAGAATGTCCATCGCGCGCTCGATGCAATAGGCGGCTTCCGTGACCCGGAACGAGCAGCGATAGGCAACCCCGCCCGGCGCCTTGTTGGTATAGACACCATCGACGCTCAGATGCGCGACCGGAATATCATAGGAGCCGGTGACGATATTCATGAAGCCTGCCGGCCATTTCGACGGGTCGGCGCAAGCGTCAAATCCACCATGGTCGGCGAGGACGTGGACGCGAAGAGCGGTGATCCTACCGTCCTTGTTGGCCGCCAGTTCGGCCGTCATATGGTAATCGCGGGCAAACGAGGTGGTCGAGAGATTTTCCATTCGATCCTCGACCCATTTCACCGGCCGGCCGGTGACGATCGAGGCGACGATCGCGCAGATATAGCCGGGATAGGCTCCGACCTTGTTGCCGAAGCCGCCGCCGATATCGGGCGAAATCACATGGATCTTGTGTTCCGGGATCTTCGAGAGCAGCGAGGCTACGGTCCGGATCACATGCGGTGCCTGGAACGTCCCCCAAAGCGTCAATTCCCCGTTGATCTTGTCGAAGGCGGCAATCGCCTGGCAGGTCTCGAGGGGCGAGGGATGCACTCTTTGATAGGAAAGCAAATCCTTGGTCGTCACGTCGGCCTTGCGGAAGGCGGCATCGGTCAAATCCTTGTCGCCGACTTCCCAGTTGAAGATGTGGTTCGGGTGTTTGCGCGGCCCGTGCGCGCCGACCATCTTGTCCTTGATGTCTTCGCGCACAATCGGCGCGTCGGGATCCATCGCCTTGAACGGATCGATGACGACCGGCAGAGCCTCGTATTCCACCTCGACCAATTCGATCGCATCGGCCGCGATATAACGCTCTTCGGCGATGACAAAGGCAATTTCCTGGTTCTGAAACAGGACCTTGCCGTCAGCGAGCACCATCTGGACGTCGCCGGCCAACGTCGGCATCCAGGCGAGATTGACGGTCTTAAGCGTCTCGGCGGTGATGACCGCAACGACGCCCGGCAGCTTTTCCGCCTTCGAGGCATCGATTGACTTGATCCGCGCGTGGGCATGCGATGAACGGACAAAATCGCCGTAGAGCATGTGCGGCATTTTGTGATCGTCGACGTAATTGCCCTTGCCCTGCGTAAAGCGGATGTCCTCGACCCGCTTCCTCTTGCAACCCATCCCCTGGAGGTTGGCTTCACGCTGCTCGCGCGTCGGTGCCTGGTCATTCATTCCGCGGCCTCCTGAAAGGGTTTGCCGTTGATTTTGGCAGCGGCATATTGGATCGCCTTGACGATGTTCTGGTAGCCGGTGCAGCGGCACAAATTGCCGGAAATCCCGAAGCGAATCTGTTCCTCGCTGGGGTCCGGGATTTCCTTCAAAAGCACATGCGCCCGCATAATCATTCCCGGTGTGCAGAACCCGCATTGCAGCCCATGCATCATCCGAAAACCCTCTTGCAGGGCGTGCAAGGTGCCGTCGGCGGCGGCCATGCCCTCGATCGTCGTCAGCTCAGCGCCATTCGCCTGAACCGCAAAGACGGTGCAGGATTTGACCGAAAGACCGTTCATTTCGACGGTGCAGGCGCCGCAATGCGACGTCTCGCAGCCGATATGCGCACCGGTCAGATTCAATTCCTCGCGCAGGAAGTGGATGAGCAAGAGGCGCGGCTCGACGAAACGCTGCACTTTCTTGCCGTTCACCGTCACGCTGACGGCAATGCTCTCGATTGTCTCTTCAGCCATTCCGATCTCCTCACGCCGCGCGCTTGTCGGCGCGGGCGATCGCCCTCACCAGCATGACGCCCGCCATCTTGCGCCGATAATCCGCCGGTCCCCGTCCGTCGCTCGCCGGCGAGGTAATCGCCTCAGCCGCAGCGACCGCCCTTTTAAGGGTCGCCGGGTCGAGGGCCGAACCAACCAGAAGTTTTGCGGCGTCCTCGGCAAACAGTGCCGTTTCCGCAACATTGGTGAGCCCAATGGCGCAGGACGAGACCTTGCCGCCCGACTTGGTCAGGATCACCGCAGCGGCAGCGGTCGCGTAGTCGCCAATTTTCCGCTTCAGCTTCTCGTAGGCATAGCCATGGCCCGCAGGCGGGATGGGGATATGGACAGATTCCAGGATTTCGCCAGGCTCGAGCGCGGTAAAATAGGCACCCTGATAGAAGTCCCGGGCCGCAATATCGCGGACGCCGCCTTTGCCGATCACGTGGTAGATGGCGTTCAGGCACATCATCAAAGCCGGCATGTCGTTGCCGGGATCGCCATTGGCGACATTACCGCCCAACGTCCCCAGCGAGCGAATCTGCGGATCGGCAATCTGATGCGAGGCCTCGGCGAGGATAGGCAGCGACTTTGCCAGCACGCGCGACGCAATAATCTCGGCCTGGGTCACCATGGCGCCGATAGCGACGTTTTTGCCGTCCTCGCGGATCCCCTTGAGAGGCGCAATTGCGCCCAAATCGATGAGATGGCGCGGCGTCGACATCCGCAATTTCATCATCGGTATCAAGCTGTGGCCGCCGGCGATAACGCGGGCGTCCTCGCCAAGATCGTTCAAAAGCCCGACCGCTGCGTCGATCGATGCCGGCCGGTGATAGCTAAAAGCACCCGGGATCATGCCGCCCCCTCCCCTCTTTTTCATTAGGCCCGCCAAGCCCGCGCGGCGGACTTAAAGACATTGGCCGAATTTTGTTCAGGGACGGTGCCCCATGACGCGGTGCAGCATCAAATGTTTATTTGCGGGGGCCACCGAAGATTCACGAAAAGGCCGTTTGGCGCCTTTTTCGTTCATCCTGGCGCACGAGAGGAGGCAGTAATTGCACGAACTGCGTCAGTCCCTTTGACCCAATTTGCCTAAGCGGACCCATTGTTTGCAGCGCACAATCTTTAAGCCCGCGCGGCTGCGGCACGAAGCCGCGATTTCAGCGCGCCATAGCGGGCGCGGCTGATCGGTGCCTGCATCGCGGCCTTGGTGTCGAGTTCGGCGACACCGTGATCGCCAGCTCGGCGCAGGCTTTTCACCCGATCGACGCGTAGAATATGCGAGCGATGAACCCGCATGAACTGGCTGTTGTCCAGCCGCGAGTCCAATTCGCTGATCCCGAGCCCGCAGAAATATTCATTTTCGCCATCGAAAATGAACGTGTAGTGGCCATTGGCTCGGATGGCGGCAATCCGTTCGACGGGAAGCCTCAAGCTTGCCCCCTGTCGCTCGACGGCGACTTCGCTAATCGCTTGGGGTTTGGTCTGCCCGACTCCGCCGAGTGGCGCCACGGCCAGCCCAATGCCCGCGGGCGGGCCTAGCCTTTCCTCCGCAGGGGGCGGGTACTCGGCTGAGGCTGCGAATTCGCTCGCCTCCGGTAATTCCGGGACCAGCGCCAAAAGGAAAATCCCAGAGACGGCAAAGGCGGTCACCGCGACTATGAGCGCAAGCGTCGTGCTGGTGAACAGGGAAGTGGAGGCGGTTGGTAACGGAAATAGACTGAAACTCAGTCCGGCCATGGCGGTATAATGCATCCCCGAAACCGCAAAGGCGAAAACCGCCGCCGAAAGCATGAGCGGCGGCTTTGGACCCTCGGCAAAAGCGAGCCAAAGGGCGAGACCCGAAACGAGTATGCCAATAACGATACTGGTGATCACCGTAATTGGTTTGTGCTGCATGGCGAGACTAGCATGCAAGGCGTGCATACCGATGTAATGCATGCTGGCTATGCCGCAACCCATGAGAATCGCCGAAGTTACGAGCTTCGCCGTTGATTGAGGCGGCAGCGCCATCACGATCCAGCCGGAACCAACGACAATGGCGCAGACCAGAAAGGAAATCACCGTCGGCACGACCAGATATTCCACCTGATCGGCGAAGGGTGCGGCGAGAAGGCCGATGAAATGCATACCCCAGATGCCGACCGCGAGCGTCAAGGCAGCCGCCGCAAGCCGCAAGCGCAAGGCGATGCCGCCCAGACCCTTCGAGGTTGTCGCAAGTCGCAACGCCACGAAAGCTGCCTGCATCGCAACCAGCACCGAAAGAACAACCAGCCAGAGCGTATGCTCGCCGAGCGTCATGCGGTCGAAGCCTCAAAGGTCTCCGTTGCGAGGCGCGCGCGCATGAGACAGGCGAGAATCGGCCCTTGCCGTCCGCGCTCGACAAAATCCTGCAATTCCGTCAGCCCCCTGCAACATAGAGCCGCCTCGGCAAGCCGTGCCACTTGTGCCGCGGCCTCAACAATGCCTGGCGTCTTGCCGACAATAATAGCCCTTATTCTCACTGTAGCAGCAATAGGGATAGCGAGGGCCGCAGGTGTAGCCGGAACGCCCGCAGGCGCCGCCGCTCTGGGCTTCTCCCGCCTTCGAGGCGGCTGCGTCTTCGTCTTGCGGGATGGGAGAAGCGGCAAGCCGCATGTTCCTCCCTGCATTGGCATCAGCGCGCATAGGCGCGGGCATGAAATCCCGTCCAGCCCAGGCCATCCGTTCCGTCGGCGCTATAGCCTGCGCCCACAGCGCTGCCCCATTCAACAGGACAAAGGCAACCACCATCAGAAAAAGGGCAAGAATGCGCATCAGTCCGTTCCTCTTCGACCTTCCCGAAAGTCCGTTTCCGGGCCGCGGCCGCTAACCAAGCCGCACCGAAATTTCTAAGCCCATTCGAAGGCCCGGCACAACCCGATCCCAAATGCTATTTTCGAGGCACCTTTGCCGCGGCAGGATCTATGTTCCGAAAGCGCGCTCCAGAAATCGGGGAACTCGATCGAGCGTGGCAAAAACGGCAGTCGGTGTGAAATCGGCAAGCGGCTTGCGTCCGGTGCCCCGATCGATCCAGATCGCCGCAAACCGGCCATCGCGCGCGGCAGCGAGGTCGAGATGGGGGCTCGCGCAAATATGCACGATCTCGTCGGCGCTCACGCCAAGGGCGCGATGGGCGTAGCCGAAGATGACCGGCGAAGGCTTATAGGCCTGCGCCTGTTCAGCCGTAATGACCCGATCGATAGTGCCGCCCAATTGAGCGACATTGCCGGCAATAATGTCATCGTCGGTGTTGGAGATAATGCAGAGGCTGTAGCCTTGTCGTTTCAGTGCCGCAAGCGTCGCCACCACCTCCGCAAAGGGCGGCATATCCGAAATCGAGCGAGTCAGGATATCGACATCGGTAGGCTCAAAGGCTAGCCCCAATTCCGCCATGGCACGGGTCAGCGCCTCGCCTGCCACCTGCCGGAACGACCGGTGGGGGCGCGCCTCTTCGAGCTCATGTTCATGACGGTCATAGACGGCAATCAGGTCTTTCGCCGCCGCCGCCGACCCGCCGCTCTTGGCAAGGATCCTTGTCGCCGCCGAAAGCAGCCCCTCGTCCCATTAAATCAAGGTCCCGTAGCAATCGAACGTCAGCCATTTCGGCTTTTCCTTTGGCAGCATCGGCAGCGCCTCCCTTGCCTTGGAGCCCAATTTCTCGCTTGCCGGGGCCGCAGCCAAGCCTATCGGACGAGGCGATACGCCAGCGATCCAAAGGCGAGCCCCCGGGGTTTACGCCGAACCGCTTGTTTTACAAAGTCTTAAACCCTGAAGCCTATCCCTTGGCTTGTCACTCGGCCCGGTGCGCTCCGCCATGGACAGTCAGGATTTGGACGATTATTCCCAGAAATTCTCGGCGCTGCGATCCGGGCTCGTCGGCGGCAGCGGCACGACCTATCTTGCCTTCGTGCGGACCCTCGAGCCGAATTACCGCCGTGTCTATCGTGATATCGGCTTCGGCTATGCTTGTCTTGCCGCAACCCTCGTGCTTGTCGCCACCTTGCCAGCCTTGGGCCTGCCGAAATTACTCGCAAGCCTCTTCGGCGCCGTCTCGATCGGGTATTGGATCGCCTATTTGCAGCTGTTCCTCCACGAGGGCGCGCATTACAACCTGGCTCCCGACAAGGCAAAGAGCGATCGGATCACCGATCGGGCGATTGCCTGGCTGATCGGCACATCGGTCGAGACCTATCGCAAGGTGCATTTCCAGCACCACCGGGCGCTCGGGACGCCAGAGGACAGCGAATTCAGCTATTTCTTCCCGCTTAACCTGAAATTCCTGGTCAAGGGACTCACGGGTCTGCGGGCGAGCGAGGTCCTTCTTTCGCGCCGGCGCGTCGTCAAAGACAAAACCAAGGGTCAAGGGAAAGCTGTCGCGGCAGGCCGACATGCCAATCCGATCCTCTTGGGGCTCGCGATCCACGCTCTGATACTGGCCGCCTGTCTCGCTCTGGGGCTTTGGTGGGTTGCCCTCGCCTGGGTCGGCGGTGTCTTTTCCATGTTCCCCCTGTTTGGGGCGTTGCGCCAATTGCTCGAACATCGCAGCTTCGAGGCAAAGCCCGATATTGATTATGCGCGCCAAAGCCACGGTGCTCTCACCCGACTATTCGGCGACGATCCGTTTTCCTCGACATTCGGCGCTGCCGGCTTCAACCGTCATCTCCTCCATCATTGGGAGCCGCAGATTTCCTACACGAATCTGCCAGCCCTCGAATCCTTCCTGATGGAAACGCAGGTGGGCCCGATCATCGTGGCCCGCCGCACCACCTATGGACAAGCCTTTCGCCAACTCTTTGCGATCCATTGAGGGGGCAGCTGAAGTGAAAGGCCCCTGTCCCCTTTGCGCCGGCCCATCCGATCATTTCGCCTGCGCCAAAGATGTCGAATATTTCACGTCCGACCGGACGATCGACTATCGCCATTGCCGGCACTGCGGCATTCTTTTTGCCGATCCGATGCTGAGCGACAAACTCGCCCAGATCTACCCCGCCAATTATTATTCCTTCGCGCCGACCCGGCGCAGCTTCGCCGAGACCATCAAGACGATGCTCGACCGGCGCTTCCTGCGTCGATTGACGCGGAAAATCGCCGGCGCCGAGCTGCGCGTTCTCGACGTCGGCGGCGGCACCGGTTGGCTTCTCGACCAAATCAGAATCTGCGAACCGAGAATTACGGCTACACAGGTCGTCGACATCGACGAAATGGCGGGCGCCATTGCGCGGGCCAAAGGTCACAGCTATTTCCTCGGTCCCTTCGAGACTTTCGAGACCAACCAGCGTTTCGATCTGATCCTGATGCTCAACCTTGTCGAACATGTCACGCGGCCGGACCTCATGCTGGAAAAGGCGCGCTCGCTGCTCGCGCCCGGCGGCAGAATTGTGATCAAGACCCCCAATTTCGATGCGCTTGATGCCCGCCTCTTCCGGCACCGCTCCTGGGGCGGCTATCACGCGCCACGACATTTTATCCTTTTCACAAAGGAAAGCTTTACCAAGCTTGCAAATGGGAGCGGCCTTTCGATCGCGACCTTCGCCTATACGCAGGGTGCCCCCTTCTGGAGCATTTCAGCGCTCAACGAATTGCGCCGGCTCGGCCTGGTCAAGGGCTCGAAGGACCGGCCGCTCATCTACCACCCAATAATGCCCTTGTTTCAGGCGGCTTTTGCGGCCTTCGACTTCGCCAGACGCCCCTTCGGCCGGCTATCGCAAATGCTGTTCGTCCTCCAGCACCAGCCGGTCCAGCACCCCTGAGGCTGCACCGGCGAAGCGCCGCCGCCTGACCAACGAAACGAGGGGGCACCCCACCAGGCAAAGGCTGTTAACCCGGCGCTTGTAGCCTCGGCTCACCCCAATGTTGCGTTGAACGTTCCCGGATTATGACTTCAGGCGAGCCGATCACCTATTCCTTCGTCGTGCCGATTTTCAACGAGGAGGCGGTCATCCCGCTCCTCCTCCATCGGCTCGACGCCCTTTTGGGGCGTCTCGACCGGCCAGCCGAAGTTGTCCTCGTCGACGACCGCAGTTCCGATAGCGGGCCGATCGTGCTCGCCGCGCGGGCCCGTTCGGATCCGCGCTACCATTATATCCGCCTGTCTCGAAACTTCGGCCATCAGGTGGCAATCTCCGCCGGCCTCGATGCCGCCCGCGGCGCCGCAGTCATCGTCATGGACGCCGATCTTCAGGATCCGCCGGAAGTCGTCGATGCCATGATCGAACGCTGGCGGGACGGCTACCAAGTCGTCTACGCCAGGCGCATCCGGCGTGAAGGCAAGTCCGCCTTCAAGCGTTGGACCGCCAATCTATTCTACCGGATCATGTCACGGCTTTCGTCGGTCGAAATTCCGAGGGACGTCGGCGACTTTCGGCTGATTGATCGAAAGGTCCTTGATGCCTTCCGATCAATGCCGGAACACGACCGTTTTGTGCGCGGCATGTTCGCCTGGCTTGGCTTCAAGCAGACCGAAGTGCTCTATGAGCGGCCGCCCCGTCCAGCCGGTGAAACCAAATACCCGCTGTCGAAAATGGTGCTTCTTGCCGTCAATGGCCTCGTCGGCTTTTCCGATGCGCCGCTGCGCTTCGTGATCTGGGCCGGCGTCGGTGTTTCGTCGCTCGCCATGCTCTACGGTCTCTTCGTCATCTCGCATTGGATTATTGGTTCGCAGCTCGTTGAAGGCTGGGCCTCGACGATCGTCGTCCTCTCGCTCCTGTGCGGCATGAATATGCTGATGACCGGGATTGTCGGCCTGTACGTCGGCCGGATCCATGCCGAAGTCAAACGCAGACCCCTTTACGTTGTTGACGAGACGATCGGCGCTGCCGCGGCCAAGGCCGAGGACAAGCCTTCCGAGCCGGCGATCCTGCTGCCGCGACGGCTTGCCTGAACGGCACCCGTGAGCCGCCGCAAAGCGCTGGCTTGTCAGCGGGGTGCTCGAAGCGATGGGCTGGATCCTCAGCGTGGCACTAATGGGAAATTAACGGCCAGCGGCTAGCGAGTAAGGGAAGAAGAGGGTCAGCGCGTCCATGGTCAAACAGCTCGTCGAATCCTTCACGACGCCGCCAGTGAACCCGCTCGAATCGACCGACGAGTTCTGGTGGGTCTATATTGCCTTCGCCTTTCTCATTGGCGCGCTCGTCCTGCTGGCGAGGACAAGCGGCAGCGCGCCCAGCCTGTTGCAACGGCTCCTCCCCAGCGATGTCTTCCTGCATCGCTCGGCGCTGCTCGACTACCGGTTCATTGCGACAACCCATGTGCTCGGTGCAGCGACGACCGGCCTGCTCGGCCTGACACTGGTTGGCCTCACCCAGGCAGTCTCGTACGGCCTTACCGCCCTATTCGGCCCGAATGATAATCCGGTGCCTGCGACCTTCACCATGTCGCTCGTCTTTACCGCCGCGACCTTCATCGCACTCGATGCTGCGACCTTCATCGCCCATTACCTCGAACATCGGCTGCCGGTCCTGTGGGAATTCCACAAGGTCCACCATGCCGCCGAGGTGCTGACGCCCGCAACCGCACTTAGGGTTCACCCGGTAAGCCGCCTCCTCCACACCCAGATGACCGCCTTTCTCCTGGCGCTCACCAATGGAATCTTTCTGCGTTTCTATGGCGGGCGTGCTGCCGAGATCACCGTTCTCGGCGCCAATGCCTTTTTCGTCCTCTACCACACCGCAGGTCTCTACCATCTCGCCCATTCCCACATCTGGCTGATGTTCCCCAGAGGCATTCGCGAAGTGGTCTGCAGCCCCGCCCTGCACCTGATCCATCACAGCCGCGACCGCCGCCATTACAACAAGAATTTCGGCCTGGTGCTCACGATCTGGGACCGGCTCGCAGGCACCCTCTATATGCCGGCCGACGAGGAGCGCCACACGATCACCTTTGGCCTCGAAGAACAGGAAGGCGCCGGTTTGACCAATGTCAGGGAGCTTTATCTGACGCCCTTCCGACGCGCCGCGGCTCTGCTCTGGCGAGGCCCCCGTGAAGCTGCGCCCAATGCCAGCGTCGGCAATCTTGCGCCGCCGTTCACGCCGCCTGCCCCGAAGCCAGGCGGCTAGCCGCGATGCCCGCGCCCAATCCCGCCATGCACGACGCCGAATTCGACCGTTTCGCCGACGAATACCAGGCCATGCATGCGAGCAACATCGCCATCACCGGCGAAACGCCCGAATATTTCCATCGCTACAAGATCGAATCCCTGGCCCATTACGTTCAAAGTACCGGCCTTGTCAGCGAGAGATTGTTGGATTTCGGCTCGGGCATCGGCAATTCAATCCCCTACTTTCGCTCGTTGTTTCCGCATTCGTCGCTCATCTGCGCGGATGTCTCGGCGCGCAGCATCGCGATCGCCCGCCAACGTTTCCCGGGCGGCGAAACCCACGTGCTCATCAAAGATACGCTCTCGCCGATCGACCCAGGCAGCGTCGACATCGTTTTCTCCTCGTGCGTCTTCCACCATATCGATCACGCACAACACCTCTTTTGGCTGCAGGAATTGCTCGCCCGCCTGCGACCCGGCGGCCTATTGTGCATTTTCGAGCATAATCCGCTGAACCTATTGACGCAGCACGCGGTCAATACCTGTCCCTTCGACATCGATGCGCGACTGATCCGTGCCGGCACCTTCGCGCGACGCCTCCGCAGCGCAGGCTTCAAAGCGGTCAAGATCGATTATACAATATTCTTCCCTAGCGCATTGGCGTCACTGCGTCGGTTTGAACGCAATCTCGCGCGCCTTCCGCTCGGCGCCCAATACCGGATAATGGCCGTCCGGCAGCATTAATCCGCCTGGTCACTGGCTCGTAGGTTAAGGACTACTTCACTCCAGATCGACAATTCGCCGTCGCGCAATCCACGCCTTAACCGAAAAAATGGCGTTGTTGCTGCAATATTTGGGGCAGCGCGCCCCGCTGTCCCTTTCGAGCGAACCATGAGAAGTGTGTCACGCAATTCCATCGCCAGACGACCGGCCGATGCCTGGATCCGGGATTCCTTGCTGCTACCGCCCCTGCTGCGCTTCATCGACAATCCGGTCCTCGTCCTTGCCCTTGGCCTCGCCGTCCTTGCCAGTGCGTTTCATATCTATAGCCACGCGTCCACTGCCAATGATATTTCCTGGCTATTGTTTGCCGCCGAAAAATATCTGGACGGCGCCAAGCTCTATGAAAATGTCGTCGACACCAACCCGCCGCTGATCATCTATCTGAACATACCGCCAGTCTGGTTCGGCCGGCTGTTGGGATATCCGCAGGCACTCCTGTTTGTCGTCTACGTCTTTGGCTTGACGATCATCTCGGTCACCCTTGTCTTTCTTTTGACTGACGGGACCGGTAAGGGCCGTCGCGCGCACCAGGGCCGCATTCTAACGCTCGCCGCACTGGTCGGGCTCATGGTTCTGCCAACGACCGACTTCGGTCAGCGCGAGCATCTTTTGCTCGTCTTTTGCCTGCCCTATGTATTCCTCGCCATACGGCGGGCCCAAAAGCGAAGCCTCAACACAGGTTTGGCTGCTTTCATTGGCGCCTTTGCCGCGCTCGGCTTCGCGCTGAAGCCGCATTTCCTGCTTCTGCCGCTTAGCCTCGAGGCCTATCTCTGGTGGCGCCTGCGGCGGTTTCAGCTGCGTCCGGAGGCCCTCGCCGCGGTCTTCGTGATCGCAGCCTATGCCGTTTGGGTTTACCTCACGGTGCCAATCTATTTCGAACGCATCATCCCCTACGCTCTGATCGCCTATGACGCCGGTTTCAACAACAGCCTGCGCGATGTCCTTTTGAGCTGGCAGGGCATGCTGCTCGCAGCGCTTATCGGGCTGCGCCTCGTTCTGCCCGGTGAGCCGCGACGGCGCATAGGCTTCGATGTCTTCCTTCTCTCGGCCATCGCGCTCTTCCTGGCTCATGTCCTGCAGATGAAGATATTCTATTATCACGTCCTGCCGGCCAGTATGATGCTGCTTCTCGGGCTGGTTGCGATCGCTGTCGCCCCGGGTCCACGCCGCCTATATTCTGGTGCTTTGGCGGCGACAGCCATTGTCGCGATAGCGGCAATCCTGGCCGCCTCGCTCAATCGCGGCACCTATCGCAATCCGATCGCCGAACCCGTGCGCGATGCGATGCGGACCTATGCGACAGGGTCCTCGGTCTTCGTCTTCTCCTCCTACATCTGGGTCGGCTTTCCGATGACCCGGGAAGCCGAGACACGTTGGCCCTCGCGCTTCCCCCATTTGTGGATTTTGCCGGGTGCGGAGCGGCAATTGCAAAGCGGATTGGTGCTGGATGATGCCACACGCCTTCGCCTCAAAGAGGCCGAAAACTATATGGTCGATGCCGTCGTCGAAGATTTCAGCCGCGATCCGCCCTCGCTCGTCATCGTCGACGGGAACGATCGCCGCTATCAGGGCCTGACGTTCGACTATCTCGAATTTTTCGGACGCGACCAGCGCTTTCGCGATCTATGGCAGAACTACCGCCGGGTCGGCGAAATATGTGTCGGCGACTTCGGTCCCTATCACCTTTATCGCCGCTTGGCGTTGCCTGCCACTTCCAAGGCCCCCGAGAGCGCCGCCGTCCCGCAACGTTTCGACCAGTGCTCCCAATGACTTGTGCCCTTGCTGCCAAGAGTCAATTAACCGCGGCGGGCTATGACAGGAGGGACCAGGCAATCGCCAACAGGGGCGGCGAGGCCTCCGACGCATAGGGGTTTTCCGAGAATGTCACTGGATCTGGTCCCGGTTCTGGCAAGGCAAACGGCTCTCCCGCTTGCCAACGCGGGTATCGCCGCCATAGCAAGCTTCCGGCCGCCTGTCCTATCGCTCATCGTTCCAACGTTCAACGAGCGCGACAACGTCAGGGAATTGGTCGAACGACTGAGCCGGACGCTCGAGGGCCTCGACTGGGAGGTTGTCTTCGTCGACGATGATTCCCCGGACGGGACCATCGATGTCCTGCGCGATATGGCGCGAAGCGATGGCCGCGTCAGGTTCATTCACAGGATCGGCCGGCGCGGTCTTTCCTCCGCCGTGGTGGAGGGCGCCCAATCGACCAGCGCCCCCTTCATCGGCGTCATGGATTGCGACATGCAGCACGACGAAGCCCTGTTGCCGCGGATGTATGATTGCCTGCAATCGTCCAATTTGGACCTGGTCGTGGGCTCACGCTATCTTCAGACGGATGGGCTTGAGGGACTGGACAAGAAGCGGCAGTTTTTCAGCGCCGCCGCGACGAAGCTAGCCCAGAATCTTTTCCGCGTAGAGCTCTCGGACCCGATGAGCGGCTATTTCATGATGAGCCGCGCAGCCTTCGATCGTTCCGTCCGCAATCTCTCCAGTCTTGGCTACAAAATCCTGCTGGACATAGTGATTTCGGCGCCGGCAAGCCTGAAATTTGCCGAACTGCCCTATGTTTTTCGCACCCGGACCCATGGCGCGAGCAAGCTCAATTCCGCTGTGACCTGGGAATATTTCATGCTGCTTGCGGACAAACTGCTTGGCCGCTGAATTCCGATTCGATTTCTCGTTTTCATCCTGGTCGGCGGCTTTGGCGTGTGCGTGCACATGACAATGCTTGCACTCCTGAAGGAAGTGTTCGGGCTTTCCTTCGTTACCGGCCAGACGCTCGCGGCAACGAGCGCCATGACGTTCAATTTCTTCGCCAATAATGCGTTGACCTATCGCGACAAAAGGCTGCGCGGAAGGCGCCAACTCTTCCTGGGATTGCTCAGTTTCTATGCCGTGTGCATGGTCGGAACGGTTTCGAATGTGGGCATCGCATCCCTCCTGTTCGTCCGGGCCTATTCCTGGTGGCTGTCCGGCCTTGCCGGCATTTTGGTTGGCGCGGTTTGGAATTTTTCGGCGAGCTCGATCTTCACCTGGCGGAAATGAGCGAGGGCGCCAGGACGCGAGGTTCAGACCCAGAAAATTGATAGCATTGCAATTCACATAACGGCTTATTGCTCTGTTAGGCACAATGGCAATTGCGCGGGGTTGCTTTCTCGGGACCGGCAAATCTCAGCACCTTCTTTGTCGATGTCACATACAAGCAATGCCGCAACGTCCCAGCAGGGTTCGCTATGGCGCAAGAGACGACTTGGTATTCGGCAGGGATCCCCGGGCCCCGGGATCTTCCGCGTGGCTCGCTAGCGCAATTTCCCCTGCTTTTCCTGGTCTTCGCGCTCGCGACCCTGCTGGTCTTCCGGCAGTGGATACCGATGCTTGACCAGGCGTTGATCGGGCCGCCGGAAGATAATATGAACGACTTCTGGAACAGCTGGTACGCGGCCCTTGGCCGCAATCCCGATCATTTCTTCGTCACCAACCTGATCAGATTTCCGGAGGGGACCTCCCTCTATTACCAATCTTTCGCTTATCCGAAAGTCACCCTTGTCGCGCTTGCCGCGAAACTGTTCGGAACCGACGTCGCCAGTCTGATTCTTCTCCAGAACCTCAGCCTTCTCGTCTCCTTTCCGCTCGCAGCTTCAGGCGCCTTCTATCTCGTCCGTCATTGCACCGGCAGTTCGCCGGGCGCGCTTCTCGGCGGCTTCGTTTTTGCCTTCAATCCTTCGCATATCGAACATGCGATGCATCATGCCAATGTTGCCGCCATCGAAGGCATTCCTTTCTTCGTCCTCGCCTATTTCCTGGCGATTGAACGGCGCGATATCCGGCAACTGCTGCTTGCCATTATCCTCTTTGCGTTCACCGCGCTGTGCTGCTGGTATTATTTGTTCTACCTTGGCTATTTCATCGTCTTCCACACCGCCTACGGGGCGATTCGAAATAGAGCGCTGCCAGTCGGCTTTGCCTTGTTCGCCCCCTTCGCCTGTCTTATTGGCGTGCTCGCCGTCCTGTCGCCGATCCTGCTCCCGATGATCATTGCCGCGCTTAGCGGTCCTTCCGTCTATCTTGACGGTAGTAACCGTTTCGTCGCCGATCTATTCGCTTATACGGCGTTTCCCCGCTTCCACGCTTTCGCCCCCGTCTCGGACGGAGTCTTCATGCGCCTGACCGGCAATGAATGGGAAGCCACCGTTTACCTCGGCCTTGTCAATATTGCAGTGCTGGTCTGGCTCAGCCTGTTTGCCCGGGAGAAGGATCAGGCACTTACCACTTATGTCCTCGCCGGCATGGCCGTGTTCGGCCTATTTGCCAGCGGCGACTGGCTGCACGTGTTGGGCCAGTCGATCATACCATTGCCGGATGTGATCCTTTCGCAGCTGCCTTTCTTCGGCAATGTCCGGACGCCGTCACGTGCCATCGTGTTCGTCTACCTGTTTCTCGCCATAGGTGTCGGTCATGCCTTCGACCTGGCGCTCAGGCAGGCCGAGGGAAATAGGGGCCGGATCGCGATGGCCGCCTTGGCCGGCCTGATCATTCTGGATTTCCTGCCGGCTCGGCCGCTGGCTGCGACGCCGTTTGCCTGTTCCAGGGGACTTGCCGTCATCCGCGACGATCCCGATCGCGATTTCGGCGTTCTTGACCTGCCGAGCGGAAAGCCCGCTGCCTATGTTCCCGGCCAGTACTTCATGCTCCAACAGGCCTGCCACGGCCGAGCAATCGCGCAAGGCAACACATCGCGCGACATTGCGGTCTCGCTGCGTGACCGCCTCGAGACGCGTGACCTCGCATTGCAGCGCCGGCAACTTGCTGCCGCCCACATCAAATATATTGTCATCAACCGCGAGGCCGAGGCCTTGCAATTCGGCTGGTTCGCCGAGGACGGGCAAAAGGACGAGTATTTTGCGACCTATCCGGTGGTCTACGATGGACCCGACCTCGCGATACTCAAGGTCTATTGATCGGATCCCGCAACCGGCAACGCGAAATTTATCCGTGCGACTGGACTTTTGCCGGAGATGCGGCCAAACCGGAGCCAAGGCCCCCGCCCTGCTCGCTCCCACCCCCGGACAATAACTTCGTTAGCGATGACCCCCCGCGACATTTTTCTTGCGCTTCTCGTCCCAATCTTGTGGGGCGTGGCCTTCACGCTCGCCAAGCCGACTGTCGGGCACTTTCCGCCACTCTTTATTATGGCAATCGCCTATACGGCCAATTTCCTCATGATCGCCGCCATCTGGCGCAAACCGAGCCAGACACCCTTCTGGTCTGGCGCCCTCATCGCCGCCTGCTGCGCGACCATTCAAGGCGCCCTTATCTTCAATGGCTACAGGTACTTGTCGGCAAGCGTGTCGAACCTCGTGATCCAGACACAAGTACCTTTCGCGATATTTTTCGGCTGGCTGATCCTCGCTGAGCGGATGACTGCCCACAAAATCATCGGCACCATCCTCGCCTTGACCGGCGTCGTTTTCATCGTCGGGCTGCCGAGCGAGACCCCGCCAATCGGGCCCGTCCTCCTGATCATCGGAGGCGCCGCAATCTGGGCGCTTGGCCAGGTCCTTGCCCGCAAACTCAGCCGCGACAGAGGTCCCCTAGTTCTGGGCACCCTGTCGGTTCATGCCGCACCGCAGCTCCTACTTGCGAGCCTGCTCTTTGAAAAGAACCAGATCCAAAGCCTGCTCACCGCAAGCCCGTTTGAATATATGGCGCTCGGCGGCTTTATTTTGCTCGGCTTTCTCTGCGCCAACACCATCTGGTACACCGTGTTGCAGCGTAACGCCGTGAACAATGTGGCGCCCTTCACTTTGCTCATGCCCGCAGTGGGCTTCCTCACCGCATGGGCACTGCTCGGCGAAAAGGTCACGCTCGTCAATATCGTCGGCGGCCTCGTCATCATCCTGGGCGTTGCTATTGCGAGCGAAGTCAATCCCGCAAGAACGTGGCGCCAAATTGCAAGCCCACGCGTCGAGCAACCTGGTTCGCCGACCTGACGCGGCATGCTTGCGAGGTGGGAGTGAAGCCGCCAACGCCTACGAAGCCAGCGCCGATTGCCGGTTGGCTTCATCGCCGCGTCGAGCGGCTCGCCTTCCAAACGCGCCGATCGGCCAGGGGATTCGGGCACCTCGCTGAATTCGGCTTCGCCGATTCTCGGGGCCGATCGGTGCCTATGGGACCGGGCTGGCAAGGATTCCTACCGGCATGCACTGTCGAGTTACGAATTGCTTCCGGGCTTTGCCAATTGAAATGATCGCCAAGCCCTAGGGCTTGGCTGCCTTGGCCGGATCCTTCACCGCGCCGATTTTGAGGAATTCGATATTGTACAATTCGCCATCCCGCTTCTCGACCTTGCGCAGATAGACGTCCTGGATGATGTCGCGAGTTTGCGGATCGATCTGGACTGGACCGCGCGGGCTCAGCCAGCTCATGCCCTTCATCGCATCGACCAAAGCGGGGCCGTCGGTTTGGCCGCCGGTCTTCTCAAGAGCCGCATAGATCAGCGCCATGCCATCATAGCCGCCGACGCCCATCATGTTCGGGCGCACGCCCGCCAATTGCTTGAAACTCGCGACAAAGGCCTTGTTCTCGGGCGAGTCATGCGCGACCGAATAATGGTGCGACGTGATCATGCCGAGCGCGACATCGCCGATTTCATTGATCGCGCCATCGTCAACCACGTCACCGGTCGCAATCACCTTGATGCCCGCCTTGTCAAATTCGCGCTCGGCCAGCTGGCGCATCAATTGACCGCTTTGGCCGTTCGGCACGAACAGAAACACGGCGTCGGGCGAGAGGTCCTTCACCCTTTGCAAATAGGGCGCGAATTCGGGATTTCTGAGCGGGGCGCGAATAGTGCCGAGAATCTCGCCGCCAGCCTTGGTGAAACGCTCCTTGAAGGTGTTTTCCGCGTCAATGCCCGGACCATAATCCGACACCAACGTCGCGACCTTGTGGATATTGTTGGCCGCCGCCCAATCGGCAATCGGCGCCGTTACCTGCGGCAGGGTGAAGCTCGTGCGAACGATGAATGGCGATTGCTCAGTAATGCTCGAGGTCGCCGCCGCCATGACAATCATCGGAACCTTTGCCTGGGTGGCAACTGGGGCAGCGGTCAGCGCCAGCGGGGTCAGGCCAAATCCGGCAAGAATAGCGGCATGATCGTTGACGACCGCTTCCTGCACGATCCGCTTGGTGATTTCCGGTGCCCCCGTATCATCCTTGATCAGGAGTTCGACCTTGCGTCCCGCAACGCTGTCACCGTGCTCCTTCATATAAAGCTGCACGCCCATCAGAACCTGCCGGCCGATCGCATCCCCGAACGGGCCCGTCAGCGGCAGCACGAGAGCAATTTTGACCGGGTCGGCGGCCAATCCACCGGTCGCGCCCCACAGGACAAGGCCAAGGCCCAATCCAGCCAGGCCAATGAGCCTCTTCAACATGTTTCCGCCCTCTTTTGCCCGTCTTGTTGACTCTTGGGCCGAACCCGGCGGGCGCCAGGCTCGCGCGCTCCTAACCTCTCATTTTTCCTGATAATTCTGGCACGCGGGATGGGTTGCGAGAAGCCCAAACTTGGCCGGCTCGGCCGACCCTGATCCAGGTGTTGAGATTGGCGCCCATCGCTATAATGTCGCTTCGGACTAAACCTAGGGAGGCCCCATGTCGCGATTCGCTCGTTTCTTCCTCATCCTTGCCGCCTTCGTCGTCCTTCCTTCCCTCCCATCGGCCGCCGCCAAACCCGCGACGATCCGCATTCAATTGTATAAAGCCGGATTCGTGGTCGGGGTCTCGGGCGGAAGCGGCATGCTCCACTTCAATGGGCACCGCTATCCCCTGTCGATTGCCGGCGTCAGCCTCGGCGCAACTATCGGCGCTTCACGCGCCGATCTGGTCGGCAATGTCTATAATCTGCGCGAGGCCGCCGATATTGAGGGCACCTATTCAGCGGCAGAAGCCGGCGCTGCGCTCGCCGGCGGCAGCAAGGTGGCACGCCTGAAGAATTCGCAAGGGGTGATCCTGGAAGTCCACGGCAAGCAGATCGGCCTGATCCTCTCGGTCGATCTGAGCGGGATGCAGATTGCCATGAAACGCTAGCCCCGACCGACCCGCCCCTGACTGCCCGCCGGGCGAGCCTTCCTTGACCTCCCGCAAATACCCGGCGGGCATCGCACCTAGCCTGACCCCAAAAGGGAGATCGCGTGTTCGCAAACCGCAAGGAGGCCGGGCGCCTGCTGGCCCTACGCCTGGAGAGCCTGCGTGAGCAAGATCCGTTGGTGATTGCTTTGCCGCGCGGCGGTCTGCCGGTCGCCGCCGAAATCGCCAAACGGCTCGACGCCGACTTCGACATCGTTCTTGTCCGCAAGATCGGCGCCCCCGTCCAACCAGAACTGGCGCTCGGCGCAATCGTCGATGGTGATCCGCCGGTTCTCAGCTGGAACGAGGACGTCATCGCTCATCTCCGGGTCACCCGGACCGAAATCGACGCAATCGTCGCGGCCGAACGGGCGGAAATCGAGCGAAGGCGCAAAACCTATCTCGGCGGGCGCCGACCGATTTCGCCCGACGGCCGGCTCGTCATTCTGGTCGATGACGGCATTGCCACGGGAGCCACGGCACGAACGGCCTTGCGAGCGCTCCGTCAACAGGGCGCGAGCCGGGTCATCCTCGCGGTCCCTGTCGCCCCACCGGACGTTGTCAAGGCGCTTCAAAGGGAGGCCGACGACGTCTATTGTCTCGAAAGCCCCGACCGCTTTGGTTCGGTCGGTGCCCATTACCGCGACTTCCACCAGCTCGACGACGCCGAGGCAATCGCCATAATCGATGCTTTAGGCCAAGCAAAACCCAACGACAGCGATGGCAAAGGCTAAGGCGTCAGGGCACAGATCAACAGGCTCCGGGACAGGCAAGCCGGTTCCGCCGCGCCGCACCAATGCCGAAATCGCCCAGCGGTTTGAAGAGATAGCCAAGCTCCTCGAGACTAAGAACACCAATCCCTTTCGGGTGCGCGCCTATCGCAATGCAGCCAAAACGCTGCAGCGTTACGGGCTCGAGGTCTGCGATCTTCTGGCCGACAACAAGGCGCTGACCGATATCCCGGACATCGGCGAGGATCTTGCCCATCATGCGGCTGAATTCGTCACGACCGGTCAGATCGCTCTCCTCGATCAGCTGCGGCGCGAGGTGCCAAGCTTTGTCGTCGAACTCATGGATTTGCCGGGTATCGGCCCGAAATCAGCGATGCGCCTGTGGCACGATCTCGCCATCCATTCCGCTGACGACCTGCATCGCGCCGCCCTCGAACACCGACTGCGTTCACTCGGCAGTTTCGGATTGAAACTGGAGCGAACCATTCTCACCGCACTCGAGACCCTGCCAAGGCATGGCCGGATGGAGTGGGAGCGGGCAAAGCCCATTGCCGATCGGCTGATTCAGTATATGGCGCTTGCGCCGGGCCTCGAACACATCGAAGCCGCCGGCAGCTTCCGGCGCGGCATGGCCAAAATCGGCGATCTCGACTTGCTTGCTTGCAGCGCAAGCCCCTCGGCTATCGTCGAGCATTTCGTGCGCTTTGGCGACCTAGCCCATGTCTTTGCCGCAGGGCCGGCCAGGGCAAGCGTCGTCCTGACCTGCGGTCTGCAAGTCGATTTGCGGGTCGTGCCAGCGGCTTCTTTCGGTTCTGCCCTGCAATATGCCACCGGATCCAAGGCACACAATATAGCGCTGCGGCGGTTCGCCCATGAAAAGGGCCTGAAACTCAGCGAATACGGCGTCTTTCGCGACAAGACACGGATTGCCGGCAGCAGCGAAGCGTCCGTCTACTCTGCGCTCGACTTGCCCTGGATCACCCCTGAATTGCGCGAGAACCGCGGTGAAATCGAAGCGGCCGGCGATGGCCTTCTGCCGACACTCGTCGAGACAAGCGACATAATGGGTGATCTGCATCTCCACTCAGGCTTCGACGAGATAGAGAAAATCCAGGCCCTGGCGCGCGCCGCCAAGGAACGGCACTACGCCTATATCGGCATTGTCGCGCCTGCCGAAAGCCTGATCGAGGCCTGCCACCTCGACCCTAAGTCTTGCGCCAATCTCATCCAGCACCTGCCGGAAGCCATCGAAGGGGTGGCCATTTTGAAAGGTGTCGAAGTCGACATTCCCGCCAACGGCCGCCCGGCGCTACCGCCAGCCATTGGCGCGCTCTTCGACCTCGTCATCGCCGCCGTACGCGATCCCCTGGGCCTTTCGCGCGAGGATCAGACGCTTCGCGCCATCACAGCACTCGACCCGCCGTGCCCGACCATTCTTTCCCACCCGAACGCCCCCCATGCGCACGAGCCCCGGCAAACGGCGACCTATGACGTCGACATGGAGCGGATCGTCCGGGCCGCCGCCGATCACGACGGCTGTCTCGAGCTAACGGCAGATCCCCATCGAATCGATCTTGGCGAGAGCCATTGCCCAAGCGCCCGAGCCCAGGGCGTGCGGGTAAGCCTGAGTTCGGAAGCAGGCGAGCCGGACAAGCTATGGCGCATGGAGGCAGCCGTCCTCGAAGCGCGGCGCGGCTGGCTCGAGGCAACCGACGTCTTGAACACGATGCCATTGGCCGATTTGCGCGAAAAACTCGCCCGTCACGCCCACGAATTCCGGCTGTCCTTGTCCGATAAGCTGCGCTGAAGACCTGGTAGAAATTTTTCGGCTGCGGCCAGTCGCTCAACCACGGGCGGCGTGCATTGTCAACGACCGCGGTTTGGATTGCGCAGTTCGGAACTGACTTTCCGCAATTGATTGAGCCGGTCGCGGATCGGAGCAAATGGGCCGAATTTGTGTTGCTCTTCGCTAAAACCATCGGCGTAAGGGCCGTACGGCGCGTCGACGGGCTTCAGCAAAAGATCAGGATAATCGCGCGCCGCGCCCGCTTTGTGAGGCCTTGGCTGCGAAATCATATAGGCGGCGACGTCCCATGCTTCTTGCGCTGACAGGCGCGGATACAGATATTCGACGCCATTCGGCATGTTGGCGTGGACGAAATTTGCGGCGGTAATTAAGCGGGCCATTCCCGCCCCATCATTGAAGCTGTCCGAGCCCCATAAAGGCGGGAAGGCGTAGCCGAGATCGACGCCTGGCATAGAACGTCTCACGCCGGCTCCGTTGACGTTGTGACAGCCCTCGCAGAATTCTTGATAGATCGGCTTTCCCCGAATGGGATCGGCCGGCCGATCCAATTCCGGCATTGTCCCCGATCCGAGGCCGGTCAGGTGTTCTCCTTTCCGCACACCCGTGGACAGAAAGTCGATATAGGCGACAAGGGCCCGCATTTCCGGCGAGGCGTTAGGCAAAGGCCGGCCATTCATGCTGCGGGTCATGCAGGCATTGATTCTGTCCTCGATTTTGATCTCGATTCCGGAACGCGCGCTATAGGCTGGGTAGTCTTGGGACAATCCGAAAATCGGCAGACCGTACTTTTTCGTG
Source organism: uncultured Alphaproteobacteria bacterium (assembly GCA_963773155.1). Lineage (GTDB taxonomy): Bacteria > Pseudomonadota > Alphaproteobacteria > Rhizobiales > Beijerinckiaceae > CAVZAB01. The sequence goes on along the minus strand of CAVZAB010000023.1, from coordinate 4,534 downwards.
CCGGCCTGAAGATGGCAGTTTCCGCACGCCAGATTATTGCCCGCATAGCGTTTCGCACGCTCCGCCACATCCGGCCCGATATGAGCATAAGTCGCGGTGATGAGATCGCGGCCTCGACGGATCTGCAGGCCATTCGCGGTATAGGGTAGAGTTCCGATGTCAGGAACGGACCAAATCGCAGGATTCTCCGCCCCGGCATTGACCGCAAGGAAAGATGCTGACAGGCCCGCGATTGAAGTCACGAATATCGGACCTAGAGCGAGCGAACGGTAAACAATCCCGCCCCCTCTTGGCGAGAGCCGCGAAAGAAGTCCAGAGAGCATGGGTCACCCCAGTGACAAAGAGCCGATTGGCCGCCGCTTGATGGTGCAGACTTCCGCCAAGAAATTGCACAGGCGATCCTTTTCTCCCGCGCCGCGGCCTAAAACCCCCGCAATCCTTCCCCCTTAAGGCGCGGCACGCTTTGCGCGCAGGTCCGGACGCGCTCGATCGCTCATCGCATCCAGCCTTGACTAGTTTCGCCGGCGCCGCAGCCCGTCAAAATAGACGATGACGATGATCAGCGCGCCGGTGATGATCCGCTGCCAGAACGAATTCAGATTGAGAAGATTGGCACCATTGTTGATGGTCGTCAGAATGAACGAGCCGAGCAGCGGTCCGTGCACCGAACCAACCGCCCCAAACAGGCTGGTCCCACCGATGACTGATGAGGCAATCGCCTGCAATTCCCAGCCCTCGGCCTGAGTCGGATTGCCAATCCCGATTCGCATCGCCAGGAGAATGCCGACGAAGGCGGCACAAAGGGCCGACAGAATATAGGCGACATAGGTCATCGCCTTGACGTTGACGCCGGACAGGCGCGCCGCTTCCAAATTCGAGCCAATCGCAAAGAGGTAGCGACCCCAGCGACTGTGATTGAGAAAAATATAGGCGGGAATCGCGACGACCAGCACCATCCAGAACAGCGCCGGGATTTCAAATGTCGTGCCATCGGTCCAGGGGAAGGACAGAAACGAAGCGCGCGAAAAGCTGGTGAACCTTTCATTGGTGATCGAAATCGTCGCCCCATTGGTGATCAAAAGGCCTATGCCGCGCAAGGCCGTCAAAGTCGCCAGAGTCATGATGAACGGCGGCAGTCCAAGCTGCACAATGCCGAAATCCATGAAAAATCCCAATGCCGAGCCCGAGCGCCAGCGTCAGCGCGATCGACGCCGGAATCGAATAATCATGCGTCAGCAGCAAGGCGACGATCATGCTGGTGAAGCCGACGACCGCGCCCACCGAGAGATCGATCCCGGCCGTGATGATGACGAAGGTCTCGCCGATCGCCAGAATGGCGATCATTGCGCCTTGCCGCAACAAATTGGTGATGTTGTTGGCGGTCCAAAACGTCGTCGTGCTCATCGCCAGCGCGATCCAAATCAAGGCGAGAAGCCCAAGCAGGGTCAGGCCCAACAGCGATCCGATCCGCGCATTGCGCGTCACCGCAGCTTTCACCGCCTCTTTTTCCGCGACGCTCATTGCCCCTTGCCTCCCCCGGTCAATCTGCCGCCTTCTCTCACGCCCCGATCGCCTCCATCAGGATGGTCTCGGGCGGCGCCTTGTTGCCCACGTGGCTTGCCACCAGCCGGCCGCGGCGAAAGACGTGCAGCGAATCGGATAAATCATAGACTTCCGGCAGATAGGAGGAGATCAGAATAATGCCGGCACCCTCACGCAGAAGCCTGGCAAAGATCTTATAGATCTCGACCTTGGTTCCGACATCGACGCCCGCCGTCGGCTCGTCGAAAATGTACAAGCGGGCACCATGATTGAGCCATTTGGCGACAACGATCTTCTGCTGGTTGCCGCCCGACAGGCTCGAGGCGAGGGCTTCGCGCGAGGCAGCCTTGATCTGGACGTCGCGGATCTGGCGGTCCGCCGATCCAGAACTCGGCGAATGGAGAGATCAGAATGCCGCGGCTCAACCTTTGATAGACCGGCAGGTTGATATTGACGCCGACGCCGAGATTGAGGCACAGGCCCTGATCGCGCCGGCTCTCCGGAACCAGCGCCAGCCCAAGTTCGATCGCCTGGCGCTCGTTGCGGATGGTGACCGGCTTGTTGTCCCAGAAAACCTGACCGGCGCTGGTACGATAGCGGCCAAAAAAACTCTGGACATATTCGCTGCGGCCAGCGCCGATCAGGCCGTAGAGGCCAACCACCTCGCCGGCTCGCACGGCCAGCGACACGTCACTGAAGCCTTGACCCGAGAGCTTTTCGGAGCGCAGGATTTCCGGGCCGAATTCGATCGTCTCCTTGTAATGGATCTGGTCGATCGCCCGGTTGATCATGCCGGCAATCAGCGCCTGTTCGTTGGTCTCGCTGACGCGGTCGGTCGAGACCAAAGCCCCATCCCGCAGAATCGAGACCCGGTCAGCCAGCTCGAACACTTCCTCAAGCCGATGCGAAATATAGACGATGGTGACGCCCTTTGCCTTGAGGCGGCGGATCAGCGCAAACAATTGCGCCGCCTCCTGGCGGGTCAAATAGGCGGTCGGCTCGTCGAAAATGAGAAAGCGCGTGCCACGGGTGGCAGCCCTGGCGGTCGCGACCAATTGCTGCTGGCCGATTGTGAGCGACGACAAAATGGCGCCGGCCGGCAGGTTGAAGCCAATGTCGTCAAGAATTACTTGCGCCTGACGCAGCATGGCACGCTGCTTCAAAAGACCGAAACTGGCCTGTTCGTCGCCAAGAAATAGGTTGGCGGCAACGCTCAGATGCGGACACAGCACGACTTCTTGATGCACCGCGTTGATGCCGAGCGCGATCAATTCATGCGGGGTAGCAAGATCGACCGGACGGCCTTCCCAGAAAATCTCGCCGCTCGAGCGTGGGAAGACACCGGTCAGCAATTTGATCAAGGTCGACTTGCCAGCGCCGTTCTCGCCGACAATGGCGTGGATCTCGCCGGCCTCGAAATCGAGATCGACGCTTTTCAGCGCATGGGTGGCGCCGAATCTCTTGTCGAGCTTGCGCAACGAGAGAAGGGGCGCGGCGGCTAGCGCCGCGCCAGAGTGAACCTGAGCGCCGTCGACGCTGCGATCGGTCGTTGAGCCGGGCATTTGGCGTTTCCGACGGCGACTTTTGCGCCTATTTCACCTTCGGGTTCAGAAGTTCCTGCGCCCTGGCGCCGCCCATGTTCTCCTTGGTGATCAGATTGGCGCCGGTGTCGACATTGGCATCGACCTTTTCACCCTTGGAAGCGGCAAGCGCCGTCTTGATGCCATCGTAGCCCATCCGGTAGGGGTCCTGCACAACCAGGGCAGCAATCGTGCCGTCCTTCAGGAAGCCGACCAGCTTGTCGTCGAAGTCAAAACCGATCAGCTTGATCCGGTCGGCCGCCTTGTTCTCGGCGATCGCCTGACCGGCGCCCTGCGCCATGATCAGGTTTGAGGCAAAGACGCCGACCAGCTTGGGATTGGCGGTAATCAGATCGGTCATGATGTTCAGACCAGTCGTCGCCTGGCCGTCGGCAACTTTGTCGGCGACGAGCTTGAGGCCGGGATATTTGGCCGCAATCTGTTCCTTGAAGCCCTTGGCCCGCTGATCGAGCGAGCCGACCCCCGGTATCGAGGTGATGAGTGCGACTTCGCCCTCGGCTTTGCCATATTTGGCGGCGACCGCCGCGGCAAGACCGTCGGCCGCAACCCGGCCGCCCTGCACGTTGTCAGTCGTCAGAAACGAGGTGAACGCCTTCGAATCGGCGGCCGAATCGATGCCGATAATCTTGACCTTCTTGGCCGCTTCGTCGATCGGTTTGCCGAGCGCGGCAAATTGCGTCGGCGCAATGACCACTGCGACCGGCTTGCCAGACACGGCATTTTCCAAAATCGAAATCTGGCCGTTGATGTCGGATTCGGACTGGGCGCCGAGTTCCGGCACAGTGACGTTGAGATCCTTGCCGGCCTTGCGCGCGCCGGCCAGCACGATCTGCCAAAAGAAAGAGGTGGTGTCCTTAACGATAATCGGGATCGTCGGCTGATCGGCGGCCCGGGCGCCGGACAGGCCCGACGCGATCAGCGCCGCGCCGGCCAGCAAGCCTAGCCCACGACGTGAGAAACCATGAGTATTGCCTGATTGAAGCATTGGATTTCCTTCCCTAATTGAGCGCCATTGAAGATTGGCCGGAGCGGGTGGGCGTCGTCACCTGCCCCGAATTGCCGACCCCGTTACGGGGAGCAAAATACATTGTGCGAAACATTGGACCAAATAGCCGGATCGTCAAACAACCGAGACCGCCAGCGGCGCGCTGCCGGCTGCGGGCCTCGCCTGATCGTCCTCCCAAAAAGCCTCGTTTTCCCGGGGTCTTACGCCGCCGGATCTTGACAACCCTGTTAGCACTGGCGCGAAGCACCACGCAAGTTCGTTGTCGCAGGCTAGGAGCGTCCGAGGTAGGGCGCCAGAAACGCGAGATCAGCCGGGCCAAGACGCTCCTTGGCGGCCAAGGCCTGATGCCAATAGGGATAGGCAAGCGGCGGCTGGCTGACCGCAT
>CAVZAB010000022.1:0-166960 GCA_963773155.1 uncultured Alphaproteobacteria bacterium | reverse complement strand
ATCGACGGGGTCAATTGAAACGGTTTCATTCTTTGCCGATTTTCGGGGCGGGGAAGCCATTTGTTTTCTCCTGTGTTCGATTACTTCTTCAAGGTCGACGTCGTTACACTTTGAATCAGGGCACCGAGATCCTTGGCCTGGCTTTGGACAGCGGCAAATTGCGACTTCAAATATTCAGCCTGTAGGGCCATCACCTCCTGGAGGTCCTTGGCCTGGACGAGATTGCGAGCGAGTTCAAAAGCAGCGTTGATGTTAGTTTCGGCAGCTTCAAAGGTTTTCGCCGTCAGATCCTTGGCGTTGGTCTGCACCAATTCGGCGGTCCCTTCGACGGTTCCAGCGGCACGCTGCGCGGCACCCATGAAACCTTCGAAAGCTTTGCGAGCTTGCTCGACGCTTTTTTCGGCAAAGTCGCGCATTTCTGTCGGGATTTGATAGGGAGTCTCGTTCAATCCATCCTCCTGCGAGCAACGCCGAAATCCGAATTGGACAACCTATAGCCGAATTCATGTTGCAATGCAACAATTTTGTGCAACGCAAAAATCTACCCGGGTTTTGCACAGCTGCGGCACGCACTGCCATAGACACGCTCTACCCGAACATTTAAACATTTAAATGGTTTGGACCGTTGGCGGGCGGTCTGGGCTTTCGAGGAGGCAAACCTGCAGATCGTGCGGGTAGCGACGCTGTGCCGAACGGAAGCCCCCTGTGACCAGAATCGCCGAGACGCGGCTAGAACCGGAAGATCTCGCGGCCATTCTTGCTGAGCCGACGCTAGCCTCCCTGCACGCCGCCGGAGCCGCCACATTCATCGCTCGAATTCGATCCACCGCGCGTCGTTTGGGCAAGCCCGTCGGCGCACGCCCAGTTCCGAACCTCCGAGATCATCGACCTAACGCGGCGGCTGTTCGATATAGACACCGAGGCTGGCCGGCAATTGGCCGAACTCACCCGCTCGCTGGCACCCGGCCGCCCGCCGCGCATGGAGCGGCTTCGTTTCCATGTCGGCCGCCGCACCGAAAGCCTGACGTTGTTGTGCAGACGCATCGTGCGGCCTTCAGGCCTCATCATATTTGCGGCAGCCACAGTCGGCAACCGTCCGCATATTTCGTTCCCTTATTTGGCGGGCGAAGCGCCTAACGAGCCCGCTTCATCGCCTTCCGCCTTGCAGCCTGAACTGGCGGCCGAATCGCCGGAGGATCTGAAAGTCGCGTTGGCGCGCCGGTTCAAAGGAGTCCGCAGTCTACGTTTCATCTGGCACACTGACAGCGACGACATTCTGCTGCGGGTGTCGCCAGAATTGGCCGATATTGTTGGCTCGGTCGGCCAGCTGGAGGGCGCTTCATTTATCGATCTTGCCAAGTTGCTCGACCCGGATAACCGGCTTGCCGAGGCGCTGCGGCGGCGGGAGAGCTTCCACGGGATCGAGGTGATGTGGCCAGTCAATCACGGCAAGTTTAGTGTGCCGGTAACCCTCGGCGCCTTGCCACTCTACAAAGACAACCGTCGCTTTGACGGATTTCGCGGCTTCGGAATTGTCAGCTTCGGGCGCCTATCGGCAATTCAGGTGCAAATTCCTGCCTCTACGGGATCGAGCGTGACTGGGGCGGGGCCTTCGCCGGAAGCAACCACGCATTCTGTCGAGTCGACGCCGGCACCGGCGCCGATGGCGCCGGTGCCTGAAGCCGAAGGCGATCATCGCAATGTCGTCTACCTCCGCCTTCAATCGGTCGAGCGGGCGGAGAGTGAGGACAATCTCCCCGCCGAAAAGGAGACAACGGCGCGCCGCGCCAGCCGCCAGGCGGCCTCTGGCGAAACCGTCCAATTGACGCCGTCCGAACGCAATGCCTTCCGTGAGATTGCGCGGGCACTTGGCGCGCGCATTGAGGTGCGCGCCAGGCCATTGACCGAGAAGAACCTGAGTGAAACGGCTGAGCCGGCCGAGCCGCGTGTGCCGCCTTCTCGTGAAACGAAAGAAGGGAGCCAGGAACCCAAGCTTGCACCAGCTATGCTCGATCAGGCGTTCCTCGATGCGCTTCCCTTTGCTGTTGCGATCGGGAAGGAAGGAAGGCTCCTGGCCGTCAACAGCGCCCTCCTTGCGTTGACCGGCTATTCCGATCTTGCAGCTATGGAGGAGGCTGGAGGATGGTCACGCCTTGGCCCACGGGCCCTCATGGCGGCGACTGCCGAGGAGGAGATATTCGGGGTCGAGGGCAGTGCTGGCGAAGTGTCAATCCACGGCCGAGTTGGCGAGATCACTTGGGCCGGCGGTACGGCAACGCTAATTGCCGGTCTAAGAGCGCCGCCAGTCGAAACCGTGCAGCATCACAAGGCATTCGAGCTGGAGAATCGCGGCAAGGAAGCCGAGATTAGGGAATTGCACGCCATTCTCGACACGGCGACCGACGGCGTCGCGGTACTCGACGACAACGGCAATCTCGTTTCTCTCAATCGGTCCGCCGAAGCGCTATTCGGCTACGAGCAGCCGGATGTCGCAGGCCAGCCGTTCACCATCCTCCTGGCGAGCGAAAGCCATCGAACCGCGCAGGAATATTTCGAGGGGCTCACGCTCAACGGGGTCGCTAGTGTGTTGAACGACGGACGCGATGTCGTCGGCCGCGAGCGTCAGGGTGGCGCCATTCCCCTGTTCATGACGATCGGGCGGATCGGTTCCGGCGCCGCCCCGCGTTATTGCGTCGTAATGCGCGACATGACGCATTGGAAAAAGGTCGAGCGAGAGCTCAACGAGGCCAAGCGCCAGGCCGAACGCGCCAGCGCATTGAAATCCGATTTTCTCGCCAAGATTAGCCATGAGATCCGCACGCCCTTGAATGCCATTTTGGGCTTTGCCGAGGTGATCATGGAGGAGCGGTTCGGGCCGATCGGCAACGAGCGCTACAAGGATTACCTCAAGGACATCCATGTATCCGGCACGCATGTGATGAGCCTCGTGAACGATCTCCTGGATCTCTCGAAGATAGAGGCCGGCAAACTCGAATTGACCTTTTCGAGCGTCGACGCCAATCGCGTCGTTCGCGAATGCGTGTCGCTAATGCAGCCACAAGCAAGTTCCGAGCGCGTGATCGTCCGTCAGGCGCTTGCCCCGCGACTGCCGAATATTGTTGCCGACGAGCGTTCGCTACGGCAAATCGTTTTGAACCTCCTATCCAATGCGATGAAATACAACGAACCTGGCGGACAGGTCATCGTCTCGACCGCTTTGACCGATGCCGGCCATGCCGTCATCCGCATCCGCGATACCGGCATTGGCATGTCTGAGAGCGAAATCGAAATGGCTTTGGAACCGTTCCGCCAGATCAACACCGGCCACCGGACTTCGGGTACCGGTCTCGGTCTGCCCTTGACCAAGGCACTGGTCGAGGCCAACCGAGCATCGTTCACGATCAAGAGCAAGCGCAAGGAAGGCACGCTCGTCGAGGTGGCCTTCCCGCCGACCCGCGTCCTGGCGGAATAGAGGATCGCGACTTCGCTGTCTGCGCGCGCGTGCTGCTTAGCGCCCGGCTAAACGACCTGATGGGTACTGCGCGGTGCCGCCGACCGTGTCAATCGCGTAGATGTCATCTCTGAAATTGGCGCACACCGTCGGCATTGGCCCAGCCGGTCAAATAGACCCAGGCGACCGGCACCGGCCTAATGAGTTTGATGTCTTCATGTTCACCCGATGCGATCTGGGCAAGCATGGCCGCCTTGGTCCATTGTCCCTGGGGCGAACCAGGGACATCCTTCAGCAGCCACTCCGCGAGATCATAGACGCCCTCGACCCGCACACAGCCGTGCGACAGGAACCGGTAATCGGCGCCGAACAATTGCTTGGCCGGCGTGTCATGCATGTACACCGCATGGCTGTTCGGCATGTTGATGCGGATCGATCCCAGCGAATTACCCGAACCTGAATCCTGCCTCAAAATGTAATTGGCTGCCTTCTCGGTGTTCCAGTTGACGTTGCGTGGTTCGATCTCCGCGTTGTTGGGGCCGAGGATCCGAATTTGCGCAACGATCAAATAGCCGGGATCTCGGCGCATTTTCGGAATGATCTCGTTCTTGATAATCGATTGCGGCACCGTCCAGGTCGGATTGAGATTGATTTCGGTGATGCGGGCGAGGACTTCCGGCGAGGGATGTTCGACATCACCGGCGATCGCAACATAGCGCTGTGCCACGCTGCCGTTTTGCACCGCCTCGACGCTAGTCGAGGGAATGTCGACGACGACATAGCGCTCGCCGAAAGGAAAATTCAGGCCGGCGAGGCGCTGGGCGCTCGAGGCGAGTTGCTTGAAGCGGACCGCAGCCGGGACATTCATCGCCCGCAGCGTGGCACCAGCGACGATGCCGGTTTGCTTGAGCCCGAGCCGGAACTGGAAACGCTTGACGGCGGCGGTAACCGCCGGGTTCCAATTGTCCGACATGTCGCTAGGGCTGACATCGCCCTCGATCGACAGCCGCTTTTTCAGCAGGCTGACGGCCTTCCCTTTGGCTCCCGGCTGGAGGGGACCGGGAACTATCGGCCAGCCGCCTGAATCGGCAATTGCGAGATAGCGTTCCGACACCTTGGCTGTTGTGATGAAAGTGTCGGGCTGGAGGGTCGGCTGCGGGTCGCTCGATAGGCTGGTCTCCTGCCGAGGCGTCAAGTCGGCTGGCCGCCTCGGCCTTGCCGGTTTGGCCGGTTCGGCGGCATCCGACGGAGGGGCAGCCTGCAGCACCCCCGGCGGTGCGCCCGACTGCTCCTGCGCGCAGGCCTGACCGGCCGCGGCAAGGCCTACAAGAAGGACCAGCGCTTTCAGGAGCATGGCACCTGAATGCGGTACCAGGGCCGGTCGGCGGGGCAAGATGGCGAAAGGCATATTAGGTCCCGGTCCCTTTGCGCGCCAGCGCTCGCGGCAGCGGCTCCGTCCAAGCGGGCGCCAAATCCTATAGGCCTCCAGGAGATGGCGCGCAATTCGGCAAAAACAAGGATTTATTTCGGCACTGACAGCCGGTCGCCTTCGACAAGAACGATGAGCAGGCGGCGCGGGCCGTGGGCGCCGAGGAAAATCGTCTGCTCGATGTCGCCGGAGCGTGACGGCCCGGTGATCATATTGACAGTGCGCGGCATTTTGCCCTTGCCATAGCGGCCGCGTAGGCGTCGCCAGACCGCTTCGTAGTCCCCCTCTATGTCGGCCGCCTCGACGACAACAATGTGATTGTCAGGCAAAAAGTTCAGACTGGTCGGATTCTCAGGCCCGGAGGTGAGGATCAGCGTCCCGGTCTCGGCAACCCCGGCAACGGCATGGCTCAGGCCGTTCAGGTCCTCGCCTTGAGATTTGCCGACTGACAGGCTGATAGGCGTTTCCGACCAAGGCATCGCCGCCAGTCGCGGATCTTCGCCGCGTCTGAGGCTTGCTGGTAGGTTATGTTCGCGCAGGTAACGCGCAACTGCGGCGGGCACTTGGTCGGGTGAAGCGACCCGGGTGACGCTCGCCTGCGCGGCCTCGGCTTGCGCCTGGAACAGGTTGACGCGGCCAGGCAAAGCGAGCTGGCCGCGCGCCGGCACCAGGCCGCTCGGCGCGCGTTTCAACCGTTCATCGACGCTGGCGCGTCTGGGTGCTTCGCGACCGGACACCGCCAGGGCGCGCCGGATGTCGGCGAAGATTTCATCGCGCGTGCTCATCGCCCACGCCTAAACCCTTGCGCCCGCCTGGCGCGCCATTGCGCCTGAAACGTCGTTCCCGGCGGCACCGGAAAATCCCGATATTGGGTCCAGCCGCTCGCGAAAGGCAGCCAGACAAAGCGGCCACGCGAGCCTGCGCAGATCTTCAGGCCGCGCATGGCGAGCCCTGTCGCGGCCCGGTAGAGGGCCCCGCGCCTGGCAAAGAAGGCCCAGACGGCAAGGCCGCCGCGAGCAAAGGCCGGCGTAAGGTGTCGTTCGAACTCCCGTTCACGCCAATGGCGCATCATCTTGGGCAGGGGAATGCGCACTGGGCAAACGCTTTCGCAGCGCCCGCAAAATGTCGACGCATTGGGCAAGTGTCCACTCTTGTCCACGCCAATCAGGCTCGGCGTCAGCACCGCCCCCATGGGGCCAGGATAGACCCAGCCATAGGCGTGCCCGCCGATCGCGTGGTAAACTGGACAATGGTTCATGCAGGCGCCGCATCTTATGCAGCGCAGCATGTCCTGGAAGTCGCCGCCAAGCATGGCCGAGCGCCCATTGTCGAGCAGCACGACATGATATTCTTCTGGGCCGTCAACATCGCCCGGCCTGGTCTTGGTCGGCTTTCGGCGGGGTCCAGTCGACAGCGTGGTATAGACCGACATTTCCTGGCCAGTTGCTGAGCGGGCGAGAACCCGCAGCATTTGGGCGACGTCTTCAAGCGTCGGGACGATCTTTTCGATCGAGCTAATAACTATGTGCACTTTTGGCAGCGTCTGGGTCAGATCGCCATTGCCTTCATTGGTCACGATGATCGAGGTGCCGGTCTCGGCAACAAGAAAATTAGCCCCGGTAATGCCGACGTCGGCATTGAGAAAGCGATCGCGCAAAACGCCGCGCGCTTCGCTGAGCAATGCCTCGGGCTCACTTAAACTGCGGGATTCCGGGAGCTGCCGGTGGGTGCGGCGAAAGTCCGCCTCGATCTGGCTGGCGTTGAGGTGAACGGCCGGGGCAATGATGTGGGACGGAGTTTCGCCGCGCAATTGGATGATATATTCACCAAGGTCGGTTTCAACCGGAACCATACCGGCAGCCTCGAGCGCGCCGTTGAGGCCGATTTCCTCGGCGATCATCGACTTGCCTTTGGTCACGATCTTCGCGCCGTGACGCTTACATATCGCCACGATCTGCGCCGTCGCTTCGGCCGCCGTGCGGGCGAAATGCAGGGTACCGCCGGATTCGACGACCTTGGCCTCGTAGGCTTCGAGATAGAGATCAAGATGGGCGAGCGTATGGTCTTTGATGTCTCTTGCCGAATCGCGCAGCGCCTCGAATTCAGGTAGCCGGTCTGCGGCCATGCGCCGCTTGTCGATGAAGCCCGACCTGACGTTGCCGAGCGCCTCTTGCAATTGCGCGTCTTCCAGCGCCCGGTGGGCATTATCCTTGAATTCGGTCGAGGTTTGGTTTGCGGACATTATGGTTTTGCCGGTTGGACGGGAAAGCCGATGGGCGGCTCGTCGGTCATGCCGGCGAGAACCTCGGCGACATGCCGAACCGCAATGTCGCTCCCCTCGCGCGAGAGCTTGCCAGCCATGTTCAGCAGGCAGCCAAGATCGCCGGCAAGCAGTGTGTGGGCGCCGGTCGAGCGGATCTTCGCCGTTTTCTGGCTGACGATGGCATTGGAGATCTCGCCATATTTCACCGCGAACGTGCCGCCGAACCCGCAACACACGTCGCATTCCGGCAATTCGACGAGCGTAAGACCGGCGACGCTCGCAAGGAGTTTGCGCGGCTGCTCGCGGACGCCGAGTTCCCGCAATCCAGAACAGGAATCGTGGTAGGTGACGGTTCCCGAGAAGCGGGCGCCAACCTCGCCCACGCCCAGTACATCGGCGAGGAAGCTGACGAGTTCATGGGTCTTGCCGGCAAGTGCATTGGCGTGCATTGCCAGATTGGGATCGTCGGCAAACAATTCCGGATAATGCGCGGCAATCATACCGGCGCACGAGCCTGACGGCGCGACCACATAGTCGCAATCGGCAAAAGCGTCGATCACCTGCTGGGCCAGGGCCTTGGCATCGCGCCGGTCGCCGGAATTATAGGCCGGTTGGCCGCAACAGGTCTGGGCCGGCACCATGATATCGCAGCCAGCGTCCTCGAGCAGCTTGACCGCCGCAAATCCGACGTTCGGGCGAAACAGATCGACGAGGCAAGTTACAAACAGGCCGATGCGAATGGGTCGGGTTCGGTCGGGCTCAGCCAATCATTCTCTCCCTCGGGCCAAACGGGCCGGTCGCAGCGGACATTGAACCAGGCCCCAGAAGTCTTTCAAGCCCGCGTCTGTGCGGCAAAGGAAGGCCCTTTGAGGCCCTTGCCGCCGCCGAGCTTTGGCCTATAAGTCTGCAGGGCAAGGAACAGGCCGACGATGAACTCCATTGCCTTCCCACCGGTCAATGCTGCTCTGATAGGGCGGCGGGTCGAAATCGTGTCGGGGCTTGCCGCGCTGGTGCCGCCGGACTGTCTGGTGAGCGAGGAAGACGAGCGGCGCGCCTTCGAAACTGATGCCCTAACCGCCTACCGCAGGCTGCCGCTCGCCGTGGTGCTGCCGCAGACCAGCGAGCAGGTCAGCGCGGTCTTGAGCTATTGCCATGCCAATGGCCTCCCGGTCGTCCCGCGCGGCGCCGGAACATCGCTCGCCGGTGGGGCGATTCCGCAGGAGGATGCGGTGGTTGTCGGCATTGCGAAGATGAACCGGATCCTTTCGGTCGACCTTGCCAATCGGACGATGCGGGTCGAAGCGGGAGTTACCAATCTGGCGATTAGCCAGGCCGTATCGGCCGAGGGCTTTTTCTACGCGCCCGACCCTTCCTCGCAATTGGCCTGCACAATCGCCGGCAATATAGGCACGAATTCCGGCGGCGCCCATTGCCTAAAATACGGCGTGACCACCAACAATGTCCTCGGCGTGAAAATGGTTCTGATCGATGGCACGATTGTCGAAATTGGTGGCCCGAGTCTCGACAGTCCCGGACTCGATCTCCTTGGCCTTGTCGTTGGCTCCGAGGGTCAGCTCGGCATTGTCACCGAGGTCACAGTCCGCATCCTGCCGATGGCGGAAGGGGCGCGGCCGGTACTTTTCGGCTTTGCCTCCAGCGAGGCGGCGGGCGCCTGTGTCGCCGCGATCATCGGCGCCGGCATCATCCCGGTGGCGATGGAATTCATGGATCGGCCGGCGATCGCCATTTGTGAGGCCTTCGCCCACGCCGGCTATCCGCTCGACGTTGAGGCGCTGCTGATCATCGAAGTCGAGGGGTCGGAAGGCGAGATGGATGCCGAACTTGCCCGAATCGACGCCATAGCCAAGCAGCACGGGGTCACGCAGATCCGCCAGTCGCGGTCAGCGCTCGAGACGGCCCTGATTTGGAAGGGTCGCAAATCCGCCTTTGGCGCGACCGGCCGGGTCGCCGACTACATTTGCATGGACGGAACGGTGCCAACCGGGCAATTGTCCCATGTGCTGAAACGAACCGGCGAAATCGTCGCATCCTACGGCTTGCGCGTCGCCAATGTTTTTCATGCTGGCGACGGCAACATGCATCCGTTGATCCTCTACAATGTCAATGACCCCAGCGAACAGGCGAAGGCCGAAAGTGCCGGTAACGATATTCTGCGTCTGTGTGTCGAGGTTGGCGGCTGTCTCACCGGCGAGCACGGCGTCGGGATCGAAAAGCGTGATCTAATGCCGTGCCAGTTCAACCCGGACGACCTGCGCCAACAGATCCGGGTGCGCGCCGTCTTCGATCCGCAATGGCTGTTGAATCCGGCCAAGGTCTTCCCGCTTGATCAGAGGGATGGCGTGTGATGCCCAGGCGACGCTGTGCTGGCAGTCTCTTGCCGCAATGACCGTGCTGACGCCGCAATCGGAAACCGAAGCGGCCGAGATAATTCGCGGCGCTTGCGCTGATCGCCGGCCGCTGACGATTTGCGGCGGCGCAACGCGGGCCGAGCTTGGCCGCCCGGCCGGCAACGCCCAGGCGCTGTCGTCGGCAGGCCTAAACCGGGTGACTCTTTATGAGCCCGTCGAAATGGTATTTTCAGCCGGGGCCGGCACTCCGCTTCACGCCATCGAGGCGATGCTCGCCGAACATGGCCAATGCCTCGCCTTCGAGCCGATGGATCATCGCGTTCTGTATGCGACCGGCGGTGAGCCGACGATCGGGGCAATTGCCGCCTGCAACATTTCCGGCCCGCGGCGAATAGCGGCAGGGGCGGCGCGCGACGGCCTGATCGGACTGCGGCTCGTCAACGGGCGCGGCGAGGTGATCAAGTCGGGTGGGCGGGTGATGAAGAACGTTACCGGCCTCGATCTCGTCAAGCTGAATGCCGGCGCTTATGGCACGTTGGGCTTGTTGACAGAAGTGACGTTCAAGGTGCTGCCTCGCGCCATGCAACGGGCAACGCTGGCGCTGCGCAATCTCGACGATCGGAGCGCTGTGTCGATGCTGGCGGCGGCCCTTGGCTCGCCCTATGAAGTCAGCGGTGCCGCCCATTTGCCGGCAGGGACGGCTGGCGGTGCAGCGCTGACCTTGGTTCGCGTCGAGAGCAATCCGGTGTCAGTCGCTTATCGTGTTGTCCGGCTTCAGACGCTTCTCGCCGCGCAAGGCCGCGTCGAATTGATGTCCGATGCCGAGGCCGATGCGGCGTGGCGGGCTATTCGCAATGTCGAAATCCTGAGCGAACCCCGCGGCGAAGCCGTCTGGCGGATTTCGCTGCCGCCTTCTCGGGCCCCTGACTTGATCAGTCGGCTCGCGGCCCGGCCGTCGCGGCGGTATTATTTCGACTGGGGCGGCGGCCTGATCTGGCTTGCCCGACCGGACGAAACCGAGGCCGATGCTGAAGTGCTACGCGCTGCGGTCCGTATTTGCGGCGGCCATGCAACACTCGTTCGCGCCAGTCCAGCCTTGCGCGCCAGCATTCCCGTTTTCGAACCGCTTGCGGCGCCGCTGATGAAGCTCGCCGACGGCATCAAGCGCGCCTTCGATCCGCACCGCATCCTCAATCCCGGCCGGATGTACCCAGGCATATAATCATGCAAACCAATTTCACCGAAGCCCAGCTCGCCGACAGCGACGTGCGAGAATCGGAAAAAATCCTGCGCAGCTGCGTCCATTGCGGCTTTTGCACCGCCACCTGCCCAACCTACCTCCTGCTTGGCGACGAACTAGATAGTCCGCGCGGCCGCATCTACCTGATCAAGGAAATGCTTGAGCGTGGTCGCGCCGCGACCTCGTCGGTTGTGCGGCACGTCGATCGCTGCCTCTCCTGCCTGTCATGCATGACCACGTGCCCGTCCGGCGTGCACTACATGCATCTCGTTGACCACGCCCGCGCGCATATTGAATCCACCTATCGAAGGCCGATCGGCGAACAGGCGGTTCGCAACCTGCTTGCCTGGATACTGCCCTTTCCCTCCCGCTTTCGCGCGGCCCTGTGGGCGGCGCGGCTCGCCCGGCCGCTGCGTGGCGCCGTGCGACGGCTTCCGGCTGTCGGACCACCGCTTGCGGCGATGCTGGATCTGGCGCCAGCACGAATGCCGAAGCGAGTGTCCCGGCCGCTCCAGGCGCCCGCCGCGCGTCGCGTGGCGCTGCTAAGCGGCTGCGCCCAGCCCGTCCTCGATCCCGAAATCAATGCCGCGACCACTCGCCTTTTGAACCGCCTTGGCATCGCGGTGGTCAATGCCGAGGGCGAGGGATGCTGCGGTGCGCTCGTCCATCACATGGGGCGGGCCAGGGACGCGCTTGGCTTTGCCAGCCGCAATATCGATGCCTGGAGCCACGAACAGGCCGCCGGCGGACTCGATGCGATCATCATCACGACATCGGGCTGTGGCACGACCATCAAGGATTACGGGTTCATGTTTCGCGAGGACGCTGCATATGCCGAGAAGGCCAAACAAATAGCCGCGATGGCGCTCGATCTCACCGAATATCTGGTCCAGCTTTCGACCTACGACACGCTCGGCCGGTTGCAGCCGCTCGTTGCCGCGCCGCTGGGCCCAGGCCTCATCGTCGCCTATCATTCGGCCTGTTCGATGCAGCACGGACAGAAATTGACCGATGGTCCGAAATCGCTGCTGCAGGCGGCCGGTTTCGTCGTCAAGGACATACCAGAGGGCCATATCTGCTGCGGTTCGGCCGGTACTTACAACATTCTTCAACCAGCGATTGCTGCGCAGCTGCGCGAGCGAAAACTCGGCAACATCCTGCGCACCAGGCCGCAGGTCATCGCGACGGGGAATCTGGGCTGCATGACGCAAATCGGGTTAGGCCTGCGACAGGCCGGGATCGATTTGCCAATCGTCCATACCGCGCAATTGCTTGACTGGGCCTATGGTGGACCGGTACCGGAACAGATGCGCGGACTTGTGGGCGCCGGGTCGGGGCGGCAAGCCACTACAAGCCACTAGAAGTTCCAAAACAGTGGCGGTTCAAGGAGGGGCATATGGCGCAAAATAAATCGGTGGCAACGCGCAAGACAACCAAGCGCAGCTCGGCTAAGAGCGTGGCTGCGAAAGCGCCGGGCAAGGCCATAGCGGTCAAGACCAGCGGGTCTGCCGCCAAAGTGCGGCGGACCTCCGCCAAAGCCAAGTCAAAGGGCAAGGAAAAACTGTCGAAAGACGCAACGGGCAAGGCGGCGGACACGCGGAAGAGGGCAGCCAGGAAGTTGCCGACCGGAGCAACGGCCAAGCCCAGGGCCAAGACAGCGACGGTCAAAACAGCGACGGCCAAGACAGCGACGGCCAAGACAGCGACGGCCAAGACAGCGACGACCAAGACAACGACGACCAAGACGAAGGCCGCCGAGCCTGCGACCGCCGGAACCACGACCACCACTCCAGCGGCCCCGCGGGCAATTGCGGTCAAGTCGGTTTCGGTGAAAAAGGCCAAGGCCGGCGGCGCCGCGCCACCCATCCGAAGCGAGCCGCAAGGCCGTTCGCCAGCGGCGATGAACGCCAAGTCCTCGCCGCAACAAGCGACCGTCGCTGCACCGGGCCGCCGAAAGGACGCTGTGCCAATTCCCGTCAGACATCCGCGGGGGGTCGAGGTCAAAGGCACAATGGGGGCCCGGTTCGAGGAAATCCTGGGCTCGGCAGCGCTCGCCTTTATCGCCGATCTCCACCGCCAATTCGACGCCGAACGAAAAGCGCGGCTGCAGGCCCGCCTGGAACTCCAGAAGAAGTTCGATGCCGGTTGGCCGCCGGATTTCCGGCTCGACACCCGGGCGATCCGGCAGGACGAGTGGCGGGTTGCACCCTTGCCGGCCGATATGATGGACCGGCGGGTTGAAATAACCGGCCCGGTCGACCGCAAGATGATTGTTAACGCTCTGAATTCCGGCGCCAATGTTTTCATGGCGGATTTCGAGGATGCCTCCTCGCCGCTCTGGACCAACATGATCGAGGGCCAGCTCAATCTCAAGGACCGCTGGAACGGCACCATCGATTTCACCGATCCCACTACTGGGAAATCCTACCGGCTCTCGGCTAGGCCGGCCGTATTGATGGTGCGGCCGCGCGGCTGGCATCTGCTCGAGGCACATCTTCACGTCGACGGTGAACCGGTATCCGCTTCGCTATTCGATTTCGGTCTCTATGTCTTCCACAATGCCCATAGCCAGATCGCCCAGAACGCGACGCCGGCATTCTACTTGCCCAAGCTCGAGAACCATCTCGAGGCACGGCTGTGGAACGCCGTTCTCACCTATGCGGAAAAGGAATTAGGCATTGCGCAGGGGATTCTGAAGGCAACTGTTCTGATCGAGACGCTGCCGGCGGCTTTCGAAATGGACGAGATACTTTTCGAGCTGCGCGACCATGCGGCCGGCCTCAATTGCGGCCGCTGGGATTATATCTTTTCGTTCATCAAGCGGCTCGGCAAGAACCCGAAATTCCTGACGCCCGACCGTGCCGAGATGGTCATGGGCAAGGCCTTTCTCAGCGCCTACGCGCAATTGTTGATTAAGACCTGCCATCGGCGCGGCGCCTTTGCGATGGGCGGCATGGCGGCGCAGATCCCGGTCAAGAACAATCCGGCCGCCAATGAGGCAGCTTTTGCCAAGGTGCGGGCCGACAAGGAACGCGAAGTCGGGCTCGGCCATGATGGCACCTGGGTCGCTCATCCCGATCTGGTGCCGTTGGCACGCCAAGTGTTCGACGAGAAAATGCCGGGGGTCAACCAGCTCGACAAATTGCGCAACGACGTCAACGTCACCCAGGCCGACCTTTTGCAAGTGCATACGGGCCAGCGGACGGAGGCCGGCTTGCGCGAGAACATTCGGGTCGGCGTCCAATATATCGAAGCCTGGTTGCGGGGCCGCGGCGCGGTACCGCTCTACAATCTTATGGAGGATGCCGCGACTGCCGAAATATCGCGGGCCCAGGTCTGGCAATGGCTGCGGCATCGGGCCCGACTGGGCGACGGACGCGAAGTTACACCGGCGCTTTTCCGTTCGCTTTTCGCCGATGAAATGGCCAAGGTGCGGGCGGCGATCGGACCGGCGGTTTATGATGCCGGCCGGTTTGCCGAGGCGACCCAGCTGTTCTGCGACATGTCGCTTGCTGCCGATTTCGCCGAATTTTTGACCATTCCGGCCTATGCGCTGCTGGAACGGGGCGGGAAAAGCGAAGCTTAAGAAAATTTAACCTGGCCACTGTCTTGGATCGGTCATTGTCAGGCGCCATATCAGCGCTTCGCGATGCGACCTAGCGGAATGAGGAGGGACATATGACGCCGGACGAACGTCAGATGCTGACCGGTCTGTTTGAACGGATTAAATCGGCGGCCAATGGGCCACGCGATGGTCAGGCGGAGGCTTTCATCGCCGACAACGTCAAGGCCTTGCCGGTTGCACCCTATCTCCTAGCCCAGACGGTTCTGGTGCAGGAGCAGGCGCTTGGCGCCGCGAGCCAGCGCCTGCAAGAGCTCGAGGACAAGATCCATGCGCTCGAACAGCAGCAGCAAAGTCCCGCCTCTTTCCTCGGCGGCCTCAGCAAGTCGATGTTTGGCGCCGCAAGCCCGCCGCCAGCTGCCGCGGCGCCACGCCCCTATGCGGCTCCTACCGCACCATCCGGCCCCTGGGGCCAGCCGGCGCCAACCGGTCCGTGGGGCCAGGGCCAACAGGCGACCCCGTCCGGTCCGTGGGCGCAACCTGCGTTGGGCGGCGGTGGCAGCTTCCTGTCTGGCGCCTTGACGACGGCCGCAGGCGTAGCCGGCGGCATGCTGCTTGCCAATTCCATGCGTAGCCTCTTCACGGGCGGCCATAATGCAACGCTCGCCACTATGGCAGGACCTGGCCTTCTGAGCGGCGGCGCCGCCAGCCCGGCGGGCGAGACGATCATCAACAATTATTACGGCAATGATCCGGCAGCCCAGCATGCCCAGGATGTCCTGCAGGATCAGGATCAGGACCAGGACGATGTGCAGGATGCGGCTGACAATTCCGGGACCGATTTTGGCGGTGGCGGTGATTTCGATACCGGCGGCGATTTTGGCGGCGGCGATTCGTTCGACGTCTGATCCTTTGGCATCCGGTCTGGTGATCGTGGCCGTCTGAAATCCGCTCAGCGGACGATGACTTTGGTCCCGACGGCGACCCGGTTGTAGAGGTCGGTGACGTCCGCATTCATCATGCGGATGCAGCCCGAGGAGACATTGGTGCCAATTGTCTCCGGCTCGTTGGTGCCGTGAATGCGGTAGAGCGAGGAGCCGAGATAAAGGGCGCGAGCGCCGAGCGGATTGTCCGGACCTCCCGCCATGTGCCGGGGCAGATCGGGACGGCGCTTCAGCATTTCTCCTGGCGGCGTCCAATCCGGCCATTCCGCCTTGCGCGAAATGGTCTTGACGCCGGCCCATTCGAAACCCGGCCGGCCGACGCCAATCCCGTAACGCAGCGCCCGGTTCGGGCCGGTCACGAGGTAGAGGTATTTGTCAATCGTATCGATAATGATCGTGCCTTGCGGCTGCCGTTCGCTGTAGTCGACTTCCTGGCGCGTGAACCTCGCCGGAACCGCCCGTGCGATCGGGCGAGCGAGCGGTGCGTGGATCGGCGCAAGGCTTGTCGCCGGCATGCCGCCAGGCTCGTTGTAGCCGATCCCTGGCGCCGCTCTGCTTGGGCCGCCAAAACCGGCCAGACCGACCAGGCAAAAGCCCACGCCCACCAATTTTTTGCGCATAGCCGTGCTCCTCTGCCAGCCTGGCCGTGTATGGCCGTGTATAGGCGAAGCCGGTTTTATATTTCTTGACCGATCCCGTTCATCCTTTGGCATGGTTAGTGGAATCTTGCCGGCTTCCACCGGCCGTCACCGGGGCCGGTTAGGATTTGGAAGCCATGGCTGGCCGAATTGCTGGGATGGCGTGGCGCCGGCTGCCGCCTTTACCCTCTGGCAAGGCCCACCCAGCGAGAGTGACGCCAGGCGAGGATTGTGGAGCGGAAATAGGCATGGCCTTTGGCAAGCGCGGTCAGCCGGCACCGCAAACGGCACCGGCTCATGGTGGCGAGCGTGCCCTCGATCCCGTCGAGAGGGAACTCGTTGCCGCCTTGCGCGATTCGTCCGGATCCAGCCCGGACCTAGCGGCAGGGTGCCGGGTTCCGACCTCCTATGGCGCGCTGCTGGCGGCCATTCTCGCCGTGGTCGTGGTCGAAATGGCTTTCATCATGACCGGGCGCAACCAATTGGGCAGCGAGACGGCGGAGTTGGCTGGTAAAATGGCGGCCATCTCCGGACGGCGCCTCGAGGGCCTGACGACTCTCGCGCTGATGGCCTCAGTCTGGAGCGGCGCGCGGGCGGTCGGCATGTTTGCCTTGCCGGCCCATTTCGTGCTGCGGCGCTTCGCCTTGACCAGTGTTGTCGATTACGCGCTCGGGGCGTGCGCCTGCTCGGCGCTGTTTCTGGCGGCGTCCTCACTTTTCGGCGTGGCCGCAGACCCGCTGGATTGGACGATTGGCCTTGCCGGCGGGCTCGCCGCCGGTGCCG
Source organism: uncultured Alphaproteobacteria bacterium (assembly GCA_963773155.1). Taxonomy (GTDB): domain Bacteria; phylum Pseudomonadota; class Alphaproteobacteria; order Rhizobiales; family Beijerinckiaceae; genus CAVZAB01. The sequence goes on along the minus strand of CAVZAB010000022.1, from coordinate 150,281 downwards.
TCTATCGGCTCGTTGCCGGGCAGCGGGCGCTCTAAACACCGCGCCAAAGGCCGAAGGCCCAGTGAATGTCCTTGACACCATGGAACCGCCTGCCTATTTGGAACCCCAATCTGGTAGCACTCGCAATAGCTGAGTGCTAACGGAGGGTGCTCCGATGGCGGCGACCGGCATTACCCGCCTCGACCAGTCCGTCGGGTGTCGTTGCAACGTCCAACTCTAGGGAAGTGAGAGATATGAAGTTCCGTCCCCTGCATGACCGCGTCGTCGTCCGTCGCCTTGAAGGCGAGGAGAAGACGAAGGGCGGCATCATTATTCCCGACACGGCGAAGGAGAAGCCCCAGGAGGGCGAGATTATCGCGGTCGGGGTCGGCGCGCGCGATGAGGCGGGCAAGCTTGTCCCGCTCGATGTGAAGAAGGGCGACAAGGTGCTGTTTGGCAAATGGTCAGGCACCGAAGTCAAGATTGATGGTCAGGAACTGCTGATCATGAAGGAATCCGACATCATGGGCATTGTGGGCTAGCGCCCGTCCATCGGTCGATCGATCTAAATTTCAGGAGTACAGAACAATGGCTGCCAAGGACGTACGTTTTTCGGCCGATGCGCGCGATCGGATGTTGCGCGGGGTCGATATTCTGGCCAATGCGGTTCGGGTGACATTGGGGCCGAAGGGCCGCAATGTCGTGCTCGACAAGAGCTTCGGGGCGCCGCGGATCACCAAGGATGGTGTGACGGTTGCCAAGGAGATCGAGCTTGAGGACAAGTTCGAGAACATGGGCGCGCAGATGGTGCGCGAAGTGGCCTCGAAGACCAATGACACGGCCGGCGACGGCACCACGACGGCGACGGTTCTCGCCCAGGCGATTGTCAAGGAGGGGACGAAGTTCGTTGCCTCCGGCATGAACCCGATGGATCTCAAGCGCGGCATCGACCTTGCGGTGAGCGAGGCGGTCAGGGACATCGAGAAGCGGGCGAAGAAGATCAAGTCGTCCGAGGAAGTCGCTCAGGTCGGGACGATTTCGTCGAATGGCGACAAGTCGATTGGCGAGATGATCGCCAAGGCGATGCAGCGGGTTGGCAACGAGGGCGTGATCACGGTCGAGGAGGCCAAGAGCCTCGAGACCGAGCTCGACGTGGTCGAGGGCATGCAATTCGACCGCGGCTATCTTTCGCCCTATTTCATCACCAATGCCGAGAAGATGATTGCCGAGCTCGACGAGCCCTACATTCTGATTCACGAGAAGAAGCTGTCCACGCTGCAGCCGATGCTTCCGGTTCTGGAAGCGGTGGTTCAGACCGGCAAGCCGCTGGTGATCATTGCCGAGGACGTCGAGGGCGAGGCATTGGCTACGCTTGTCGTCAACAAGCTGCGCGGCGGCCTCAAGGTTGCAGCGGTCAAGGCGCCGGGCTTCGGCGATCGCCGCAAGGCGATGCTGGAGGACATTGCGATCCTGACCGGCGGCCAGATGATTGCCGAAGATCTCGGCATCAAGCTGGAATCGGTGACAATTGCGATGCTCGGCAAGGCCAAGCGCATCCGCATGGAGAAGGAAAACACCACGATCATCGACGGTGCCGGCAAGAAGAAGGACATCGAGGGACGGGTGGCGCAGATCAAGGCACAGATCGAGGAGACGACGTCGGATTACGACCGCGAGAAACTGCAGGAGCGTCTGGCCAAGCTTGCCGGCGGTGTTGCGGTGATCCGGGTCGGCGGCGCCACCGAGATCGAGGTGAAGGAGAAGAAGGACCGGGTCGACGACGCGCTGAATGCGACGCGGGCGGCGGTCGAGGAAGGCATCGTTGCAGGCGGTGGGGTTGCGCTCCTGCGGGCGCGGACCGCGGTCGGCAAGCTGACCAGCGACAATGCCGACGTCCAGGCCGGTATCCGTATCGTTCTCAAGGCCTTGGAATCGCCGCTGCGGCAGATCGTCGAGAATGCCGGGGTCGAGGGATCGATCGTGGTCAACCGGATCAGCGAGAACAAGTCGCAGACGCATGGCTTCAATGCCCAGACCGAGCAATATGTCGACATGATCGAAGCCGGCATTGTCGATCCGGCCAAGGTCGTGCGCACCGCGCTCCAGGATGCGGCCTCCGTCGCCGGCCTCCTGATCACCACCGAGGCAATGATCGCCGAGACGCCGAAGGACAAGCCGACCCCGCCGATGGGCGGCGGCGGCGGCGGCATGGGCGGCATGGATTTCTAGGATTCCAGCCGCTAGAACCACAGGGCCAGCCGCAAGGCTGGCCCTTTTGATTCGGTTCAGATTCGCGGCTCCTGGCCTCGCCTGGTCGGGGCCGGCCTGTGCTAGGCTGGTCGATCGCCCACGAGAATAGGTTTCCACACCAGGACAATGGCATGAAACCACTCAGTCTCGCCGTCGCCGTCTTTGCGGTCCTCTCCCTTTGGGTCAGCCAATCCTCGGGGGACCAGACGCTGCTTCTGCTGACGCTAGCCTCGGTCATCCTGGCCGTCACCACCTATCTCAGTTTTGATATTTCAAAGTATTTGAGGATTTTCGCAGCGTTCTTCGCGATCGAGACCATCGTCTTCGGTTCGCTCTATCTGGTGAGCGAACGGGGGCTTTGGCCAGAATCGCTCACGGACTATGAATTGCCGGAAAGCCTGCCACTGACGGTCGCCACTTTCGGCATCCTGATCTACGCGATTTCGCATATTCCCGTGATTCGCCAGATGATGGCCGTCGCCGATCCCTATTTTGAAACCAAGGATCCGGGTGCAGGCCGGATCTGGCCGTTTCGCCTGTTTCATTCGACGGAAAGCCGCGTCGCCATCGCAATGATCGTCTTTCTGGTCCTGGTCAACCAGGCCCAGGTCGCGATGAATATCAGATTGTCGTTCTTCAATCGCGATTGGTTCAATGCCATCCAGAACAAGGATCAAGTCGAGTTCTGGCGCCAATTGCTGACGATCTGGATCCCCTGGGTGATCATTCTCCTGCTCAGCGCGATCATCGAATTCGTCGTGCAATCCATGCTGATCATCCGCTGGCGGCGTTGGCTGACCAACCGCTACGTCGGGCGCTGGCTAAATGGCAACACCCATTACCGCATGGCGCTCGCAGGCTCGCAGGCCGACAACCCCGACCAGCGCATCGCCGAGGATGTCAATCGTTTCATTGATGCTGACAGCGGCCTTTACGGCTATTCGATCACCTTGATTTCGAATTTGAGTTCGCTGGTCTCGTTTTCAATCATCCTGTGGAGTCTGTCGGCTAACTTCACCTTGCCCTGGACCGACATCAAAGTGCCGGGTTTCCTGTTTTGGGTCGCCTTGATTTATGCAACCGTCGGCACGCTCGTCACCCATATGATCGGCCACCCGCTGTCAAAGCTGCTTTTTACCCAGCAAAGATACGAGGCCGACATGCGGTTCTCGATAGCCCGTCTGCGCGAATATGGGGAACAGGTCGCGCTTCTCGACGGCGAGCGGGTCGAGAGGACCTCGGTCATGGGCCGCTTCGCTCAGATTTTCGCCAATTACTTGAGGATTGTGGCGTTGCGGAAATGGCTGCTCGCCTTCACCTATTTCTATGGGCAGATCTCGCCGCTGATCCCCTTCATATTTGCCGCCCCCTTCTATTTTGCCGGCAAGATTCAATTGGGCGTAATGACCCAGACCGCTAGTGCCTTTCGACAGGTCGAGGGCGCATTGAATTTCTTTGTGACCTACTACGTCTCGCTGGCAGCCTACAAGGCAGTGCTCGATCGCTTGACGACGTTCGACGACGCAATGGGCCGGGCCGAGAATCTCGGTAGCAAGCCGCCGCGCATCGACCAGATGCGCAGCGCCGATGCCGCCGTCCGCCTTGCTGGCCTCGACCTCGCCTTGCCGGACGGCCGTCGGATCGTCGATGTCCCGAATCTCGCCTTAAAACAAGGGCAGTCAGCGCTACTGACCGGTCCTTCGGGCTCCGGCAAGTCGACGCTGTTTCGGGCCATTTCAGGGATCTGGCCCTATGGCGAGGGCCGGATCGCAATGCCCGAGGGGGCCCGCGTGATGCTGCTGCCGCAGCGCCCCTATATTCCGATGGGAAGCCTGCGCGACGCGGTAACCTATCCAGCCGCGGCCCAGGCCTATGATGACGCGGCAATCCAGCTGGCGCTAACGGCCGTCCAGATGCAAAGCTTCGCCGATCGGCTCGATGAGGATGGCGGATGGGCCCAGCGTTTGTCGGGCGGCGAGCAGCAGCGCATCGCGGTGGCCCGGGCGCTGCTGGCGAAGCCCGATTGGCTGTTCTTGGACGAGGCGACCTCGGCATTGGACGAGAGCAGCGAACGGCGTCTCTACCAGACGCTGGCCGAACTTCTGCCGAACACGACTTTCGTCTCGATCGGACACCGGTCGAGCCTCTTGCCTCTGCACCAACGCCATCTCGACATGCAGCCGCAGCAATCCGGACGGTTCGTCCCGCACGACGTGGCACCCGGGCCGGCCTGAGCACTGGCCTCGACTAGGTCGCTTCCGGTTGCAGCCGTGCTGCCGCGTTCTGCCGGTTGCGGCCGAGCTTAGCCAGAACGAGGTAGATGACTGGCGTCGTGTAAAGCGTCAGTAGCTGCGACAGGACCAGCCCGCCGACGATCGTGATCCCAAGTGGCCGGCGTAGTTCGCTGCCGGCACCGACGGCAAGCGCCAACGGCAGGGCGCCGAGCAATGCCGCGAGGGTCGTCATCAGAATCGGGCGAAAGCGCACGGCGCATGCCTCGATAATCGCCTGCTCCGGCGTCAGCCCGCTGATACGTTCGGCGGTGATTGCGAAATCGACGAGCATGATCCCGTTCTTCTTGACGATACCGATCAGGAGAATGATGCCGATGAAGGCGATGATCGTGAGGTCCAGACCCGCCAGGCGCAACGCCAGAAGCGCGCCAAGGCCGGCCGAGGGCAATGTCGATATGATCGTGATCGGATGCCGGAGACTCTCATAGAGAACGCCGAGAATGATATAAATGACGAGGAGGGCGGCAAATATCAACACGCTCATGGCTTTGGAATTCTGGGCGAGGCTCTTGGCATCGCCGGCAAATTCCGCGTGAAGCCCGTCCGGCAGATGCAGCGCGGCGACGCTCTGCTCGATCGCCCGATTGGCGCTGTCGAGATTGGCAGCCGCCGTTAGGCTATAGGTGATGGTGATCGAGGGGAATTGACCCTGATGATTGACGACCAGTGGCGCGGTCGTGCGCTCGACATGGGCGACGCTGGACAAAGGAATTTGCGCGCCACTTGATCCCGGCACGTGCAGGCCTTCGAGATCGGTCGGATCGCGCTGGCGCGACGGCACGATTCCCAAAATGACCCGATATTGGTTGCGCTGCGAATAGATCGTCGAGATCTGCTTCTGGCCAAAGGCCTCGCCGAGCGCATTGTCGATGTCCTGGATCGCCACCCCGAGGCGCGCCGCCATCGGGCGGTCGATCACGACATTGGCCTCGAGGCCGCCCTTCTCGCTGTCGGTCGAAACATCGACCAGGCCGGGAATTTCCTTGATCTTGGCAAGCACCTTTGGCACGGAGGCTTCGAGCTCGGCAAGATCGGTGTCCCATAGCGTGAATTGGTAAGACGACTTGCCAACCCGCGCCCCGGCCCGCAGGTCCTGGACCGGTGTCAGGTAGACCTGCAGGCCGGCCAGGTTCGAAATCTTGCCACGCAGCCGGTCGACCACTTGCGTCGAAGTGAGGCCGCGCTCGGTCTCCGGCTTGAGGTTGACAAAGAACCGCCCCTGATTGACCGAACCGGAACCGACCGAGGAGCCGATAAACGAGGCCATCGCGGCAACCGCCGGATCTTCGAGGACGATTTCGGCCGCCTGCTGCTGCAATTGCGCCATGGCCGAAAACGAGACATCGGGCGAGGCTTCCGTGAAGCCGAAGACAAGGCCCGTATCGTCCTGCGGAAAGTAGCCTTTCGGCGCGTCACGGTAAAGATCCATTGTCAGGGTAATGGTCGCGACCATCACCAAGAGGACGATCCAGGGATGCGAAATCACTGGCCTTAGACTTGCCGTATAGGCCAATCCCAGTCGGTCGAACCAGCTCTCGATCCGCCCCGACAGGCCGCGCGATGCGGCGCCTTCGTGCCGCATGAACTTGCCGCATATCATCGGCGTGACGCTCAGCGAGACGAGCGTTGAAGCGACGATGGCGAAAGCCAAGGTCAACGAGAATTCACGGAACAGGCGGCCGACAATCCCGTCCATGAACAAAAGTGGGATGAAGGCCGCGAGCAGCGATAGGCTGATCGAAATCACGGTGAAGCTGATCTGGCGGGCACCAACAACGGCGGCCGAACGACGGTCGAGGCCAAGTTCGAGATTGCGGTGAATGTTCTCAATCATGACGATGGCATCGTCGACGACGAAGCCCACCGCAATGGTAATTGCCATCAGTGACAAATTGTCGAGCGAAAAGCCGGCAACCCACATGGCCGCGAATGTTCCGGCAAGCGACAGCGGCACGGTAATGCCGGCCGCCAGCGTCGAAGCCGCGCCGCGCAGAAATGCGAGCACTACCATCATCACCAGAAAGATGGTGATCAGCAGCGTGCGCTGAATCTCCTTGACGCTAGCCCGGATGGTCTGGGTCCGGTCGCTCAATACCGCAATTTCTACGCCCGCAGGAATCCAGCGCTTGATTTCGGGTAGCAGCGCGCGGACGCGATCGACGGTTTCGATCACATTGGCATTGGGCTGCTTGGTAATGACCAGCAGGACGGCGGGCTGCCGATTAAACCAGCCAGCGGCGCGGATATTGCGCACGCCCGGTTCGACCTCGGCGACTGAAGAAAGCGGCACTGCCGTTCCCGTTGCCGTCTTGACGATGATCCGGCGATAATCCTCGGGATTGACGATCTGGTCGTTGGTCGCAATTGTTTCGCTTCTGCTCGGCCCGTTGAAGGCGCCGAGCGGCGATTGGACATTCGATACGGTAATCGCCGCGCGAATAGCATCGAGACTGACGCCCATGGCAGCAAGGCGGGCCGGATCGACCCAGACCCGCACCGCCGGTTGCTCGGCGCCGTTGACGCTAACTTCGGCGACGCCTTCGACCTGGGCGATCCTTTGGGCTACCACCGTATCGGCAACATCGTAGATCGCACTTGGCGTAATCGTATGGAGAAGTCAGCGCGAGAATGAGTACCGGGGCCGCCGCCGAATTGGCCTTGCGGAACATTGGCAGCGTCGGCAGGTCGGAGGGCAGGTCGGTCGCGGCCGCGTTGAGGGCAGCCTGAACGTCGCGCGCCGCATTGTCGATGCTGCGGTTGAGCTCGAATTGCACCGATATGTTCGTCGAACCGAGCGCATTCGACGAGCTCATTTCGCTGACGCCGGCGATTTCGCCGAGCCGGCGTTCCAATGGCGCGGCAATAGTCGCGGCCATGGTGGCAGGATCGGCACCCGGCTGGCTCGCCCAAACCCGAATGGTTGGAAACTCGACCGCCGGGAGGCTCGCGACCGGTAGCGCAAAATAGGCGACCGCGCCGATCAGGAAAAGCCCGATGGCAAGCAGGGTCGTTGCAATCGGCCGCTTGATGAAGAAGCTCGAAAAGCCGCTCATGCCGCCTGCTGTCCCGCCTCATTGGTCTTGCCCAGCGCCGCGTCGATCGCCGGGCGTGGCGGGTCCTGTTCGGACGGAGGGCCGGAGGTAAGCGCCCGCCGTCGCAATCGCTCCAGGGTCAGATAGACGACCGGCGTCGTGTAAAGCGTCAGCAATTGGCTGAGTAAAAGGCCACCAACGATTGTAATGCCCATCGGCACCCGCAATTCGTTGCCTGTCCCCTGCGCCAGCGCAAGCGGCAGCGCGCCCAGCAGGGCCGCGAGCGTGGTCATCATGATCGGCCGGAACCGCAGACGGCAAGCGCGGGTAATCGCCTCTTGCGGGGTCAACCCGTCGCGTCGCTCCGCCTCAAGAGCAAAATCGATCATCATGATCGCGTTCTTCTTCACGATACCCATCAGAAGGATGATTCCGATGACGGCGACGATCGACAGCGTATGGCCGAGCAGCTGGAGGGCGAGTAGGGCGCCGACACCGGCCGAAGGCAGGGTCGAGAGGATGGTCAAGGGGTGGATAAAGCTTTCATACAGCATGCCGAGCACGATATAAATGGTCACCACGGCGGCCAGAATGAGCCAGGGCTCGCCAGCAAGCGCCCGCCTGAACTCGGCCGCATCGGCGCTGAAATTGCCGATTATCGCCCGCGGCATGCCGATCGCCTGCTCGGCCCTGGCAATCGCATCGATAGCGGCACCGAGAGAGGCGCCGGGCGCGAGGTCAAAGCTTAGCGTCTCGGCTGGAAATTGCTCCTGGTGGGCGATCGCGAGAGGCGCCGATGTCCGCGTCATCGCGGTGAAGGCATCGAGACGCACCGGAATGCCGCCGCTCCCCTGCACATAGAGCCGGGAAAGGCTGCTCGGATCGGTCTGGTACTCCGCTGCCGCCTCGAGAATGACCCGGTATTGGTTGGATTGTGCATAAATGGTGGAGATCTGCCGCTGGCCGAACGCATCGTTGAGCGTGTCGTCGACGGCCTGGACCGAGACGCCGAAACGGGCGGCGCGCTCGCGGTCGATAGTAACGAAGGCGCGCAAGCCGCCTTGCGGCGTTTCGGCGGCCACGTTGCGGAAATTCGGGTCACCGCGCAGTTCGTCGGCGAGCCGCCTCGACCAGGTCGAGATCTCTGCGGCCTCGGTGCCGGTCAGCGTATATTGATATTGCGAACGGCTGCTGCGTGTTGCGATCTGAATATCCTGGACCGGCTGGATATAGAGCTTGGCGACGGCCTGGTCGCCGGCCTTGGCCTGCAGCCGCTCGGCTATGGCGCCGGCGCTCAGAGCCCGCCTGTCCCGCGGCACGAGAATGATGGAAAAATGGCCGACATTCGAGGTGGGGTTCAAGGTGCCGATGCCGGCGACGGAAACGATTCCGGCGACGTCCGGGTCGGCCTGGATCGATCGTGCGATTTGCGCCTGCAGCCTGGTCAGTTCGGCAAAGGAAATATCGGGCGCATATTCAACCACGACATTCAGCAGGCCGGTGTCCTGATCCGGCAAAAAGTCCTTGGGGATCACGATATAGAGCCAGGCCGTCAGACCGAGCGTGGCCGCCGTCACCAACAGCATGAGGGCCTGCCGGTTGAGGGCGATGGCCAGCGTTGATTCATAGGCTCTGGCCATGAAGGTCATCGGCATTTCGACCAGGCGAAGGAACGGGTTCGGCCGCTGCCGCCGGCCGCGCAACAGGCGGCTGCACATCATCGGCGTCAGCGACAGGGAGATGGCGGCAGAGATCAGAACCGCTATGCTCAGCGTCAGCGCGAATTCCCGGAACATGCGGCCGACGATGCCACCCATGAAGAGCAGTGGAATGAAGACGGCAATCAGCGAGGCGGTCAACGAAATCACGGTAAAGCCGATTTCACGAGCGCCGCGAAGGGCCGCCCGCATGGGCGTTTCGCCCGCCTCGATATTGCGGACGATGTTTTCGATCATGACAATAGCATCGTCGACGATGAACCCGGTGCCGATCGTGAGTGCCATCAAGGAAAGATTATCGAGGCTGAAGCCGGCAAGCCACATGACCGCAAATGTGGCTATGATCGAGAGGGGCAGGGCGACGCCGGCGATGATGGTCGCGCGCAGGGTTCGCAGGAAAATGAGGACAACGACGACGACAAGAACGGCGCTGAGGACCAGCGTAAACTCGACTTCGCGGATCGACGCGCGGATCGTATTGGTGCGATCGTGAATGACCTCAAGGTCGACGCCGGCGGGAATGCTTCGCCTGAGCCGCGGCAGTTCGGAGCGCACGAGATCAACAGTCTGAATGACATTGGCGCCCGGCTGGCGCCTGACGTCGAGGATGACGGCGGACTTGCCCTGATACCAGCCTCCGACCCGCGCGTTTTCGAGGCCGTCGGTCACAATGGCGACGTCCCTTAGGCGTACGCTCGTTGAACCGCGATTGGCGACGACGACATTCCGATAGGCTTCGGCAGCGTTGAGCTGGTCGTTGGCGGCAATTGTGTAGGATTGCTGCGCACCGTCGAGCGAGCCCTTTGATCCAGCAACATTGGCGGCGACTATGGCCGCGCGCAAATCTTCAAGACCGATCTTATAGGATGCCAGTCTTGCGAGGTCGGCCTGGATCCTGACGGCAGGTCGAATCCCGCCTTCGATCGATACATGGCCGACACCGGAGACCTCACTGAGCCGCGGAGCAATCAATGTATCGGCAAGATCGCTCATGCCGCGAAGCGACATCGTGTCCGAGGACAGTGCCAGGGTCAGGATCGCGGCATCGGCCGGGTTCACCTTGGCATAGGTCGGTGGGTAAGGAAGGTTCCTTGGCAATGTCGAGGCGGCAGCATTGATCGCCGATTGCACGTCCTGGGCGGCCGCGTCGATATCGCGGTCGAGTTCGAATTGCAGGGTGATGCGGCTCAGCCCGAACGAACTTTGCGAGGTCATCGCCGTGAGCGCCGGGATTTGCCCAAATTGCCGTTCAAGCGGAGCGGTGACCAGCGCCGTTATCGTATCGGGGCTTGCACCCGGTAATTGGGTGGTCACCTCAATCGTCGGGAATTCGACTTGCGGCAGGGCAGCGACCGGCAGGCGCAAAAAGCCGAGGATGCCGGCGAGCAGCAGGGCTATGGCGAGCAGCGCGGTAGCAACCGGCCGATCGATAAAGGGCGCGGAAACGTTCATGGCGTTTTCGCCGGGCTCGGCGGCTCGGCCCGTGCTTCGGTCCCGCTTTGTGGCGAGACGGCGCTTGTTCGTGCCCCCGGCGGCGCGAACTGTGTTTCGGGTCGCGGCCTTGCCGCTTCCTCCTCGGCCGGCCGGTTGGACGGGTTGCTGGTGTCTTGCCTGCGACCACCTCTCGGTCGATCGCCGGCCGGCTGCTTTTCGTGGCTGGACTTAACGGCTGGTGGGGCAGCGGCATCCGGTGCGCCCGGGCTCACCGCTGATCCATCCGTCAGCCGCACGAAACCCGTGGTGACCACGTTCGCGCCGGCATCGATCCCCTTGCCGATCACGCTGTTGGTCTCGTCCTGGCGTGCAATCGTCACAAGCGTCAGATGCGCAATATTGTCGGCGTCGACGACATAGACATAGGGCCCGTTGGGACCGCGCTGCACGGCTGCGGTTGGCACTAGGACAACTTGTCTCAACACGTCGATAAAAAGCCGGACATTGACGAATTGGCCGGGCCACAATTGCAGATCGGCATTTGGAAAGCGGGCCTTGATGCGGATCGTCCCGGTGGCCTGATCGATCTGATTGTCGAGTACTTCGACAATGCCGCGATCGAGCCTGGTCTTGTTGTCGGAATCGAGTGCGTCGACCGAGAGTTCGTTCTGCGCCATTGCCCGGTGGATGGCGGTCAATTGCTGCTGCGGCATGTTGAACAAGACCGAAATCGGCTTGACTTGAGTCAGGACGACGATTCCGCCGGGATCAGCGGCATGAACAATATTGCCCTGATCGACCAGGCGGATGCCGGTGCGCCCGTCGATCGGCGCCCGGATCGTCGTGTAGTCGAGGTAGGCCTTGGCATTGTCGATTTGCGCCTGGTCGACCCGCAATTGCGCCTCGAGCTGAGCAACCGTCGCCTTCTGCGTGTCGGCCTGCTGGCGCGAACCATATTCACTTTGGGCAAGCTTCTCGTAGCGCTGCAGATCGACCCTGGCATTGGCAAGTTGAGCTTCGTCCTGTGCCTTCTTTGCAAGGGTCTGATCATATTGCGCCTTGAAGGTCGCCGGATCGAGGCGGGCGATCACGTCGCCCTTTTTGACGTCCTGCCCGTCCTTGAAGCTCAGTTCCGCCAGGATGCCATCGATCTGCGGGCGAACGGTGACCGTGTTCAGCGCCTGTACGGTACCAATGGCATCCTGCGTAATCGGAAGATCAGCAAGTTTGGCCGCGACAACCAGAACCGGAATCGGGCCCTCCGCGCTTCTTTGGCGTGGGCCCGCTCGCTGCGGCCGGGCGTTGGCAAGAAACTTGGAGATACCTGGCAGATAGGATTCGACGATTGAAGGGACGCCGAAAGTCACCATTCCGACCAAGCCGAAAATAGCGGCAAGAAATAGGAAGGTCGCGAGCCTTTTCAAAGTCGCTCTCCGGTTGCAATATTTTGCCCGGCAGGGATGCCGGAAACTTTGGCGATTCTCGCCGGCAATTGCGGCTCGATTGGCGCCCCCTCGGCCGGTTTGACCCAGCCACCCCCCAACGCCTGAATCAGGCTGACGATGGCCTGAAAGCGCGACAGCCGCACCTGCACTAGGACATCCTCGTTTTGAAATAGGGTCTGTTGCGTGTTCAGCAATGTAACAATGTCGATGATCCCCTCGCGCAACCGGGAATCGGTGATCTGATAGGCCCGCCGCGACGCCAATACCGCCTGATTCTGCAGCGATTCATGTCTGGCGGTTTGCTCGACCGCCACGAGCGCCGTCTCGACGTCGCCCAGCGCCGCGACAATCGATTTGCGATAGGCCTGGACGAGCTCGTCATATTTGGCGTTTTGCAGCGCCAGCTGACCCTGCAGCTGATAACCGTCGAATATTGGCTGCATCACATCGGCCGCCGCCGATGCCAGCAGGGCATCGGGCCTCAATAAATTCTTGAGCACCAAACTTTCCAAAAAGGCCCGTGACGTTAGCTGGACGCTCGGAAAGAAGGCGGCGCGGGCCGCCGCGACATTGGCGTTCTGGGCGGCCAGATTGGCTTCGGCCTCGGCGATATCGGGACGGCGCAGAAGCAATTGCGAGGGCAGCCCGGACTTGATCGAGGGGGAATGCAGCCTGGCCAGGCTGCCGCCGCGGATCGTCACACTTTCCGGCGGGCGGCCGAGTAGAACGCCAATGGCGATTTTGTTTTGCTGCACCTCTTGCTCGAACAATGGCAAAGCGGCACGCTGGGTTGCAACCAGACTCTCCTGTTGTGCGACGTCGAGCGCCGAGGCGGTGCCGACGGACAGGCGGCCACGAATGGCATTCAGGACCTTTGCGGCGAGTTGCAGATTGTTCTGCCCGATCTTGAGTCTGGTCCTGCGCGGCGAGCACCTGCAAATAGGCATTGGCAAGCGTCGCACTGGTGGCCAGGGCGACCACGTCGGCGTTGAACCGGCTTGCGATAGCCTGATCTTCGGCCGATTGCGCGGTCGCCTTGTTCTTGTCCCACAGATCAAGCGTGTAACTCGCCGTCAGTCCGGCGTAGAGGAGGTTGCTGTCGCTGGCCCGATAGGGGCCGATTTTCGAGCGCAGCGTGCCGGGTGTCTGCAGCCGCGAGACATCGGCCGAGCCGCTCAGGGTCGGATAGAGCGGCGCCGAGGCAACCCGAACCTGCGCGTCGGCTTGCCGGATTTGGGCGAGCGCGCTGGTAATGTCGAGGTTGCCGCTTGAGGCGAGTGCCTCCAGGCGTTCGAGCTCCGGTGAACCGAAGAGGCCGCTCCAGCGGACCGGCAGGGGTGCACTGGCGCGCCCGGCTGCTTTCGAGGCTTGCCGATACGTGGCGGGAACGGCGACCTCGGCACTCGGCCGCTTATCATCGAGCGCGCAAGCGGCAAGACTCGTGCCCAGAAGGGCCATGAAACCCGCCCACTTCAGCCCCGCAATGCGTTTGTCTCGGCGCCAGCCTGGCTGGAGTCCTGCCGCACGGCCGGTCGGGGCAACGGCGCATGCGTCTTCCGACCTCACCCGTAGCATCTTATTCTCTTTGACCGCTCGCGCGTGATCGTGCGCCAGTTCCCGATGATCCTGCCTGGCGCGGCCCTGATTTACGAGCGGCCGGCCTGCGGCCCATAATAGCAGAATTGAACTGATGAGTTCAATACGGCTCGGGAAGGGACGCGGCGATCGGCGGCCGCAGGCGCTTTTGCAACCGATCGAATAGGGTATTCTCGGCCGCAAACAGATAGTCGAACCGGCTGACCGCGGCCGTTTCAGCACCTTGCAGGATCAGCCATTCGGCGAGATCGTTGGCGCGTGCCGCGGCAACGGACAATGCGACCATGAACTGTCCCGGCCCGTCGAACAGCAGTCGGGCCTCGAATTGTTCGGCCGCCGCCACGAGGAGGTTCGCCGGCCGTTCGGCGAACTTTGCCCGGACTTCACGCTTGGCGCGGGCTGCCGCCTCGGCACCAATTCGGGCGAGGATTGTCTTGACCCTGTTCAGGCAGGCATCATCCCAAATTGCGCCGAGCGAGGCAGCGAGATTGGCCTGCGAGCGCAGGATTATGCCGTCGTCGAGCACTTTGAGGGCATTGGCGGCAAGCGTCGTCCCGGTTGTCGTGATGTCGACGATCAATTCGGCCTGGCCGCCCGCCGGCGCGCCCTCGGTTGCGCCCAGGCTTTCGACGATTCGGTAGTCGGAGACGTGATGGCTGGCAAAATGGGCTCGCGTCAGCCGGACATATTTCGTGGCGACCCGTATCGGCCGAGCGTGGCGTGCGCGAAACGCCAGGGCGACGTCCTCGAGGTCGGCCATCGAGCGAACGTCGATCCAGGCCTGCGGCACCGCGACCACAACATTGGCCTGACCGAAGCCGAGTTTGACGAGGAGTTCGATCCGCTGCTCAGCATCGGCGAGCGCCTCGCGCAGCAGGTCTTCGCCGGTGATCCCGAGATGAATCGCGCCGGCGGCGAGCTGGCCGACAATTTCGGCGGCCGACAGAAAGACGAGTTCGACGCCGTCGAGATCGGCAAAAGTGCCGCGATAGTCGCGCACGCCCCGGCTTTGCACGACCTGGAGGCCGGCCCGCGAAAAGAATTGGGCCGCATGTTCCTGCAGCCGCCCCTTCGAGGGGACGCCAACAAGGAGCGGTGTCGGCGCGCTCATGGCAAGGCTCCGGCCAGCCGATCGATCCAGATCGCGGCGCCGACCGCCGGCACCGGGCCGCTGGCGCCCAGTGCCCTCAACAAGCCGTCGTAGCGGCCACCGCCGATCACCGGCCGTCCATCTTGCCGGTTCGGATCGTGGGCTTCGAAAACAAAGCCGGAGTAATAGTCGAGATTGCGGCCAAAGGCTGCCGAGAATTGCAAGTCGGCGACATTGATGCCGCGTGCCGCGAGGAAATTGGCACGCGCGTCAAAGGCGTCGAGTGCCTCGGTCAGATCGAGGCCGATCTCCTCGGCAAGCCCGCGCATCTTCGCCGACGCGTCGTCGGGATCGCCGGAAATTGCCAGGAATTTGTTGAGGATATCGCGCTGCTCGGGAGAAAAACCACTGCCCGAGCGCAGCGATACCTGTTCGAGAAACCGCTCGGCGATTTCGGCTGTGCTGCGGCCGCCGACCGAGGAAATGCCGGCGATGGCGAACAGATCCTCGACAAGCGCCCGCGCGCCCTTGGAATCGGTTCCCTCGAGGGCGGCCAGAACCCCTGCGTGTTCGCCGCCGAGGCCGTTCTGCTGCACGGCGATGATGGCGCCAAGCGGCTGGCCCTGTGCAAAGCCCCGCTTCAGGCGGCGCAACCATTGCGGCGACAACCGCAGCACATCGAGGAGTCTCGCAAACAGCCCCGCATCGCCAATCCGGATCGTCAACCGGCCACTGCCGGCCGCTTCGGCGGCGGCGAGCACGACGGCAAGGATTTCGGCGTCGGCCGCTTCCCGGTCGGTCCTCCCGAAACTCTCCAGGCCGGCCTGCCGGAACTCGCCGGGCTGGCCCGGCCGGGTACGAAAAACCGGCCCGAGATAGGAATAGGCGGCGATGCGGCCGGCCTGCGGCGAGGCGAGATAGGCCCGGCATACCGGAATCGTATATTCCGGCCGCAGGCACAATTCGGCGCCGGAAGTGTCGCTGGTCAGATAGAGGCGCGATCGGATGTCCTCACCGGAAAGATCGAGGAAAATCGAAGCGGGCTGCAGAATAGCGGGCTCGATCGGCAGGAAATGCGACGAAGCGAGACAAGCGGCCAGCCGGGCCTCGCGATTTGGCATTGGCGGTTTGCTCTGCGAATCCGGCACGACCTGTCCCCATTGAGGAGCGCTCTATAGCAAGTCCGCCCGGCCGCGGCGATGGGTTTCGTACCGCAAGGTGAAGGGGTTGCGTCCTACAGGCCGGCGTTCTCGCGCTTTTCGGGCAGCGGCCGCGGCTCGGCGGTGCGAACCACCGTGACGCTGCAGGGTGCTTCGGCGACCACCTGGCTCGACACGCTGCCAAGATAGCGGCGCAGACTCGAACTCGCGCGTGCCCCCAGGATGATCTGGTCGACCGCGTTGGCCCTTGCGAAATCGATCAGCGCACCGGCAGGATCGCCGGCTTCAAGGACGTGAAAGGTCAGCCGCGAAGCTTCGAGGCCAAGCGGCTGGGCCCAGCCCTTCAGGGCGATGAGGTTCTGCACGTGCCGGTTGCGGCCTTCCTCATCGAGGCCGTAATCAATGCCGATGCGGGGCGTCTTCAAAATGTTGACACAGGCGAGACGCGCCTCCGGCATCGTCTTGAGCACGCGCGCGGCCATGACCCGGAGCGCCTCGCCAAGGGCCTCGGCGCCCGGCGCAAGATCAACCGCGGCAACAATGATCGGCGCTGCATAGGCATGCGATTCGATCGGTTGCGGTGGCCGCGCCTCCATGCCGATCGACTTCAGCCAGCGCCGCGCAGCGCTCAGCCCGCCGGCGCGTGCCAGTCTTGAGGCCCGCTCGCCCTGCCGAACGTCTGCGGGGTGGGCAAGGTCGAAGGCAAGCTGCGCCGCTGTCGGATAGCGGTGATCGGCATCGACTTCGAGACAGCGCAGGATAATTTCCTGCAGCCATCCCGGCAGGTCGGGGCGCAGCGCGCGCGGCGGCATCGGATCGCGCCACAGGCGGCGGCGCAGCGCCCGGCCACCTTGTGGATTGCCAAAGGGCCGGCGGCCGGTCGCGAAAAAATACATCAGCACGCCGAGGGCGAATATGTCGCTGCGCGGATCAGAGCGCACGTGCAGCAATTGTTCCGGTGCAATATAGGGGCCGGTACCCATTGGCAGTCGAAATTCCTCCTGCAGCAAATCGGGCAATTGGTCGTGCCGGGACAGGCCGAAATCGATGAATACCGCCTCGCCGCTCGCCCGCTGCAATATGTTGGAAGGCTTGATGTCGAGATGCACCACATGCTGTCGGTGCAGATCGGCGAGCGCGGTTGCAACCTCGCCGCCGATGGCGGCGACCGCCTCGGCCTTTAGCGGCAGCGAATCGAGATCGGCGATGAGCGAGGGGCCCTGGATCTGTTCCATGACGAGATAGGGTTGGCGGCTGAAATCGCCATGCGCGATGAAACGCGGGACGTGCGGCCCGGACAGGACGGGCAGGATCATCTGCTCCATCTCGAAGCCGACAATGCTGGCCGCGTCTTCGCCGTCGAGAATCATCGGCACTTTCATGACGATCGGCAAAGCGATGTCCGGCCGGGTGACTTGCCAGATCGTCGCCATGCCGCCCTGGTGCAGCTTGGCGCCGATCATGAAACCATCGATTTCGAGGCCTGGTTGCAAACGAAGGCCCGGCATCGCCAATTCCCCTATCTGCCGATGAAAAGCCGCGCCGCCAAGATGAGCGGCAGCCCGGCATGCTTGATCTTTTGCGCTGCCTTTTCGACGTCGTAAGCGACCCGATAATAGGTCAGCCTGCCACCCACGCTGTCCAGAAGCGCGAAAGCCGCCGCTGGATTTTCGTCGCGCGGTTGACCGACCGAACCAAGCACGGCCAGCCACTTGCGGTTCGTCAGCAACGGAATCGCGGTGCCGGCATGCGGTAGGAAGCGCAGGGCCGGCCGGTTCGGCGACTGGTGGTAGAGCTGGGGCACGTGAACATGTCCGCAGAAGCTGAACGGCAGATCGGTCGCCGCCAGACTGCGCCCGGCATCGTGCACATTGGTCACGTAAATCCAATGCTCCGGGGCCGAGGCTTCCGAATGAACGTAGAGCCGGTTGTCCTGGCGGATCGTTCTTGGCAAGCTGGCCAGAAAGGCGCATTGCGCTCGATCAAGCACTTGCCGGGTCCAATCGACGGCCGCTGTCGCATGCGGGTTCATGTGCGGGTCGGGCAACGCGATCGCCGCGTCATGATTGCCGAGGAGAACCAGGGCGCCCCGCTCCGCCATGGCGGCGACGTGGTCGACGACATAGGAAGGATCGGCGCCATATCCGACGAGATCACCGAGAAAGACATAAGATTCGGCGCCGTACCGAGCCGCCGCCGCAAGGCAGGCATCGAAAGCCTCGCGATTGGCATGGACGTCGGCAAACAGGGCAATCAGCATGACTCGCGCTCATTCGTCGGCTGTGGATGCATCGGACGCGGCCCTAGAATAGCTGGCCTTGACCCTGATCACGTGGTCGGGCCGGCCGGCGCCGCGGCCGCGTCGGCCCAGTGATCGGCCGTACGGTGCTGGAGGCGATCGCCTCGACATGGCCGTCGCTGAACTCGAGGTCAAGCCGCGCATGGGCGGCAAGCTGGCTGGCAAGCCGCAGCGGCCGGCCGGCGGCGTCGCGCACCAGGACAAAGCCGCGTGCGAGAACCTGACGATAGCCGAGCGTCGTCAGCAATTTGCTGAGATTGTCGCTGGTCGCGCGGGCGCCGCGCAGTTGCGCCGACCAGGCGGCGGGGAGACGTCTCGGCCAAAGCGACAAGGCGCTGGCGCTGGTCGCGGGCGAGCGTGACCCTGCCGCGCACCAGCGCGTTGAACCGGACGACGACGACGTCGAGCCGCTGGCGGCGGCTGGCAAGACTGGCCTTGGGCGCGCGGGCGAGACTTGCCCGCAACGCGCTGAGCCGTTCCGACAGGCGCGCCAGCCGCGTCTGTGGGGCGAACGGGGCCAGGCGGGCGGCAAGGACGAGCAGCGTCCCGCGCCGCCTGGCAAGCAGATTCGACAGGCCAGCCGCCGAGCGGCCGGCAGCGCGGTCGAAGCGTTGGCGTGGGATGGCGAGCAAGCTCATCAGGTGAGGGCAGCAGCCGACCGGCCGCTCGCAGCTCAGTGCGCCGACGCTTCAAGTCGCGCAGACCGGCGGCAACCAGGCGACGGCCGCTGTCATTGACCTTGTGCAGCAGTTCGCTACGCACCGGCACACACATTTCGGCGGCACCCGTCGGCGTCGGTGCCCGCAGATCGGCGGCATAATCGACCAGAGTCCAGTCGGTCTCGTGGCCGACCGCGGCGATCAGCGGAATGTCGCTGTCGGCGGCGGCCCTTACCACGCCTTCATCGTTGAAGCTCAGGAGATCCTCGAGCGAGCCGCCGCCGCGGGCCAAGAATCAGGACGTCAGGGCGTGGCACCGGACCTTGGCGGGCGAGGCCATTGAAGCCCACGAGTGCCGCGATGATCTCGTCGGCACTGGTCTCGCCCTGAACGCGGACCGGCCAGATCAGGATGCGGCGCGGAAAGCGGTCGGCAATCCGGTGAATAATGTCTCGAATCACCGCGCCGGACGGCGAGGTGATGACGCCGACAATCGTCGGCAAATAGGGGACCAGCTGCTTGCGGGCGGCATCGAACACGCCTTCGGCAGCGAGCCGCCGCCGCCGGTCCTCGAGCAGCGCCATGAGTGCGCCAATGCCGGCCGGCTCAATGCGATCGACGAGAATTCGATAGCTGGACTTGCCAGGAAAGGTGGTGATCTTGCCGGAGGCGATGACTTCCATCCCCTCCTGCGGCTTTACCCGCATTCGAGCAAAGACGGCCCGCCAGATCACCGCATCGATCTTGGCGCTCGACGTCCTTGATCGAAAAATAAACGTGGCCGAGCCATGCGGACCGCGATAGCCCGAGACCTCACCGCGAACGCGGACGTAGCCGAACTGGTCCTCGATTGCCACTTTCAGCGCGCCGGCGAGTTCCGACACTGGTGAATTCGTACGAGATTGCTCGCTGCCGGCTCGTTCATCGCGCGACAATCGCCGATTCCGGTTACGAAAGCCAGCCGCCGTCCGCCCTCGGTATTGGGCGGCGGCTTTGCTGGTGCGCGCCTAGCTGCTCAGCCCTTCCGCCTTCATCGCCTCCTGGACCTTCGGCCGCCCCGCCACCCGCGCCACATAACTCGCAAGATTGGGCCATTTGGCCAGGTCGATGCCGACATGCTTGGTCCAGGTCAGCACGGTAAACAGATAGCCATCGGCGACGGTGAACGCTATCGCCCATCAGATGGGCCTTCTGACCCAATTCCCCAGACAGCCAGTCGAGCCGCTGCGTGAGACGGCCGATCGCGATATCGCGGGCCTCTTTCGGCAGGGCCGGGTTGAACAGCGAACCGAGCCCCTTGTGGAGTTCAGAGGAGACGAAATTGAGCCATTCCTGCAGCTTGTAGCGGGCCATCGTCCCCGGCCTCGGCGCCAGCTCGAGTTCCGGCTTCTGGTCGGCGATATATTGCACGATCGCCGGGCCCTCGGTGAGCACATGGCCGTCAGTTAGCTTCAGAGCGGGCACATAGCCCTTGGCGTTGACGACGTCGAAGGCACCGCCGCCTTCGACTTTCTTGCTGCCGAGATCGACCTTGTGCAGACTGAAGGCTAGGCCCGCCTCGCGCAGGGCAATATGCGGTGAAAGCGAACAGGCACCGGGGGAGTAGTAAAGTTGCATGTCAGTCTCCGGAACTGGCGCCGGGAAAAGGCGCGGGTCGGCCCGATCTAACTCATTGCTTACTGTCAGACAAGTACTTACTATCCAGTAAGTATGGCGAGGGGCGGAGCCCGCATGCCGGACGGCAATATTTTCAACGCGGCCTGTCCATCGCGGCAGGTGATGGAGATTCTGGCCGAAAAATGGGCCCTTCTTGTCATCGACGCGCTCGGCGAGGGCCCCAAACGCACCGCCGTCCTGCGCCGCCGCATCGGCGGGATATCCGAAAAAATGCTGATCCAGACCCTGCGCAAGCTCGAGCGCAACGGTTTCGTTCAGCGCACGGTCCATGTCGCAGTGCCGCCGCACGTCGAATATGCGCTGACCGAACTCGGCCTCTCGCTGGAGCGCAAAGTTGCCGCGTTCGACCGCTGGGTCGAGGAAAATCTAACCGAGGTGGTGCGGGCCCGGCGGGTCTTTGACGGTGAAGGCGACCATCAGAAGAGTTGAATCGTGGCGCCGTTGCGCCTAATCAGCCTGGGTGCAACGGGGGAAGGCCGGGCCATGAAGGTTCTCCTGATCGGATCGGGCGGGCGCGAACACGCGTTAGCGCTGGCGCTTGCGACAAGCCCCGCCCTGAGCCGCCTGATTGCGGTCCCGGGCAATCCTGGCATAGCCCGTCTTGCCGAGACCCGAACGCTCGACATTGCCGATCACGCTGCCATTCTCGCTCTGTGCCAGGCCGAGGCGATCAATCTTGTTGTCGTCGGGCCGGAAGTGCCGCTTGTGGCGGGACTCGTCGACCGGCTGGCCCTGGGCGGCATACTCGCCTTCGGGCCGACCCGCGCGGCGGCCGAGCTCGAGGGTTCGAAGGGCTTTGCCAAGGAGCTGGCGATCGCCTGCGGCATTCCAACCGCCCGCTACCGGCGTTTCCGTGATGTCGAATCGGCGCGCGCGCACCTTCGCGCGGTCGGCGCGCCGGTCGTCGTCAAGGCGGATGGTCTTGCCGCCGGCAAGGGCGTCGTCATCGCAACCACCATGGCAGAGGCCGAGGCTGCCATCGACGCGATCGGCGCCGGCCAGTTCGGCGCGGTCGATTTCCTGATCGAGGAAGTGCTGTTTGGCGAAGAGGTCTCGTTTTTCGCGCTCTGCGATGGAACCAGGGCGCTGGCGTTCGGTTCGGCCCAAGACCACAAAAGGGTTGGCGACGGCGATCGGGGCCCCAATACCGGCGGCATGGGCGCCTATTCACCGGCGCCGATCATGACGCCGGCCATGACGGACAGAATTATGCGCGAAATTATCGCGCCGACACTTGCCGGCATGGCGGCACGCGGTACGCCCTTTCGCGGCGTCCTGTTTGCCGGGCTGATGATCGGGACCGACGGACCGAAGTTGATCGAATACAATGTCAGGTTCGGCGACCCGGAATGCCAGGTTCTGACCTTACGCCTGGCCGAGGATCTTCTGCCGTTGCTGCATCAATGCGCGCAGGGTCGGTTGCGCGATGTGCCGGTCCGGCTCGCCGCGCAGGCCGTGCTGACGGTGGTACTGGCGGCACGCGGCTATCCGGGCCGCTATCATTCCGGGAGTGAAATCCGCGGGCTCGAGGCTGCTGCGGCGCTGCCTGGGGTAACGATATTTCAGGCGGGAACCCGTGCCGAGGCCGGCAGGCTGTTGGCCGATGGTGGCCGGGTTCTCAACGTTTCGGCCACCGGTGAAACCCTCGCCGAGGCGCAAGCCCTGGCCTACCGCGCCGTCGATTTGATCGATTGGCCAGAGGGCTTCTGCCGCCGCGACATCGGTTGGCGAGCGCTTGCTGCGCCCGCCGGGATTTCCCGACCACAGGAGCCTCTCGATGGCTGACCTCGCCGATCTCTTTCCGGGTTTTGCCGCGCATTGGATCGACACCGATGCCGGACGGATTTTCGCCCGCGCCTTTGGCGCGGGGCCGCCGCTCGTTCTGCTGCATGGGTTTCCGCAGACGCATGTGATGTGGCATCGAATCGCCGCCCCACTTGCGCGGCAATTCAGCGTCGTCATCCCGGATTTGCGCGGCTATGGCTGGTCGTCGGCCCCGGCAAGCGAAAGGGGCGCGCTTTACGGCAAACGCGTCATGGGCAGCGACGTCGTGCAGGTCATGGAAAAGCTCGGTCATGTGCGCTTTCGCATCGCCGGTCACGACCGCGGCGCGCGTGTCGCCTACCGGCTCGCTCTCGATCATCCCGGCCGGGTCGAGAAGCTCGCGCTGCTCGACATACTGCCAACCTTCGCCATGTGGGACCAGATCGCCGCCGACCCCACAATCTCGCCGCACTGGACCTTTCTTTCGGGCGAAGCACCGGGACCGGAACGCGAGATCGCCAAAGACCCCGCGGCCTATGCGCAAGGACTGATGCAAAGCTGGACCAAAGCCAAGTCGCTCGCCTGTTTTGACCCGCGTGCGATGGCCTATTATCACGCGAGTTTCACCGACCCCTCGCGCATTCACGCCTATTGCGAGGATTACCGAGCCGGCGCTACGGTCGACCGGGCGGCCGATTCGGCCGATATCGCTGCCGGCAAGATCCTGATCTGTCCTGTCCTGCTGTTGTCCGGCGATTCCTATTTGCCGACGCGCGAGGCGCCAGGCGACGTCTGGCGTCGCAGTTTCGCGCCGCGCGCCGAGGCCGAGATCGTGCCGTCGGGGCATTTTCTGGCCGAGGAGAATGCCGGGGCGACACTGCAAGCGTTGACGGCCTTTCTGTGAGCCGCCGGCGGTTGCCAAATGGCGCGGCCGCTAACCGAGCCTGATCGCCATGGCCAGAAGCACGTCCCGCAAGAGGCCGCCGCCGCAACGAGCGTTGGGGGCGATTGCGCTGGCGCTCGGATCGGGTGGCGCCCGCGGCCTCGCCCACATCGAGGTGCTCGAAGCGCTCGACGAAATGAGCGTCAAACCAGTCGCAATCGCCGGCTGTTCGATCGGCGCCGTCATTGGTGCGGCATACGCTGCGGGAATTTCCGGCAAAGACATTCGCGCGCATGTGCTCGCCCTTTTGCGCAACCGCGGCGATCTCATGACGCGGCTGCTGCGAGCGCGGGTCGGTCGGGTGAGCGATCTTTTCACGCGCGGGCTTTCCAATCCCATCCTGATCGACGCCGAAATCGTCCTCGACCTATTTTGGCCGGAACTTATCCCCGACACGTTCGAACAATTGACCTTGCCGATGACCGTGATCGCGACTGATTATTACGGGCGTCGCGAGGCCGTGTTTCGGAGCGGCCCGCTGGCCCCGGCGGTCGCCGGTTCAATGGCAATACCGGGATTGATCCGCCCGGTCGAGGCCGGGGGCATGGTTTTGGTCGATGGCGGCGCGGTCAACCCGCTGCCGTACGCCCATTTGTTCGCAACCGGGGCCTTCATCATCGCCTGCGACGTGACCGGCGGGCCGCTCGATCTCGGCCGGCGAATGCCCGCTCCGTTCGAAGCGATGCTGGGCACCGCGCAGATCATGCAGCGTTCGATAACCGCGCAAATGTTCAAGGTTCAGGCGCCGGATCTCATCGTGCGGCCGCACATCGACAATTTCCGGGCGCTCGATTTCTTTCGCGCCAAGGAAATCATGCGGGCGGCCGAACCGATCAAGAGCGAGATAAAGCGGGCGCTCGAGGCCTATTTTGGCTGAGTCCCTTCAGGCACCATATTGCCCGAGAAGGCCGGCGACCGCCTCGACGAGACCGGCTTCGGGAACAGCGAATTGGGCCTTCTGCCGCAATTCGACATATTCGGTTCGCTCCTTGCTCTGTCCCGCCAGAGCGGCACCAAGAGCGAGATCGCGGATCATGACTTGCGGGCCACCGGGCGCGCCGCGTTCGTTCGATCCCTGGATGACCGCACAGAGCGATCCGCGGCGGTCGGCATATTTCAGCTGGGCGTTCATGCCGCCAGTGCCAAGATAGGCTTCGGCCGCAATGCCGGCCGCACGCAGTTTCGCGGCGAGCCGCTGATAGCGCGCCATCTCGTCGCGGTCGAGCACCAGCACGACGACAGGGCCGCGCCGCTTTGCCGTGGCGATCACCGGACTCTTGATTGCGGCAAGCGCCGCAAGGAGCCGCGACACGCCGAGCGAAAATCCGGTGGCCGGAACGCTGTCGCCGCGGAACCGTTCGACCAGTCCGTCATAGCGCCCGCCGCCACCGACCGAGCCGAACCGCATTCCGGCATTATCCTCGCCAGCAATCGCGAAAGTCAGCTCGGCTTCGAACACCGGTCCCGTATAATATTCGAGACCGCGCACGACCGCGGGATCGATGCGCACGCGATCGCCGTAGCCCGCGGCCTCGACGAGCCCGGCAATGGTCGTCAGCTCCTCGAGACCCTGCTCATACAGCGGGTCGGCAAAACGGGCCCGCAATTGGCCGATCGTGCCGGGATTGTCGCTTGCACCCTGCGCCGCTCCCAATTGGTCGATGATGCGCTCCGCATCGGCTGGCGCGAGGCCGGCGCCCCTTGTGAAATGGCCACTTTCGTCAAGCCGCCCGTCGCCGAGCAGCGCTCGGACGCCGCCGATCCCGAGCCGGTCGAGTTTGTCGATCGCGCGCAGAACGCCGAGCCTGCGGGCGGCATCGGCCGGCCCGGCCAGGCCGAGATCGGCAAGCATTCCGTCCAGGATCTTTCGGTTGTAGACCTTGATCACGTAGCTGCCGCGCGGCACGCCAACCGCTTCGAGCGTATCGGCCGCCATCATACAGATTTCCGCATCGGCTGCGACTGCGGCGACGCCGATCGTATCGGCGTCGAATTGCAGAAATTGCCGGAATCGGCCCGGGCCAGGCTTCTCGTTGCGAAAAACCCAACCCGCTCTGTAGCTGCGGTAGGGCTTCGCGAGCCTGTCGAAATGCTCCGCCACATAGCGCGCGAGCGGTGCCGTCAGATCGTAGCGCAGCGACAGCCAGGCTTCGTCATCGTCCTGGAAAGAAAAAACACCTTCGTTGGGCCGGTCGAGATCGGGAAGGAACTTGCCGAGCGCTTCGGTAAATTCGATGAACGGCGTTTCGACGGCCTCGAAACCATAGAGCTCGTAGACGCGGCGGATCGCCGCAAACATTTGCTCGGTTGCCGCCAATTCCTCCGGCCCCCGATCGACGAGGCCGCGGGGCAGGCGGGCTTTGACGGCTTGCGCCCTCGACGCTTCGTTCATAGGCGGGTCCCATTCCGGTGCGCGCCTTCCTAACCCGAAGCGTATCGGGCGACAAGCCGACCTGGCAGGCGCGCAAACAAAGCGCTGCCGCTCAGGCGACGGCCTTGATCAGGCGGCCGGTTTTCTCGACGATTTCGCCGATTTGCGCTTCGCTGACGATCAGGGGCGGCGACAACGCCAAAGTATCGGCGGTGATGCGGATCATCAGACCCTCGTCGTGATAGCCGCGCTCCATGATGTCGTAGGCGCGGCGGCCGACCGCGTCCGGCTTCGAGGCGAGATCGATGGCGCCGACTAGCCCGATCGAGCGGATGTCCAGCACGTTGGGCAGGCCCTTGAGCGAATGGATCGCCTCGGCCCAGACCGATTCGAGCGCCTTCGCCCGTTCGAACAGGCCCTCGTCGCGGTAAATGTCGAGGGTCGCAAGCGCTGCGGCGCAAGCCAGCGGATGCGCCGAATAGGTATAGCCGTGGAACAATTCGATCAGATGCTCCGGGCCTTTCATGAAGGCATCGTAGATGCCTGCCCGGCAGATCACGCCGCCCATCGGCACCGTGCCCGAGGTGATACCCTTGGCGAAGGCGATCATGTCCGGCACGACACCATAGCGTTCGGCCGCAAAGGCGAAGCCGAGCCGGCCGAAACCGGTGATGACCTCGTCGAAAATCAAGAGGATACCGTGTTTGTCGCAGATCTGGCGCAGTCGCTTGAGATAGCCCTGCGGCGGTGGCAATCCGCCGGTCGAACCGGCCATCGGCTCGACAATGACCGCGGCAATGGTCGAGGCATCGTGCAGCGCGACCAGTCGTTCAAGCTCGTCGGCCAGATGGCCGCCCCATGCCGGCTCGCCCTTGGTGAAGGCCTGTTGCTCGCGATTGTAGGTATGCGGCAAATGGTCGGAACCGGCGAGCAGCGACCCGAAGTATTTCCGATTGGCGGCGATACCGCCGACCGAAATGCCGCCAAAACCGACGCCGTGATAGCCGCGCTCGCGCCCGATCAGGCGCTGCCGCGATCCGTGGCCGCGGACATTATGGTAAGCGATGGCGATCTTCAGAGCTGTATCGGCCGCTTCCGAGCCGGAATTGACGAAAAAGACGTGGTCGAGATCGCCCGGCGCGAGAGCGGCGACGCGCGAGGCGAGCTGAAAGGCTTTCGGATGGGCGAATTGGAAGGACGGGGAGAAATCGAGTTCGCCGGCCTGCTTTTGAATGGCGCTGACCACTGGCGCACGGTTGTGGCCGGCATTGCAGCACCAAAGCCCGGCCGTGCCGTCGAGAATCTTGCGGCCTTCGGGCGTGCTGTAATGCATATCCTTGGCGCCGGAAATCATCCGTGGGCGCTGCTTGAAGGCTCGATTTGGTGTAAAGGGCAGCCAGAACGCCCTGAGATCGTTCGGCACTTCGGCCACAGGGGCTGGCCGTTTTTCAACAATTGCACTCGTCATAGCAGGAGCTCCAAACCGATGCGGCAAGCGGCACCTTGATCCGCGGCATCTCAAGCCGGGCACCCTATCATGTCGGCGGCAAAGGCAAAGGCCCTGCAGCCCGCAAAGACCGCAAATCTGGCCTCGCCAGCCGGCCAGTTGCCTGATTTTCCTGGTCCAGTTGGCGACTAGGCGCCCTCGACCGAAATGTCGACCGCGACATTGCCGCGCGTCGCATGCGAATAGGGGCAGATGGTCTCGTGCGCTTCCTTCACCAGCGCTGCCAGTTCGGCCTGCGGCAGCGACTTGTCCTTGACGTGCAGCTTGACCGCGATGCCGAAACCGCCCTTGTCGCGTGGCCCGATCGAAGTCGAACAAGTCACTTCGGCCTTGCTGGCGTCCTTGTGATGCTGCTTGCCGACAAAGTCGAGCGCGCCGCCGAAACAGGCGGCATAGCCGGTCGAGAACAAGTGCTCGGGCGTGGTCGTACCGGGCTTGCCCGGGCCGCCCATCGCCTTGGGGACGGAGAGGTCGACACTGACGGAATGATCCTGGGCTTCGGAATGGCCATTGCGGCCGCCAACATTGGTGGCAACAGCGGTGAAGAGAACTTTGGTCAGCACGGGCGGGCCTTTCGGGTTACACTGGGGAGAAAATTTCGAGGAGACGAGCGAAACAATACATCGCCGCTTATCCGGTGGCTTCAGCCTCGCGTACCGCCTCGCCTTCGATTTCGACTAGGAATTCGGGGCTCGCCAGGCCAGCGATTTCGAGATAAGTGGTGCAGGGCGCATGTGGACCCAGCTTCTTGTCGCGCATTTTGCGATGCAGGCCGACCGCGCCCGGTACCGTCACATAGACGGTGACCTTGATCAGGTCGGAACGGTCGAGTTGGGCGGCTTCCAGCACATGCAGAAGATTGTCCCAGGCCTGTTCCATCTGGGCTTCGAGCCCGTTCGCGACCATGCCGTCGACGCCGACACCGATCTGGCCGGAAACGACCAGACGCTTGAAGGCGGCTCCGTGGGCAATGCCCTGGGAATAGTTCGAGGCTGGCGCCGGTACGGTCGCGGGATTGAAAAATCGAGGCATTTCGAACCTGTCTGAGAGCAAACGCCGCATTGTGCCGCAATCCCCGTCCTGGACGCAACCTGCCGCGCGGCAATCTAGAGCTTGACTTGGCCGATGCCGGCAAGTAGCGGCCTCGCATGCGTGCTGCACCACCCCGTCCGAGCCCACCCCTGATCGCAGGCCTGGCGGCGCTTGCCGATCGCTATGACGTCATCTTGAGCGACATCTGGGGCGTGCTCCATGATGGGGTCTGGCATTTTCCGCCGGCCGCCGAGGCGCTGCGTCGCTTTCGTGCCGCTGGCGGCACTGTCATTCTGGTCACCAATGCACCGCGGCCGCGCCAGCCGATCCTGGCCCAGCTGCAGCAATTGGGCGTGCCCGATGCCGCATTCGATGGTCTTGTCACCTCGGGCGACGTCACCTTGACCCTGATGGCCGAGCACGGCAATGCGCCGCTCAACCATATCGGGCCGCCGCGCGATTTGAGCCTGCTTGAGGGGCTCAGGGCTGAATATGGTTTGGCGCCGCCGCTGGTCGGATTGGAGGCGGCGAGCTACGTCCTGTGCACCGGCCTCGACGAGGAGGCCAACGAAGCGCTCGATCCCTACGAACCGGCTCTCGAGGCGACCGTGCGGCGCGGACTTACCATGATTTGCGCCAATCCTGACCGCGTCGTGCACAACGGCGAGCGCTTGATTTACTGCGCCGGTGCGCTCGCTGAACGCCTGGAGGAACTCGGCGGCCGGGCGATCTATGCCGGCAAGCCGCATGCGCCGATCTATCGGCGAGCGCTGGCCGAGGCCGCACGGCTCGGCGGCCGGCCAGTCGACTCGACGAGGGTGCTGGCCATCGGCGATGCGTTTGCGACCGATATCGTCGGCGCCGCCGGGCAGGGGCTTGACGCCTTGTTCGTCACCCACGGCATCCACCGCGATCGCCTGTACGATTCGTCAGGCGCCTTGCTGCCGGCCGCTTACGCCGAACTTGCCGCTGCCAGTATCGTTCGTCCCATCGCCGCGATCGAGCGTCTGGTCTGGTAGGGCGATGGTTGCTCCCTTCACCACCCATTATTTCGAGGACCTGCGCGTCGGCATGCGCGAGAGCCTCATGAAGACCGTGATGAACGAGGACGTGATTGGCTTTGCCAATCTTTCCGGCGATCACAATCCCGTCCATCTGTCCGATCACTTCGCGCAAAAGACCAGGTTTGGCGGCCGGATCGCGCATGGCCTTTATGTGGCGAGTCTGATTTCGGCGGTTCTCGGCATGTATCTGCCCGGCCCAGGCGCGGTCTACCTGTCGCAGACTCTCAATTTTCGGGCCCCGGTCAAGATCGGCGACGTCGTCACATTGACGGTCGAAGTGGTGGAACTGGTCGAGGTCGGCCGGCGCGTTCGCTTGCATTGCGAGGGCATCGTCGACGGCAAGGTGGTCGTCGACGGCGAAGCGCTGGTCACCGTCGCTTCGCGCCAGGCGCCAGGCGCCAGGTCGCCGGCTTGACGCTCCCGCGCTTCCACGCCAGTTTGCCCGGCCATCGCAAGCCGGAATCGATGGCGGCCGGGTCGGGCCTTCTGGGCGGCCAGATTGGCAAGTCGATCAACAGCTCTGTCCAGGCAAGAATTACCCATGAATGCCAGCCAAACGATTGGGCGCGCCCCCTTCCTTCTCGTCCGCGACCCCGTTGCCGCGCCAGCCGGGCTCGCCGGGGCGGTGGTCGCCATAGGCAATTTCGACGGTGTCCATCGCGGTCACGCCGCCGTGATCGAACGGGCCCGTTCCCTGGCCGGGCGACTCGGGCGACCTTGCGCGGTCCTGACCTTTGAACCGCACCCGGCCGATTTCTTTGCCGGGCGCCCTGTCATTTTCCGGCTGACACCCGAAACCGCCAAGGCACGGGCCCTGGCCGGGCTTGGCCTTGACGGCGTGATTGTGCTCACCTTCGATGCGGCGCTCGCCGGCCTTGATGCCGAAGCCTTCGTCGTCGAGATTTTGGTTCGAAGGCTCGGCGTCGCGGCGGTCGTCGTCGGCTATGATTTTCATTTCGGCCGCGGCCGGCAGGGCTCGCCGGCCTTTCTGGCCGCGGCCGGCAAGCGGCACGGGTTTGCGGTCGAGATCGTTGAACCGGTCAAGGCCGACGCGGCGGGGTCGCTGCAGGCTGTCTCCTCGACCGAAACCAGGGCGGCGCTGGCGCGCGGCGATGTGGCGCTGGCAGCCCGGCTCCTCGGCCGCAACTGGTTTGTCATCGCCACCGTCGTTGCCGGCAAGCGGCTCGGCCGCACCCTGGGCTTTCCGACGGCCAACCTCGAACTTGATCCGCCCTGTGTGCTGGCTTTCGGCATTTACGCAGTGTTTCTGCGCGTGGATGGTCGCTGCCATGCCGGCGTGGCGAGCTACGGCCGCCGGCCCACCTTCGAGAATGGCGCGCCGCTGCTCGAGGTCCATGTTTTCGATTTCGACGGCGATCTCTATGGCAAAAGCGTCGAGGTCGCCTTCGTCGACTGGATTCGCGGGGAGGCGAAATTCGCATCGGCGGCGGAATTGACCGTCCAGATGCGCCAGGACGCGGCGGCGGCCCGCCGGATCCTGGCCGGCTGAGCCCTGGCCGCCCCGGCCCGCAAGAAGGCGGTTGGCGTGTGCCGCCAAATCCTCTAAGCGGGGCGGGCGCGCCTGGCCCGGATTGGCGGGGTCAAAGGGGACGACGCAACAGGCGAAGGAAATGAACGACCAGAACTCCAGGAACGATCCCGGCCCGGGCCGCGACTACGCGCCAAGCCTCTTCCTGCCGCGCACTGGTTTTGCGATGCGGGCCGGACTGCCAAAGAAGGAGCCGGAAATCCTCGCCCGCTGGCAGGCGATCGACCTCTATGATCGGCTCCGCCGGCGCTCCCTCGGCAAGCCGAAATTCGTCCTGCATGACGGCCCGCCCTACGCCAATGCCAATATTCACATCGGCCATGCGCTCAACAAGATCCTCAAGGATGTGGTGACCCGCTCCCAGCAGATGCTCGGCAAGGATTCCAACTATGTGCCGGGCTGGGATTGCCACGGCCTGCCGATCGAATGGAAGATCGAGGAGCAGTACCGCGCCAAGGGTCTCAACAAGGACGATGTGCCGGTCATCGAATTCCGCCGGGAATGCCGCGCCTTCGCGCAACATTGGCTGGGCGTCCAGCGGGCCGAGTTCGAGCGCCTGGGCATTACCGGGGACTGGAATCATCCCTATTCGACCATGAGCTTTCCGGCCGAAGCGCAGATTGTCCGGGAGATCTTCAAATTCGCGGCCAATGGCACGCTCTATCGCGGCTCCAAGCCGGTCATGTGGTCGGTTGTCGAGCGGACCGCGCTCGCCGAAGCCGAGGTCGAATATGCCGACCACGTTTCCGACACTGTTTATGTCGCCTTTCCGATCCGCTCAGCCGCGCCCTGGACAGAGGCCGCCGCCATCGTGATCTGGACAACGACGCCCTGGACCATTCCCGGCAATCGCGCCATCGCCTTTGCCGGATCGATCGACTATGGCCTCTACCGAGTGAGCGAGGCGCCGCCCGGCAATTGGACCGAGGCGGGCGCCTGCTTTGTTCTGGCCGACGCCATGGCCGCCGAAGTGTTCCAGGCCGCTCGGGTGACCAGCTTCGAGCGCCTGCGCGACGTCGGCGCAGCCCAATTGCAACAGTTGATCTGCGCCCATCCGCTCGACGGCGTCATCGCCGGCTATAGTTTCGCCGTGCCGCTGCTCGAAGGCCAACATGTCACCGCCGACAGCGGCACCGGCTTCGTCCACACCGCGCCCGGCCACGGCCGCGAGGATTTCGATATCTGGGTGGCAAACCAGCAGCCGCTGCGGGTGCGCGGCATTGAAACGCGCATACCCTATACCGTCGATGCCGAGGGCTACTTCACCGAAGAGGCGCCGGGTTTCGTTGGCCGTCGCATAATCACCGACAAAGGTGCCAAAGGCGATGCCAACGAAGCCGTGATCAAGGCTCTGATCGAGGCCAGGCATCTCGTCGCGCGCGGGCGGTTGACCCACCAATATCCGCATTCCTGGCGCTCGAAGAAACCGGTAATTTTCCGCAATACGCCGCAATGGTTCATCGCCATGGATCAACCAATCCGCGAAACGGCGGGCGAGGCAGTGCCCGGCGACACCTTGCGTCGACGGGCACTCGCTGCAATCCGCACGACGCGCTGGGTCCCGCCCTCCGGCGAGAATCGGATCAACGGCATGATCGAAAACCGGCCTGATTGGGTTGTCTCGCGCCAGCGTAGCTGGGGTGTCCCGATCGCGGTCTTCGTCCGCAAGGGCGGCCATGAAATTCTCGTCGACGAACGAGTCAACAAGCGGATCGCCGAGGCCTTTGAGCTCGACGGCGCCGATGCCTGGTTTGCCGACACCGACGGCCGGCGCTTCCTGCTGCCTGATCACGACCCTGCGGCTTTCGAGAAGATCGACGATGTTCTCGACGTCTGGTTCGATTCGGGTTCGACCCACGCCTTTACCCTGGAGGATCCACAGAATTTTCCCGGCCTTGCCGGCATTCGTCGCCGCGTCCATGGCGGCGACGACGATGTGATGTATCTGGAAGGGTCTGACCAGCACCGCGGCTGGTTTCATTCGTCCCTGCTGGAAAGCTGTGGCACGCGCGGCGTGGCCCCCTTCGACATTGTTCTGACGCACGGTTTCGTCCTCGACGAGAAGGGCCAGAAAATGTCGAAGTCGCTCGGCAATGTCGTTGCCCCACAGGATGTCATCAAGGATGCCGGCGCCGACATATTGCGGCTATGGGTGTGCGCCTCCGACTATGCCGATGATCTGCGCATCGGGCCGGAAATTCTAAAGACGTTTATCGAGACCTACCGCAAGCTGCGCAATACGATCCGCTGGATGCTCGGCAGCCTGGCCCATTTCGATGGGCGCGATCACGTCGCCCCGCGCCTGATGCCTGAACTCGAACGGCTCATGCTGCACAAGGCGAGCGTTCTCGACGCCGCCGTGCGGGAAGCCTATCAGGACTTCGACTACAAACGCGTCGTTGCCCTGCTTTCGCATTTCATGACGACCGATCTTTCGGCCTTTTATTTCGACATTCGCAAAGATGTTCTCTATTGCGATCCGCCATCGAGCAACGCTCGTAAGAGCGCCTTGACGACGATCGACATACTTTGTGACGCACTTTTGAAATGGCTGGCGCCAATTCTCGTCTTCACCTGCGACGAGGCCTGGCTCGCCTACCGTCCGGACCAGGAACCCTCGGTGCACCTGCTGACCTTCCGCGAGGATCTGGCGGCGCGCAGCGATCCGGCCCTCGCCGCAAAATGGGACCGGATCCGCGACGTCCGGCGGGTCGTCACCGGCGCTTTGGAAATCGAACGGGCGAATAAGAAAATTGGCTCGTCGCTCGAGGCGGCGCCAATTGTCTACATTGGCGATCCAGAACTGCATAGCCTTCTCGCCGGGGTCGACCTTGCCGAGGTCTGCATCACCTCCGATATCGAGATTCGCGGCGAGGCGGCACCCAACTCAGCCTTCCGCTTAACCGATGTCGCCGCTGTCGCGGTGATGCCCGTGCGGGCCAAGGGCCGCAAATGCGCACGCTCTTGGCGCTACTCGCCGGCGGTCGGCAGTGATCCGGAATTTCCCGACGTCACCCCGCGCGACGCGGCCGCCCTGCGCGAATTGATGGCGGCGGGCAAATGGCCGTGAATCCGGCCCGCTGGATCGGCATAGCCGCGGCGATCGGCGCCCTGGCGCTCGACCAGCTGCACAAGGGTTGGGCGCTGTTCGTGTTTGACATAGCTGCCCGCCAGCCGCTCCACATCGCCCCGTTTTTCGATATGATCCTTGCCTGGAATCGCGGTATATCCTACTCGCTCTTTCCCGCCGAGAGCGACCGCGGCCGCTATCTCCTGCTCGCCCTGACGCTGGCCGCTACCGTCTTTCTCGCCGGCTGGCTTTGGCGCTCGAAGAACGGCCTGACCAGCCTGGCCCTCGGATTGCTCGTCGGCGGAGCGCTCGGCAATGCGCTTGACCGGGTGCTCTACGGCGCCGTCGCCGATTTCTTTCTGTTTCATATCGGCCGATTCAGCTGGTACGTCTTCAACCTGGCCGATGTTGCCATCGTTGCCGGAGTCGGGCTTTTGTTGTATGAGTCAATCGCGGGCCAAACGGCCAAGCTTCCGGCCGGCGACCGGTCTGGGTGATGGAATGGGCCAGGCCGATTTGCTCGATCGAATTTCGGTCGAAGGTTGGAGGCGCCGGGTCTTGGGACCACACAGGTGGGTCGGCCCAGAAAATGCCTTGAAGTTTTGGCATCGGCTGGGCACTGGCCCGATCTGGCAGCGGAGTGGGACATTATGCGCGACGGACTTTTCGACCTGAGGACGCAAGCCAAGGCATTGTCGGCGGCGATCGTCTTTGCCGCAGGCGTTTCGGTGACCACCAGCCTGCCCGCCCGGGCTGTCGACGATGGCCAGGCGAATTTTTTCGACACTTTGCTTGGCATTTTGACGATCAGCCCAACCGAGCGCAACGACGCCAAAGCGGAAATCGATTACCGGGAAAGGGCGCCTCTGGTCCTGCCGCCCAGGATGGAATTGCGGCAGCCGCAGGAGGCTGGCGCAACCCGCAGCGCCGCCTGGCCGCTGGATCCCGACGTCGTGAAGCGGCGCAAGGCGGCTCTCGAGGCGAGCCGCGCCAAGGGCTCACCGGCTAAGGGCAACGATGTTTTGTCCAAACAGGAGCTCAATTCCGGCCGCTATGCCGGCACGGCGGTGGAACCGCCCCAGCAACCGCGCTGCGGCGACAACCAGCACAATTGCCTATATGTCAATCCGGATGAATTGCGTAACGGCGCTGCGCTCGACCAGTCGACAAAGGAAGTCGCCGTCGGTGAGGAACCGGACCGCGAATATCTGACCCAGCCGCCGAAGGGTTATCGGGTTGCGACCAAGAAGGTGCAGGCAACCTTCGACGCGCCGTTCAAGCAAAAGGACGAGCAGGCCGACCCCAAGAATTACTGGAAGTCGAAGCCAGTCGAGGAATAGTCGATCGGCTTTGGCGACGTGGCGCACGCCGCATGCGGCAGCAGCAATATTGCTGATTTCTAGCTTGGGGGCCTGACGGAAACCCGAAGCGTGCCTATATTGTTGCGCAGGCGTGCGCGCGAAGGGGTAATCATGGAGTTGAAAACACTGGCCAGGTCCGGTCCGGCGCCGGACAAGCGGGGCGAGGGAGGTAAAAAGCCGCAGATCGCCCAGATGCGCCTGCCGAATGGCCTGCAGATCGTAGTCATTCCCGACCATCGGGCGCCAGTCGTGACCCATATGGTGTGGTACCGCAATGGCTCGGCCGCGGATCCCGTCGGCAAGTCCGGCATTGCCCATTTTCTCGAACACCTGATGTTCAAGGGAACCGAGGCCCATCCGCAGGGCGAGTTTTCCAACGTAATCGCCGAGCTCGGCGGGCAGGAGAACGCCTTCACCTCGAACGATTACACCGCCTATTTCCAGCGCTTGCCAAAGGCCCATCTGGCGACCGCCATGGCCTTCGAAGCCGACCGCATGACTGGCCTCTCGCTCAGCGATGACGTGGTCAATCCGGAGCGCGACGTGGTTCTCGAAGAGCGCCGCATGCGCACTGACAGCGATCCGTCGGCTGAGCTTGGCGAAGCGATGCAGGCCGCGCTTTTTGTCCGCCATCCCTACGGCACCCCGATCATCGGCTGGGGTCACGAAATCGAGGGTTTGTCGCGTAATGATGCGTTGGCCTATTACCGCCGCTACTACACGCCGGGCAACGCGATTCTCGTCGTGGCTGGCGATGTCACGCCCGACGAAGTGTACCGCCTGGCGACGGCAAGCTATGGTCAAGTTGCCGCCGCCGCTGCGCCACCGGGGCGTCTCCACCTGCGCGAACCGGAACCGCGGGCCCACCGGCTCGTGACCCTGGCCGACGAGAAGGTCGAACAACCGTCCTACCAGCGGATCTATCTTGTCCCCTCCTACCGAACCGCAGCGCCGGGTGAGGCCGAGGCGCTCGAGGTTCTTGCCCATCTTATGGGCGGCGGGGCCACCAGCCTTCTCTACCGCACGCTGGTGCTCGAGCGCCGGATAGCCGTAGCCGCCGGGACCTATTACATGGGGACGGCGACCGACATGACACGTTTCTACGTCTATGTGGTGCCGGCACCGGGCATCGGCCTCGAACAGCTCGGTGCGGCAATCGATGAAGCGGCCCGGCACTTGGCCAGGCAGCCGGTGGCGGCCGCCGATCTTGCCCGGGCCAAGACCCGACTCATTGCTCAGGCCGTCTATGCACAAGATTTGCAGGCCGCCCTGGCGCGCTGGTTCGGCGCGTCTTTGGCCATTGGTCAGAGCGTGGAGGACGTCCAACAATGGCCAGACCGTATCGAGGCAGTCTCCGCCGAGGCGATTCGGGCCGCCGCGCAGAAATGGCTCGTCAAGGAACGGGCTGTTAGCGGCCATCTGCTTGCGAAATCGGCGGCCTGATGGCGCGATCACGAAAGCGGCACTGTCGAGGAGCGATAAGCCATGTCTGCAGCCGCTAAGCTTGAAACGGCCGAACGGGCCGCCTCCATCCAGCGCGTCGCTACCGATAGCGGCGTCGAAGTTTGGCTGGTCGAGGATTACGCGGTGCCATTACTTGCGGTTGAATTCGCCTTTGACGGCGGCGCGGCGCAGGATTCAGCGGACAAGGCCGGATGTGCGTACATGTTCGCCAGCCTGCTCGACGAAGGCGCCGGCGATCTCGATGCCACCGCCTTCCAGGAGGCCTTGGACGAGAAGGCCATCGAACTATCCTTCAACACCGATCGCGACGCTGTTTATGGACGATTGCGGACCCTCGCCAAGCATATCGACCCGGCCTTCGATCTCTTGCACCTGGCGGTGGCCGCACCACGGCTTGATGAATCGGCGATCGAGAGAGTGCGCTCGCAGATCGAGGCGGGGCTGCGGCGCGAGGCGAATGATCCCGATACGGTTGCCGGCCACGCCTTCAGTGCCGAGGCCTTTCCCGACCATCCCTATGGCCAGCCCATACGCGGGTCGCAGGCGACGATTGCCCCGATCGCGCGCGGCGACCTCGTCGCCGCGCGCGATCGGTCGTTCGCCCGGCAAGGGCTGAAAATCGCCGCCGTCGGCGCGATCGACGCAGCGCGGTTGAAAGGCCTGATCGACCGCGTCTTTGCCAGCCTACCAGCCGACAATGCGCTGAAGCCGGTGCCAAACATCGTGCTGCACGGCCAGGGCCATCGCCAGATCGTCGACATCGATCTGCCGCAGACGACGATTCGCTTCGGCCTGCCGGGGATCGACCGCAAGGACCCCGATTTCATGGCTGCCGCGCTGGTCAACCACATCCTCGGCGGCGGCGTGTTTTCAGCCCGCTTGTTCAAGGAAGTCCGCGAAAAGCGTGGACTCGCCTATTCGGTCTACACCCAGTTGGCGGTCTCCGATCATACCGCCATGCTGCTCGGCGGCACGAGCACCAAGAACGAACGGGCTCAGGAATTGCTCGATGTGATCGAGGCGGAAATTGCTGCTCTCGCGGCCGCCGGGCCAAGCGCAGACGAGCTGGAAAAGGCCAAGAAATTTATGATTGGCTCCTATCCGCTCAGATTTGACACCTCGACCAAGATTGCCGGTGAGCTTTTGCATTTGCGGCGCCAAGGCTATGAGCCAAGCTTTCTCGATGAACGCGACAGGCTGATTGCCGCCGTCTCACTCGACGATGCGAAAAGGGTGGCCCGGCGCCTGTTTGCCGGTAAGCGTCTGCTGGTTGCTGCCGCCGGTCGTCCCGTAGGCCTATCGGCCTGACCTCAATGCCGGCCTGCTTCGGCCGGCGTCAAGGTCGGGTTAGGAAATCTCGCATGCCCGTCCGCCGTCTTGATCCCGTTCTCGTCGATCGAATTGCGGCCGGCGAAGTGGTCGAGCGGCCGGCCTCGGCGATCAAGGAGCTGGTCGAAAACGCCCTCGACGCTGGCGCCTCGCGCATTGATGTCAGCATCGAAGGCGGCGGCCGCCAGCGGATGCGGATTATCGACAACGGTTGCGGCATGGATGCCGAAGATCTCGCGCTTGCGGTCGAGCGGCATGCGACGTCGAAACTGCCGAATGGCGATCTGGAGGCAATAACGACCTTGGGGTTCCGCGGCGAGGCATTGCCGGCGATCGGCTCCGTCGCCCGTCTCGAGGTGCACACCCGCGCCGAAGGGCAAGCAAGCGGCTATGCCATCCTCGTCGCGTTCGGCACCAAGGGAGAGGTCATGCCGGCCGCCCAGCCTGTCGGAACCCGGGTCGAGGTTGCCGAGCTCTTTGCCGCGACACCGGCCCGATTGAAGTTTCTCAAGAGCGACCGGTCTGAAGCCCAGGCGGCTGTCGACATCATCAAACGGCTGGCCATGGCGCGGCCGGATGTGCATTTTACGCTCGCTGGTGATCACCTGACCGCCTGTGATTATCCGGCCTGTCATTCCGCCGATGCCGGCCTGATCGAACGCCTCGGCCAGATTCTCGGCCGCGATTTCCAAGCCAACGCCTTGCCGGTCGATGCGCGGCGCGGCGAGTTCACGTTGATGGGCTATGCCGGTCTGCCGACCTTCAGTCGGGCCAACGGTTTGGCGCAATATGCTTTCGTCAATGGCCGGCCGGTCCGCGACAAAGCGATCAATGGTGCTATCCGCGCCGCGTATCGCGACTATTTGCCGGCCGACCGCTTTCCCGCGATCGTGCTGTTTCTGGAATGCCCGCCGCGCCTGGTTGACGTCAATGTTCATCCGGCCAAGGCGGAAGTCAGGTTTCGCGACCCTGGCCTGCTGCGTGGCTTGATTATCGGCGCCCTCAAGGAGGTCCTCGCCCAGGCTCGCCATCGCGCCACTGACACCGGCGCCATCCGTATGCTGGACCTCGCAGCCAAGCGCAATTTCGCATTCGATCTGCCGGAACGGACAACGCAATGGCGGGCCTGGTCTGCCCCTCTTTCGCCGCCGCCCGGACCGGCCGCGGTCGCGCAAAACGAGAGTGACGAACCGGTACCGACCGGACCCGGCAGCGCTGGCGCCGCCCTTGGCCTCGCCCGCGCGCAGCTACACGATACCTACATTCTCGCCCAAACAAGCGACGGCATTGTTCTGGTCGATCAGCATGCCGCGCATGAGCGAATCGTTTATGAAAAATTCAAGGCGGCCCACGCCGGCGGAACCATCGAGCGACAATTGCTGCTCGTTCCGGAAATCGTCGATCTGCCAACGGATGAGGCCCTGCAGCTGATCGCCCATTCGCAGGAACTGGC
The DNA here is from genome assembly GCA_963773155.1 of uncultured Alphaproteobacteria bacterium. GTDB lineage: Bacteria > Pseudomonadota > Alphaproteobacteria > Rhizobiales > Beijerinckiaceae > CAVZAB01. The sequence goes on along the minus strand of CAVZAB010000022.1, from coordinate 110,741 downwards.
CGGCCTCGGTCTGGTGATCGAAAGCTTCGGCCCGGGCTCGATTGCGGTGCGCGAAGTTCCTGCGTTGCTCCGATCGGCCAATTTGCGTCAGCTCGTCGCCGATCTCGCGCAGACGATTGAAGAGGACGCGGCCTCGTCGCTGGAGCGACGGCGCGATCGGGTACTCGCGACGATGGCTTGTCACCATTCGGTTCGGGCCGGCCGGCGCCTGCGTGAGGAGGAGATGAATGCGCTGCTGCGCGAAATGGAGATCACGCCGGGCGCCGGCCAATGCAACCACGGCCGGCCGACTTATGTCGAGCTGAAGCTGGCCGATATAGAGCGGCTATTCGGTCGTCGCTGAGCGCCGTTTGTTTCAACCGAAGCAATCGTCAATTGTGTGTCGCCGTAGCGGCGGGTCTCACGGAGACGCAGACCGAGTGGTAGCGCCAGCACGTGAGTTGCCGCTTCCTCGACGACGACCAACCCACCGCGGGCGAGCCAGCCGCCCTCGAGCAATGCAGCAAGGGCTGGCTCCGCCAATGCCTTGCCGTAGGGCGGATCGAGGAAGGCGAGCGAATATTGCGCCCCCGCCGGCGCTTTTCCGAGCCGCCGTGCATCGCGTTTGATAATGCGCGCCAAGCCGACAAGACCGAGCGTACTGATGTTCTCGTGCAACAACATGCCGGCCTCGGCCCCGTCATCGACAAACAGCACGTTTTGTGCGCCACGCGACAGGGCCTCTATGCCGATCGCGCCGGTTCCGGCGAAGACATCAATAACGGCGGCGTTCTGCACCGGGTCGCCATAGGCATGTGCGAGAATATTGAAGATGGTCTCGCGCAGTCGGTCCGAAGTCGGCCGTATCGCCTTGCCGCTCGGGCCTTGCAAGGCGTGCCCCTTCAGCTTTCCAGCCACAATTCGCATAGGCGCTAGCGTGGGCCGCGGCGGGGTCCTGGCGGCTTGTCGCCGCGGTACTTGGACCGGCCCGCCGGTCCGCTCCTTTCACTCCCTGGCCGCTTATCCGCCCGCGAGCGCTCGGTCGATCGACCACCCTTACCGCCGACTTCGGATCCGGACTTCGCAGGGCGTGTCAGGCTTTTTTCCCGCGATCGCTCGCCGGGCCGCTTGGCGTCGCGCGGTAGCCGGCGTCCCTTCGGTCTGGCGCTGCCGGCCTCGAAATCTCGCTGTCCATCCCGCCTCGCCCGCTTATTCGGGGGGCCCTGGAGCGCCCAAGGTCGCTCGGCGGATCGGTTGGCGTCGCCCGGCAGCTGGCCTCCCCCCGGACTAGCGCTGCGCGCTTCAGGGTCTGGCTGTCTAGCCCGCTTCGCCCGCTTATTCGGGGGGCCTTGGTGCGCCCAAGGTCGCTCGGCGGGTCGGTTGGCGTCGCCCGGCGGCCGGCGGGTCGGCGGAGCCTTGTCCGTCCACGGGCGCTCTGCCGAGCGAGTGGCAGCGCGCGGCTGAGTTCGTGTACCGACCGCGGCGTCACGGGCACCGGCGCCATGACGCCGGGGTGCATTCGGACGTTTTTGCTGCGGCGTCCTGTTGGCCTTGGGGCGGTCGGGTCCTGCCGCGACGAGGCGTTCGACGCTGATCTTGCGGCCACTGCGGTCGGCGGTCGCGGTGCGCTCGATTCGGATCCGTTCCGGCTTCAGCGCCGCCCGGCGCTCGGCCCGCAACACGGAAATATGCTTGCGTTTGCCTTTTTCCGGTCGATCTCGGCGCTTGTCGGTCGCACCCGGGTCGGGCTCGTTGCCCGCTGACCGCGGTCCCGGACTGGCACCAAAGCGCGCCGGTTTCTCAGAGTGTGGATCGCGCGGCCACCGATCCCGCGATGGCACCGCCGCGGCGGGCGGTTCATTTTCGATCGGCGCATCGAAATCGAGCCCGGCCTTGCGGGCAAGTTCGTCGCCCAATTGATCCTTGAGGATCCTGGTCTTGATTTCAGCAAGCGAACCGGCGCCGAGTTCGGCCAGCCGGAATGGGCCAAACGACACCCGGATCAGGCGGTTGACCGCAAGACCGAAATGTTCGAGGAGGCGTTTGACCTCGCGGTTCTTACCTTCCCGAAGTCCCATGGTGAGCCAGACATTGGCGCCTTGAATCCGGTCGAGTGTCGCCTCGATCGGCCCGTAATTGATGCCGTCGACCGTGATGCCATTGGCCAGTTCCGCCAATTGCGCCGGCCCGATCTCGCCATGCGCGCGCACCCGGTAGCGGCGCAGCCAGCCCGTCGCCGGCAGTTCCAAAAGCCGTGCCAGGCCGCCGTCGTTGGTGAGCGGCAACAGGCCTTCGGTATTCATGTCCAGTCGACCGATCGTGATGAGTCTCGGCAAGTCGCTCGGCAGCAAGTCGTAGATCGTCGCACGGCCCTGCGGGTCCTTGGCCGTCGTCACATAGCCGCGCGGTTTGTGGAACAGAAAAAGTCGCGTTCGCGTCTTTGCCCTGAGCGGGCTGCCGTCGACGACGATCTCGTCATCGGCGCCGACATTGAGGGCCGGGCTGGTCAAGGTCACATTGTTCACCCGAACCCGCCCGGCCTTGATCCATTGCTCGGCGTCGCGGCGCGAGCAAAGTCCGGCGCGCGCTATCACCTTGGCGATGCGCTGCCGGTCCTGCCTCGTCTCCAGCGCCGCAGTCTGGGCTTGCGCGGCCGCGGGTGACTTGCCGGGATCCTTGTGTGGCGGACGCGGCACCCGGGATCGGCGAGTCGGGTCGGCATCGGTGGAATTTTTCATAGGCATCTGATAGCAGTTTGCCGGCGCAAGGGGAAAGAAAGATGAACCCTGAATCCGGCGCCGTCGTGCGCCTCGATCCGATGGCGATCGCGCTTGACGAGGCGCGCAGCGCCGGCCAGAGCGGCGAAGTGCCGGTCGGCGCCTGTCTGGTGCTGGCCGGCGAGGTTGTCGCCCGCGCCGGCAATGCCATGCGCACGACCCATGATCCCACCGCTCATGCCGAAATGCGGGTTATCCGCCAAGCGGCGGTCCGCCTCGGCAACGAGCGGCTGAACGGCTGCGACCTCTATGTCACGCTCGAGCCTTGCGCGATGTGTGCGGCGGCGATCGGTTTTGCAAGGCTGCGGCGGGTCTATTACGGCGCCGCCGACCCCAAGGCCGGCGCCGTCGATAACGGTCCCCGCTATTTTAATCTGCCGACCTGTCATCATGTCCCGGAAATCTATGGCGGAATTCGCGCGAGCGACGCGGCCGACCTGCTGCGCGGCTTTTTTTATGAGCGCCGCAGCGGTGGAATCTGAGAGCGGAAGACCCGATCGACAGGCTTGCGAGCCGGGCCGGGTTTCGACTATTGGTGGACGATCGGTATTAAATCGCCGGCAGGATATGGGCTGTGATGAACCGTTTTGAACGTCAGCCGTTGAGCGTCGGCGAAGCCGAATTGCAATATTTGGACGGCGAATACCGGGTGATCCGGCCCGGCGCCTTCGTGCGCTGTGCGCTGACCGGCGTTCAAATACCGCTCGAGGACCTGCGCTACTGGAACGTCGATCGGCAGGAGCCCTATGCCAGCCCGCAAGCAAAGCTGCGGCGCATGCGCCTCGACCGCCATGCCTAGCGCCGCGACTTTGCCAGCGCCGCTAGCAGCATCTGGCTAGCCTGCCGCTCGTCGGCAAAATGAAGGCTAATCGGCAGCGCGAGGAAATTCAGCGTCTTGGGCAGCCGGACCGCATCCTTTTCGGTGGTCACTAGAAGGGCGTGACGTTCGCTGGCGGCAGCCTGCAGTCTACGGCAATCAGCCGGGTTGAACGGATAATGGTCGGGAAAAGCGCGGGTGCCGGTGACGACGGCGCCGGTCGCAGCCAATGTTTCGAAAAACTTGTCGGGCCGGCCGATGCCGGCAAAGCCGAAGACGCGCTTGCCGTCGAGCCGCGCCGCCGATTCAGGCTCAGCCTTCAGCCGTGCCTTGAGAATGGGTTTGCCGGCACTCTGGGCGAATGCCGCGACAGGCCGTGCACCGCGCATCTCGCCGACCACGATGAGAGCGTCCGCCCAGGGCAGCTGATCGGCCAGCGGCGCTCGCAGCGGACCTGCGGGAAAGCAGCGACCGTTGCCGACGCCATCGCGTCCGTCGACGACAGCAATAACCAGCGTTTTGGCGATCGTCGGATTCTGCATCCCGTCGTCCATGACGATGACACTTGCCCCCTGCCGTGCCGCCCGCATCGCGCCGGCAAGTCGATCACGGCACACGATTGTCGGTGCGGTACGCGCCAGCAACAGCGGTTCGTCGCCAACTTGATCCGCGCGGTGGCGGTTGCCATCAACGAGAACAGGCTCCCGGCGCGACGTGCCGCCATGCCCGCGCGAGAGGAAGAATACCGCCTCGCCCTGGGCCTGCAGCAATCGGGCCAAAGCGAGTACGGTCGGCGTCTTGCCCGCGCCGCCGACGACAAAATTGCCAACGCAGATAACGGGAACCGGCGCCGGCTGTCCGGTGCCTGCCATCCGCCAGACAGTGACGTGCCCGTACAGCTGGCCGAGTGGGTGGAGCAGACGGCCAGCAAGTGCATTGCGGCTTTGCCACCAGAAGGCCGGCGCTTGCATCATCGCTCACCGCGGTCCGCAAGGCTCATTGCCGCCGCTCCATCTTCAATTGCACAATATAGGGCTCGATGGCGTGCATGATTCGAAGCGTCGCCCCGGCCTGGGCTTGCACGGTTTCGGCCGCGGCCCGCGCCATGGCGCGCAGCTTGCCGCCATCGGATAGTAGCCCGGCGAGCGTGACGGCGAGCAGACCGGCGTTGGCGGTCAGCGCGGCGCCCTTGGCCCGATCGAGCAGCGCGTAAACGTCGGCAAAATTCGCGGTGAGCTCACCGTGAAGAATGGCGCAACCGAGCTTGGCCGGCTCGATCGGATTCTGACCGCCGCCGCCGACGAGCGACTTGCCCATGAAGACCAAGCGGCTCACACGGTAGAACAGGCCGATTTCACCCATCGTGTCGGCAATGTAGATCTCAGTCTGACCGGACAGCTCGGCGCCGGCCGCCCGCCGCGCGATTGCATAGCCCTGGGCAGCAAGTCCGGCCTCGATCGCACTGCCGCGCTGGGCGTGCCGCGGGACGATGATCGTCAGAAGGCCGGGAAACTGCGGGCTCAACCGACGATGCACCCAAGCAACGATGTCTTCCTCGCCGGGATGGGTCGAGGCTGCGACCCAGACCGGGCGGGGGCCGATCGTTCCCGTCAATTTGGCCACCACCGCAGGATTGGCCGGTGGTGGCGCAGTATCAAACTTCATATTGCCGGTGACGAGGACATGCGGTGCCCCGAGATCAAGGAAACGGGCGCCATCATCCGAACTCTGGGCGAGGCAAAGATCAATCCGGCCGAGCAGAGCCGCGGCAAGGCCGGGCACCAAGCGCCAGCGGTGGCGCGAGCGCTCTGACAGCCGAGCGTTGACGATGAGCAGCGGAATGTGCCGCCGGCTCGTCTCGATAATCAGGTTCGGCCAGAGTTCAAATTCGGCGAGTATCGTCAGATTCGGCTGCCAATGGCTGAGAAATCGAGCCATGAAGCGAGGCGAGTCGAGGGGCGCGTATTGGTGCAGGCTACCGGGCGGCAAGCGTTGCTGCAGAATTTGCGCCGAGGCGGTAGTCCCGGTGGTCAACACCACCTTGGCGCCGCACCGGATCAATTGCTCGACAAGCGGCAGCAGGGCCAGGCCTTCGCCGACACTGGCTCCGTGCAGCCAGACGAGATGGCCGCGCGGTCGCGGCTGCGCGGTCAACCCCTGCCGTTCCTGCGAACGGCCGTGGTCCTCCTTACCGTGCGCCCGCCGCCATGCGAGGAATGGCCCGCTTGCTGGCGTTGCCGCCCAGGTCAAGCCGCGGTAGAGCGCCAGCAGGGGGGCGCCCGCGTTCACTTCGGACGGCGTTTCATATCGGCACCCGGGTCGCGTTGACCGAGCAGCGCATAGGCTCTCGCGTGCACGGCATCAAGGCCGCCCTCGACCGCCCGCCGTGCCGCCTCGAGGGCGCCCGCATCGGCATCTTCGGCGACCAGAATCGGTTCGCCGACGACCATGGCGCCGCGTCCAAAGGGCTTGGCAAGGCTTGCCCGGTCCCAGGAATCGAAATCGAAGCGGCGCCCTGTCACCACCGCGGCTGGAAAGATCGGCCGGCCCGACAACCTCGCCAAAGTGACAATGCCACGGCCAGCTACCCGGGCCGTCTTCGGCACGTCGGCGGTCAGCGCGACGAGCTTACCGGCCTCAAGCGCCCGGGTCATGCCCCGCAGCGCCGCGACGCCGCCGCGCTGCAGGATTTTTTCGCCGCTGCCGCCCGAACCGCGGATGCCTTCGACACCGAGTCGGCGCAAGACCACGGCATTGATTTCGGCATCGCCGTGGCGGGAAATCAAGGCGCTCGCCGGTCGCCCCGGCGGCGTGCCGAACGGCACCATAATGTGTTGCCCATGCCACATCGCAACGATTGGCGGCCAGTTACGTTCGAAGATCGCGACAATGTCCTCGGGCTCGCGAACATAGTCGGTCGTCGCATGGACGAATTGCAAATAGCTGGCCGCGAGGAAGCCCAGCGTTTCCTGGAACGGCCGCGAATGGGAGAGCTTCTTGAGCATCAATCGCCATGCAGCGGACGCGGCTTGCCGCCGGGATCGAACAGCCGGTGCAGGTGAACGACAAAATAGCGCATGTGGGCGTTGTCGACGCTTGCCTGAGCCTTGGCCTTCCAGGCCGCCGCGGCGCTGGCGTAATCCGGGTAGATTCCGACAAGGTCGAGTTTCGACAGATCGCGGAAGCGCATGCCGTCCAGCGAGATTGAGTTCGCCACCGAAGACCAGATGCAGAAGTTGCTTCTTTGCCTCGGCAAGTGCGGTTGATGCCATAGTGCCTCGCCCCTACGCTTCCTGTGCCGACGTTGTTACGGTCTCGCGTGCGGCGTTGCAAGTTCAGGCGCCGGGGCGGTGCGACGAAGCGGCCGCACTGGGTCTGCCCGGCGGCGCCATTGCCTCGATAAGTCGCCCGTGCAGATCGGCCGGCGCGGCGATCAGAATACCATGGCGGGGGAGTGGCCGATTGTAGATCAGCGCGTTGAAATCGAGCCCGCTGAGCAGGCCGCCGGCCTCGTGAACGACGATATCGACGGCGGCAAGATCCCAATCGTGCGAATTGACCGCAGCCATGCTGGCATCGACCCGGCCGGCCGCCATCTGGGCGAATCGGTAGGCGAGGGAGGGGCCAGCCGTTTCCCGCTGCACCGGCAGGCCCTGTCGCCGTATCGCCTCGACAAGCAGCTTCGGACCGGCAACGCGCAAGGCCGCCTCGGCGCTCCGCGGCCGCGGCTGCAGCCGGCTCTCGTTGAGGAAGGCGCCGACGCCATGGCCCGCCGCATAGGTTTCGCCCAGCGCTGGCGTATGCACGACGCCGGCGACGGGACGGCCGTCGATTGCCAGCGCCACACAGATCGTCCAGCGGCAGTCGCCTTCGATAAAGCCGCGCGTGCCGTCGATCGGATCGACGATCAGGACCCTTGGGCGGGTCAATCTTTCAGGACCATCAAGGCTTTCCTCGGAGAGCCAACCAGCCTGCGGAAAGCTTGTCTGCAGCCGTTCGGCGAGGAAGCGGTCAACGACATGGTCGGCTTCGGTGACCGGTGATCCGCCCGCCTTGGTTGCGATCCGGGCGCTGGTGGCGCCGCCGCGGCGGAAGTAGGGCAGGGCGAGCGCGCCGGCGGCTAGTGCCGCCCGCCGCAGTTCGCCGAGTGCTGCACGGACCTGTTCAGCCTGCATCGGCACGCCCGCCGGCCCGCCGACCCCGCGGCGTGTGCCGCCGGCCGCGGGCTGGCGCAAAGGCTAGAAATTCTACGCATCGCGTCAACTCCGCTTTTGCCGTCTCGGCGGAAATGGGGGCAGTCTGCGCGATTTCAGCCGGCGTTCGCCAGCGATTTTAGCGAAAAGCGAGAGCGAAGGCCGCAAAATCTCCCCGGAAATCGCCGGCAATCCAGCAAAGGTCGAGGGCATCGTTGGACAAGACACAGGCGCGCGCGCCGTTGCAATGGCCCTGGACCGGTCCGCTGAGTGCCGGCGATCTGCGGGCCGACGGCCAGCGGCGCGAAATTTTTGTCGAGCCGCGGCGCGTCATCATCCGCCGTGCCCTGCACGGCATGCCGATGTCGCTGTCCATACCCTTTGCAGTCTTTCGGGGGCTTGGCCTGTGCCTGGCCGATTCGCAGCACGGCATCATTTACGAACTGCGTCTGGTTCATGCCGACAGCGAATTGTCGGTCGCACTGTCTCACAGCCGGGACGAGGGCGAGGCCGTAGGCACCTGGTTGCGACTTGCGGCCGAACTCGGCATGCCGCGCCTCGTCGAACGGCGGCCCGGGCAATATGAACAGGTTGGACCGCAGATCGGCGCCGCGTCGCGCCCGGCGCCGCGCCGCCGTTCAGCCTTGCTGCGCGCCAGGCACGGCCGCTTCGCTCTGCGCAGAACACTTGGCGCAAACGTGCGCCTTGGCACCTTGTTTGCCGGCGATCGGGAAAGCATCAGCGATCAATAGGCGGCAAAAAAGGCCTGCGCCGCAAACCCGGCGAACAGCAGGAGTCCGGCGTCGCGATTCGACCGGAACAGCCGCAGTGCGCGCGCCGGATCACCGGGCGTGATCGCCGTCACCTGCCAACCGAGATGCAGCCCAAATAGCGTCAGCCCCAGCCAGGCGAACGCTCCCGCACCAATGGCCGCAAGGGCGGCGGCAAGACAGAAACAGGCTGCCGCATAGACTATAGTCACGCCGCGCCGGACGTTCGGACCAAACAGCCGGGCAGTTGAACGTATGCCGACGATCGCATCGTCGCGGGTGTCCTGCAAAGCGTAGATGGTGTCATAGCCGATCGTCCAGGCGATCGCGGCGGTATAGACCGCATAGGCGGGGAAGGACAGGCTGGCGAATTGCGTGGCCCATCCCATCAGCCCGCCCCAGGCAAAAGCAAGGCCGAGTCCGGCCTGCGGCCACGACGTGACCCGCTTGAGAAACGGATAGACGGCAACGAAGACGAGCGAGCCGAAGCCGAGAAATATCGCGAAGCGGTTGAAACACAAAAGCACGCTCAGCCCGATCGCGCTTTGCAGTGCCAGAAAAGCGACGGCCGCCCTGACGCCTAGACTGCCTCGCGCCAAGGGACGCAGGCGGGTGCGCTCGACCCTTGCGTCCAGGTCGCGGTCGACAATGTCGTTGTAGGTCGACCCGGCGCCACGCATCGCGATGGCGCCGAGCATGAAAAGCGCGAGATGGGCCGGTTCGGGCGGTCTTGACTGGGCGATCGAAGCGATCGCGGAGGACCACCAACACGGCAGCAGCAATAGCCACCAGCCGATCGGCCGGTCGAGCCGCGCGAGTTGGACATAAGGCATCAGCGGCGCCGGGGTCGCCCTCACCCACAAGCTCCCGGCGATCGCGTCGGGCAGCGGCTCGCCCACGCCTATAGAGGGCCGGCCGGAAGCTTGATCTGCGGCTGTTGCTGCTGTTGGCCCTGCGCGGCGGCAGCAGCCTCCTGCTGCTGCATTTTCTTGACCTTGGCGGCGACGGCGCAGGCCTGGCCTGCCAGCGCACTGGTTTTTCCGCGCGTCGCATCCAACTGGGCGATCGTCTCGTCACCGAAAGTGCACCAGTCTTTGTTCTTCGTCATGAAGGCGAGGAGCTCGCCTTCGACGGCGGCCAGGCTCCTGATTTTCGGGCAGGCGATGATCGGGTCAAGTTTGGCCTTACCAGCTTTGTTGAGGGTGTTGAGCGAGCCGATGATCGCCATGCGGCGTTCGACCAGTTTCTTCATGTCGTCCTGGCAGGACTGGGCCAGGATTGGCGCGCTCAGCAGGGGCAGCACAGCGAGACCGAGGACGAGGCGGGGAACGCCCGTGCGGCACCGGCAGGTCAGGAGCGGACGAAGGTTCATGATGACACCCGGATTGCGAAAACCCTTCTCCATAGCAACCGAAGGGGGAAACCTGCAAGCGGCGTGCTCAATACGTCGAAAAAGCGGCAGCTTGAAGGCAGCCGACTGCCGGTTTTTCCGCTTCGCACCCGATGCTTTCGCGAGTATGGATCGCACGCTCGGTGTCCTAACCTGGTCCTATTGTGCCGCGAATCGAGTCCACCACATCCCCGCCTCTTCGTCGATGCGCCACTGCGCTCGGGCCTTGTCGTCGGCCTGACCCGTGAACAGTCGAATTATTTGCTGAACGCCCTGCGCCTCGGCGATGGGTCGCAACTTCTGGTTTTTAACGGCCGCGACGGCGAGTGGCGGGCCCGCATTGTCGGTGGCTCGCGCAAATTGGCATCGCTCAACCTCGAGGACCGGAGCAGACCGCAGGAGGTGGCCGGCGACCTGCATCTGCTGTTTGCGCCGCTCAAACATGCAAGGCTCGACTACATGGTGCAGAAGGCTGTGGAAATGGGTGTGACGCGGTTGCAGCCTACGATCACCCGCCATACCCAAGTCGCGCGACTAAACGGCGAGCGCATGCGGGCCAATGCGATCGAAGCAGCCGAGCAATGCGGCCTCGTCACATTGCCCGAGATCTGCGAAGAACAGCCGCTGTCGCGGCTCATCGCGCCATGGCCCGCCGAAAGACTGCTGATTTTCTGCGATGAGGATAGTCCTTGCGGCGATCCCGCGGCGGCCCTGGGCGAGCACCGTCGAACCGCCCCGGCCGACGCTGCGATCGCGGTGATGATTGGCCCCGAAGGCGGATTCCACCCTGACGAGCGGGAGCAAGTGCTGCGGGTGCCGAATTGTTTGCGGCTTTCACTTGGGCCGCGCATTCTGCGGGCCGATACGGCGGCGGTTGCGGCCTTGGCCTTGGTTCAGGCTGTGCTTGGCGATTGGCGCCAATCGTGATCGATGACGGCTTGACCTTTATCCCGGCCTGGCGCACAGCAAAAAAAGGCGACCGCTTCGCAGGGGGGGTGGTGCGGCATCAACGGTGCGCGACGGAACACTGAAAGGCATTGCGTGCGGGGTTTCTGGATTGTTCTGATCGGTATCTCTGGCATGACGCCGGCCTGGTCTGCCGATGGCGGTGCGAACAAGCTCGGGGCCAATCCATGCGCGATCTATGGCGCCGGTTTCGCGCTGCCCCCGTTCGGCGGCACTTGCGCACGAATCAGCGGTCACGTGCGCACCGAATATGGAACCGGTCGGGCGCCACAGAGCGGCGCGGCTTGGGCGCCCTGGTCAAGCACACCAGCAGCGCTGCCGCAGCGCCGCTCGGTCCTGCGCGGCGAGGGCACGCTCGAACTCGAGGGCCGGACCAAAACCAACGCCGGCGACGTGCGCTCCTATATACGGCTGAAGGGTGACAGCCCACTGTACCGCTAGAATCTTACAGGCTCTGAGCGGCGAAGACAGGATCGACGCGTGCGCCCCATTCGCCGTGATAGTGCGCGAGCAGCAATTCGGCCTCGGTCTGGCCGCTGGCGACAATCGCTTCAAGCGGCGCCAGATAAACCGCTTCGTTCACGCCGGCGGGATTGGTGCGGGCCCGCCGGGTCAATCCGCCTTTGGCAAGCACCAGCATGTCGTCGGCAATGGCGCGAACTGAGCGCGAGCCGACCCTTGCCTTGAGCGCCAATTTCGGAACGCTGTCGCGCAGCGTCTGGCGTTCGTCGGCTCGCCAGTCCTTGACCAATTCCCAGGCGCCATCGAGCGCCACCGGATCATAGAGCAGGCCGACGAAAAGTGCCGGCAGGGCGACAGAACTCGCCAGGTTGCCGCAATCGGCGCCGCGCATTTCGAGATAGCGTTTCAGGCGCACTTCCGGAAAAATCGTGGACAGGTGATTGGCCCAGTCCGACAGGGTGGCGCGCTCGCCCGGCAGCGCCGCAAGCCTGCCGGCGAGCAGGTCGCGAAAGCTGGCGCCGCTGACATCATGATAGGTTTCGCCGCGCTTGACGAAATACATGGGAACGTCGAGCGCATAATCGACATAGCGCTCGAAACCCATGCCAGCCTCGAAGGCAAAGGGCAGCATCCCGGTTCGGGCCGGATCGGTTTGCAGCCAGATGGCCGAGCGAGCCGACAAACTGCCGTTCGGATGCCCTTCGGTGAACGGCGAATTGGCAAACAGCGCGGTGGCGACTGGCTGCAAGGCGAGCGACACCCTGAGCTTCTTCACCATATCGGCCTCCGATTCGAAATCCAGATTGACCTGTACGGTCGAGGTTCTAAACATCATATCGAGGCCGCGCGTTCCGACTTTCGGCATGTAATTGGCCATGATCCGATAACGGCTCTTTGGCATAACGGGCGTTTCGGCCAAACTCCAGCTGGGGCTCATGCCCAGTCCGAGAAAGCCTATGCCAAGCGGCTCAGCGACGGCGCGCGCTTCAGCCAAATGCTGAGCGATTTCCTCGAAGGTCTCGTGCAGATTGGCAAGCGGCGCCCCCGACAATTCGAACTGGCCGCCGGGCTCAAGCGAAATCGCAGCGCCGCCCGCGCCGTCGTAAAGTCCAATCACATTCGCCCCGTCGCGGATCGCCTCCCAGCCGCTGCGGCTTTGCATGCCCTCGAGCAGCGCGCCGATGCCGCGCGCGCCGGCATAGGGCACCGGCGAAAGGTCGGTCCGGTAGAAAGGAAACTTCTCGTGTTCGGTGCCGATCTTGTAGGCGGCTGGCGCCTTGCAGCCGGTTTCGAACCAGCCAGCCAATTCGTCGCGCGACGTGATCGGAATGGAATCAGATGCGTCACGGGCCATACGGGGCTTTCACAAATCCGGCCGGAACGGGAGTGTCCAGGAGGCGTTGGTAACAGATGCGATAGCGGTCCCGCCACATCTTTTCGCGCCGAAAAGACCGTGCTCGAATCGGGCAAGGCGCCTCGGTCGGGTGGCCGCGTCGTAGCCCCGGACCGCCGCTAAACGTCGCGCTTTTGCGTAACGGTCGCGCTCGACGCGAGCATCTGATTGAAAAGATCCTGCATCGCCTTTTGGTGCTGCTGGGCGATCTCGATGCCCGGCTGCATCATTTTCGCCAGTGCTTCGAGCCCGGCCTGCATGGATTGCGTCTGCGGATTGCCAGCCGGCGGCGGCGCGGCCGGCTGTTGCGCCGGGCCAGCGCCAAACAAATTGGCCAGGAACGGCGCGAAAAGATTGGTGAAGGCGGCTTGACCCGGCGGGGACGGCGGCTGGCTTGTGGGCGCGGCCGGTTGCGTCTGGCCGAACACCGATGAAAGACCGCCCTGGCTATTGGCCGCCGCGGCCATCTGGTTGAAGACGTGGCCAAGGCCCTGGTTCGCCAGCGACTGGGACATGCCGCCGAAAATCATCGACAGCATGGCCGGCAACATCTGCTGCAATGTGGCAACGCTCGCGCCCGAAGCGGCGGCGGCGTTTTGGAGGATCTGCTGGAACAATTGGCCATCGCCAAAAATCTGGCCGAGGGCCTGATTGGCGGCGGCACCAGCCTCGGGCAGGGTCTGCGGATCAGTAAAGCTGCGCTGGTGCAGACCCTGCGCCAGTGCCCGCAACAGGCCACTGAGGCCATCCAGGCTTGCTGCCTGGCGCTGCAGGCCCGCCGACAGGCTCGGGATCAGGGCCTGAATCGCCGCCTGGGTTTGCTCGGGGCTGAGGCCGAACTGGCGGGCGAGATTGTTGACGCCCTGGCCGCCCTGTGCCCCCTGAACGATGTCGTTGAGATTGAACATCCGCTAATCCTAAAAGGCAGTCCGCCACCGTCACCATCGCTCAACAGTCTAGTCCGATCGATAGGTCTTGGCGAGCCGCCCGGTTAGGAAATAGGTGGTCGCGCCGTGGCCGAGCGGCATGGACCTCGCGATGCTGCGCGCGACGCCGCCCTCGATGCCGTACCACGATGCGCCGAGGCTGACGATTGGAATAGTATCGAGGGTCGCCCGGCCCCCATTGAAACCCGTCGCCAAAAGCGAGAAGCCGAGATTGTAGACGGCGGCATTGGCGACGAAGAGCGGGCTAATGAACAGCCAGGCAAAAGCACCAATCCGACAGCAAACACGACCGAATTGGCCGTCGTTGAGGACCCTCCGCGCTCGGTCGGCCGACCAGGTCGCCCACCATGAGCGCGCCATAACAGCTGACCGAAAGGCATCGGGGAAACCACCGTCGCTATCGCCGCGCCGGAGGCGCCGTAACGGTGGTAACCAGCCCGCCGGCCGGCGTAAGATGCATGGCATCGCCAGGACATGCCGCAGGATCGAGCCGTGCGTGAAGACGTGGTCCTGGCGCGGCACTCGGCGGTTCAAGGCAGGCTGCTCCCCCGCAGGGCTGCGCAGGGCGGCGGTCTGGCAACGAACGTCAGGCGGGGCAAGGGGCAGGTCAGGCTTGACAGGTTTGGCGGGCCTCGCCCACAAGAGGCGCAATCCGGATGGGTCCATGAAGCCGTCTTTGCAAATCCTCTTGTGCGCGCCGCGCGGCTTTTGCGCCGGGGTCGTCAGGGCCATCGATGCGGTTGAGCGTGCACTCGAACTCTACGGCCCACCCGTCTACGTGCGCCACGAGATCGTACACAACAAATATGTTGTCGAGGATTTGAAGCGGAAAGGGGCGATATTCGTTGAGGAACTCTCCGAAATTCCACCGACCGACGCGCCAGTGATTTTTTCAGCCCATGGCGTGCCGCGATCGGTGCCGCAACATGCGCGGGAAAGACAATTATTCGCCATCGACGCCACCTGTCCTCTGGTCACCAAGGTGCATCGCGAAGCTGAAAGCCATTTTAAGCGCGGCCGAACTCGTGATCCTGGTCGGCCATGCCAACCATCCCGAAGTGATCGGCACAATGGGCCAATTGCCGGAGGGCGCGGTTGTGCTGGTCGAAACGATTGGCGATGTTCAACGTCTTGCGACTGACGCCCGACGGCCTTTGGCCTATGTGACCCAGACCACTTTGTCGGTCGATGACACGCGCAATGTCGTCGCCGCGTTGACCGAAAAATTTCCCGGGATCGCCGGTCCGCACAGGGACGATATTTGCTATGCGACGACCAATCGCCAGGATGCGGTCCGTCGGATCGCACCGCAAGTCGACGCACTGATCGTCGTCGGCTCGCCGAATTCGTCGAATTCGCAGCGGTTGAAGGAAGTTGCCGAACGGGCCGGCTGCCCGCTCGTGCGCTTGTTGCTGCGCGCCGACGATATCGATTGGTCGCTCTATGGCGCGATCGGATCGCTCGGCCTAACCGCCGGCGCCTCGGCGCCGGAAATCCTCGTCGAGGAAATCATCGCGGCCTTCGCCGAGCACTATACGCCCGACCTGCGCTTCGCCTCGAGCGCCGCCGAAAGCGTGTTCTTCCCGCTGCCGCGGCTGCTGCGCGAGTCGGGCTCAGCGCTCTAGCCCTGCAGTAGCACGATGACGGCAATTCCGATCAAGACCATGCCGACGAGTTCGCGCCGGCTCGTCGCCTGGCGGAAGGCCTGCCGCGATACGACCTGCGCGAAGATCATCTCGACCAAAGCCAACGTGCGGACCGCGGCGGCGCTGGTTATCGCAAAGGCGAGAAACCAGAATTGCGAAGCGAACGCGCCCATGAAGCCAGCAAGCAGCGATGGACGCCAAGCGTGCATGATCAATCGCAACGTCGCGCTGTCGAACACGGCGAGATAGAGGCAGAGCAGAATCGTTTGCAGGCTCAAACCGACGACGAGCGTGGTCGAGGCAGCGACGACGAAGGAGGTGGTCGGCAAGAGCACAATGCCTTGCCTGAAGCCAATGGCCGAGACCGCAAAAAAGGCGCCGGCGACAAGACCGAGCAGGGCCGGTTGCCAGGATTGCGCGCCCTCGAGGCCGCGTCTTGGCCATGACATCAGCATCACCCCCACGGTTGCCACGCCGATCGCGAGGACAAGCGGCGGACTGGGCTTTTCGCCCAGGAAGGCGGCGGCGAAGACGGCGACCTGCAGCGGTTCGGTCTTGGTATAGGCGATTGTAACCACAAAGGAGCGGTCCTTCATCGTCGCCAGCATCAGGCCGGTCGCAACGATCTGGGCGAGCCCGCCGAACAGAATCCAGACGAAGGCCGTGGCGCCGGGGACCGGCAGCGGCAGGCCGCTAAAGACGCGCACGAGGCTGAGAAAAACCAGCGCGAAGGGCAGGCCGAACAAAAAGCGCACATGGGTCGCCCCAACTGTGCCGAGCGAGCTGATCAGTTCTCGTTGCGCGGCGTTGCGCAAGGTTTGTGCCCCAGCAGCGACGAGCGTGAACACGGCCCACGCATAGTTCGGCATCATGGCCTGCGCCAATCGGGTTTGACGCCGACGGGTGCCCTCGCTAACAGATGAGACCCGCTTTGCATGAATCCCCGAAAACCATGGCCGTCTACACCGAGATTACTGACAAGGACCTGGCCCGGTTTCTCCGTCACTATGCGCTTGGCCGGGTCCTTTCTTTCAAGGGCATAGCCGAAGGCGTCGAGAATTCCAATTATCTCCTCCATGCCGAGGCCGGCTTTTTCATCCTGACCCTGTACGAGAAGCGGGTCCGCGAAGCCGATCTGCCGTTCTTTCTGGGGCTGATGCAGCATTTGGCTTCGCACGGTCTGAATTGCCCGCAGCCGGTCGGCGACCGGGAAGGACGCCTCTTCCTGCCGCTCGCCGGCCGGCCGGCGGCAATAGTGACATTCCTGGATGGCCTTGCCGTCGGCTATCCCGAACCCTGGCATTGCGGCGCGGTCGGCGAGGCGCTGGCGAAATTGCATCTGGCCGGCGAAGGATTCGCGCTCAACCGGACTAACGATCTCTCGGTATCGGGATGGCGGCGGTTGGCAAGCGCGGCGCGCGGCCGCGCCGACGAAGTTGCAGTCGGGCTTGCCGCCGTGATTGACGGCGAACTCGCTTTTCTGGCGACGAACTGGCCGCAGGGCCTGCCGAGCGGCGTCATCCATGCCGATCTTTTTCCCGACAATGTGTTTTTCCTCGGCGATGCACTTTCCGGCTTGATCGATTTCTATTTCGCCTGTGTCGACGCCTTCGCCTACGATCTTGCCATCGGCCTCAACGCCTGGTGCTTTGAACCCGACGGCAGCTATAATCTGGACAAGGGCAAAGCCATGCTTGCTGGCTATCAAGGGATTCGACCGCTGGATGGGCGGGAAGTCGATGCTTTTCCTCTGCTGTCGCGCGGCAGCGCCCTGCGCTTCCTTCTGACCCGGCTCGTCGATTGGCTCAACGTACCGGCCGGCGCCCTGGTCCGACCGAAGGATCCGCTTGAATATCTGCGCAAGCTGCGGTTCCACCAATCCATCGCCGCGGCGCACCAATACGGTTTGCAGTGATGCCGGACGGCAAAGGAATGGTGCGCATTTGGACCGACGGAGCGTGCGCCGGCAATCCCGGCCCCGGCGGCTGGGCAGCCGTTCTCGACTATCAGGGCCGCACCAGCGAATTGTCGGGCGGCGAGGCGCTGACGACCAACAATCGGATGGAGCTGACGGCGGCGATCATGGCGCTTGAAGCGTTGAAGCGGCCTTGCACCGTCGAATTGCACACCGATTCGCAATATGTGCGAACTGGAATTCTCGAGTGGCTCGAGCGCTGGAAGCGCCGCAATTGGCGGACCGCCGACAATAAAATGGTCAAGAACATCGAACTCTGGCAGCGTCTTGACGAGGCGCGTCACCGGCACCGCATTGCCTGGCACTGGGTCAAAGGCCACGCCGGCAACAGCAACAACGAGCGGGCCGATGAACTCGCCCGGCAAGCCATGGCGCCGTTCAAGAGAAGCAGCCAGGCCTCATAGCTGTTTGATGAGGTGCTCGGCACCGGAAATGTCGGCCTTCGAGGGCACCTCTTCCACATGCAGCTGCTTGACGGTTCCGTCCTCCACCACCATCGCATAGCGCTGCGATCTGGTGCCGAGGCCGAAGGCCGATCCGTCCAGGCTAAGACCAATGGCGCGGGCGAATTCGCCATTGCCGTCGGCAAGAAAATCGATATGGCCCTGGCCGCCCGAGGCCTTGGCCCAGGCATCCATCACGAAGACGTCGTTGACGCCGGTCACGGCAATGCCGTCGATCCCCTTCGCCTTTATTTCTTTGGCTTTGGCGAGAAAACCGGGCAGATGGTTCTTGTGACAAGTCGGCGTGAAGGCGCCGGGCACCGCGAACAGGACCATTTTCTTGCCGGCGAAAACCTCGCTGGTCGTCTTGGCAACGGGACCGTCGGCGCTCATCACACGGAACGTCACTTCGGGCAGGCGATCACCGATCTTAATGGTCATGGTAAAGCTCCTAGCATGGGCTCGGACGATACCCGACTATTTAGGGCGAAACCCGGCTTGCGTCGAGGTGCAGACGTGTTTCCACTGCCCGGTTGTCGGCGGCAAGCGTGAGGGTCAGCGCGAGACCGTCGGGCGCACCCCTCTGTTTTGGCCGCCCGGTCAGGCGGATCCGGAAGCGGCCGGGTTCGGCAAGGCGAGCCGCGTCGAAATACCAGCCTTCCGGCGCTTCGACAAAGAGTTCGGCAGACCCTGGTTCGAGCCCCCATTCGGCCATGTTATCGAAGCCAATGATCCATTCGCTCGCGCCGGGCGTGCCGCGGATTTCGAACCGCGCCGGCTCGACCAGGCGCGGCACTTGCCGCTCGGCCCGCGCAATTAGACCGGCATAGGGACCGCTTTCGCCGCCGCTCGGCAGCAGCAGCCGGCCGGAACCGGTTGCCGGGGCACAAATGCGCGAGCAGACGGCATAGTCGAGCTTGACGTCGAGTGTCACCGGGCGCTGCGGATCGAGCGGCGTGACACGCAGCGGAAACACGACAGCCTCGGCATAGCCAAAGGCAAACACGCCGTCCTCATCGAAACGCCGCGGCGCCGGGTAGAGGACCTCCACTTTGGCAACATTGTCGGAACCAGAGAAATCGAAAATCGGCGGAACCCCGGTTTCGCCGGGGTTGCGCCAATAGGTGATGGTTTTAGGGTCGAGCCGCACCTCGATCGCCGCGCGCGCGCCAGGGGCTGCGACAATCCGCATGGCCGAGGTCGCTGCCGTCGACCAGGCTGATGCGAAGGCATCCTGCGCCCTCGCCGGTACGCTCAGGCCGGAATATAGAGCAAAAGAGAGAACGATGAGCAACAGGCGCAGCATGACAGACCTATAGCGGCCGACGCGATCACACACCATCGACATTCGTGTGATCAAGAGCCATCAGCGCAAACGCCATTCTTGTGCCAAACCGGGTCTGTGGCCTAGACTGGTTCGATGCCGATCGATCGCCCTAAGCGCCGCCGGAAGGGACAAGAGGACGCCTTCCTCGATGGCCAAATGCTTTTGGCAATGCCAAGCATGGGTGATAGCCGGTTTGCCCGCTCAGTGATCTATCTGTGTGCCCATTCGCCTGAGGGGGCAATGGGCATCGTCGATCAACCAGCCGGCCAAGCGGATCCGGTTTCCCGAATTGCTGGTTCAGCTCGACCTGGTCGCGGCCGATGCGGCGATCAGGCTGCCGGCCCAGGCCGAGGAAATGCTGGTCCTCAAGGGTGGCCCGGTCGAGACGGGCCGCGGCTTCGTCCTGCATTCGCCCGATTACTTCGTTGACAATTCCACCCTGCCGATCGACGAGACGGTCTCGCTAACGGCGACGCTGGATATTCTGCGCGCCATAGCCGAGGGTGCCGGGCCGAGCCGGGCCGTGCTGGCGCTCGGCTACGCCGGCTGGTCGCCCGGGCAATTGGAAAACGAGATTCAGGCCAACGGCTGGCTCAATTGTCCGGCCGATCCGGCGCTGGTTTTCGATGCTGATCTCGCCAGCAAATACGATCGCGCCCTGCGTCTTCTCGGCATCGACCTTGCTATGCTGTCGGGCGACGCCGGGCACGCCTGAAATTACGCGGCCTCGGTTGCTGCGCCGACCAGCCGGCGGGCATCCATGGCGCTCATCGGCTGGCCGAAGGCAAATCCCTGCGCATATTCGCAGCCGAGCTGGTAGAGTTCGATAACATCGCTTTCCGTTTCGGCGCCCTCAGCAACCACCTCCATGCCAAGATCGTGGGCGAGGGCGACGATCGAGCGCAAAATCGCCGGCCGTGAGCCTTTGACATTCTGGCGCACGAAGGATTGGTCGATCTTGATCGTATCGAAGGTGAAGCGCTGCAGATAGGCAAGCGACGAATAGCCGGTCCCGAAGTCGTCGAGCGACAGGCCGGCGCCGAGATCGCGGATCCGGGCCAGCATCTGGGCCGCAAATTCGGGGTTTTCCATCACCAGGCTTTCGGTAAGTTCGAGCTTCAATGTGCCGCGGATGACGCCGGAGCGGGTCAGGACCGCCTTGACATCGTGCAGCAGATCGTGGCGCAGCAATTGCCGCGAGGAGACATTGACGCTGGCGAAGATCGGTGGTGTCACGTCAAGCGCGTTCTGCCAGGCGGCGAGTTCGCGGGCGGTGCGCTCGAGCACGAAAATGCCGAGGTCCATGATGAATCCGGTCTCCTCCGCAATGGGAATGAATTCGGCAGGCGCAACCCGGCCGAGCCGCGGATGATCCCAGCGCAGCAGCGCCTCGAACCCGGCAATCGTTCGGTCCTCGAGGCGCACGATCGGCTGAAAGAAGACTTTGATTTCGCCACGATCAAGGCCGCGGCGCAGGTCCAATTCCAGCGACAGCCGATCGGCGCGCTGGGTGCGCATGACCGGCCGAAAGACTTCGGTTCGGTTGCCGCCGAGGCGCTTGGCGTGCGCCATGGCAATTTCCGCATCCTTCAGCATGTCCTCGCGTTTGGCGTGCAATTGGCCGATCGAACAAAGCAAGGCCGATTGAACCGGTGAGCGAAATCTCCCTATCGGCAAAGGTCACCGGCGTATTCATCGTCCGGCGCACCGTATCGGCGAGCGAGATGATGTTTTCGGTCTCGCTCTCGGAAACGAGAATGATCGCGAATTCGTCGCCCGATATTCGCGCCAGGGTGTCCCTCGGCTTCAATAGGCGGCCTAGCCGGCGGCCGATTGTCAGAAGAATCGAATCGCCGGCCGACAGACCGACGATCTCGTTGATCTGCTTGAAACGGTCGACGTCGATCGCCATGACGGTCGGCCGGCTTGTGGCCTGGCCGCGGGCCTGGGTCAGCGCCGCATCGAGCCGGTCGAGGAAAAGCTCGCGATTGGGCAGGCCGGTGAGATTGTCGTGCACCGCATCATGCAGCAGCCGCTCCTCGGCCGTCTTGCTTTCGGTAATGTCGCTCAAGGTCCCGATAACGCGGATGACATCGCCATTCTCGCCGACAACCGGGCGCGCCTTGAGCACGTACCAGAAATAATGGCCGTCGGTGGCCCTGAGACGGAAATCCTGCGAAAGCCGGCCGCGCCGTTGTTCCAGCAATGTGTCGAGCGCTGCGGTATAGCGGTCGCGGTCGAACGGGTGCAGGAGGTCGAGCCAGCCCGAAGCCGGCCCCTCCAGGGCGCCGCGCTTGAGGCCGAGCTGGCTCTCGATCTCCTGGCTGACAAAAATGCGGTCGCCGCTGACGTCCCAGTCGAAAATGATGTCGCCCGATCCGGTCAAGGCCAAAGCCTTGCGCTCGGCGTCGGATACGACGCCATGGGCAAGACCGCTGCCGGCAAAGGCATTTTGCATGATCGTGAAGCCGATCAGCATGACGATGAGAACGAGGCCGCCGATCAGGGCCGGCGAGACGAGATCATTGGTCAAGACACCGGTCACCGTAAATCCGGCAGTCACGACCCAGATCAGCAACAGGAACCATGTCGGGATGAGCATTACGGCACGGTCGTAGCCATGGGTGGAAAGATAGATGACCAGGGCGAAGCCGACCGCAGCCAGAGTCGCGATCGAGATCCTTGCGATGCCGGAGGCGAGCGGCGCGTCATAAATTGCCAGCCCAATCAGCGCCGCGCTGATCGCGAGCCAGATTGCGGCGACATAGGAATAGCGCACGTGCCAGCGGTTGAGATTGAGATAGGCGAAAAGAAAGACGATCAGTGTCGCCGCGAGAATCGCCTCGGCTGCAGCGCGCCAAATGCGATCGGATTCGCCGTCCAAATCGAAAATTTTGTGCCAAAACCCGAAATCGATGCAGACATAAGTGAGGACGGCCCAGGCGAGGGCCGCGGCGGCCGGAAAAATGACCGCGCCCTTGACGACAAAGACAATGGTCAGGAACAAAGCGAGCAAGCCGGCTATACCGATGATGATCCCCTTGTAGAGGGTTATGCTGGTTACCTTCTCCTTGAACGCGTCCGGTTCCCACAAATAGATCTGCGGCAGGTTGGGAGTCTTCAATTCGGCGACATAGGTCACCGTCGTGCCGGGATCCAAAGTCAACAAGAAGACGTCCGAATCGGGATTGTCCTCGCGCTCCGGCGGAAAGCCCTGGCTCGGCGTGATCGTCGTGATCCGCGACGAGCCGAGATCCGGCCAGATGACGCCCGATCCAACGAGCCGGTAATGGGGCGCGACGATCAGCCGTTCGATCTGTTCGTCCGAATCATTGGTCAAGGCGAAGACGATCCAGGCCGGCGGCGTGCCGCTTTCCTTGGCGCTTACCTCGATCCGCCGAACAATACCGTCCGATCCCGGGGCCGTCGAGACTTGGATTCGTTCTGCCGGATCATTGTGACGCTCAATGGTCTGGGTCAGGTCGATAGCCGCAACGTCAAGCGGCACACGCACCGATTCCACCGCCCATCCCGCAACCACGCCGGCCAGCAATTGAACCCAGCAGATGATGATCAGGAGAAGGGTGCGCACAAGTCTCGGCAATGCTGCGGTTGGGGGGAATTGGCAGGGGCGGACCTGCCGGCCGTGATCTGGACTCGCTTCTTGTCGGAAATGTGATTGGTAGCGGCTTGAGCTGGCTAGGGCAAGTCGGCGGCGACGGCCGCTAGCGCGGCGGCGCAATCGGCGGCAGGTCACTGTCGAGTATTGCGTAAAATGCATGGTCCTGCCAGCGACCGTTGATCTGCAAATAGGCTCTGGCGATGCCCTCCTGGCGAAAGCCAACACGCTCGAGCAAGCGGATGGAGCGGCTATTGTTAGGCAGACAGGCCGCCTCGATGCGACGCAGGGCCAGCGTTCCAAACGCATGATCGAGGACTGCGCGCACCGCCTGGGTCATATAGCCCCGGCCGGCATATGCCTCGCCCATCCAATAGCCGAGCGTTGCGGTCTGCGCGACACCGCGGCGCACCTGACCAAGCGTCAGGCCGCCGACCAGCTGGTCGCCGCGTGATTCGAAGATGAGGAACGGATAGGCCTCGTCGTCGCTGATTTCCTCGCGATGGCGGCGCAGGCGGCGGCGAAAGGCCGCGCGGTCGAGATCATCGGAAGGCCAGGTCGGCTCCCAGGGCTCGAGGAATTCGCGGCTCGCCGCGCGCAGCTGCGCCCAGACCGGAAAATCTCGCATCTCGGCATACCGCAAATAGACGCCACGGCCGGCAACGAGCGCGCTGGGTTCGGAAAAAATGGGCAGACGGAACAACGCCATGGCACGCGTCTCACAGGCTTTTGAGGCGGGCGGCGACGCGCTCGGCGCCGAGCACTTTCGACACCGGGCCGATCGCTGCCACGCTGGGTGTGCTGGTCAGGACCTTGCGGCCGGCACGCCGGACATCCTCGAGGCTGATCGCGTCGATCCGGTCGACGATTTCGAGTCGGTCCAGCGTCCGGCCATAGGCCAGCAATTGGCGAGCGATCTGCTCGGCGCGCGCGCTCGAGGATTCGAGCGCGGTCAAAAGCGAAACTTTCATCTGCGCCTTCGCCCGCTGGATTTCGGCGTCGCTCAGGTTGTGCGCCGCCTCACCCATGCAATCGAGCATGACCGGCACCAATTCGGCGACGGCACCGGCGCTTGTCCCGGCATAGAGGCCGAACAAGCCGGTATCGGAAAATGCCCAGTGAAAGGCATAGATCGAGTAGGCCAGTCCGCGCTTTTCGCGGATCTCCTGAAACAGACGCGACGACATGCCGCCGCCGGCCGCATTGGCGAATATGTGGGTCGCATAATTGTCCGGATCCAGGAAGGATACGCCCTCGAAGCCGATCGCAATATGCGCCTGTTCCAGCTTGCGCCTCGCCTTGACCTCGCCGCCAATATAGCGGGCCGGCGGACAGGTGATCCGAGGGCGCGTGGGAAGCGCCTTGAAGTGCCGCTCGATCTGGCTAACGACCGCATCGTGGGTCAGCGCGCCGGCGGCGGCGACCACCATCGAACCGGCGCAATAATGATTGGCGAGATAAGAACCGATCGCCGCGGCGTCGAAGCCGGTAACACAATCGGGTGTGCCGAGGATCGGTCGGCCGATGGCCTGGTTCGGAAAGGCAGTCGCCGTCAGCATGTCGAACACCAAATCATCCGGCGTGTCGCGGACCGCACCAATCTCCTGCAAAATGACGCCTTTCTCGCGTTCAAGTTCGGCAGGATCGAACAAGCTGTCGGTCAGGATATCGGCGAGAAGATCGATGGCCAGCGGCGTGTCCTCGGCCAGAACGCGGGCATAATAGGCGGTCTGTTCGACGCTGGTGGCGGCATTGAGATCGCCGCCGGCCGCCTCGATTTCTTCGGCGATCGCGCGCGCCGTTCGGCGCCGCGTTCCCTTGAAAGCCATATGCTCGAGAAGGTGCGACAGACCGTGTTCGGCCGGCGCTTCGTGGCGCGAGCCTGCCGCGACCCAGACCCCAAGCGAGGTCGTCTCGACCTGCGCCATGGCGTGGGTGACGATCCGCAGGCCATTGGCCAATTCGGTAATTTCGACGCTCATGCGGCGCTGTTATGCTGAGCGGCCCGCGATCGGCTGCGGATGAAGGCTTCGACCGCAGCCAGATCGTTGGGCAGAATGGTGCGATGTTCGCGCCGCGTCATCAGGTCGGCAAGATGTGGCGGCAGCGCCGGGCGCACCCCCGTTGCCGCTTCGACCGCCTCGGGAAATTTTGCCGGATGGGCCGTGGCCAGAACGACCGTCGGCGTGGCGCCGGAGCTCCGGTGGGCCTGGCGACGGGCAGCCGCGACACCCACGGCGGTATGCGGGTCGATCACCAGCCCTGTAGCGCGATAGGTCCGGTACATTTCCTGGCGCGTCTCACTTTCGCTGACAGCCTCTGCGGCAAAGTCGCTACGAATCCCGGCAAGTGCGGTGGCGGCGATTTCGAACTGGCGTTCGCGTGACAATTGCGCCATCGCCTCGCAGACCTTTGTTGCGTCGCGATTGTAGGCCTCGAAGAGCAGCCGCTCGAAATTCGACGATACCTGAATATCCATCGACGGTGATTGGGTTGCAACAACCTCGCGCGGTCGGTAGAGGCCACTAGCGAGCGCCCTGACCAATATGTCGTTGCTGTTGGTGGCAACCGTCAGCCGCTTGATCGGCAGGCCCATCCGCTTGGCGACATAGCCGGCAAAAATATCGCCGAAATTGCCGGTCGGAACGCTGAAGGTCACGTCGCGATGTGGCGCGCCCAAGCTGAGGGCGGCAGTGAAATAATAGGTAATCTGCGCGAGAATGCGGGCCCAATTGATGGAATTGACGCCGGAAAGGCCGAGTTCGTCGCGGCAGGCCGGTCGGCTGAACAAGCCCTTGACGATCGATTGGGCGTCATCGAACGTTCCCTCGAGCGCGATGGCGTGAACATTGGCGGCGCCGACACCGGTCATCTGCCGGCGCTGGACGTCCGATACCCGACCATGCGGGTAGAGGATGAAGAGATCGACATTGTCGAGGCCGCGCAGCGCCTCGATGGCAGCGGCGCCCGTATCGCCCGAGGTCGCCCCCACAATTGTTGCTCGGCGGCCGCTCTGGCGCAGAACATGGTCCATCAGCCGCCCGAGCAATTGCATGGCGACGTCCTTGAAGGCGAGGGTCGGACCGTGAAAAAGTTCAAGCAGGAACAAATGGTCGTCGATTTGCACGAGCGGCACGATCGCGGCGTGGCGAAAAGTCGAATAGGACGCTTCGATCATCGTCTTGAGCGTCTGGGCCGATAGGTCCAAGCCGATATAAGGGGCGATGATCGCCGCAACATTGGCCGTAAACGAATTGCCGGCCAACGCCGCGATTTCGCCAGCCTGCCAATGCGGATAGGTCTGCGGCAGGTAGAGGCCGCCATCGGTGGCGAGCCCGGACAGCAAGGTGGCGCTGAAGGTGAGGGACGGGGCGTTGCCGCGGGTTGAGATATATTGCATGTCCGCTCTCGTTTCGCCGGGCCTTGCCCCTGCCGAGGACTATCTATCACGAAAAGCGCGGCCGCTGCACATCCAGCCAGGCGAGGCTAGCCGGCTTTTCGCAGCTGCCGCCATGCAAATGTGGCAAAGACGCCGGCAAGTGCGGCGGCGAGGCCGAACCACGTCAACGCATAGGCGAGAGTGGTCGTTGCGGATAGCCACCAGGGTGCTGCCGCCCCTCGGCAAGCTATTGCGTTGTCGGTCGAAATCGGCATCGATGGTAAATGGAGCCACCGGCGTTAGCCCGGCATGCGCCGCGATCTGCGCGGGATCGCGAGTATACCAGATATTGTTTTCCGGCTCGTCGGACGGCGTGAAGAAATTGCGGCCTTCTGGCGGCCGCATCAGACCGGTCAGGCTAAGTGTTCCGGGGCTCAGGCCGGCGCTGCGGGTCGAGGGGTCCTTGGCCGCCTGCGGAACAAAGCCGCGGTTGACGATGACGTAGAATCCGCTGCTCAAGCGCAAGGGTGTCAGAACCAGATAGCCGGGTTCGCCGTTGCGCGGCCGAAAAACGTGCGCCTCCTTTTCGTGGACAAAGCTGCCGCTGACCCGCACGTGGCGGTAATCGTAATTGCCAGGATCGAGTTGCGGCCAGCTGGCCTCGTTTGGCAGCGGCTCCGCCGGCGCGCTCATCCGGGCGGCCATGTCAGCCAGCAGCGCTTCCTTCCAGGCGAGCCGCTGCAGCTGCCAGACGCCAAGGCCGCCCAAAAAGCCAATAGCGAGCGCTGCGGCAATGCCAGGCCAAACCAGGGCACGAGCGGCCTTGCCGGTCATTTTTCCGGGGCGTCGAACCGCCCTTGCTCGGCTTTGTTGCGATATTGGAGGGCGATCAGCGTAGCTTTCAGCGGCCGCAGCATGCCGAGACACACGAAGAGGGTAAGCGGTAGAAAAATGATGAGATGAACCCAGAATGGCGGTTCGTATGTCAATTCGGTCCACAAGGCGAGACCGACGACCAGGAATCCCGCCAGTAGAATTACGAAGACTGCCGGTCCGTCCCCGGCCTCGGCGAAGTCGAAATTGAGCCCGCAGACCGAACAGTTCGGCGCTAGCGTGATGAAACCGGCAAACAGCCGTCCCTGACCGCAGCGCGGACAGCGGCCGGCCAGGCCCGTCACAAAGGCGGATTGTGGCGCAAAATCGTCGGCCTCGCTCACCGCCGCAGCCCCGCCCACCCCCGCGCGGCAGCGACCTGCCGGAACGCTGGGTCGCCTCGGCTAGCCATGCGCCAGGGTTGCCCCGGAAGTGCCCCAGACATAGATGCAGGCAAACAGAAACAGCCAGACGACATCGACGAAATGCCAGTACCAGGCGGCAAATTCGAAACCGAGATGCTGGGTCGGCGTGAAATGGCCGGCCATGGCGCGCAGCAGGCAGACGAGCAGAAAGATCGTACCGATGATCACATGGAAGCCATGAAAGCCGGTCGCCATGAAGAAGGTCGACCCGTATATGCCACCCTTAAAACCAAAGGCGGCATGGCTGTATTCGTAGGCCTGCACGATGGTGAAGAGAGCGCCAAGAAGGACGGTGAGCAGCAGCCCTATTTTGAGGCTGTTGCGGTCATTGTGGAGCAGGGCGTGATGCGCCCAGGTTACCGTCGTGCCGGAAGTCAGAAGGACCAAAGTGTTGAACAACGGTAGATGCCAGGGATCGAACGCTTCGATTCCCTTTGGCGGCCACAGGCCTCCGGTCGCGTCGACCCGCGCATATTGGATCGCTTCATTGGTGAACAGGCTGGCGTCGAAAAAGGCCCAGAACCAGGCGACGAAAAACATCACTTCGGAAGCGATGAAGAGGATCATACCGTATCGGTGGCTGATTTGGACGACTGGTGTGTGGAAGCCCTTGTGTTCGGCCTCGTCGATAACGTCGCTCCACCAGACGAACATCGTGTAGAGAACGCCAATGACGCCGACGCCGAAAATGAAGCCGCCGGCCTTCAGCTGGAAGATGCCCAGCCCCTTCATCCACATGATCGCCCCCACCGCGAGAACGAAGGCACTGACAGCCCCGAAGATCGGCCAGGGGCTGGGGTCGACCAGGTGGTAGTCGTGTTTCGGCTTGGCATGGGCGTTGGCGGCCATGACGCGTTCCTTCCGGTCCTTGGCAGCGAAGGGCGCTGCCGCTGATGATTGACGAACCAACCTCTAAAGCTTCGGCTTGCCGGCGTCTATTCCGGCAATCGGTTGCGGCGCGGCTGTCGCATAGAATGTGTAAGACAAAGTCAGCATGTCGATACCGGCGACGGACGGGTCCGTCTCGAGGGCAGGATCGAGGAAGAAAACGACCGGCAGGTCAAGCGATTCATGCGGGCCAAGCCGCTGCTCGCTGAAGCAGAAACAGCTGATTTTGTTGAACCAAGCGCCCATTTGTTCTGGCGCAACATTGAAGGCTGCAACCGCCGCAGTCTGGTGTGGGCTCAAGTTTTCGGCGCGGAAATACACCGTTGCCGTCTCGCCGGCGCGCAGGCTCATCTGTGGCGTTTCGGCCTGCACGCGCCAAGCAAGGCCGTTGGCGACATTGGTATCGAAGCGGACGGTGAAGCGCCGGTTGCCGATGGTGGCCGGTGCATTCTCGGCACGCTGGGGCGTCCCGCCGAAGCCGGTCGCTCGGCAAAACAGCGCATAAAGCGGCACGGCAGCATAGGACAGGCCGAGCATCGCCAAGACCACAGCCACTACGCCGAGGGCGACGCGTCGATTCTGGCGGGCACCATTCATCACAGCGGCCGGTCGAGAACGGCGACACCCAGTTTGGCGATCGTCACCACGTAAAACAACAGGCAAACAAAACCGACGGCAAGACCAATAGCGATATTGCGGGCGCGCCGGCTTTTCAATTGTGCCGGAGAGAGCTGGAGCGGCGCATGGGGATCGATCATCGGGCGCTCACCGGGCAACGAGCCATTGCGCGGCATGTTCAAGCAGCAGGACTGAAAACAGCGCGAACAGATAGATGATCGAGAAGCCGAACAGACGCATTGCGACGCCATGCTCGGGCGCCCGCCAGGTCTGCCAGGCGCGATAGATCATGCCGAGACCGCCGCCGAGTGCGACCAGACCATAGACCGAACCGCCGAAGCCGAACAGCCAAGGCAGACAGCCGGCCGGCGCCAGGACAAGGCTGTAGATCAGGATTTCGCGCCGGGTACGCTCCGGTCCCTTGACATTCGGCAGCATTGGCACGCCGGCATTGGCGTAATCGGCGGTCTTACCGAGCGCCAGCGCCCAGAAATGCGGCGGCGTCCACAGGAAAATTATTGCAAAGAGGATCAGGCTTTCGAATGTCACCGTGCCGCTGGCGGCCGCGCAGCCGATCAGCGGCGGCATCGCGCCGGCAGCGCCGCCAATGACAATATTGAGCGGGGTCGAGCGCTTCAGCCACATCGTATAGATGGCAACGTAGAAAAAGATGGTGAAAGCCAGCAGGCCGGCAGCCAGCCAATTGGCAATGATGCCAAGCGAAAATACCGACAGGCAAGCAAGGGTAAAGCCGAAGGCGAGGGCCTCTTCTCGGGTCACCCTGCCGGACGGCACCGGGCGGGCCCGAGTTCGCCGCATCAATCCATCAATATCGGCGTCATACCACATGTTAAGGGCCCCGGATGCGCCGGCCCCTACCGCAATGGCGAGCAGCGAGGCAAAACCAAGCACCGGATTGAGATGGCCCGGGGCAAGCACCAGCCCGGTCAGCGCGGTAAGCACAACGAGAGACATCACCCGCGGCTTCAGCAGCCGCAAATAATCGGCCGGTTCGGCGATGGAGACCGAGACCGCCGGGGAGACAAGTACCTCGTTTTGACCTAGCACAGCCATGTCGCGCTCAGATTGATCGGTCTTGCCGAGGCGGGACTAATGTTCGCTCCCGGAAATCCGCGGCAAGGTATCGAATTGATGGAAGGGCGGCGGTGAGGACAGCGTCCATTCCAGGGTGGTGGCTCCGACGCCCCATGGATTGTCGCCGGCCACCCGCTTTTTGGCGAAAGCCTCGTAGATCACGTAGAAGAAAATGATGACGCCGATCGCCGAAATATACGACCCGTAGGAGGAGATCTTGTTCCACAAATGGTAGGCGACGGGGTAGTCGATATAGCGCCGCGGCATGCCGGCAAGGCCAAGGAAATGCTGCGGGAAGAAGGTCAGATTGACCCCGACGAACATCACCCAGAAATGCAAATTGGCGAGCCGCTCATCGTAGAGATAGCCGGTGATCTTGGGGAACCAATAATACCAGCCGGCGAAGATCGCAAACACCGCGCCAAGCGACAAGACGTAGTGAAAGTGCGCGACCACGTAGTAGGTTTCGTGCAAGGCCCGGTCGATGCCGGCATTGGCCAGGACCACCCCGGTGACGCCGCCTATGGTGAACAGGAAGATGAAGCCGATCGCCCAAATCATCGGCGGGCGGAAGCTGATCGACCCCCCCCACATCGTCGCGATCCAGGAGAAGATCTTGATGCCGGTTGGCACCGCGATGACCATGGTGGCGAAGACGAAATAGCGCTGCGTGTTTAACGACAGGCCGACCGTGTACATGTGGTGCGCCCAGACGATGAAGCCGACGACGCCGATCGCCACCATTGCATAGGCCATGCCGAGGTAGCCGAAGACCGGCTTCTTCGAAAAAGTCGAGACGATCTGGCTGATGATGCCGAACCCCGGCAGGATCAGAATATAGACTTCGGGATGGCCGAAGAACCAGAACAGATGCTGGAACAGCAGCGGGTCGCCGCCGCCGGCCGGATCGAAGAAGGTCGTTCCGAAATTGCGGTCGGTGAGCAGCATGGTGATCGCTCCGGCAAGGACCGGCAGCGACAGCACCAGCAGAAAGGCGGTGACCAGCACCGACCACGCGAACAGCGGCATTTTATGCAGCGTCATGCCGGGTGCGCGCATGTTGAAGATGGTGGTGATGAAATTGATGGCGCCGAGAATCGATGAGGCACCGGCGAGGTGGATGCGACAGAATCGCAAAATCCATCGCCGGTCCGGGCGTGCCGGTCGTCGACGAGAAGCGGCGGATACAACACCCAGCCGCCGCCGAACCCATGCCTGCCCGGCGGCCCTTCGACGAACATCGAGATCGACAGCAGCGCGAAGGCAGCCGGCAGCAGCCAGAACGAAATATTGTTCATCCGCGGGAACGCCATGTCGGGCGCGCCGATCATGATCGGAACGAACCAATTGCCGAAGCCGCCGATCAGCGCCGGCATGACCATGAAGAAGATCATGATCAGCGCCGTGTGCGGTAATCAGCACATTGTAGAGCTGCTTGCCGGCGTCGACGAGCCGTTTCCGGCGAAGCGCCGGCCAGAAATTTGGCGAGAACCGGAAAGATCTGCAGGCCGGGATCGGCGAGCTCCATCCGCATCAGCACCGAAAGAGCCGCCGCCGACGACGCCGGCGATGATCGCGAAAATGAGATAGAGCGTGCCGATATCCTTGTGGTTGGTCGAATAGACGTAGCGACGCCACCCGTGCGGATGATCATGGGCCATCGTGGTCGGTCGCGGAGCTCGTCATATTGTCTGCCTCGACGTCTGGTTCGAAACGCTTCAGCTCGTGCCGCATTCGGCGCCTGATTGCTGATGCGTCGCCGTTCACCGTTCGAGCGCTGCGCTGGCGGCAATCCCAGGCGCTGCCGCCGGCCGCCGCGAATTTCTTTTTCGCCTCGCTAGCCATTCGGCATATTTCTGCTCGCTGACGACGCGAAAGGCGATCGGCATATAGGCATGGTCCTTGCCGCAGATTTTCGAGCACTGGCCGTAATAGATTCCCTCCCGATCGGCCTTGAACCAGGTCTCGTTGAGCCGTCCGGGCACCGCGTCGATCCGGATGCCGAAGGCCTGGATGACGAAGGAATGGATCACATCGGCGGCCGTGACCTGCACATTGACGATCTTGTCGACCGGAACGACGGCCTCGTTGTCGACGGCCAGCAGCCGCAGATGTCTCATCCTTGACCTCGTCTTCCGGCTTCATCAGCGAATCGAAGCCAAAGCCGCCGCCCTGATCCTTTGGATATTCGTAGGACCAATACCATTGCTTGCCCGTCACCTTCACCGTGACATCGGCCTTCGGGCATGATGAGCTGCGTTGGTCAGCAGCCGGAACGAGGGAATGGCGATCACCACGAGAATCAGCACCGGGATGACGTCCAGGCGACCTCGAGCACGGCATTGTGGGTGGTGCGCGAAGGCTGTCGGATTGGCCTTGTCGTTGAACTTGACGACGACCAGAACGCAGCAGAGCGAGAACGAACAGGCAGATCACCGTAATGATCGGCAGCAGCAGCCAATTGTGGAACCAGTGCATTTCGGCCGCAATCGGCGTGACCGCCGTCTGCAAGCCCGATCTGGCCCGGGCTCGGCGCGGCCGACGCTGGCCTCTGCGCGCACCGAGCCGTAGGCGGCGATATTGACCGGATCGCGGCTAGGGCGGCGAGCTGCACGTCTCACATCTATCATCGATTTCGTGCTCCTTCAGCCACGGTTCTGCCGCCGCCGGTTGCAGGCGGCCCGTCGGCCGGCCTTTCTACCGCTCCTGGAAGAACCGCGCGTTCTTGACCCCAGCTTCCCGGAAAAGGACGTTTGTCGCCTGTTTGAAAACCACAATCCTAGGCGAAGCGCAATGGCGCTTTTGTTTGATGCGGCAAATGGGCGCGAACGAGCTCCGCGCCGCGCTGTGAGAGGCCGCAGCGAATCTTGCCCCGGCGCGGGCCGCCCGCTTGACAGGGCAAGGCCATTTGCTAGGCCAGATTGCGAACGACACGCAACCGGTGCGGCTGCTGATTCGGCGGGGACGGCTTATGGTGCAGAATTTCCGGCCTGCTATCTTGACCGGTTTCCCTCATCGTGGCCATGGCCGTTGGCGGCGCTGCTGCCGGCCGGATCGGCAGCGGCCCAAGGCGCGGTTCGCTCCAAACACGGCGATTGGGAATTGCGCTGCGAAACCCCAGCCGGGGCGAGCCGCGAACAATGCGCGCTAATTCAAAGCGTTGCGGCGGAAGACAGGCCGAATGTCAATCTAGTCGTCATCGTTCTCAAGACTGCCGATGGCAAGAGCCGGCTGCTGCGCGTTTTGGCGCCGCTCGGCGTGCTGCTGCCCTCCGGCCTCGGCCTCAAGGTCGACCAGACCGATCGTCGGGCGGGCAGGCTTCGTGCGCTGCCTGCCGACCGGCTGTGTCGCCGAAGTCGTGATGGACGACAAGCTGACCGAACTAGATGCGCAACGGCCAAACCGCGACTTTCATCATCTACCAGACCCCAGAAGAGGGTATCGGCATTCCACTGGCGCTAAGCGGGTTCAAGGACGGATTCGAAAAATTGCCGTGAATTGGCGTCGTCGGCCGGCTCAATCGGCTGCTATATTGGTTCAGGGAAGTCTTGAGAAGGCGGAGGCGATCCGGCTCTCTGAGGCGCAATCCGGGAAGGCATGATATGGTTGCGGCAAGGCGTTCTGAGGTTGAGGGCTGGTTCCGAACTCATGGACGCGAGCAGCTGACTAAGCGCAGCCGCCGCGCGCGGCTCTGCCGGCTCGCCCTATTGGCCGCGTTGCCGCTTGGTGGATGCGCCGGCAGCGCCGACAACGCCGCCAATTCGGGCAGCGGCTTTGGCACCAAGGTCGGCAATATTCTCGCCTTTGGAACACCCAATCCGCCGCCGGCCCCGCCGAAGCCAACCGACAAGAAGGAGATCGATTGCCCGGAAATCGAGGTGCTTGGTGGCGCCGCCTCCCTGCGGGTCGGTGGTCAGGACAATGCCGCGGTTCGCTATCAATATTCGATGGGCGAAGTGGCGCGTGAATGCTCGGTCGAGGACAACAAGATCAACATTAAAGTGGGTGTCGAGGGGCGCGTCCTGCTCGGTCCGGCCGGCAGCGCCGGTAGTTTCCAGGTTCCCGTCCGCATTGCCATTCGGCAGGAGTCCGATCAAAAACCGGCCTTGTCCAAGGCCTATCGGGTCAGTGCCGCGATCGCGCCAGGCGAAACGCAGACCACGTTCAACATGGTGTCCGAGCCGCTACAAGTGCCCTTTCTAGGGGCCCGCGCCGATCAGGATTACACGATCGTCGTCGGTTTCGACGAAAAGGCGTCGACTCCCGAGCCTTCCATCAAGCGCCGCAAGCGCTGATCGCCGGCTTTGGTTGACCGAAGCGCGGGCGGCCTGTATCTAATCTCGGGTCAGACCAACGACCTCCGCGGAAGAGATCGGCACGGCCTTTGGGTCCGCCGACGCCGAAGGCGCAACCGCCCCGGAAACGCTCAGGCCATAGGACCGCGGAGGGATGACACTCTGGAAAGCGGCCCTTGCCTTGCGGCAGACGGCCCACCGAAGGGCGCAACTTTCGTGACGGCGCGAAAGGAAATCTCTCAGGTGCCACGACAGAGGGGGCGCAGCTGACCGGCAAAACCCGGCCGGCGACGCATTCTGTTGGAACGGGGCATTGCGATGACCGATCGGCAAGCTACGCACGACGCGCTGAAAGCGACGCCGTTAAAGGCGCTCAATATTGCACTTGGTGCGCGCCTGGTGGAGTTCGCCGGTTATGCGATGCCCGTCCAATATCGCGACGGGATCCTTGCCGAACACCTGCATACACGCGCCGCGGCCGGCCTGTTCGACGTGTCGCATATGGGTCAGGTCACGATCGCGGGGCCAGGTGCCGGGCCGCTTCTGGAGCGCCTAGTGCCCGCCGATCTCGCCAGGCTGCGGCCGGGCCAGATATGCTACAGCCAATTTCTCAACGCCGACGGCGGCATTATCGACGACCTGATGATCACCAGGCTCACCGAAAGCGGCGCTGCCGAGCGCTTCTTCCTGGTCGTCAACGCCTCGCGCAAGGGCGCGGATTTTGCCCATCTGCGCCAGCATCTGCCGCAGCTCGATATTGTCATCCACAGCGAACGGGCATTGATCGCCCTGCAAGGTCCGCAGGCCGCCGCGGTTCTCGCAAGCCGCCTGCCGCAAGTCGCGGCAATGGCGTTCATGACCATGCGGATCATCGAATCGGGTGGGGTATCCTATCAAGTGTCGCGGTCCGGCTATACCGGCGAAGACGGGTTCGAAATAGCAATCGCGGCCGATCGCGCCGAGGCTTTTGCCCGCAGCCTTCTCGAATCGCCGCTGGTTCGACCGATCGGGCTCGGCGCGCGCGATTCGCTGCGGCTCGAGGCCGGACTTTGCCTCTATGGCCACGATATCGACGAGACGACTTCACCGATCGAGGCCGGTCTAGCCTGGTCGATCGCGAAGCGTCGCCGGGCCGAAGGCGGCTTTGCCGGCGAGACGCGCGTCCGCCGGGAGATCGCCGAAGGGCCAAAGCGGCGGCGCGTCGGCCTATTGCCGCTGGGTAGGGTGCCAGCCCGCGAGGGGAGCGAGATTGTCGCGGTCGGGGGCCGGCCGATTGGCCGAATCACCTCGGGTGGTTTCGGTGCCAGTCTCGGCGCGCCGATCGCAATGGGTTATGTCGAGGCCGGCCATGCGGCACTCGGCACGCCGGTCGAATTTCTGGTGCGAGGGCGGCCGATTGCCGGGCGCGTGGCGGCCATGCCCTTCGTTGCACATCGCTATTACCGCCAAGGCTGAACCGGGGAGAGCACCGATGTCGACCACCCATTACACGAAGGATCACGAATATATCCGCGTCGAAGGCGACAGCGCCGTTGTCGGCATAACCGACTATGCGCAGAGTCAATTGGGCGATGTCGTATTTGTCGAATTGCCGGCGCCGGGCAAGCTTCTGGAAAAGGGCAAAGAGGCGGCGGTCGTCGAGAGTGTCAAAGCGGCGAGCGAGGTGTTCGCGCCGGTGTCAGGCGAAGTCGTCGCCGTCAACGATGTGCTGAGCGAGAACCCCGGCGCCGTGAATGCCGATCCCTCCGGCGAGGGCTGGTTCATGCGAATCCGGATCAAGGACGCCGGTGAACTCGCCGGCCTGATGGATGAGGATGCGTACCGAGCCTATGTCGAGTCGCTGTAGCGGCGTGGCAAAGAAAATTCAAGGGCAAAGCGGAGAAGTCGATGCGATATCTGCCGTTAACGGAGAACGAAAGGTCGGACATGCTGGCCAAGGTCGGCGTTGCGGCGATCGACGAACTTTTCGCCGACATACCTGCCGGAAAATTGCTGCAGCAGCCTCTCGACCTGCCGCGTCACAAGGGCGAAATCGAGGTCGAACGAATCTTGAGCCGGCTTGCCGCCCGCAACACCGCCGCCGCCACCGTTCCGTTTTTCGTCGGCTGCGGAGCCTACAAGCATCACGTGCCGGCAAGCGTCGATCATCTCATCCAACGGTCGGAATTTCTGACGAGCTACACCCCCTACCAGCCGGAAATTGCTCAGGGCACTTTGCAATATCTCTTCGAGTTTCAGACCCAGGTCGCCGCGTTGACCGGCATGGATGTCGCCAATGCCTCGATGTACGACGGTTCGACCGGCACGGCCGAGGCCGTATTGATGGCGCACCGCTTGACAAGACGCCACAAGGCAATCCTGTCGGGCGGCCTGCATCCGCAATACGCCGAAGTGGTCCGCACATTGTCGCGCATGGCGGGCAATGAAGTCGTAAGCCTGCCAGCCGATGTGCGGGCAGCGGAGCGCCTGGCCGCCCTGCTTGACGAAACCGTGTCCTGCATCGTCGTTCAGACACCCGACGTATTCGGCAATCTGCGTGACCTTTCCGACCTGGCGCAAGCCTGCCAGCGCGCTGGCGTCCTGCTGATCGCAGTCTTCACCGAAGTTATGGCGCTTGGCCTGGTGCAATCACCCGGGCAGATGGGCGCCGACATCGTCGTCGGCGAGGGCCAATCGATCGGCAACCCGCTGAATTTTGGTGGACCCTACGTCGGCTTGTTTGCAACGCGGTCGAAATTCGTCCGCCAGATGCCGGGCCGCCTGTGTGGCGAAACGGTCGATGCGGCTGGCCGGCGCGGCTTCGTTCTGACACTGTCGACGCGCGAGCAGCACATTCGCCGCGACAAAGCGACTTCCAACATCTGCACCAATTCCGGCCTCTGTTGCCTGGCCTTTACGATCCACATGGCGCTGTTGGGCAGCACCGGCCTCGGCCGACTCGCACGGATCAATCATGCCCATGCGGTCCAACTCGCCGACCGTTTGGCCAATGTGCCAGGCGTTAATGTTCTCAACGAGACGTTCTTCAACGAGTTCACTGTGTCGCTGCCCGGCCCCGGCACCGCCATCATCGAAAAAATGGCCGAGGCCGGCGTGCTAGGCGGCGTCCCCGTATCGCGTTTGTTGCCGCATGACGAGTTGCTTGGCGATCTCATTATTGTCGCCAATACCGAGGTCAACACCGACGAGGACCGCGCAGCCTTTGTTGCGGCACTCAAGGGAGCATTGTGATGCTGAATACTCAAGACCGGGCGACCAAGGCCGAGGCCGCGACCGGCGGCGATCAGAAGACCTTCACCGGCAATCGCGGCCTTGAACTCGAGGAGGCGCTGATATTCGAGACCGGCCGGGTCGATGCAACCGGCGTCGATTTCGACGAGCCGGAACCCTTTCTCCCGCGCCTTGGCGAACTCGCGCGCTGCGACGGCTTCGCGCTTCCGGGTCTTAGCGAGCCCGAGGCGCTGCGCCATTACGTGCGCCTCAGCCAGAAAAACTACGCGATCGATTCGGGCATCTATCCGCTCGGCTCGTGCACCATGAAGCACAATCCGCGCCTCAACGAGCGGATGGCCCGGCTCGCCGGTTTTGCCGACCTGCATCCCCTGCAGCCGCAATCGAGTGTCCAGGGTGCGCTGCAATTGATCGAGACTCTGGCCACCTGGCTGCTCGAAATGACGGGCATGGCAAGCGTGGCCATGTCGCCGAAGGCCGGTGCGCATGGCGAATTGTGCGGCATGATGGCCATTCGCGCCGCGATCGAGGCCGCCGGCGAGAAAGAGACAAGGACCAAAGTGTTGGTCCCCGATTCCGCGCATGGGACGAATCCGGCGACCGCCGCCTTGATCGGCTTTGGCGTGACGCCGGTGCCCGCCCGCGGCGACGGGACCGTTGATCCAGCGGCGGTCGGCGCGCTGCTCGGCAGAGAGGTGGCGGCGGTCATGCTGACCAACCCCAATACCTGCGGCCTATTCGAGCGCGACATTGTCGAAATCGCCGAGGCGGTTCATGCGGCGGGCGCCTACTTCTATTGCGACGGGGCGAATTTCAACGCGATAGTCGGCAAGGCGCGGCCCGGCGATCTTGGCGTCGATGCCATGCACATCAATTTGCACAAGACCTTTTCGACGCCGCACGGCGGCGGCGGGCCGGGCGCCGGACCGGTGGTTCTCTCACACCGGCTGGCGGCCTTTGCGCCGGTGCCCTTTATACGGGTCGAGGGCGGCAGGCTGCAGCTGGTCGAGGACCTGGCGGGGACCCAAGCCTTTGGCCGGATGACGGCGTTTCACGGCCAGATGGGCATGTTCGTGAGGGCCCTGTCCTACATGCTATCGCACGGCTCGGACGGTTTGCGGCAGGCCTCGGAAGACGCCGTGTTGAACGCCAACTACATCCGTGCCTCGCTGCAGGATCTGATGTCGCTGCCCTTTGGCAATCGCACCTGCATGCACGAGGCGCTGTTCGATGATGCCTGGCTCAAGGACAGCGGGGTTAGCACGCTCGATTTCGCCAAGGCGATGATTGATGAAGGCTATCATCCGATGACAGTGTATTTCCCGCTGGTGGTCCACGGCGCGATGCTGATCGAGCCGACGGAATCGGAATCGAAGGCCTCGCTTGACCTGTTTATCGCGACCTTGCGGGATCTCGCACTGAGCGCCGGGCGCAAGGAGATCGATCGTTTCGTCCAGGCGCCGCGGCTTGCGCCGCGCTGCAGGCTCGATGAAACACGCGCCGCGCGTTGGCCCGTTCTCAAATGGACGAAGCCTGTGCCCCTCGCCAAATGAGCCGGTTGTCAGCCGCGCAGCTGTCGTTCGAGCGCAGCAATGTCCTTGCTGAGAAGGTCGGCCGCCGCTGCACCCTTGACTTCTCCGCGCAGGACGATTTCTGCGGCGCTTGCCGCCGCGTCGGCAGCGGCGGCGCGCACATCGGCGGTCGCCTGCGCCTCGGCCATTCCGATCTTGACCTCGGCCTGCTTGGTCCGGCGGGCGACAAAATCCTCGAGCCGTGTGGCCGCCTCTTTGGCGAGCGCCTCGGCCTCAATGCGCGCTTGGGCGACGATGGCGGCGGCCTCCGCCTCGGCCGCCGCGGCCTTGGTCTTGAAGCTCGCGAGCACTGCCTCGGCCTCATCACGCAGGCGCTTGGCCTCGGCGAGTTCGCTTGTGACATGCTGAGTCCGATTGTCGAGCGCGGCGGCGATCCTGCTGTGGATAGAAAGATAGCCGAGCAGCAGGACAAACAGGATGAATCCCACGGCAACGAAAAATTCGGCGTCGAAATGCATCGGGAGCCTCCGCCTCACGGCTTTGCTAGGGTCTCGACCGCCTTGTCGACCGCGGCCTGGTCGGCGGGCTTGCCGAGAATTTTTTCGACGATGCTTGCGGTTGCCGCGCGAGCAATGCCGGCAACATTGGTCATCGCCCTTGTCTTGGTGGCGTTGATCTGGGCCTCGGCGGCAGCGAGTTTAGCCTGCAGGTCACTCTCGAGAAGTCTCGACGCTTTTCATCGGCCTGGGCGGCAAGAGTCTCGTGTGTGGCGCGGGCGAGATCCTGTGCCTTGGCCTTGGCGTCGGCGAGCGCCTGCTCATAATTGGCGGCGGCGGCATCGGCGCTCGCCTGCAGCCGGCTCGCCTCGTCGAGATCGCGGGCGATCGCGGCCTGGCGGTCGGCGAGAATACTTTCGATCCGGGGCAGGGCGACCCGCGACATCAACCAGTAAAGAGCGCCGAAACTGATCGCAAGCCAGAGCAGCTGCGAGGGGAAATAGGTGGAATCGAATGGCGGAAAGGCGCCAGCCGCCTCGTGCGCAGCCTCGCTAGTGGCGCTAAGCGGTGCGGCCATCGTGTCTGTCCTTTGGAAGGCACACCGGCAAGAGGCCGGCGTGCGCAAATTCCTGGGCGTGAGTCGTGTGCGACGCTCGCAACGGACGGCCGCCTACTTCATGACGAACAGCAGCAGGATAGCGACCAAGAAGGCAAAAATGCCGAGACCCTCGGCGAGCGCCGCGCCGATGAATGCGCGGCCGAACTGGCCGTCGGCGGCGGAGGGATTCCGTAGCGCGCCGGAGAGGAAATTGCCGAAAATGGTGCCGACGCCGATGGCGGCGGCACCCATGCCGATCGCCGCAAGACCGGCGCCAATATATTTTGCTGCAACGGGATCCATCATGAACTCCTATCGGGTTGAGTGGGGTGGGCCAGCTAGCTGTTGTTGGATGTTTATTAGTGGCCCGGATGAAGTGCGTCGTTGAGATAGACGCAGGTGAGAATGGCGAAAACATAGGCTTGAAGGAAGGCGACCAGCAGCTCAAAGGCGGTAAACACGACTGTTCCGGCAAGTGGCAGCGGCGCCAGCACCGCCCAGCCGCCGGCCGCCAGCAGCGCCGCGACGAAACCGCCAAACACCTTTAGCGTGATGTGACCGGCGAGCATGTTGGCAAACAGGCGCACCGCAAGCGACAGCGGCCGTGACAAGAACGAGATAATTTCGATCAGGACGATGAAGGGCAGCAGGACCGGCGAAACGCCCGAGGGCACGAACAGATTGAGAAAATGCGCACCGTTGCGATAGACGCCATAGACAATGACGGTCCCGATAACCAACAGGGCGAGGGCAGCGGTGACGAC
This sequence comes from uncultured Alphaproteobacteria bacterium, assembly GCA_963773155.1. Taxonomy (GTDB): domain Bacteria; phylum Pseudomonadota; class Alphaproteobacteria; order Rhizobiales; family Beijerinckiaceae; genus CAVZAB01. The sequence goes on along the minus strand of CAVZAB010000022.1, from coordinate 69,842 downwards.
GATCTGGCTGGTAACGGTGAACGTATAGGGAATGAGGCCAATCAGATTGGCAAACAATACGAACATAAACAGCGAGAAGACGAAGGGAAAGAACTGCATGCCTTCGGTTCCGACCGAGCCGCGCACGGTGGAGGCGACGAATTCATAGGCCATTTCGGCGGCCGATTGCAGGCGGCCCGGCACCAGGCTGCGGCGCGACGTGCCATAGATCATCAGAAAACAAATGGCGGCGAGCACCACAAGCATAAAGAGTGCGGCATTGGTGAAGGAAACATCGAACGAGCCAATATGCAGGTCGATATAGCGCGTAATGTTGAATTGATGGATCGGATCAATTGTCGGTTCCGCCTCGGCCGCCACGGCTGGTCCCCATCTCTGCGCGCTCCTTCAAGCGCCGCTGCCCTCAGGCGCGATAAGCGCCGGCTATTTCGTCTTGTCGCCTCGCCGCTCGGGCATAGCGATCCGATAAATTGTCCAGAACCCTGCCGCCATTCCCAGCATCAGGAAGATGATGAGAAGAATGGGCGAGGTGCCGAGAAAGCGATCGAGCAGCCAGCCAATGAAGGTACCGACCGCGATCGCCGACACGAATTCGGTGAGGACCCTGAAGCCGAGATTGATGGCTTGCCCGGCGCCCTTGCCGGCCAGATCGTCGCCCGCCTCCCCGGCCCCTTCACCGCTCCGCTGTGCTGCGATGTCGCCCGACAATTTGTCGAGCCGCTCACGCAGGGCCCTGTCTTCTCCTTCCGCATCGGTGCGCTTTTTCACTAGCCAGCCCCATTGCGGTCGGCAATTGCGGCAGCCAGCCGTGCAGCCCCCGGTGAACGAGCGGACGTGACCCCTGTGAGCCGGCGCACAATATGGGCGCGGCTGCGCTGTGTCAAGCGAGGTTGAGAAACCGTTAATGACCTGGAATCTTCAGGAAAAATGATCGTTGATGCCCGATCGGATCCGACCTTTCAGCGAGGCCGGAGCAGCGGCAGAGGCAGTCAAGGGCCAGCCTCCCTTTTTTGGCCAATATGTCGCGTTAATCTTTTGCTACTGGTCGAGGGCGCCGCGGCGCTTTGACTGGGAAAGGGAGGCCAAAGCGCCTCCCCGGTTTTGTCCTCGATCGAAAGTGCAAATATTGCAAGAATAAGCATTTCTGAACCAAGCGCCCCGCGGCGGCCAGCCCTGAGTGGGTTGGGACGGGGCCTGGGTCCGGACCAAAACTTGACAAACCCTATAAGTTTTGTGGATTATTCATATCTCTGCACAAGGAGGCCTACTGATGCACCGAACCATGTCCCTGCGACGTGTCATCGACATTATTCTGTTTGCCTTGGCCTTTGGCTTTCTTCTGTTCACCACACTCTTCGCTCATGCGGCGACCGCATCCGCGCCGGCCCCGCAGGCCGGGCCCGGCATCTTGCATGAGGCGATCCCACTCAGCTGCGCCTGACGCCTAAATACAAAATAAAGCGTGAATACATCTATTCGAGATATTTTTCTTGTAAATAAGACCGCTGTCCCCTACACCTGTTCGTAATAACGAACAGTGTGGCCGGCCTTTCGTCCGCCTGTGGAAAGGCAGTGGGATTCATGCCGGATCATCCCTCGCGATCGGCCGCGATCGAGGCTCTCACGCGTGTCGGCGCACAACCCAACCTCGTCGATCGGTTGCGCGGCATTCAGGCGACCTTGCCGGGGCGGCTACTCTTCACGACGAGTTTCGGGCTCGAGGATCAGGTTCTCGCCGACGCCATTTTTACCAACGCACTCGCGATCAACGTTGTCACACTCGATACGGGAAGGTTGTTTCCGCAAACCTATGCCGTGTGGCGCGAAACCGAACGACGCTACCAGTGCAGGATCGCCGCACTTTATCCGCGACACGACGCGCTCGAGGCGCTGGTCGCAAACCAGGGAATCGACGGCTTCTACAATTCGCTCGCCAAGCGGCAGGCATGCTGTGCCGTTCGCAAGGTCGAGCCCTTGCGACGCCTGCTTGCCGACGCCGAGGGCTGGCTCACGGGGCTGCGTGCCGGCCAGTCACCGGCGCGCGCCAGCGTGCGCTTTTGCGATCATTCGGATAGCGGCGGGCCGATCAAAATCAATCCGCTCTTCGATTGGCAGCGTGACGATGTCCTGCGCGTCGTCGGGGCAAAGCAAATTCCGGTCAATGGTCTGCATGCCGAGGGCTTTGCCTCGATCGGTTGCGCTCCCTGCACGCGGGCGATCGCCGCCGGCGAGGAGGAACGCGCCGGTCGCTGGTGGTGGGAGAGCGAAAGCCGGAAAGAATGCGGCCTGCATGTCGCGCCCGATGGCCGGTTACAAAGAGCCGGCCGCGAATCAATCCCATGACGCTCAACCATCTCGCCCGGCTCGAGGCCGAAAGTATTCACATCCTGCGCGAGGTTGTCGCCGAATGCGCCGCGCCGGTTATGCTCTACTCGATCGGCAAGGATTCCGCGGTGATGCTCCATCTCGCGGCAAAGGCCTTCTTTCCGGGCAAGCTGCCCTTTCCATTGCTGCATATCGACACGACCTGGAAATTCCGCGAGATGATTGCCTTTCGCGATCGCCGCGCCCGCGAACTCGGCCTCGACCTTCTGGTCCATGTCAATCGCGACGGGCTGCGGCGCGGCATCGATCCATTCACCCACGGTTCCCGGCTCTACACCGATGTAATGAAGACCGAGGCCCTTAAGCAGGCCCTTGATCTTTACGGTTTCGATGCGGCCTTCGGCGGGGCGCGGCGCGACGAAGAAAAGTCGCGATCCAAGGAACGCATTTTTTCTTTCCGCACGGCCGAGCATCGCTGGGACCCGCGCAACCAACGGCCGGAATTTTGGCGCCTTTACAATACGCGCAAAGCCAAAGGCGAAAGCCTGCGAAGTCTTCCCCCTGTCGAATTGGACTGAAGCGGATGTCTGGGATTATATCAGCAAAGAGAAAATTCCGATTGTTCCACTCTATTTGGCCGCGCAGCGACCTGTCGTCCGGCGCGACGGGACATGGATCATGGTCGATGACGAGCGGCTGCCGTTATTGCCTGACGAGGTGCCTGAACACCGCTGGATCCGCTTTCGCACGCTAGGCTGCTATCCGCTGACTGGCGCCATCGAAAGTCACGCCGCAACGATCGACGCCATCCTCGACGAGATGCGCAACAGCCCCATGTCGGAGCGGCACGGCCGGACGATCGACCGTGACGGGGCAGCTTCGATGGAAGAAAAAAAGAGCCAAGGCTATTTCTGATGAATAGTATCGTGGATCCGAGCAGTCTGCAGGGCGCAGCGGCCGAGGATCGCAGTCTATTGCGTTTCATCACCTGTGGCTCGGTCGATGACGGAAAATCGACATTGATCGGGAGGCTGCTCTTTGACATCGGCCAGATCCCGCAAGACCAATTGTCGGCGCTGGCCGCGAACTCGGCGCGCCACGGCAGGAACGAGATCGACTATTCCTTCCTTGTCGATGGGTTGTCGGCCGAGCGCGAGCAGGGCATTACTATCGATGTTGCCTATCGCTATTTTGCCAGCCCGCGCCGCACCTTCATTGTTGCCGATACGCCGGGTCACGAACAATATACCCGCAACATGGCGAGCGGCGCCTCGACGGCAGACCTTGCTGTCATTCTCGTCGACGCTCGCAAGGGGCTGCTCGCCCAGACACGCCGGCACGCGCTGATCGTTGCCCTTCTCGGCGTGCCGCAGGTGATTCTCGCGGTCAACAAGATGGATTGCGTCGCATTTGACGAGGCGGTCTTTCGTGCCATCGAGGCGCAGTTTTGTGGCTTTGCCGGTCCGCTCGGCTTTCGCCGCCTCTCCTGTCTGCCGCTCAGCGCGAAACAGGGTGACAATATTGCGGCGCTAAGCCAGAACATGCCGTGGTACGCTGGGCCGACGCTGCTCGATCATCTCGAAATGGCGGCGCCGGCTGACGATGATCGGAGCCGGCCCTTTCGCATGCCGGTGCAATGGGTCAATCGCCCGCACGATGGATTCAGAGGTTTTGCCGGTTTGGTGGCCGGCGGGCGGGTGGCGCCCGGATCGGAAATTCAAATTCTCCCGTCCGGGCTCAAGAGTCGGATCGAGCGCATCGTCAGCGCCGACGGCGATCTTCCCGAGGCTGTTGCCGGACAAGCGGTGACGCTGGTACTCGCCGATGCTATCGATGTGGCGCGCGGCGATTGGCTGGTCTGCGCCAAGCGGCCACCGATGAGCGGGCAGCGGCTGCGGAGCAAATTGCTTTGGCTTGCCGAGGCGCCACTCGATCCGGCCGAGACCTATGTCGTGAAAGCTGGATCGACCACCGCGCAAGCCAGGCTCGAGTCGCTGCACGGCAAAGTCGATATCGGATCGGGGCAGTCGAGTCCAACCGCGGACAGCCTGGCGCTCAATGAAATCGGCCTGGTCACCCTGCAGCTCGACCGGCGCTTGGCTCTCGATTCCTATGCCGACAATCGCGAGACCGGCGGGTTCATCCTGATCGACCGCCTCAGTCATGCCACGCTTGCCGCGGGCTTCACGGAAAGCCTCGTGCCGGCCGAAGTCCCTGCCGCGGCCGACCCAAGCTATGCGAGCATGGAAGGGCTCGCCGCGCCACCGTCGCCGTCTGGCGATCAACCAATCACTGGCGGCGCTCGTGTGCTCTCACCCTTCATCATTGATGTCGCGGCGAGCGCGATTGCCGCCTTGCTCGTGCTCGGCGATCCTCGCAGCGCGCTCGGCATCGGCCTCATCGCAGGCGCGCTGCGTGTCTGCGGACGATTTGTAGAGAAATTCCTGCCGCGCTAAGCGGCCGATTTGCTTCGATGTCGACTAGCCAGCCTCGCGGAAATTCTCGGCGGTCTGCAGATCGACGGACACCAGCTGGGAAACGCCGCGCTCGGCCATAGTCACCCCGAACAGGCGATCCATCCGGGCCATGGTGATCGGATTGTGGGTGATGGTGACGAAGCGCGTATCAGTGCGCCTCGCCATTTCGTCAAGCAGATTGCAGAACCGCTCGACATTGGCATCGTCAAGTGGTGCATCGACTTCGTCGAGCACGCAGATCGGCGAAGGGTTGGTGAGAAAAACGGCAAAGATCAGGGCCAGAGCGGTCAAGGCTTGCTCGCCGCCCGACAGCAAGGTCATGGTCTGCGGCTTCTTGCCGGGCGGACGCGCAACAATCTCGAGTCCGGCCTCGAGCGGGTCTTCGGATTCGACCAGCTGCAGTTCGGCCGCCCCGCCGCCGAACAGGCTCGTGAATAAAGCCTGGAAATGCGCGTTGACGACGTCGAAGGCGGAAAGGAGCCGCTCGCGCCCCTCCTTGTTCAAACTCTGAATTGCAAGCCGCAGCTTGCGAATCGCCTCGACAAGGTCGTTGCGTTCGCCGATGAGGTCGTCGCGCTGGCGTTCGACGGCAACGAGCTCGTCATCGGCGCGCAGATTGACGGCGCCTAGTCTGTCGCGATCGGCCTGGAGCTGTTCGACCAGGCTTTCGACCTCGTCGCCGCCGGGTAGCGCGCCATCGGGCGGCAATTCGGCGAGTTCGGCCAAGGTCGCGGGTGTGCAACCGAGATCGTGTGAAATCGCATGGACGATGTCATCGCGGCGCTGCCGATTTGCCTCGAGGCGGGTTTCGGTGCGGGCCCGCTCCTCACGGGCTGCGGCCATGGCATCGGCGCAGGCCCGCGCAGCGCGATCGGCGGTGGTGAGCGCCGCCTCGGCGCTCACCCGTGCATCGCTTGCCGCCCGCCGTGCCAGTTCCGCTGCCTCCAACTCAGTGTTGAGGGCGCGTCTTTGCTGCAGAAAGACGCCCGGCGAATCGTCGAATCCTTCGCGTTCGTCTCGCGCGGCTTCAACCCGTGAACCGAGTTCAACGACCTGGGCTCTCGCCTTGTCCTGACGCGCCAGCCATGACGCTCGCTCGGCAGCGATCGCCTGGCGCCGCAGCGTCCTTTGTTCGGCCTCGCGGGTAAGATTTTGGACGCTGGCGCGGGCCTCGGCCGCTTCCGCCCGCCATTTGGCCGCGCCGGCCCGGGCGATCTCGAGCTGGACGGAGAGCTGATCGGCGGCGGCTAGCCCGGCCAGCGCGACCCCGGTTTCGGCAAGCGCTTGCTCGGCTTCGCGGCGGCTTGCCGAGAGGCGCGCTTGCGCCTCATCCAGGGCCGCGGTGCGCTGGACCAAGTGGGCGCGTTTGCGTTCGGCGGCGGCGAGGCTCTCGCGGGCCGCCTCCAGGCGACGCGCGGCCGCGCGGGCGGCCTCGCGCGCCCGGCCTTCCAATTCCGCGGCCTGGCGGAGCCCGCCCTGCACCTGGTCGGCTTCGGCGCGACAGGTTTCGGCGACAGTTCGTGCTTGCAGCAATTCGCGCTGCAGATCGCCAAGCCGGTTCTTTTCGGCAAGCCGCCGGGCGGCCGGGGTCGGCGCTTCGGCGGCCGCGACGAAACCGTCCCAGCGCCATAGGTCACCCTCCTTGGAGACCAGTCGCTGGCCGGGCTTGAGCAGGCGCTGCAATGGTCCGCCTTCGTGGCGCAGAACGACGCCGATCTGGGCCAGCCGTCTGGCAAGCGCCGGCGGCGCCGAGACAAGACCGGCGAGCGGCGCGACGCCCTCCGGCAGGTCGGGATCGGCGGTCGGCTCGCCGAGCTCCGACCAATGCGCGGGTGCGGACGGATTGGTCGAGGCGTCGAGATCGTCGCCGAGCGCCGCGCCGAGCGCCGATTCATAGCCCTTTTGCACCTCGATCGCCTCGACGACCGGCGGCCAGAGATCACTGCGCGCCGTTGTCAGGAGCTTTTCGAGGGTTCGCACCTCGGTGTCGAGACGCTGGGCGCGGCGTTCGGCATCGCCAAGTGGTACCCGGACCTGTCGTTCGCGCTCGGCCGCCTTCGCGTGCTGCGTCTCGGCCTCGATCGCCGCGGCTTCCGCCGTCTGCTGTTCGGCCCGCGCCGCGTCAATCGCGCCGACGAGGCCGGCGATCTGGTCTTCTCCGCCGGGCTCGCAGCGCAAGCGGGCGAGTTCGTCGACGACGGTTCGGTGTTCCTGGATAAAGCGGTCGAGCCGCTGGCCTTCCTCGCGCATCGCTCGCTCGAGCGCCGTGCGCCGGGCGGCAATATCGGCAAATTCGGCCTGCGCCTCGCCAAGCGCCGCCTCGGCCGTGCCGAGTTCGGCTTGCGCGCGGAGGAGGTCGGCCTGAGCGGCAGTCTCGAACACGGCCTTGGCTTGAATAGCGTCGGCGAGGCCATCGTCTTCCGCCTGCAGCCGGTCCAGAACCTGCGCGGCATCCTCGATCAACAATTCCTCGCGGCCGAGGTCCTGCGTGAGCTGCGTTATCCGCCGCTCCAGTTCGGCGGCTCTTTCCTTCGCCCGCCGTTCTTCGGCATCGAGATTCTCGCGGGCAACGGTCAGCCGATGCAACGCCGCGCCTGCCCGCGCCTCGGTTTCCCGCATGCCTGGCAGGGCCTCGGCTGCGACCGCCTGGTCACGCGCCGCCTCGGCCTGGGCACGGGTGCACTCGGCGACCAGCCGTGTATCGGCTTCGAGCTTGCGTTCGGCCTCGCCGAGCCGCCGATCGGCGTCCCGGTGTGACACATAGAGATGCAGGGCTTGGTTGCGCCGTATCTCGGCCGACAGCGCCTTGTAGCGGGTCGCCTGCCGGGCCTGTCGCTTCAGACTGTCGATTTGCAACTCGATCTGCTTGAGAACGTCCTCGAGCCGCGCGACATTGTCCTCGGCGCCCTTGAGCCGCAATTCCGCTTCATGACGTCGCGAATGGAGACCGGCGACGCCGGCCGCTTCCTCGAGAATCCGCCGCCGTGCCTGCGGCTTGGCCGAAATGATCTCGCCGATCTGCCCCTGGCGGACCATGGCGGGCGACCGGGCGCCACTTGAGGCATCGGCAAACAGCAATTGCACGTCGCGAGCCCGGACTTCGCGGCCGTTGATGCGGAACGTCGAGCCGCTTTCGCGTTCGATTCGGCGGCTGATTTCGATCAATTCCGATTCGTTGAAGGCCGCCGGCGCCGAACGGTCGCTATTGTCCAGTACCAGTCCGACCTCGGCGGTATTGCGCGACGGCCGATCGCCTGAGCCGGAGAAAATCACATCGTCCATGCCGGACGCCCGCATCGCCTTATAGGAATTCTCGCCCATCACCCAGCGCAGCGCCTCGACCAAATTGGACTTGCCGCAGCCGTTCGGGCCGACGATACCAGTCAGGCCGGGTTCGATCTGAAAATCCGTCGCTTCGACGAAGGACTTGAAGCCGTGCAGGCGGAGCTTGCTGAATTTCATCGGTTCGACCAGGCTTGGGCAGTGATCGAGCGACGCCCGGAATAGGCCAGGGGCGCCGCCGCGGGCCCCGTCGAAGGGCCTGCCATGCTGGCTTGCCAATGCCAGGGCCGTGGTGGCCAACTCGACCGTCGTAGCCCTCGTGTACCATTGCGCTTCATGCGTCTAGGGCGTCACAAAGCTTTCGCCATTTCAAGGCGGCGCGGCAAATTTCCTGTGCGCAACCGCGCCACAGCAGCGGCGGCGCGAAAGGTCATTTCAGCAGCGGGTCGATGACCTTCGACAATTCCTCGATGTTCAATTCACCGCCCTGGCGGATGCCATTGATGAAGAAGGTCGGCGTCGCATCGACATGGAACTTGTCGGAGGCGCGGTCGCGGGTCGCGTTGATATCGCCATAGAGTTTCTTGTCGCTGAGGCATGCCTCGAAGGCCGATTGGCTAATGCCGGCCTGTTTGACGAGGCTTGCCAGACCCTCGACCGGCTTTGGCGCAAACGCCCATTGCTTTTGCTGGGCGAACAACAAGTCGGCCAGCGCTTCGCGCTTGTCGGGGCCAGCGCAGCGCATCAGCATGAAGCCCGCGGTCGCCAGCGGATCGAGCGGGAATTCGCGCAGAACATATTTCACCTTGCCGGTATCAATGTATTTCACCTTCAGGGCCGGGAAGGTTTCGGTCTGAAACCTGGCGCAATGCGGGCAGGTCATCGAGGCATATTCGATCATCGTCACCGGCGCATCATTGGCGCCGACCACGACGTCGGGCAGCGGGCCTTCAGCCATTAATTCGCTGACTGGCACGGCCGCGGTCTCGGCCGCCGCGGGCCCGCCGGCCAGGGCGACAAGCCCGAGAGCGCCAAGCACGAGCCTGCGGGTGAATACGACATCGTTGGGCATGCGGTTTCTCGCTGCTAGGATGGGCGAACGACCTTGCCGGCCGCTGGGGTCGTGTAGCACATTATCGACCAAAGCAATGCGGCAACAAGAGGTTCCTTGGCATTTCTAAATCACTGCATCGGCTCAGCGCTTCGCATCGAAAACGCGCGCCCCGAGCCGGTCCAGCGCCTCGCGCAGAGAGCCTGTCTGCGATCCGCTCGGTCGCTTGCCGGGCGAGCGCGAGCGAGGCTGGCGAGGCCGGCGCGAGCGCTTGGCGCGGCCGGCCGAGGCTCGCCAGTGGACCCTGTTTCAAAATCAGTCGGCCGACACCGCGCCAGCCGAGGTGGCAATTGACCCGTTCAATCACCACGGCCGCCATGTGCTGCAATTCGAGGGCGAAGGCACCGTCGACGCGCACCACCAGAGTGGCGGCGGCGGCGGCCGGCGAATCGCTGGATACGCGCGGCCATTGCAGGGCAATCGGCTGGCAGAATTCGCTCAGGCCTGCCCCGACGATATCCGGCCAATGAAGAATCAGGTCTGCCTGCGAAAAGCCCTTGTGGACCAATGCCGGCGCGATGCAGTTCTCGACCAAATCGGCGAGCGGCTGCGGCTGGCTGCGATTTCGGGGCGGACGGCGGGTCACGGGTGCTGGACCGAGCTTGACGAGGCCGGAGCGGGCGATGGGGGTCGCATCATGTCCTTCTTGTGTCGGGCGAGCCAATGATACGGCCTCGCCGCCGCCAGATAAAGCCGCCGGCAGGCGGCAGCGACGGCGAATTTGCCCAATCTCTGCTCGGTTGGTATGACGCCAACCGCAGAAACTTGCCCTGGCGCGCCGCTCCTGGTGTCGCCGCCGACCCCTATGTCGTCTGGCTGTCGGAAATTATGCTGCAGCAGACCACGGTTGGCGCCGCCATCCCCTATTACGAGGCCTTCGTCAGCCGCTGGCCGACGGTCTTCCAGTTGGCCGCCGCCAGTTCGCAATCCGTTCTCGCCGCCTGGGCCGGTCTTGGTTATTACAGCCGCGCCCGCAATCTGCACGCCTGCGCGCGCCAAATCGTCAGCGATTTCAACGGCCGGTTTCCGCCCGACGAGGCAAAACTGCGCGAGTTGCCGGGCGTCGGCGCCTATACGGCCGCGGCGATCGCGGCGATTGCTTTCGGTCGGCGGGCCGTTGTTGTCGACGGCAATGTCGAACGGGTACTGGCGCGAACGGCGATGCTCGAAATGCCCTTGCCAAAAGCCAAGCCGGCGGTTCGCCGGCAAGCGGCTCTCGTCACCCCTGCGCAGCGCGCCGGCGACTTCGCCCAGGCAATGATGGATCTCGGCGCCAAAATCTGCCTGAGGCGGCGCCCGCAATGCGGCATCTGCCCGTTGGCATCGCAATGCCGGGCCAATCTCGCCGGCTGTGCCGATGCCTATCCGCGCCGGCTGGCGAGACAGGCGCGGCCGATCCGGCGCGGGGCCGCCGCGGTGCTGCGCCGCAACGACGGCGCGCTCCTCGTGCGCACGCGGCCGCCGCACGGCCTCCTTGGCGGGATGAGCGAATTTCCGGGCACCGCATGGTCGGCGGAGGCCGCCGAACCGCCGAACGCGGCGGCGCTGCAGCAAGCGCTGGCCGGTTTCGGCGACGTCGAACTTGTCCGGGTTCCCGGCCTAGTCGACCATGTCTTTACGCATTTTGCCCTACAACTTGCCGTCTATCGCGGCATTGTCGATGCGACATTCGCTTTGCCCGCCGATTGCCGCTGGGTCGCCGAGGCTGAGGTGGCGGCGGCGGCTCTGCCAAGCGTCATGCGCAAAGTTGCCGCGCACGCTTGCCTCGCGGGCTCGGCCGAGTAACTCGGCTTAACCGCCCGCCTGGCGCATCTGGTTGCGCAGCGTCGCGCGCAGATCGTCGATTGGCCGGAATGCGCCGGCCCGCTCCAGGTGCCAGAATAACCAACCATTGCAGGCCGGAAGCCCCTGTGCCAGGGCGCCGATCTTGTGGATTGACCCGACGATATCCCCCAATTGCACGGTCCCGTCGGCCCGCACCATGGCGCTCTGACGCTGCCGTCCGTCGTGGATCAGAGTTCCCGGCGCAATCAGGCCGGCCTCGACCAAAGTTGCGAAGGCGATGCGCGGTTCGCTGCGCTTCGAGGGCGCGCTGGCGATGGTCGCCTCGGGGAGGCGGGTAATCGTGGCGATACGCGCGCGAGCCGCCTCGGCATAGCCGCGTTCACGCTCGATGCCGACGAAATGCCGGCCGAGGCGTTTAGCCACCGCGCCGGTGGTTCCGGTGCCAAAAAACGGATCAAGCACCAAATCGCCGGGATTGGAGGCGCTCAACAGAATGCGGGTGATCAGCGCCTCCGGCTTTTGCGTCGGGTGGATCTTGCGGCCGACGGGGTCCTTCAGCCGCTCGCCGCCGGTGCACAGCGGCAAGAACCAGTCTGAGCGCAATTGTAGGTCGTCGTTCCCGGCTTTTAGTGCCTCGTAATTGAACGTGTAGGATTTCGCCTCCGCCGACCGGGTCGCCCAGATCATGGTCTCGTGCGCGTTGGTGAAACGCCGGCCGCGGAAATTGGGCATCGGATTGGCTTTGCGCCAGATGATATCGTTGAGGATCCAGAAACCGAGATCCTGCATGATCGCGCCGACTCGGAAGATGTTGTGATACGAGCCGATCACGAAAATCGTGGCGCTGGGCTTCATGACGCGGCGGGCCGCCGCAAGCCAGTCTCTGGTGAACCGGTCATACACTTCAAAGCTGGAGAATTTGTCCCAATCGTCGTCGACCGCATCGACCAGGGTCTGGTTGGGCCGCGACAGGCTGCCTTCAAGCTGCAAATTATACGGCGGGTCGGCAAAGATTAGATCGATTGATCTTTCAGGGAGTTGCGCGAGTATTTCAACGCAATCTCCGAGCAAGATCTCGTTGCGAGGCAGCGGCACGGTCGCGCCCGCGCTCCGCCCGGCCGAAACCCCAGTACGCGAGACCTGGATCTGGGGCTTCAAGCCGGCAGTCGCGGCACGATTCAATCGCATGAAGGACACACCGGATACGCGCTACTAACAGGTGCGACTATGCGTGGGATTAGGTAAAGAGGCGGTTTATTGCCTGAAAAAAAACTGTCCCCTTTCTGAACGAAAAAGGAAAATTCTCGTTAAGAATTAATCACTTGACGCGGATTATTTAAGGATGTGTTAGGGAATCCATTGCGCTCAGGCGAGGCCGGAGCGAAAGCTGCGCCGATGGAAAGCCGACAGGCCAAGGTTTAGCACCGCGGCGCGATGGCGAGCCGTCGCATAACCGGCATGGCGGGCGAACTCATAGCCCGGGCAATGCTGATCGAGCCGCGCCATCAACCGGTCGCGGGTGACTTTGGCGATGATTGAAGCCGCGGCGATCGAGGCCGCAATACCGTCTCCGCCAATGATGGCCTCGGCCGGGACATCGAGATTGTGCGGCAGGTCGCGACCGTCGACCAGGACATAGGCCGGCCGCAGTGCCAGCGCCCGTACCGCCTGCGCCATCCCGAGCAGGCTCGCTGCACGGATGTTGATGGCATCAATGTCCTGGGCCGGCGCGAAGGCCACGGCGATGGCGAGGGCCGCGTTGGTGATGCTTTCGAACAATTCCTCGCGTTGATGCCGGTTGAGCCGCTTGGAATCGTCGAGACCTTGTGGAAGATTGGTCGGGTCGAGGATGACAGCGGCGACGCTCACCGGTCCGGCGAGCGGTCCGCGGCCGGCCTCGTCGGTGCCGGCGACCGGCCAAATGCCCCGGGCGAGCAGGCGGGATTCGATGCTGAAGTTGGGCCGTTCCATGTCGCCCCTCGGCACCGGTCGAACGGTTCGAATTGGTGCGGCCAGACGCGAAGTCTGGTCGAATTTGGTGTGATTGCCCAGCCTGAAATGGGCAGGCTGGGCGCCGGCACGGGCGGCGCCTTGCCGGCGAGGGAGCGGGGATGTGCGATGGCTAGCAACGACACGCCGGCTGAAGCGCCGAAACTGACGAGCGTGGAGGTCCTCAGCCCGGGCGGTCTGCCGCTAGCGCGGCCGCTCCGGTTCGAGCGGGCGGGGCATGGCGAATTGCCGCGCCCGGTCGCCGCAAATGGCGATCCGGCCCCAGTAGAGCGGGTCGGCCAATTTGCCAAACTGGTCCGTAGCGAGGACGACGTCATCGGCCTCCTTGCCTTCGCGATTTTCGAACGCCAGCGGCTCGAATGGCTGGCCGTATTTGAGAAATCCTGTGGACGCCTGCCGAATGCCGACGAATTGAACGCCTATGTGCTCGGCGAATTGACCGATCGCCGCCTCGCCAATTACCGGGAGCTTGCCGCGGCCGCTCTGACGCGCCAACGGGCCGAGGAGACTGGCAGCGAAAGGTCGGTCCAGCCGCGCAGCGCTATCGCGACCGAGCCGGTGCGCCCCCTGATCGAGTCGCGACCGGCAGTTAAGCGCGGTAAATGGATCGGCGGCGGTCTGGCCTATCTAGTCTTTCTGGCCGCCGTTGCCGGGTCATGCGCCTGGTTTCTGGTGCATTTCGGGGTCGTGCGCATGTAGGGCAAACATGTCGAGTTGTTCGCCCCGGTTCCTCGGCCGGACGAACAGGTCGGCTCGCAGCCTGGTTCGGGTCCGGTTAAGCCCGAGCCTTTCAGCCGCGATTTCGAACCGCCGGCCGATCATCCAGGCATAGGGGCCAGACCCCTTCATCCGCGTCCCGAACGCCGAATTGTAATCCTTGCCGGCGTGCACCGACCGCACGAGCGACATAACGTGGCGCAGCTTGTCGGGATGATGGGCGAGCAGCCATTCGCGGAAAAGGTCGCGGACTTCGAGCGGCAGGCGCAGCATCACATAGCCGGCCTCGCGTGCGCCAGCAGCCCGGGCCGCCGCGAGAATGGCCTCAATTTCCGGATCGTTGATCGAGGGGATAACCGGGGCGACCATGACGCTGGTCGGAATGCCCGCCTTGGCGAGTTCGGCCAGCGCCGCAAGGCGCAAGTGCGGCGCCGCCGCGCGCGGTTCCATCTGGCGGGCGAGCTCCGGGTCGAGCGTGGTGATCGACATCGCGACCTTGACCAGCCCCAGCCGTGCCATCGGCGCGAGAATGTCGATGTCGCGGGTAATGCCGGCAGATTTGGTGACGATGCCGACAGGGTGATTGGTTCGGGCCAGAACTTCGAGCAGCGAACGCATCACCCGATAACGCCGCTCGATTGGCTGGTAAGGATCGGTATTGGTGCCGATCGCAATGGTTTTCGGTTGGTAGCCTGGCGCCGCGAGCTCGCGTTCAAGCAGCGCCGCAGCCCCATCCTTGACGAACAGCCGCGATTCGAAATCAAGGCCGGGCGACAACCCCATATAGGCGTGAGTTCGGACGGGCAAAACAATAGACACAACCATGTTCGCAGCCGCGAAACGGGTTGATCGAACGATCGAAGGCAATGTCCGGCGATTTATTGCGGGTGATGACCGATTTGGCGCGCTCGAGCGTGACCTCGGTTTTGAATGGCCCGGTTGGTGCCGGCTCCGACCAGCCATCCTCGATCGTCTGACGCTGCTGCGGTTCAAATCGGCCACTCCGGTTGGTCAAGGCACCGCGGCCGCGTTGCGGCTCCGGCGGGCGGGGTTCACGCTGGCTTTCGAAAACGCGGGCAGGCCGGATCATCGCTCATTTCCTGATTGGATCAGAACAAATAGAGAACAAAACAAGTCGCGTCAAGGCCTAATCAGGGTCGAGAACAGATGCGATTGCCGTTCAGCCTCTATACAGGTCAGCGGCATGACACTGCGTCAGCCGCATCACATCGCAAGGAATGAACCTTTCATGCGCAAGATCGTATTTGCCTCTGCCGCCGTGCTTGCATTCACTCTGGCCGTCGCGCCGCGCGGCGCTACGGCAATGCCCAGCGCAGTCGCTCCGGCTAAGCGGGCCGCCGCCTCGCAGCTTGAACCGGTGCGCTATGTCTGCGGGCCCTATCGGTGCTATTGGCAGCCGAGCGCCTATTACCGGCCTTATTATTATCGACCAGCGCCCTTCTATTATCGTCCCTATTCCTTTCGGCCAGGCTGGGCTTGTGGTCCCTACCGCTGCTGGCGGCGTTGGTAACTCGCCGCAGCGGCGATTGGCCGCAATAAGGGTATGCCGCGGCGGGCTCGGCGGAGGCCCCGTCGACCTGCCGCTTGGGTCTAGCAGAATCGGCCTCCGCCTGACCCCATTTACCCGAACTTGTGGCTATGCGAGAAAACTCGAGCGCGGGTGGCTGGGTCCGGGGCTCGTATCGCTTCGGCCGCCGACGGCCGGGGCAGGGCGCTGGTCTGCCTGTAGGGCGGATCGGACTTGCGCTGCGGCGAGGAAGGAACCATGGCCATTGACATCGCCGGGCGAGTCTACAATCACACGTTTCGCATCGATCCGATTATCCGGACATTGCTCGACACTGATTTTTATAAGCTATTAATGCTACAGATGATTTGGAAATTGCATCCGCGCCGGCGGGTGACTTTCGAGGTCATTAACCGGACGAGCCGGGTTCGTGTCGCCGAGATTGTTGAGGAAGCTGAGCTGATCGACCAGCTTGATCACGCCCGCGGCCTCCGTATCGCCAAGAACGAGCTGATCTGGCTTGCCGGCAATAGTTTCTACGGGACCAAACAGATTTTCGAACCCGGTTTCATCGACTGGTTAGCCAATTTCCGGTTGCCGGCCTACGAATTGCGCAATCGCGATGGACAATTCGAGCTGCGTTTCGAAGGGCCCTGGACCGAGACGACGATGTGGGAAATTCCTGCTCTTTCGATCATCAACGAGCTGCGCGCCCGGGCCGCGACGCGGACGATGAGCCGGTTCGAATTGGACGTTCTTTATGCCCGCGCCAAGGCGAAGCTCTGGCTCAAGGTCGAACGGCTACGACAGCTGAATCGAGAGGGCGTGCTGCGTGTATCGGACTTCGGCACCCGGCGGCGGCACGGGTTCTTGTGGCAGCGCTGGTGTGTCGAGGCCCTACAAGAAGGGCTAGGCGAGAGTTTCATCGGAACCTCCAACGTCAAGCTTGCGATGGATACCGGGCTCGAGGCGATCGGCACCAACGGCCATGAACTGCCGATGGTCTATGCCGCGACGGCGGCCGACGACGAGGCGCTCCGCTGGTCGCCTTATGCGGTGCTTGGCGATTGGGCCAAGATGTATGGGGGCAATCTTCTCGTCATCCTGCCCGATGCGTTCGGAAGCACGTCTTTTCTGGCGCGCGCGCCGGATTGGGTGGCAGACTGGAAGGGCGCCCGCCCGGATTCGAAGCCGCCAATCGAAGGCGGCGAGGAATTGATCACGTGGTGGCGCTCGCGCGGCCGCGATCCGCGTGACAAGCTCCTGGTCTTCTCGGACGGTATGGATATCGATACGATCGAGACCGCAGTCCGCCATTTCCGTAACAGGGTCAATGTCTCGATCGGTTGGGGCACCAACCTGACCAATGATTTCAAGGGCTGCGTGCCGAATGGCGCGGACGATGCGCTGAAGGCTATTTCGCTGGTCTGCAAGGTGGTCGATGCTGGCGGCCGGCCGGCTGTCAAACTTTCGGACAATTGGGAAAAGGCGACCGGTCCGCAGGTCGAAGTCGACCGCTACCGGCGGATTTTCGGCACCAGCGGCATGGCATCGCATGCGGTCAGCGTTTGAGAGGAGGGATGCGGGAGCGTCAATGCTATCTGTCTTGATCCCGTTCGAGGCGAGGGAGCGGGCGATTGGTGAAACTTTGGCATCGCTCGTACCCGGCGTCGTCAGCGGGCTCGTCCGCGATGTCACCTTGATCGATGCCTGCGCCGATCCGGGCCTCGCGGCCCTCTGCGACGAAAGCGGCTGCCGCTATTGCGGGCATGGGGATATTCGGGCTGCCGCGCTTGTCGGCTTGCGCGGCGAGTGGCTGATGTTCTTGCGTCCCGGGATTGTCATGGTGGAGCCGTGGAGCGGGCGCCTGCGCGAAAGTCTCGCCGCCGCTGGGTCTGGGGCGGCTCTATTTCGCCTGCCGCGCCGGCGGCGCGGCCTTGCGGTTATTTCCAGCTGGTTTGAACCTGCCATCAATCGGATCGCTGCCGTCGTCATTCCGCGTCAATGCATCGCGGCCATCGAACCTGCTTGGCCGGCCCAGGTCTACCGGCTGGTGACAAAGGTCCGCCACAACATCTATGACGGCTGCGCGGCCGATTTGCGGTTGGGCTGACCGCGTTTCAAATGTTCGTCGAGCCGCGGCAGAATTTCGACGAAATTGCAGGGACGGTGGCGGTAGTCGAGCTGTTGGGCCAAAATGCCGTCCCAGGCATCCCGGCAGGCACCCGGCGAGCCCGGCAGCACAAAGATATACGTGCCGCCGCCAACCCCGGCGGTGGCTCGCGACTGGATGGTAGAGGTGCCGATTTTGCCAAAAGAAATCTGATGGAAGAGGATTGCAAAACCGTCCATCCGCTTGTCGAACAGGGGCTCGATCGCTTCCGGTGTGACGTCGCGCCCGGTGAAGCCCGTGCCGCCCGTCGTGATCACCACGTCGATGCCGGGATCGGCAATGTACTCGCGCACCTTGGCGGCAATATCGCTCGCCTCATCCCTGACGATGGCGCGCGCCGCCAGATGATGACCAGCTTCGCACAACCGGGCCGCGATCAGGTCGCCCGAGCGATCATCCTCTATGCCACGCGTATCGGAGACCGTCAGCACGGCGATCGCCAAAGGCACGAAACTGCGGCTATCGTCGAGTCCCGGCACGGCTATCCGCCCCGCCGGCTAGCGCGGTCCGGTGTCCCTGTCAAAGCTGAACGGCGCGGCGACAATCGTCGATCTTTCCGGTCTTCAGGCCGAGGGTCAGCGCCTGCTGGCGCTGCGCTGCTGCGCCATGCGTGAAACTGTCGGGCACCACATAGCCCTGCGATTGCTTCTGCAGCCGGTCATCACCGATCGCCTGCGCCGTCGCCATGCCTTTCTCGATGTCGCCAGGTTCCAGCAATTGAAACTGCTGGTTGCCGTTGGCCGCCCAGACGCCAGCCAGGCAATCGGCCAGCAATTCGACCCGAACCGATAATTGATTGGTCTCCTGGCGCGTCGCGGCCCGCTCCTGCGCCTGTTGGACGCGCGGCAGGATCCCGAGCAGATTTTCGACGTGATGACCGACTTCATGGGCAACGACATAGGCATAGGCAAAGTCGCCGCCACCGCCGAGTTTGCGCTTCATGTCGTCGAAGAACGACGTATCGAGATAGACCTTCTGATCGATCGGGCAATAGAATGGGCCCATAGCCGATTGGGCCTGGCCGCAGCCCGAGCGGGTCGAACCAGAAAACAGCACGATCGGCGGCTTGACGTAGCGGATGTTGGCCTGGGCCGGAAGGACCTGGCTCCAGACGTCCTCGGTTTGCGCCAGCACCGTCGCGACAAATCGCCCCATCTGATCGGTCGGCGCCCCAGTCGGCGCATTGCTCGGCGCGGGGGCGGTCTGCGAGCTGCTGCCCCCCAATCCAGTCACCAGCGTGGCGCCGCCGATCAGGATGCGCGGATCGATGCCAAAAATATAACCGATCAGCCCCAGGATGATGACGGTGCCGATGCCGAGCCGGCCGCCGCCGCCGAGCGACGACATCATGCCGCCGCCGCTATCGCCGCGGCGATCTTCGACATTATCGGACTGCCGATAGTCTCCCCACCTCATGCCATTCTCCATCGCCGCGCGGCGCTGTACGCGCAACCTATCTAGCAGTGCCGGTGTCGTTTGAGTAGGGGCAACCCGGAAATCGGTTGGCGACCTGGCGGCGCTAATGGCCGAGGCGCTTGGCGATTTCGCGGAAATCACGCCAGGCCATCCGCTTGTGGGCCGGTTGGCGCAACAAATATGCGGGGTGCAAGGTCGCCATGGCCTGAATTCGGCGCACCGGCCGGTCGCCGCCGCCGATCTCCAGATCCTGCCAGCGTCCGCGTATTTTTGTAATGCCCTCGCATGCGCCAAGAATGGCCTGGGCCGCCGAGCCGCCGAGACAGACCAAAAGATCGGGATCGACCAGCGCAATCTGCCGGAGGCTGAACGGCAGGCAGGCCGCCGTTTCGGCCGGCGTCGGGGTACGATTGCCGGGCGGACGCCAGGGCACGACATTGGCGATGTAGACCGATTGCCGCTCGAGACCGATTGCCGCCAGCATGCGGGTCAACAATTGGCCGGCCCGTCCGACAAAGGGCAGACCCTGCCGGTCCTCGTCGGCGCCCGGCGCCTCACCAATGAACATCAGTCGCGCCGCCGGATTGCCGTCACCGAAGACCAGCCGCGTCGCCGTGGCCTTGAGACCGCAGCCGTCGAATTTTTCCCAGGCTGCCTGCAGCGCCGCGAGCGACGGGGCGGCGCTCGCCGTCTCTTCGGCGCTGCGCGCGGCGACGGCGGCGGGCGGCAAAACTGCTGGCCGGACGATCGCGACGCCTGTCGGCGCCGGATCGGGCAATCGCACTAGAGTGCTGGGCACGGCGATCGGCTGCGGCTGTTCTAGCGACGAAGATTCCGAAAACCGATCGTGCGGCGCCGCATCGAGCGCCGCATCGGCACCCATGTCGGCATACCAGACCAACAGATGACGCAGCTGATCGGCAAGATCGGCATCGGACGGTGGCGCTTTACCGGACATGCGGCCTTCTAGCACTTTCGCCCGGTTTGCGCGATGGTCGCTGCGCGCCTATGAGTGTCGCGGCGCGCTGAAAGCGCAAGGGCGACATCCCGCCCGAGGAGATATGGCAATGGTGGGAATGGCCGAGTCACCAGATCCCGGCGAGCGGCCGCCGCGCGAGGCGATGGATTACGATGTCGTCATCGTCGGAGCAGGCCCGGCCGGGCTTTCGGCGGCGATCCGGCTGAAGCAATTGGCTGCCGATCTTTCGGTGGTCGTGGTCGAAAAGGGGTCGGAGGTCGGCGCTCATATCCTGTCCGGCGCTGTCATTGATCCGATCGGGCTCGACCAGCTGCTTCCCGATTGGCGCATGGATCCGCAGCGGCCGTTGACGACCGTCGTCAGCGCCGACCAATTCTATTTTCTCGGCCCGTCGGGCGGCATCAAGCTGCCCAATTTCCTGTTGCCGAAACTAATGGACAACAACGGCAATTTCATCGGTTCGCTGGGCAATGTCGCCCGCTATCTCGGCACTAGGGCCGAGGCGCTCGGTGTCGAGATCTACCCGGGCTTTGCCGCAAGCGAGCTGCTTTACAGCGCCAGTGGTGCGGTCTGCGGCATCGCGACCGGCGACATGGGTGTTGCCAGGGACGGCAGCCTGAAGGCAACCTTTACGCGGGGCATGGAATTGCGCGGCAAGTATGTTCTTTTGGCTGAAGGCGCGCGCGGCTCGCTGAGCAAACAGGTTATCCATCGGTTTGGCCTTGCCGACCGTCGCGAGCCGCAGAAATACGGTATTGGCCTCAAAGAGCTATGGCAGATCGATCCGCTGCGTCACCAGCCGGGCCTGATCCAGCATACTTTCGGCTGGCCGCTCGACCGGCGGACCGGTGGCGGCTCATTTCTTTATCATTTCGACGCCAATCTCGTCTCGGTCGGCTTTGTCATGCATCTCAATTACGACAATCCCGCGCTTTCGCCCTTCGACGAGTTTCAACGCTTCAAGCAGCATCCGATGATCGCATCGGTTTTCGAGGGCGGCAAGCGGATCGGCTACGGCGCCCGCGCGATCACCGAGGGCGGCTGGCAATCAGTCCCGAAATTGGCGTTTCCGGGCGGCGCACTCATCGGCTGCGCCGCCGGATTCGTTAACGTGCCACGCATCAAGGGCTCGCATAATGCAGTGCTCTCCGGCATGTTGGCCGCCGAACACGTCGCGAGCGCGCTCGCTGCCGGGCGGGCCGGCGACGAATTGGTTGGATACGAAGCCGGCTGGCGCAGTTCGCCAATCGGGCATGATCTCGAAAAGGTGAGAAACGTCAAACCGCTGTGGTCGAGATTTGGCACGCTGGGTGGGATAGCACTCGGCGGGCTCGACATGTGGACCAACGAACTCTTCGGCCGTTCTCTGTTTGGCACTTTGGCGCATGGGAAGCCCGATTTCGCCACCTTGAAGCCGCTTGACCAGGCCCGTGCACCCAACTATCCCAAGCCCGACGGGCGCCTGTCTTTCGACAAGCCCTCCTCGGTCTTTCTCTCGAACACCAACCACGAAGAGGACCAGCCCCTGCATCTGCGGCTGGCCGATGCGGGCCTGCCCGTTGCCAGCAATTTGCCACGCTACGGCGAGCCGGCCCGTCTTTACTGTCCAGCTGGCGTCTATGAAATCGTCTACGGCAACGAAACGGCGCGAACCGAACCACGTTTCGTCATCAACGCCCAGAATTGCGTGCATTGCAAGACCTGTGACATCAAGGATCCCGCGCAAAATATCACCTGGGTGCCACCGGAAGGCGGCGGCGGCCCCGCCTATTCCAACATGTAGTTGGTCCGCGCCGGCCGCGGGGCTTGCCGGAATGGCGCAAAAGGGCCATGTTTTGGTCTATGATTTCGATAGGGTACCGCTGTCAGCGGTTGGCCCGGCGACAGAAAGTTCCCCCGTGATCAGGTCTGCAATCTCTCGATTATCAACCCTTTCCTGTGCGCTATTGACTGTCGTCGTGACGGCGGCGGGCGTACCTTCGGCCCTAGCGGCCCGCGAAAGCCTCGTTGTCCCGGCGCCGTTCGAAGTCGGGGACAGCCCGGCGGGCAACTATCTGGCGGCGCTGATCGCCGGCTTTGATCGCGACACGGTCGCTGCCGCGACCTTCTCGCGTGAAGCGTTGCGGGCCGATCCGCGCAATGCCGAATTGATCGAGCGGGCGTTCGTGTCGGCGCTTGCCAATGGCAATATGCCGGACGCATTTCGATTGGCCGACCGTCTGCTGGCGCGTGACCAGAAGAATGGACTTGCCCATCTCGTTCAGGGCGTTAAGGCGATCAAAGCCGACCAGTTCGCGGCGGCGCGGGCGCAATTGGAAAAGAGCGGGCTGGGCAGCCAGCGTGACCTGACCGCGACTCTGCTGATCGCCTGGACCTATCTGGGCTCGGGCGATGCCAAACATGCTCTCGAACTCGCCGACAAGATCAAGGACGAGAGCTTCTCCACCTTTCGCGATTTTCATTCCGGCCTGATGGCGGACATGGTCAACAATCAGCCGGAGGCGGCGCGTCGCCTGCAAGCGGCCTATGCGTCCGATCGCAATTCGCTGCGTTATGTCGATGCCTATGCCCGTTTTCTCGCCCGGCATGGCGACCGCGACGGGGCGAAAAAAGCCTATGAGGAGTTTGACCGCGTGGTGCCACGCTACCCGATCGTCGTCGGCGCGCTCGGCGATTTGGCGGCAGGCAGAACGCTGAAGCCGCTGGTCAGTACGGTCGAGCAAGGCGCCGCCGAAGTGCTCTACGGACTGGGCACGACGGGAGCACGGCAGGGCGACGAACTTGCCGCCATGATCTACTTGCGGCTTTCGCTCTATCTCGAGCCCGGCAATGAGTTGGCGCTGGTGACGCTCGGCGATCTCTACGAAAGATTGAAGCAGAACGAACGGGCGATCGACGTCTATGAATCAATTGCCGATGCCAGCTTGCTGCGCTCGACCGCCGATATCCAAATCGGCTTGGTGCTCGATTCGCTCGGCCGGGGTGATGATGCCATTACCCATTTGAACGCCATCGTGAACGAGCATCCGAATGACCTCGACGCTATTACGACGCTGGGAAAGCTTCACAGCGCGAAGAAGGATTACGCTGCAGCAGCAAAGGCTTACAGCAAGGCACTGGCGCTGATTGGCACACCGGGGCGTGGCGATTGGTCGCTGCTGTATTTCCGCGCGATCGCCTATGAGCGCCAGAAGCAATGGCCGGCCGCCGAGGCCGATTTCCGCAAGGCCTTGGAAATCTATCCCGAGCAGCCGCAGGTGCTGAATTATCTCGGCTATTCTTGGGTCGACATGGGCGTCAATCTCGACGAAGCGCTCAAGATGCTGCGCCGCGCCGTCGAATTGCGACCGAATGACGGCTATATCGTCGACAGCTTGGGCTGGGCCCATTTCAAGCTCGGCCATTATGACGAGGCGACCCGGCAACTGGAACGGGCAATCGAGCTCAAGGCCTCGGATCCGGTGATCAATGATCACCTCGGCGACGCCTATTGGAAGGTCGGCCGCAAGCTCGAGGCGCAGTTCCAATGGAACCATGCCCGCGATCTCAAACCAGAGCCTGACGATCTCGCCCGGATCCTGAAAAAAATCGACTCCGGCCTCGAAGAAGACAAGCCGGCCGCGGCGGAAGTCGAGCCGAAGAAGAGCGGTGGATGATTGCGCCGGTCCCGCGGCAGCGCCGCGTGCGTTGCCGGGCCAAGGTCAATCTTTCTCTTTGTGTGCCGCATCGCCGGGCGGATGGGTGGCACGAGATTGAAAGCCTGGTTGCCTTTGCCGCCTGCGCCGACAGTCTGACGCTTGAGACCGGCACCGCTTGGCAGTTCAGCGTCGAAGGGCCCGGGGCGCGGCGACTTGGCGAAGCTTTGGCCAATAATCTCGTGCTGGTCGCCGCCGGGGAACTCGCCGCGCGCGTACCGGCTCTGCGTCGCGGCCGCTTTCACTTGGTCAAGAACCTGCCAGTCGCTGCCGGACTTGGCGGCGGCTCTGCCGATGCGGCGGCGGCGCTCCGGCTGCTTGCATTGGCCAATGGGCTCGCCATCGATGATCCGCGGCTCGTAGCGGCGGCTGCCGCGGCCGGCGCCGACGTGCCGGTCTGCCTGCTCTCGCGGGCACGGATTATGCGGGGTCGCGGCGAGCTGCTTGGACCGCGGCTGCAATTGCCGGCGCTTTTTGCCGTCTTGGTTAACCCGGGCGTGCCGACGGCAACGTCCCAAGTCTTTGCGACCCTCGGCCTGAAGCCGGCGGAGGCCGCCCGGTACTCGCGGCCGATGGCCCCACTGACCGATCACGATTTGGCCTCTGCGGCGGCACTCATCTCCTGGCTCCGACGGGTGTCAAACGATCTGGAGGATGCGGCTTGTGTCGTCACGCCCGTCATCAGTGATGTGCTGGCGGTTCTTTCGGCCGCCCGGGGGTGTCGTTTGGCGCGCATGTCGGGGTCAGGCGCGACCTGCTTTGCCCTGTTCGATGATCGTCATCAGGCAGTGCGGGCCGCTAAGGTCATCCGCCGTGACCATCGGGAATGGTGGGTGCGGGCGACGCTGCTGCGCTAGGGTCGAGATCAAGGTCCTTTGTCGAGCAACATTCGCCATTTGCGATCGTAGGCCGCCGTATCGCCCGGCTGTTCTGAATAGCAGGTTGGCACGACGACAGGGCGTCCGGCCGCCAGCAGGTCGGAGACCCGGACGAATTGGTAACCCTCGGCTCGCAGCCGCGGCACCACGATCGTCAGGGCCTCGGCCGTGTGATAGCCGCGGCCATTGGCGTGCATCAGAATGATCGAACCTGGCCGGACCCGGGCGAGGATGTTGCGCGCCATATGTTCGCCGCCGAGGCCAACAACAGGATCGCCCGAATCGACGTCCCATTGAATCGCCCGGTAGCCGCGGTGGTTGACATAGGCCAGCGATTCCGTCGAACAGGAACCATAGGGGAAGCGGAACAATTGCATCCGTTCGTCCGCTCCCGGCCTTGCCGGGCAGGCGGCCGCTACAGCCTGGCTGATCTGCGCATAGGCCGGTTCCACGCCATTGACTTGGTTTTGCATTTTCGCGCCGGATGCCACCGCGAGATTCCAATGGCTCCAGGTGTGGTTGCCGATTTCGAAAGCTTGGTCGCTCAACAGCTGGCTCGCCCGCTCGCGATGATTGACGAGCCATTTGCCGCCGGCAAAGAAGGTCGCCTTCGTTTGGGTCCGCCGAAGGTAATCGACAATCGCGCCGTCATAGCCGGCAACTTCGCCATCCGCTTCGCACAGATCGAATGTCAGGGCGACGAGTTTGACGCCCTCCGGCAGGTCGACCCGCCGAATCGCGCCTGAAATCGGTGCTGGGTGGCTGGCCGCCGCGGCGGTGGTCGGCACGGCGACGCGGCTTCCCGGCGCGCCATGAACCGGTGCCGTCTCGCTGGTCCGTCCGGCCAGTGCGGCGGGCGAAAAACAGGCGGCCAAGTCCTGCGCCGCGCAGGGGCCAGAAATACCAAAAACAAAAAGGCCGCTAAGCAGCCAGGCCCTGATCACGAAAACCGGTCCGTGGCGAGGACCAGCTGATGGAGAATACCGGGCTCGCTGAACGCATGTCCGGCATTCTCGACCATCACCAGGTCGGCCCCCCAGGCGCGATGAAGTTCGAAGGCGGTTTGCGGTGGACAGGCCATATCGTATCGCCCCTGGATGATGATGCCCGCCTTGCCTTTCAGTTCGGGCGCCCTGCGCAGCAATTCGCCGTCTTCGAGCCAGCCGCCATGCACGAAATAATGGTTCTCGATTCGAGAAAAGGCCATCGCGAATTCGTCGGCGGCGTGCTGGACGCTCAAGCTCTTGTCCGGCAGCAGTGTAATGGTCTCGCCTTCCCACAGACTCCAGGCCTGCGCGGCGGCCTGGCGAACGGCTGGATTGGAATCGGTCAGGCGACGATGATAGGCCGAAACGAAGTCGCCGCGTTCGGGGCCAGGAATGGCCTCGACAAACTTCTGCCACTTCTCAGGAAAGAAGGCGCTGGCGCCGGCTTGATAATACCATTCGAGTTCGCTGCGGCGCAGGGTAAAAATGCCGCGCAGAATAAGCGCCGCCACACGATCGCCATGGGTCTGCGCATAGGCCAGCGCCAGGGCCGAACCCCAAGAGCCGCCGAAGACGAGCCAATCGTCGGCGCCGGCGATGGTGCGCAGCTTTTCGATATCGTCGACCAGATGCCACGTCGTATTTTTCTCGAGGCTAGCATAGGGCAATGAGCGACCGCAGCCGCGTTGGTCGAACAGCAGCACCCGATAGCGATCGGGATTGAAGAGACGGCGATGGTTGGGCGAACAGCCAGCCCCCGGCCCGCCGTGCAGGAACACGGCCGGGCGACCCTTGGGATTGCCGCATAATTCCCAGTAGATTTGATGGCCGTCGCCGGTGTCGAGCATGCCGGCGCGGTAAGGCTCGATCGGCGGATACAGGCCGCGCGGCACTTCGTTTGGATCAAGTTGAAAATATTCTATTTTCACTGGGGTTCCCGTCGCTGGCCGCGTTGGCCCTCTCAGTCTAGGCGAACTGCGCCCGCCAGGCGAGCGGCGAGGCAGCGGCGATATTGCCGCAGCTTTCGACCGCAGGCCGGCCGAAATTGGGGATAAGTCGCAGCTGTGGCAATTTCGTCATAGGCACGGAGCGTTGACTAGGGCCCTAATAGGGGGTGTTGAAAATTGCACGAAGGGTTTGGCCGATTCGGCTGGACGACCTAATTTTGGCGGGAGATGGGCCGTGCAGATTGCGGCCAGGGCTTTAGTCGTCGCCATTCTGGCAATGTTGGCTTTGCCGAGCATGGCCGGCGCTTCAACTGCGTCTTCGGCCATGTTGCGCGAAGCGGGTGGCGCGCTTGACCGCGGCGAATTCGCAGTCGCGCTGCGCCTGATCCAGCCGCTCGCCGATCAGGGCGAGCCATTGGCAGAATATGCCTTGGGCGGCATGTATGCCTATGGATTTGGCGTGACCCGAAGCTATCCGGAAGCGGTCAAGTGGCTGCGAACCGCGGCCGCCAAAGGCATCGCGCCGGCCCAGTACGAACTAGGCTACATGTACGAGAACGGCCAGGGGGTGACGCAGGATTTTGCCGAGGCGGCCCGTTGGTACCGGATGGCGGCCGAGCAAGGCGACAATTCGAGCGAGGTCAATCTCGGCTACCTCTACGAGAGCGGCAAGGGCGTCGCCCGAGATCTCGTGCAGGCCTACAAATGGTATCACCTTGCCGCCACCGCCAAGGACAATCCCGTCGCTCAGAGCTGTCTAATCATTCGTGACGCTCTTGCCGCCAGGATGACCGCCAAACAGATCGAAGAGGCGAAACAATTGGCGACGATGGTTCAGCCGAAATGAAGGCGCCGGGCCACGCGTGGCCCGTTCAATGCCCGCGGCTGATGCAAAAATCGACCACGTCGAGCAGCGCCGCCTTCCAGGGCGAAGGCGGGAACAACGCCAGCCCGTCTTTGGCCATAGCGCCGTAATGTCTGGCTCGTTCGACCGTGTCCTCGAGCGCACGGTGCCGTTTCATTGTCGCGATGGCGCCGTCAAGATCGTCCTGGTTGATTTCGCCTCGCTCGAGCGTGCGCTGCCAGAACGCGCGTTCGCTGTCATTGCCGCGCCGAAACGACAGCACCACCGGCAAGGTAATTTTCCCCTCGCGGAAATCGTCGCCGATATTCTTGCCGAGCTTGGCCGATGTCCCGCCGTAATCGAGCGCATCGTCAATCAATTGAAAGGCAATGCCGAGATTGGCCCCGTAACTGCGGCAGGCGGCCGCGTCGGCCCGCGGTCGCGCGGCCAGGATCGGCCCGACCTCGCAGGCCGCCGCGAAAAGCGCCGCCGTCTTGGCTCGAATCACCGCAACATAATCGTCCTCGGTAGTTTGGGTGTCCTTGGCGGCCGATAGCTGCATGACCTCACCCTCTGCGATCACGGCTGCCGCGTGCGAGAGCACTTCCAGGCATTCGAGCGAGCCGACCTCGACCATCATCTTGAAGGCCTGGCCGAGGAGAAAGTCACCGACCAGGACGCTCGCCTCATTACCCCACAGCAACCGGGCAGCGAGCTTGCCGCGCCGCATGTCGCTTTGATCGACGACATCGTCGTGGAGAAGCGTTGCGGTATGCATGAATTCGACTGAGGCGGCGAGCTTGACATGACCTTCGCCGCGATAGCCACACAGGCCGGCGGTGGCGAGCGTCAGCATCGGCCTTAGCCGCTTGCCGCCAGATGCGATCAAGTGGTTGGCGACTTCCGGAATCATCGCAACGTCGGAACCGGTTCGCGACAGGATGGTCTGATTGACCTTATCCATCGATTGGGCCACCAGCGCGCTCAGCGCCTCGATCTCGCGCCCGCCCGCCTTTTCGTCGATCGGAATGACAACGCCCAATGGAGCCTATCCTTGTTTCTGTCGCCGTATTGGACCATAGAAGGCCGGGCGGTGACCGGCAAGAGCGGTGCGATGGCGCCGACAATTGGCCGGCGGGGTCGCCGGGAGTGGCCATGGTCGAGTTACTGCGGACCAATGATCTCGTGCTGATTTCGCTGATCGAAGTGATATTGACCGAGGAGGGCATCAGCTGGTTTGTTGCCGATGGACACATGAGCGCCGTCGAAGGGTCGCTCGGTTTTTTGCCGCGCCGGATTCTGGTCGCCAACGAGGCGCTGCCGCTCGCTCGCCGGGCCCTCATCAAGGCGGGGCTGGGCAATGAATTGCGCGAACCCGAGGCTGGGCGTGGCTGAGGCGGCCGAGACGACGACTTTGTTCGACGGACGTTTGCAGCTGCTGCAGCCACTCCGCGGGCATCGGGCTGGGACCGATGCGGTGCTGCTCGCCGCCAGCGCTCCGGCCGATCCGGGGCCCTTGGCCATCGACGCTGGCGCCGGCACCGGGGCCGTCGGCATGGGACTGGCGCTGCGGGCACCCGTTACGCGCGTGGTTCTCGTTGAAAGCGATCCGGGCATTGCCGCACTGGCGCGCCGCAATATCGTGCTCAACCATCTCGACGCACGCGCGGTCGTCGCCGAGGCCGATCTTTTGCGCGCACACGCGCGCCGTGCCGCCGGCCTGGCCGACGCATCGGCCTCGATCGTCCTCACCAATCCACCCTATTTCGAGATTGGTGCGGTGCGCGCTTCGCCAAACCCTGGCCGGGTTGCCGCCCATATCCAAGCTGCGGGATCGGACATAGGGGCCTGGATTCGGGCCTGCGCCGCTTTGGCCGCGCCCGCCGGCCGCCTGGTCATCATTCACCGTCCGCAAGCCTTGTCGGCTCTTCTGGTGGCTTGCCAGGGCCGTTTTGGTGGCTTGCGGGTGAAGCCAGTTCACGCCCGCACGGACGGGCCGGCGATTTGGCTCTTGGTGACCGGGGTCAAGGGCAGCCGTGCCCCGATGCTGCTTCTCCCCGCTCTCGTCCTGCACGAGTCAACGGGGC
The DNA here is from genome assembly GCA_963773155.1 of uncultured Alphaproteobacteria bacterium. Taxonomy (GTDB): domain Bacteria; phylum Pseudomonadota; class Alphaproteobacteria; order Rhizobiales; family Beijerinckiaceae; genus CAVZAB01. The sequence continues at coordinate 40,602 of CAVZAB010000022.1, read as the reverse complement.
GCTTCACCCCACAGGCCGAGGCGATTCATCGCGGTGAAACACTCATCGACTTTGCTGGCGACACCACCCTGCGTTGACCCAATCTGCGCCGCCGCCTATTTTGCCACCCGAACGGAATGGACGCATGAGCCAGGATTCGCTTGACCCGAAAACGTCCTTTCAGGGCTTGATCCTGACCTTGCAGCGTTTCTGGGCGGCTCAGGGTTGCGTCCTTCTGCAGCCCTACGACATGGAGGTCGGCGCCGGCACTTTCCATCCCGCGACGACATTGCGGGCGCTCGGTCCCAAGGCCTGGAAGGCGGCCTATGTCCAGCCCTCGCGCCGGCCGAAAGACGGCCGCTACGGTGAAAATCCGAACCGGCTGCAGCACTATTACCAGTTCCAAGTAATCATCAAACCGTCGCCGGACGATCTTCAGGATCTGTATCTGCGCTCGCTTGCAGCGATCGGTATCGATCCGCTGGTGCACGACATACGTTTCGTCGAGGACGACTGGGAGAGCCCGACGCTCGGCGCCTGGGGCCTTGGCTGGGAATGCTGGTGCGATGGCATGGAGGTCTCGCAATTCACCTATTTCCAGCAGGTCGCCGGCTTCGAATGCGCACCGGTTGCCGGTGAATTGACCTATGGGCTCGAGCGATTGTCCATGTATGTCCAGGGCGTCGAGAATGTCTATGATCTGAATTTCAACGGCGGCACGGGCGCGGACCGGGTCACCTATGGCGCTGTCTTTCATCAGGCCGAAGAGGAATATTCACGGCATAATTTCGAATTTGCCGATACCGAGCTTCTGTTCCGGCATTTTGCCGATGCCGAACGCGAGTGCCGGGCGCTTCTGGCGCTCGGCGAGAACGCCAACGCGCGGCATAAGCTGGCGCTGCCGGCCTATGACCAATGCATAAAGGCCTCCCATCGCTTCAATCTCTTGGATGCCCGTGGCGTAATTTCGGTCACCGAGCGGCAAAGCTACATTCTGCGCGTTCGCGAACTGGCCAAAGCCTGCGCTGCGGCCTGGCTGCAGACCGAAGGTGGCGGATGGTCGGAACTGGACAGATGAGGTTATGGGCAGCTAAAAGCGATTCCGATAGATGGCGAGATCGCCAAGCTTGGCATTGATGGAGTAAGCTATGTCGGAACGTCACGCCGCCCAAAAGGCGCCCTACCCGGTCGCAGTCGAGGCCGGCAAGACCTATTACTGGTGCGCCTGCGGCAGATCGGCCAAGCAGCCCTTTTGCGATGGCTCCCACAAGGCGACGTCAATTACGCCGGTAGCCTATACCGCCGACAAGACCGCCACCGCCTATTTCTGCGGCTGCAAGGCGTCGCACAAGGAGCCTTTGTGCGACGGGTCGCATAAGGCCCTGTAAGTCAGGCCGGGCGCAATGCCGCGCTGACCGCATAGCCGACAGTGGCGCTGGTGCCGGTCACCGCAATTCCCCACAACATATCGACCAGGGCAATCTTCGCTGGAAAGCCGTTCAGCGTGGCATAATTCGTCATATCGTAGGTCGCATAAGCGAACAAACCAAATAGCGCCCCGTAGAATAAGGCGGTAGTCCAGGATTGGCTTTGCCAGGCCGGCGATATGGCAAAGACCACGATGCCAATCGCATAGAGGGCATAGAAAAGCGCCGAAGCAATGAGATTGGGCCGCTCCAGCAGCAGCGGTCCGAGCTCGGACCGGTAGAATCCGCCGGCAATATAGCCGAGCCAGATGAAATCCAGCGCCAGGAAAGCGACCAGTGTGGCAAGGTAGGCGGCAAAGGCTCGGATCATCGCTTGGCGCTCGAATCTGATCGATGGTATGTGGCGTCGGCCGTACAAAAGGCAAGCCTATTCCCCAGACCGGAGCGTCCGGCCGGCAACGCTAAGACCGCGAGGTACACGAAAAATCTATGCCTGACCTGCTGCTCGAGCTTTTTTCCGAAGAAATACCGGCCCGCATGCAAGGGCAAGCCGCGCGGGATCTGCAGACCCAGGCGCTTGAGGCCCTGCAGAGCCACGGCTTGGTATCGTCCGGCGCCCAGGCCTTTTCGACGCCGCGCCGCCTTGTGCTGCATGTCGCCGGTCTGCCGGCCCGGCAGCCTGACACGCGCCAGGAAAAGCGCGGGCCGCGGCTGGGCGCGCCGCAGGCGGCTATCGACGGATTCTTGAAAAGTGCCGGGTTGCAGACCATTGCCGAAGCGCAGATCGAGACGGACGAGAAGAAGGGCAGCTTCTACATCGCACGGACCGAACGGCCGGGGCGGCCGACCATCGACATATTGAGCGAAATCATACCGGCGCTGATTCGCAGCTTTCCCTGGCCGCGCTCAATGCGCTGGGGCGAATCGTCGCGCCAACGCGATTCGTTGCGCTGGGTGCGACCGCTGCACGCGATCGTGTGCACTTTCGGGCCGGAGACCGAGGAGCCGGATATCGTGCCTTTCGCGGTCGACGGCATCCGCGCCAGCAATATCACTCGCGGGCACCGGTTTATGGCCCCTGAACCGTTCAAGGTCCGCCGCTTCGCCGATTATGCGGCGGGTCTCGAGCGCGCCAAAGTGGTTCTCGATGCCGAGCGTCGCCGCCGGATCATCTGGCATGATGCCTGCGACCTGGCCTTCGCCCAGGGTCTCGAACCGCTCGAAGACAATGGGCTGCTCGAGGAAGTTGCCGGGCTCGTCGAATGGCCGGTCGTGCTGATGGGCGCCTTCGACGCGGCATTTCTCGCGCTGCCGGCGGAAGTTATTCGGGCAACGATCCGGGCCAATCAGAAGTGCTTCGTCTTGCGGTCGCTGCGCGGCGTCGACGCAAATGCCGGGCCTGCCGGACTAGCCGACAAGTTCATCCTTGTCGCCAATATTGCAGCTGCCGACGGCGGCCGGCTGATTGCCGCGGGCAACAACCGGGTGGTGCGCGCCCGCCTGTCAGACGCCAAATTCTTTTACGAGACCGATCTGCGGGTACCTCTCGAGGATCGCGTTCCACGGCTCGACCAGATTGTCTTTCACGAGCGGCTCGGCACCCAGGGCCAGCGTGTCAAGCGGCTGGTTCCATTGGCGGCCGAAATCGCCGCATGCCTTGGTGCTGATCAGGCTTCGGCCCGCCGGGCGGCCTTCTTGTGCAAGGCCGATCTTGTCACCGAGATGGTCGGCGAATTTCCCGAATTGCAAGGCCTGATGGGCCGCTATTACGCGCTCGCGCAAGCCGAGAGCGAAGTGGTCGGCGCGGCGCTCGAAGCGCATTATCGCCCGCAAGGGCCAAAGGATCATTGCCCGAGCGAGCCGATAGCCATCGCGGTGGCGGTTGCCGACAAAATCGACACGCTGGTGGGATTCTGGGCGATTGACGAAAAGCCCACTGGCAGTAAGGATCCTTACGCCCTGCGCCGTGCGGCGCTCGGGATCATCCGGATCATCCTGGAAAATCAGCTTCGGCTACCGCTCGGTCGTCTCGCCGAGCGGTCGCTCGCCCTTTATGACGCGCAAAGGATTCCCGGCCTGTCCGACAAAACGATCGTACCGGGTGCTTTTTTCCATCGTGCCAAGCTCGATTCCTTCTTCGCCGATCGCCTCAAGGTCTATCTGCGAGACCAGGGTGCCCGCCATGATCTAATCGATGCTGTATTCGCCCTGCCGGGTCAGGACGATTTGCTGATTCTGGTTCGCCGCCTTGAGGCGCTGGCAGGCTTTCTCGACAGCCGGGAGGGCAGCGATCTATTGGCCGGGTATCGGCGTGCTGCCAATATCCTCAAGGCCGAGGAGAAGCGCGACGGGGCCGGCAGTTTCGAGGTGCGGCATGCCGCTAATTTGCGGGTTGCGCATGAGGAGCATGTTCTTGCCGCCGCACTCGACCGCGCCGCGCGGGATTCGGCCGACCGCGCCGCGGCGGAGGATTTTGCCGGCGCCATGCATGCTCTGGCCAAGCTGCGCTCGCCTGTCGATCATTTTTTCGAGAAGATCACGGTCAACGCTGACGATCCGAAATTGCGGCTCAATCGGCTGCGGCTGCTGGGCGAGTTGCGTGCGGCGATGCATCGCATCGCCGATTTTTCCAAGATTGCGGTCTAGCCAGGCCGACGATCGACTTATTTGCGCTATATCATCCAAGCCGCCGATTTATGTCCTATGGTTAATCATGTGCCGCGGGTCTTATTTTACCCCCAATTTGGCGAGGCGGCAGCGTGCTGGCCGTGCGGCCGCGCCCGTCGGGTGAAGCTTATGTCAATTTTTTGCTGATAGGTGCATCGACATTCGGTGGGGAACCAGCATGACGAAATGGATCTACACATTCGGAGACGGCCGGGCCGAAGGCGAAGCGGGTCTGCGCGATCTCTTGGGCGGCAAAGGTGCCAATCTCGCCGAAATGGCCAATCTTGGCTTGCCGGTGCCGCCGGGCTTCACCTTGACGACGGAATTGTGCAACTATTATTCGAGTCACCAACATCAATATCCCAACGGGCTTGCCGCCGAAGTCGAAGCCGCCCTGGCTTACGTCGGAAGCCTTACCAAGCGCCGGTTCGGCGACCCTGAAAACCCGCTTCTCGTTTCGGTGCGCTCGGGGGCCAGGGCGTCAATGCCTGGCATGATGGATACGGTTCTCAATCTCGGCCTCAACGATCGCACGGTCCAGGCGCTCGCTTCTCTATCACGTGATCAGCGCTTTGCCTTCGATTCTTACCGGCGCTTCATCCAGATGTATTCGAATGTCGTGCTCGGCATCGATCCGCAGCATTTCGAGGAGGCGCTCGAACTGCACAAGGAGCACAAGGGCTATAGTCTAGACACCGATCTTACAGCCGAGGACTGGCAGCAGCTGATTGGGCAATTCAAGGCGATCGTCGCACAGGAGACTGGTCGGCCCTTTCCTGAGGACCCGAGCGAGCAATTGTGGGGCGCGATCGGCGCCGTCTTCGCTTCCTGGATGAATGCGCGGGCAGTGACGTATCGCAAACTGCACAATATCCCGGAAAGCTGGGGCACGGCCGTCAACGTCCAGGCCATGGTCTTTGGCAATATGGGCGAGACGTCGGCCACCGGTGTTGCCTTTACGCGCAATCCCTCGACTGGGGCGAACGAATTATTCGGCGAGTTTCTTGTGAACGCGCAGGGCGAAGACGTCGTCGCCGGCATTAGAACGCCGCAGACCATCACCGAGGCTGCACGCCTTGCGGCCCATTCCGACAAGCCGTCCATGCAGGCGTTGATGCCGACGATTTTCGAGGAATTCCGGCAGACCACCGAGCGGCTCGAGCGCCATTATCGCGACATGCAGGATTTGGAATTTACCGTTGAACGTGGCAAGCTGTGGATGCTGCAGGCGCGAGCGGGCAAGCGAACGGCCAAGGCGGCGCTGAAAATTGCCGTCGACATGGCCAACGAAGGCTTGATCACCCGTAAGGATGCGGTCGGTCGTGTCGACCCAGCCTCGCTCGATCAATTGCTCCATCCGACCATAGATCCCAAGGCGGATCGGCGCATTCTTGCCACCGGACTGCCGGCCTCGCCGGGTGCGGCCTGCGGCGAGATCGTGTTCAATTCGGAAGAGGCGGAGACGCTCAAAGCGGCCGGGCGGAAAGTCATTCTGGTCCGCATTGAAACGTCGCCCGAGGACATTCATGGCATGCATGCCGCCGAGGGCATATTGACGACGCGCGGTGGCATGACTTCGCACGCTGCCGTTGTCGCCCGCGGCATGGGCAAGCCCTGCGTATCGGGCGCCGGTTCGGTGCGGATCGATTATGCGGCGGGCACGATGAGTGCTGCGGGCACAACCTTGAAGAAGGGTGATATCATCACGATCGACGGTGCGGCGGGCCAGGTTCTGGTCGGCCGCGTCGACATGCGCGAACCGGAGCTTTCCGGCGAATTTGCGACGCTGATGGGCTGGGCCGACGCGGTTCGCCGGATGCGCGTGCGTGCCAATGCGGAAACTCCCAACGACGCCAGAATCGCCCGCCAGTTTGGCGCCGAGGGCATTGGTCTGTGCCGCACCGAGCACATGTTCTTCGAGCATGACCGTATCATTGCCGTTCGCGAAATGATCCTTGCCGACGATGAGGCGGGCCGGCGCGCCGCACTCGCCAAGCTCTTGCCAATGCAAAGGCAGGATTTCGCGACGCTGTTCGAAATCATGTCGGGCCTCCCGGTGACCATCCGGTTGCTTGATCCGCCCCTGCACGAATTCCTCCCGCAGACGCCAGCCGACATTGCCGACGTGGCCCGGGCGCTGGGAACGAGTGAGGAGCGTTTGCGCCGCCGCGCGGCTGAATTGGGCGAATTCAATCCGATGCTCGGCTTTCGCGGCTGCCGGATTGCGATTGCCTATCCGGAAATTGCCGAAATGCAGGCCCGTGCCATTTTCGAGGGAGCGATCGCAGCGAGCCGCAAGACCGGCCGACCGGTGACGCCGGAAATCATGGTGCCGCTGGTCGGCGCGCTGGCCGAATTCGATCTGGTCAAGAGCCGGATCGACGCGATGGCCGCCGCCGTCGCCGCGGAGACCGGTATCGTCATACCCTATCAGGTCGGCACGATGATCGAATTACCGCGCGCCTGCCTGCGCGCCGGCGAAATTGCCCAATCGGCCCAATTCTTTTCCTTCGGCACCAATGACCTCACCCAGACAGCGCTGGGCATATCGCGCGACGATGCCGCGGCCTTCCTATCCATTTACACGGCCAAGGCAATCTACCCAGTCGATCCCTTCATCTCGATCGACCGCGCTGGCGTCGGCGAATTGGTGAGCATGGCGGTCGAACGCGGCCGCCGCAGCCGGCCCGACATCAAGCTTGGCATTTGTGGCGAGCATGGCGGCGATCCCGCCTCGATTGCCTTTTGCGAGACGGCCGGGCTCGACTATGTCTCTTGTTCGCCGTTCCGGCTGCCGATTGCCAGGCTTGCTGCGGCCCAGGCCGCACTCGGCACGCAAATCGCGAGCCAGGCATGATTGCTGCAGAACAACGCCAGCACGCCGGCCCACCGGCCTCGCAGACGTTGCCTATGGGGGGCACCTGATGGTACGGACCTCGTTCCTCTATCTCGTCCTGATGGCGCTCGCCGGCCTGACGCTCGGCGCGCTGGATCATCTGGCCAGACCGCAGCTGTTCTCCCTGCTGCCACCCCTGTTCTGTCTGTTGCTGATCTCGTTGGTCTTCGATCTCGTGGTGCAGTTGTTTGGCGCCGGCTTGAAGCTTGCGACCCTGGCGATGCCGGCGCGGGTCGCCGGCTTTCTGTCCGGCGCGGTCTTGTATTGTCTTATCACCTGGGTCTTCGGGACGCTGGATCTATCGGCATGACGGCTCAGCCGACATTGCCGGCCTTGCGGACGGGCGGCAGGGCGGCGCTGGCGCAGGCTTTGTCCTGGATTGAGATCGGAGCCGATCCGAGCGCCGTGGCCGCGCTGCTCGATGCTGCGGTCAGCGAGGCACACGGTTATCTTGTCGGTCTCACCGGGCCACCCGGCGTCGGCAAATCGACGCTTGCCAATGCCCTGATCCGTCGCTGGCGCCAAGCCGGTGAGACCGTGGCAGTCCTCGCCGTCGATCCCTCGTCGCGGCAAACCGGCGGCGCGCTACTCGGCGACCGTGCCCGCATGTCGATCGATCCGGAGGATCGAGGGCTGTTCATGCGTTCGATGGCGGCGCGCGACCGCCTTGGCGGCCTGTCGAACCAGGCGATTGGTGCGGCGGTGCTGATGGCCGCGATCTTCGACCGAGTGCTGGTTGAAAGTGTCGGAATTGGTCAGTCTGAGGCCGATATTTCGCTGGTCAGCGATTCCGTTGTTTTATGCGTCCAGCCCGGTTCCGGTGACAGCCTCCAATTCATGAAGGCCGGCATAATGGAATTGCCGGACGTGATTGCCGTCTGCAAGGCCGATCTCGGGCCGCCGGCGCTGCGCGCCAAGGCTGACGTCGAAGCGGCACTGGCGCTGTTTTCGGTGTCTCAGGACGAATGGCAGCGGCGGGTCCTGGTCGTTTCTGCGACTTCGGGCGAGGGGCTCTTGACCCTTGACGCGGCGCTCGACCAGCACCGCAATTTTCTAGCCGAGCCTGGCCGGCGAGCCGAGCGGCGCGCAGGCCAGCAGCTGGCATGGGTGGCGGAAGACCTGAAGGCTCAATTCGGCGAGGCCGGGCTCGCCGCCGTGGCGCCGGCAATTGCAATCGGTAGCGGGCATGGACCCTTCGGTCTGGCAGCCAGCCTCGCGGCACGCCTGTACCGGCATCTGAACGCGCTCACTTGATCGCTCGTTCCATTCTGACACTACTGGCGCAGGGCGCCCGTAACCGCGCGTCAAGGTTAATGTGAAAGAAGGTAGGGACCAGCTTCGCTGGGCCGACCGGCAAAGCGCCGTGCCGGTGCTGAACGCTTTTGCATGGGTCGCGTATGGGTCGCTCGCGTCTGGAATGGGCATGCGGAACCATTGCACCCTGGTGCCTGGCGGTTGGCCTTCTGGTTTCCTTCACCGCCGATGCCGGCCAGGATCCGAACGCGGCGGACGAAGGGTGGCAATTGCCGCAAATCTCGGCCTCGGCCAAAGCGCCGATGGCTAAGTTGCCGTTCAGTCTCTTGCTGGACGAGGCGCATTTGTTCATCGGCGACCCTGATGAGCTTCGATCGCTGCCCGACGAAATCGAACCGCAGGTCAATCTCAAACAGGACGTCCACGCGTTTCCACAGGTCGACCGCACCCATCGGGGCGATCCGGCGGTCGCCCTGCGTCCTGCTTTCGATGCAAGCGTGGCAGCGCCGGGATGGCTCGGGGAGGATGCCGAAAGCCTGATTTTTGCGCCCGATGACCCGGGCCTCGCTTCGCCGTTGCGGGCCGATGCGGACGAGGCACAGAATGCTGCCAGGCATTTTCGTGCGGGGTCTGACGATGCCGGTTCGACGCTGCAAGCGGGAAGCGGCGTCGCGTCACCGCATTCGGCCGTTTCGGGGAATACCACTCGCGGCGAACCGCTCGGTAGCGCCCGCCGGCTCGAGGGCGCAACGCCGGCCGTGCCGCGGGCCATTGCGCTCGGTTCGACGACGCCAGCGGGCGGCGACGGTAGGCCGGTCGAAATCATCGCCATTGCCCCGGCGCCGGCCAATAATGCTACCCTGGCGCCGCGTAGCCCGCGGCTTGCGACCCAGCCTGACTATGCCGCCCTGATCGACCGCGCGCGCGCGTCGCGCGAACAGCGTTGCCTCGCCGAGGCCATCTATTTCGAGGCCCGAAGCGAACCGCCGGCCGGGCAGGCGGCGGTGGCGCAGGTGGTCCTCAACAAAGTCAGGAGCGGACTCTATCCAACCTCGGTTTGCGGCGTCGTCTATCAGAACCGCAATCGTCATCTTGCCTGCCAGTTCTCCTTTGCTTGCGAAGGGCGCTCGTTGCGAATCCACGAACCGGAGGCCTGGCATCAGGCAGTGCGGATTGCGCATGCCGTCACGCAGGGCCAGACTTACCTCGCCGATATCGGTGGTTCGACCCATTATCATGCCAATTACGTGCGTCCATTCTGGGCCAAGCGCCTTAAGCGCATGGAGCGCATCGGTCACCACATTTTCTATAAGCTGCGGCCTGGCCAGACCTGATCGACGAGTGCGGCGGCTGGCGGTTTTGCCGGCTTTGTGCACTATGAGGCGCCAAGGATCAGGCGGCGAGGGACTTCCCGGCGAGGACAGCGAGTCATGGCGACGTTCAAGGCAATACGCATCGATAAAGCGGAGGCAGGGCAAACCATTGCCTTTGTCGACTTCGACGAAAAGGACCTGATGGACGGCGATGTGACCGTTCGGATCAGCCATTCCACGGTCAATTACAAGGACGGGCTTGCACTGACCGGCAAGGCGCCGATCGCCCGCCGCTTTCCGATGATCCCCGGGGCTGACTTTGCCGGACGGGTCGAAGTTTCCAGCCACCCCGATTTCTCGCCCGGCGACCGCGTGCTGGCAACCGGCTGGGGGCTTGGAGAAACCCATCTTGGTGGCTATGCGGAAAAGGCGCGCCTCAAGGCCGATTGGCTGCTCCCGCTGCCGGCGGGTCTCAACGAGAGCCAGGCGATGGCAATCGGCACGGCCGGCTTTACGGCGATGCTCAGCATCATGGCGCTCGAGCGTTACGGACTCTCATCGACACACGGTCCCGTTCTTGTCACCGGGGCGGCCGGCGGCGTCGGCTCGACGGCCATTGCGCTCCTCGCAAAGCTCGGCTGGCAGGTCATAGCCTCGACCGGTCGGTTACTGGAGTCCGATTATCTCAGGCGACTTGGCGCCGCCGAAATCATCGATCGCGCCGAATTGTCGAAGCCTGGCCGGCCGCTCGGCAAGGAACGCTGGGCTGCCGCGATCGACAGCGTCGGCTCGCATACGCTGGCGAATGTGCTCGCGCAGACCCGCTACGCCGGTGCTGTCGCGGCCTGCGGACTGGCACAAGGAATGGACCTGCCGGCAAGCGTCGCGCCGTTCATATTGCGCGGCATCGCATTGCTCGGCATCGACAGCGTGATGTGTCCGCGGCCACTGCGCATGGCTGCCTGGAAGCGACTGGCCAACGACATCGCCCTCGACAAGCTTGCCGCGATGACGCGGACGATCCAATTTGCCGACGTTCCGGCGACCGGTGCGGCGATCATTGCCGGTGAGGTCCGCGGGCGCGTCGTGGTCGAAATCGCCGGGGCGGCCAAGGGCTGATCGATCAGGGTCGAGGCGCCGCGGCTCGGCGCAGACGGTCATTGATGGCCTCGCCTAGGCCGCGAGCCGGGATCGGTGCGACGGCAATGACCGAGGCGCCACCCTGGTCGAGGGCGCGCAGGTAAGCAAAGAGGTTCATGGCAGCCTCGACACTGTCGCCGCAGCGCGACAAATCAAGGCGCAGGCCGCGGCTGGATGGCAGCTGTCCGCCAAAGTCGAGAACGGACTCGCCTGGTCCAGCGTTGGTCGCTTCGAGCCGCAATCTCGCATGCGGGGCATAGTGCGAGTCGAGCATTCCGGGCGCCAGCTGGCTGCCGGTTTGCGCCACCCCGCCGAGCGGCCGGCCAAGCGCCGCCTCGATCGCTTCGCGTGGCAATCCGCCTGGCCGCAGAAGCCGCACCTCCCCCGCTAGACAGGCCACAATGCTCGATTCGATTCCTATCGTCGTCGCACCACCATCAAGAACCAAATCGATTTCATCGCCGAAATCGGCAGCGACATGCGCGGCGCTGGTCGGACTGAGCCGTCCCGAAGGATTGGCCGATGGCCCGGCGATCGGACGCCCGCTTTGGCTGATCAGGGCCAGAGCCACGGGATGGCCGGGTATCCGCAAAGCGACGCTGGCAAGTCCGGCCCGTGCGAGGCCGCAGATCCGGGTCGTGGCGGCTGCTGGCACCACCAGCGTCAGCGGGCCCGGCCAGAAGCGGTCCGCCAGCCGGCGCGCGGATGCATCAAAAACCCCCTCATTTTGCGCTGCGTCGAGGTCCGCCACATGAGCGATTAGCGGGTTGAAGGATGGTCGGCCCTTGGTCGCATAGAGGCGCTCGACCGCCGCCGTTGACGTCGCATCGGCGCCGAGTCCGTAGACAGTCTCGGTTGGAAAAGCGACGAGGCCGCCGCTAGCGATGATCCGTCCGGCGCGCGCCATCGATATTGGGTCCGGCGCACAAAGTCTGGTCGGCCCGGCCAGCCGTCGCGACACAGTTTTTTTGCCAGCCATGTGCGTGTCCACCCGGTGCCACTGTGAAGGGCCTGTCTTGTGGCGCCGACGCGAGGCCCGGTCAAGTCATGGAAGGTGCCGCCGCAGTTGCCCGAGGGACTGGATTGCGGCTACGTTCCGGCCTGGCTTTGACATCAATGGTCGAACATTCATGACTTATCGCGCTCCGGTCTCCGAAATTGTCTTCACGATGAGCGAGGTCGTCGAGCCCATGGCGCCCGGCGAAGCGACGCCGGACGCTGAGTATGCAAGCGCTATCCTCGGCGAGGCGGCGCGCATAGCCGAGGCGGTGCTGGCGCCGCTCAACCGGGTCGGTGACAACCTAGGCGCAACTTGGCGCGACGGTGAGGTGGCGACCGCGCCAGGCTGGAAAGAGGCCTATGCGCAATGGTGTGCCGGCGGCTGGAACGCCGTAACTGCCGACCAGAACTACGGCGGGATGGGCCTCTCCAATCTCCTCAACGCCGGGTGTCAAGAAATCTGGTGTGCTGCCAATCTTGCCTTTTCCCTATGCCCGCTCCTGACCATGGGCGCCATCGAGGCGGTTTCGCAACATGCAAGCGAGCGATTGAAGGCCACCTATCTGGCCAATCTCGTGTCGGGCCGTTGGACGGGGACGATGAATCTGACCGAGCCGCAGGCCGGCTCCGACCTGTCTGGTCTGCGCACGAGGGCGCAACCGCAGGCCGATGGCAGCTATCGGATTTTCGGTAGCAAGTGCTTCATCACTTACGGTGAGCACGACCTTGCCGAAAATATCGTCCATCTCGTGCTCGCCCGCTTGCCGGACGCGCCGGCCGGCAGTCGGGGGATTTCGCTGTTTCTGGTGCCGAAGTTCCTGGTCAGGGCGGACGGTTCACTTGGCCCACGCAATGATCTGCACTGCAGCGGCATCGAGCGCAAACTCGGTATCCATGCTTCGCCGACCTGCACCATGGTATACGGCGAAGGGACGGGCGCGCTAGGCTATTTGGTCGGCGAGGAGAACAAGGGCCTGACCTGCATGTTCACGATGATGAACAATGCCCGCCTTGGCGTCGGCCTCGAGGGCGTGGCGATTGCCGAGCGGGCCTATCAACAGGCGTTGGCCTATGCACGCGAGCGCCGGCAAGGGCGCGCGCAGGCGGGCGATGGCGCCGCGATGAGCCCGATTATTCTGCATCCCGATATTCGCCGCATGCTGCTGACGATGAAGGCGTTGACCCAGGCAGCGCGGGCCATCTGCTATCTGACGGCCGCGGCCATCGACCGGTCGTTGCGGGCCGGCACGGAAGTGGCGCGGGTCGAAGCCGCTGAGCGGGCCGGACTGCTGACGCCGATCGCCAAGGCCTTTGCAACAGACATCGGGAACGAGGTTGCCTCGCTCGGCATCCAGATACATGGCGGCATCGGATTCATCGAGGACACGGGTGCCGCGCAATTCTTTCGCGATGCGCGGATTACGCCGATCTACGAGGGAACCAACGGTATCCAGGCCATCGATCTGGTGCAGCGCAAATTGCCGCTTGGCGGCGGCGGTGCGGTGCGTCGCGAAATCGCCGCCATGGCGGCGACGCTGGCCCGCCTCCAGCCCGGTCCATCGGCCGGCTTCGGTCGGATGGCGGCTTGTCTCGCCGCAGCCCTCGCCGCCCTTCAAGGCTCCACCGAATTCCTGTTCGAGCAGCTTCGTCAGGATCCCGAGGTAGCACTGGCCGGCGCCACAACCTATCTGCGGCTGTTTGCACTGGTCCGCGGCGGGACGGCGCTGGCCGAGGCCGCTTTGGCCGCCGAGCGCCGGATGCGCACCGGCGACAACGATCCGCAGCACGCCGGGCGCGTAGCGACGGCCCGCTACTTTGCCGAAAATCTGGCGGTTGCCGCCGACGGCCTTGCGGCCAGTATTGCTGCAGGCGGTGGCTGGCTGCAAGATGGTGAAGCGGCGCTCGCCTCGTGAAGGATAGGAGACAGCGATGAGCGGCGACGTCGTGGTCGACCGGCATGACGGCGTGCTGCAGCTGACATTGGCCCGGCCGGCCAAGCGCAACGCGCTGACCGGGGCTATGTATCAGACGCTGACCGACGCCCTGACCTCAGCCAGCCAGGACGAGACCGTTGGTGCGATCCTGGTCAACGGATCGGGCGGCGCGTTCAGCGCCGGTCACGATGTCGCGGATTTCATCGAGTTGGCGGAGCGGTTTGCGTCCAATCCTGCCTTCCGCTTCATCAAGGCCCTCGCCTTCTGCGAGACACCGATCGTCGCGGCAGTGGAGGGTGCGGCCGTCGGCGTCGGCACCACCATGTGCCTGCATTGCGATCTCGTTTATGCGGCACCGACGGCCGAGTTTCGCATGCCCTTCGTCGATCTCGGTCTGGTGCCCGAAGCGGCGTCCTCGCTGCTGGTGCCGCAGCGTTTCGGGCTCGGCAAGGCGGCGGAATGGCTGCTCCTCGGCGAGTTCTTCGATGCCGCAGAGGCGCACGCCCAGGGCCTTGTCAGCCGCATAGTCGTAGCCGATGAGCTGATCGCCTTCGCACGGCGGCAGGCCGAGCGGCTCGCGGCAAAGCCGCGCGCCGCTCTGCGGGCCACGCGCCGATTGATGCGCGCCGACACGGCCCGCCTCGCGGCCCAAATGGACGCCGAGGCGGAGGCCTTCGCGCGGGCGCTGCGATCACCGGAGGCGCAGGCCGCCTTCGCCGGTTTCAAGAACCGGCGTCGGTCGAAATAGCGGAGGGGTAGTTGGCGCATTCGCTGGCCGGACGGACGGTTTTTATCACCGGCGCTTCTCGGGGAATTGGGCTTGCGATCGGGCTTCGCGCGGCCCGCGACGGCGCCAATGTCGTGGTCGCCGCAAAGACGATCGATCCGCATCCCAAATTGGAGGGTACGATCCATTCGGCAGCCGAGGCGATCGAGGCGGCGGGCGGCAAAGCGCTCGCCCTCGTCGTCGACGTGCGCGAGGAAGACGCCGTGGCGCAGGCGCTGGCCGCCACCGTCCGGCGTTTCGGTTCGCTCGATATTGTCGTCAACAATGCCAGCGCCATCCATCTGGCCGACAGCCAGGCGACCCCGATGAAGCGCTTCGACCTGATGCACGCGGTCAATGCTCGCGCGACTTTCCTGGTCTCCAAATTGGCTGTCCCCTATTTGGAAAAATCGATTAATCCGCACATTCTCACGATTTCACCGCCGCTCGACTTGCAGGAGAAATGGTTTGCGCCGCATACCGGCTATGCCATGGCGAAATTCGGCATGAGTCTCGCTGTGCTAGGGCTCGCTGGCGAATTGCGCCAACGCCGCATTGCCGTCAACGCGCTATGGCCGCGCACGACAATAGCCACCGCGGCAATTCGCAACCTGCTCGGCGGCGAAACGGTGGTGCGGGCCTCGCGCAAGCCGCAAATCATGGCAGATGCCGCCCATCTCGTGTTTTCGAAGCCGGCCGAAACCTTCACGGGCAGGTTCCTTATCGACGACAGCTTTCTCCACGAGAACGGCTGGCGCGACTTCGACCAGTATCGGGTCGACAGCGGCGTGGCCCTGACGCCGGATTTCTTCGTTCCCGATCAATCGAAACCGCCGGTAAGCCTTGCCGCGAAAACTGAATAAGGGCAGCGCCGAAACGCGCCTCAGCGGCCGGAGCCGGCGTGCACTGCGGCCTGGGCCGATTGGTTCGCCAGAACGGCGCGCATTGCGGCAATGCGACGGGCCCGCGTGTCCTCGTCCTCGCGCTCGCGTGGGCTGGCGTAATTGACCATGTTGGTGGCCAGTTTCAGAATCTTGCGCATCGCCTGGCCGGCGCGCGCGCACAAATCGGTGAGCGCGGGCGCCTTGCCCTGCTTAAGCTGGTGGCGGATGGCCGCGACCGTGCCGGTGGCCAGCCGATCGAGTTCGGCGATCACGGCCTCGAAGTCTTGCTGCAATTTCGGATTCATCCGGTCGTAGGCGATTTGCGCAGCCTTGGCGGCCGGATGGGCCTGGTCTTCGAAATATGCCCGGTAGCTCTTCGGCCGCCAGGCCTGGATGTCGGCAACCAAGTCGGGCATTTCCGGCAGCATTTCGATTAGCGTGATTATCTCGTTGAATCCATTGAGGTAGTCATTGGCGAGACCAGACAGGGGATTGACGTAATTGGCCGTCGCAACAAGGCCCGAAGACGGCGTGGCACCAAATCCCTGACGGCTCGAAAAGTCGCTATCGCCTTGCATGGCCTCAATTCCGCGCCAGGGCGCCGTTGCTGGTTTGGAAATCGAGTGTTTCACTTCCTTGTAAAGATTTTCTTCTGGACACCGTTCAAATTGGCGCTAAACGACGATTTACAGGACTTTGCCGGGGTTGAGGATCCCTTGCGGATCCAGTGCCTGCTTGATCGCGCGCATGACGTCAAGCGCGACCGGGTCCTTCACCGCGGCGAGCAGGTCGCGCTTCAATTGGCCGATCCCGTGTTCGGCGGCAATTGAACCGCCATAGGCCACAACCATGGCATGGACGATCTGGTTGACGTCGGGTTGCCGGGTGAGAAATTCAGCCTTCGCCATGCCGAGCGGCTGCGACAGGTTGAAATGGAGATTGCCGTCGCCAAGATGCCCAAAGGCGACGACGCGGCCTCCGGGCACCGCCTCAACCAGCGCGCCGCTTGCCGCTTCGATGAAGGCTGGCACTTTGGCAATCGGCAGACTGATATCGTGCTTGATTGAACCACCTTCCAGCCGCTGAACCTCGGACAATCTCTCGCGCAGGCTCCACAGGTCGCGACTTTGCGCGAGCGAAGTCGCGACCACGGCATCCTCGATCACGCCCGCCGCGAGGCCGGTTTCCATGAGCCTATCTCTGGTCACGGCAAGATCATCGTTGGACGGGCCGATCATCTCGACAAGCACATACCAGGCATGCCGACAGGCGAAGGGGTCGCGCAGCGCCGCGGCATGACGAAGCACGAAATCGATACCAATGCGCGGCATCAGCTCGAAACTCACTAGGGCGTCGCCGGATATCGATTGTGCAAGGCCAAGCAGCTGCAGCGCTCTCTGCGGCGTGTCGAGAGCGACCAGAATGGTCGAGCTTGCCGCCGGCCGCGGAAACAACTTGAGGACAGCGGCGGTAATGATGCCGAGGGTCCCTTCCGACCCCATGAACAGGTGCTTGAGATCGTAGCCGGTATTGTCCTTCTTGACCTTGTTGAGATTGGCCAGGATCCGCCCATCGGCCAGCACGACCTCGAGGCCGAGCACGAGATCGCGGGCATTGCCGTAATGCAGCACCGTACTGCCGCCGGCATTGGTGGCAAGATTGCCGCCGATCGTGCAGGTGCCTTCCGAGGCGAGCGAGAGCGGGAACAAGCGATCATGATCGGCGGCGGCCTGCTGCACAGCTGCCAGCGTCATACCGGATTCGACGACCATCGTATTGGAGCCAAGATCGATTTCGCGGAGCCGTGCGAGCCGTGTCAACGACAGGACAATGGCGCGGCCCGATTGGTCGGGTATCTGGCCGCCAACGAGCCCGGTGTTGCCGCCCTGCGGCACCACGGGGACCGCGTGGACGTGACAGCTGCGAAGGATCGCGGCGATCTCGGCCGGCGCACCGGGCGCCACCACCGCCAAGGCGCGGCCGTGATAGAGATCGCGCCGCTCGGCCAGAAACGGTGCCATGTCCGGCGCGCCGACTATGACGTGACTGGCGCCGCAAATGGCCCGCAATTCGGCGAGAAAATGAGGAGACGAAGTCATGGCCGACCCTCAGCCCAAAAGCGGCGCTCGCCGCATCTTCTTGCGGGCGGCACGGCGGAATTCGGCGATAATCTCGACATGCGCCGAGAAGCGGAATTGATCGATCGGTACGATCCGCTCGATGCGATAGCCGGCATCGACAAGAAGGCGGGCGTCGCGCGCGAAGCTTGTCGGATTGCACGAGACGGCGACAACGACCGGCAAGCCGGATTTTGCCAGCTGCTCGGCCTGAGCCTGCGCGCCAGCCCGCGGCGGATCGAAAATGGCGCCATCATAGCGCCCGAGTTCGGCCGCATCGACCGGCTGGCGAAATAAGTCGCGCCCTTCGACGGTCAGATGCCGCGCGCCCGCCATCGCGCCATAGGCACTCTGCAGGGCCGCCAACGCCGGTTGATTGAGGTCGACCGCATGAACCTGCGCCACTTCGGCGAGGCGCAGCGCGAAGGTGCCGACCCCACAGAACAGATCGATGACCCGCCGGCTGCCGGCCAGGCTTTCGAGCGCCAGCCTGGCTAGGGTTTCCTCGCCGAGGCGCGTGGCCTGCAGGAAACTGCCAGGCGGCAGAAGGAGACGATGGCCAGCCACGACGATAAAAGGCTCGCGGCGCAACACCAGCGTCTCGCCGTGATTGGACAGACGGGCAAGATCGAGCTGACCAGCCGCTTGCGCGAGCCGGTCGATTAAGGCCATAGGCAGACGGCCGCAGCCGTGCATGTCGACATCGAGGCCGCTCGGCGTCGCGGTAACCAGAAAATCGAGCGGCTTGTGCAGGCCGGCCAGGCCATGGGCCAGGCGCCGCGCGGCCGCCAGCGCCCCAGCCATCGAGGGCGCGAGGATCGGGCAACGATCGATATCGACGATGGCATGGCTGCGCGCCTCCATGAAACCGACCCGCATTATGCCGTCGTCGCCGCGGCGGCCATGAAAACTCGCCCGCCGCCGTCCTTCGCCCCAGGCGTCGACCATCGGCGCAATGTCGGCCTCGAGGCCTGCGGCGAGAACAGCGGTGCGGACGAGGCCAGCCTTCCAGGCGGCGTAGGCGCCGGGGCCGAGCGTCTGGACGGCGCAGCCACCGCAACGGCCAAAGAACGGACAGATGGCAGCGATGCGATCGGGACTAGCATGAACAATTTCGACGAGCCGAACTTGCTCGCCGCTGATCTCGGCAATGACCGTTTCTCCAGCAAGGGCATGCGGAACCGCAATCCCCGTGTCGCGCCAGCGGGCCAGGCCCTCGCCGCGCCGGCCGATCCGTTCAATCGCCAATCGGACACGCTCACCGGGTTCACCCACGGGTGGCGCCGAGCAGAAATTCGCGATTGCCGCCGCCGCCGAGAAGGGGCAATTCGATCGTGCCGCGGACCTGCCAGCCGAGCCCGTCGACTAGGGTTTCGATGCGCCGGCAAACTGCATCATGCACCGCGGCGTCCCGCACAATCCCTTTCTTGAGGTGGCGGCGCCCGGCCTCGAACTGCGGCTTGACCAGCGCGATCAGATCGGCTTTGGCCGCGGCGATCGCCGTCACCGCAGGCAGGACCAGGCTCAATGAAATGAAACTGACGTCGCAAACGATCACTTGCGGCGGTGCTTTGAACAAGGCTGGTGTGAGGCTGCGCGCATCCGTCCCTTCAAGCCGCATGACCCGGGCAAGAGCCAGGCTCGGGTGGAGCTGGCCATGGCCGATGTCGAGGGCATAGACTTGGTCAGCGCCGGCCCTCAACAGAACATCGGTGAAGCCGCCGGTCGAAGCCCCGACGTCGAGACAGATGCGAGCGTCAACCGCGAGGTTGAAATGCGCAAGCGCCGCGGCAAGTTTCACACCACCACGCGACACGAAGGGATGCGCGGGCTCGGCGCTCAGGACAGCGTCGACGGCAATTCGCGCCGAAGTCTTGCCTATCTTGACGCCGTCGGCGAAGACCAGGCCGGCCGCAATCGCCTCCTGTGCCCTCGACCGGCTTTCGAACAGGCCGCGTTGGACAAGAGCAAGGTCGATACGTTGCGAGGAAGCTGGCATAGGCCCGGTTTAGCGGCATTTGTCGTTTTCGTCGAGAACCGGCTAACGCCGCCGGCCGGGCTTAGCCAATGTCGAGGGGCTCGGTGCCGCGCGGCTGACCGCCGGCGCCAAGCGCGATCTTCTCGATCCGCATCTCGGCATTTTTCAACAGGGCATCGCAATGTTTCTTGAGCGCCTCGCCGCGTTCGTAGATGCTGACAAATTCCTCAAGCGTCACGTCGCCGCGCTCCAGCCGGGTGACGATGGTTTCGAGCTCGGTCAGAGCCTGCTCGAACGGCATGGCGGCAAGATCTTCGTCCGGCATCGGGCCCTCGTCCATAACGCGCCTTCTTGCGGGGCGGTGGTTCGAATTTGTCCTTATAGCACGAACCTTGCCGGGCGCGGCTAGATCGGCAGGGCGGTCGTTTTCTTCACGGTCCGCAAAGTCAAGGTCGTCTGCAGCCGGGCGACGCCCGGCAATTGGGTGAGAATTTCGGTATGGATCCTCTCGAAATCGGCGGTGTCCCGATAGGCGACACGGACCAGATAGTCCGCCGAACCGGCCAGCAAATAGACCTCGAGGATCTCGGGTTGCAGCCCGCTCGCCTGTTCGAAGGCGTCGAGGGCGGCGCGGCCCTGCTGGTCAAGGGTGACGAGAACAAAGGCCACGCCCGGCAGCCCGGCCCTGGCCGGGTCCATCAGCATCACATAGTCGCGGATTACCCCGGCCTCGCGCAGCTGGCTGACGCGGCGCAGGCAGGCGGAAGCTGACAGATTAACTCGTTCGGCGAGTTCAGCATTGGTTAACCGGGCGTCGCGCATAAGTTCGCGCAGGATTTTCCGGTCGCGTTCATCGAAGGGGTCATTGCGAGCGCCCCGCAAATCTCGAATATTTGGGCGTTTAATGGTCATTTTGCGCTGAAATATTCTAACAATCGAGATTTATCCGTCAATATCCGCTATGAAATTGCGTCGCGAAAGAGCCAGACTAAACGGGATACGAGCGGAGATGATTCATGCGCGTCGGGGTGCCCAAGGAAATCAAGGACCATGAATATCGGGTCGGCTTGACCCCATCCTCAGTCGCCGAACTGATTCATCACGGCCACAAGGTGCTTGTCGAGCGTGGTGCCGGTCTCGGATCCGGTCTCTCGGACGGCGAATATGCCGGCGTCGGTGCCGAACTGGTCGAACATGCCGACCGCATATTCGCCGAGGCCGACATGATCGTCAAAGTCAAGGAGCCGCAGGCCTCAGAACGTAAGCGGCTTCGGCGAGGACAGATCCTTTACACCTATCTTCATCTGGCTCCCGATCCCGAACAGACCCGCGATTTGATGGCGAGCGGAGCAACCTGCATCGCCTATGAGACCGTTACCTCGCCGAGCGGCGGGTTGCCACTGCTGACGCCGATGTCGGAGGTCGCCGGCAGACTTGCACCGCAGGTCGGCGCCCACGCCCTGGAAAAGGCGGCCGGCGGCCGCGGCATCCTGCTCGGCGGCGTGCCGGGCGTGCCGGCGGCCGAAGTCATCATTCTGGGGGGCGGGGTTTCCGGCACCCATGCCGCGACGATCGCCCTCGGCATGGGCGCCAATGTCGTCGTCGTCGACCGCAACCCTGAAGCCCTACGACGGCTTTCAGCGCAGTTTGGAACCGGGGTACGAACGATATATTCGACCCGCTCGGCGATCGAGGAATTGGTCAAGCGCGCCGATCTGCTGATCGGCACCGTGCTCGTACCCGGCGCTGCCGCGCCCAAACTGGTGAGCCGGGCCATGCTGAAGACTATGAAGCCCGGCGCGGTCATCGTCGACGTCGCCATCGACCAAGGCGGTTGCTGCGAGACATCGCATCCCACGACGCATTCCGATCCGACCTATGTCATTGACGGGATCGTCCATTATTGTGTCGCCAATATGCCGGGAGCGGTCTCGCGCACGTCGACTTTCGCTCTCAACAATGCGACGCTGCCCTACGCCTTGGCTATCGCCGACAAGGGCTGGCGCCAAGCGCTGAGCGATGATGTTCATCTGCGCAACGGCCTCAACGTCCACAACGGCAAGATCACCTGCCGTCCAGTGGCTGAAGCCCAGGGCCTCGCCTATGTCAACGCCGACACGCTTCTGACTGGTTGACGCTACGGATTTTCGGCGAGTTGCGTCCAATTGCCGTCGGGCTCCCGACAGGCTCGGCCCTCGAGCCGTGCCGTTCTGGCGGCGGTCGTGACTTGGCCGGCAAAGGCCCGGCAGAGTCGGTCGCCGGCCTGGTAGGCAGCGCCGACCGGAACAAAGGACCCTCGACTGGCCGAGTCTGGATTATGCCAGTCGACCCGAGTTTGACCGGCGGCCGGCTCGAGCGCTGCGGCAAGCGCTGGTTGTGCCTGCTCGAGGTCGGCGGGCGCCAGCGTTTCGGCCAGCAGCGGTGCCGGCCGGATCGCACCAGTCGGCTCGCTGTCGCTCCACAATGGCGGAATCGCCATTGCACAGCCGCCAAGCGAGAGGGCCAGCAGGAGGCCAGGCGCAAGCGCTGGGAAATGCTGCCATGCGAGCGCCTTTGGGTTGATCATGATTGTCCTATATAAGGCTGTGCCGGGACCAATCGGATACGATAGGATTAAACGTTGAAGCCATTAACGCTCGGTAACTTCATGGAAGCCGAAGAGCCTTTTTCGCTGTTTTCAGCCTGGCTTGCGGAGGCGGAAAAGTCGGAGCCCAACGATCCCACCGCCATGGCGCTGGCGACCTGCGGGGCCGACGGCTTGCCGAACGTGCGTATGGTGCTCTTGAAGGGCGTCGATGCCGACGGCTTCGTCTTCTATACCAATGCCGAGAGCTGCAAGGGCGGCGAACTCGCCGAGAACAGCCAGGCGGCGGCGGTATTTCACTGGAAGTCGCTGCGCCGCCAGGTACGATTTCGCGGCGGGGTCGCGACGGTCAGCGATGCCGAATCCGATGCCTATTTTGCCAGCCGGCCATTGCAGAGCCGAATCGGCGCCTGGGCAAGCCAGCAATCGCGGCCGCTCGAAAGCCGTTACGCGCTCGAAAAGGCGGTCGCCCATTATGCCGCCAAGTTCGGCCTCGGCGAGGTGCCCCGCCCAGCTTATTGGCGCGGCTTTCGAATCAAGCCGGCGTCGATCGAATTCTGGCAGGACGGAGCGTTTCGTTTGCATGATCGTCTCCACTTCATCCGCAATCCGGCCGAGGGGCAATGGCGTAAGGAAAGGCTTTATCCGTGATCGACAGAGGCCAACAACCGGCGGCCAACAATCCGCGTCGAACTATGCTCCTGACAGGCGCCTCGCGCGGCATTGGTCATGCGACGGTCAAGCGTTTCTCATCGGCGGGCTGGCGCGTCATCACCTGTTCACGTCATCCCTTTCCCGAGAATTGTCCCTGGGAAATGGGCCCGGAGGACCATTTGCAGGTCGATCTGGCCGATCCCGACGACATTCTTCGGGCGATCGGCGAAGTCCGCCAGCGTCTCACCGAGGGCCGCCTCGATGCCCTGGTCAACAATGCTGGCATCTCGCCCAAGGGCAAGGAAGGGGCAAGGCTTGGCACAATCGATACCGTCCTCGAGGATTGGAAGGCGGTTTTCCAGGTCAATTTTTTCGCCCCGGTTACACTGGCGCGCGGGCTCCTGCAGGAATTGCAAGCAGCGCGCGGCTCGGTCGTCAACGTCACTTCGATAGCCGGCTCGCGTGTGCACCCGTTTGCTGGCGCCGCCTACGCCACGTCGAAGGCGGCGCTCGCGGGCCTAACTCGCGAAATGGCTGCCGATTTCGGCCCGCTCGGGATCCGGGTCAATGCCATATCGCCGGGCGAAATCGACACTTCGATTCTATCGCCTGGAACCGACAAGATTGTCGCGCAAATCCCGATGCGGCGGCTCGGCACGCCCGAGGAAGTCGCCAAGGCGATCTATTTCTTGTGCACCGAGCAATCGAGTTACGTGCACGGCGCCGAAATCCATATTAATGGCGGCCAACACGTGTGAGGTGTGCGCCATGGCCGGCAGCCGCCACTATCCCGCATACCCGATATTGGCAGCCAGCGCCGCCGTTTTCCGCGAGGGCAGGGTGCTGCTCGCCCGGCGGGCCCGGGGCCCCGGAGAGGCGCTGTTTTCCTTGCCAGGCGGCGGCGTCGAAATCGGCGAGCGCCTGGAAGCGGCGGCCTTGCGTGAGCTTGCAGAGGAGACCGGCGTTCACGCCGAAGTGGTCGCTTTCAACACCCATGTCGAATTCATCGAGCGGGATCGTGATGGTCGGGTCAGCGCTCATTTCGTCATCGCGTCCTTTGCCGCGCGCTGGCTCGCCGGGGACGGCGAGACCGGCCCTGAGGTCGGGGAAGTCCTCTGGGCCAACCCTTGGCGCTTGGATCACCTGCCGGTGACGGCCAATCTCGCAGCGATTGTGCGTCGCGCTGCCGGAATTCTCGGGCTCGCGCCGGAGGCCATCTGATGCGCCACCCAGCGGCCGGGCTCGCCCTTATCCTTGTCTTTGCCGCTCAATCGGGGCAAGTGGGGGCGCTGGCCCAGGGCAAATCCACCAAACCGCCGGCCGCCGCACCCCCGTCCGCGCCGGCCCCGCCATCAGAACCGCCGCCACCGCCCTACGAGCCGCAATTGCTCAGGCTCGCCGAAATTATGGGTTCGCTGGCCTTTCTGCGCGACTTGTGCGGGCAGAAGGACGGCGACGCTTGGCGTGCCAAGATGGCGGCACTGCTCGACGCCGAGGCGAAGTCCGAAAAGCGCAAGGAAATACTCGCCGGCGCTTTCAATCATGGCTTTCGCGGGTATGAAATGACCTATCGGACCTGCACCCCGGCAGCCCTCCAGGTCATTGCCCGCTATCTTGACGAGGGGGCCCGGCTCGCGCATGAGCTGACCAACCGGTTTGGCGGCGGCTAGCGCGCGCCCGCGATTTATTAAACTTTGCGAGTTAACCTATTTTAAAGAGCCTTGTCGCGCGCCAGCACAAGGGCGGCTAAGCTGGCGCCGCAATGATCGACGTGAACGTGACCCAGTATCTGCGCGACCCGAAGGCGGCCGATGATCGGCGCGCTGCGCTGGTCTATGTCAACGATGCTTTTGCCGAAGCCATCCTCGATGGAATCGAAGGCGAGTGTTTCGCGCAGGCCGCGCTTTTCGCCGGTTTTCAGGAACTCGTCGTCGCCTTTGGCGAAGAAGCGGTCGCCAAATTCGCCGAAGAACTGCCCCAGCGCATCCGCCACGGCGAATTCTCGGTCGCCTTGAAGCAATAGGCCGAGCGGCTCACAACGATTCGAGAAAGCGGACCGGCTCGCCCGCGCCGGCGGCGCCGATTTCACCCTCCCACATGACTTGCAGGCCGCGCACAAAAGTGCCGACCGGCCATCCCGTCACGCTGGTGCCTGCATAGGGTGTCCAACCGCAGCGCGACGCGATCCAGCCGTCCTCGATCGTCCGGCTGCGTTTCAGGTCGACCACGGTCAGATCGGCATCATAGCCGACGGCAATACGGCCCTTGCGCGCAATCCCGAACAGACGGGCCGGCCCGGCGCTGGTCAGATCGACAAAACGCGCCAGAGTGAGGCGGCCGCGGTTGACGTGGTCGAGCATGACCGGCACCAGGGTCTGCACGCCGGGCATGCCGGCCGGACTGTTGGGATAGGGCCGTTGCTTTTCCGCAAGCGTATGGGGCGCGTGGTCCGAGCCAAGCACGTCGACGATCCCCTGGCTGACGCCCCACCAGCAGGCTTCGCGATGCCGCCCGTCGCGCACCGGCGGGTTCATCTGCAGCCTGGTCCCAAGCCGCGGATAATCATCGGCCGACAAGGTCAAATGGTGCGGCGTCGCCTCGACGCTGGCGTGATCCTTGTGTTCCGCAAGAAAAAGCATTTCCCTCGCGCTCGACACGTGCAGGACGTGGACGCGGGCATGCTGCGCCTTGGCTAGGGCGACCAGCCGCTCGGTGGCCCGCAGCGCGACGCACTCGGCGCGCCAGAGCGGATGCGAGGACGGATCGTCGTCCACGCGCAGCGCCTTGCGCGATTCGAGCATCGCTTCGTCTTCGGCGTGGAAGGCCGCGCGCCGGCGCGTCGCCTTGAGAATAGCCGCCAGGCTCGGATCGTCGGCGACCAGCAAAGGCCCAGTCGAAGAGCCCATGAATACTTTCATGCCGGCGGCAGCGGGCAGCCGCTCGAGATTGGGGATTTCGGCGATATTGTCGTGCGTCGCGCCGACCCAGAACGCGAAATCGCAATGCATGCGCCCGCGGGCCCGCGCCACCTTCTCGGCGAGCGCCTCCGCGCTGGTGGTCGCCGGTGAGGTATTGGGCATTTCAAAAACGGCGGTCACCCCGCCCATTACCGCTGCCAGCGACCCGGTCTCGAGATCCTCCTTGTGGACCGCGCCCGGTTCGCGAAAATGGACCTGACTGTCGATCACGCCAGGCAGTACATGCAATCCCGAGCAGGCGATGGTTCGCTCGGCCGCCGCCTGGCCGAGTTCGCCCAGCGCGGCGATGCGGCCGTTGCGGATGGCAATGTCGCGGCGGCGGCAGCCATCGTGATTGACGACGGTTGCGCCGCGCAGAATGAGATCATAGGTGTCCATGACGTGCCCTTGCTTGGAACAAGCGGCATACTGAGGCCGGAGGCGCCACGCAAGTGCAGGAGGGATTCGTGAGAGGTGGCCTGATCGAGCTTGATGATCGCGGCGTGGTGGCGATCCGCGGCGAGGCTGCGGGAGGCTTCCTGCAGGGTCTCGTCACCAATGACGTACTTGGCCTTGCCGAAGGCGAGGCCCGCTACGCGGCCTTGCTTAGCCCGCAAGGCAAGATCCTGTTCGATTTTCTGGTTGTTGCGCCATGTTCCGGTCAGCCTGAATTGCTTCTCGATTGTTCGCGCTCTGCTGCGGCCGATCTGGTCAAGCGGCTGAATTTCTACAAACTTCGGGCTAGGCTCTTAGTCGAGGACCGCTCGGCTTCGCATGCCGTCGTGGCGGGCTGGGGCGAGGGCGCGGCGACGCTTTCGGGCCTAGTCTTTGTCGATCCACGCGATCCCGGCCTCGGTCGACGGGCGATCGCCGAGCGACCGCTTCCGGCCTTGTGGGCGGCCAATGACGCCAGCCGAGCCGCCTACGAGGCACTGAGGATCGGCCTTGGCGTGCCGAAGGCCGAGGTCGACTTCACTTATGGCGACGTCTTTGCGCATGAAGCCAATCTCGATCTCCTGCATGGCATCGATTTTCACAAGGGCTGCTATGTCGGGCAGGAGGTGGTGTCGCGCGTCGAACACCGCGGCACCGCCCGCAAGAGGATCGTTCGCGTCGGGTTTGCCAAAGGCCTGCCGCGGCGTGGTTCGGCGATTACCACGGCCGAGGGCGAAATTGTCGGCTTGGTGGGGTCGGTCGTGGCGTTGCGCGGCCTGGCGATGGTACGCCTTGACAAGGCCAGAGACGCGCAGGCGCGCGGCGCGGGCCTGCGTTGCGATGGGCTTGACGTGACACTTGATTGTTCTGTCGGTCTTTCGCCAAAAGTGGCATCGGATTAAGAGACGCTCGATGGTCAAGGCACAGCAAGGCGATCGACCCGAAAGCCCGCCGAAGCGTGGCCCGCTCGCGCATACCGACGGCTTGGCCCGCTGCCCATGGTCGGGGACCGACACGCTCTATATCGCTTATCATGATGACGAATGGGGGGTGCCGGAATGGGAGTCGCGGGCGCTGTTTGAGAAGCTCATACTCGACGGGTTTCAGGCAGGCCTGTCGTGGATAACGATCCTGCGCAAGCGGCCGGGCTTCCGGGCCGCCTTTGATGGTTTCGATCCGGAGCGGATAGCCCGCTATGACGCCAACAAGATCGCGCAGTTGATGGGCGACGCCGCCATCGTGCGCAACCGCGCCAAGATCGCCTCGACGGTAACAAGCGCCAAAGCCTATCTCGACATCGAGGCCAAGACGGGTTTTTCGAACTACATTTGGCAATTCGTCGACGGTCGGCCGATCCAGAACCAATTTGCCGCATCGGCCGAGATACCGGCTGAAACGCCGATCAGCCGGGCTCTCGCCAAGGATCTGCGGGCCCGGGGCTTCAACTTCTGCGGCCCCACCATTGTCTATGCCTTTATGCAGGCTTGCGGGCTTGTCAACGATCATCTGATCGGGTGCCATCGGCACCCGTCCTGCCGCAGCCTCGCCGGGCCACCCGCATGAAACTGGCCGAGACGGGCCGGACCGGAGCAAGCGGCCGTGTCTGGCAGCGGATGCTGTCGGGACGCCGGCTCGACCTCCTCGATCCTTCGCCACTCGATATCGAGATTGCCGATATTGCGCACGGTCTTGCCCGGGTTGCCCGCTGGAATGGGCAGACCCGCGGCCCGCATATTTTCTCGGTCGCCCAGCATTCGCTTCTGGTCGAGGCGATCTGCGGAGAGCGCGACCCGCCGATGGCGGTGCCCGATCGTCTGGCCGCCTTGCTGCACGATGCGCCGGAATATGTCATCGGCGATTTGATTGCGCCGTTTAAGTCGATCCTGGGTGACACCTATAAGGTTGTCGAAACGCGCCTGCTTGCGGCCATCCACCTGCGATTTTCCCTACCGCCGACGGCTTCGCTACGGGTCGGGCGCCAGATCAAACGCGCCGATCGCGAGGCGGCGCTGATGGAAGCGGTCCTACTTGCCGATTTCTCCCGGACCGAGGCCGAACGCTTGTTCGGTCGGCACGCCATTCACTGGCCAAAATTCGAGCGCCTGTTGGCGCCAATGGCCTGCGAGGCGGCCAAGTCCGGCTTTCTGCAACGTTTTTACGACCTGCAACGAGGCTAGGCCGATGTCGCGCATTCACGTCTGCTCGCTTGCCCAAGTGCAGGCCATTGTCCGCCAGTCCGGCGCGGCATCGATGATCACCCTGATCAATCGCGACACGCCGGTCGAGCGCCCCGACACAATCGATCGCGGCCGCCACATGATCATCGGCCTGTCGGACATTGTCGCGCCGGTAGAGGGGCAGGTACTGGCCCGGGAGGAGCATGTGACCCAGCTCATCGGCTTCATCCGGAACTGGGATCGCGCCCGGCCGATGGTTATCCATTGCTACGCCGGGGTCAGCCGTTCGACGGCGGCGGCTTTCATTGCGCTGTGCGCGCTCAAACCCGGTCACGCTGAAGAGCTGCTTGCGCAAAGACTTCGACTTGCCTCGCCGACCGCAACGCCTAACCCCCGCCTTGTCGAACTCGCCGACCGCTTGCTCGAAAGGCGCGGCCGGATGGTTGGGGCGATCGCCTCGATCGGGCGCGGCGCGGCATGTTTCGAGGGCGCGCCGTTTGCACTCGAGCTTGAATGAGCCGGCCGTTGTGACTGTCTTGCGGCGGGCCGGACGAGACCCCACATAGCGAGGGACGTGCGCGACCGGCCGGCGCATGGTTCTCCTGGGCAGGAAGGCATGAAAGTCAATATGCGCGATCCCTATGTCGTTCTTGGTTTAGCAAAATCGGCTGGCGCCGAAGAGGTCAAACGCGCCTATCGTCGGCTCGCCAAGAAATTTCACCCGGATCACAACCGCTCCGATCCGAAGGCCAAAGAGAAGTTTGCCGAAGCCAATGCTGCCTATGAGATTCTCGGCGACGAGAAGAAGCGCGCCCAGTTCGACCGTGGCGAAATCGATGCCGAGGGCAAGCCGCGCTTCCAGGGTTTCGAGGGTTTTGGTGCCGGCCGGCCTGGCTTCGAGCATTTCGAATTCAGCTCCGATTTTGCCGGCGGTCGGCGGCGCAATGGGGGCATCGACCCAACCGATATTTTTTCGGAATTGTTTGGCGCCCGTGGGCCCGGCCAGCGCGGCCAGCCGCGCAACGAGCGCGGCGAGGACGTAGCCGCGAGCGTGACGATCACGCTCGCCGAAGCGGTGCTCGGCGGTGAGGCGCGGGTGACGCTGCCGAATGGCCGGACCCTCGAGGTGCGCATTCCCGCCGGCATCGAGGATGGCAAATCGATTCGCCTCAAGGGCCAAGGGCAGGGCGGCCCGAGGGGTGTGCCGCCCGGCGATGCCATGGTCACCGTACGGGTTGCGCCACACCCATTTCTTCGAATCGACGGCCGCGATCTGCGCCTTGATCTCCCGTTGACGCTCTACGAGGCGGTACTCGGCGCCAAGATCAAGGTCCCGACGCTGGCCGGCACGGTCGAACTCGCCGTGCCGCCCGGCAGCAACGGCGGCAAGACGCTGCGGCTGCGCGGCAAGGGCATTGCCGCGCAGGGCCAGCCGCCTGGCGATCTTCTCGTCACCCTGCGGATCGTTCTGCCCGACGAGGCCGATGCCAAACTCGAGGGTTTGATGCGGCACTGGGCACGCGAGCGGCCCTATAATCCGCGTAACGAGCTGAAATGATCCGTGACTTGGCAAGGAGGCGGTCTTTCTGTTAGCGCTTGGCGGCGGATCCGGAGCAGGCTAGAGCAACGGGGTGCGAGTCGAACAAGCCTGGCCCTGAGACTTGCGCCGCGGCGCCGCGGCGATCTGGACCTGGGGTCTGGCAGAAATGGAATGGCAATAATGGCCGATAGTCTCCCTTCGGCCCCCCTGATGGCACGATCCGGCATATTGGCAGGCAAGCGGGGCCTGGTTATGGGCGTGGCCAATAACCGGTCGATTGCCTGGGGCATCGCTCGGGCCGCCCATGCGGCCGGCGCCGAACTGGCCTTCACCTATCAGGGCGAGGCGCTCGAAAAGCGGGTCCGGCCCCTGGCCGAGGGCCTCGGTGCGCCGGTGGTTGGCCATTGCGATGTCACCGATGTGGCTTCAATGGATGCGGTCTTTGCGGGGCTCAGCCGGCTGTGGGGGCGGCTCGATTTCGTCGTGCATTGCATCGCCTTTTCCGACAAGGACCAGCTAACCGGCCGCTATGTCGACACGACCGAGGACAATTTCACCAAATCGCTGATGATTTCCTGCTATTCCTTCACCGCCGTGGCGCAGCGCGCCGAACGGCTGATGAGCGAAGGCGGCGCCTTGCTGACGCTGACCTATTACGGCGCGGAAAAGTGGATGCCGCACTACAACGTCATGGGTGTGGCTAAGGCCGCGCTCGAGGCAAGCGTCCGTTATCTCGCGGCCGATCTCGGGGAAAAGAACATTCGAGTCAATGCCATTTCGGCCGGCCCGATAAAAACGCTGGCGGCATCCGGCATCGGCGATTTCCGCTACATCTTACGCTGGAACGAACATAATGCACCGCTGCGGCGGACCGTGACGATCGAGGAAGTCGGCGAATCGGCCGTCTATCTTCTTTCGCCGATGGCCCGCGGGGTCACCGGCGAAATCCTGCATGTCGATTCGGGCTATCACATCGTCGGCATGAAGCATCCGAGCGCGCCGGATATCGGCGTCGTCAGGGACGGGCCGGAATGAGCGCTTCCAGATCAGCCCGGCACCGATGAAATTGTACGGGCGGGTGCCTGAATAATGCCGCTTGCCGCCCTCGATCGC
Source organism: uncultured Alphaproteobacteria bacterium (assembly GCA_963773155.1). Taxonomy (GTDB): domain Bacteria; phylum Pseudomonadota; class Alphaproteobacteria; order Rhizobiales; family Beijerinckiaceae; genus CAVZAB01. The sequence goes on along the minus strand of CAVZAB010000022.1, from coordinate 9,788 downwards.
CTGATCTTCATTCGCCACGGTGAGACCGACTGGAACCGCGAGGGCCGGCTACAGGGCCAGCAGGATATCGGCCTCAATGCTAAGGGTCGGGCCCAGGCCAGCGCCGCCGCCCGGCAGATCGCCGGCATCGTTCGGAACAGGCCGGATTTTCCTTGTCAGGCCTCGCCGCTGCGGCGAGCCGTGGAAACCATGCGGATCGTGCGCGAGACGCTCGGGCTCGCGCCGCCGCAGCAATTCACGATCGATGCAAGGCTGAAGGAGCTGACCTTTGGCCGCTGGGAAGGTCTGACGTGGCGCGCGGTCCGTCGGCAAGACTTGCTCGCGGCCCGCAAACGTCAACAGGACAAATGGGGTTTCGTCCCACCCGGCGGTGAGAGCTATGCCATGCTGGCCGAGCGGGTCGACCCCTGGGTACGCAGGCTTGCCGGCGACACGCTGGTGGTTGCGCATGGCGGGGTGGCGCGGGCTCTTCTCTTTCTGATCGCCGGCGTGGAGCCCGGCACCGCCGCAGCCACGCCCATTTTCCAGGGCAGAGTGCTGCTGTTTCAGGACGGGGCTCATCATTGGCTGTGAAAACGGGCGTGGCAAGGAGGGGGCCAAAGTGCTAGAGCATCTGGCCCTGCCGACGACCGGGCGCCGCTCGGGCGGAGCCTTCGGCCCGGCAGCGGTCGTTCAGACGGCGTTCAGGCGCGCGGCGCTAGGGGCAGGACCCGTCGTTTGCGCCGTGTTGAGGGTTCAAATGCCGACGCAAGACGCCCGCCGACGGGCGGGCGCGACCATAAGACCTTGGACGAGCAGAAACAGGACGCCGCAGGAATGAATGAAAGCGCAACCCAGATTGTGGACCGGCCGGCGCAGGATGCGGCGAGCGCCCAGGCGATCTTGCGCGGCCCGGTGCATCCCGAATTGCTGCGCGACGAAATTCTCGCCGAAATTTTCGCGGCAACGGTGGCAGCAAGGCCCGACGCACTCTGCCTGAAATCCGACAACCTGCGCCTGACCTATCGCGAAGTCGACGACCAGGCGAATGCGATCGCGCGCGGCCTCATACGGCTCGGCGTGCGCCCAGGCGATGTCGTCGGCTTGTGGATGGGGCGCGGGGTTGAGCTGCTGATTGGCCAGATTGCCGTCGCCAAGACCGGCGCCGCCTGGTTGCCTTTCGATGCCGATGCGCCGGTCGAGCGGATTGCCTTGTGCCTTGAGGATGCCGCCGCCAAGGCGTTTTTGACATCCGCTGAATTCGCCAAGAAGGCTGAGGGCCGCGTCGCCTGTCCGCTCGTCACCGGGCCGAGTCTCGTCGATGCGACGGACCAGACGCCTGTCAATCCGCGCGCGCTTGGCGCGACCAGGGATACGCCCGCCTATTTGATCTACACGTCTGGCTCGACCGGAACGCCCAAGGGCATTGCGATCAGCGGCCGCAACATCTGCCACTATCTGCGCGCCGCCAATCTTGTCTACGGGATCGAGGCAACCGATATCGTCCTCCAGGGGGCTTCCGTCGCCTTCGACCTGTCGATGGAAGAGATCTGGATCCCCTATCTCGTTGGCAGCACGCTGTTTGTCGCATCGCCCGAGATCATCAGCGATGCGGATCGGCTGGCCGACGTGATGGAGGCCGAGGGCGTCAGCGTGCTCGACACGGTGCCGACCTTGCTCGCCATGTTGCCGCGCGATGTTGCAAGTCTAAGGATCGTCATTCTCGGGGGGAAGCCTTCCCGCCTGGTCTTGCCATCCATTGGTGCCGGCGCGGCCGGCGGATTTTCAACAGCTATGGTCCGACCGAAACCACGGTGGTGGCGACGATCGCCGAGGTGCGCGCGGGAGAGCCGATCACGATCGGCAAACCGATCGCCAATTACACCTGTTATGTCGCCGACGAGGCGACTTTACTCGGACCGGGGCAGGAAGGCGAATTGCTGATCGGCGGCCCCGGCGTCGCCAGCGGCTATCTCGCTCGGGACAGTCTGACCAGGCAGAAGTTCATTGCCAATCCATTTTCAGATGAGGCGGCCGATCCGGTTCTTTACCGCTCCGGCGACGCGGTCAGCCTTGACCAACAGGGCAACCTGCATTTTCACGGTCGCATCGACGACCAGGTAAAAATGCGCGGCTTTCGTATCGAACTCGGTGAAATCGAGGCCAAACTGACTGAGAACGAGCGGGTGGCGCAAGCCGCGGTGGTGCTGCGGCACGACGAGGGGCTCGACCAGCTGGTCGCCTTTCTTGTTCCCGAGCGCAACGCCAGCATTGACGGCAAGGCGCTGCGGGCGGCGCTGCGCGCGGAATTGCCGGCCTACATGATCCCCGGTCGCCTCGAGATCGTGGCTGCTCTGCCGCGGCTCCCATCCGGCAAGGTCAATCGCAAGGAACTGAAATTTGCGCCCCTGTCGGCCGCCGCCGAAGTGCAGCATTTCGAGGCGGCGCGCACGCCAACCGAGGCGAAACTTCTCGAGGCGGCCAAGCGGGTGCTGCCGCCCCAGCCGATCGGGTTCGAAGCCGATTTCTTCACCGAACTCGGCGGCCATTCGCTGTTGGCAGCGCGCTTCGTTTCGCTGGTGCGCGAGACGCCGGCACTGGCCGGTCTGACCCTGCAGGACATCTATGCCAGGCGGACATTGCGGGCCATGGCGGCGCTGCTTGACGAAAAGGCCAAGACATCAGGGCCGGCGCAGGACCTTTCCTTCACGCCGCCGCCCCTGACCAGGCGTTTCCTGTGTGGTCTCGCCCAGGCCATCACTCTGCCATTCGTCCTCGCACTAATGACGGCGCAATGGCTTGGCGTGTTCATCAGCTACATGCTGCTGACCGATGTCGATGCCAACCTGTGGCAGGAAATGCTGTCGCTCGTCGGCGTCTATATTTGCATCAATATCGCCACGATTTTAATTGCGATCGGCGGCAAGTGGCTGATCATTGGACGCATGAAGCCCGGGCGCTATCCCCTTTGGGGAACCTATTATTTCCGCTGGTGGCTGGTCCAACGATTTCTGATGCTGACCCACATGAAATGGTTCCAGGGATCGCCGCTGATCAGGCTCTATTTGCAGGCCCTTGGTGCCCAAGTCGGCGAGGATGCGATCATCAGCGACATCGACATCGGGGCGTTAGACTTGGTGTCGATCGGCGCCCGGGCGACCATCGGCGGCAAAGTCAATCTCGCCAATGCCCGAGTCGAGGGCGATGAGTTCATCCTTGGCCGGATCGCTATCGGCGATGATGCCTATGTTGGGACGGCCTGCGTGATTGAGGAGGATGTCGAGATCGGCGAAGGCGCCGAGCTCAAGGACGTGACGGCGGTTTCCCACTGCAGCCGGATCGGCGCCTACGAAATGTGGGATGGATCGCCGGCGCGCCAGGTCGGCATGGTCGAACGCGCGAGCCAGCCGGACTGGCCGACGGCCAGCGCCGGGCGCCGGGCGCTGCAAACCTTCCTCTACACGGTACTGCTCCTCGCCATTCCACCATTGGGGCTTTTGCCGATATTTCCGGCCTTCTGGCTGTTCGATCGGCTGGACGAGTGGCTGGGCATTGCCGGCGCCGGGCATTTTTACTATCTGGCCTCGATTCCACTTATGGCCTGGCCGACTGCCTTTGTCATGGTGATCGTGACTGTATTGTTCATCGCAGTGATTCGTTGGACGATTCTGCCGCGCGTCAGCGAGGGGCGCTATTCGATTTTCTCCTGGTTCTACCTGCGGAAATGGACGGTTGCACTATCGACCGAGATCACCCTCGAAGTGCTCTCGTCGCTGTTTGCGACAATCTACATGCGCGCCTGGTATCGGTTGATGGGCGCCAAGATCGGCAAGGATGCGGAAATATCGACCAATCTGGCTGGCCGCTATGACCTGGTCGAAATCGGCGAGAAATGCTTCATCGCCGACGAAGTGGTTCTCGGCGACGAGGATATCAGGCGCGGCTGGATGCATCTGGAACGGGTCCGCACCGGTCCGCGGGTCTTTATCGGCAATGACGGTGTCGTGCCGCCAGGCTCGGATATTCCGACCGGCGCCCTGATTGGCATCAAGTCGAAGCCCCCGTCGAACGATTTGATGAGTCCCGGCGATACCTGGTTTGGCTCGCCGCCGATCAAATTGCCGGTGCGACAGCGCTTCGACGGCGGCGGCACCAATTGGACTTACGAGGCGCCGAAGTGGAAGAAATTCATGCGCGCCATATTCGAGGCCGTGCATATTTCCTTGCCGACCATGCTGTTCATCACCTTTGGGACCTGGGCGGTGGAAGCCTTTGGCCAGAAACTCTTGGAAGGACATTATGGCGAGGTCTTCTGGCTTTTCGTTCTTGCCTCGGTACTCATCTCGCTGGCGCTGACGAGTGTGGTGATTTTGATCAAGTGGGGGACGATGGGACGCTACGAACCGGTCGTCAAACCGATGTGGTCTTGGTGGGCGATGCGAACGGAAGCCGTCGCCGTCATGTATTGGGGCATGGCCGGCAAGGTCCTGCTTGACCATCTGCGTGGCACCCCCTTTCTGCCCTGGGTCCTGCGGCTGTTCGGGACCAAGTTCGGCAAGGGCGTCTATATGGATATGACCGACATTACCGAGTTCGATTGCGTCAGCGTTGGTGACTTTGCCGTGCTCAACGCATTGTGCGCGCTTCAGACCCATCTCTATGAAGATCGGGTCATGAAAGTCGGGCGGGTCAATATTGGCCGCGGCGTCACCGTCGGTGCGGGCTCGACTGTACTTTACGACACTCAGGTCGGCGAGTTCGCCCGGCTTGGGCCTTGGACCTTGGTCATGAAAGGCGAGAACATTCCGGCCCATTCGCAATGGGTGGGAGCACCGGCCGAAGTCAAGGAGCGGGAGGAAACGCAACGCCCGGTCCGGGCAGCGGCCTAGTTCCGGCGAGGGTCCATGTCGCACAATAGTTTTGGCCACTTATTTCGGGTCACGACCTTCGGCGAGAGCCACGGTAGGGCAATCGGCTGCATCGTCGACGGCTGCCCGCCGCGGCTCGAATTGCGTGAAAGCGATATTCAGCGCGATCTCGATCGACGCCGGCCCGGCCAGTCGCGCTTCACGACTCAGCGCCGCGAGCCCGACCGGGTCGAGATTCTGTCGGGAGTGCTGAGCAGTCCCGACGGACTCAACCTGACGACGGGCACGCCAATCGCGCTGTTGATCGCCAATACCGACCAGCGCCCGAAGGACTATGCGGAAATCGCCGAAACCTATCGTCCCGGCCATGCCGACTTCGCCTATGATGCCAAATATGGCATCCGCGACCCGCAGGGCGGCGGCCGGGCCTCGGCCCGGGAGACCGCCGCGCGGGTGGCCGCCGGCGCGATCGCCCGGCGCCTGCTCGAAGGCGTGACGATCCGTGGCGCCCTGGTGCAGATGGGAGCGCATCCGATCCGGCGCGGCAATTGGGATTGGAACGCCGTCGAGGCCAATCCGTTCTTTTGCCCGGATCCGGAGGCCGCCCGCCTTTTCGAGACCTATCTCGACGACGTCCGCCGAGCAGGCTCCTCGGTCGGCGCAATCATCGAGATTGTGGCCGAGGGGGTCCCGGCCGGCTGGGGCGCCCCGGTCTATGGCAAGCTCGACGCCGAATTGGCGGCGGCGATGATGAGCATCAATGCGGTCAAGGGGGTCGAGATTGGCGACGGCTTTGCCGCGGCGGCCTTGTCGGGCGAGACCAATGCCGATGAAATGCGGGCTGGTCCAAGCGGTCCGCACTTCCTGTCCAACCATGCCGGTGGCATTCTCGGCGGCATTTCGACCGGTCAGCCGATTGTCATACGGTTTGCGGTCAAACCGACCTCCTCGATTCTGACGCCGCGGTTGACCGTCGACCGGTACGGCGCGGAGACGACGATAACGACCCGCGGCCGGCATGACCCCTGTGTCGGTATTCGCGCCGTTCCGGTCGGCGAGGCGATGATGGCCTGCGTTCTCGCCGACCACTGGCTGCGCCACCGCGCCCAGGTTGGCATCGCGCCGCGCTGGCCCTTTGCCCGCTAGGGCTTGCAATTCCTGGAATTAAATTCCACATTAGAAATCTATGGCTTGGCAAATGAATTGGGGCGGCCGGCTCGCCGCGACTTTGCACGAGCGCCATCTGTCGGCGGCCGAATTGTCGCGCCGTTCAGGCGTCGCTTATGACAGCATTGCCAAATACTTAAGGGGCGATGTGGAAAACCCGCGCGGGGATAATTTGACGAAGATTGCGCAGGCGCTCGGCCTGTCGGAGGCTGAATTGCGCTATGGCCGTGAACTGGCGGGTGAGGGCGGCCCCGACATGGCCCATTCGGTCAGTGCCGCGATCGAGGCGATTGCCCGGGGCGAGATCGTCGCCGTCACCGATGACGACGACCGCGAGAACGAAGGCGACCTCGTCATGGCGGCGGCGCTGTGCACCGCCGAGAAAATGGCCTTCATCATCCGGCACTGCTGCGGCATCGTCTGCGCGCCGCTGACCCCCGACGAGGCCCGGCGGCTGCGGCTCGATCCGATGGTCTCGGTCAATGACGCGCCGCTCGGCACCGCCTTCACCGTATCGGTTGACGCGCGGCACGCTCTGACCACCGGCATATCGGCGGAGCAAAGGACCAATACGGTGCGGGCGCTCGCCAATGGCAATATGGGCGCTGCCGATTTCGTTCGGCCGGGCCATATTTTCCCGCTGATCGCCAAGGACGGCGGCGTGTTGATACGGTCAGGCCATACCGAGGCCGCGGTCGATTTGTGCCGGCTGGCCGGCCTACCCGCGGTCGGCGTCATCTGCGAACTGGTCAACGACGATGGCACCGTCATGCGCGGCCGGCAGATCGACGCCTTTGCGGAGGCACACGGCATCACTCGGATCTCGGTCGCCGATCTGATCGCCTATCGGCAGGCGCGCGAAAAACTGGTGGAGCGGATCGCCACCTTTCCGGTCCGCACCGTCATCGGCGAAATGACCGGACATGCCTATCGCACGAAATTTGATGCGGTCCAGCACTTGGCTATCGTGCACGGCCGCATCGGGGACGGCAAGGCGGTGACGACGCGCCTGCACCGGGCCGATATTGTCGCCGACGTGTTTGGCGGCGGCGAGGCGCTCACCCGCGCGCTCACCCGCTTCAAACGCGAGGGCCGCGGCGTCCTCGTCTATCTGCGCGATGGTACTGCCGGTGTTCCGCTGAGCCCGGTCGGACCGGATACAGAAGCCGGCTCAAGCGACGCCCAGCGCAGCCGCTACTGGCGCGAGATCGGCCTCGGCGCCCAGAATTCTCCGCGATCTCGGCGTCAATTCGATCACACTGCTTTCCTCGTCCGAACGAACCTATGTCGGTCTGTCCGGTTTCGGTATCGAAATTGTCGCCACCGAGGGACTCGACCATTGATCGCTGGCCCCTCGCCGCCCGTTCAATGGACCACCATGACCCGCAGGATGCCGATGAGGGCGCCGAACCACAAGAGCGAAACGGCACCGGCCTGGACGAGAAAACCCGCGGCGCGCTTTTCGGCCGACTGCCGATAGGCCAGACTATAGGCGACGCGGCCGCCGACAAAGACCAGTCCGAGCGCGAAGGCGAAGGCATCACTCACATAGACCGCGGCAAGCCACATGGCCGGTAGTCCGAGCGGCAGCCATTCGAGCATATTCATTTGCGCCCGAAATATCCGCTCGAATTCGGGATGGCCAGTGCAAGCGGGCGCTTTGATGTCGAAGCGCCGCCGCGCATTGCCGACAAGCCCGATGGTCCAGAAGTAGACGGCGAGAACGAGCAAAGTCGCCAGTGCGGTTAGGTTCGGCATCATTCCCCTGCGCCTTCCATCGGTCGAGCCTCACCCTGATGCCCGAGTTTGATTGCCGGGACAAGCCAGGCGACGACAACCGTTGCCAGCGAAATCACAAAAATGGCCCAGAATGTCAACAAAAGAGCCGCCTGCAGCGCCTCGCGCACCGCGCCGTCAGCCATGGCATTGCCGCCCGGACTATCAAGCAGCTGGCGCAATTGTTCCGACGTAATAGGGCCGAGCCCGCCGGCGCGGCCGAGGCTGTAATTGAGAACGCTGCCGAGCAGGGCGGCGCCGATCGTGCTGCCGAGATTGCGGGAAAACAAATTCGATGCGGTCGCCCCGCCGCGCTGCTGCCAGTCGACAATGTCCTGGATGAGGACGAGCGAAGCGGTACTCAACAGGCCCATGCCAAAGCCCATCAGCAGCGAGCCCAAGCCAGCGAGTGACGCCGACTGGGTCAGCGGTAGTGCCACGAAGGCCAGCGCGCCGACCGGCATCAGCGCGCTGCCGAAACGTAGGATCGTGCGCAGGCCGAAACGGTGCAGATTGCGAGCCGCGAGCGTTGCCCCAACCGGCCATCCCAAAACCATCATCGTCAAGGCGAAGCCGGCGATCAGCGGCGAGCGGCTCATCACGCCCTGGACATACATCGGCAAGAAGGAGGTAAGACCAATCAGCGCCATGCCGGCGAGCAGCGACGCACCATTGGCTGCAGCTATCGGCCGATGGCCCCATACCCCCGTGGAAATGAGCGGATCGGCAGCGCGGCGCTCCTGCAGGAAGAATAGAAGCGTGCTTGTGAGGCAGACGAGCGCGGCGACGAGCGTCGCCTGCGGCGATGTGCCGATTTCGGTCAGAGCGATCATCAATGCGGCGACCGCGAGCGTGAATAGGTGCGCCCCCATAAGATCGATCGGCAATCGCCGGCTGACAATCGTCTCGTGCAGAAAGCCAAAAAACCCCGCGGCTGCCAACAACCCGATCGGCACATTCATCCAGAAAATCCAGGCCCAGTGGACGTGTTGGACGATGATTCCTCCAGCCAATGGCCCGATGACCGCGGACACCGCCCAAACACTCGCAAGATAGCCCTGGATCTTGCCCCGTTCCCTGGCCGGGTAGAGATCGCCGACAACCGTCATGGCGACCGGTTGCAACGCGCCGGCGCCGATGCCCTGGATCAGCCGGAAGACGACCATCGACAGCATCGACCAGGCAAAACCGCACAGCACCGATCCGATCAGGAACACGGCAATGCCCACTAGAAGAATGGGCTTGCGGCCATAGATGTCGGACAATTTGCCGAAAACGACACTGGTCGCGGTCTGGGTCAACAGGAACGAAGAAAAGACCCAGCTGTACAGATTAAGGCCGCCGAGCTGACCGACGATCAACGGCATGGCGGTCGCGACGATGGTCGCTTCGATGGCGACCATAAACATCGACGTCATGACCGCTGCGATCACCAGCGGACGCCGGGTTTTCAGTTCGACCGCCATCAGCGCGGCGCAGGCATCCGGCGTGCACTACCACTATCCCGCCGAAAATACAGATTTCTCATTCTTTGAACTTCCGCGCGGCCACCCGCTAACCTCGCCGGTTGCCCTGGCCGCGGCCAGACGAGGCGGGTTGATCTCGCCGGGGCTTTGTTTCAGACGGGCGGCGGCGTGTCTAGGCTAGGGTGGTCGGGGCAGCTATGTCGCGATGTTTGAGACCGGCGGCCGCGACCCTGGGCCCGGGCCTAAGCAAGCGGCCGCACGGAAAGCCTGCCGCCGCGAAAAAGCGGCCAACCGCGCCCAACTCAGCCAGTGTTCGGCGGAAAGCGAAAAGCTCAGGCCGAAGAACAGGTGGCAACATCCGCCACCCGGCGCGCCGTTCCGGCCGGGTTTGAAGTCATTGGCTCTTGACCGGCTTTGACCTGCGCAGGAACGCAATGAGGTTGTCGAGGTCTTCATTCGTCACAGTCTCGCACCAGTCAAACACCATGTGGAGCCAGCGACCGGTCCGGGCGCGCGCCTTGGGCAATCGGCC
>CAVZAB010000021.1:0-118371 GCA_963773155.1 uncultured Alphaproteobacteria bacterium | reverse complement strand
GCGTGATCCGGCGGTGTTGCTAACCGCGAAATGTTATCAGCCTGACAGTATTCACGCCTAAGCCAGGAACTGTCGCTCGGCGAACAGGAGCGCCTCGCCTTCGCGCGCCTCCTCCTGCTGCACAAACCGGGATGGGTCTTTCTCGATGAAGCCACGGCCGCGCTCGACGAAGACAGCCAGCGCCGCGTCATGCGCTTGTTCGATGATGAGTTGAAGCAGACGACCGTATTGAGCATTGGTCACCGTCCGGATCTTGCCGTCTACCACACTCGAACGCTTTAACTTGTTCCTGGACTTGACGGTGACCGCCTCAAGCTCAAGCCGCCCCCTGCCCCGCCTCCGCTGCCGCGCTGGCTGCAACGGCTCGAGGACTGGTTGCCCACCATCCGACCTTGATGCGATTCCAGCTTCCCACGCTGGAGTACAGAGCGCCATGGTCCCGTCCTTTGTTGCCACTTTCGTATGTATCTTTATTGCGATCTTCATCAGGAATTGCTGGACCGCGTCTCGAAATCACGCGGCTCGCTGAATTCAACTCAACCCGAATCGTCGAATGAACCACGTCTTCACGACATGCGTCAGGACGACATAGCTGGGAAGAATGAGACAGAGCGCGATCCAGTAGGTCGGGGGCAGCGGGACGAAACCCAAGAAGCTGGCGAGCCAAGAGTACGGAAGGGCTATTCCGATTGAAGCAATGACGAGGGTTGTCGTGATGAGCGCCGTGCTGGCTCGACTTTGGAAAAACGGAATCTTCGCGGTGCGAATGATGTGGATGATGAGCGTTTGCGTCAGCAGGGATTCGACGAACCAGCCGGTCTGGAACAATGCCGGATTATTCCACGCGTTGAAGACGTAGAGCATCGTGAAATAAGTGACATAATCGAAGATCGAGCTGATTGGGCCGATGAACAACACGAACTTCGTGATGTTGCCAATGTCCCACCGCCGCGGCACCGCCAGATATTCGGCATCAACGTTGTCGGTTGGAATCGCGGTCTGCGAGAAGTCGTAAAGCAAATTATTGGTGAGCACCTGAATCGCCGTCATCGGCAGAAACGGCAGGAAGATACTGGCCCCGAGCACGCTAAACATGTTGCCAAAATTGGAACTCGCGCCCATCTTGATGTATTTGGTGATGTTGCCGAACACCTTGCGGCCCTCGATCACGCCATCGCCGAGCACCGCCAGGCTCTTCTCGAGTAATATGATATCTGCGGACTCTTTGGCGATATCGACGGCACTATCCACGGATATGCCGACGTCCGCAGCCTTCAATGCCGGTCCGTCGTTGATGCCATCCCCCAGGAAGCCGACGACGTGCCCCTTGCGGTGGAGGGCGTCGATAATGGCGGCCTTTTGCGACGGCGACACCTTGGCGAACACCGTCGCGGTCTCCGCCAGGTTCGCCAACTCTTCCGGCGACAGCGCCGCCATCTCGCTGCCGAGAATGATGCGGTCCACGGAAAGACCAACATCATGGCAGATCTTCCGCGTAACAATGTCGTTGTCCCCAGTCAGGATCTTCACTTGCACGCCGCCAGCCTGCAGTGCGGCAATCGCAGGGGCGCATGTCTCCTTGGGAGGGTCGAGGAACGCGATGTAACCGAGCAACGTGAGATCGGCCTCGTCAGCGACAGAGTATGTCGCCTGGGTCGGTGGCATCTCCTTGGTGGCGACGGCAATTACCCGAAATCCGTCCGCGTTGAGCTTGGCTGTCGTCTCGGTCGCCGAAGCAAGATGGCTCTCATCGAGCGGACCAGTCTCATCGCCAATCGTGTAGTGCCTGCAAACTGCGAAGACTTCTTCGACAGCACCCTTACAAATGAGGACATGAGCCCCGTCGTCGCGCCCGAGAACGACGGACATCCTTCGCCTCTCAAAGTCGAACGGTATTTCGTCGATCTCCTTGAACCGCTCCCGAACCTTTAGGCCACCTTCGAGATCGCCGTGCTTCAGGACCGCGACGTCGAGCAGGTTCTTGAGGCCGGACTGGTAATAGCTATTCAAATAGGCGTACTCGAGCACACTGTCCGAATCGGCGCCCCTGATATCAAGGTGGCGCTTGAGGATAATCAGGTCTTGAGTAAGTGTGCCGGTCTTGTCCGTGCACAACACGTCCATGGCCCCGAAGTTCTGGATTGCATTGAGACGCTTAACAATGACCTTCTTTCGGGACATTGCCATTGCGCCCTTTGCCAGATTGACCGTCACGATCATCGGCAGCATCTCGGGCGTTAAACCTACCGCTACGGCGACCGCAAACAACAGTGCTTCGAGCCAATTGCCCTTGGTCACGCCATTGATCACGAACACGAGAGGCGCCATCACGAGAATGAACCCGAGCATCAACCAGGTAAAACGAGTGATACCCTTGTCGAAGCTCGTGAGTTCCCGCGTCTCGGCGATTGCAGTTGCTACGATGCCGAAAGCAGTTCGCGGGCCGGTCAGTGCGACGACGCCGCAGCCGATTCCGCTGACGACAGCGCTGCCCATAAAGCAGATATTGGGGAGATCAAATGGAGTCTCAACCGTGCCGTCGTGGGCCGCAGCAAATTTCTCAAGCGGCATTGCCTCGCCAGTGAGGGCCGACTGGTTGATGAAGAGATCCTTGGCCGAAATTAACCTGAGATCGGCGGGGATCATGTCTCCGGCAGACAACAGAACGATGTCGCCAGGCACAAGTTGATCGATCGGAACATCGACGTGGTCGGCACCCCCCTGTCGGCGCACAGAAGTGGTTATCGATACCATCTTTTGCAATTCGGCGGCAGCATTGTTCGACCGATACTCCTGAAGGAAGCCTAGGGTGATGCTTAGGACGACCATGATCGCGATCATGATCGCTGCACGGTGGTCGCCGAGGAAATAGGATGCCGTCGCCAACGACAGCAGCAGGATATTCAACGGATTGATAGAGCGTGTAGCAAGCTCGCCGAGAACCGTATGACGCGCTTGCCGAGCGACCCGATTGGGTCCGACGGAGCGGAGCTGCTGCTCGACTTGACTGGGCGCGAGGCCCACCGCCGTGCTAGACAACCGCTGCAGTGCATCGTCGGGTGATAGCCGAGCGACTTCGGCCAAGGCGTTTCCGCTCGCGATCGATGCTTCGGGTGCTGCGCCTGGCGGCCGCTGCCGCAGAGGGGCTACGGCAGGCCTTGCCTCTATCGGATCCGACTGGTTCAAACAAACATCTCCTCGCACTCATGGGCTCCGCTTAGATCAATGAAAAGGATCACCGCCACAGGTAAGCTCGCGAGTTCTTCTGAGTGCATCGAGCCAGTGTTCGCTACGACAAATGGGCGATTGATGAAGCCGCCACATCCTGGGCAACACGCCAGCTCAACCAGTCGAACCAGTTCAAGGCTATCGGCCGAGAGTGCGCGCACTTTCACAAGGAATCAAGGGCGCTCGCTCAGCGCGTCGAGGGCGGCGGATTGCCAATAAGAAAGCCAGGCCGCCCAAGAAAGCCTTCTCAACTCGCTTTTTTTGCTTAGCGAGAATAATTTGTAGATGGTGATTCAGGCTTGGAAGCAACCGACTCGCCGCTTGAGCACGCGTCTGAAGGCCCCCGGCCTGTCCAATTACCCCCGTAGGGGTGGGGGTCGCCCATTCCCCCTGCGGCCGTCACCTCTTCCCCGATTAGTAAGGCATGCCCCAACGCATCGGTCGTAAGCGGCACTATGGTACGAGATGAGACCTACGGACCAAGTCCAACTGCAACTGGCCATAGAGACGACATTCAGCTTCGGTGAAATTTGTTTTGAACCCGACCGACATATATGCTGGTGAAAAACGGGGTGGAGATGGCCACAATACGGGCATACAAAGCACAGCTGGATGGCTCGTCATGACACCCGCCATCAGTCCCGTGGGAGCATCGAAATCGAAGTGATCACGCACTAGTGCGGCATTGATTCGAGCTTTGAGGAGCCAAATCGATGCCGAGGCCGTACTCTGATGACTTGCGAGTACGCGTGATCGAAGCCGTTAAGTCCGGAGCGTCGCGGCGGGAAGCCGCCGAGAGCTTTAATCTCAGCCCCAGTTCGGCGGTGAAATGGTTGCAGCGCTGGCGTGACGATCGAAGCACCAGGGCCAAGCCGACCGGCGGAAGCACATCGCCGTTGGAGCAGCACGCGGAATGGTTGCTGGATCTGGTTGCTACCCAGCCGGACATGACGCTGAACGAAATTGTGACTGCGATGCGAAAACACCGCATTCGAGGTAGTCGTACAGCGGTTTGGCGATTTTTCGAACGCCACAATGTCACCGTTAAAAAAAACCCTGTGCGCGAGTGAACAAGAACGAGAGGATGTCGCCCGGGCGCGCCGCCGTTGGCTTCGGCAGCAGGGTTTTCTTTGATCCAGCCCGGCTGGTGTTTATTGACGAGACGGCTACCAGCACTTAGCGCCACTTAATCCACGAAAACCAAACTCGAGACGGCATACGCCGAACGGTCCGCGCCCTTTGCTTCGCCGGACCCCTCAGCTGCGACACAGTCCATAAGATAACCGAACCCAACGTCAATAGAGCTAGAGCATCCCTTCACACTGTTGTCCAAACCCACTCCGCCCCAGTAGGCGGTGTTGATGTTCCCGTTGCAACGCCTCTCACCCTCACATTGTTAGTTGGGCTGTCCTTTATCGCGACGGTTCTTAACTACAGGCGCAAACATCACCGGGCAGGCGATGCAGTTTATTCTGTCACTGCGTCAGCTCGCCCGTTGGGCCCATTTCCTCGTTCGAGCTGTGCGGGTCGCTCACCTCGTCGCGGCCGGCGCCACTTGTTCGCACCTGTGCGGCCTTGCTCGACTACGTTGCTTGCGAGTCTGTGCAACTGCTCCCGTCACATCATGCTGTCATGGGACGTGTGGCACTGCCGCGCAGCTGACGGATTTTGAATCACGCTGCTACAACGGGTGCATCGGCTATCGGCCTCGCACCCTTCTTTGGAACCAAGACGCTAGACCATATGTTCGCTTGAGATAGGGGCGACCCGTCTCACAATATGCAGGCTTTCGAGGGTTGCGCTGGATGGACCGGCGCCGAGCCTCATGCATAGGAGACGGGTCATGGAACGAGCATATCATCTATGTCGGCCTGGATGTACACAAAGATACGATTGCGGTGGCGCTTGCGGAGGCGGGCAAGCGAGGTGAGGTGCGAGAGCACGGCAAGATCGTGAACACGCCGGCTGCGTTGAAGACGCTGGCGACAGAAGCTGGCTCGTAACGGATGCAGGCTACGGTTGTGCTATGAAGCGGGTCCTTGCGGCTATGGCATTCAGCGGCAACTGAGCGAAGCTGGGCACGAATGCATCGTGGTCGCACCTTCGTTGATTCCGCGCAAGCCTGGCGAACGGATCAAAACTGACCGGCGGGATGCGATTAACCTGGCCAAGTTGCACCGGGCAGGCGAACTGTCATCGGTCTGGGTTCCAAACCCGGCCCATGAGGCGATCCGCGATCTCGTGCGTGCGCGACTGGCGGCTGTGCGCGTGCTACGGCAGGCGCGCCAGCAACTGTCCGGCTTCTTGCTGCGTCATGGCCATCATTACAACCGGCCAGCTTGGACGCTAATGCACCGTCGCTGGCTCGCCGGGCTTAAGTTCACACATGCCGCGCATTACATCGTACTGGAGGATTGTATCGGTGCCGTCGAGGCGGCAACGGCCCGGCGGGACCGTCTTGAAGCCCACATCGAGGCCGCGCTGTCGGACTGGTCGCTAACGCCGGTCGTAGAGGCGCTGCAGGCGCTGCGTGGCCTGGCACTGGTGGCAGCGGCGACACTGGTGGCTGAACTCGGCGACATCACCCGCTTCGCCAATCCGCGGCAGTTCATGGCCTATCTGGGCCTCGTACCTTCCGAGCACTCCAGTGGCAACACGCGACGACAGGGCGGGATCACCAAGGCGGGCAATGGCGCGGCACGGCGCATGTTGATCGAGGCGGCATGGAGCTACCGGTTCCCGGCCCGGGTCAGTCGTGAACTCCTTCTCCGACAGGAACGATTGGCAAAGTGGTCTGATTCATTCGGACGATTCCCAAAACGCCCGAAGCAGTTTAAGCTCTCGACATGAGAGCAGGAATTGTCGTCAACGTCACCCCGGATGATCGCCGCC
Organism: uncultured Alphaproteobacteria bacterium; assembly: GCA_963773155.1. GTDB lineage: Bacteria > Pseudomonadota > Alphaproteobacteria > Rhizobiales > Beijerinckiaceae > CAVZAB01. The sequence goes on along the minus strand of CAVZAB010000021.1, from coordinate 112,251 downwards.
GTCTTGAAACGATCGTTTCGGATCGTAGCGCGCCGCCAAAGCATGTGTGGCGTGCCGAAATCATCCTGGCCACGGCCGATGGCTGTGGGACCACCGAGATCATGCATCGATCCGGCAAGGCGAAACCAGTGGTCGGGACCTGGCAGGCGCGGTTTATGGCGGAGGGCGTGGAAGGGCATGCGCGACAAGACAGGCAAGCCCGGCAAGAAGCCGCTGCCGGCCATCACGGTGCGGCATGTGCTCGATCTGGCGCTTGGGCAACCGCTTCGTCGAGGAGACGAACTTCGACCCCAAACCCTTTGTGTGGACCGCAGACCCCCGACGCGTTCTCGCCTGTCAAACCGGGGAAGGAAAAGTGAGAGTCTGTCTAGTTCGCGATATTGTATCTGGAATCTCTACCTCGCCGACGATGCGTCGCGCGTAAGCGATTATATCGATTGCAGCGGGGCGAAGGGTACTGTCGGTTCGGCTTCGACACCAAAACGGAAAGATTTATACGATATTCTTTGGCCAGCTCGGGGAAATCATAAATCGTAGCCGTGACAAGTCGACCGCGACGGTCAATTTGCGGTTTGCTCGAGATACAGACCAAGAAAAGTTACGGAAAGTCACAAAGAAGGTTGAACTATGCATGCTAGAAGTCCCCGAGCCTAAGAGCGATTTCCTATCGCCACTCAAATAGCAGCGGATTGCCAACATTGCCATGGCTATGTGGTTCAAATTCATGGTCAAGCCTGCGCTCGTCCAGCGGGAAGTTGCCTGCGGCCCATTGCTGCTTTGCAATTAGCAAGCATCGGCTTTGCCAACGCCAACATCGCGGTCTAAATGGTCGGAACGGATAATAGTGCTTTTGCCGCCGCCGCGAGTTTCGTTGTGCCGAAGCCATTCGCCGCAGACACAAGATAAGGGCTTGCTGGCTAGAAACGCCCCCGCACAAGCTATCTTTCACCGCTGTATCGTTCTTTGCCGACATCACGGCGAGGACGCTCTGTCCTTCGGCAGGCCCCTTTCCAAGTTTCGAAATTCTGCCTGGGTTCCGGTTTGCAGTGCGGCTGCGCCGACGGCTGGATCGATTGGTCGACCAGTATCAGTTTGAACGAAGACAGCGTTTGTGGCGAACTCAATCCCTTGCTCCTTGAACGCTAGATAGAGACGCCTTACCGCTTCGCGCTGCACGAAAGATGCCTTGACCGGCCGTACGGTAAACTTGAAACGAAGTACTAGAGCTGTTTCCTGAACGTCAGCAACACCTTGCAGCTTCAAAGGAACTAGAAATTCCGATCCGATCTCCGAATCGTCCAGCATCGCCTGCCCGGCTCGCTTGGTGATTTTGCGTATTATTTCGAGATCACTGTCACGGGCGAGGCGCAAATTGAATTTGACCGTTGCCCAGTCGCGGCTGAAATTCGTTACGGCGCCTAACTGTCCGTAGGGGACGGTGTGTACCTGCCCATTTTGATGCCGTAAGCGGAAAGATCGCAGCGATATTCGCTCAACTGTACCCTTTTGACGCCCCGTGTCGATATATTCGCCAACTCGAAATGCGTCATCTAAGATGAAGAAGAAACCGGAAACAATGTCGCGAACTAACGCCTGAGACCCGAAGCTGATAGCCAATCCGAATATGCCGGCGCCGGCCAGAATCGGGCCGATATTGACCCCCAAGTTCGCAAGGCCCAATAGAGCCGCGAGGCCTAACGACGAAGCCAGTAGGATCCGGGAAAAGACAGGCAGAATAGTCGCCAACCTTGACCCCGAATGTCGTTCGTCGTCTTCGTGATCGACCCCTGGAACGAGTGTTGCACGCTGCAGACCAAATTTTACACCCGACCAGGTGCGCAGGGCTTCGTAGCAGAGATAGCCTATCACTGATACCGCCAGAGCAAGGTTGGATGCCCTGGAAATGGCTGGCCATTGATCCGGTGTTACCAGCTCAAAGACGTCGACCAGCCAATCGCGCCCAACCAACGAGATACCTATGACCGCTGACGTGACAAGGAGGCCCCGGCGTACAGACGAATCAACAAGCCACTCCAATTGGCCGTGGTTCATGGATGGCGCGATTGCGCTGTCCCGAGGTTGCGAGGCGAGCCCGCCGACGCAATAAAGCCCAACAACAATCCAGACGATCGTCGCGGTCTTGGTAAAGGCGTCATAAAGCGTGAAATCGAGAGCTACCACGGAACCAACCCAGATCGCCCACAACGTGAGCGCGCCAGTGGTGCCGACCCATAATACCAATCTTCTGTCAGCAGGCAGATCCGCCGCAAACCGGCGCACCGCGGCAATCGCCAAGAGACAATCGAGAGTGCTGAGAACCAACGCGCAGGCCCGGGCATTTATCAGCGGGAGGCCATGGTTGAGGAAAACCGGCACAATGGTCACAAAACCGAGTGCCAAGGCGAAGGCAACTCCCGCCATGAGCATAGTTGTGCGTGCCGTATCGTCGCCGACCGCCACCAATCTTAGCTCAGGACGGGACGGTCGGAGAAAGATTTCGATGCCTCGCATGGAGATGCGCCAGCGCGTTGCGCCCCAGAGCACAGCCACAGCAAATTGATCAATTGCGACTGTGCCTGAGAAAATCAAGGCAGCGCTCAGCGTAGCTACCAGCAGCGCCGCCCCCACATCCAGTCCATCGGCCAGGAGACCATGAATTGAAAGGTCGTAGCGAGATCCCGTCGTAAACCACGGCTTGACAGGCCAAATACGGAGGATGACTCTGGGCGCGAAAACTAGTGCTCCACAAACGACGAGTTGCAGCAGCGTTGTAATCGGAGAATGGTCACCGCTCCGCATCGTCAGTATTTGTCGGGCGGTATCGAGGAAAGCGCCCGGCGAATCCGGCAAGGCCCGGAGAATAGCGACCAAATTATTCGCAAATTCGGCAATCTGCTGTGCCCAGAGTCCGATCCATCCGCCCACCGTAAAGTCCTGCATCAATGAAACTCCTTCGTGGACGCGATTGATAGCAATATTCTGGGACGTCGCGACCAAACTTAAACAACCGACTTAAATCCGACCGGATGAGGTTATCACAAAGGGAGAGATGTGCAGAGAGCGTCCTGAATGATTAATGGGCCAACAGAAATTCGACTTGCTGATATTAGCTGCCGCTCCCGCCGGTTTGTTTTTAGATCACCTAACAATATGTTTTGGGAAATAGACCGAGGCGCGCGTTTTGTGCGAGGTCTCACCGGTCCTGTGGAGTGCGGAACGGAGACGTCTGCAGGGCCACTTCACGGCCCAACCAAGAAGCACACACTTGAGCTTAATCAACGTGCTTCGATGAACTCGGTCGACTGACTGCGTCGTCTTGATCCCAGCCCTCGCGGATGCCAAGTAGGCCCCCGAATCGTTCGGAATGCAATATCTCCGCCTAGCCTGCATTTCTGCCTTTGGTTTATCCAAATCAATGGTGTCCTGATCGACTATATCCAATGAAGCCGGGACAACTTCCTTGTCGCTAATGTTTTCCCACCAATGACCAAATCCCGGACTGAATTCTCCCGAAACTTCGCCATCCACACGATCGGCACCAGGCAATAGGTACTGCGCTCAATTATCTCGCCCCTGACGACATAGACAAAGGCTGGTCGGTCATCGTTGCTGTGCGTTGGGACAATTCCTCCCGGCGCAATGAGGATCGGGCTGCCGCCAGCGACTTAGTGATTCCAAGTTCGATACCGCTGGTTCATCCGGTAAAGAGAGAGGCTTTGCAATTCAGCGGTTTGCTATTGGCTTGTCCAGGCGTCAGCACTGCGACGTTCATGAACGCTCCTCCTTTAGCGGCCGGAAATGACGCTCTTTGCGATAATCCCTGGGGTGTGAATGAAGGAGCCGGATTTCGAAAATGCTTGTTTGCTTACGGATCCATAGACATGAGCTATGATGCAAGGTTGCGTTGCCCCGTTTACCTTCAAGGCGCGCGCGAGAGTGCCTGGTGGGTAGGTTTTGTTGCCGGTCTCGCCCTGGTAGCGATAGCTCAGCAGGTCGAATAGAACTTAGGTCATTCTTGGCTTGCTGCGGGGTGGTCGCCTATTTGCCCTATTCAAATAGTAGGTGGCCGACCGAGGAATGATCAGCGCCGCTACCATCGCCGGCCTGGAGGAACGCGGCCTCGTATACATCCTGGGGGTGCGCGAGCGCTCATCCAAGGAGGTGTACGAAGTCGCGCAGAACTATCCCGCGTCGAGCATTCCCTTCGTCATCGCACGGCCGAGGGGTCCCGATACCGAACTCGAGGCCAAAAGGTCCGCGTCGGCAAGCGCCGTTGCATTGTCTGCCGCAACCTCACCGAAGCCGAGCGCAACGCCGAAGTTCGCGGGGCCGCGCTGCGCGCCTGTAGGCGGGCCTGCGCCGCGGCGACTAGGCGCTCGTCGGCAACAGCGCCTATCGACGCACAGGACCCCGGACGAACAACACTTCGAGGCCGACGAAGAGCGGGTCGCGGACGACGCGCTAGGACGGGCCATGCAGCAAAGGCGCCAAGGCGTCGAAGATTAAAGTCTTGCCGGGAATTGACTGAAAGTGATGATGCCCGCGGCCGCCCTATCGGCAACGGGCACTTCAGCCGGAAGTGCCGCCATTTGCAGCCAGATGGCGGCTGCCATTTTGTCGCATGTTCAATACCGTGATCGGGGCCATCCGCTGGATTAACCGGGTCAGTGTTTGCTCCGGCGACGTTGGCGCAGGCGAGTCGGACCCACTGAACATTTCCTATTCACCAAGGCTTGCACAATGAGCAAATTCACGTCCCGTTAACCAAGAATCCGAATGGGGTACAATTTTATTCCCTGCTGTAAACGATGTTGGTAAGGTAAATAAAGTGTTAATGCGACAGCGGTGGCGCGTTTCATGGCGTATCTGTATTTTCCAACCCCCCTCAAGTTCACCCGGCAAATCCCGCTTACGTTTGTCCGGCGCACACAGCGCGAATATCCCAGGCACGTCCTCACTACCCGGGCCATGAATCGCGATGACGTTGATGATTATTGCCAGGCAGCCGCTGCCTTCGAAGCGAGCCGAACGGTTAATCCCTCTTCGTCCGGCCGAACGATAGCTCTGCTGTTTTTCCAACCGAGCACCCGGACAAGGATCGGCTTCGAAGTCGCGACGGTCGCGCTCGGCTCCCATGCCATCGGGATTGAAGACATGTCGGCATCCCGCTCGAACCGGCGCACGGGCGAAACGCTCGAGGATTGCGCCTCGGTCATTTCGCGTCTGTGCGATGCCATTGTCGTTCGCCACCATGAAACCGGCGCGGCGGAGCGGATGGCGGCGAAATCGCGACGGCCCGTCATTAACGCGGGAGACGGGTGGAATGAGCATCCGACCCAGGCGCTGATCGACATTTTCGCGCTGCGGCGCGGCCTCGGCTCTTTGCGTGGCAAGATTATCGCGCTTGCCGGTGACCCGCGGGGGCGCACCGTGCGTTCGCTCGTCAATCTGCTCCGGCTCGATGCACCAAAAGCGATCCTGTTCTGTCCGCCCGGCCACTACCCGATACCCAGCGATGTCCTGTTCGCCGTTGCCGAATACCAGATCCCCTATCGGATCATCGCCGATGTCGAACAGGCTCTGGTCGAGTCCGATGCGATCATGATGGCACCCTATGATATGTCGGATATCGGTGAACTCGCCGGCTCGGAATATGTTTCGCCAAGCACGACGCCGGAGAGCCATCGGGTAACCGCAGAGAAAATCGACAGGACCAATTCAAGGGCCCTTATTTATCATCCGCTGCCGCGGCACGACGAGATCGATCCCGCTTGCGATGACCTTCCCAACGCGATGTATTTCGACCAGGTTCGCCTGTCCAAATTCATGCGCATGGCAGTACTCGACCGGATGCTGGCACCCTATTGAGCCGTTCGGGAGCGCAGCCCGGCAAAATGACAGGGATTTGGATCGTCTGCCCAACAGCGTGCGCAATGTGAGGGCAGACGATCGGCATCAATTGGCGAGGGATCGGGCCGACTTCCGCAACTCGATGTGATCGCTGATCCGGGCGATTGGGGCGCTCTTGGGCAACAAAGGCGCTGCGATAAGCGCCTTCAGCTCGCTCGCGGCTACCGGCTTCGAGAACAAGAATCCCTGGATCGAGTGGACGCCGAGCTTGCGCATGCAAGCGAGCTGCTCCTCCGTTTCGATGCCTTCGGCGACCAGCTCCATTTTTAGCTCGCGCGTCGTGTGCGCGATGCCCTTGACGATCGCAGCCGTTCTTGGGGACTTGGCGATGGTCTGCGAGAATTTCTTGTCGATTTTGACCTTGGAGAAGGGAAAGTCGTTAAGATAGGCGAGCGAGGCAAAACCGATCCCGAAATCGTCGAGCGTGACGCCGATTTTCCGGCTAAGAAATTCCTCAAGGATTTCGAGCGCAGCCGCCGAATCCTCGATCAAAACCATTTCGGTAACTTCGAGATCGAGCCGCTCGGCCGGCAGTCCGGTCTCAATCAAGGCCTGGGTCACCGAATGCACGATGTCGCGGCCGCGCTTGAAATGGATCGGCGAAAGATTGACCGCAACCTTGATGTCGTCGCGCCAGCCGGTCGCCTCCCTGCATGCACTGCGAATTACCCAATTCGCAATCGGCACGATCAGGCCCATCGATTCAGCAATTGGAATGAATATCGAGGGTGGCACCAGCCCGTGCACGGGATGGTGCCACCGCAAAAGGGCCTCGCAGCACAACGTCCTTCCCGACCGCGAATCAACGATCGGTTGATAGACGAGTTCAAACTGGCCTTCGGCGAGCGCCAAGCGCAAATCTTTCTCGAGGGCAATCCGTCGCTCGTATTCCTCGGCGTGCGCCGGTGTGTAGGCGACGATCTGACCGCGGCCGTGCTTCTTGGCCTCGTAGAGCGCGAGATCGGCGTTGCGCATCAGCATATCGAGCTGCCGGCCATCATTCGGGGCAACGGCATAGCCGATGCTGGCCCCGCAATTGCACAAGACTTGATCGACTTTGAACGGCTCGGACAATCGCCCGATGATCCGGCGTGCCGCAGACTCCAGATCGGGGGGCAAGATACCGGACATCATGACGAGGAATTCGTCGCCGCCGATCCGGGCGACCTCGTCGTCCGGCCGCACGCAGGAAAGAATCCGCTCCGCCGTCTCGCGCAAAACCGTATCGCCGGCCGGATGTCCCAACGTGTCGTTGATGTCCTTGAATCGATCAAGATCGATGGCAATCAGCGCGACGATGTTTGGCGAATTGCCGATCGCCTCGAGATGGCCGGACAGGCTGCGGAAGAACGCCGGCCGGTTGAGCAGGCCGGTCAGGGAATCGCGCTGGGCCAACAATTCGATTTTGGTATAGGCGTTGTGGCGGGCGATGATGTTGTCGAAGGCCGCCTGGCACATGACGGTCGTGCTGACGTAGAGTGCAGCGAGGAAGGAAGCGAGTGCCAGATGGGTCAGATCGAAGCGCCACAGCAAAGCTAGAATGAAGGGGATGCAGGTCAAGCTGATCTGGCCGATGGTGATAATCGGCCGGCTGGCATTGCGCGAAGAAATACCGGCTATATAGCCGATAACGCCGCAACTGATCAGGATTTCGATCTCCCCGCCGGGGTGGAAAACCAGAGTGAAGGCGCCGACCAGCCCGATCAGGCCGGCGAAGAACCAGGCGCCAAGTAGGGCGTTGAGCTCCCATAGTCGCACCGCACGAACATCACTGGGGTCGGTATCGGAACGGCGAAAGGCTATGACGGCAAGCGGTCGGGCGGTGCCGACGACCAGAAAGCCGATCAGGAAGGCGCGATAGACGGGATCGCCGCTGAGCCAGGCCGCCAGTTCGACCATGGCGCTTGCCACGACCCCGGCTGCCATGATCGATTTCGGCGTGCTGTAAAGGGCGCGGACGAGCTCGAAATGCAACACTTGGTCCGGGATCTGGCTCTGGAACAGGCCCTGGCGTAGGCCAAGCAGCCGGTTCGGCCTGGCGCCGGTCCTCCACCCGCTATTACCCACGACGCTCGTCACGATTCCGGATCTCCCGCGGGCGAATTATTCGGGGAGGCGTATTAAGGAACCGCGCTGGCTTAGGCGTCGGATTAATCGCTTAGCGTTAAACGTTCGGCAACAGGTCTTGGCAAGACTTCGGCCGCGCCAAGCCGCCAGGCAAAAGGTCCTGGTCTATTCGGCCGCGATTTTACGCTTTCTGCGGCTCTGGCCAAGGCCCATGGACTTTGCCAATTGCGACCGCGCCTTGGCATAATTGGGGGCCACCATCGGATAATCGTTGGGCAGGCTCCACTTGCTCCGATATTGGTCGGGCGTCATATTGTAGGCCGTCCGCAGATGGCGTTTCAACGACTTGAATTTCTTGCCGTCCTCGAGGCAGACGATGTAGTCCTTACCGACAGAGCGTTTGACGGCAATTGCCGGGGTCTGTGGCGCCGCCTCAACCGAAGGCGCCGGTGCGGCACCCTGATCGAGAGCCTGCAATTGGGTCGCAACGGTTCGGATAAGCTCCGGCAAATCGGTCTTTTGGACAGAGTTGTGGCTGACATAGGCCGATACGATGTCGGTTGCCAGCTCTACAATTCTTGACAGCTCGATCGACAAGCTTGCCTCCTCAGCCTGATTCGAATTCGCGCTGGAATATTACACTTGATTGACGCGGTCTCCTAGCGCCATTCAACAATATTGACGGAAGACGGCTTTTCGGGTGGCTCAATCATCAGATAATTCATTGAAAAAACGTAGCAGAATACTTTACGACAGTTTGTACTATATTTTGCCAACCCTCCACAAAGATCATGACCGCCAACAACAGAAATATGTTATTTCCAATGAGCGATATGAAAAAATTGTTGTAGTTCTGTTTATTGAACGATATGTTTTTCAAAACAAACAACTCAACAAGAGTCAGAGCAAGCGAAACTATAATGAACAGTACTATATAGATTGCGAATAAATTCGAGCCTTCGAAACTAGAAAGTATGTCCTTGTTGTTTATGAAAACGAAATAAATCACCATGAATACGCTGATGCTCGAAATGACATTGGCCATGAACAGCTGTTCGACACGGCCGAAATAGGCTGGTGGCCGCTTGGCGTCGGATCGCACGAAGAGCGCCTTGATCAAAACGGCCGGCACCAGGGCGAGCAGAATCATCGGAACGATCTCGATGACGAATTGCCGGAACGTTTCGAGAAACTCCATCGGATGCCTCTGCTGCGTCGCACGCCACCGGCAGGGCCAGCGGAATCGGCCGTGCGCCAGTGCCATATCATATTCTGATTGCGTCAACCTACGCGCCTGCCCAAATGCGCCGCTTTTCGCCGATGCTGGAGCCTGCGCATGAGCGAATTCGGCCCCGCTGCTTGCGAAGACTGGCCAGAGGCCCGTATCGCGGCGATCGAAGAACAAATCGAGGACCTAAACGCAAAGGTCGCAACATGCCGCAAGGCCGAAATCGTCGCGCGCCTGGCACTCGTCATTGGCGTCGCAACGCTTACCGCCTGGACAATCGGGCTGATCGGGGCCGGTGACCTCACTGCGCTCGTGTTCGCGCTCGCGCTTGTCCTGGGCGGCATCGTCGGGTTCGGCGCCAATCAGGCGAGCCGCAAATTGGCGCTCGCCGCCATTGCCGAGGCGCAAGCAACGCGCGCCGCTCTGATCCAGGCCTTGCCGCTGCGGCTAATTGAGGGCGACTAGACCCGCCCGCAGAGCCAGCAACGCAGACCCGCCGCTGCAATAAAGGCCGTCGAAAAGCAGCCCTGCAACAGATAGCCGCCGGTTGGCGCCTCCCAGTCGAGCATCTCGCCGGCCAGGAACACGCCCGGGTGTGTGCGCAGCATCAACGACTCGTCCAACGCGTCGAACGAGACCCCGCCAGCCGTCGAAATCGCCCGATCGATAGCCAGCGTCGCGCGCACGGCGAGCTTCACACCCTTGATTTGCGCGGCCAGATTTTCAGCCGAAAACGCCGCCGGTTCGCGCATTAGCTTGATCGCCAAAGGACTCAAATTCACCCGCTTGCGCAGAAAGGTGGAAAGCGACTGACGCTGGCGCGGGGCGGCGAGGCGTGCGGCCAGACTGGTTTCGCTCAAGCCGGGCTTGAGATCGATTTCGAGAATCGCTTGGCCAGTGCGATCGATTGCCTCGCGCAGCGAAGCGGAAAGCGCGTAGATCGGCGTACCCTCGATTCCTGCCTGTGTGATCATCGCGTCGCCCTGGTGCCGCCGCCCGGCAAAGCTTATGGCCACATGTTTTAGCGGCTGTCCGGCAAAGCGTTGCGCAAAACCTTCCGACCAGGCAATCGCAATACCGCAATTGGCGGGGCGCAGCCGTGACACGGGCACCGCCTCGGCGCGGAACACGTCAGCAAAAGAACCGTCCGAGCCGAGCCGCGGCCAAGAGGCGCCGCCAAGCGCCAGAACGACCGCATCCGGCGCAACTACCAGCAACCCGTCCGGGCCGGCAAAGCGCAGGCTGCGACCGGCGGCAAATCCGAGCCATCGATGCCGAAGGGCAAAACCGACACCAAGCCGGTCTAGCCGCAAGAGCCAGGCCCGCAGCAGCGGCGAGCTCTTGAAGCCCCGCGGAAATACCCGCCCGCTCGAACCGACAAAAGTCGGCTGGCCCAGCTCTTCCGCCCAACGGCGCAGCGCCGCTGGCGGGAACGCCTCAAGCATCGGCTGCAACACGTGACTTGCCGCGCCGTAGCGTCGAATAAAGTCGGCCGCCGCCTCGCTATGGGTCAGGTTGAGCCCGCCACGGCCGGCCATCAGAAACTTGCGGCCAACACTCGGCATCCGATCGTAGACGGTCACCCGCAATCCGGCCGCGGCCAGGATTTCGGCCGCCATAAGGCCGGCCGGGCCGGCCCCGACAATCGCCACGAAGGGCCGGTCGGCCGGCACGGAAATTAAAGCCAATTTTCGTTTCCTCTGCCGGCTTTTGCGGCTAGACCCTGCACACCTATATTGAGAGGCGAAAGGCGGGGTCGAACGAGGCCCCGTCCCGCCCGAAATAGCAAGCGACCAAAGTGCCCGGCAACAACAAAGTCGTCTCCCGTCCGCTGCCGCCGCCGGAAGGCGGCGCGGTCCATCTCATTGCGGTTGGCGCTGACCAGGCCAATGTGAGGCTGGACCTTCTCCTCGCGACGACCCTGGTCCACCATGGCGCCCGCCTGTCGCGCAGCCGATCGAAGCGCTTAATCGTCGAGGGAGCGGTCAGGGTGGAAGGCCGGGTGCTTAACGACCCGGACGGCAAGGTTCTGCCTGGCCAGACAATTCGCGTCGAAATCCCCGAGCCGGTCGCGGGTGAACCAGAGGGCGAGGCGCTGCCGCTTGTCATCTTCCACGAGGATGCCGATCTCCTCGTCCTCGACAAGCCGGCCGGGCTCGTTGTCCATCCGGGCGCCGGCCACGCTTCCGGCACCCTCGTCAATGCCTTGATCGCCCATTGCGGCGGCACGCTGTCGGAAATCGGCGGCGTCCGGCGGCCAGGCATCGTCCACCAACTCGACAAGGACACGTCCGGACTGCTGGTCGTCGCTAAATCTGACCGCGCGCACCGGGGCCTGTCGCGGATTTTTGCCGATCACGGCCGCAGTGGATCACTGGTGCGCGAATATCTGGCTCTGGTCTGGGGTGTTCCTGAACAGCCGGCCGGTGTCATAGCTGCGCCAATAGGCCGCCACCCGCACCAGCGCGAAAAAATGGCGGTCGCCGCCGAAGGCAAGGGTAGGCATGCTCTGACCCATTGGCAGCGGGTCGAGAGCTTCGGATCGGTTGCAGAGTCTCGTCACCTGTCGGCTGGAAACTGGTCGGACCCACCAGATCAGGGTTCATTTCGCCCATGTCGGCCACCCGCTCCTTGGTGATCCCGTCTACGGCAAGGGCTTTCAGACCAAAGCGTCCCGGCTGCCACCACAGGCCCAGACTGCCCTGCACGACCTCGACCGGCAGGCGCTGCACGCCGCCGTTCTCGGCTTCGAACATCCCGTCACTGGCAAAAACCTGCGCTTCGACAGCCCCTTGCCCAGCGATCTGGCTGACCTCGCCGATCGGCTCAGAGCGGCGCCTTAGGCTCTTCCGCCGGCAGCCAGGCTGCCTATATAAAGGTAGGTGGCCGGCTTCAGCGGCTGTCTAGGCCTGCTGTTTCGGGGGCCGCAAGGAGGATTTGATGGCGCATGCGCTGCCTATGATTTCGGCGGAAAGTGGGTTGTCCCGCTATCTCAATGAAATCCGACGCTTTCCCATGCTTGAGCCGCAGGAAGAATACATGCTGGCGAAACGTTGGCGCGAGCACGGCGATCGTGACGCCGCACACCGGCTGGTGACGTCGCATCTGCGACTGGTCGCCAAAATTGCGATGGGCTACCGGGGCTATGGCCTGCCGATCGGCGAAGTCATTTCGGAAGGCAATGTCGGCTTGATGCAGGCCGTTAAGCGGTTCGAGCCGGAGAAAGGATTCCGCCTCGCCACCTATGCGATGTGGTGGATCCGCGCCTCTATTCAGGAATATATTCTTCGGTCGTGGTCGCTGGTGAAGATGGGCACAACCGCCAATCAGAAAAAGCTGTTTTTCAACCTGCGCAAAGCCAAGAGCCACATTTCGGCCCTCGAGGAGGGCGATCTCAAGCCGGAACAGGTCAAGATCATCGCCACCCGATTGGGCGTCAGCGAGCAAGAAGTGATCGACATGAACCGCCGGCTGAGCGGGGATTCCTCGCTCAACACGCCGGTGCGCGAAGAGGGCGAGGGCGAATGGCAGGACTGGCTGGTCGACGATAACGTTTCGCAGGAAACAAGCCTCGCCGAGCGCGAGGAGAGCGATAACCGCCATGTCGCGCTGACCAGCGCCCTGGGTGTCCTCAACCCGCGCGAGCGCCGGATCTTCGAAGCCCGGCGATTGCAGGACGAGCCGACGACACTGGAGGATCTGTCGGAAGAATTCAACATATCGCGCGAACGGGTGCGGCAAATCGAAGTCCGTGCCTTCGAAAAGGTCCAGGCCGCGGTGAAAGACGGTATTGCGAGGCTCGAAACCATGCCGCGGCCGCCGGCTTTGGGCGGCCCCAGCCTGCCGCAGGGCTGAAACTTCCTTCGCAGCGCGCCCAGGGTTCTGCGAGAACCGCCATTGGCGGCTTGCCAGCGTCCTCGGCGGCGCGCTAGGAGGCCGTATGGCTTCGTCAACTGATCTCGACATCGAACCTTCCGTTGCCGAAGCGCTGCAGCGTGGCCGACCCGTGGTTGCGCTTAAGTCGACCATTATCGTCCACGGCATGGCCTTTCCGGACAATCTCACAACGGCCTTTGAGCTCGAGCAGATCGTGCGCGAGGAGGGCGCTGTTCCGGCGACGATCGCCGTGCTCGACGGCCGGCTGAAGGTCGGGCTCTCTTCGGCCGAGCTCGATCATCTTGCGCGAGGCCGGAACATTCTCAAGGCAAGCACACAGGACTTGCCATTCGCCATGGTCACCAGACGCGACGCGGCGACGACGGTCGCCGCGACTATGCGGATCGCTGCCATTGCTGGAATCCGGCTCTTTGCCACCGGCGGCATCGGCGGCGTCCATCGCGGCGCCCGGGATAGTTTCGACATTTCCGCCGACATAACCGAGCTTGGCCGGACCAGGGTCGCAGTCGTATCGGCGGGTGCCAAGGCCATTCTCGATCTGGCTGCAACGCTGGAAGCGCTCGAGACGGCGGGGGTTCCCGTGATCGGTTTTCGCACCGACCATTTTCCTGCCTTCTACTCACGCAGCAGCGGCCTCGCAATTCCGATGCGATTTGACGACGTCACCGACATTGCGGCCTTCCTCGCGGCCCAATGGCGGCTCGGCCTCGACGGCGGCGCATTAATTGCCAATCCGATTGCCGCGGAAGATGAAATAGCGGCAGACGAGGTCGAGGCGGCGATCGCCAATGCGCTGGCGACAGCACGGCGCAACAACATTGCCGCCAAGGCCGTCACCCCCTATCTTCTCGCGCAAATCAACGCTCTCAGCGGCGGCCGAAGCCTCCGCGCCAACATGGCGCTTGCTAAGAATAATGCCCGGCTCGCCGCCCAAATCGCCTGCGTTTTGACCCCCTAGGCGGACCGCTCCGACTTGCCGCCGGCGCCGCGAAGGAAGAAAGCATGACGTTTGACCCGGACAATGCCTTGCCCAATCCCCTGCTCGGCGCCTGGACGACCCCGTTCGGCATTGCTCCATTCGATGCAATCCGCACCGAGCATTTCGCGCCGGCCTTTGAGGTGGCCCTTGCGACCCATCGTGACGAAATTGCTGGCATCGGCCAGCGCGCCGCCGCGCCGACCTTTGCCAACACGATCTTGGCGTTGCAGCAATCTGGTCAGCTGCTCGAGCGGCTCAGCCATCTGTTCTGGAATCTCGCTGCCGCGGCTACCAGCGCGCCATTGCAGGCGCTCGAGCGCGATCTTGCGCCGGTCCTCGCAAAGCATCATTCGGATGTTTATCTCGATGAACGCTTGTTCGCGCGCATCGAAAACCTGCGGCGTTCACGCGCCCAGTTCGGGCTCGATGCGGAACAAGAGCGGGTGCTCGAACTCGTCCACCGCGACTTCCTGCGTGCCGGCGCGCAGCTGGGTGGCAAGGCGCGCCAGAAAATCGCGGCTATTGCCGTCGAGCTTGCGGCGCTTGCAACGCGCTTCAGTCAGAACGTCCTCAAGGACGAGAGCGACTTTGAGTTGGTGCTCAGCGGACAGGACGATCTCGCGGGGTTGCCGGCCTGGCTGATACAGGCAGCGGCGCGGGCGGCCGAGGATCGCGGCAAAGCCGGTTCCCATGTCATTACGCTCGCCCGCTCCTCGGTCGAGCCATTCCTGCAATTCTCGCCGCGCCGCGATCTCAGGGAACGGGCCTTTCGCGCCTGGACCAGCCGCGGCGAACGGACCGGCGCATCCGACAACAGACAAATCCTTGCGGCCATCCTGCAGCTACGCGCTGAGCGGGCGCAATTACTCGGTTTCCCGACTTTCGCCGATTTCAAACTGGTCGACACAATGGCCAAGACACCGGCCAACGCACGAGCGCTGCTCGACGCGGTCTGGCAGCCGGCACTCAGACAGATGCGGCACGAGCGGGCCGCGCTACAGGAAGAATGCGCCAGACAAGGCGACAATAGCCCGATCGGAGCTTCCGACTGGCGCTATTATGCGCAGGCGGTCAAGAAGCGCCGGCACCAGATCGACGAGGCCGAGCTCAAGCCCTATCTCCAGCTCGACAATATCGTGGCCGCCGCATTCCACACCGCGACACGCCTGTTCGGAGTCTCCTTCATCGCCAGGTCCGACGTGCCCGTCTACCATCCCGACGTCCGGGTCTGGGAAGCAGTCGACGCGAGCGGCAAGCATGTCGCCTTGTTTCTCGGCGATTATTTCGCCCGGCTGTCAAAACATTCCGGCGCCTGGATGAGCCTGCTGCGCGGCCAGCACCGGCTCGCAGGGGAGGTTCGACCGATCGTCCTCAATGTCATGAATTTTTCCAAGGGCCCGGAGGGCGAGCCGGCCCTGCTGACCTTGGACGACGCTCGCACGATCTTTCACGAATTCGGTCATGCCCTGCACGGTATGCTGTCCGATGTAAACTATCCGCTGATTTCGGGAACCAACGTCGCCCGCGATTTTGTCGAATTTCCCTCGCAATTGTTCGAGCATTGGCTGCTGCGGCCCGAGCTTTTGCAACAATTTGCCCGGCACGTCGAGACCGGCCGGCCGATGCCGGGCGAACTCATCGAGCGCATCTTGGCAGCGCGCAATTTCAACCAGGGATTTGCGACCCTCGAATATGCCGCATCGGCGATCGTCGATCTCGAATGCCATTCTCGCGCCGCACCGGCCGACCCGCTCGTTCTCGAGGCAAACGTATTGCGCGAGCTGTCGATGCCGGCCGAGATCGTTATGCGCCACCGTTTGCCGCATTTCACCCACATATTTTCCGGCGACGGGTACAGTGCCGGTTATTATTCCTACCTATGGTCGGAGGTGCTTGATGCCGACGGTTTCAAAGCGTTCGAAGAGACGGGCGATGTTTTTGACCCCGACGTCGCACGGCGGCTGCGCGATCATGTCTATTCGGCCGGCGCAAGAGTCGAGCCGGAGCAAGCCTATCAAGCCTTTCGCGGCCGCCCGGCGCGGGTCGACGCCCTTCTCGAAAAGCGCGGATTCCTGGACGAGGTGCCCTGATGGGTGTGCATAGAATTGCGGTTATTCCCGCCGACGGCGTCGGGCGCGAGGTGGTGCCGGCGGCTTTATTTGTGCTGCGCCAGCTCCAGGAAAGGTGTGGCGATTTCCAGCTGATCACCGAGACCTTTGCGTGGGGTTCTGACTATTACCGGTCGACGGGGCGGATGATGGCCGAGGACGGCCTCGTCGTTTTGCGCGATTTCGATGCGATCCTGTTTGGCGCGGTCGGCGATCAGACCATTGCCGACGATGTTACGCTTTGGGGCCTGCGGCTGAAGATCTGTCAATCCTTCGACCAATATGCCAATGTCCGCCCGATTCGCCTGCTGCCCGGGGTAGCGAGCCCGCTCCGCGGTGTCCGGCCCGCCGATCTCGACTGGGTGATCGTCCGCGAGAATTCCGAGGGCGAATATGCCGGCAATGGCGGGCGCACGCACCGCGGCCTGCCCGAGGAAGTGGCGACGGAAACCGCTATCTTCACGCGTAGCGGCACCGAGCGAATCATGCGGTTTGCCTTTGCCTTAGCCCAGCGGCGCCAGCGCAAGCGCCTGACGATCGTCACCAAGTCGAACGCGCTGCGCTTTGGCCTGGTCCTGTGGGACGAAATCGCCGCCGAGATCGGCCGGGAATTCCCTGATGTTGTGGTCGACAAATGGCTGGTCGACGCAATGACCACCCGGATGGTGCGCTCGCCGCATACACTCGACACGATCGTTGCCACCAATCTTCATGCCGATATATTGAGTGATCTTGCCGCGGCGCTGGCCGGCAGCCTGGGACTTGCCGCAACGGCCAATATCAACCCGGAGCGCAGGTTCCCTTCGATGTTCGAGCCCATTCACGGCACGGCCTTCGACATCGCCGGCAAAGCCATCGCCAATCCGCTCGGCACGATTTGGTCGAGCGCGCTGATGCTCGAGCACCTAGGCGAGCACGCCGCCGCCCAGCGACTGATGCAGGCAATCGAGCGGGTGACCTCAGAGGGACTTGCCCTGCCGGCCGATCTCGGCGGCAAGGCAACCACGACCCAGGTGGCCGAGGCGGTCGCTGATGCCGTGCGCAGCGCCAATGCCTAGTTGGGACAAGGGGGCATGAGTTCTTGCGTGGTCCGGCCAGCAACAGCATGCGCTGACAAGCGTCTCCCGCTGGATGAAGAATCCCGAACCGCAGATATTTCGCCTGTTCGGTTTTGCCGGGACTGGCAAGACGACGCTCGCGCGCCACATTGCCGACGCCAATTCCGGTGCGGTCGTGTTCGGCGCCTTCACCGGAAAGGCGGCGCTGGTTTTGCGCAGCAAGGGATGCCGCAATGCCTCGACGATCCACAGCCTGATCTACCGGGCCCGCGAGAGTGATTCGGAAATGCCAACTTTCGAGCTCAATGCCGAAAGCCCGGTAGCCAAAGCCGACCTCATAATCATCGACGAATGTTCGATGGTCGATGAAGATCTCGGCCGTGATCTTCTCTCTTTCGGCAAGCCGGTTCTGGTGCTCGGCGATCCTGCCCAATTGCCACCGGTGCGCGGCGGCGGCTTCTTCACGTCGGCGCAGCCCGACGTCATGCTGACCGAGGTCCATCGCCAGGCTACCGACAATCCGATTATTCGGATGTCGATGCGCGTGCGCGAGGGTCACAGGCTCGATTACGGCGAATTCGGGTCGAGCCGGGTCATTAAGCGCAATGAAGTCGATGCCGGGATGGTGCTGAAGGCCGACCAGGTCCTGGTCGGGCTGAACAAGACGAGGCGGCTGTACAACGGGCGGCTGAGGGCGCTGCGTGGTTTTTCCGGGACTTCGCCCGCGCCTGGCGAGAAGCTGGTCTGTCTGCGCAACAACAAGAAGAAGGGCTTGCTCAACGGCGGCCTGTGGACCGTCAACCGCTTGCTCGAAACAAAGCGCGGCTTTCTGAAAATGAGCATCGCGCCGGAGGAAGGCGCCGGCCGAAGGCCGATTCGAATCTCAGTCCTGCCGAATTTTTTCAACGGTACCGAAGACGAGCTCGCCTTCATTGTGCGGCGGGAATCGGACGAGTTCGACTACGGCTATGCGTTGACCGTTCACAAGGCGCAAGGGTCGCAATGGGACAATGTGATCCTATTCGACGAATCATCGGCCTTTCGCGACGACCGCTACCGCTGGCTCTATACCGGAATAACCCGGGCCGCCGAACGGATCATTATAGTACGCTGAAGGCTAGAAGAGGCCCTCGATCCGGCCGTCATTGTCGAGCCGGATGACTTCGGCCGCCGGCACCTTCGGCAGGCCCGGCATGGTCATGATCTCGCCGCAGATAACGACAACGAATCCGGCGCCGGCCGATAGCCTGACCTCCCGGATCGGCACCACGTGCCCCGACGGGGCGCCGCGCTGGCCTGGATCGGTGGAAAAGGAATATTGCGTCTTGGCAACGCAGATTGGCAGGTGGCCATAGCCGGCCTTTTGCAATTCCTCGAAGATATCGCGCACCCGCTTGTCGGCGCTGATGTCGGCGGCGCCGTAGATGCTGGTCGCGATCGTGCGCATCTTATCCCACAGCGGCATTTCGTCGGGATAGAGCGGCTGGAAAGTGGTGCCGTGCTTCGGCGCTTCAGCAAGCTCCACCACTTTGCGGGCAAGGTCCTCCGTCCCCTTCGAACCGTCGGCCCAGTGCCGGCATACCAGCGCGGTGATGCCGAATTTGCTCTGGCAGACCTCGCGAATGAGGTCGTGCTCGGCCTTGGTATCGCTGGTGAAATTATTGATGGCGACGACCGCCGGCACGCCGAATTTCTTGAGGTTGCCGAGGTGGCGCTCAAGATTGACGAGACCCTTGCGCAGCGCTTCGAGATTCTCGACGCCAAGTTGATCCTTGGACACCCCGCCATGCATCTTCAGGGCGCGCACGGTCGCAACGATGACCGCCGCGGCCGGCGTAAGGCCGGCCTTGCGGCACTTGATGTCGAAAAACTTCTCGGCGCCCAGATCAGCGCCGAAACCCGCCTCGGTCACGACATAATCGGCAAGCTTGAGGGCGCTGCGCGTCGCCATGACAGAATTGCAGCCATGGGCGATATTGGCGAAAGGGCCACCGTGCACAAAGGCCGGATTGCCCTCGAGCGTTTGGACGAGATTGGGTTGCAGTGCATCCTTGAGCAGCACCGTCATCGCGCCGGCGGCCTTTAGATCACCGGCGGTGATCGGCGAGCGATCGCGCCTTTGCCCGACCACCATATGGGCCAGGCGCGTCTCGAGATCCTGCAGACTGCGGGCCAGGCAGAACACGGCCATGACTTCCGAAGCCACGGTAATATCGAACCCGTCCTCGCGGGGGTAGCCATTGGCGACGCCGCCGAGCGAGGAAACGATCTGGCGCAGGGCGCGGTCGTTCATATCAAGCGCACGACGCCAGGTTATCCGGCGCGGATCGAGTCCTAATGAATTGCCCCAGTAGATATGGTTGTCGATCATCGCACAAAGCAGGTTGTGGGCCGACGTGATCGCGTGGAAATCGCCAGTGAAGTGCAGATTGATCTGCTCCATCGGCACGACCTGGGCAAAGCCGCCGCCGGCCGCTCCGCCCTTCATGCCAAAACAGGGGCCGAGTGAGGGTTCGCGCAGACAGATCGCCGCCCGCTTGCCGATCCGGTTCAGGCCGTCACCAAGGCCGACTGTCGTCGTCGTCTTGCCCTCGCCCGCTGGGGTCGGATTGATAGCTGTAACGAGAATCAATTTGCCGTCGGGCCTTCCGTCGAGCCCCGTCAGGAAATCGAAATCGATCTTGGCAATATGATGCCCGTGCGGGCTCAGCGCCGCAGCGGGAATCTGCAGTTTCGCGGCAATTTTGGCAATGGGTTGCAGTGTTGCCGCGCGGGCAATTTCAATATCCGATTTCATGTCCTGCTCGCTTGCTGGAATGGCAATTGTCGACACGGCCGAGCGCCGAGACCCGCTCAGAATATAAGCCGGCCCTCGCACCGGTAGAAAGAACCCGTCATTTCCTGGCCTGCCACGGACGAAATTGCGGGCTAACGTCGGTAATGGCCCCGGTACCACTCGACAAAGGCGGCAACGCCCGCGTCGAGTTCCGTCGCCGGCCGATAGCCGGTGAGTTGGTGCAGCAGATCGGTATCCGCCCAAGTCCGGGCCACGTCACCCGGCTGCATGTCGACAAATCGCCTTATGGCGCTGCGGCCGACATGGCGCTCGATCGTCGCGATGAAGCCGAGAAGGTTGATCGGACGGCCAGCGCCAATATTGACGATTCGAAACGGCGCGCTTGGCGACAAGGAATCGCCACTCACCTGACCGGCAACCGCTGCTGATGGAATACAGCCGATCAGCCGGACCACCGCCTCGACCAGATCGTCGATGAAAGTAAAGTCGCGCTCCATATTGCCGTGGTTGTAGATCTCGATCGGCTCGCCTTCGAAAATGTTGCGGGTGAATTTGAATGGCGCCATGTCCGGACGGCCCCAAGGGCCGTAGACGGTGAAGAAGCGGAAAGCCGTGGTCGGCACACGCCACAGATGGCTGTAGCTGTGCGCCATCAATTCGCTCGATCTCTTGGTCGCGGCATAAAGGGTGAGCGGCCGGTCGGCCGGGTCGGTCTCACGCGAGGCCTGACCGGCCGCGGTTCCATAGGCCGAACTGGTCGAGGCAAGCAGCAGATGGCCCGGCGGATGTCGGCGGCACATTTCCAACAGATTGAACGTGCCGACGAGATTGCTGTCGACATAGGCCCGCGGGTTTTCGAGCGAATAGCGAACGCCGGCCTGCGCGGCAAGGTGAAGGACCGCATCGAAATGGCCGCCGTCCCAAATGCCCGCCAGGGCGTCCTGGTTCTCCAGCTGGACGCGATGGCCGTGATAGCCATTGCGGTGGTTGAGCAAGGCGTGCCGGGCCTCCTTGAGAGCTGGGTCATAATAGGGTGTGAAGGCATCGAGTCCGACGACCTCATGGCCGTCGTCGAGGAGCCGTCTGGCCAAATGAAAGCCGATGAAGCCCGCCGTTCCCGTTATGAAGAAGCGCATCGTCAGCACCAGGATGAGACCGCAGGCTCGATATCACCTTTTGCCGGGAAAATGAATGACCGGGGCCCGCCCTCCCCTCATCGCGCCGCCCCGTCTTTGCGCCGGAACAGCGCCTGGGTGACGAACGGCAGCAAGAGAGCGATCAAAAAGAACCGCGCGAGATGATGCGACCCGACATAGACGGGATCGAGACCCAGCGCAAAAGCCAGAATCGTCATCGCTTCCAGTGCCCCGGGGGCGAAGGCGACAAGTGTCTCGGCATAGGGAATGGCCAGCAGAAACGACGCCAGTCCGGCACAGGCAGCCGCGACCATAAAGGAGACCAGAAAGGCACCGAATGCTGCCTTCAACGAATGAACCAGGAGGTTCCAGTCAAAGCCAACGAAGCGCGAGCCGGTCCAGGCACCAACCAGCACTTGCCCCGCAATCTGAAACCATAGCGGCAATCGGCCCGGCGCCCAGCCGCTTGCATGGGCCAGGCCTGAAACACCGATTGCCGCAAGTAACATCCCGGTCGCGACGCCGAAGTGCTCGAGCGTGCGGCCGGCGAGATAGCTCAAAATGGCGATCAGCAACAGCAGACCCGGCGGATCGAACGATCGGATGAGGGGTGGCGGAGCTCGGACAAGGGTGGTGCCAATCAGCGGCGGCAGCACCGCGATCAGCACGAAGACGCGCAGGACCTGAACGACCGCAACCCGACGCAGATCGGCGCGATGGGTTGCCGCCAATGTGAGGGTGAGCGAGAGAGCGCCGGGCAGGGCCGCAAAAAATGCCGTTTCGCGGGTCCAGCCGGGCATGCGGCAAAGATAGGCCATGGCGCTGAGCGTAATCGCAACAAGCGCGAAGGCGAGGATGGCGAGACTTGCCGGATATTGCGAGAGACTGCCGAGCATCGCCGGCGTGACCCCGGCGCCCAAACCGACCCCGGCAAGGACTAGCGCCGCCGCACGCGGCCCCGCAGCGAGCGGCACAGCCCGGTTGGCGGCAGCAAGGAGTGCCACTGCAACCATGCCGCCGGAAAGCCAGGCCGCTGGCAAGCCAAGAAAGGCGAAGGAGAGACCCCCGCATGCGGAGACGCCGATCATCATCGCCTGATTGAGCCAATGGGGATCAGCCATGGCCGCGCGCATGGCGTCTAGTCTCGCCTTAGCTCGCATCCTGGACGCCGTCGGGCCATCGGCTAAGTCGACGCGCCGCTTCCTTGATGTCCTGCGACTTACCGGCACAACACAGGCGCATCCCCGCGACCAATTGCATCGCTATCTGCGGGGCATGTATGCCCCCACCGGAAGCGCTCTGGCGAGAACGACGCCCCGGCAAAAGCGCCATAGACCCTCGCATATCGGTGGCAATGGCCGCGCGCGGCTCCGGCGCCCCGCGATTATGGCTGCAGAATGTCTCGCCAGCCGCCAGCGAGCGCGTCGCCGCCTCGCCGATGAAGGCCGGCGTCGCACGATCGCCCGCGTCAACCCATAGCGGGCTGAGACCTGATCGGTCGCGGACACATTTGCCAATCTCGAAAATGCCGCTTAAAGGCAGCGCCTGCGCCTCCAGCACAGCATCGCAATCGCTTGGCATAGCCCCGACCTCTCGTGCTTTTGTTTTTGCCGTCGTGCGAAGGCGGATCCGGCAGGCGCGCCCGGCGATCCAATCAAGGCTCAGCGCTTGACCAGGGCGTCCCAGAATCTGCTCGAGCAGAACCTCGCTTTTCGGCGGCGTTGGCGGTGCCGCCGGATTCGATTTGTGCAAAGCATTCATCGCTCGCACAATAAGGAACAGCACGAAGGCGACGATCAGGAAATTGACAACGACGGTGATGAAATTGCCATAAGCGAGAACGGCGCCCTGGCGGCGTGCCTCGGCCAGGCTCGTGGCATCGACCGCCTTGCTCAAGCCGAAGAAATAATTTGAAAAGTCCAATCCGCCTATGGCCCCGATTATGGGCATGATAAGATCATTAACCAGCGAATCGACGATCTTGCCGAAAGCAACGCCAATAACGACGCCGACCGCGAGGTCGACCACATTGCCGCGCATCGCGAAATCCCGGAATTCCTTCAACATTCCATGCGCCCCTTTTCAATTGGCCCAGCGAAGGTCCCAGGACCCACCGGCGGCAAGGGCGCCGAAGCTAACCGATAAGGGCGAGGAGGTGAAGGCCTGCTGGCCGAACCTGGCCGGCTTTGCGGATTTGCCGCCCAGCGACTAAGATTTGCCCAGCGCAACGCTGGGAAGGCATCAGATCGGTGATTGCTGGCTGGGTCGTCATACTTACCGCACTGGTCTATTTGTGCGGGCTGTTTGCGATTGCCCATTTCGGCGACACGCTCGGCCAGCGGGTGATCGGCGTCCGGGTCAGACCCTACATCTACGCCCTTTCGCTCGGGATCTATTGCACTTCCTGGACCTTCTTCGGCTCGGTTGGTCTCGCCTCCGTCAAGGGCCTCGACTTCCTGCCGATCTATATCGGTCCGATCCTCGTCTTCGGCTTCGGCCATCGTTTCATCCGCAAGATTCTGCGCCTTGCCAAGGAGCAGAACATCACGTCGGTCGCCGATTTTGTCGCCGCACGCTTCGGCAAGGCGGAACCGGTCGCCTCGCTCGTTAGCCTGATCGCCGTGATCGGTGGCGTGCCCTATATCGCGCTCCAGCTCAAAGCGGTGTCTTCCGCGCTTGCCACCATGCAGGGCTCTTTTGGCCTCGGCAAAGTGGTAAGCGTGCCGGTTTCCAACGGCGGCATATCCTTGGTCATCGCCCTCATACTCGCCGGCTTCGCGATGGCCTTCGGCACGCGCCGGGTTGACGCGACCGAACACCAGGACGGCCTAATCCTCGCGGTCGCCACGGAATCGATCGTCAAGATCGTTGCCTTTCTGATCGTTGGCGCCTTCGTAACCTGGGGCATGTTCGGCGGGCTCGGCGATCTGACACGGCAGGCGATGACAACCGCCGGAATTAGGCACATGCTTGCCCAGCCGCCCGATCCTGGTTCCTGGGCAACCATGATCCTGTTGTCGGCTTGCGCCTCTATCATGTTGCCGCGCCAGTTCCACGTGACGATCGTCGAAAACCGCGACGAGCGCGACCTCGCCAGGGCCGCTTGGATGTTCCCGGCCTATCTCGTCGTCATTAACCTGTTCGTACTGCCGATTGCGATTGCCGGCCTTTTAACCTTTCCAAATCTTTCCATCGATCGCGATCTGACGGTCGTGGCTCTGCCGTTGCAAGCCGGCGCCGATGCGATCGCATTGCTTGCCTTGATCGGCGGCCTTTCGGCGGCAAGTGCGATGGTGATCGTCGCCAGCGTGGCGATCGCCATTATGGTCTCGAACGATCTTGTGATGCCGCTTGTCCTGCGGACTCGCGTCCTGTCGCGACCAGAGCTCTCGGATCCGATGCATGACGACATGGGTCAGATCATTCTATTGGTCCGGCGCTTTGCCATCGCCGGCCTTTTGCTGTTCGGCCATCTGTATTATCGGGCCTCGACCGATTCCGGGCTGGCTGCCTTCGGCCTGCTGTCCTTTGGCGCGATCGCCCAAATTGCACCGGCGCTTATGCTGGGTATGGTCTGGACCCGGGCCAATGCGCGCGGCGCATTGGCCGGCCTGTCGGTCGGACTCTCGCGGTCTGGGTCTATACGCTGCTGCTGCCCTCGCTCGATGCCGCCTGGCTGCCAATCGGCGAACTCCTCGACAAAGGCCCGCTCGGGCTAAGGCTGCTGCGGCCTACCGCGCTTCTGGCCACGACAATGCCGCCATTGACCCATGGCGTAGTGTGGAGCCTGTCTCTCAACACCCTCGCCTTTGTCGCGTTTTCCCTGACCCGCCGGCCTAGCCCGATCGAGCGCTTGCAGGCTAATATATTCATCGGTCGACAGCCGGCCCAAACGGCACCGAGTTTACGGCTGTGGCGGGCCAGCGTGCCGGCTGCCGAACTTGAGGCAACGGTTGCCCGCTATCTCGGAGCCGAGCCGACCGGACGCGCCTTCGAAGGCTTTCGCAAGGAACGCGGTCTCGCCGCTTCCGAAACGGCCGAGGCCGACATTCACCAGCTACGCTTTGCCGAGCACCTCTTGGCGTCGGCGATCGGCGCGGCTTCCTCGCGTCTGGTCCTGTCGCTGCTGCTCAGACGTCGGAACGTAACCCGGAAAGTGGCGCTCAAATTGCTCGACAATGCGTCGGCGGCAATCCAGTACAATCGCGACCTGCTGCAGCAGGCACTCGATCACGCCCGGCAGGGCATAACGGTCTTCGATCGTGACCTGCGATTGGTGTGCTGGAACCGCGAATTCCGCGACCTCTTCAATCTGCCCGGCGAAATGCTGCGCGTCGGAATCGGACTCGAGGAGATTATCCGCCACAATGCCGAACGCGGCATCTACGGCCAGGGCCCTGCCGATGCCGATATCGCCGGGCGTCTCGACAGCCTCGTCAATGATACCGATCCCGTCCGTTTGCGCCTGTTGCCGAGCGGCGGAGTCATCGAAATACGCTCGGCCCGCATGCCCGATGGTGGCCTGGTTACGACCTATACGGATGTCACCGAAGCGGTCGAAGCAGAGGAGGCCCTGGAGGCAACCAATGAAACCCTCGAACGCCGGGTTCGAGAGCGGACCGAGGAGTTGGTGCGGCTGAACGCGGCGCTGGCGCAGGCCAAGGCAGCCGCCGACGATGCCAATCTGTCGAAGACCAGATTTCTTGCCGCCGCGAGCCACGACATCCTGCAACCTCTGAACGCGGCCCGCCTCTATGCGACCTCGCTGGTTGAACGGACCGCGGCGACCGGCACCGAAGGTGGCACGGCCGGCGAGGCCCAGCTGGCGCGCAATGTCGACGCCTCACTTGAGGCCGTCGAGGACATTTTGACGGCCCTCCTCGACATTTCGCGGCTCGATGCGGGCGCCATGAAGCCGGAATTCAGCCAGTTCGCCATCGGCGAGGTCTTCGATCAGTTGAAATTGGAATTCGAACCGCAGGCCCGCAACAAGCACCTCGCGCTGCGCATCGTCGGCACCGCCGCCCTGATCCGGTCGGACCGCAGATTGTTGCTGCGCCTGTTGCAGAACCTGGTCTCCAACGCGATTAAATATACCGCGCAGGGCCGCGTTCTGGTCGGCTGCCGAAGGAGCGGCGCCGCACTGCGGATCGAGGTCTGGGATACCGGGCCCGGTATTCCCGCGGCGCAACAGAAACTCGTTTTCCAAGAATTCCAGCGACTCGATCAGGGCGCCCGCGTAGCGCCGGGTCTCGGTCTCGGCCTGTCGATCGTCGAGCGCATCAGCCGCGTCCTCGACCAGAAAATTGGCCTCCGCTCGGCCTTGGGTCGCGGTTCAGTCTTCACGATTGAGCTGCCGCGGATCGATGCGCCGCGCCAGGTCGCTGGCCAGCCAAGCCGCGCGTACGTGCTTGCCAGGCCATTGGCCGGCATGGCCATACTTGTCGTAGACAACGAAGCGAAGGTGCGCGACGGCATGCGCACCCTGCTTGCCGGCTGGGGCTGCCAGGTGCTGACGGCCGTCGATCTTGAAGGCGCATTGGCCGAAGCGCCGGTGTTGCCCCCCAATGCCATTCTAGCCGATTATCATCTCGATACGGCCAACGGCCTCGATCTCGTCGTCGCGCTGCGCCGCCATTATGATCAGAAGATTGCGGCCATCCTGATCACCGCCGACCGGTCGCCCGAGGTGCGCGATGCCGCGGCCGTCTGTGACGTGATGGTCCTCAACAAGCCGCTCAAGCCGGCTGCACTGCGCGCCCTCCTCACCCAATGGCACGTGACGCAATTGGCCGCCGAATGAACGGCTATGCCGCCGTCCGTCCCGGCCGGCCAAAGCGGCCATAGATTGTTTCCTCGCCGGCCGCCAATTCTTCAAGCAGGGCACAAGGTTCAAAACGCCGGCCGTGCCGCATGGCGAGCGACCGGCATCGATCGACGAAGGCCTTGACCCCGATCCCGTCGATATAGGACAGCACGCCGCCGGTGAATGGTGCAAAACCGAAGCCGAGGATCGAACCGACGTCGGCCTCGCGCGGATCGGTCACAATTCCCTCCTGCAACGCGCGTGCCGCCTCATTGGCCTGAACGACGAGCAAGCGCTGCTTTAGCTCGCCAATGGCGAGGCTGTCAGCGTCGAGATGGACGGGCTGGAGATCGCGAAGGCCTGGCCATAGCTTCTTTGGTCCAGCCTCCGGGTAATCGTAGAAACCGCGGCGGTTCTTGCGCCCGAGCCGCTGGCGCCGCTCGACCATCTCGACGAGGAGGTTTTCCTGACGCGGATCAATAGCGGCGGCAGTGCCGAGTTGCGCGCGCGTCGCCTTCAAGATGCGCAGCACCAGATCCAGTGCGACCTCGTCGTTGAGCGCCAGCGGGCCAACCGGCATGCCGGCCATCTTTCCAGCATTCTCGATCATGGCCGGCGGAACGCCCTCGACCAGCATAATATGCCCCTCGAGCAGGTAATTGCCGACGCAGCGATTGGCGAAAAACCCGCGCGCATCGTTGACCACGATTGGCGTTTTGCGGATTCGCCGGACGAAATCCAGTGCCACGGCAAGGGCCCGCTCGCCGGTGTCCGGGGCGCGGATAATCTCGACGAGCGGCATCTTCTCGACCGGCGAGAAAAAATGGATGCCAAGGAAACTGCTGGCATCATTGGCCGCGGCGGCCAGGCCGGCGATCGGCAGCGTCGAGGTATTGGAGGCAAGAATACAGGCACGGCCGACGCTGGCGCTCGCCTTGGCGATGACCTGCGCCTTGACTTGCGGGTCCTCGAACACCGCCTCGATGACGAGGTCACAGCCGGCCAGTGCCGCATAGTCCGCGCTCGTCTCGATCCGGGCGATGAGTGCGTCGCGATCGACAGCCTTGGCCCTGCCTTTGGCAACCTGGTCGCTGATCAACCGCCCAGCCTGCTTCCTGCCGGCTTCGGCGGCCGCCTGATCCTGGTCGATCAGGACCACTTCGAGACCGCTCAGCGCCGTCGCATAGGCAATAGCCGAGCCCATGAATCCCGCCCCGACAATGCCGACACGGCCCAGCTCGCTCGGCGGAACACCAGCAGGTCTTCGGGCGCCCTTGTCCAATTCACCCTTCGAGACAAACAGGGTGCGGATCATCGCCTCGGCCTCGGGCGAGCGCAATATATGCGCAAAATAGCGGCTCTCGACGCGCAGGGCCAAGTCGATCGGCAGTTGGAGCCCCTCATAAACGGATTGGAGGACGGCTCGCGCCGCCGGGTAATTGTCGTAAGTCTCGCGCCGGTAGATCGCATTGGCCATCGGCCAGACCGCCAGCCCGGCCGCCGAATGGACGGCCCCCGAGGGCAGCCTGAAGGCTTTGTCGTCCCACGGTGCCAGCGCCGACCCGCCGCTCCTTATCCAACCGGCAGCAGCCGCGATTGCGTCACCGACCGGCACGATCTCGTGCACGAGATTAAAGCGTTTGGCCAAGGGCGGCTTCAACTGATCACCCTTGAGCAGCATCTGCAGGGCCTCGGCGGTCGGCATTAGCCGGGCGACGCGCTGCGTTCCGCCGGCGCCAGGAAACAGGCCGACCTTGATTTCCGGGAGACCGACCCGGGTGGCCGGGCTGTCGGCCAGCACCCGGTAATGGCAGGCGAGCGCCAATTCGAAGGCGCCACCAAGACACAGGCCGTGGATCGCGACCGCCCAAGGCTTGCCGCAGGTCTCGAGGGCGCGGTAAAGGCCGGAGAGCCGGCGCGACCGGGCAAACAATTGCTGGTTGGCTGCTTCGGGCCCGTCCGCCAGCCGCGCATGCCGATAGGCCGCGGTAGCCGCCTGCAACATGGCGAGATCGGCACCCGGCGAAAAGCTCTCCTTGCCCGAAACGATGACACAACCTTTGATCGCGGCATCATGCGCGACCAGCCCGATGACTTGTTCGAGCTCGTCCATCATTGATTCATTGATCAGATTCATCGAGCGCCCGGGCTGGTCCCAGGTGAGTATCGCGATCCCGTCGTCGGCGCGTTCAAGTTTGAAATTCGTCCAGGGCATAGCTCAGACCCGCTCGATAATGGTTGCCGTGCCCATGCCGGCGCCGATGCAAAGCGTCACCAAGGCCACGTTCTTGTCACTGCGCTGCAATTCGTCGAGAACGGTGCCGAGAATCATTGCGCCGGTTGCGCCAAGCGGATGACCCATGGCAATCGCGCCGCCGTTGACATTGACCCGCGCTGGATCGAGGTTGAAGGCCTGGATATAGCGGAGCACAACAGCGGCGAACGCCTCGTTGACCTCGAACAGATCGATGTCGGCGATTGTCATGCCTGCCCGCGCTAGAACCTTGCGGGTCACGTCGACCGGCCCGGTCAACATCAAGGCCGGATCCGAACCGATATTGGCGAATGCGCGCACCCGCCCGCGCGCGACGAGACCAGCCGCCCGTCCGGCCGCATGCGAGCCGAGGAGAACTGCCGCGGCACCATCGACGATCCCCGACGAATTGCCGGCATGATGGACGTGGTCAATTGTCTCGAGCTCCGGATGGGCCTGCAGCGCCACGGCATCGAAGCCGCCCTGCTCGCCGGCAAGCAAGAAGGCTGGCTTGAGCTGGGCCAGCGACTGCATGTTGGTATCGGGCCGCATGTGCTCGTCACGATCAAGGATTGTCAGACCGTTGATATCGCGCACGGCGACCAGCGAATGGGCGAACCGGCCTCCGCGCCAAGCGATCGCGGCGCGCTTCTGACTCTCGAGCGCATAGCCATCGACGTCGGACCGCGAAAACCCGTATTTGCTGGCAATCAAATCGGCCGCGACGCCCTGCGGCATGAAATAAGCCGGTAAGGCCACGGCAGGATCGACCGGCCAAGCACCGCCGGAGGTCCCAATGCCAACGCGGCTCATCGATTCGACGCCGCCGCCGATCACCAGGTCGTTTTGGCCGGACATGATTTGCGCGGCGGCGAAATTGACCGCATCGAGGCCGGACGCGCAGAAACGATTGATCTGTACGCCGGGTACGCTGTTCGCCGAAAGCGGCGGCCAGCGTTGCGGCCCGTGCGATGTCGCCACCAGCCTCACCAACGGGATCAACGCAGCCGAGTATTACGTCATCGAGCCGATCGGGGTCCAGTTCGTTGCGCTGTCTGAGCGCTTTCAGGCTGGTCACCGCCAATTGCAAAGCGGTGACTTCATGCAACGCCCCATCGGCCTTGCCACGGCCACGCGGGGTGCGCACATGATCGAATATATAGGCGTCGGCCATTCGTGCCCCCTGTTCAGACCGCGTCAAGCCAGGCCGGCAATGTTGTCCCCGGCCTCTCTTAGAAATAATCCGTAGGCATCGCCATCAGCGCATCGCTGCCGGCCGTTATCCGGGTCAGCTGAAACTGCGTTTCCGGCAGCATCCGCTCCATGAAGTAGCGGCCGGTCATCAGACGCGCCTCCGCCGCTTCGCGCGCCACAGCGCCGCGGGCCCGGCTGGCGAGTGACGCGCGGGCAATCTGAGCCCACATGAAGCCAAGCCCGACCAATCCGAACAAGTGCATATACGCATAAGAACCTGCACCGGCATTGTCCGGCTTTGACATCGCATGGTTCATGAACCACAAGGTCGCCTGCTGCAAATGCCCAAGCCCCTCGCGTAGCGGCGCCACAAAGGGCCGCATGGCCTCCGGCGACTCGTTCTGGGCAATGAAGGCGCCAACCTCGCCGAAGAAGGCGATGATCGCCCGGCCGCCATGCATCGGCAATTTGCGGCCGACAAGATCGATCGCCTGGACGGCGTTGGCGCCTTCATAAATCATCGCG
Source organism: uncultured Alphaproteobacteria bacterium (assembly GCA_963773155.1). Lineage (GTDB taxonomy): Bacteria > Pseudomonadota > Alphaproteobacteria > Rhizobiales > Beijerinckiaceae > CAVZAB01. The sequence goes on along the minus strand of CAVZAB010000021.1, from coordinate 81,292 downwards.
ATGCGGGCGTCACGGACGAATTGTTCCATGCCGTTCTCGCGGATATAGCCGTGTCCGCCGAACAATTGCTGCGCCTTGACCGTATTGTCGAAGCCGCGATCAGTGAGGAAGCCCTTCATCAGCGGCGTCATTAGGCCGAGATGATCCTCCGCCTCCTGACGCGCCTTCTGGTCGAAGTCGACGCGCCGAGCGACGTCGCAGCGCAGCGCCGTCCAAAGGACCAGCGCCCGGGCCGCCTCGTTGAACGCCCTGATCTCCAGAAGATTCCGCCGCACATCCGGTTGCACGATGAGGGGATCGGCCGGCTGGTTGGGGAACTTGGCGCCGGTCAGGGCCCGCATCTGCAGGCGCGTTTTGGCATAGGCGGCGGCGTTCTGATAGGCGACCTCCGACTGGGCCAGGCCTTGCACCGCAACACCGAGGCGGGCCTCGTTCATCATCACGAACATGGCCGGCAAGCCCCGATTGGGCTCGCCGAGGAGAAATCCAATGGCGCCGTCGAAATTCATCACGCAAGTCGCATTGCCGTGAATGCCCATTTTATTTTCGATCGACCCACAACTCACCGCATTGCGCCGGCCTGGAAGGTCCGGATCGTCGTGCACAAATTTCGGCACGATGAACAGGGAAAGCCCCTTGGTGCCGGCCGGCGCGCCCTCGATGCGGGCAAGGACAAGATGGACAATATTTTCGGCAAGATCGTGCTCGCCGGCCGAAATGAAGATCTTCTGGCCGCTGATCGCATAGGCGCCACCCGCCAACGGCACAGCCTTGGTCCGCAAGAGCCCGAGATCGGTTCCGCAATGCGGCTCGGTGAGGTTCATGGTGCCTGACCAGCGGCCTTCGGTCATTTTGGCCCCATAGAAGGCCTTCTGAGCCTCGGTACCATGTCGCAGCAGGGCCGAGAGCGCGGTGATCGTCAAGCCGGGATACATGGAAAAGGCCATGTTGGCGGCGGCCGAAAACTCGTTCATGACAGCGGCAATCGTATAGGGCAGGCCCTGGCCGCCGAAGCGCTGGTCGGCCGATAGGCCGATCCAGCCGCCCTCGGCATAGGCGCGATAGGCCTCGCGAAAGCCGCTCGGCGTCGCAATGCCGCCGTCGGGCAGCCTGCGGCAGCCCTCGCGATCACCGGTCTGGTTGAGCGGCTGCAGCACATCTTCGCAAAGCCGCGCTGCCTGCCGCAAAACCGCCTCGAGCATTTCGGCATTGAGATCGGAAAAGCCCGGCACATTCGCATAACGCTCCCATTGGAACACGTCGCGCAAAAGGAACAGGACCTCGTCAACCGGAGCCCGGTATGTCGGCATAAGGCCTCCCTCGGCATATCGCGTCCGCCCGGCGATGCCATGCCCAGAACCGGACGTCACTATGATCCAATTTAGTTCATATGTAAACTATCCTCCCGTCGGGATGGCTAATGTTTGCCACGCCTGTGCCCCGGCCGCCCCACCCGGCAATTTTTAACGTATCGTTTACCATCTCCCCTCGAAAGTCGCTGCCGGGAAGGGCAAGCTGGAGGCGCGGCTGATTTGTTGCGTTCAGTCTGTCCGTAACGGAACTTTCCAACGAGGGTCGAGCGATGACCCGCCAGGCACAGGAATGAACAAGGCCGTTCCATGGAACGTTAAGGGGGTCGGAGCCGACGTTCGGGACGCGGCCAAGGAGGCCGCCCGACGCGCTGGCATGAGCCTCGGCGAGTGGCTCAACTCGGTGATCGCAGAACAGGCGGCGGAACTGGGGATCGAACCGCACGATATGGATTCCGACGCACGGCTCGCGGCCCTGACCCAGCGCCTGCAGCGCAAGCCCGCCGAGGCGCCGGCCGGCGACCCGCCGCCGGCAGCCCCGCCCAAGGGGCGCGGGCAAGGCAGCGCAACAAGCCTGGCCGCGATGGCCGCGCAATTGACCGAGATGGGACAACGGATGGGCCGCAGGGGGCGCGACCATGAACGCGATGGGCTTGCCACGCCGCAACCGCCAAGCGCTGAGACCGGCGATCGATCGGACCTGACCACCAAATTGAACGCGCTGCTGGAGTTGCTGACCGCGCAAAGAAACGGGCCGTCGCTCGGAGCGGCACCGGCCAAGACCGACGCGATGGCCGATCGTGACCGGACGATCGATGGGTTGGCGGGAACCGGTGCGGCAGCGGCGAATCTGGGGCCTGACATCGACCGGCTAATCGATACCCGGCTTGCCGATGCGCTCGCTCAGATTGAACAGGCCCTGAATGCACTTCGTAGCGAATGGGATGCCAAGGCGATCGACGCCTTTCGCACCGAATTCGAGCGGTTCGCCGAACGGCTGGAGGCGGGTAGGCGGCGCGAAGCGGCGCCGGGTCTCGACCAGATCGCCCAAGAGGTGGCGGCACTTGCCGGCACCGTGGCGGGCCTCGCGCCCGGCGACCGGCTGATCGCACTCGAGGCGATGCTGTCGCGCTTGGCGCAGCGGATCGACGACCTGCCTGACCGGACTTTGTTGCCGGTAGAAGCCATGGCGGCCGACCTCAGAACGATGATCCAGAACGCCGATCCGCGCGACATGATCGCGTCTCTCGACGGCGACCTGTCGGCGATCGCGCGCAAGATTGAAGCCGCCCATGTGGCTCATCCGGACGACCGGAAATTCGACGATATTGCCGACCAGCTGCGGGCGCTGCACCGCCTGTTCGAACAGCTCGTCACCCGTCCGGCGCCGCAAATCGAACCGCTCGAACGACAAATCGGGGCGCTCGCGGAAGGGCTGGAACAGCTGAGCCAGGACCTGCCGACCCGGCAGTCGGCTGTCGCCCTCGCTCGGACAATCGACGATCTGGGTGAGCGGATCGGCGCCAGCGGCGCTGCGCCACTTGCGGCAAAGCTCGATCAGGGCTTGGCGGCGTTGACCGCCCGGATCGACGCCCTGCCCGGTCAGACGGCTGTTCATGACCTGCAGGCGGGGCTGATGGCGGGGCTCGATCGCTCGCGCGAGGCCACCAAGGAGGATTTTGGCGAGCTCGCGACGCTCGTTCGCCGTCTGGAGACCAATCTCGAAAGCGCCCGCTCTGCCCAATCCGAGCCTATGGCCCGCCTTGAAGGGCGCTTCGGGGCGATCGACACGACGCTGGCAGCGCTCGGCGACCCCGCCACCAGGCAGGCTGAGACTGCAGCACTCCTGGGCGAGATCCGGCAGCTGGTGAGCGAACACCCGGCCGCCCGATCGCTCGCCGCAGTCGATGCCCGCATCGCCCAATTGCTGGAACTGCTCGAACGCCAATCGACGCTGCAGCTGACCCGCGCCGAAGATGGGCGGTTGGCGCTGCGCCGCCTCGAGGCGATCCAGGAACGCCTAGCGCAGCCATCCGGGCCGTCGCCGGTAGCGCTGCGCCCGATCGAAGAGCAGCTGCGCGCACTGACTGAAAAAGTGGGCGCGAGCCAGCCCTCCGAGCTTTCCTTTGCGACGCTCGAAGCTCAGGTGTCGCGGATCGTCGAGCGGATTGAACGGTCCGACGAGGGGCTGATTTCCCTGACCTCGCTGCAACGATCGATTCTCGATCTCTTCAGCCGGTTGGATGAGACGCGGCAGACCACTCTGGACGCGATCGACACAGTTGCAAAGAGCGCTGCGCGCGAGGCGCTCGAGACATTGCCCGCAAGGCCGGTCACGGCAGACCCCGACAGCGGTGAGGCTATCGCCCGCCAGCTCACCGATATCCGCCAGTCGCAGGACAACGCCGACCGCCGGGTCTATGCGACGCTGACCGCCGTTCATGCGACGCTCGAAAAGGTCGTCGCCCGGCTAAGTAGTCTCGACCAGCGTCAGGAAACCCGGCCAGTCGAGCCGGTGCCGGCGACCGAGTTGACAGCGGCTGTCGCACCAGCCGCCGCACCGCCCTTGCCGCCGGCCGCCGCAGCGCTGCCGGCCAAGGATGGGTTTGATGTACTGATCGAGCCGGGATCCGGACTTGCCCCGCCACGCAAGAATGGCGCACCGAGCGACGAGTTGGAGGCGAGCCAGCCAACGCCAGGCCAGGCCGGCTTCATTGCCGCAGCGCGTCGTGCCGCCCAGGCGGCTGCAGCCGAGGCAGCACTCGCTGCCGCGCAAAAGCGTGGTGTGCCGCTCGCCGCGGCGACGCCGAGTGGCGCAGGCACTGCGCCAGCCCAGCGGCCGCGCGGACGGCGGCTCTGGATTGCTGGTCTTGCCTTCGCCGTCCTCTGCGCGGCCGCCCTCGCCCTCTATCTCATCATGCCGGCCGGCGAGACGATCGGCGATGCGCTCGTCACGTCGCCCAATCCCGAGAGCGGCGGACCCTCCAAAGAACGGCCGCCGGCGCCGGCCGGCGAAGCAGCGCCGAGCGCAGTGCCCGGCGGCGAGACCGCCGCGCCGCCACAGCCGCAGCCAAGGACAGAGAATGTACCAATGCCGGAAAACCCGGTCCAATCGCTATTGTTGGCGCCAGCTGGCCAGAATCCCCCGGCGGTGGGCTTCCTACCGCTGGCCTCGGCCAATCCCCCCAATCAGACCAGCCAGACCAATCCTTTGGCGCCGGGAACGGGTCCCGCCGGCCGTGGACCTGAGCCTTCGCTGAGCGTGGCCGCTAACGCCGGCCATGCGGCGGCGCAATACGAACTCGGCGTTGCCTATTTCGACGGCCGCACTGTCGCCCGCGATCTCAAGGCGGCGGCGCTTTGGCTCGAGAGGGCGGCAACGCAAGGGCTCGCGCCGGCTCAATATCGCCTTGCTACTCTCTTTGAAAAGGGTATGGGCGTCACCCGCGACCCGTCGCTTGCCAAATTATGGTACCAGCGGGCGAGCGAGCGCGGCAATGCCCGGGCCATGCACAATCTTGCTGTCATGACGGCCGAAGGGGCAACTGGCAAGCCGGATTATGCGACCGCGGCAATCTGGTTCAAGAAGGCCGCCGAACTCGGCGTCGCCGACAGCCAGTACAATCTGGCCATCCTCTACGCGCGCGGTCTCGGGGTCGACCAGAACTTGAGCCAATCCTATCTGTGGTTTTCGGCGGCGGCCGCACAAGGCGACGATGATGCCGCCAAGAAGCGCGACGAGGTTGCCGCCAAGCTTGACAGCGCCGCCTTAGAGGCTGCCAAGGCACTGGTCGGCCAATTCCAGCCCAAGGCCGTCGATCCGACTGCCAATGAAGTCAGTGCGCCGCCAGGCGGCTGGGATGCGCTCGGCCAGAAAGCCGATTCCAAGAGCCCGGCGCGCCTGCCGGCGCGACCGAAGGTTACCCGGCTGTAAACTGCCGGACGCGCGCTTGTGGCTCGCTGCGGCCGATGTTAACAGCGCATTCATGTCGGCCCTGCTAGGAACGAGGGCCAAAGCCCCACGCCTTCCTTTTCAACACCGTGATTTGGCACCAGACCGAGGGGCCCGATTGTGCAAATTTATCTTCCCATCGCGGAACTTCCGGTCGATATTTTCGTGCTGCTCGGGATGAGCGTCGCCGTCGGCTTCATTTCCGGCATGTTCGGTGTCGGCGGCGGCTTCCTGATGACCCCGCTGTTGATTTTTGTCGGCATTCCGCCGGCGATAGCGGTGGCGACCGAAGCCTCGCAGATCGCCGCCTCCTCGGTGACTGGCTCGATCGTCTACTGGCGTAAGCGCGCGCTTGACGTCAAACTAGGCTGCGTGCTGCTGGCCGGCGGCCTTGTCGGCACGTGGCTCGGCGTGTCCTTTTTCAATCAGATGCGCCGCATTGGCCAGCTCGAGACCATCATCGTTCTGTCCTATGTGACTCTGCTTGGCACGATCGGCGCCCTGATGCTGGTCGAAAGCCTTGGCGCAGTTCTTTCGGCGCGCAAAGGCGACAAGAAGCCGGCCAAGAAGGCCGGCCGGCACGCCTGGTACGAAGGCCTGCCCCTTAAAGTCCGCTTTCACCGTTCGGGCCTCTATGTCAGCGTGTTGCCGCTGCTCGCCCTTTCGACATTCATTGGTTTTGCCGGCGCGGTGCTCGGCATCGGCGGCGGCTTTATCCTCGTGCCGGCACTGATCTATATATTTCGGGTGCCGACCGCGGTCGTCGTCGGCACTTCGCTTTTTCAGATCCTCTTCACCATGATTGCGACGACGATGCTGCATGCCTATACCAACCAGTCTGTCGACGTCGTTCTTGCGCTCCTGCTGATTGTCGGCGGTGTCTTCGGCGCGCAGTTCGGCGCCCAGGCAGGCGGCAGCCTCCGCGGCGATCATTTTCGCCTGCTCCTGGCCTTGCTGATTTTCGGTGTCGGCCTTCGTTTTGCATTCGACATTGTCGCCAAGCCGCGCGATCCCTTCTCCGTCACCAGCACAGAAACCATGCGCACCGAGACGTTGCGGTGATGTGCCGCTTGGCAAGGCAGCTCGCTCTGGCACTGTGGCTATGCGGATTGAACCCGGCCACGGCTGAAGACCTCATCGTCACGCTGTCCTCCGAAAAAGTCGCCATAACCCAGAAGTTTGGCGGCGCCGACATTGCCCTGTTCGGTGCGATCGGCCGCGATGCCGCAACGGTCGCCCGGAGCGCCGCATACGATGTCGTCGTCACCGTCAAAGGGCCGCGCGGACAGGTCATCGTGCGCGAGAAAAAACGCGCCGGCCCGCTATGGCTCAACCTCGATCAGCGAAAATACATCGCCATCCCCTCCTTCATCGCCATATTGTCCAACCGGCCGCTTGCCGACATTTCCGACGCGGAAGTTCGCAACAAGCTCAAAATCGGCATCGATCCATTGGTACCAGCGCAGGGCGACCGGACCCGCAGCGCCGATCCCGATGAGCCTGACTTTCGCCAGGCTCTGATCCGCCTGCGCAAGGCGGAGAGATTATTCCTCGAGCAAAGCGGCGTCGTGCGCTTCCTTTCTCCCAATCTGTTTCAGACCGAGATTCGCATACCCGGTACCGCGCCACTCGGCCACTACGATGTCGAAGTTGCAGTCTTCGCCGAAGGCGTCCAGCTAACTAAGGGAACGCTCGGCTTCCAGGTGATCAAGGAAGGAATCGAGCATAGGATCACCGATATGGCCTATCAGCACGGCTTGCTCTATGGATTGATGACAGCCCTCATTGCCATCGCTATCGGCTGGCTCGCCACCGTGATCTTCCGCCGGGAGTGAAAGAATGACGATATTTTCGAGCGAAACGATCGGCGAAACCAAACGCGTACCGGCGACAGCTCTTGTGCTGTCGCTCGCTGGTCTTCTGCCTTTTTTCGGGCTGACGGCGCTGCTCTTTGCGGCGCCGCGGCCTACCGCTACCATTTCGCTCGCGCTCGCCGCGCTGATCGGCTACGGCGCCGTTATCCTTTCCTTTCTCGGCGGTATCCGCTGGGGCGCCACACTTGGCGAGCGCAATCGCTCGGCCCAGGCGCTGGCGCTCGGCGTGTCGATTATCCCCGCCCTGGTGGGCTGGTCAGCCATTCTGCTTCTGAGCGTCCATGGGCAAGCTTTCGCGCCCTTGAGTTTGCTTATCGCCGGCTTTGCGACCCAGGGTCTTTGGGACCTCGTCGGGGCGCGCTCCGGCGCCCTGCCGCAATGGTTTTCGCGCCTGCGCCTGCCGCTTACCATTGCCGTCATCGCTTGCCTTGTCGTGGCGGCCGCCGTCGTTCCCCAATCTTTACGCTAGACTATTCGGCAAACCGCTCGCCGTAGATCTTCTCGAGCCGCCCGTGCTCCGACCAGAAACTGCGGGGCGCCTCGTCCGACAGAAGATCCCGGAGGATGCCGATATGCACGTGCCAGCCGGCGGAGACACTGAGCAACTGCTTGCGGTCGGCGAGGCGACGGTGCGTAACGAGCATGCGTGTGTCGCCGCCAAGCGGCGATAGTTCGAACGTCACCTCCGAGGCCGCGGCGGCCTGACTCCAGCGGAAAACTAGCAGGCGCGGCGGTTCGCAGCGAACGATCACGCCGTTCATCTGGTGGTCAACGCCGCCGGCCGGGCAATGGCTGCCGGGGCGCCCCGCTTCATTCGAAAGGTCATTGTTGCGGAAGGTGAGCGCGACCGCGCCGTCCTGCCGCAGATCCATCGGCCCCTCGGCAACCCATTTGCGGCGTTTGTCGGACTCCGTGACATACGCCCAGACGCGCTCTGGCGGGCCGGGTAGAATGCGCTCGATCCGTACCGTCGCCGGCGCCGGCATTGTCGCATAGGGCTCGGCACCATTGCTGTCCATGCCAGTAGTTATCGTCGTCGCATTCATTGTGTTTATCCTTCCTTTGCTGCGGTGCTTTTCCGGTCTTCCTCGCGCAGGATCACGTCGAGGTTTTCGAGACTGCCACTCCAGAAGCCCTCGTATTGTTTGAGCCATGCGTCGGCCTCCGCGAGCCGCCCCGCCTGAAGGCGACAGCGATGAATCCGGCCGCGGATCATGCGTGTCACGAGCCCAGCGCGCTCCAGCACGCGCACATGCTTCGATGCGCCGGCGAGCGTCATGCGGAACGGAGTCGCCAATTCGCCGATGGATCGGTCCCGCTCGCTCAATTGCCCGAGCATGGCCCGCCGTGTCGGGTCCGACAGGGCGTGGAAGACGGCGTCAAGGCGTCCAGAAAACTCAACCATACGGTTTACTATTACTTGAACGCCGCAAATTGTAAACCACTTGGTATATCTTTTTCCCCGCTGCGCCCGCATAATTTCACGGCGGCGCGCGCGGCTGGTCTTTCGCCCGGTATTCATGCCCCGTGTGCGACCCATTCAACCTGCAAATCAGTAGGATACGATGCGCAACCAGGCCGCGATCGGGTTCGCGCTTGTGTTTGGCGTCGCCTTTCGCCACGGCGGCCGCCACGCTATCGCGCCACCGATCGGCGGCGACCTGGCAGCTCTCCCGGATCCGGCAACGACGCGTTCGCGAGAAACGTTGCGGCCGCAGGGCGACCCAGATATCCAGACAAATCCGCCTAGTCGGCGAGGCAAAGATCGGCCGATAGCCGATAGAGGGTATTGGTCCCAAGCACGTAAGCGCATGCTGAAGCTGCAGCAAAATAGGGCGCAAAGGCCGGATCGCGAATATTCAGGCCGCCGGCAAAAGCCCCGAAGGCCGGCAAGATGCAGCGCATGCCATCGCTGACGAAGCAACGCCGGCGCATCACCCGACCGCGCGCCGATAGCCGAGCCACCGGATGCAGATGACCGGCTATTTCGCCGTCTGTCGGTCCGACATGCGGCAGGTGCCGCAGCGCCAGCCGGCCCATCTGCCAGGCATCGAGCCCGACGCCCGCACAACCCAAAGGCGGCCGTGGATCATGGTTGCCCGACAGCCAGATCCAATCGCGTCCCGCCTGCAGCGCGACAAGGCTTGCCCGGTCGCCTGCCGACAGCCGGGCGGGACCATCGGCATCGTGAAAACTGTCGCCGAGTGCTATCACGCGGCGTGGCATGTAGCGGATGATAACCTCGGCAAGCCGCGCTAGTGTGGCCGCCGTGTCGAAGGGCGGCAACAATTGGCCGCGGCGGGCCTGCGACGAGCCCTTTTCGAGATGCAGATCGGCAACGAGCAGCGTCGCCTGGCTTTCGCAAAAAAGCGCCCCTGAGGGATCGGCGAGAAAGCCGATGCCGGCAATGGCAAGCGGGGTTGCGATGACCGGCAATTTTTGCGCGCCGGCCGGCGAGGTCATGGCTCAGCCGCCTCACGAAGGAGCGTCGCCGCAGCCTCCGCAAGCAAGACCTCCTGGGCCTCGCCAAAGATCGATTCGCGGCCGATCTCCAGCATGATCGGTACCGCCAGCGGCGAAATGCGCGAAAGGTTCTTGTGGGCTATCCGGCCAGCATTGCGCGCCAACATTTCGGCCAGCCGGCCAAGATCGAGCAGACCTGACGTCGCGTCGATCCGCGCCGCCCGCAACAGCAGATGGTCGGGCTGGTGGCGCCGCAATACGTCATAGATCAGGTCTGTCGAAACTGTCATTTGCCGGGCGGTTTTTTCCCTGCCGCCATGACGCCGCTCAATCAGGCCGCCGATGATCGCGCACTGGCGGAAAGTCCGTTTCATCAGCGTCGAATTCGTCGAGCCAGGATTCGAGATCGTCGCCCAGCATATCCTGCGAGAATAGCTCGGCAAGCGACCTCTCGCCGCTGCACGCCAGGCTGCCGGCGTCGCCGAGACTCCAGACCGCAAGCGCGTAATCATTGGCGACAAAGCCCATCGGGCGCAAACCCAGCCGCTCCATCCGCCGGGTCAGCAGCATGCCAAGCGTCTGGTGCGCCAGGCGCCCCTCGAAAGGATAGGTGACGAGAAAATGCCGTTCGGCCCGCGGAAAGGTTTCAACGAGCAGCCGATCTGGCCCCGGCAAGTCGGACCGCTCGCGTTGCAGTTCGAGCCAGTCGCGCACCTGGCCTGGCAGCGCCAGCCAAGTCTGCGGCTGGGATAGAATCTGCCGGACCCGCGCGGCAAGGTGCGTCGACAATGGAAACCGGCCGCCCATGTAGGCGGGAACGCGTGGCGCATCGCCGGCGGCGCGAGTCACCAGGGCCTCGTTTTCGACGAGACCATGGAGTGCCAGAATCTCGCCGCCGAACAGAAACGTTTCGCCGGGGCTGAGTGTCGACAGGAAATATTCTTCAATCGCGCCGAGGACGCGGCCGCCGGTCCTCACCGGCCCAGTGTAGAGAGTCTGGCGCGGCCCCCGACGCCGCTCGGATTGGCCGCGGATCAGCCGAATTTTGAGCATGGGTTCCTCGACAATCGTGCCTATGTTGAGCCGGTAGCTCTGCACGAAACGAGGATTGGCGATCCGCCAGGCGCCATCGGCCCGACGCCTTATCCGCGCGAAGCGTTCGTAGCTCCTGAGCGCATAGCCGCCGGTTGCGACAAAGTCGAGGGTCGCCGCGAAATCGGTTTCGGCGAGTGCGCCATACGGCGCGCTCGATCGGACTTCGGCAAACAAGGCGGCGGCCTCGAAGGGCGCCGCGCAGGCCATGCCGACGATGTGCTGGGCGAGCACGTCGAGAGCGCCTGGTCGAGCGACCACCGCATCCTGCACGCCCGCAAGTGCCGCCTCGACCGCTGCCCGGCATTCCAAAACCTCGAATCGATTGGCCGGAACCAGCAAAGCCCGCGATGGCTCGTCGAGTCTGTGATTGGCCCGGCCGATCCGCTGGATCAGGCGAGACGCGCCCTTCGGTGCACCAATATTGACGACGAGATCGACTTCGCCCCAATCGATGCCAAGATCAAGGGTCGATGTGCAGACGACCGCCTTCAGCCGACCCGCCGCCAGCGCCTCCTCGACGCGACGGCGTTGGCCGGCATCGAGCGAGCCATGATGCAGCGCAATCGGCAGCGCATCGTCGTTGATTCGCCAGAGTTCCTGAAAAACCGACTCCGCTTGGCTGCGGGTATTGACAAACAAAAGAGCGAGGCGCGTCGACTTCAACCGCTGGTAGATTTCGCCGATCGCATGACGGGCGCCGTGGCCAGACCAGGGCAAACGTTCGTTCGTATCGAGGATCTCCAATTCAGGCCGCGCCGCGCCGTCAGCAACGACCAGTGCCGCAGGCGCTCCCGCGGTCAGGTAGCGGCGGAGATAGTCCGGATCCGAAACAGTCGCCGACAGACCAATCGACCGCATGATCGGGGCAATGGTCCGCAATCTGGCGAGTCCCAGCGCCAGAAGATCGCCGCGCTTCGAGCGCACCATTGCGTGCAATTCGTCGATCACGACGTTTTGCAAGCCTTCAAACAAACGCCATGAATCGGCGCTCGCTATCAATAGCGCCAATTGTTCGGGCGTCGTCAGTAGAATATCAGGTGGGTCGCTGCGTTGACGCCGGCGCTTGCCAGCCGGCGTGTCGCCGGTCCGCGTCTCGACCCGCACCGGCAACTGCATCTCGGCAACTGGCGCGTAGAGATTGCGCGCCACGTCGACCGCCAGCGCCTTTAGCGGCGAGATATAGAGCGTGTGCAGACCGCGGCTGCGTCGCTTTCGAAGGCCGGCCAATTCGATCAGGCTCGGCAAGAAGCCGGCCAATGTCTTGCCGGCCCCGGTCGGTGCGATCAGCAAGATATTCTCGCCGGCCCGTGCAAGTCGCCACAAGTCGAGTTGATGGGCGCGCGGACGCCAATTGCGGCCTGCGAACCAGCCGGCAAATGGGTCAGGCAGAACCTCGCCCTCGGCAGGCTCGCCGTGTTCGAACCGAGCGCGGCGCACAATCATCTGCGGCCCGGATGGCAATTCGCGGCGCTGCATTTCGTATCATTTTGCAGGACATATATCGCGCCGTGGACATCTTCGCCGCGATCCTTGCGCAATACCGCAGCCTTGGTCAGCTGGATGGCAAGACCGGCGGAAGCTGCCGCGGCGTGAACGTGAGCGCCAGCATGCGAAAAGCGGAGGTCTTGGCCGAGATCAAAGCCGGCAGCCGCCGCCTCACCATCGGTTGAGGTCTGGACGCTGAAGGCGAAGAGCGCGCCCGGCGCAAGCCGATCTGCAACACCCGCCAAAGGGCGCCGCAGGTCACCGAAATAGATGAAGACATCGCACGCGACAACAAGGTCGAAACGAGCATCATTGTCCGCTTCGAGAAAGGCGAGGATATCGGCTTCGACAAGTTCGTCGTAAAGCCCTGACTGGGCCGCCTTGCTGATCATCCGTGGCGAAAGGTCGACGCCGCAGAATTCGATCGAAGCATCCGAACAGGGCACGCCCCGCCATTCCGGTGCCGCAGCCGAGATCGAGCACGCGCGCGAATCGTGGCCACGGCCGGTCGGTTGGCTGTGCCGCCTCAAGTGCGGCGCGCACAAGTGCCGGCACGCGATAGGCCAAAGTCTCGCCGAGATGGGCTTCGAAGCGATCGGCATATTGATCGAAAAGATGACGGACATAAGCGGCCGGCAGGCTCGCCCCAAGCAAGCGCGCGCCAAGCCGCAGCAAGTGCAGGTTGGCGCCGAGCCGGTCGTCAGGGTCGAGGGCAACGGCGCGGACGAAAGCTTGACGGGCCGCCTCGACATCGCCCAGGCGAAGGCGTGCCTCCCCGAGCGCGAACCAGGCGGCAGCCCAGTCCGGCGCGATTTCAAGCACCTGCAGCAGCAGATCTGCCGCCACCGCGCCATCGCCCTCGGCCAAGGAGGCGAGCGCATAGGCATAGCGCCGGTCGGCCCTCAAATCGCCTGAACTGCCAAAAATGACGCCCATTGCTTTGCTGTCTCGGTCGGTTTCCGGACAAAGCGCGCCGCCTCGACAAGGTCAAGGGCACGGTCGACCTTTGCTGCAAAAACCCTATCTTAGGGCGATGCCGGCTGCCGACGTCCTGACACTGAGCCCGGAGGGCCTCTATTGCCCGACCGGGCAATTCCACATCGATCCGATGCGACCGGTGGAACGGGCCCTGATCACCCACGCCCATTCTGATCACGCCCGCGCCGGCCACGCCAAGGTGCTGGCGACCCCCGAAACATTGGCGCTGATGCGAGCCAGGCTCGGCGAGAATTTTGCCGGCCGGGCGCAATCGATCGGATTTGGCAAGTCGATTCGCCTTGGCGAGGTCACAGTCAAGTTTTGGCCGGCCGGCCATGTCCTCGGCTCGGCGCAAGTCGCAATCGTCCAGGGCGCCCGTCGAATCGTCGTTTCCGGCGATTACAAACGGACCGCGGATCCGACTTGCGTGGGCTTCGAGCCCGTCGCGTGCGATGTGTTCGTTAGCGAAGCGACATTCGGTCTGCCGGTCTTTCGTCATCCGCCCGCCGCGGCCGAGATCGCTCGCCTTCTTTCTTCGTGCGCCCTGTTCCCCGAGCGCGCCCATCTGGTCGGCGCCTATTCGCTGGGCAAAGCGCAAAGGCTTGCCGCCCTGCTTCGCCGGGCCGGCTATCAGCGGCCGATCCATATTCATGGGGCGATGGCTGCCGTTTTCGACGTCTATCGCGCATTCGGCCAGGATTTTGGCGATATCAGGCCGGTCGATGCGTCAAGCCGGCGCGGCCTTGCTGGCGAGATCGTCCTGTGCCCGCCGGCGGCTCTCGCCGATCCGTGGGCGCGCCGCTTTGCCGACCCGCTCCGGGCGCTCGCCTCGGGCTGGATGCGGATTCGGGCGCGCGCCAAACAAAGCGGAATCGAATTGCCCCTGGTCATTTCCGACCATGCCGATTGGGACGGGCTGTGCGCGACGATCGGCGAGGTGGGCTGCGCGGACGTCTGGGTCACCCATGGCCAGGAAGACGCCCTTGTGCATTGGGTGCAAAGCCAGGGATTGCGGGCCCAACCGCTCCACCTCATTTCCTATGGTGACGAGCCTTCGCGCACGCCGGGCGCGGATGCCGCGCCATGAAACGTTTTGCCGCCTTGCTCGACCGCTTGAGCTACGAGCCGGCGCGCTCGGCGAAATTGCGTCTGCTCGTCGAATATTTCGAGGCGACCCCCGATCCCGATCGAGGCTATGGTCTGGCTGCGATTGCCAGCCGATTGGATTTTCCGAATGCCAAGCCCGCTCTCATCCGCGGCCTGATCGCCGCGCGCGCCGATCCGGTCCTCTTTGCCCTCGCCTATGATTATGTCGGTGACCTTGCCGAGACGGTGGCGCTGATGTGGCGCGGTGGAACCGGACCCGACGCTCCGGCGCTGGCAGAAATTGTCGAGACCCTGCAGACCGGCGCCAAGGCCAGCCTGCCGCAGCGTCTTGCCGATTGGCTTGACCGTCTCGAGGAAATCGAGCGATGGGCCTTGCTGAAACTTGTGACGGGGGCGCTGCGGATCGGGCTGTCATCGCGGCTTGCCAAAATGGCGCTTGCCGAAATGGCCGCGCGGCGAGGCGCGTCGATCGATATCGCACAGATCGAGGAAGTCTGGCACGGCCTGTCACCGCCCTATGCCGAGCTGTTTGCCTGGATCGAGGGCCGTGGACTGCAGCCAGTGCGCCACGATCCGGCACCGTTCCGGCCGACCATGCTCGCCCATGCCGTCGAATCGGATGAGCTTTCGCGGCTCGATCCCGCCGATTTTATCGCCGAATGGAAGTGGGACGGCATCCGCGCCCAACTCGCCGCGAGCCGCTCGGCGCGGGGTGCGTGCCTGCGCCTATATTCGCGCAGCGGCGAGGATATTTCGTCGGGCTTTCCCGACCTCATCGCCAGTCTCGAGGCGGAGCACATCGACTTCTGCCTCGACGGCGAATTGATGATCATGCGGGCGGGCGAAGTCATGCCCTTCAACGTGCTTCAGCAACGGCTCAATCGGCGCCAGGTGCCCGGCCGGTTGCTGCGACTGTATCCTGCGCATCTGCGCGCCTATGATCTGCTCTTCGACAATGGCGAGGATCTGCGCCCCTTGCCGCTCGAGGTCCGTCGGGCCCGGCTCGAGGCGCTGGTTGGGCGCCTTGCAGTCACGACTATCGATCTGTCGCCGCTTTTGCCGTTTTCGACCTGGGAAGAAGCCAGACTGGCGCGGGAAAATGCCGCCGCTCAAGGGCGCAGAACGGCGGTCGAGGGGTTGATGCTGAAGCGCCGGCAAAGCCCCTATCTCGCCGGCCGGCCGAAGGGCCAATGGTACAAGTGGAAGCACGATCCCTACACCATCGATGCGATCCTAATGTATGCGCAGCGCGGGCACGGCAAGCGCTCATCGTTCTATTCGGATTTCACCTTCGGGGTCTGGAAAGGAACCGAAGTGGTCCCGGTCGGCAAGGCTTATTTCGGCTTTACCGACGCCGAACTCGTCGAACTCGACCAATTCGTTCGCCGCCACACGATCAATCGCTACGGCCCAGTACGCGAGGTTGTGCACGAGCCGACGCAAGGGCTCGTCCTCGAAATCGCCTTCGAGGGAATCCAGCCGTCGCCGCGCCACCGTTCGGGTCTTGCGATGCGCTTTCCGCGGATCGCACGCATTCGCTGGGACAAGCCGGTCGGGGAAGCCGACCAGATCGAATCGCTGCATCGCCTCCTTGGCCGCAGCGAAGACCCGCTTGCCGGCGCCAGCTAAGCGCCACGGTCGGGCGCTACCCATTCGTCCTCGCCCAGCCAGCGGGCCATCGCCTTGCCGGCGGTCCGGCGATCGGCCGAGTTGCCGACAAAGCTGGTCGCAAAGCCGCAGCCGATGACGAGCCCCGCCGCCGCCAGCGCCACTCCGGCGAGCCGCCCGAAATCGGTGGCGGGAGCAAGGAGGAAAAAACCGCCCAGGACCAGCAGTCCCACCGCAAGCGCGATCGTTGCATCAACGGAGCGAACGCGCGGCACCAGGGCCAGCAGGAACACGGGCGCAATCAAGGCGGCGCAGAGTGCGACGGCAAGCCCGATCATGCCGCGCGGATCGATGCCGCGCAGCCGCAGCAGCGCTACGGCGCCGATCAGGCCGGCCAGCAAAATTGCTCGCGTCACCGCAAGTCTTCGGCTGGTCAAGGCACCGGAGTCGCGGATCCGATAGACCGCGTCATGGCCGATGCTGGTCGCAAAAGCCTGCAGGCTCGCTGCGGCAAGCAGCGTCGTCATGACCGCGAGGGCGGCGGCGGTTAAGCCGGAAAAGGCCGGTCCGAGACCAGTTGCGACCGCAAGGCTGCGAAATCAATAGATCGCCGTGCGGCGCCAGATCGGCAGCCGTCAGCCGCCCGGCAAATTCCGGCAAGCCCGCGCAGGCGGCCTTGGCGGCCGTTGCATTGGCCACAAATTGGCCGCAGATGCTTAAACTTCCACGGCTGCTCTCACCATAGAGCCATACCGGCAGTAGTTCCGGCGATTTTCCAATGCCGGCATCGGCAATCGCCAGTGCCGTGGACGCCAAAGTCGTGGCGCCGAGGATCAGAATGACGCCCTGCCAAAACACCGCCAACGCCCCGGCCCGCGCGGCCGATCGTCGGTCGCGACTGCCCAGTCCATTGCTGAGCAGTGGCGGCAGAAAGGCGAGGCCGGTGACCAAGACCAAAAGACCGAGGCCGGATACGCGGTAGAGAGCCGTCGGCGGCCCTGCCCATTGCGACAGAAGAGCTGCGGCACGCCCCCACTGGGTTTGATCGCCGAAGAGGGGGGCCGGCAAGGCGATCCCGGCCATCAGCCGCAGGGCGACGGGAAGGCCAAGGCCGAGAAGGATCACGCCGCCGGCACCTGCCGCCGCCCAGGCGATGCCGGACAGCCCGCCTGGCACCGCAATGCAGGCGAGCACGCAGGCGACCAAAACCAAACCGGCGCCGCGGCTCATCGCCAGCGATTGGGCGAGACCGCCGGCGGCGCTCTCCAGCCCCGCCATGAAAGTCAGGCCGCAAATGGTGGCGATTGCTGCGACACAGGTCAGTCGGAAGATGGGGTTGGGAAATCTTGCGCTGAGGAGGTCGGCAATGGAAAACGCGCCGGCGCTGCGCAGAACCGGCGCGATCAGCAGATAGGCCCATGCGGTGCCGATGAGGCCAGCAAGGCTCAGCGCGATCAACCCATCATAGCGCTGCGCAGATGCCGCGAAGGGTAGCCAGAGCCCGCTCGCAATCGCCGCGCCACCCAGACCCGCATAGGCCGAGGGAACAAGGCGGCCGGCAGCGTAGAAGCCCGAAACCCGCATGGTCCGCACCACAAATCCGATGCCGGCAAGACCGGCCAGGGCCAGGCCGGGCACCAGGACCGCAACCAGGCGCTGCGGCACACCGACCCGGTCGAGCAGTATGACGAGCGCTGCCACGACCACAAACGCGCTCGCCGCAAAAGCGACGCGACCGTCGATTCGGGCCCGTTCCTCGTCGGTCGGGCTGATATTGTCGCCCATGACTGTGATCCCGCTACTGCCAAAAATGTCGAACCGCGGCTCCAGTCTTGCCTATCCGAAGACAAAGTTCGACAATAGAATCAGATATCGGCCTGAGCCTAATGGCGGATGCGGGCTTGGGGAACCCAGACTCTGACCGGCAAGGGGAAGGTGTCCGCTTGGCTCAATCGACCCGCATCTTGATCGCCGACGATCACCCCCTATTCCGCGGCGCCTTGCGGCAAGCTCTGAGCGGCATGCTCGATAATCTCGAAATCGTCGAGGCCGGCGATCTTGACTCGGTCGGCGCAGTGCTGGAGGCCGGTCCGCCACTTGATCTGATCCTGCTCGATCTGACCATGCCAGGCGTGCGCGGTTTTTCCGGTCTGATGTATCTACGAGCCCAGCATCCCGGGGTGCCGGTCGTCGTCGTATCGGCCAATGACGATCACAATGTCATTCGCCGCTGCATCGATTTCGGCGCGGCGGGGTTCATACCCAAGACCAGCGATCCCGATACCATTCGCCGGGCGATCCGCTCTGTCCTCGAAGGCGAGGCCTGGACGCCTGCCAATGTCGATTTCTCGATGGCCGCCGACAGCAAGAGCCGCGACATTGTGCGACGCTTATCGTCGCTCACTCCGCAGCAGGTCAGGGTACTGATGATGCTGTCCGAAGGGCTCCTCAATAAACAGATCGCCTATGAGCTCTCGGTCTCGGAAGCGACCGTCAAGGCGCATGTTTCCGCCATATTGCAAAAGCTCGACGTCGACAGCCGAACCCAGGCCGTCATTGCGGCGGGCAAGATCGAAGCGGGGCAATGGAACGGCGAAAGCGAGCCGTGAGCGATGCCTTGGCTTTGCGCGTTGCCTCCCGTAAACTACCTGCCTAGAACCGCGGCATAGGATCGACTATGGAGCGAACGCGAGGTCCCGATTGCTTGATTGTGTGCGGCCTGATGCTAATCGGTGCCGCGGGTCTTGCGGCGGCCGACCCCATCGAGCCGGCCGCGGCCGGCCGTTTCGCGATGACGCCGTCTGGTGAAGGTTTCCTGCGCCTCGACACCCAGACCGGCGCGGTTTCGCTGTGCACGATCGTCAATGCGATGCCGCAATGCCGGTCAGGCCCCGATGAAAGAGCAGCGCTCGAGGCGGAGATCCAACGGCTGGCGACTGAAAACACCTTGTTGAAGCAAAAGGTCGAGGCGGCTGGATCCGCCCAGGATCCGGCGACCAAATTGCCCGACAAGGCAACGATCGATCGCGCTTTCGACATCGCCGAGCAATTCATGCGACGAATGATGCAGCTCTTCAAGACCGAAGATACTGGCGATCCGACGTGATCATTGCCATCGCACCGGTACGGCCGATCGTCGGTGGCCAGGTCCTGCCCCGACATCTCGACGGAAATGCCATGTCCAACAATGTCCTGACCCGATTTCTTGGCGGCGCGCCGATCGCCGTTTTGATCAGGCTCCTGTTCGTTTCGCTGATCGTTGGCGCCTTGATGATGTGGCTCGACATCACGCCAGAAAGCGTCTTTCGCGGGATTCACCGTTTCCTCCTACGCTTGTGGAATCTGGGTTTCGATGCAATTCAGGAAGTCTTCAGATATCTTTTGGCGGGGGCCGCCGTTGTCTTGCCGGTGTGGCTGATCATCCGCTTGTTGAACATGCGCAATCCGCGCTGACTACGGCTTCGAGCGAAGCCATTCGTCGATGCCGGTGCCGGTCGCCTCGGATAAGCGGGCGTGGCCATGGCGGGCGAGCCGATCGACGAGGCCCTCGGTGATCGAAGCGATTAGGCGCGGACCGCGAAACACCAGAGCCGAATAGAATTGCACAAGCGCAGCGCCGGCCCGGATCTTGGCAAAGGCCGTCTCCGCATTCTCAATTCCGCCGACGCCGATCAGTGGAAACTGGCCTTCGACCCGTAGGTAGCTTTGCGCCAACATATGGGTGGATAGGGCAAACAGCGGACGGCCGGAAAGGCCGCCAGCCTCCTGGGCCGCTCGCTCATCGCGCAAAGTGGCCGGCCGGCTGGTCGTCGTGTTCGAGACGATCAGGCCGTCGATCGCACGCTTGCGGGCAATACCTATGGTGTCATCGAGCTCGCGCAATGAGAGATCGGGTGAAATCTTCAACAGGATCGGTCGTCGCACGCCGGGGATTTGATCGCGGCTGTCGAGAAGGCGAGCCAGGAGATCGTCAAGGGCGACGGCTTGGTGCAGGTCACGCAGGCCTGGCGTGTTCGGCGAGGATATGTTGATGGTGAAATAGCTGGCGACATCGGCAAAATAACGGAACCCCGAGAGGTAATCGGCGACCCGATCCGACGAATCGCGATTGGCCCCGATATTTACCCCGACGATGCCGCCGCCGGTCGCCCGGCGTCGTAGACGTTCGTGGACCCGCGCCTGGCCCTCATTATTGAAGCCTAGTCGGTTGATCAGCGCGGCATCGTTAGGAAGGCGGAAGACCCGTGGCTTCGGATTGCCCTGCTGCGGGCGCGGCGTCACGGTGCCAACCTCGGTAAAGCCCAGTCCGCAAGCAAAGAGTGCGTCGGGCACTACAGCATTCTTGTCGAAACCGGCGGCCAGTCCAAGAGGGGTTGGAAAAGACAGGCCGAAGGCCTCGACATGCAGGCAGGGATCGGGCGGGCTCGGGCGGCGTTGCGGCAGCGCCTGAAGGGCGGCGATACCGAGACGATGGGCCCGTTCCGGCTCCATTTGCAGCAACAGCGGCAAGCCAAGCCGAGTAAGAAGTTCAATCACGGCAGATCCGGAAAGGCGTGCTGGTCGTCTGGGCCAAGTGGCAGCGGCATGACCCAAAGAACCAATTCCATGCGCAAGTCGGCATACAGGTGCGGAAACAATGCGCCTTGCCGCGACACCTCCCATCGCAAGCTGGGCGCCAAGACGGCCGCAGGAATCGCTACCAGCAGAAGGTCGGCACGGCCGGAAAAATGCCGTGCCGCCGTCGCGGCGACCTGGTCCCGGGCCGAAAGGTGGATGAAACCGTCGGCAAGATCAGCGGCCGAGCCGGTGAAAATACCCTCCCGGGCGGCCAGCCGCCACAGTTCCTCACCGACGATCTTGTAGACGATGGTCACGGGATTGCTCGTTCCGGCCGGTCGAATGCCGGTCCGGTCGCACAGGAGACGGCATGGAAGTTCTAGGCGATATTGCCAGGCGGAAGCAAACTCTGTATCGAGACTGTAGGATAAAGATCCTTGTATTCGCGCGCGGCGTTCGGCGACGATGGGGCATTGGGCGATGCTGACCCACGCACAGATTTGGGCTTGCGTCGACGGGCTTGCGGCGCGTCACAGCATGACCGCGTCGGGCCTTGCGCGAAAGGCCGGGCTTGATCCGACGACCTTCAATCGCTCCAAGCGCATTGCCCCTGACGGCCGGCAAAGATGGCCCTCGACCGAATCGATCGCCAAAGTGCTCGAAGCAACCGGCGCGAGCCTGGCTGAGTTTCTCGAGCTTTTGACCGGACCGGCACCCGGGCCCGCGAGCCAAACCCTGCCTATGATGCCGCTTGCCGAAAGCGGCCTCGACGCCTTCTTCGACCCAGATGGCCGGCCGAGGGGCAGTTGGGATGCAATCGTCTTCCCGCACGTCGACGATGCGCACGGGTTCGCGTTGGAGGTTACCGGCGAGGCACTCACCCCGATCTATCGCGACGGGACCGTCCTGATCGTTTCGCCGCAGGCACCAGTGCGTCGCGCCGACCGCGTCGTGGTGCAGACCGCACAGGGTGAAATGATGGTCGGCGAATTGAAACGGCGCACTGCCAGGACCGTCGAGATCAAGGCGTTCAAGGGCAGCCAAGAGCATGTGTTGGCGCCGGAGGCGATCGCCTGGATCGCCCGCATTGTCTGGGCGAGCCAATAGGAGCGTCTAGGCGCGCGCGCGCTCCTCGACAAAGATCCGATGTTCCTCGGCGAGTTCGCCGGACAGCGCCCTGTCGATTAGTCGGCGGGTCGCCTCGATGCCGTAAAGCGCGATAAAGGAGCCGAACCGCGGCCCCCGCTCCTCGCCGAGCAGAATCTCGGTAGAGCGTGTTGAACCAGACGTTGGAAACACCGGGACGTCCGGGCACTGCCGTCTTGGCCGTCAAATCCTGGTAGCGCGGGATCGTCCTTGCAACGTCGTAGAGCGCCGTCTGGATCGCTGCAGCCGACGCATCGGCGGGCAGCGCGGCAAGGGCCTGCGAGAGCTGCTTGAGCGCCTCGCGCTCGATCGGATCGGCGGTCCGGTAGGTTTTGGCTGGACGCACGAAATCGCGGAAATAGCGCACTGCATACTGGATCATCCGATCAAGTGCGGCATGATTGTCCGGCGATGCGGCGGGCGCATAGCGACGCAGAAAGCCCCACAGCACGCGCGGTTCCTCGCTATTGGCGACCGCCGCGAGATTAAGCAGCATGGCAAAAGTAATGGTGGGCGCGCCAGACTGCTCGCCGGGATGCACAAGAACCTCGGCCGCGGGTGGCTCGCCGGCGTGAATGTGCCAGACCGGATTGCCGAGCCGCTCCTTCCAGGCCTGGCGCGGATAGGCATCGAGCGCCGCAAGATAATCGTCGACGGCTCGCGGGATCACATCGAAAAAGAGTCGCTTGGCGGCGGTCGGCTTCTGAAACATGAAAAGCGAAAGGCTCTGCGGGCTGGCATAGGTCAGCCATTCGTCGATCGTCAGACCATTGCCTTTCGATTTGGAAATCTTCTGACCATTCTGGTCGAGAAAGAGCTCGTAAATAAAACCATCGGGTGCCTGGCCGCCGAGCGCGCGAACGATCTCGCCCGACAACTTCACCGAATCGAGCAGGTCCTTGCCGGCCATTTCATAATCGACCCCGAGCGCGAACCAGCGCATCGCCCAGTCCGGCTTCCACTGCAGCTTGCACTGGCCGCCAGTCACCGGTGTTTCGAACAATTCGCCGGTCGGAGGATCGCGCCAAGCGATGCGGCCGGCGCCGACATCAACGGAATCGATCGGAACTTGCATGACGATTCCGGTCCGCGGATGGATCGGCAGGAACGGCGAATAGGTGGCAGCGCGCTCCTCGCGCAGCGAGGGCAGCATAATCGCCTGCACCTGATCGAGTCGCTCCAACAGGCGCAGCAGTGCCTGATCAAACCGGCCCGACCGGTAGAGCGCCGTCGACGATATGAACTCGTAATCGAAGCCGAAGCGGTCAAGGAAGGCCCGTAACATCGCATTGTTGTGATGGGCGAAACTCTCGAACTTCCCAAATGGGTCTGGAATTTGGGTAAGCGGTTTGCCGAGATGAGCCGCCATGCCGGCTCGATTGGGCACGTTGTCCGGCACCTTGCGCAAGCCGTCCATGTCGTCGGAAAAGACGATCAGACGCGTCTCGATCGAACCAGCAGTCAGCACATGGAACGCGTGCCGCACCATCATTGTTCGGGCGACCTCGCCGAAGGTCCCAATATGCGGCAGGCCCGACGGGCCATAGCCGGTTTCGAATAGGACCTTGCGCTGCCCGGTTCGCTCGACGCGAGCGACCAGTTTGCGGGCCTCCTCAAACGGCCAGGCCGCGGCCGCAGCGAGCGCTTCGAGGGGAATCGGCGTGGCGGGGTCGGACAGCGCAGGCAACATGACAGGACCCGATTGGAAAAGCGCGGCTGGGCACCGTAAGAAGGCCTAACCCAGGCGTCAATGGCAGGCACCGGCACCGGTGGGCTTGCGCTCGCCGCGCCAGCGAGGCATGAGAGAGCCATGCCTCTGGCCTGCCCGCGCTTCCGCTTGACTTGGCTGCAGTTTATGCTGCTTGCCGTGCTTTGTCTGCCTGGTGCGAACCCGCGCGCGGACGAGCTCAGCGCCACGCCGTCGTCGGTGTTCGTTCCGAGCTTCTGGGATCCCCAGCACCGCCTCGACAAACCCGATCTCAGCGGACTGCGCAGCCTGCGCTTTCTCACGGACGACGACTACCCGCCGTTTCATTTTGCGCTCCCCGATGGCAGCCTAAGCGGTTTCAACGTCGAACTAGGCCGGGCGATCTGCGAGGAATTGAAGATTGCTTGCACCATACAGGCCCGGCGCTGGGATACGATCCCCGACGCGATCGCCGCCAACCAGGCCGATGCGGCGATCGCATCGCTGGCGATCACCCCGGCGGCGCGCCGCAAGGTCGACTTCACGACGCCCTATTACATGACGCCGGCACGTTTTGCGCTGCGCAAAGCTTCGACCCTCCAGGATGCAAGCCCGGAGGGCTTCGCCGGCAAGTTAATTGGCGTCGAATCGGGAACCGCGCACGAGGCTTTTCTCAAACTGTTCTTTCCAAAGGCGCGCGTGAAGAGTTTCGACAATGTGGATTCGCTGCGCTCGAGCCTGCGACGCGGCGACATCGATGCCCTGTTCGGCGACGGAGTTTCGCTGGCCGTTTGGCTGAACGGGACAGATGCCGGCGGTTGCTGCGAATTCCGTGGCGGACCCTATACCGAACCGGCGTTCTTCGGCGAGGGCGTTGGCATTGCAGTGCGCAAGGACAATCGCACGCTCAAGGCAGCCCTGGACTATGCCCTGCATCGGCTGGCCGCGCGCGGCGTCTATGCCGATCTCTATCTCAAATATTTTCCGATTGGGTTCTATTGAGCGCTAAAAATAGAGGGTGAGTTCACGCACCGCCTGCTCGGGCGGCTGCTGCAGGTTGACGGCACGCGCGAAATTGCCGCGCTTGTCCATCAGATAGACGAGCGCGGTGTGGTCCATTGTGTAATCGGCGCCCTCCAGCGGCACTTTCCTGGCATAGACGCGGTAGGCCTTCATGAGCGCGGCGATCTCATCTGGCGACCCGGACAGGCCAATGATTCGCGGGTCGAAACTTGCCAGATAGTCCTTCAGAACGCCTGGCGTGTCGCGCTCCGGGTCGACCGAAATGAAGAAGGCCGCCAATTTGCTGTCGGGTCCCATCCGGCGCAGAATCTCGGAAATCTCGAACAGGGTCGTCGGACAGACGTCGGGGCAATGGGTGAAGCCGAAAAACACTAGAAAAGGCCGACCGATGAGATCCTTATTGGTATAATTGCGACCGTCCGTTCCGGCCAGGTTGAACGGCCCGCCGACCGCCCCCGGGCCGGACTGACCAGCCCCGGGCAGGGCAAAAGTCATATACACCGCCGCCCCCAGCGCCGCGGACCCCAGCGCCAGCACGCTGAACGGGACGAGGGCACGGCGGGAAATCATCGGCATGGTCCTGTCGCTCCAAACCTGTTCTATTTCCCATATAGCAGCGGCCGGGCGCAAAGTAAGGTCAGAACCTTAAGATCTGGCCTTTTGCCGGCTTTGCGCAAGGTCAAGGCCGCTGGCCTTCTGCCCGCTTAGCCTGATCGCTGAAAAGGAGTTGCCGATGTCGATCAAGGATATTGCCGTATTGCTGGACAGCGACGTCAAGACCAGCGTCGCGCAGGCCTATGGGTTGTCGCTCGCCGCCAGCTTTGGCGCCCATGCGACCGGCATCGGCGTCGCGCTCGACATGATCGTGCCGGCCCCGATCATGAGTGAAATCCCCAACGATGTCTTCGCGACGGCTTTTGCCAAGGCCAAACTGGAATCGGTTGCCGCCTGCCGTCGGTTCGAGGCGGATGCTGCGGCGGCCGGAATCGTCCACAGCAGCACCTTGCTTGCCGGCATGCCGGATTCCGTCCATGACGAATTTGCGGCGCTCGCCCGGCACTTCGATCTGAGCGTCGTGCAGCAGCCCAATCCCGATACGCTCGGAGACGAGGAAATGATGATCGAGGCGGCGCTGTTCCGGTCCGGCCGCCCGGTCCTCGTCGTCCCCTACACCCAATCGGCAGGCTTTGCCTGTACCCGGGTGATGGTCGCCTGGGACGCCAGCGTCCCAGCAACCCGCGCCCTCGCCGGCGCCCTGCCGATTCTCAAGCGGGCCGGCAAGATCCTGCTGGTCACTGTCGAAGAGAGGCGCAAGCAGGCCGATGTTGATCTGCCGGGCTTCAACATCAGCCGGCATCTGGCCCGCCATTCGATCAACGCAGAATTGGTTCGCTTGACCAGCGCCGGAGACGTTGCCAACACATTGTTGTCCCACCTCGCCGATACCGGCGCCGAGCTTCTGGTGATGGGCGCCTATGGCCACTCGCGATTGCGCGAATTCATCCTCGGCGGCGCGACGAAGGGTATCTTGTCGTCAATGACTGCCCCGGTCCTTATGGCACACTAGCCCGCCTCGCCGCCTCGCCTTGCCGGCAATTTTAATCAAGGTTTTGCGCTTCGGGGCGGGCTCGCTTGCCTTGTCCGCCACTATCGGGCAGGAGCAAGGGCTTATGGTTCGGGATATTTCGTCGGGATAGAAGAATGCGCAAGATCGCCAGTCGCCTTTCGGGCGTGCTGATCGTCGTCGGTATCACCGCCCTGGCCGCGGCCGCCTTGGCCGAAAGCAATCCGCTACCGCCGGCCGGGATGAGCCAGCAGCAATTTGATGATCTGGTCAAAGCCGTCGGCCAGTCGGTGCTCAAGACCTTATCGGAGAAGGGCGTGGCTGTCGGTAAGCCGCCGCCAGTCGCGGCCGATTCGGCCGAATCTGACGATACGACCCCATCCAAGGTCGACGAAGTGGCCAACCTGGTCTTCAAGGTTCCGGGAGTGCTCGAAACCGGCTATCCGCGAATCCTCGCCAATCTGAGCAATCTGCCGGCCCGCCTCGATCGCTCGGCCGCCGGCGGCTATACGCTCTGGGCATTCCTCGGCGTCCTCGCTCTTGCCCTTGTGGCGGCGGCGCTCAGCGAAATAGCCGTGAATCGGATCACCGCTTCAGTGCGTGCGCGCCGGGTCGAGCGATTTGCCGCTGACGGTCATCTTAGCGAGCTTGCCGGCCTTGCCGCGCTCGACGGGCTGGCCATATTGGCGCTGTTCGTCACCGTCCATCTCGCCCTCGCGATGCTGTTTTCGGATGCCGGCAAGACGGCCCAGAATGCACTCAACATGCAGCAGAAGGTGGCCCTTCTCGTTCTCAACGGCTTTTTGGCCTGGCGGCTCTATCTTTTTATCTTCCGGCTATTCGTGCGGCCCGAGGCCGCTCAGGTGCGCATTGCGCCGATCGGCGATCGCCACGCTGGCGAATTGATGCGGCTGTTCGCCCTGGCGGTCGCAACGATCATTGTTAGTCGGGCCTTTGTCGGCATTCTCGTCACGCCTGGCGCCATTGCCGCGGCGATATTGACCAATGCCGGCATCGTTCCCGCCATTTACCTCTATGTCGCGCTGCGCGGCCGCACAGGGATCAGCGCGTGGCTGCTTGGCCTGATCGACGCCGGGCGGCCTAGCCAGATCAAGACGGCGCTCGCCCGCCACTGGGTTTGGTTCGCGGCACCAATCATCCTGCTGCTTGCCCTGGCGCGAGCCTATGGCGGCCTGACGAACCGTTTCGAATTGCCGATGGCAACGATCCTGACCGTCAACGTTTTTCTTGGCCTGCTCCTCGCCGAAACCCTTCTCGTCTTCGTGATGCGCCGCAAGAGCCAAGCCCCCGGTGATGCCGCCGGCGCGACGAATATAGCAGCGCCAAAAGCCAAGCGCCCGCTGGCACAGTTTATTGGCCGTACGGTGCGGGTCAGCCTTTTGGTCGCTGCCGCCGCCATTCTGGTTCGGACCTGGACGGTCGATGTGTTCAATCTTGTCGAGGGCGCCAATTGGAGCGAGTTTTCACGTGGCTGGGGCAGTGCGGCAGCGATTGCCCTGCTCGCCTTCTTTGCCTGGGAAGCGGTGCGCTTTTTCACGGTGCATCATGGCGGCGCAACGGTCGGTTTGCCGGGACAGGAGGCCGATTCCGAGGAAGCCCAGCTCAGCGCCACCAGGCTGCAGACGCTGATGCCCATTTTGCGTGTCGTGCTTGGCATTGCCATAGTTGCAACGGCAATCCTGATGATTTTGACCAGCCTCGGCGTCAATATAACTCCACTCGTCGCCGGCGCTTCGGTGGTTGGTCTTGCAATATCCTTTGGCAGCCAGACCTTGGTGCGCGACATCGTTTCGGGTGTCTTCTATCTGGCCGACGACGCGTTTCGCGTCGGCGAATATATCGATTGCGGCAAGGCCAAGGGGACGGTCGAGGGATTCACGCTGCGCTCGATCCGACTGCGCCACCAGAATGGCCAGGTGCATACGATTCCGTTTGGTCAGCTCGGCCAAATCACCAATTTCAGCCGCGACTGGTCGACGCTCAAGTTCAACTTGCGTTTTGCTCGCGATACCGATCTGGAGAAGCTGAGAAAGGTCACCAAAAAGGTCGGCCTTGCGATGCTCGAGGAGCCGGAATTTAAGGAAGATTTCCTGTCGCCGCTCAAAATGCAAGGCATTGCCGAAATCGCCGACAACGCCCTCGTCATCCGCTTCAAGCTGACGGTGAAGCCGATGAAGCCGACCTATATCCAGCGTGAGGCAGTTAAGCGGCTAATTCTAGCGATCAAAGCCGCCAATATCGAGTTCGCCAGCGCAACCGTCGCCGTGCAAACGGTCGGCTCGGTCGATCCCTCCGTCGCGGCGGCCGCCGCCGCCAGTTTTGCTGGCGCCAAGACAGCGGCACCCGCGGCCACCTAGGCTCTCGCTTGCGGGCACAGGGCTAGTCGTCGGCGTCGTCGTCGTCATCGCGGCCCATCTCAATGTCCCGGTCGTCGTCGTCGAGATCCTGCGCAGATCCGGCGTCCCGCCGCTTGAGGGCTTCCTCGGTCGCATCGCGCAGCATCCGTCCCTCGACACCGACGATAACACCCAGTTCGACACCGCCAATCAGGACCGTCCATTCCGGCAAGGTTTGCCGATATTGTTCGAGCTTGATGGCAAGGTCGGCCTCGCTGGCGTTTGGATCGGCCCGGCGCATGGTCTCGGCGACCGCATTCAAATGGATCTGGGATCGCTCCTTGGCCTCGTTGTCGAGAAGCCCGAGGATGGTCGCCGGATCGCTCGAGACAAGTTCGGCATCCGGGATACCGGTGTCGACGGGCTGGGTGGTTGGGGGGAGGTTGGCCCCGGGACGAAATTGAACGCGCATAATTGCTTCTCGCGGTTCCGGCAGTCGGCCACGGCGTCAGGTCGCCGAGGCAGGTTATCCGACCAATCTATGCTGGCGAAGTCTAATGTCGATAAGGTTTTGGTAAGGAAAGGCAGCGGGCCCGCTTGCCACTGCCTCGCCCTCCGGTGCGCACTTGCCGGCCTGCTGCGGTGGCCCGTCGGGAGGTCGGTCTTCTGCGGCGGCGTTTCGGTCCGAGCGCCGAATTTTGCTGCGGATCACGCTTCGCCAATCGGCAATCTCAAGCATAGCCGGCATCAAACGAAAAGCCGGTTTGGTCAAGCCAACCTGCTGCAGCGGGACAACTGGTGCTGTTTTACCTTCATCCGATTGCCCGCCACTGCCCATCGATTTCGCCATCGCCGCAACTCGCGAATCTGGCGAGGGTGCCCGCAAGGCACAATTCGGGGCGTCAGGCACGTCCATGTCAGTGGGGGCACGCATGAACGCCTGCCGCCAAGCGCAAAGCCGACACTACCTACCTGTCAACGGCAAGCCACCGAGGTTCAATGGACCCGCGCGATCGAGGCCAAGACTATCGCAAACGCAAAACCTGGCAGCATCCCGATAAGAATCTTAGAAATCTGAAGCAACATGACGGCCTCCCCGGCTCGTGGGCTCCGATTGCTCGGGCCACAAGAAACATAGACCGGGCGGACGCCTAGACCTGTGCCCTAGCGCACACAGCGGCATGCCCCTGCGGGCCCCGCAATTGAGCCGCCAAAAGCCAAACCGGAACGCATTAACTTTATGATTCGTTACCTATTTCCGGCCGTGGAAGGATAATATAGTGTTAAAATAACGAGTTGGAGTGGACAATGTTTCGGGTAGGGCTGCGTATTTGCCTAGGCCTCGCTGCAGGGATTGGAGCAGCCTGTGTCACGGTCGCAAGGGCGGAAGATCAGATCGGCAGCGCCATTTCGGTGATCAAGGATGTCAGTCAATCCTACGCCGGGCGCACCGCGCCGCTGAAAGTCGGCGAGCAGGTCGTCCGCAACCAGATCATCACGACGGCGCCGGCAAGCCAGGCGAAGCTCGAATTTCTGGACCGAACCGAGCTACAGATCGCGCCCGTCTCGAGCGTCAAACTGGACAGTTTCGTCTATGATCCAGCGAGCGGTGCCAAGCAGGTGGTCGTCAATACAACGGCCGGCGCCTTTCGCTTCGTCAGCGGTTTTGGGCACAATTACACGGTCAAGACGCCGACCGCGACCCTCGGCATCCGGGGAACGGCCTTCGCGGTCAGGGTGACACTGCAAAAGACCGATGTCGTGCTCTATAATGGCGAGGTTTCCGTTTGCGGGCGCAACGGCGGCAAATGCGCCAGCTTGATCACGCCCTGCACCTTCGTAACCGCAACGAAGAGCGGCGTCAGCCTGCCGCGCGACGTCGATTCCAAGGCTTGGAGTTTCGACGGCTCCTGCTCGCCCGGCGTGCCGCATGGCATCCTGCAGGACCATGTGCCGATTCAGGCGCGCCGCCGCCCCGCGCCAGCGCCCGCGCCGGCCGCCCCCGCGGCAGTCGCAACCGTTGCCGCCCCGGCCCCAGACCCGAGCCCGCCGCCGAAAAGAAAGGACGACGACGATCATCACCACGACGACGAGGATCACCACGGCATCGACGACCATCATAATGGCGACTCACACCAGTCAAATGGCCATGAAACTGGGCATGGCAAAAAATGAGCGCGCCAGGCGCCCCTGGCCCGGCTAGCGCCCGAGGCCAAGGCTGATCGGTATGCCAAGACCTTCCAGCGCGCCCACCAGAATTGGGGCCACGAGAAGTGCCGGTAGCATGTTGGCAACTTTGACGCTTCGAATGCCTAATATGTTCAGGGCAAGCCCTAGCAGGATGACGCCACCGGCAGCCGAAAGTTCAATCAGGCGCGGCGCCGTTGCCGCGGACTCAGCCACGCCCGCAACAAGCCAGGGCTGTAGAAGTCTTGCCATACCGGCAACGGCACCTTGCACGACAAGCACCGTCGCTCCTGCAAACAAAGTGCCGATGCCGAAGCTGCCGGCATAGACGAGGGCAGAAAATCCGTCGAGAACCGACTTGATCGCAAGCAGTCGAAAATCACCGGTGAGCCCGTCGGCAATGGAACCGAGAATTGTTAGCGGGCCAACGCAGAACTGCAGACTGGCCAAAATGAAGGCCCGCGTGAAGTTGTCGCCGTCTTCGGCCCGATCGAACCGCTTCTTGAGCCATTCGCCGAACCGGTTGAGGCGTCCGTCAAGATCGAGCCCCTCGCCGCACATCGAACCAAGGACGAGGGCCAACAGCGGTATCAGCGGATTGGCTGTTCGCGCGGCCGAGCCGAGGCCAAGTACGATGGTCATCAGGCCAATCGCCACGATGACTCCTTCCTTCATGGAATCCGACAAGCGGGCACCAATTAACAGGCCGAGCAGGCCGCCGGCCATGACCGCGGCGAAATTGATCCATGTCCCAGTCAAAACTGGCGGTTCTCCGATCGCATCGCAAACGGGCTCGATAGCTCGAAAGGCCCAGCCCGGCCCAATGCCGTGGCCGGCCTAGCCGAGGCTCAGATGGCGGACGTCGTTGAATGTGGTCAGGACTATCAGGGCCATCATGAACGCCGAGCCCAACTGAAAGCCGATTTCCTGCGAACGGGCGCTAACCGGGCGCCCGCGCAAGGCCTCGATCAGAAAATATAGAAGTCGCCCGCCGTCAAGTACCGGCACCGGCAAGAGATTGACGAGCCCGATCGAAATTGAGAAGAGCGCGGCAAGGTAGAAAAGCGTATCGAACCCTGATCGGGCCGCCTCGCCGGATCCCTTGGCAAGACGGATCGGCCCCGAAATCTGGTCGGCCGATTCGCGCCCTAGAACAAGCCCCGCGAAATAATCGCCGGTCGCTGCGACAATGTTCCAGGTCCGCTTCGCCCCTTCGAGCGTCGAGCCCGCCAGGCCGTAGTGTTCGATCTTGACGTCGCTTGGATCCAGCGAGGGACCGACTCCCAGAAAGGGCATGGGGGTCGCGCCGAAATAGGTGTCTACGGATTTGATTCTAGGCCGGGCAAGCAGGGACAGGGTCTCGTTGCCTCGCAGCAACGTGATATAGAGCGGCGCACCACGCGAGCCGACGATCGCCCGTTCGATATCGCGCCATTCCGAAACGGGCTTGCCATTGATCGAGAGAAAGGCGTCGCCAGGCTGGATACCAGCTTCGGCAGCCGCAGAGTTTGGCGCCACTTGATGGACGACGGCCGGCCGAATACCCACGCCATAAGCCAGCACAAAGCCCGTGAAGATGGCAATCGCCAAGAGAATATTGGCCACGGGACCGGCCACGACGATTGCGGCGCGCCGCCATACGGACTGGCCGGCAAATCCCGCCTCGGCCGGCCCGGCGCTGCCGGTCAGCGTCGGTTCGCGGAAGCGGACGTAGCCGCCCAGCGGCAAAGCACCGATGCGCCAGCGTCGGCCCGAACGGTCGATGCGGGCGGCAATCTCCGGACCGAGGCCGATCGAAAAGGTCTCAACCCCGACCCCGCACCAGAGACCGATCAGAAAATGTCCCATTTCATGGACAAAGGTGATGATCATCATGACGCCGAGAAACGGCAAGAGGTAAGTGGTGACTAATTCGATAATCGGCACATTCCCTCGCATCGCTCGCCAGGCCGGAGGAAACTTGGCACGACAGCGCTTAATTTTCTGGTACCGCCATCCGCGATTGAAAAGCGACCGAAATAGCCAGGCCTTAACCAAGCCCGTACCGGCGCCCCGGAGGACGTTCGCCAACCTCTGGCGGTCAGTTACGGGCTAGCGGAGGTCGGCCAGCGAGCCGACCGCGGCTATGGCGCTCAAGACCAGCACGAGAGCGATCAATACGCCGGAAACGCGCAACAGCATGTTTGCCTCCTGCATCGTCAAGCGAAGCCGGATGACTTTATGGCGGTTACGAACATTTCGGTGTGAGACGCCTTACAGAGGCAGCGATTTGATCACGCCGGGTCTTTGCAGACGCAAGTCGTCTCTGTGCTCGGCCGAAAAAACATGGGCATAGAGATTGGCCATCCATTGTTTGCCTTCCTGGGTGACGCTGAGATAGCCAAGGGCATCACCAATATAGGGGCGCACCTGCTTCCAAAAGAAGTCGGGGTAGGCGGCACGCAGATCGGCCGCACTGCGATAACCAAGCTTGCGACTGGTCCCCGTCTCCTCAAATTCGGCAAATAGTGCCGGAACCTTGCGCATGTAATCCAGATCGGCGAGTTGACCAATCAGGTCGGCGGCACGCAACAGGCCCGGGTAATCGCCGTTCGACATGTGCTCTTCGTCCTCGGGCACGGGAAATCGGGTGTGCTCGATGTTCTCTTCGATCCGGGCGGTGTCGAAATGGGTGAGGCTGGCGCTGCCAAAACGCTCGCGGACGAACAACTTCGAACGGGTGACGTGAAACGGGGTCATCGACGCATCCGTGGCTTCCCGACCAACCGCAATCGTGTCGCCGGCGCTGTTGCAGACATATTGACCATCGCGATCGTCGCGACAGACGCCGCGCACGTAGCCAATGTCGTGACACAACAGCGAAACGACGAAATGCATCCAATCGTGCGGCGTGACGCCGCCCTCCAGAATATGCTTGCCGCGCAGAATTTCCTGACCGACCAGCGTCACCATGATCGTATGGTTGACATCGTGATAGGGCGCGTCGCTGTTGGCAATGTTCTCGAGAGCCAAGCGACCGATGAAGCCCATGACGCCGGGAAAGCTAGGCTCCAGTAGGCCATAAATTCTCTCGTATTTGGCCTGCAGCTCGGCGACAAAGGCCTCGATGATGATCTGGGTTGGATTGAACATGCAACTCTCCTCAGCCAAGGAAATCGCGGATGGCACCGGTCTCATGCCGCGGGATCACCGGGGTCGTCCTCGCTGGCGCCGGGCGCGCGCTCGCTGGCAACGATTTTACGGATACGATGCACCCCGAAAGCGGTCAGTATCGCCACAATGGGTATGCTGACACCGGCAACCAGATCCGGCTCAACTTTGACGCCCGCTGCGTGCAAGGCGCGTGCCGCTTCGGCAACCAGGGAAACGATGTAATAGGTCACCGCCGCAATCGACAGGCCCTCGACGGTTTGCTGCAGTCGCAGCTGCAAGCGAGCTCGCCGATTCATCGAGGCGAGCAGCGCCTGGTTTTGGCGCTCGCGGGTAATATCGACCCGCGTCGACAGAAGCTGAGTCACGCGGGCAACGCGTTCGGACAAGGAATCCTGGCGGACGGCCGCGGTCTTGCTCGTGTTGATCGCCGGCGCCAGCCGCCGTTCGGTGAATTCCTGGAAAGTCTGCAGGCCCGGTAGCCGCTCCTCCCGCAATTCGCCAATGCGCCGCTGGACCAGTTCGTAATAGGCATTCGCCGCGCTGAAGCGGAAAAGATTGCCGGTCTGACGGCTTTCGATTTCGGCTTGCAAGCGGGTCAGCCGCTCCAACAACAATGGCTCGTCGGGCTGGCTCGCATGAACCAGCGCCGCCGTGATCTCGCTCAATTCCCGTTCGGTTTGCGTCAGGACTGGGGCCAATTGCCGGGCAACCGGCAGAGCCAGAAGCGCCATCAATCGATAGGCGTCGATCTCAACGAGCCGTTGCACGGTTCGCCCGGCCTGGCGGGGCGTCATGCCATGATCCTCGACCAGGAAGCGGGCGAAACCGTCGGTACGGACCTGGAAATCCGTCAGCACGATTGCCGCGCCGCCGGCCACCCTTGCGCCGACCAAGACATGTCCGTCGAAGAACTGCTGCGCCACCGCCTCGATGTCAATCGAAATCGTCGCCGGCTCGCACCAGGGCGAGATGGGCCGCGGTAATCACTTCACCGGGCAGGGTCTCCAGCCAGTCGGCCGGCACGAAATCAATCGCCGGCACCGCAAAAGGGTCCTCGCTGGCGCCGCCGACAATGAATTTGAAACGGCTGAATTCGGTGTGCCTCTCCCATTTTAAACGAAACGGACCCAAATCGGCGCTGTAATGATTGGCCCCGGCAACCGGTGGCGCGCGGCCGTAACGCTCGGCAAGGGCGCAGATGCTGCGCCAATGGCGCTCGCGGTCCTCGAGGAAAAGTGCCAAGTAGGATAGACGCAGCGGCGCCACAAGCGCCTCGGGCGGGCGAGCATGCACCTCGTCGTTCAGCGCTGATCGCTGCGGGTGGTCGGGGGGCAATCGCATCGGTCCTCGCCTTGCACAACGGGAAGCGTCGCTCGCTAAACTAGCAAATGGCGAAACCAATGCCAGGCCGGCCTTCTGTCGGGCCGG
This sequence comes from uncultured Alphaproteobacteria bacterium, assembly GCA_963773155.1. Taxonomy (GTDB): domain Bacteria; phylum Pseudomonadota; class Alphaproteobacteria; order Rhizobiales; family Beijerinckiaceae; genus CAVZAB01. The sequence continues at coordinate 46,318 of CAVZAB010000021.1, read as the reverse complement.
ACCCGATGCTAGTATCGCGTCTGGCTCGATGGTTCACATGCGCGGCAAACTGGTCGTTATCACTGGCGCGACCTCCGGGATAGGGCTGGTCGCGGCCGGTAAGCTCGCCTCGATGGGCGCTGGCATTATTTTGGTTGCCCGTGATCGCCGGCGTGGCGAGGCCACGCTGCGGCACTTGCAGTCCCATCATCCCGACGCAGCACATGGGCTGCATCTGGCCGACTTGTCGGTGGTCTCGCAGACCGAGCGGGTCGGCCGCGTAATCGCTCGCCAGCATCGCCATATCGACGTCCTCATCAACAATGCCGGCAGCATCTTCGCGCACCGCCAGCTCACGGCCGAGGGTCTTGAGCGAACCTTTGCGACCAATCACATGGCCTATTTCGTTCTGACTCAATGTCTGGTCGACTCGCTCGCCGCCGCGTCCGGGGCCCGTATTGTCAACACCGCGTCCCGGGCTCATGCCGGGGCCCGGCTCGAGCTCGAGGACCTCCAATCCGCGCGCCGTTATCGCGCCTTCCCGGTTTATGCGCGCTCGAAGCTCTGTAATATCCTGTTCACCCGGGAACTGGCGCGCCGTATCGCCGCAGACCGCATTACTGCCAATTGCCTGCATCCGGGCTTCGTTTCGACCGGCTTCGGCGATCAAAGCGGTGGCTGGCTTGCCCGAACCATCGGGATAGCCAAACGCTTTGCCATTTCGGCCGAGGAAGGCGCCGATACCATCGTCTACCTCGCCTCGGCACCGGCGGTCGCCGACATGACGGGAGGCTATTTCTTCCGCCGCAAGATCGTTCGGCCAAGCCCGGCGGCTGAAGACGACGCAATGGCGCGCGCTCTGTGGACGCGCAGCGAGGCTATCGCGGCGCGCCTGCGAGAACCGGCCACTAATTCGACCGGACTGTGAAATCCGTCACTCAGCTTTCGACAGAGATCCGCTAGACCTGACCCAACTGGTGGAGGCTAAAATGAGTTCAACGCGTACGTCCTCGAAGCCGGAACAATGGCGTGAAGGATCTTTGTGGATCGTAATTTTCATTCTTATGGGTCTGTGCCTGCTCGTCGGTGCCTCGCTCGTGATCAACCCCAATTATGACGACGACGAGGCGACGGCTGCGGCGTCCGTTATACCCTGAGCGCCGGCGTTAAGGCCTGGTGGCACGCAATTGCGCCGCAAGCCGTGCCAAAGCCGCATCGTCGGGCAACAGCGGCTGCAGGCGTTCGGCAAAATCACGGGCGCGGCCGATATCCTGCGCCTTGAGAGCATCTTGAAGAAGCGCTGACAGGATATCGCGATTGGTCGGATCGCGTGCCAAGGCCGCTTGCCAGACCTTCCGCGCCTCGTCCAGGCGGCCGCGTGACTGCAAGGCGACGCCGTAGACAAAGGCGAAACGCGGGTTGTCCGGGTCCAATTCGGCCGCGCGCTGCAATTGGTCCATGGCCTCGTCCACCCGTTTGGCGCGGATCAGGGACAGTCCGAGGGCGTAATGAGGTGCTGCGGCATCCGGCGCAATCGAAATCGCTGAGCGCAGAACCTGTTCTGCCTCCGGTTCCCGGCCGGTCGCGCGGTAAAGGTCGGCGAGATCGACGTGCAAGCCTATGGCGCCAGGCATTAGACGGATCCCCGCCAAATATTCACTTTCCGCTTCGGCGAGCCGGCCGCGCCGCATGAGAAAGCTCCCGAGATTGGCGTGGCCTTCTGGTCGGTCCGCGTTGAAACGCTGGGCCGCCTCGTATTCGGCGAAAGCCGCCTCGAGACGAGCCCGCTCGTTTGAGCCCAGTTCAACCGGTGGCTGATCGGCAAGCAATTGGGCCGCCTCAATCCGCACCGCGGCAACCGGATCACCGAGCAACGCATTGGCGCGCCGCCAGCGCTGGTCGCGTGGCAGAGCTGACATGCCGCGCAAGCCGGCAATCCGGACCATCGGATCGGGGTCAGCGAGGCCGCGCGCCATGACATGATCGGTTTCGACGGATGGGTGGGCGGCAAGGGCAACTATGGCGCTGGCGCGGGCAATCGCCGGCACGTCCTTGCCGTTGGCGATGGTCAAGAGCAGGTCGCCCGCCTGCGGCTGATGGGTCCGCTCGGCGTGAAAGGCCTCAGCAAAGGTCTGGAAGCCTTTGCGCACCGGGCCGTGCCAGCGCTCGACAGCGGCCGCCGCCCAAGCGGCGTCGCGGTCCTTGTGGCAATCGGTGCAGGCATTGGGCGTTCCCAAGGCAACTGAAAGGTCGGGTCGCGGAACGCGGAAACTATGGTCGTGGCGGGGATGAACGACCATATAGGTGCGCACGCTCATATGACAGGCGATGCAATCGGGGGCCGAGGGCGATGCAGGGTGACCGGTATGGGCGACTACGTCGAATTTCTCGGCCCGATGGCATTGCGCACAAACGGTGCTTCGCTTGGCCTTCAAGGCGCTGCTGTGCGGATCGTGGCAATCCGAACACACCACTCCTTTAGCGAACATCTTGCTTTGCTGGAACGAGGAGTAGTTGAACACCTCGTCGCGCATCTGGCCGTCGTCCTCGTACAGGTCTGCGGTGAGGAAGCTCGGCAGATAGGCCTTGGTCAGAGGATCGCCGGGGACCCAGGCGTCAGAGAATTGGCTGCGTCGCGCGTGGCAGCGCCCACAGGCTTCGACCTCGTCGCCTTGCGGTCGCGATACACCGTGCCTCGGACTGCCGGTCAGCGGATCGATCGACCAATCGGGCGACGGCCGCCGGGCGACGACACTCGCGAAGCCCTTATTGGCGACCTGGGCCGGTTTGCCACCGTTCGCCCAGTCGACGTGACCTTGCCCGGCACCGTGGCAGGCCTCGCAGCCGACACTGACAGCCGAAAACTGTGTGTCGAACCTATCCTGTAGGGGGTCATAACCCTTCTTGACCGCGGTCGAATGGCAGTCGGCGCACATGAAATTCCAGTTCTGCTGCGGGCCGGTCCAGTGGAGCGGGTCGGTGTGCGGCATCGGCGCATCCGGATACAGGTGGAACCAGCGCTGGCCGCCCTGCTCGGCCGGGCGGGCGTCCCAGGCATAGGGCAAGGCCTGAACCCGGCCGTCGGGAAATACAGTCAGATATTGCTGCAGGGGATAAAGGCCAAAGGCATAACCGATTTTGAATTCGGCCGGTTTACCGTCCCTGCCCTCGGTAGCGACAACGAAACTGTCGCCACGCCGGAAGAACCGCGCCGCCGAGCCGAAATGCTCGAGCCTCGCGTCGGCGAAGTCGCCGAGAACGGTCTGCGCGCTCGCCGGCTGCATCGCCCGGGCATGATGCGATCCGGCCCACAATTCAGCCTCAACACTGTGGCAGCTGGCGCAGACCTGCGAACCGGCGAAGCCCGATGCAAGGCGCTGCTCTGCCGCCGTCGCCGGCCGACCCGAAAAGAGTCCACACAGCGCCAAGAGCCAAAGGCTTAGCCATCTGCCGGTCGTATAACCACCGGAGCGAGGGGTTGACCACGGCGCACGGCGTCGACTGCACCGGCGCACCGAACAAGTTCTCAAACGCTAAATGCCTTTGCCAAGTGCTTGAACATGTGACCGCGAGCCTCGGCGTCCATTTCCGCCTTGAAGGTGTGCGTGTCCTTCAATGCCAGCGCCCGGACGGCGGCTGGTCTCGCACTGATCTCGTCGACCAAGCGCTTGACATGCGGGAAAAGGTTGTCAGCTCCTTGCCCAAAGATGAAGGGTATCATGCGCGCCCAGCCCCACAGAGCCATGTCGACAATCGTATAGGTGTCGGCGACCATATAGGGCCGATCGCGCAAATGCTGGTCCGCAAGTTTATAATGGCGTTCCGCCTCGAAAAGATAGCGGTTGATCGCATAGGGCACCTTCTCCGGCGTAAAATGCCGGAAATGGACGGCCTGCCCGGAAAACGGGCCAACGCCGGTCGCAACGAACATCAGCCAAGACAGCAACGGGCCTCGGTCCTTCGGATCGCTGACGAGAAACTTGCCGGTCTTCTCGGCGAGGTAGAGCAGGATCGCGTTACTGTCAAAAATCGCAACGCCGTCGTCGACGATCGCAGGGACCTTGCCATTCGGGTTGATGGCGAGAAAGCCGGGATCGAATTGTTCGCCCTTGCGGGTATCAACCGGGATCGGCCGGTAGGAAACGCCGGCCTCCTCCAGAAACAGGGCGACCTTGGTTGGATTGGGTGAACCGTTGAAGAAGAATTTCAGCATAGCGCCTCACTTGGGCCGCGGCGGCGGGCTCGGTCCGGTTTCAGATCGGCTCAGGCTATTCCGTTTTGCGGCCGTGCGCATCAGCTTTGGCCGGAGCGCTTCGGCCTATTTCGCGGCGACCGCCACTTGTGGCGCATTGTCGCGCGGCTCGATGCTGATGACCGGCTTCATTGCCAGCAAAGTTGCCTCGTCGAGATGGCAGGCAATGACATGGCGGGGGGCAAACTCCCGGTTCGGCGGTTCCTTGACGTCACATAGGCCCTTGATCATGTAGGGGCAGCGGGTCTGAAACGGGCAGCCGGGCGGCGGATTCGACGGCGAGGGAATTTCGCCGGCGAGCACGATCTTGCGCTTCTTGACGCTGGTATCGGCGATCGGCACCGCCGACAGCAGCGCCTCGGTATAGGGATGATAGGGCGGCGAGAAGACCTCGTCCGTCGTGCCCTGCTCCATGATCTGGCCGAGATACATGACCACGATCCGATCGGCGAGATAGCGCACCACCGACAGATCATGGCTGATGAACAGCAGCGTCGTGCGCTTCTTGCGCTGGATGTCCATCAGCAGGCCGGTGACGGCCGCCTGCACCGAGACGTCGAGCGCCGAGACCGGCTCGTCGGCGATGACCACTTTCGGATTGCCGGCGAAGGCGCGGGCGATGCCGACGCGCTGCTTCTGGCCGCCGGACAGCTGGCGCGGCCGGCGCTTGGCGAAGTCGCGCGGCAGCTTGACGAGGTCGAGCAGTTCGTAGACCCGCTCCTCGACCTTGGCCGGGTCGCGCTCGACGCCGAATTTCCGGATCACCCGGACGATCTGCGAGCCGACCGAATGGCTGGGATTGAGCGTGTCGAAGGGTTCTGGAAGATCATCTGCAGCCGCGAAATGTACCCGATCGTCGCGTTTCTGCACCGGGACATTGGCGAGGTCGATCTCGCCGAGCTGGACCTTGCCGGTGGTCGCGCCGCTCGAGGCCCATCAGCACCTTGGCGAAGGTCGACTTGCCGCAGCCGGATTCCCCGACGATCGCCACGGTCTCGGCCTCGCGGGCGCGAAAGTGATCTTCTCGTTCGCCTTGACCGTCTTCTTGCGCGCCGATCAGCGCCGCGCCGCCGACTGGCAATGGCGTAATGCTTGGTCAGGTCGTCGACCTGCAGCACCACGTCGCCAGCTTTGACCGGCTCGCGCTGCGTCGAGCTTTGATCGCGCCAGCGACCAGTCGATTTCGCCAAAGCGCACGCAGCGGACGAAGTGGCCCGATCCGGCGCGTCAACGAGCCGCATCGGCAAGGGCGGCTGGTCGCAGCGTCCCGGCGACGAAATAATCGCAGCGCGGCCCGAAATAGCAGCCCGTGCGGCCGGGCTGCGGCAACGGCAACTGGCCGCGGATCGGCATCAGCGGCCGGGCGTTCTTGTCGGCGCCGGGCACCGGGATCGAATTGAACAGGCCGCGCGTATAGGGATGGCGCATCTGGTCGAAGACGCTCGCGAATGTCGCCGCTCTCCACCGCCTCGCCCGAATACATGACGGTGATGCGGTCGCAGGTCTCGAGAATCAGGCCGAGATTGTGCGAGATATAGATCATCGAGGTGCCGAATTTCGCGGCGATCTCCTTGATCAGATCGACGATGCCGGCCTCGACCGTCACGTCGAGCGCCGTGGTCGGCTCGTCGAGCAGCAGCAGCTTCGGATTGGACAGCAGCGCCATGGCGATGACGACGCGCTGCTGCTGGCCGCCGGAAATCTGGTGCGGGTAGGAGTTCATGATGCGCTGGGGGTCGGGCAGGCGCACCGGCCGAGCATGCTTGCTCGGCGCGCTCGCAGCGCCTCGCTTGCGATGACGCCGTCGTGATACATCGGCACTTCGATCAGCTGCTCGCCGATCAGCATCGACGGATTCAGCGAGGCCATCGGCTCCTGGTAGACCATGGCGATCTTGGAGCCGCGAATCTGGCGCAATTCCTCCTCGCTCATGGTCCGCATGTCGCGGCCCTTGAACAGGATCTCGCCGCCGACGATGCGCGCCGTTCTTGCCCATATAGTTCATGATCGCGAGCGCCACGGTCGACTTGCCGCAACCCGATTCGCCGACGATCCCATGCGCCTCGCCGGGCATCAGCGTCAGATTGAAATCGACGACGGCCGGGACCTCGCCGGCCCGCGTGTAGTAGGAGATCGAGAGATTGCGGCATTCGAGGACGGGGTTGTTCGTCGCTGCCGTACACGTATCGCATTGCTCGCGAGTCAATCCCTGCAGGCTCATCTCGCGCAGCCCGTCGGCGATCAGGTTGAAGCCGAGGATGAGGCTCGAAACCGACAGCGCCGGGAATCATCAGCATGTAGGCAGAATTGCGGAGACCATCGCGACCTTGGCCGCCTCCTTGATCATCAGGCCCCAATCCGGATCCGGCGGCTGCAGGCCCAGGCCGAGGAAAGTCAGCGTGGTGATGGCGACCGTCGTATAGCCGAGCCGCAGACAGGCATCGACGATGATCGGTCCGCGCGCATTGGGCAGCAGCTCGACAGATCATGATGCGCAGCGGATGCTCGCCGCGCGTCTGCGCGGCGAAAATGTAGTCGCGGCGTCTTCGTATCGAGCGTCAGGCCGCGCACGATGCGCATGATCGCCGGCGCCGAGGCGAAAGTGACCGCGATGACGATGTTGAAGCCGCTCGCGCCCAGATAGTTCAGGATCAGGATGAACAGCACCATCACCGGGAACGACAACAGGACATGTTGCCAGACAAGGAGATCGCCTGGTCCCACCAGCCGCCGAGATAGCCGGCGACCAGACCGAAGAATGCGCCGACGACATAGGCGACCAACGTCGCCGTCACGCCCCAGACCAGCACCCGCTGGCAACCCCACAGATCGCGCGAGCAGCATGTCGCGGCCCTTTGAAATCGGCGCCCGAGACAGAAACAGTGATCCGTCTTGAACGCGCCGACGGCCGGCGAACGGCGCGATCGGCTTGTTGGGGTCGATCAGCGGCAGGAACGGCGCGGTAACCGCGACAATCAGCCAGAAGAAGATCAGCGTCGCGCCGATCATCGCGATCGGCGATTCCCGCCAAGACTGGGCACGCAGCGATATAATAGAGCACGAGCGTCGCCGGAATCGCCGGCAGAAGCAGATAGGATCTCGTTGCCGTGTCGGGCAGACGGGCCGCCAACATCACGTAGATCGTCAGCGGGATCCACATCAGCAGCACCAGCGCGATGAGCGACGCGCGGCTGCGGATGCAGCAGCTTGAGCAAGGGCAACGGCGGAGCGGCGAGCGCGATGTCGGCGGCGGTCACTGGCGCTCTCCCTCAGCTGAACCGGATGCGCGGGTTGAGGAACGTGTAGCCGACGTCGGAAATGATCTGCGACAGCACGGCCACGAACACCGCGACCAGCGTCGCAGCCTGGATCACGTAGATGTCGCCGAACAGGGCCGCGTCGAGCAGCAGCTTGCCGAACCCGGCATATTGGAAGAAACACCTCGACCACGACCACGCCCGACAGCAGCCAGTTGAGCTGCAGCACGATGATCGTGAACGGCGCGATCAGGGCATTGCGCAGGGCGTGGCGCAGAATCACCCGCCGGTAGGGCAGGCCCTTCAGCATCGCGGTGCGGATATATTGCGAAGTCATCACCTCGGCCATCGAGGCGCGGGTCATTCGCGCGACATAGCCGAAATCGTAGAGCACCAGCGTCATCACCGGCAGGATCAATGCCCGCCAATCCCAGCCGTCGACCATCGCCGAATTGCTCGGCACCCATCTGCAGTTCGAGCGCGAAAATCGACAGTCAGAATGACGGCGGTGGCGATCTCCGGCAGCGAGGTCGTCAATATCGAGATGAACGAGGTCAGACGATCCTGCGCCGAGCCCTCCTTCATTCCGGCGATCACCCCGAAAGCCAGCGAGAGTGGAATCATCAGCGCGAAGACCCAAAAGGCCAAAATGCCGGTCTTGCCCAGGCGATCGGCGACCAGGGTCGCGACCGGCTCGTTGGTCTCGGAGGACTTGCCGAGATCGCCGTGCAGGATGCCGCCGACCCATTTCAAATAGCGCTCATAGAAGGGCACATTCAGACCCTTCTTTTCCAGCCAGGCATGTATAGTCCTGGTCCGACAGGGCCGAAATGGCAAAGCCGCCAAGCTCGGCGACGGCAATCTGCTTCTTGAACTTGTCGCTGTCGAAGATGGAGAACAGCATGAACGAAACGACGCCCATGATGAGGAACATCTGCAGAAGGCGGCTACCAATCAGTTTGATCACCTTCCGCCTCCCTGCCTCCGGCGTGCCGTTGGGCGCCGTCTCTTTGCAACGAATTTGGCCCGGCCCCCGCCCTTCAGCGCCGGTGCGGCGCCCTCGCACCCTGATCGCCTGCGCCGTATCCGAATGGCCCGGATACGGCGCAGGCCGCGCTCAGCTCTTCCAGACCTTGTTGAACTGGTGGTATTGCGTCGGATGGCCCTCGTAGCCCATCACATTCTTGCCGACGATCGTGTAAATCGGCCGGAACAAGGGCAGCACCATCACCGCATCGTCCTGCAGTATCTTCTCGGCCACGCGCGAGCTTGGCCTTGCGTGCGGTCACGTCCAGGGTCGCTTCCGCCTCATCCAGTGCCTTGTCGAACGCCGGGTTCGAATAGCGGCTCTCGTTCCAGGGTGCGCCCGACGCGGTAGCCGAGCGACATCACCATCGTGCCTAGCGGTCGATGCGTCCAAGCCGTGACGCCAAACGGCGTCTTGTCCCAGATTTCCCAGTATTTGGCTGCCGGCATGACATTGATTTTCAGATTGATGCCGGCATCCTTCAGCTGATCGCGCATCGCCTCGGCGGCTGTCTGGTGCCAAGGCCCGTCGGTATTGCCGACGTCAATGGTGATTTCGAGCCCGTTGGGGTAGCCGGCCTCCTTGAGCAATTGCTTGGCCGCCTCGATATCGCGCTTCAGTGGCGGCAACGGCGCATAATCCGGGTGCACCGGCGCGACATGGTGATTTTCACCGACATCGCCGCCGCTGGGATAAATAAGGTTCTTTACGACGGCGTTGTCGACGGATTTGACAACCGCCTGGCGAACCCTTTTATCGGAGAACGGCTTTTGATCCACCTGCATGCGACAGGCTATCGTCTGCGCCGTCCGGGCAATGTGAATATCGCCGGGGAGGGATTTTGCCAGATCCATTTGTTCGACGGTGAAATCATAGACGCCGTCGACATCGCCCGAGGCGAAGGCGCTCAGCTGGTTGTCACCATCGAAATTGTAATAATGGATCTCGTCAAGAAAGACGTTGCCGCCCCAATATTTGAAATCCTTGCCATCCGTCGTCTTCTTGACGCGCTTCAGGATAGCCTTTTCGTTGACCTTGAACTCGGCCAATGCGAACGGTCCGGTACCGACCATGTTGTCGGACAGCGGCACCTTGAACGTGCCGGGGTGCACGATAGCGGTCGGATAATTGTAAAGATCCTCGGGCGCCGAAAGGACCGGCTTCTTGAGGTTGAAGCGAATCGTATATTTGTCCGGTACCTCGACAGACCCCTTTATTATCCGTTTAATCGGCTTGCCCTTCGAGTCCAGCTCGGGCGAATCCTCGATCATCGCCGAAAACACCGACAAGCCGACATTCGACGAGGCGGTCTTTGGGTCAAGCCAGCGGTTGACGTTCCAGGCAATTTGTTCGGCGGTCAGTTCATCGCCATTATGCCACAACACGCCCTTGCGCAGAGTGAAGGTCCAGGTCTTCAAATCTGGCGAGGGCGTCCAGCTCTCCGCCAGCATCGGGCGGGTAATATTGTCTGGGCCCGTTATCGCCAGATATTCCAGGGTGTGCCGGGTCTGGTTCGACATCTGAACCCAGGAATACGTCGCCGGATCGTCCATTTTCTGGACCTGCATCGCGATCTTCAGAATGCCGCCTGCCTTCGCCTTCGGATCATCCGGCCCAAAGGGCATAGCGTCCGCTGCAAAGGCGGGTGTGGGCAGGCCGGCCATCGCATAAGCCGTCGCCGCGGATGTGCCGAGCAGCGCGGCAAGACGAACGAATTCGCGCCGGTCCATCCGTCCCTGGCTGAGGAGTTCAAACGCCTCGCGAACCTTGGGGTGATGAGCTTTTCCTGGTTTCCTGAACGACATAACACTCCCTCCCTGTTGGGTCATTGCCCACTTTATCAACCTTGAATGGCAGCCTATCCGAAACAATTGTGTCAGTCCATGTCGCGAAATAAGCGGGCGGATCCCCACTCCGAGGCACGATAGACCGGACGCACACGCACCGGCAGCTCGCCAGCAGCCGTGGTCGTGGGTCAAAAAAAGATGGGCAGACGCGCCGGGCCGGCGCGCCAATCCGGCGCGCTGCGCTGGCCTAGCGAACCTAGTCCGGTTTCCAGAACAGTGTAGATTGGCAATGCTGGCCCGCGGCGACGTGATCAATCCAGGAAAAGGCACGTGTGCGCCGGCGATCGTCTGCCGATAGCCGATCAGCCGCTGCCGTGTCCAAGACCGTCCTGCAAGTCGCGATGGCCAGATCGGAATCGGTGTCGACCGCGACCGCCCATTCCGGGCGAGCGAATTGCAGCGGCTGGGCGTGGATGCGGTCGCCCCACACGAGCAAGCTATCCTTGCCCGACGCAATCGAACATCGTGTGACCGGGCGTATGGCCGGGCGCGACGATTGCGGTGACCCCCTACGACTTCCTGGCGGTCGCTTTCGGGCCTGTGCGTCGATCGATTGGTGGATAACAGCCGGCTTGCCTGTGGCGGAGCAGGATTTGCGGGTGCCGCAGATGCCATCGTTTCGGTTTGGCAAGCGCTTCGGCAAAAGTGCGTACGACAAAAAGAACATTCTGCTGTTGCGCCGGCAATCTCATCGCAATTAACACCCCCAAATTTTTGTGGTTTGTTCTCTCAATCAACCGGAATTGAGAATGTTTATCCTTGTTTGCTCGTTCTTTTAAAAGAACATTCTTATTGACGAGATGGATCCAGCTGATCAGGCTAAGGCGACATTGGTCGGGACGCGGATTGCATGAGCGAGTATCGGCGCCTTGCCGTGAATCTTAAGCAAAGCCTCGTCGACGCGCCAAGTTTTTGCGGGCGGAGGTCTTGGTCGAAGTTGTGGCCATTCGGGGTGAACCGCCGCCTTTGGCTAAGTGCGCGCGCGCAGATCCCGACGGGGCCGCCTCGAGACGAGGTGACCCAAGAAACCGCTCTTGCCAGTTTTCTCTCCTTTCATCTGCCGCTCTAGCAGGGCGGCTCAGGCCTCCCGGAGACCGTTCATGACAACCAAAGAGACCGACGTGCTCTGGTTTCTCCCTACCCATGGTGACGGCCACTACCTGGGATCGTCCGAAAACGCCCGAGAAGTCTCGCTTGCCTATCTGAAACAGATCGCCCAGGCGGCTGATGATCTCGGCTATTTTGGCGTTCTTCTTCCAACCGGGCGCAGTTGCGAAGATTCCTGGGTCATCGCTTCGGCACTCGCACCAGCGACCAGGCGGCTGCGCTTTCTCGTCGCGGTTCGCCCGGGCCTCCAGGAACCTTCCGTAGCGGCCCGAATGGCAGCTACTTTGGATCGGATTTCAGATGGGCGGCTTCTGATCAATGTTGTCACCGGCGGAGACCCGGTGGAATTGAAGGGCGACGGCGTTTTCCTCGGGCATAGCGAGCGCTACCAAGTCACATCGGAATTTCTTCATATTTGGCGAGGCCTGCTCGGCGGCACGCAGGTCAGCTTTCGCGGCGCCCATCTTGCCATCGAGAACGGACAACTCATGTTTCCGGCTGTACAACAGCCGACCCCCCCCACTTTATTTCGGCGGCTCTTCCACTGCTGGCATTGAGGTTGCGGCTGAACATGTCGATGTTTATCTCACATGGGGCGAACCGGTTGCCGATGTCGCGGAGAAGATCGCAACAGTCCGTGCGGCGGCGGCCAAGCGCGGTCGCAGCTTGTCCTTTGGAATCCGTCTGCATGTCATTGTTCGCGAGCGCGAAGAGGACGCTTGGCGCGCGGCAGATGCGCTGATCTCCAAACTTGACGACGCGACGATTGCCGCGGCGCAAACGACCTTCCAACGTTATGATTCTGTCGGTCAAGCCCGCATGGCAAGTTTGCATTCCGGTCGCAGAGACAAGCTAGTCTTGGCTCCGAATTTATGGGCCGGCATCGGCCTGGTGCGCGGCGGCGCAGGAACGGCGCTCGTTGGTAGTCCCAATCAAGTGGCCGAGCGGATGCAAGAATACATCGCGTTGGGCATCGACCGCTTCATATTGTCGGGCTACCCGCATTTAGAAGAAGCCTACCGTTTCGCCGAACTGGTATTTCCGAAGTTGCCGCTGAGGGCAACGACCGGCGTTCAGCGCGGACCGGCCTTCAACCGCGGGCCGTTCGGTGAAGCAATTGCCAACACATTTCCGCCGCCAAAGCCGCCAATCAGCGCAGTGAGCGCTGCTGCCCGTTAACATCGCCCACCGAGACAGGAACCGTCGCCATGCTCTCACGCCACTTGTTCGTTACTGCCTTGCCTCGCCGCACCAGCATTTCGCGCGCTTGGTGGACAGCGGCCACGCTTGTTGCATTTGCTTTCCTAGCCAGCATCGTGGTTCATGCTGAGGAAAAGCTAGTCCGCATCGGTTACCAGAAATATGGCACACTTGTGCTGCTGAAGGGTAAAGGCACACTCGAACCCAAGCTCGCGGCTCTCGGCTACAGGGTGACGTGGTCCGAGTTTCCGGCGGGACCGCAGCTTCTCGAAGCGCTCAATGCTGGCGCCGTGGATTTCGGCTCGACCGGCGAAGCACCGCCCGTTTTTGCGCAGGCCGCAAGCGGTTCACGCCTTTCGTATATTGCGCACGAACCGCCAGCACCCCTGGGCGAGGCGATACTAGTTCCAAAAAACTCACAGGTTAAGACCGTTGCCGATCTGAAGGGTAAGAAAATAGCCCTCAACAAGGGTTCGAACGTGCACTTCTTCCTGGTTCGGGCTCTGCAGAACGCTGGTTTGGCTTATACCGATGTCCAAACCGTGTTTTTACCGCCGGCGGATGCGCGCGCTGCCTTCGAACGCGGGTCGGTTGACGCTTGGGTGATCTGGGACCCGTTCTTGGCCGCGGCAGAAGCGGCAACCCAGGCACGCACGCTTGCCAGCGGCGCCGACCTCGTTTCGAATTACCAGTTCTACCTGGCCGATCGCAACTTCGCCGTGGGGCATGCCGCTGCGCTTGAGGCCGTGCTTGGCGCAATCGGTGACATTGATGCCTGGGCAAAGGACAATACCGAGGGGGTCGCAGCTGAACTCGCACCGTCCATTGGAATCCCCGCCCCGATTCTCGCCGTGGCGCTGCGTCGCCAATCCTTCGGTGTGCAATCGCTTGACGAAAGCGTCATAGCCTACCAGCAGGACGTCGCCGAAACATTTCTTAAGCTCGGGCTCATTCCAAAGCCAATAACCGTCGGAGAAGCCGTTCGTCCCGGATCATGAACGATGAACGGATGAGTATGGGCCTGCACTCGATCTGACCGACGCCCAAACCCTAGGTCGGCGGCCAGAACGGGCATCTGAATTCTAGGCGTTCCGCCACAAAGGTATGACAATGGCAGCCAGTCGACAGCTCAGGCTTGGCGCTTTCATGCGTCCCGTCTCCATCCATACCGGAGCCTGGCGGTATCCGGGCGCTTATAGCGACGCAAATTTCAATTTTGGCCATTTAAAACGCTTCGCCAAAAAGCTCGAATTTGGCAAGTTCGACGCCTTCTTCATGGCCGATCATCTCGCCCTTCTGAACATGCCAACTGAGGCACTCAAACGGAGCCATACGGTAACGTCGTTCGAACCGTTCACCCTTCTTTCCGCCCTAGCCGCCGTGACGGAAAGGATCGGCCTAATAGCGACCGCATCCACCACATTTGAGGCGCCCTACCATGTCGCGCGACGCTTCGCCTCACTCGACCATTTGAGCGGCGGACGAGCGGGGTGGAATATCGTCACCACGTCCAACCCAGACGCCGCCTTGAATTTTGGCTTGGTGGACCACATGGAGCATAGCGAGCGCTACCGGCGTGCGCGCGAATTCTACGATGTCGTCACCGGTCTTTGGGATAGCTTTGCCGATGATGCCTTCCTGCGTGACGCGGAAGCTGGACTTTATTTCGACCCGGCCAAGCTGCACATATTGAACCACAAGGGGGATTTTTTCTCCGTGCGGGGGCCTCTCAACATGGCGCGCCCGGTCCAGGGTTGGCCGGTAATCGTACAGGCGGGTGCCTCTGAACCCGGGCGTCAGCTTGCAGCTGAAACGGCGGAGGTCGTATTTGCTGCGGCTAGCCGGCTCGACGATGCCCAGCGCTTCTATATCGACGTCAAGACGCGCATGGATTCCTTAGGGCGCAACCGCGACAGCTTGAGGATTTTCCCGGGCGCCCTTGTCGTGGTAGGCGACAGCCTGACGGAGGCCCGCGAAAAGCGCAGTCGGCTCGACAGTCTCGTGCATTATGAAAGCAGCATCGCATCTCTCTCCATCGCCCTTGGGCACGACGCGTCGCGCTTCGATCCCGACGGATTGCTGCCGGACATACCCGACTCCAATGCCAGTAAGAGCTCCCGCGAGCGCGCCGTCTCTCTTGCCCGCCAGGAAAACCTTACTGTTCGGCAATTGGCCCAGCGCCTCGGTGGCTATTCTGGCCTTGCTTTTGTGGGCACGGCTCAGACCATTGCGGATGAGATGGAACAATGGTTATATGGTGGAGGCTCCGACGGCTTTAACATCATGTTTCCATATTTACCTGATGGGCTTGACGATTTCGTTGACAAGGTGATTCCAGAACTGCAGCGTAGGGGTCTCTTCCGGCGTGAATATGAGGGCAACACGCTGCGCGAGAACCTCGGTCTGCAACATAAGCGCAATCAGTTTTTCCCGGAAACAAAGGAATACGCCGCGCGTACCTGATTCGCGAAACCAGTCTATTCCAGAATCAATAAAATAGTCTCATCGATCAAATATGGACAACATCAGCATGCTCAGGCTGGCACTGCACCGAGACGCTGCCGAAGGCGGCGGGCTAACTTCGCACACTGAACTCTAATGTCAGGGACAGCTATTGTTTCCCAAAAGGCTCCGCGTGTTATCGGACCAACCGCGTAAAGGCGTTGCGATGATTGACCGTTCGCATCCAGAATTTCGCACTCCCAGGTGACATCGAGGCCAAGTCGCAACGGATCGGGACGCGCGAGTCCATCTCTTAGCATCGATTGAACAAGGACATTCTGCGAGTTCACTGGATCCGTCATAATTCCCCGACAGTCGACAATCTTTTGAACGATTAGTGAAAGAGGCTTCGACTGGCCACGGCGGTGGTAGACGAGTTTGACACCAAATGCATGCTCTTCTACCGAGATAACTCTTGCTGGCGCCACTGTGAGCTGGCCGCTCGCCATTATCGCATTCAACCGCTCTGCAACCTCAGGAGCCATTCGATGGCGATGGACGTCCCACCAAGCCCGGGCATGTTCTACAAAACGGCGCTTAGCCGAGGTCGAAAACTTCCACCAGATCTCCTGCGTGTGGGGCCGCAGACCGTCGACGACGGCTCGCCAGTCGTTGCCCCTCAATTGCTCTTCCGCGATCATGCTTCGAAGCCAGTGCCAAAAATGCCTCGCCCCCATTCCGAATGGCACATCGGACTTGTGGATTGGAAGTTCTTCCACGTGGCGGTGAACTTGTGGCAACAGGCCGCGCCGAGAAAATGCCGTGATCGGGCCGGTATGCCCCGCACCGACCAGAGCCAGCACGTGATCAACCATTGTGAGCCCCGTGCCGAGAACCAACACGGAGGCATCTGGTTCGATCTTTGCCTCGGCCGGACTAGCCCATGGGTTCGCGCAAAGCCAGTGGTCAAGATAGCCCGGCGTTTCGTGACCCGTTGCAAGAACGGCGACGTCGCCATATTGGCTCGAGCCATCCGATAGTCTGACACAGACGCCTTCAGGGATGATGGCAATCGAACAGGCCTCTCCCTTTACAATATCTAGTCTGGGCTGCCCCGCAATGGCGTTCGTATGCACCTCAATAAGGCTCCCAATGTATCGTCCATACAGGCGCCTCGGCACAAAGCAGAATGGGTCGGCGCATGTGCGGCTATCGATGCCTGCATTCACCACCACCCATCGCCAAAAATGACCCGGATCGTCCGGGAAGGCGCTCATATTGGCGGCCCGCACGTTCATGAGATGGTCGGGATGCACCGTCGAGAACGCTATTCCCTTGCCAATTTCCGAGCGCCTCTCAATCAATGTTACCGATGGACCACAACGCCTCTCGCGCAAGAGTTGACAGGCTAACAGGACCCCGCTCGCGCCGCCGCCAACAATGATGATTCGTTCGCCAGAATACCCCTCCATCCTGAGCGCTCCTTCGCAGACCTTTCCTGTCCGCACTAGCGGTGGCGCGCGGCTTTTCCAAGGCAGCAACTCGTCGTGCTCCCCACTTCCACGCCATTTGATCGCTTCGGTGAACTCGCGCTATGGTCATTGGAAGTGTACTGGGAGAGGTAAACGGGACTTTTTTTAAATTTGGCAATTTCGTCCCGCCAGTTTCCTGGCTGCGGCACCGGGTCTAGCGCTAGGCTGCGCTCGCAAAATGGCCCGTCGCATCTAGCGCTTGGTGAAGATCAGCAAGTATGTCGTCGATATGTTCGATACCTACTGACAGTCGTACGTAGCCATCCGACACTCCGGTGGCGAGCTTCTCCTCAGTCGTCAGCTGGGAATGGGTCGTCGATGCCGGATGAATGGCGAGGCTGCGCGCGTCGCCAATATTGGCCACGTGGTAGAGAAGTTTGGAGAGAATCGATGAAACGCCTGCCAGCTTCGCCCCCCGCAGCAAGTTCAAAGCCGACAAGGCCCCCATAACCACCTTTCAAATACCTGTCGGCCCGCCGGCGAAGCTCGCCTGTTTGATGCGAAGGATGAATGACTTTACTAACCTCTGGGCGCTTAGAAAGCCAAGCAGCCACCTTGCTCGCATTCTCGCAATGTCGCTCAATCCGCAGCGACAACGTTTCGATACCCTGAAGAGTCAAAAAGGCGTTAAAGGGCGAGATCGCCGCACCGAGGTCGCGCAGTAGCGTCGTACGAGCCTTGATGATATAGGCAACGGGACCGAGCGGCTTAGCCGCTTCAACCCAAATCGCACCGTGGTAACTTGGATCCGGTTGATTTAGGGCCGGCTGCCGCTGGGCGAATTTTTCCCAGTCGAAATTGCCTCCATCGACGATGATGCCCCCGATTGAGTTGCCGTGCCCACCCAAATATTTTGTGCTCGAATAGACCACAATGGCCGCGCCATGATCAAACGGACGGGCAAGGATTGGCGCCGCCGTATTGTCTACAATCAACGGAATGCCCAACTCCCGGCCAATGGCTGCCACCTCAGCAATCGGGAACACCGCGAGTTTTGGATTGGGTAGCGTTTCAGCGTAAAAGGCGCGGGTTCGACCATCGGTGGCCCGGCGGAAAGCCTCAGGATCGGTCGGATCGACGAAACGCACCTCGATACCCTGATCCTTCAATGTATTGGCAAACAAGTTCCACGTGCCGCCATAAAGATCGGTCGACGAGACAATGTTGTCGCCGACGCGCGCGAGATTTTGAACCGCAAAGGCAGAGGCTGCCTGTCCTGACGATACAGCCAGAGCAGCCACACCGCCTTCGAGCTGAGCAATACGCTGTTCAAGAACATCCGTAGTCGGGTTGCCGATGCGAGTATAAATATTTCCAAGTTCTTTCAATGCAAAAAGATTTGAGGCATGTTCAGTGTCGCGGAATTGATACGAGGTCGTCTGATAAATCGGCACCGCAATTGCGCCAGTTGTCGGGTCTGACCGCCAACCCGCGTGCAGCGCAAGTGTCTCAACTTTATAGCTGTTAGTACTCATCGATATCTCCATAGGCTGCGAAAGATCGGATCCGGCGGGCCATTGTTCCTGACATCAGGCTCCCAGAGATAAGAGTTCATTTTTCTATTTTTGGCAATAATCTCTGCGAGTTGGAGATTTTTTTCTTCTCAGCCTGCCATTTAAAAATATTTTTCTCTCACTTACGGTATATCTAGAAATGATCCATCCTTTGCGAGGGCGAGGTCCTCTGGAGCCGCCATCGACAGGTCAAACCCTCGCCACCCGGCCCAGGCAAACGAGTTCCGCTGCTCAAAAAACGTAACTTCCGTTTTTGGACCCAGGCTGCGGCCGACCCATTATGGCGTGGCGCTTTTGGCCGATACTGTCGCTCCGCCTTACCCAAGCGCAGCGCCGCCTCGATGTCATCCAGGATATCTTCGATATTTTCCAGGCCCGCCGAGAGTCTGACCAATCCGTCCGAAATCCCGTACCGCGCTCTCTCCTGTGGCCCATATGCTGCATGGGTCATGCTCGCTGGATGCTGCACGAGTGTCTCTGCATCGCCAAGGCTGACGGCCCGACTGACCAGGCAAAGCGCATTCATGAAAGCAATTCCGGCTTCCATTCCGCCTTTAAGTTCAAACGAAACTAGGCCGCCCCCTCCGGACATCTGTGTTCGGGCGAGTTGGTAATCGGGCCCATTCGCCAGTCCCGGATAAGAAACGGTCGATACCTTTGGATGCTCGGCAAGCATTGCTGCGATTGTGTTGGCACAGGCAGCATGTTGGCGCACCCTGATTTCGAGGGTCTTGAGGCCACGCAAAACCAAGAAAGCTGTGAACGGCGAGACAACGGCACCAGTAAGGTAACGCAACCCATTCATCCGAATTTCCTGAATTCTCTCAGAGCGACCCACTACCACGCCCGCCAAAAGATCGCCGTGTCCGCCGAGATATTTGGTCGCGGAATGCACGACAAGATCGGCGCCCAGTTCGATCGGCCGCTGAAGAATTGGTGTGGCGAATGTATTGTCGACAATGGTCAAGGCTCCGGCAGCCTTGGCGATGCGCGCAATGGCGGCAATATCGATAATGCGCAAGTTCGGATTGGCCGGTGTCTCAAAATATACGAGCCTAGAACCTGAGGCGGCGCGTGCGACCATCTCATGGTCCTTGAAATCGGTCAGAACGACGTCGACGCCAAACTTCCGCAACCCCCTGGTCAATAGCGCAAATGTATTGCCATATAGAATCTTGTCGGCGACTATACGGTCACCAGCCTTCAGAAGACTCCAAAACGTTGTGCTGATCGCTGCCATTCCGGATGCTAAGACTAGGCCCGCCTCCGCTCCCTCAAGATCGGCGATTCGCGCTTCGAGTAGTCCCTGCGTTGGATTTTTTGTACGCCCGTATATGTAGCCGTCACGCTTGCCCTCAAAGATTTCCGCCCCCTGCTCGACCGATTTAAAAGCGTAGGTCGAAGTCATGTAAACCGGCGGTGTCAGAGCTCCCAGGGCCGTGGCCGGATCATAACCATGGTGAATCGCGCGGGTCGATGGTCCCTTGCGTCTATTTGATCTTTTTACTGTCATAAGAGCTCCAATCGTCGAGCGTTGCTCAATTCATTCCTTTCCATCCCCGGAGCGGGGCAATCTCCACAAATTACAAGGCTCCTCGTTCTTTGCTGGACTCGCCGGAGCCGCCCAGTTCAATTGGGTAGTCAATAAACTTCGGAAGATCGTCATGCATTGTGAGAACTTTCTCAGAATAATAAAGATGCATCTGCGGACGAAATGGAAAATCCGGAATTACAGCGGCATAGACGTCGACCAATCCAAGCTTGGGATGAGACGTCATAATATGACCGCCACAAACCGCGCAAGACTGACGCCTACTCATTTCCGTAAGATGGAAGCTTCGTATTGCATCGGCACCAACCTTTACGCAAACTCGCTCGGGGCGCCAGAGTGTAAAGGCGTTAACCGGGGATGCCGACCATGCCCGGCAGGAGATGCAATGACAATACCCCATGAATTCCGGCGTTCCAACCACTTCAATTTGAACGGTCCCGCAGAAGCACTCGCCGGAATAGGACGGGTTCATCGCCGTGCGTACCGGAAAACGGCGAACCCAAACCGCGTCTCACAATTCTGGCCTGCAAGGCGCCAAGAAGCCCAATCTCCTTTAGAACCCATTCCGGTCCTTTCGCAAGTAAGAGTGCGATTATCCAAAGGAACACCTAAAGCGCCAGAATTATTAGTCAATGCTCCAGGGCCTTCGGTCAGGGTGGAATCATGGGTTTTCGTCGTTCGTTCTTTCGAATCCACCAGTGCAAACAAACGTGCCTGCGATCGTCGCTCAGCACAGGTTCCTTCCCCGCTTCACAACATTCGAACTCCCAACGAAGAGCGGACGAGCGACCAGTTCCGCGTACCGACGACGTCGTTAACTTAGAAGAACGCCAAAATGACGCAGCGTGACCGCCGACGACAAGCGGTCCGAATGCTACGAATGGACCAACTCGGCATTGTTGCTTACGCCGAATTTCACTGCCAACACGCGACATTGCTACGAACGCGTGCTGGAACCATCCGGTCGCCAACGAGCGCCCGTCCTTATCTTCTTCGTGGTCCCACCGTTATGGGATGGAACACTTTGAAAGTCCCTTTTTGGGGAACAACATTCTCGTTGACAGCGCGGCTTGGGAATATCAGCCTCCCTTTTTGCAAGAATGAGACGAATTGCCGACGTGCTGGAATGACTGTAGGTCGGAAATGGTAAGAAACAACCGAAGAAAGTGAAGGATCCTGCGTGCGCGGTCCGATTTTTTCTGGTCCTATCATTTTTCGGGGACATGGCCGACATTGCTGGGGAATGCTCACTCCAGTTTGGAGTTTCTCGTGCGCTCGACTGATCCCTTCCCAATAAGTGGCCAAGGGCTCGACCCAACGCATTCGATTGATTGGGATCGGATAGCTAGCAAGGTTGTGCATGATTTTCTCAAAATCGGGCGCAACGAGCGTGTCATCCTTTGTGCCAATCCCTATTATGGAGGGGCCATGCTCGACGCTGTACGCTATGAACTTCAACGTGCTCGCGCCATAGAGCTTGCGTCCGTCCTCAACTGGACGCCGCGCCTCACCACGGTGCGAGCGCTCGACGGCTGCAAGGTCGATTCCGATGATGCGCGTGCGGAAGACGAAGCTATGCGCGAGCTCTTCAATTGCGCCGACGTTTACATCTGGCTTCAAAGCGACTGGCGGCAGCCGCGCAGTACCTATGCGATCGGTCAAAGCGAATGGATTCTTTCTCAGTGGAGTGGCCGTGGGCTGCATTTCCACTGGTTCCACGATCCCCGGGACTCAGATCCGAACTCAGCCACTAATAAGCGCCTGGATCTCGTCTACCAATCTGCCATACTTGATCTTGACTATTTCCGATTGCGCCGCGCCATGCATGAGCTCGCGGCCGCGATCTCAGATACGCATATTAGGATCACCAATCCCGCCGGGACGGACCTCATTTTTCGCACACGCGACCGCGTTCACATCAACGACGGCGACGCGTCGCGGGCTAAATCGGTCCGAGCTGTCTCGGCGCGTGATCGCGAAGAGGAGATCCCTTGTGGCGCTTTGCGTGTCCTGCCGGTGAATGATACGGTCGAGGGCGTGCTCGTCTTTAACGGTGGCTTTGGTTGGCCTGCGTCGGGCTACGGATTCAATGTCGATCGCTGGCTTAAGGCCGGGTTGCGTATCGTCTTCGAGCATGGTCGCATTCGGAAGCTGGAGACCGGTGGTGACCAATTGGCGCTGGATCGCGCTTGGGCCGCAGAAAGTGGCGACAAGGACCGATTGGGCGAGTTCGTTCTTGGCTGTAACCCGCTGCTGACACCGGTCCAGGGCACAAGTTTTCGTCCATACTACGGGTTTGGCGACGGCGTGGTCCGTTTGACCATCGGTGAGAATATTGAATCCGGCGGCGAAAATCGTGGCAGTGTTCATCGCTGGCTGTTCTTCCTCGATGCCACTGTCGAGGCCCGTGGTAGAACATTGGTCCGCGTGGGCAAAATTGTCCACGAAGACGTTTGAGAGCCCGCTATGTGTATGCTCTGCGCAGCGCGTCTCGGGATTCGACCGCGCGCCCGCACGGTGAATACCCCGCACGTTGCCAAGGCGGATTCGGTGCCTCCGCCTGGTAAGATTGGGCCTCCCGATCCGCCCCCGATCGACGAAGGCGGCGGCTTCACGCAGCCAAGTGTGCGCCGGATCAAAAAAAGGCTAAGTCGGCCTGAGTGACCGCATTGCTACAGGGAGACATATGTGCCGCATTGGGGATCGCGTGGCCGAGCCAATTGAACGATGCGCCAGCCCCTTCGAGTGCCACCGATTCTCGGATTCCTGCTCCAGTGTCGGCGACGACCAGGCCCACGAGCCGCGACGGTAGATGGGAGCGAAAATCCGACGATATGCAATTCACTGATACTAAGGCGATTGAGGAGACCGACGAGATCGCTGGCGAGATGGCACGGAGGGTGGATGATCACGGCATATCCAATTTGTCGTACCGATGTGGTGTCCGCAGGCGAGACCAGGAATTCGGACAAATGGCGGTCCGCGGCCCATTCAGCGAGAATAGACCGATTGATCGTGCCACGCGTTCGACCTCGAATATTTCACGCGTAATTTACTGTGATATACGACAAATTACGCGTCTGTTCGTGTTATTTTCCTTGCTAACGGAGTGCGGCGGTTCTAATTTTTTGATTGATCGAGCCTCGTCAGCATTTTCCGAGACAATTCACCTCGGCATGCAGACGGATAATCAGAGGGGATGAAAGCATGATCGAGCGAAATTTGCTCTCTATTGCGACGGTTACCGTGGTGCTTTCGCTGGGCGTTTGCGGGCGCGCATCGGCTGAGCCCGTGAACCTCACAATCGGCACGCTCCTCGAGTTGACGGGTCCGCTGTCCGAAAATGGTCCCTCGCAAGATAAGGCTGTAACGATTGCCGTCGAAAACGCCAACAAGGCCGCCGCCGCAGCCGGTGTCCCCATCAAGACAGCGGTGGTGAGCGCCGACGTTCAAGGCGATCCGCAAGCGGCGCTGTCTGCGGCCCGCGCTCTCGTTGCCAAGGGTGCCACTGCCCTCATCGGCCCGTCCATCACACCGGAATCGATTGCCATCGCCAATGGTCTGACGATCCAGAAAGCAATCACGCTTTGGCCTATTGGCACGAGCATGCGGCTACGCACGATCAAGGACAATGGCACGATTTTCCGTACCGTTCCGCCTGACAGTTTGCAGGCTTTGGCACTCGCTCGCCGCGGTCGCCGACAAGCTTGGCGGGATCAACGGCAAGCTGGTATCGATCGCCTATCGCAATGAACCTTACGGCGAGGGTCTCTCGAAAGACTTCACCAGCGCTTGGCAGGCCAAGGGCGGCAAGGTGCAGGGGCCGGTGGTGTTTGATCCGACCCAAGCGACGTTTGACACCGAGGCACAACAGATCGTCGACAACAATCCCGACGCCTATGTGGTGATCGACTATCCCGACACGTTCGCCAAGCTCAGCGCGGCATTGCTGCGGACCGGAAAATACGACGCGACCAAGCTCGTGGTCCCTGATGCCCTTGCCTTCTCGACTGTGCCGACCAACATCCCACCGCAAGCACTCGAGGGCGCGCGCGGCACGCGCGGCGGCTCGGACACTTCCACAGAATCCTACAAACTTTTCGATGAGCTTTGGGATAAGGCCGGCGGGGTCGAACATTTCTCGCTCGACGCTAACAGTTTTGACGCTGCGACGTTGGTTGTCTTGGCGGCCGCCGCGGCGAAGTCCGCGGATGCTGCCGCAATCCAGGCAAAAATCCACGCGGTGACGCAACCGGGCGCTCCGAAATACACTCTGACCAATCTCGCCGATGCGCTGAAGGCCGCTTCCTCGGGTCAGCCCCTCGATTATGTCGGCGTAGCCGGCGCGTTTGAATTCGCCGCCAACGGCGATCCAACGATTAGCCGGTTCGACATTTTTGAATATCGTAACGGCAAACTCGTCGTCGTAAAGCAGATCGACGCCGCGAAGTGAATCACAGAGAAAATGGCGGACGGCGCCGCGGATCGCCGCCGTCCACGCCTCATCCTTGGGCGATGAGGGCGCCAGCGATTGTCTGGCTCGCTCTTGCCCTTGTGGCGACTGCGGTCGGTCTGTCGGCTTTTCGTGGCGTCGTGCTTATCGGACAGTTGACCTTGAATGGCCTCGTCGCCGCCAGCTATTTGGCTCTCGGGGCAGTGGGACTGACCCTGATCTTTGGCACGCTGCGAATTATCAATTTCGCACACGGCGATCTTCTCACACTTGGCACCTACCTCACCTTCGGCTTTAGTGCTCTCGGACTTCCGTTTTGGCTTGCCGCCGCCGTCGCAGTCCTTGTTACGGCACTGATCAGTTTACTCATCAATCTCATCGTCTGGGAGCCGATGCGACGGGCGCAAACAAGCACGCTGCAACTGTTCCTCGCTGCGATAGGGCTTGCGCTGATCATTCGCTACGGCATTCAGTTCGTTGCGGGCAGTCAGGTACGCAGCGTGGGGCAGGACGTGTTAAGCTCGATCGCAATCGGCCCATGGCATCTGGCCACCTTGCAGGTCCTCGCACTCCTGGTTGGCATCGCCGTCATCGGCCTCATTGGGTTCGGGCTGACCTTTAGCACCTTCGGCAAGAGAGTACGGGCACTCGCCGATAATATGGCGCTCGCCGAAGTGTCGGGCATCGACACTCGCCGGGCGGTGCGCCATTTGTGGATTGTTACCGGTGGCCTCGCGGCACTCGCGGGCATACTTTACGGGGCCGCCATCGGCTCAGTGAACCCTAACTTCGGCTTTCTGATTCTGCTTAGTCTATTCACCGCAGCAGTGCTTGGCGGCATCGGCAACGCTTACGGCGCTCTCGCCGGCGGGGTCGTGATCGGCCTCGCACAGGAATGGTCAACCGTTTTCCTCAACGTCCGCTGGAAGCCGGTCGTCAGCTTCGCCATCCTGATCCTATTGTTGTTAATCCTGCCGCGGGGTATTCTCGGCGGCCCGCGGGAACGCGCGTGAGCATTCTGAACATCGACTTCTGGGTGGGGGTCGGAGTCATTGCCGGCATCTACGGAATCTTTGCATTGGGGCTGCAGCTCAATGTCGGCTTTACCGGGCTAATAAATCTCGGACAGGCTGGCTTTATGAGCGTCGGCGCCTACAGTCTCGGCATGCTGGTTGTTGACGCCGGGTGGTCACTCTGGATTGCGGCTCCAGCTGCCGTGCTCCTTGCAAGTGTAGCCGGCGTCCTGGTCGGGTTGCCTACGTTGCGGCTACGTGCCGACTATTTCGGAATCGTGACAATCGCTTTCTCCGAGATTTTGCGCTACGTCTTGCAGAATGCCTCTTTCGCTGGCGGCAATCAGGGGATCATTGGCTATGACGAGGCATGGCGGGTCTTTCAGGGATGGGCGTCGCAGCACCTTGCGGTCTTAGGCCTCGGCGAGGTAACGCAACTGCCGCTGCTGTGCGCTGTCTGGACCACGCTCCTGCTTTGTCTCGCCGTCCTAATGTCATTGCAAACGAGCCCCTGGGGCCGGGTTCTCAAAGCAATCCGTGAGGATGAGGACGCCGCCGCTGCTCTCGGGAAAAACGTGTTCGCCTTCAAGCTGCAGTCCCTCGGTATAGCAGCCGCGCTGGCCGCAATCGCCGGCTTCTTTTTGGCGCTTAATGTCACCTATCTTTATCCGAGTGAGTTTGATCCCGGCTTCACCTTCTTCGGCTATGCCGTACTTGTTCTCGGCGGCTTTGCAAGCTACAGCGGCGTAGTGGTCGGCACGCTGATCCTTTGGACGGTGATTGAAGGGCTACGCTTTCTCGATCTTCCCTTGTCGGCTGGTCAGGTCGGCTCACTGCGCTTCATCCTCGTCGGCCTTCTACTGGTCACCGTGAGCATGATTCGGCCACAGGGATTGCTCGGCCAGAAGGCCGAGATGCAATTGCGGTCATGAGCACCTTGGTACCATCGTACGAACCCATCCTACGGCTCGATGACGTGCAGAAAAGCTTTGGCGGCCTTATGGCGGTCGCCGGAGCGAGTTTCTCGGTCGCACAGGGCTCAATCACGGCACTGATTGGCCCCAATGGCGCAGGTAAGACGACACTCTTCGATATCGTCAGCGGTTATGAGCGGCTCGATACCGGGACCGTCTGTTTCGAAGGCCGCCCGATCGATGGCATGGCGGCGCATACAATCGCGCGGCTGGGGATTGTCCGAACGTTTCAAATGACGCGGATCTTCGCAGCGATGAGTGTGCGCGACAACATGCTGCTAGCCGCACCGCGCCAACCCGGGGAAGCTCTACAGCGTCTACTGTTCCAACGGGCGCGCACACGACGAGCGGAGACGGCCGCTGAGGCGCAGGCCCAATCGCTCATGCGCCGCTTCAATCTCGCCAAGATGGCCGATGACTTTGCCGGCACCCTCTCGGGCGGCCAACGTAAGCTCCTTGAATTCGCCCGCGCTTTGATGGCACAGCCTCGTCTGCTGCTTCTGGACGAGCCTATGGCGGGTGTCAATCGAGCGCTCGGGTCTCGCCTCATGGACGAGGTCGAGGATCTCCGGCACAGCGCCGGCATAACATTTTTGTTTGTCGAACACGACATCGATGTCGTCATGCGCCGCGCCGACCATGTCATAGTTATGGCCAACGGCCAGGTAATCGCGCAGGGACCTCCGGCGCTTGTGCGGCGGGACAGCAGGGTCGTTGATGCCTACCTCGGACGCATGGGAAATGTTGCGTGAGCGAGGCGACCGCGGTACTCGTCGCGGAAGGTATCGTGGCCGGTTATAATGCTGAGGCCGACATAGTGAAAGGTGTGTCGATCAGCCTCGCGGCGGATGAGATCATCGCTGTCGTAGGTCCTAACGGCGCCGGCAAATCAACGCTATTGAAGGTGATCTTCGGTCTGGTTGCGCCAAGGGCGGGGAGAATTCTGTTACGCGGCGTTCCAATCAATGGTCAGCGTCCGAGCACAATCGCCCGTGCTGGCGTCGGCTTCGTGCCGCAACGTGACAATGTCTTTCCCACTATGAGCGTGACCGAGAATCTCGAGGTCGGTATGTCGGCGGCTCCGGGAAAGCCGAAGGAGCTGCGACTTGAGGCCATGTTCACTCTGTTTCCGCGCTTGGCTGAACGGCGCCGTCAGTCAGTTGGCAGCTATGTCGGGCGGGGAACGGCAATTGGTCGCTATGGCGCGTGCCCTGATGCCGGAGCCCTCAATTCTCCTGCTCGACGAGCCATCCGCCGGACTCTCACCGATGTTCGTCGATGCCTTGTTCGAGTACATCCAAAAAATCCGCGCTGCCGGCATTGCCGTCCTGATGGTCGAGCAGAACGCCCGCCGAGCGCTTGCAATCGCGGATCGCGGCTACGTGCTCGACCTAGGTCAAACTCGCCATGAGGGGCGCGGTCGCGCCCTTCTGGACGATCCTAGGGTGGTCGACCTATATTTGGGCGAGATAGGTCAAGTTTCTCAATCTCTCCACGCCAAGGATCCCGACGCATGAAAGCTGTTGTCTTTGATGCCCATGGTGCTTTGGAAAACATGCACTATCGCGACGTCCCGATTCCGACCCCCGCGGCGCACGAATGCCTATTGCGCGTCAGGGCCGTCGCCCTCAATGGCTTCGATCCGATGGTGTTGCGCGGCATTCCCGGGCTGAAGACTCCGCTGCCGATGACCCCCGGGGCCGATATTGCTGGCGAGATCGTGGCGCTAGGAGCCGCGGTTTCGCCGAAGGTTTGGAAGATCGGTGACCGGGTAACGGTAATCCCCAATCAGGACAAGGGCATGATTGGCGAAACCCTGCGCGGTGGCGCGGCCGACCTGTTCTGCGTGGATGCCCAGTTTCTACTGCCAATTCCCGATGCGGTTTCCTTTGTGCAAGCGGCTTGCCTGCCAGTTGCCTACGGAACGGCACTCCGCATGATGGAAACACGAGCAAAATTGCGGGCAGGAGACAAGGTTTTGATCCTCTCCGCCGGCGGCGGCGTTGGCACGTGCTGTGTCCAACTTGCCAAAGCGGCGGGCTGCGAAGTGATCGCATGTGCCAGCTCGCCATCGCGGGCCGAGCGACTAAGGGGCATAGGCGCCGATCACGTCATTGATACGTCGGCGCAGAACTATGTTGCTGAAGTGCATCGCCTCTATGGCAAACCACGGACGCGCGGCGGTGGCGGCGTCGACGTGATTGTCAACTACACGGGGGGCGAGACCTGGGCCGAGTGTTTTCGCGCACTAACCCGCCACGGACGGTTACTCACCTGCGGCGCCACTGCGGGATACGACCCCAAAACCGATTTGCGTTACATCTGGTCGTTCGAATTCAACATCATCGGTTGCAATGGTTGGACGCGGGACGATCAAATTGAGCTTCTTCGGCGCGTCGCCGAAAAAAGCTTGACGCCTATAATCCACAGTGAACTGCCGCTTTCCCGATTTAAGGAGGCGATGACCGATCTTATTGAGCGACGGGTATTCGGAAAGGCAGTGTTGTTGCCATGATCGATTCCGTGCAGCCAATTTCAGCTGACGGCGTTGAATTCGACGCGCTCGATGCTATGGTCCGAAACTGCCCATTCCACGGCTGGCTCGGCGTCCGACTGCTCAGCCTCGGCCCGCACGAAATTGCGATCACGATGCCGTGGCGCGGCGAATTTGGATCCGATCCCAGCTCGAGTTATGCGCATGGTGGAATTCTTGCGTCGCTGATCGATCTCGCCGCAGACTATGCCATTGCCGCGCGCATCGGGCGCGGCGTGCCGACCGTCGATCTCCGCATCGACTATCATCGTGCCGCCATACCCGGCACGATGATCGCCCGGGCTACGGTGATCAAACTTGGCGCAACGCTGGCGACGGCCGAGGCCCGCATCTTCGATGCAACCAATAGGTTGGTGGCGAGCGGCAGAGGCGTTTACCTGACGCTTCCGCCGCGCGCTACGGAGGGAGCCATACGTTGATTCGACTCGACCACATCCTCTGGGCTGCGCCGGACCTCGAGTCCGGCACCGCACTGATTGAGAGGTTGACCGGGGTTGCGCCTGTGCGAGGCGGATCGCATCCGGGTTTGGGGACTCGCAACAGTCTGCTCGCTCTCGATGGCGGGAGTTATTTCGAAGTCATCGCGCCTGACCCGGCGCAAGATCTCGCCGGCACTCGCGGTGGCCGGATTGCCGCCCAAGTCGCACCAGGGATTATGACATTTGCGATCAACGTGCCTGACATTGCAGCATTTGGCGAGGCAGCGAGGCAAGCGGGGCTCTCGGTCGACGGCCCTGTCGCCATGCATCGCAGTCGCCCGGACGGATCTCGGATAGCCTGGTCGATCCTCTATCTTAAGGACGATTGGCACGGTGAGGCCATTCCATTCGTCATTGATTGGGGTGGGACCCCACATCCCTCCCGTGCGACTCCAACGGGCTGCCGACTTCGCTCCTTTGCGGTCCTGCAGCCTGAACCAGAACCGTTGGCTCAGCTGTTTGAGAGACTTGCGATCCCAATCGCCGTCAAAGGCGCGGCCGCGTCGGGCTTTCTCGCCGTCCTCGATACCCCGAAAGGTGAGGTTGTGCTGACCCACCCGTGAGACCAATCATGCTATCCACCAAACTTCAATCGACTAACCTCGGCTATTGGTGCAGCGACGCGGCAAGGCGCTTCGCCGATAAGGTTGCGCTCATCGATCTGTCATCCAGCACAGCTCGTGAAATCACCTATGCGGCACTCGAGGCACGCCTAGACCGTTTCGCCGCAACGCTGGTTCGACTTGGCATGAAGGCCGGCGATCGGCTGGCGATGTCGATCGGCAACCGCATCGAATTCATCGAGATCATGTTCGGAGCGATGCGGGCCGGCATTGTTCCCGTGCCGCTCAACACAAAACTCGCCGCTGATATGATCGGCTACGTCATCAGCGATTCCGGTAGCGTCGGCGTGGTTGTCGATCCGGTCATCAACGCTCGGGTTGCCCAAGTAGCTGAGGAATCCGGCGTGACTCTCCGCTTAATTCTCGGCCCAAGCGTTGCGGGTTGGCGCGGTTACGAGGAAGAACTCGCCGAAAGCACCTCGGATTTCGCGCCGCCGAAGCTCCCGGCCACGCACCCCGCGTTCCTGCCCTACACATCGGGTTCGACCGGGAAGCCGAAAGGCGTGGTGTTGACTCATGTCGGACAGTGCTGGTGGATCGCCTGCCTGCACCGCAATTGGCCAATCCCGCCTGAAAGCCGAGCGCTGGCGGCTGTCCCGCTCTACCACAAGAACGCCATGGCCGGGGCAATCAAACCAATGCTGAGCGCCGGCGGCTCAGTTGTGATCCTACCAAGTTTCGAGCCGCGTCGATTCCTCCAGGTTCTCTCGGATTGGCGTTGCACCCATGCCGGCGGTGTACCTGCGGTCTTCTCTTTGCTCCTGCAGGAGCGCGATCTCATCAATAGCCTCGATTTTTCTGCACTAAAATCGTTGAAGATCGGCTCGGCGCCAACCCCAAAGCAATTGCTCGATGACGTTGAGACGGCGTTTGGCGTTCCCGCGTCCGAGAGCTACGGTTTGACAGAGGGTGGGCCGGTGATGATAGGACCTCCGATCGACGGTCGCGCGGTGCCGCACGGCAGCTGCGGCGTGGCCTGGCCGGAGGGCGAGGTCAAACTTATCAACGCCGATGGCAGCGAATCCGCGTCCTATGGCGAACTCTGGGTACGTAACCCCGGCGTGACGCCGGGTTACTATCGGCTGCCAGAGGTCAATCGCGAGCGCCTCACCGACGGCTGGCTTAAGACCGGCGACCTGTTCAATCGCGATGCCGACGGCTTCTTTTACTTTAAGGGCCGCACCGACGACATGTTCAATTCGGGTGGAGAGAACGTCTATCCCCTCGAAGTCGAGAACGTCCTGCTCCGGCATCCGGCCGTGGCCGAAGCGTCCGTCGTCGCCCTGCCACACCGGCATAAAGGCGAAGTGCCGGCCGCAATGGTCGTCAAAGTCAAGGGATCGGACGCAACAGAAATCGAACTCAAACAGTTCTGCCTTGCCAATGCGCCAGCCTATGCGCATCCGCGGCGTATTGAATTCGTTGATGAACTGCCGCTGAACGGTCCTGGCAAAATCGACCGACGCGTGGTGCAAGAGATCCTGCGGTCGCACTATGGCGTTCTCGGCTGACCAACCTTGTTGGGCCAAAGCCGAACCCGGCAGCTGCCTGTTTCGACGACGGCAGCCGGGAGTTGAACTCCCTGAAACCTTTGAGAATCGGAGGGCTAATCATGGGTCTGGCCGGTTGGTCCTGGCAGGATTGTGGGTCGCGAGCGCAGCGCGCTTGGCCATCCGCTAAATCAGATA
Organism: uncultured Alphaproteobacteria bacterium; assembly: GCA_963773155.1. GTDB lineage: Bacteria > Pseudomonadota > Alphaproteobacteria > Rhizobiales > Beijerinckiaceae > CAVZAB01. Next base: position 14,825 of record CAVZAB010000021.1, on the reverse strand, counting down.
AAGCTCCGTTAGAATTGCCCTTCTCTCCAGCAAACCCGTCATGTCTGTCGCGCAAACGGATGAAAGCGAATATCTGAGCTCAATCCCTATTGCTCAGAAGAGACCACGGTGTTTACACGCAAGCCATGAAGCGACAGGGCGCTTTTAGCAATTTTTTGGAGTCGACGATGAACACCACCCCAGCCATGATGCCGATGCCAATGCCGATGATGGCCGGCATGATGCCGATGATGAACGGAATGATGCCCATGCCGATGATGATGGCGCAGATGAGTTGCACCTTGACCTCTAAGGGCATGACTTGCGAAGTAAAACCAATAGATGGCATGTCTATGGAGATGTTCAAAGAATGTTGTGATCGCATGATGGCAATGATGAATTCTGGCATGCCAATGATGATGTGCTGCGGTAGCATGCCGATGATGATGTGCGCCTTGACCAAATGACCCGGTGGCGCTAGCGCGGTCTAATTCCGAGGGTCATCAACCGACCCGTTCGACATAGGTCATCACGAGGTAAAGTACGGCTTCGTCTGACCGCGCATTTCGGTAGCGGTGAGGTACGTCGGCCTCAAAGAGGATGGCGTAGCACCAACCCCCAACAGTCAAGCCGGATTGTTCGTTTTTCCAAACAAGAATCGAAATAATGTTCGATATTTCAGTCTGCCAAAAGGCGGCCGTACCAGGACCGCAAAGTTAAAACTGCCATGGCGATAAGCGGTTTGGTTTCATGTACGCGATGCGACCGCCAGTGGCGACGTTGGCAGGATTTCCCCAGCTGGACGATAATCCTGTATATGGCATCGCGTGGTTCGTTCTTCCAATACGCCGCACAACCCTTCCTTCGTTCGTATTCCTTCGCTCGCGTTCAAAGAGGCCATCGCCGAGAAAATCCGCGCGGCCAGCCAGCGCTCAAAAAAAATCCGCGATCTGCATAACCTGTCTGAGATCGCGGGCAAGACTTCAATCGCGAGCCCTCGCGGTTCTAAAACTATGGTACAGTGGTCGCACGAGACTCGATTACGGCCGCTTCAGTGAACGGATCAATGGCGGCAGCGACTACGACCCCCTCACCAATCGGCCTTCACCGAGCACAATCGGATGGCGCAGAAAAAGCTGCGTGGCTTGATCTGGCGGTTCTACCGGGACCTCCTCACCTACCGGGCCGATCCTTCGCCGCAGCGCAAAGCCGCGTTGCGGACCCGCTTCGACCGCATCTTCAAGCGCACGACAGGCTTCGTCTCGCTCGACCGACTACTCAAGCGGCTACGGGCCAATAAGCCAGAGCTCCTTAGGGTTCTCGAGCGACCCGAAATCCCGCTCCATACCAACGGCTCAGAAAACGACATTCGCTACCAGGTCACCAAACGCAAAATCAGTGGTGGGACACGCAGCGATCAAGGCCGCGATTGCCGTGATGCCTTCCTTGGTCTGGCCAAGACCTGCGCTAAACTGGGCATCTTTTTCTGGGACAACCTCGGCGCAAGGCTCGAGGTCGAAGACAAACCGGCCATTCCATACCTTGCTGACCTCGTTCTGCAGTTGCTTTGTGGATGCCGGAAAGAACGCCTGACATTCCTCAAAATACTGCTGTCCCGGTGCCGGTTGGCTGAATTGGCGCAGATCACTACAAGCTCCTCCTTGCTCTTCGGCGAAGACTGGCAGCCGCACAAGGCCAGCGGAACCAGCGACAGCATCACAAGTCGCTTGTTTTGGTCTCCTTTATAGAGCCTTCCATGCAGACAGAAGTGACGAGCGCGCACGATTTGGGCGAACGAGCAGAGCAAGAAGTGGGCCTGAAGACGCGTCTGCGAGCGGACGTCATTCCTCGGCATTGTAAATGGGACGGTGACAATCGTCGGCCCCATCAGTACCTTTGCACGTTGCCTATGCGCGGTGGCCTTACCGGGGTTGCCACTCCATAGATAATTGTGAAACCCGACCCTCCAACCCCAGGTCGAGGCGGAGGCGCCCCCTCATGTCGTCGTATTTGAGGGATGCACCTTGGCGTCGTCGCCGGAGCGACCAAAAAGACGGGCCTGCCGCAGCTTCATCTGAACCGCAACAAAAATGAGAAATATACCCACCACGCACATTACCACACCTGACAGGCCTGATAATGCAAAGACAAAGCCAAACAGGACCCAAATTAAACCAAGACAGACCAAGATCAATGAAATTCTTAAGACCGATGAGATCGCGCCCTTCAGATAGGTTCGGACCTCTAGACCATACACGATCTGCGATACCCAACGCCCAACTAACCCACCGGTAAGAACGAGAAGGGGGGAAAGGATGGAAGCAACTGCTGGGGGGATAGTCAAATCCTCCGATCGGGGGATACCTGGCCAGTACGCAATTGCGAGATCGAACGGAATGAAGATCGATGCAACGAAGAGACTTATCGTTATGTTCAAGAAAATGGCGGCAATAGACCAGGCTTCAGACAATCTTGTACGAGCAATCTGAAGTGTCGAGCGCCACAGGGACCAAATGGCCGCACCCAACGCATAGGGAAGGCAGTAGGAAAGAACTACAATGACGTTCGCTTTTAGTGAATGTGGGGAAAGAATGTCGTGTATGGCAATCGGGCTCACCGAATTGACGAGCGAAACTGAGACGAAGAACGTGGCTGCCAGAAAAACGGCGAGGATGACCCACATATAAAGCGTCCCCCGACTAGGGAAGGACTGCCTTTGCTCTGTTTCTTGCTCTTGTGGCATGGCTTCGTTGTGCCTCATTACTGGTCAACTACATACTGCGTTATGGCCGCGCCTATATTGATCGCTTCGTACCACAACTCCGCGCAAAGGGCTCCCGCGTTTCGCACGACAATTAAAGGGGGCGGTCACAATCGCCACTGACAACATTTGCAAATGATATCTCGACTAAAATCCTTCACATTGATCGAGCGCAAGCGCCTTCCTGGCACCGGCGAAGCTCGCAATCTCGGCATACGCGAGACAGATTGAAGTTCAACGCTCGGTGGATCGCAAACGAGCTTTAACACGGGAAAGTAACGGCACCGTTGACCATGCCACAACGCCACGACTCGCCCGGTGGCGATCACGGTGCGCGTCGGCGTGCCCTGCCACTCGACGGTGCAGTTGTCGAGGCGCCTGCGGAACGGCGTGCGAACCCACTCCACGGCGCTTTAAGCAATCCGCTGCCTCCACGAGCGGAACGCCGGTGACTCGTCACCGCACCGCCAATGTGCGGGCAGCGATGTCTTTTCTGGCCGCCTCGCCGAAATCGGTCAGGAATCCCAACCCGCCCGTATGGGCGTATTCCACGACTTCCTGAAACGTGCGGTTTGCCCCAAGGTAGGCCGCGATGATTGTGTCTTCAACCCGGACCGCAGCGTCGATCACTGTCCGGTCGGAAACCAAGCGCATATGTCCGACCATGGCATATAGCCCTATCAATGCGGTGATCTCTTCCGCATTCCGGGTTTGGGCGTCTCCAAAAAGGCGCGCGGCCTCGGCGATGAAGTCGCTGTAAAGCGCCTCCAACTTGGCACGTTCGGCTTCGCGGTGCGCGTGGAGCAACTGCGTCCGCTGCGTCAACTACGAGGTCGCAAACGACGTCAGCCCGCCGATCACAGCGCCCGCCAGGGCGGCGAATGCCGAGATATAGGTTGGGTTCAAATGGCCCTCCAAGAGAGTGCTGCGCTGTGAGGAACGGCGACAGTCGCCCAATGACCGCTTGGGGCGATTGCGAGGCCAAGCAACTTTATGTCGGGTAGGCCGATCGCAGCAGGTTCCATTGCAGGTGTACAACAGGAACGGCTGTCTCGTCGCCGGCGCTGTATTCCAGAGCGGCATGACGACAAACTGCAGCATGTCCGCGTCCGCTTCGGCTTGGCGCTCAGTCGGGAGCACCTACCGAAAACGGCCGCGGACACCTCGCGTTCGACGCATCAGGCAATCTTGAAATTGCCTCTACCGCAGGATTACGCGGCCGCTTTGGCCAATGCGTCGAGTTCCTTGTCGAAGTTCTTCGCATCGACCTTCAACTGCTTCTCGATCCTCTTCTGCGCCTTGGCAGTGGCGTTGGCGATCTTGTCTGCCAGCCTGGTCTTGCCCACGACCACCAGTGCGGCGGTCCCATAGTCGAGAGTATCGCCGAACTCTTTCAAGTCTCCGCGCGACATGCCAGCCCAGAGGTGGCCGATCATCCCGCCCGTGAGGCCTCCAGCGGCCATCATCGGGATGATGGACGGGGGAAAGAGCACCCCCACGACTGCGCCGACGAGCGCGCCTGTCCACACGGCCTTCTGCGTAGGCTTTTCGTGCTTGCTGACTTGTACAGTCCCGTCACTGTTTTTGTTCACAACTGCGGCGTCGTAGGTGTCGATCACACCCTTGCTGTACAGATCCTTGACTGCGGCGTAGTCCGCCATTGCATCGTCCGCGCTGTTGTAAGAAGCGATGAATACAAATACCCCCGCCGCTCTCGGTCGAAGCGCAGAAGACCTCGCCCGAATTCTTCGACATCCTGAACTTCGTCCTAAGCTACGCCCCGACCGATCCGACCGAGGTCGCCTTGAGGGAGCGCTTCGCCAAGCTCGGGATCGCAGGCGGGCGCCGCTTCGTCTCCGGCGACCTGCCGCCGGATATCCTGCAGGCGGTTAAGGACGGCATGGCCGACGCTTGGGCGGAATTCGGCGCTTTCAAAACGAGCGACGTCGACACCGGCAAGGTGACGAGCGGCGATCTGTTCGGGACGCGGGCCTATCTGAGGAACAATTATCTCTACCGCATGGCCGGGGCCGTCCTTGGCATTTACGGCAATTCGAGAGAAGAGGCGATGTATCCCGCCTATTTCGTCGACAGCGCGGGCACGAAACTCGACGGTTCAAGCAAAAGCTACGTCCTCCGCTTCCCGCCTGGCGCGTTCCCGCCGGTCGGCGCCTTCTGGTCGCTGACCCTTTACGAGCTTCCGGCCAGCCTGCTTTCCGCCAACCCCCTCAACCGCTACCTCATCAACTCTGCGATGCTGCCAAATCTGAAGCGGGACGCGGACGGAGGGGTCACGCTCCATATCCAGCACGAGTCGCCGGGCGCGGAGATGGACTCGAACTGGCTGCCTGCGCCGGCCGGGCCGTTCTTTTTGATCATGCGCCTTTATCAGCCAAAGCCTGAGGCACTCGACGGGTCGTGGAAGCAGCCGCCCCTCGTGTCCGCCGAGCTCAAGCCCGCGGCCGTCGCTTCACCGCTTGTAGAGGTGACGCCCGAGACCTACATCCGCGCAGAGAGCGACCGCAGCTTTTTGAACATCCAGGCGCTGGCCAGCGGCATCAACCGGTTCTACCACGTCCGCGCTCCGACCCCGCTCGATCAGCAGACCGTGGTGCGGATGAACCGGGATACGCTCTACTCCGCCGCGATCGTCGACACCGCCAAAGGCGCATCAATCACCATCCCGAAGGTCCCGCCGGGCCGGTTCCTGTCCGTGCTCGTCGTCGACAACGACCACTACGCCCCCGCGGTGTTCTACGAGCCGGGCAAGCACGCGCTTCCGAACGACACGAAATACGTGCTAGTTGCAGTCCGCACCCAGCTCTTCAATCCCGACGACCCGGCCGAGGTCGCGCACGTCAATGCGATCCAGGACCAGCTCGTAATCGAGGCCGCAGCGCCGATCCGAAGCCACCCTCGATATGGGACCCGGAACTCGCTCAACGCGCTGACGAGGCAATACGAACTGGAGTTCGAAGCAGTACCCAAGCTGGAAGGGCATGATGGGGCCGCGCGGCACGGTCAATGAGACAACCCGCCACATCGCCGCGGCCGCCGCCTGGGGCCTCAACCCCGAGAAGGACGCGACCTATCTCAACTATGGCGGTCAGTTCGATCCGGGCAAATGCTACACGGCGACCTACAAGGTCCCCGAGAACAATGCCTTCTGGTCGATCACGCTCTACGGCGACGACGGCTACATGAAGACCGACAACAACATCCTCAATAGCTCCAATGCGAAACTAAACTCAGACGGCACGCTCACCGCCTATTTTGGCTCGAAGGAGCTTTGCGGCGACAAGCCGAACCGCCTTGACGTCAAACCCGGTTGGAACTTCCTGATGCGTATCTACCGTCCGGGCCCGAGCGTCCTCGACGGGAGCTACGTGCTGCCCGGGGCGATGCCGGTCAACTAGAGGATCGAGTTGAACGCCTACGCGGTGCCGCCGTCAATTGCCTCGTCTTCGCACGGCTGCTTTATATCCTTCAGCGACCCTCTTGTTGAAGGTGCCAATGTCCGGAACGGATCTTGGCTGTGTGGAAACTCGGAACGTCTTGGTGTAGGTGGGACTTCCGTCTCAATTTCCGCGACGATGGCCGACATGAGCACTCAAATGAGCTGTCGTGAGGTCATAGGTTGAAAACTATTCTCAGTCGCTATTGTTCAAAAATGTTTCTATACGGCCGTCAAAAACACGCATCGCGGCGCGGCGAGCCAAGGTCCGCTCGTCACCTGGACGCAGCCGCAAAAATCGCCGGACACCAGCTCAATCGGGCCGAAAAGGGAACGTAACTTGCAAAACCTACTGCAAAACCGGAGCTCCAAAAATGGCTAAGTACTGGAGCGGGCGAAGGGAATCGAACCCTCGTATACAGCTTGGGAAGCTGTCGTTCTGCCATTGAACTACGCCCGCCCGCTTTGATTTAGCTTAGCCTTCGAGCCCTGTCGATCGCAAGTCCTTCACGCGTGAACCGGTGGCAGCTTGAAATGTTTCGACAGTTTGAGGGTCTGCGCCTGGTAATTGGACCCAGCCGCCTGGCCATAAAGCCAAGCCGGCACCTCCGACATCCGCTCGTAAATCAATCGGCCAACAATCTGACCGTCCTCCAGAATGAACGGGACATCGTGCGAGCGAACCTCGAGAACCGCCCGTGCGCCGCTGCCACCCGCCTCCGCGGCTCCAAAGCCGGGGTCGAAGAATCCCGCATAGTGAACGCGGAACTCGCCAACCAGCGGATCGAAAGGGGTCATTTCCGCGGCATGGCTCGCTGGCACGTGCACCGATTCCTTCGAAGCGAGTATGTAGAATTCGCCCGGATCGAGCACAAGCGTCCGTCGGTCGTCGGCGCGAATGGGCTCCCAAAAATCAAGCACGTCGTAAGCGGCAACCCGGTCGATATCAATCAGGCCGGTGTGGCGCTTGGCGCGGTAGCCGGCGAGGCGCGAGGGCTTGAAGCCAGCGAGATCGACCGAGACTGCGACACCACCGGCGACGGAAGGCTCTGCCGAGGTCACGAGCCGCTCGCTTTCGTGCAGCGCCAGATGCGCCGCGTCGTCGAGACGGGCCGAGCCGCAGCGAAACCGGATCTGCGAAAGTCGCGATCCCGTACGGACCAGAAGCGGAAAGGTGCGCGGCGAGATTTCGGCAAACAGCGGGCCATGATAGCCGCTCTCGACCAGGTCAAAAGCCCGCGCCCGGTCGGTGATCACCCGGGTGAAGACATCGATTCGGCCAGTTGAGCTCTTCGGATTGGCAGCCGCAGCAAGACTGGCTGGCAGGGCAAGTTCCTCCAGCAATTCGGCGACATAGACCGAGCCTGTCTCGAGAACGGCGCCACCGTCGAGTTCGATCGCATGGAGCGCCAACCATTCCAGGCATTCGGCCACGCTGCGCTGTGGTCCGGGCAGAAAACTCGCGCGCACCCGCCAGACCCGGCGGCCAAGCCGAAGGTCGAGACTTCGCCGGTTGAACCTGACCTTCGGCAAATGGTCTGACGGCAACGATCCCGCCCTTGGCCGCCAGCGCCTCGATTTGGTGCGCTGCCAGAATCCCCGGTGCGATCCTGCCCGCGTCACTTGTCTCCCCCTTCGGCAACGTCATCCGCACTGGCGATCTCCCTCGACGGATTCCGCTGTAATCGATCGTGCGGTTGACGCCAAGACCGGCGGCAGTATAAATTCTTGATGTCGTGGTCCTTTGAGCCGACCGGCTTGCCGCCACGTTAAACAACGGGCTAAAAGGTCGGTGCTCATTAGAGCGCCGCCTTTTAGCCTGGTCCGGGAACTCCCGAACCAGGTTTTTTTTGGCCCAAGCAGGTTCGGAGATGATCGGATGAACAGGCCCGAAAAGACGCTGAGGCCGGCAACGCAGCTCGTCCATGGCGGCAGCCTTCGCTCCGCCTTTGGCGAGACCTCAGAAGCCATGTTTCTCACCCAGGGCTTTCTCTACGAGACCATGGAAGCCGCCGAGGCGCGCTTCAAGGGCGAGGAGCCGGGCTTCATCTATTCGCGCTTCTCGAACCCAACGGTCGCCATGTTCGAAAAGCGCATGGCGCTGCTCGAGGGCGCCGAGGCGGCCCGCGCCACAGCATCGGGCATGGCCGCGGTGACCGCCGCCCTGCTTGGCCAGCTTAAGACCGGCGACCATATCGTGGCGGCACGGGCGCTGTTTGGCTCGTGCCGCTACGTCGTCGAGGACCTGCTGCCGCGCTTCGGGGTGGCCTCGACCCTAGTGCACGGCGCCCGCCTCGATGAATGGCAAGCTGCCATCCGTCCGAACACCAAATCGCTTTTCCTCGAGAGCCCGACCAATCCAAGCCTTGATATCTATGATATTGCGGCTATTGCCGGGATCGCGCACGAGGCCGGCGCGACCCTGGTCGTCGACAATGTCTTTGCGACCCCGCTCTATCAGCGGCCGCTCGAATTGGGCGCGGATTGCGTGGTTTATTCGGCCACCAAGCACGTCGATGGTCAGGGCCGTTGTCTCGGCGGCGTCATCCTCGGCTCCGAGGCCTTCATCCAGACGCATATTCACAATCTGCTGCGTCAGACGGGCCCAAGCCTGTCACCTTTCAACGCCTGGGTTTTGCTCAAGGGCCTCGAAACACTGGCGGTCCGGGTCGCGGCACAGTCGCGCAGCGCGGCCCAGATTGCCGATTTCCTGGCTGAGGCCGATGGCGTAGCGCGAGTGCTCTATCCCGGGCGGGAGGACCACCCGCAGCATCAGCTTGCACGTCGACAGATGAGCGGCTTTGGCACACTGGTGGCCTTCGAGCTGCCGGGCGGCAAGGCGAGCGCGTTCCGCTTTGCCAATGCCCTGTCGATCATCGGCATTTCCAACAATCTCGGTGATGCTAAGAGCCTCATTACCCATCCGGCGACGACCACGCATCAAAGACTGAGCCCGCAGATCCGCGCCGAAATGGGCATCGGCGAGGGTCTTTTGCGCTTGTCGGTCGGGCTCGAGGATGTCGAGGATCTTCTCGCCGATCTCTCCAGCGCATTGGCGAGCGTGGCTTGACCGGACTTAGCGAAACGCGTTCCAGGCAAGAAGGGTGCGGGCAGCGCGCTGATCAGGCACAGGACGGCGAAGCCCAGAGCCAGCGGCGCGAATTGTTCGGGGGGCGCAGAACGAAGAGCAGAATTGTTTCCTGGTCTTTGGACAGGCCCGCCGAGAAAGGCGCCGTATGCGCCAGCCCTCGCTTGGCCGCGATTGCGGCATAGGCGAGGAGGCTCGATCAATCGGCGTAGAAGGCAAAAAGCAGAATTGCGGCGCAAAGTGCATTGGCCGCAGGATCGAGAAACGCGAAAGACAAGGGCACGGCGCCCAGAATAGGAAGTCGAAGACGATGTCGAGGAAGCCGCCGCGGCTTAGCCGGGTCTGCCTGGTCGTGCCGTCGAGCCCGTCGCATAGTCGCGAAGCCGCAAGCGGCAGCGGGGCCACATGCGGATGGGAGACGGCGATCATTCCGGCAGCGGCAAGGCCGAGCAAGAGACCGACGAGGCGGTGATCATGGGGCAAGCCAGCCGGGCGAGCGGCGGCGCAGGCGGCGCATAAAGCGATCGGGCAACCCCAGTTCTGTCGTAGTGTACCGGATTGGCTCTCGACGAGAGACACGCTCTCCGGCACACTCCAACAATGTATACCGCCATCACCCGTGACATCGAGGTGACTGTCGCGCCACAATTCCTTCCGGACCGTTCCGATCCGGACGACAGCCGCTATTTCTGGGCCTATACGATCGAAATCAGCAATCACGGCCGGTTGTCGGTCCAACTTACCGCCCGGCATTGGATGATCACCGATGCCAATGGCCGCAGCGAAGAAGTCAAGGGGCCGGGGGTTGTCGGCGAACAACCGATCCTGACACCCGGGACCAGCTTTCGCTACACGTCGGGCTGTCCGCTGTCGACGCCTTCCGGCATCATGAAGGGCTTGTACCGCATGGTGAACGAAGAGGGCGAGGTCTTCGACGTTACCATTCCCGCCTTCTCGCTTGACTCTCCCTATGCCAAGCGGATCATCAACTGATCGCCTCGTGCGCATCCTTTCGATTATCGAGGAAACGCTATGCCCCCGGCGCCGGCCGATATCGCCCCCAAGGTCACCGAACTGCTGCGGCGGCTTGTCGCCTTTGATACGGAAAGCGCCAAGTCGAACCTGCCGCTCGTCACATTCGTCGAGGAATATCTGACGAGCCTGAGCATTGCGCACATTCGCGTCGCCAATGACACGGCCGACAAGGCGGCGATTTTCGCGACGGCCGGACCGGCGGTCGATGGCGGTGTCGTTTTGTCGGCTCATAGCGATGTCGTTCCGGTCGAAGGCCAGACCTGGAGCAGCGACCCATTCGTGTTGCGCGAGAGCGAGCAGCGCCTGTATGGCCGCGGCGCCTGCGACATGAAGGGCTTCGTTGCCATCGTTCTGGCCATGCTTCCGGAATGGCAGGCGGCAGGCCTCAAGCGGCCAGTCCATATCCTGCTCAGCTATGACGAGGAAACAACCTGCCTCGGACCAGTGGCAACCATTGCCCGGTTCGGCCGCGACTTGCCGCGCCCTGCGCTGGCGATTGTCGGCGAACCAACCCTCATGCAGGCCGCCGATGCCCAAAAGAGCGTGGCAACCTACGTGACCACCGTCACTGGACACGAGGCGCATTCGGCAAAACCCGCCCTCGGTGCCAATGCGATCGCATCGGCTTGCGCCCTGGTGTGCCAACTCTATCGCCTGCAGGAGGTCTATGAACGCGAGGGTGACCCGTCCGGTCGGTTCGACCCGGGCTACTCGACCGTGCATGTCGGCACGATCCATGGTGGCACCGCCCGCAACATCTTGGCACGGGAGTGCCGGATCCATTGGGAATTTCGTGGCCTGCCCGGCGTCGCCATCGATTCCGCTTTGCGGCAATTCGAGTCCTTCGCGCAAAAGGTCGAATTGCCGCGACTTAGGCGCTTCGTGCCGGATCCCACCATCGTTACCGAGGTCGAAGTCGAAGTACCCGGGCTCAACGCGGAGCCTGGCTCGAGCGCCGAGACCCTGGTTCTCAAGCTGCTGCAATCGAACCGCACAATTGCCGTTCCCTTCGCGACCGAAGCCGGCCGGTTCCAGGCAGCCGGGGTTCCTACCATCGTCTGTGGACCAGGCAATATTGACCAGGCGCACCAGCCGGACGAGTTTATCGAGCGATCGCAGATCGAAGCCTGCGTCGGCTTCATGCGCCGCCTCGGGTTCGAATTGGCCCGCTAGGTCCGCACGGAGAACGCTAAGAAGCGGCAGCATCCTTGGGACGATCCGTCTCGAGCAAAGCCGGATCGAATTCACGATGAACCGAGCAAAATTCGCAAGTCACACCAATCAGCCCGTTGTCGCCGATCATGTCGCGCCGCTCCTGCGGCGTGAAGCTGCGCAGCATCGCCTCGATCCGTTCCGCCGAACAGCGGCAGCGATCCTGAACGGCAGACGGCGTGAACACCTTCACCCCGTGCTCGTGAAACAGCCGGTACAAGAGCCGTTCGCTCGACAGGGTCGGGTCGACCAATTCGTGATCCTCGACGCTCGCCGCCAGAAGCTTGGCCTCGCTCCAGGCATCGTCCTCGACAAAGGGCTCGACGATCAGCCCCGCCGGGGCGTCGCCGGGATCGAAATCGGCCTGCCGCTGACGTTCAGGTGAGTTCGGCAGGAACTGGACCAGAAGTCCACCTGCCCGCCAGCTTGACGACATTCCCATGAAGCTCTCGGCAACCGCCAGGCGCACGTAGGTCGGAATCTGTTCGGATTGCCGGAAATATTGATGGGCCGCCTGCTCAGAGACTGGCCCATCAATATTTTGCCGGCAATCCGTCCGACCTTCGTGCACCTGGCGGTTCCGAGAGCTTCATGGGAATGTCGTCAAGTCGCGGCAGGTCGACTTCTGCAGTTCCTGCCGAAGCTCACCTGAACGTCAGCGGCAGGCCGATTTCGATCCCGGCAACGCCCCGGCGGGCTGATCGTCGAGCCCTTTCTCGAGGACGAAGTGCCATGGACGAAGGCCAAGCTTCTGGCGGCAAGAACGTACGAGGATCACGAATTCGTCGACCCGACCCTGTCGAGCGAACAGGCTCTTGTACCGGCTGTTTCACGAGCACGGGGTGAGGGTGTTCACGCATCAGCCGTTCAGGATCGCTTCCGCCCTTCGGCGGAACGGATCAACGAGATGCTCCGCGGCTCCACGCCGCAGGAGCGGCGCGACATGATCGGCGACAACGGGCTGGATTGGTGTGACTTCGAGTTTTGCCTCGGTTCATCGTGAATTCGATCCGGCTTTCTCGAGACGGATCGTCCCAAGGATGCTGCCGCTTCTTAGCGTCCTCCGTGCGGACCTAGCGGGGCACATTCGAACCCCGAGGCGGCGCATGAAGCCCCGACGCAGGCTTCGATCTGCGATCGGCTGGATAAGAACTCGTCCGCTGGGTCCCGCCCCTGGTCAAATATCAGGTCCACAGGGAGCTGGTGTAGGAACCCCCGGCTGCCCTGGAACCCGCCGTTCTTCGGTCGCGAAGGGCCAACGGCCGTATACGGGCTCGATTCCAACAGCTTGAGAATTACAGGGTCTCCGCGCGAGAGCCAGGCTCCGCGTTGACCGGGTACTTTGAGCTTGCGACCTGGTAACTTCGATGGTGGGATCCGGCACGAGAAGCGCCTGAGTCGCGGCAATTCGACCTTTTGCGCGAAGAACTGGAATTACCGCAGAAAACGGAAGTCGATGGCGACACCGGGCAGGCCACAAAATTCCCAATGGATCCGCACTCCCGTGCCAAGATGTTGCGGGCGGTCCACCATGGATCGTGCCGACATGCACGGTCAGACCGGGTCGATTCACGTTGCAGATGCCCTGCAGGCGATAGAGTTGCACACCAGGCGCCGATGCAGATGGCATTGACACCGAGGGGCCGGTTTTGCCGAATGCGCCTCGTGTCCAGTGACAGTAGTCACGTAGGTTGCCACGCTCTTTTGGGCATCAGCGGCCTGCATGAGGGTTGGTTCGCCGACAATCGCACCGCGGTCCACAGCCGAAAAGTTGGGCAATAGTTGCCACTGGTCCGAGCAGGTTGTTTCCTCGTCATCAGCAGGACATGGACTGGCCGCTTCGAGTACCGCCCTGCCATTCCGGAACATGGCCAGAACAATGGCGACGAAGCCTTCATGTCGCGGCGCCTGGCCGTACAGGCGCTGCTCGCCCTCGCGCAACACGAATGGGTCGCTGCTCCAGGCCATTCTGGCCTTCGACCGGAACGACATCGCTATGAGCCGACAAAACGACACCGCCATCGACCACCGGTCCGGCCGTCGCGAAAATCGCCGCCCTTGTCGGCCGTGTCATTGGCGACGCGAATGTGCGCAATGCTCAGGCTCCATCAGATATTCCTAGACGAATGTGACGAGCGGCAGGTTCGACTTGGCGCTTTCCACGACGCGCCGCAGCAGTTCGGTGACCTTGGGGGCGAAATACAGCCGCACCGGGGCGTAGCGTTTCCTCGATGATCGAAAGAATGCGCGCGAGGCCGTCGTTGATGATCCGCTTCGCATAGGGAGGATTCAAGCGAGAAGGCGGTAGTGGTAACATACGAAGACCTCGCCTCCTTCATCGGTGCAGAGAAAGCCCTTCATGATGCCCGGAAAGGCATCGACACAGGACGGCCCGACGTGTGCCAAAAGCGCGTCCGTGTCAGATCAGTTGTTCACCGACAACCCCCGCCCCTGACTTCTTCACTGCGGCCATTCGCATCAGTGATCATCCAATGCCGGGCGGTAAGTTGGACCGCGACCGGCACTGATTGTTGCATTCGATGGTCTGGCCCGGAATAGCGGCTGTCATTGCAAGTGACGGTACCCGGAAGGAATTATAGCACGACAGTCACCTCGATGTCACGGGTGATCACGGTGTCGTTGTTGGAGTGTGCCCCGGAGCGTGTCTCTCGTCGAGAGCCAATCCGGTTCACTCGGCACTCGGGTTGCCGATCGCTTTATGCGCCGGCCTGGCCGCCGCTCGCCCGGCTGGCTTGCCATGCCGTCACCGCCTCGTCCGCCTCTGCTCGGCCTTGCCGCTGCCGGAATAATCGCATCTCCCGTCCGCATGTGGCCCCGCTGCCGCTTGCCGCTTCGCGACTATGCGACGGGCTCGACGGCACGACCAGGCAGAGCCCGCTAAGCCGCCGGCACCTCCTCGACATCGTCTTCGACTTTCCTCCTCTGGGCGCCGTGCCCTTGTCTTTGACGTTTCTGGATCCTGCACCAAAATAGGCTTGCGCCGCCATTCTGCTTTTGCCTTCTACGCCGATTGATCGAGCCTCCTTGTGCCGGCGATCGCGGCCAAGCGAGCTAGCGCGGTACAGCGGCAGCTTCTCGGCGGGCCTGTCCGAAGACCAGGAAAAGCGGTTCCTCTTCGTTCTGCGCCCCCCGACATTCCGCGTACCATTCAGGCTCTGGCTTCGCCGTCCTGTGCCTGATCAGCGCGCTGCCCGCACCCTTCTTGCCTGGAACGCGTTTGGCTAAGTCCGGTCAAGCCACGCTCGCCATGCGCTGGAGAGATCAGAGCGATCGTA
>CAVZAB010000020.1:0-47275 GCA_963773155.1 uncultured Alphaproteobacteria bacterium | reverse complement strand
AAAACGTGGGATCTCCCAACTTCCGGCGCATTCCTTTTGCGCGTGACGTGCTCTTAGACCCCGGCAGAATGGCAGTGCCTCGCATACCGGCCTTGCTCATGTTGCGTTCGACTATTCCCACGGTCTCCGCTCCTGCGACATGCCTATTTCGTGGCCCAATCACAAACCCCGCGCAATTGCTGTGTACGCTTCGTGGCCGGCGTTACCATCGGCTCACGCATCACTTGCTACCAGGCGGCCCGCTTCGGCCTTACCTAGGCCGGTCTTTCACCGCTTGGACTGCACCAGCTTTTGTTGGCGCCTTCGGAAATCCAGGCTAGCGCCCGACCAGTGTTTCGGGTCGTTAGGATTGTCAGCGCCCAGCTCTGTCCTCCCGCGATGATGAAGTTCTCGCCGACGCCGAACACAGCGCGGCCCAGCAACAGGACCGTGACCGAGACCAAAGGCCATTCCGAGAAACTCAGGGACAGGAAATAGAGGAGTCCGGACGCTGCCGCGATTGCCAGCCCGGCGTTGACGGCGCTCTTGGGGCCGTGCGTATCAGAATGCCGCCCGGCCCACACCCGGGACAGGATCGCGGCCGCGAACTGGCTGCCAGCCACGAGGCCGACAGCGAACGCGCCATAGCTGAGCCCATGATGCACATGCAGCGGCAGGACCGGCATTGCCATCCCGATCACGAGAAAAGCGATGAAGACCGCGCAAATTACCGGAAGCAAGGCAACCGAGCGCGGCTGGCCGAAAAAACGGTCTTGTATGCGAACTCTTGGGAGGTTCGTTCATATGCATCAACCGCACGGCTTGTTGTGCCGGGCGAGGCGCCTTCCAGTTAGGAAATACAGATCATTCGCAGCGCGCCTGTCTGTCGCTGGCGATAACCGTCATATGGCGCTGTCGCCGAAGGGATTAGTCAGAAAATGTGCAAGGACTTATGAGTTCCGCTCATGTGTCGATTTAGGGACGGGTCGCACGCCCAATATGTGCTGGCGCTCTGGTAGCCTCGTGTCGGTTGCTGCTGGCCCATCGCGGCGTGCGATTTCTTTAGGGCCAGCCATCGCTTTCAAAGTATTGGAAGATGGCTGGAGCTACAGCTTGCCCCAAATGGTCGCGATTGACATAGGGCCATTGCAGGGCAGCGCCGCAAAAAGGGGCTTGCACAGGCCCGGACTCAGCGCGAGCATCATGTTGCCTCGGCCGGCTCTCATCTGGTTTTGTGGTTTGAGTGGCAAGCCTTTCGGGACGCCCAAGACGAGAGGCATGGGGCGCGCGGTCTCAGCAGAAAATGCTCCCCCTGAGTCCTAACCGCCATGGCGGGGGCTAAACAAACGAAAGGATTCAGCCATGTCACATGCGAATGCCAACCGATCCGGCACGTTCAAGGTCGGCGGCGACATCGCGATCAACCGGCTCGGCTTCGGCGCCATGCGCATCACCGGCCGCGGTATTTGGGGTGAACCTGCGGATCGTGCGGAAGCGGTCCGAACGTTGAAGAGTTTGCCAGGCCTCGGCGTAAATTTCATCGATACCGCCGATTCCTATGGTCCCGATGTTTCAGAAAAACTCATCCGGGAAGCGCTGCATCCCTATGAAGGGATACTTGTCGCCACAAAAGGAGGTCTGCTTCGTCCCGGACCCGACGTGTGGGTTCCGAACGGTAATCCCAACTATTTGATTGAAGAGGCCCACAAAAGCGCACGTCAGCTAGGTGTCGAACAAATCGACCTCTGGCAACTGCACCGGATCGATCCCAAGATCGCACGCGACGAACAGTTCGGTGCAATCCGGTCGCTGCTTGACAAGGGCGTGATCAAACATGCCGGGCTGAGCGAAGTCTCCATCGTCGAAATCGAAGCCGCGTCGAAGGTCTTCAAGGTCGCGACCGTTCAGAACCGCTACAATCTCGTCGACCGGACCAGTGAGGACGTGCTGGATTATTGCACCAAACATGGCATAGGCTTCATTCCGTGGTTCCCGCTTGCCGCTGGAGATTTGGCTAAAGCTGGATCGCTGCTCGATGGGGTGGCCAAAAAACACGGCGCGGCGCCGAGCCAAATCGCGCTTGCTTGGGTCCTTAAGCGCAGCCCCGTGATGTTGCCCATTCCAGGCACCTCAAAAGTGTCGCATCTTGAAGAGAATGTCGCGGCGGCATCGATTGCGCTGTCCGATGACGATTTCGCGGCGATCGATCGGGAAGCCAAGAAGCAGCGCGCGCAATAATTCTACCAGACGTCAGCTTAGAATGACCCCGTCGTGATCTCACATCGCGCAGGCTTCAGCTCTGTGTGAACCCGTGTTATTCCCAATTGGAAACAGCGATTGCCGTTGTAGGGTGAGATAGGCGTCGTTGATCGGCCTCGGGGAGGCCATCCATGATGACACGCAAGAATTTCCTGATAGCTGGATTGAGCGGCGTTACTGCGTTCCTGGTGGGCCGTGTCACTAGATCGGACAGCGTACAGGCCACCAAAAGTTTTGAGATTGTGCGTACTGAAGCCGAGTGGCGAAGGCTGCTGACGCCGGGCCAATACGCGGTGCTGCGGGAAGAAGGAACAGAACGCCCGTTCACGAGCCCGCTTCTGCACGAGGAGCGTGTCGGGCTCCTT
The DNA here is from genome assembly GCA_963773155.1 of uncultured Alphaproteobacteria bacterium. Classification (GTDB taxonomy): domain Bacteria; phylum Pseudomonadota; class Alphaproteobacteria; order Rhizobiales; family Beijerinckiaceae; genus CAVZAB01. The sequence continues at coordinate 44,672 of CAVZAB010000020.1, read as the reverse complement.
TCATGCGCCGGCTGCGACCTGCCCTTGTTTTCCTCAAAAACCAAATTCGATAGCCATACCGGCTGGCCGAGCTATTGGGCAGCGCTCGACAAGGCCGTGGACGAACACACGGATACCTCCTTCTTTATGTCCCGCATGGCCATCAGCTGCCACCGCTACGGGGGGCATATCGGTCATGTGTTCAGCGACGGACCCAGGCCCACCGGCCTTCGCTACTGCATGAACGGCGTCGCAATGAATTTCATCCCCGGCGCAGCCTGAGCAACCCGAAAGCACATGATCCTCCCGAGCTTCACTTTCGGCCAATCCTGGCCGTGTCTATTGCAAACTCCGAAAGGCTTCGCAGATGACCAAGTACAGCCCTTCGCGGTCGAAACAGTTCGGAAGGTCACAGCGCTTGGCGCTTGGATTCGGCTTCGTGTTCGTTGCCGCCGGTCTGTCGCTCTGGCCACCGCACCAAGGTCAGGCCGAAACCGCGGTGGTCGTCCCGGCCCCAGCGCTGGAGCCTCGGCCCGCAAAGGCGGGAACCGAGCAGGCGGTGCTCGCTGGCGGCTGTTTCTGGGGCGTGCAGGGCGTGTTCCAACACGTGAAGGGCGTAACCATGGTTGTCTCCGGCTATGCCGGCGGGAAGGAGAGCGCGTCCCATAGGACGGTTTCCGGCGGCCGTTCGGGCCATGCGGAATCAGTCGAGATCACTTTTGATCCGAGCGCGATCAGCCATGGCACAATCCTGCAGATCTATTTCTCGGTGGCCCTTGACCCGACCGAAATCGATCGTCAGGGCCCCGAACTCCAGGACGCAGTACCGCTCGGCGATCTTCACCAGCGATCCCGTCCAAAACCAGGCGACCGCTGCCTATATCGCACAGCTCGACAAGGCAGGCGTCTACTCCAAACCCATATCGACCCGGATCGAACCGCTCGTGGCCTTCTATCCGGCCGAGCCCTATCATCAAGATTACACGACGCTGCATCCCGAGAACCCTTACATCGCCTATAATGACCTGCCGAAGATCGCCAACCTCAGCAAGGTCTTCCCGGCGCTTTACCGTGCGCAGAGAACGCCAGTAACGCACTTGCCCGTTACGATGGTCCACCTTAATGGGCGCGGAATTGACCCCCATGTTTCAGAACCTTTTGGCACCCGCACCGCGAAGATTGGTCAATCAGGCCGCGCTAGGCGCGATCGATGACATCCGTCAATCGTTCGTTACTTAGCCTTCCGCCTTCACAAAGCGCGCGACGCTTCGCGTCAAGAAAATCCATGCGCGTCCTTGCTAGTAAGGCTTTTCCGGCCGCAACCCTCACCGACTTGTCGCCCGAGGACATCCCGCGCGTTGCGTGAGCAAGCCAACATGAGCCAGGCAGTTTTCGCCCGTGTTCTCAATGTTACGACGGGGTATATCTCCCAACTGGAGCGCGGTGCCAAGCGACCGACGAGCCCAGCACTTGCACTTCTCAGCGTCATCAAGCCCAAAGGCATGCAAGCGATCCTTTGAGCTGATCTCGCGTCTCCGCCGTCAGCGATTGAAGCCATGCCGAAAATCCGCATGCGACTCGACCATCGAGCTGCGATGTTGTAGCCATTCAGAAACTCTTGCTAACCAGTTTTTTTATAGGTCTCGAATTTGAGAGAATTCTCAGAAAACTAGGCGTCGAACAAGTCTTGCCGTCCGCTCGCCGAATAGACCTACGCCACAGCTTCGCGTCCGTTGGTGCAGGAGCTTCACTTGGGTTGCCTATCATTGGAAACTTGCTGCTCATACCCAGGCCTCGACTACCCAGCGGTATGCTCATCTCGACGCTGATCCTCGTCACCGGGCGAACAAGATGATTGGAGAATCGATTTCAACGGCGTTGGATGGCGGTCCGAAATAAATTCTCTCGTATAGAACGCTAATCTAGCCAGACTATCATACCGGGTTCCAGCTCTCCTGTGTCTGCGACCGGTTCGGCCCGCAATAGAAAGCTATTGATGTCGTGGTCGCCAACGGCTCGGGCGGCGCGCCAGGTGGCGAATTCGCCAAGCGGCCGCAATTCGGTCACGCGCGCTTTTATGCGACTGCCTTTAGCGTCCCGCAGCGATATAGTCGATCCCACTTTGGCTGCGCCAAGATGATCTTCGCGTAGCGTGAAGGTGAACCAGCGCTCCCGTCCGGCCTCTAGCGTCATGATGGCCTGGCCGGGCGAGATCACCTCGCCCGGCGCAGCAACGATAAGCCTAACGCCGCCATCGACCGGAGCAACAAGCGTTGTCTTTGCGGCCTTCGCCGCGATAGTGGCTGCTGAGGCATTCGCCAACGCCATCTTCGCGTCGGCGCTGGCACGTTCTTCCGTTGTCGGCCCGGCCTTGCTGCGGTCGTAGATAGCGCGCTGGAGGGTGAGGCTCGCCTCTGCTTTGCGGAGCGCGCCGCGGGCTTCGTCGAGTTTTTGCTGGGTTTGGAAGTTCTTCGTCGCGAGCGTATCAGCCCGCGAAAATTGCTGCTGGGCGAGCCCCAGATTAGACTCGGCGATCTGCACGTTTTGCGCCGCTATGTCGACCTCTTCCTTGCGCACGCCAGCATAGACACGCGTCCGCTCGGCCAGCGCATTGGCCGCTGCTGCTTTGGACTCGGCTAGAGACGCACTAAGGGCGGGATTACTCAACACCGCCAGCACATCGCCCTTTATGACACGCTGTCCGGCTGTGACGAGCACGGATTCGAGGCGGCCGCCTATTTCGGGGGCGATTTGGATTTCCGTCTCGCGCACAACACCCGGAAAAGACTCTGCCGGGCGCCCGTTGGCTGTCTGAAGGCGATAGGCCCAATAGCCGGCCGAGCCGGCGACAGCGACTAGGGCCAGCGCAAGCGCCGGCCGCCGCAGGGATCTAAGCGGCATCGGGATTCCTCTTCGTCCGCATGAAAGAGGCCGCCATCAACGCCAGCAGGGCGTAAATTGCGGCGAGCGCCCAGAGCGTGGCCCAGTCGCGCCAGACGTCATGCAGGGTCGCGCCCATCTGATTTATCCGCACCAGGCCGTCAATCGCCGAAGTGCTAGGGAACGCTCGGCTTGCCGCACGAAGCCCGTCCGGAATGGCTTCGACGGGCCAGGAGACGCCGACCATGAAAAACAGCGGCAGGCTTGTTGCAACAAAGACGAGCACGCCCGTCTCGCGGCGCTCGAACCATCCGCCGACGAATTGCCCAAGTAAACTACTCCCGAGAAGGAAGGGTATGGCCATCTGGAAAATGTCTAACGGGCGCCCGAGAGTCGAAAAGCCATAAAAGCGCGGCAGAACAATCATATAGAGGGCTACTCCTGGCATCGTGAGGCAAAGATGGGCTAATGATTGACCGAAGATCGCACGCACGCCGCCACGTCGCCTTCTGGCCGCAACGCCGCCCTCCTCGTATACGACCCCGCCAAGGGTGGCGGAACCCATGAGCAGCGTCTGCTGCAGAATCAGCACGAAGGCGGCGGGAACGACGTAGCTCGCGTAGCCGCCGGTCGGGTTGAATAGCGGCTCGGTTACGACCTCGACCGGCGAACTTCGAATCAGCGCCGCACGGGCGAGGCTCCCGTCGGCGCGGGCACCATGGGCGGCGATTTGCGCCGTGACTACGCCGCCGGCTTCCTTCATCCCCTGCAGCGTGCGGTTGTAGAGAAGAAAATAGGCCGAAATCGACATAAGCCGCGATCCTTGCCTTGTTACCTTTCAGCACTTCGCGTTCCGTTCCCTCCGGAATCTCAAGGATGGCGAATACCTCGCGCCGCGCTAGTGCCGCCTGGGCCTGCGCCAGCGTATCCGCCCGGACATTGACGCTAACGGCCTCGTCCGCGTTCAGCGTCTGCACCAGTTCGCGGCTGAGTTCGCTGCCGTCCTGATCGACGACGGCAACCGGTATGTCGCGCAGAACCTGGCCGAGATAGGGCTGCGGATAAAGAGCGCCGTAAATCAGAGGCGCCAGCACCATCAGGCCGAAGACGCCGCGATCATTCAGAACGCGACGGTACTCGTCAAACATCGTCGCGCCAATGCCGGGACCGGATGGGGGCGATTTTACTTCTACAGGCTTGCCAAAGGGTGATCGCGCCTTCTTGGCGATAGCACCGAGCCGCAGCCAAGCTAGCGCGAACAGGATGATTGCTATGGAGCCCAATGTGATGAAGGGCCAAGCCGAGACAGAGGGCGGCAAGCCACGGACCGCCTGATCGAACAGAATCTGGATATACCAGCGCAGCGGCAGTAACGATCCCCAGACATGAGCGAACCCATTCATGGCGAACAAAGGGAAGCCGACACCGGCGAAGCCGAAGGCCGGCGAGCAGAAGATGGCCGTCAGGCTCAACCCTAAGGCAAGATTGCGGGCAAGCAGCTGAAACAGGGCGCCGACCGCAAGATAGGCGATCAGCAGCAAGCAGGCCGCGGCTCCCATTATGACGGAATCACCGCGGAAGGGGACCTGGAAGACCGAATGAATGATGGCGGCTACAACGCTCATCATCAGGATGAAGATGGCGAATAGCGGTGCCAGTTTGCCGATCAGCGCCGCGAGCGGGCTGCCGCCCGCCAACTTGAGCCAGGCCGACACGCTACGCGTCGCGAATTCCGAGCCGACGGCGTAGCCGGCGGCGATGGCTGTCACCATGTGCAGGACGGTGGGCATCACTGCGCGGAGCAGGAACTGGGCGAAATTCAGCGCTGGATTAGTCAGGACGTATTGCTCTACGACGAGAGACCCCGGTTTGAACGAAGCACTTCGCATCGGCGAGGGCAGTGTCGCCGTCGCCGCTGTCAAAGCGCTTGAAATAGCGCTCGCCGCATTGTTGCCGGGCGTGAAGAACTGCCTGTTGTAAAAGACTACGATCTGCGGGCGCTTTCTCGCAATGAGATCACTCTCGAAGTGCGGCGGGATGTAGACGGCGGCGATCGCGTCACCCGAACGGATCGCATGCATCGCGCCGGTGAGATCGTCGGCCCGTTCGGCCACAATGACGGTTGGCGTGGAGGAGACCGCCTGCACGTAGATCATCGAGGTCGGCGTGCGATCGGCATCGACGACGCTTACTCGCAAGTCGCGGATGACTGCGTTACTGAATGTCAGCGCGAGCAGGGCGAATGCGAGAAGCGGCATACCAATGGCAAGAAACAGTGCGACCCGATCCCGCAGCATCCACCGCAGCTCGCGTGTGGCAACAAGCAGAATGCCCGGACGCGGCGGCGGCCTCATTGGCGCCCGGCCGGCGCTTCGGCATACACGCTCATGCCTGGGCGCAATTCCGGGATAGGCTCGATCGGATAGGCGCGCACCTCGAATGTCCGGAGATCGAAATCCCCGGTGGCCCGGGTTGCGCGCCAGCCGGCATATTCGCCTTTGGAGGCAATGGACCGGATCTCTGCCGAGATCTCCCGATCCTGAAGCGCGGGGACGCGCATCCGAAACCGGTCGCCGACCTTGAGCCCTCTTACGAGGTCTTCGCGCAAGTCGAAGCGCAACCACAGATCAGAAAGATCGACGAGCGACAGCAGCGGGACTCCGGGCGAGACGTATTCGCCAAGCTCGGATCCAATCTGGTAGACTTGGGCGGCGATCGGCGCCTTGACAGCCAGTTCATCAACCTGTGTCCGGATGGTGTCTACCGAAGCCTGCGCTTTGACGACATTGGCCTCTGCTACGCCCCGCTCCTCTTTCGTATAACCAGCGGTGGCCTCCTCATAGGCAAGCTTCGCCTGCTCTGAGCCACGTTGTGCGATCTGAAGGGAGTTCGTGACTTCGTCGAGCCGCTGCAACGTCGCATTACCATTGCCGGCTAGCGTACTGACCCGATCATAGGTATTTTGTGCTAAAGCAAGGTCGGCTGACGCGCTCTCGAGGGCAGCCTTTTTTTGTGCGACCACTTCTGCGCGGGTTCCGGCTTCGATTTGCGCGAGCTCCGCCTGCGCTACAGCGAGCGCGGCCTCGGCCTCCTGCAACTTGGTCAACACCTCGGGATTATCAATCTCGAAAAGCAGCTGCCCGGCTGCCACGTTCTCGCCACGCGAGACCGGGCGCTGGGCAACACGGCCATCGACGCGCGCCGCGATATCGATCCGGGTCGCACCTGCCTCCCCTTGAATAATAACCGGCTGCGGTTGGACCAGATACCAGAGCGACAGGCCGAAGATAGCAGCAACGATAAGGGTGACGATTACCGCCGGCGCTTTCGGGACCGCACGGCCCGGGCTCTCCCCCACGGACGAATCCGCATTTTTGTTAAGGTCAGGATCGGCGTTCATCTCATTCATCGTTCCTAGCTGCATAAGACATAGGGACAAAGCGTACAATCTGCGCATCGGTTGAAACTGATCCACTCCCTAGATCGTGGTAACCCGCTTTTGCGGGCACGCTTCGGGTGGATGGCCTCGACGTTCTTGCCTTTTCGGCGTAACTGGATCGAGCCCTCTGACATTTCGTGTGAACGCCCCGATTGCCGCAACGTGCCGACGAAGGCTTTCGCGATATTCTTGCTCATCCTACCATTGCCGAAAAGCGGAGTGATGAAGAACCTGCCAACATAAGTCGTGGTCGCTGGGGAGATCTGCGGCACTGCAGTCAATGCGCTGGTTTGTGTCGTTCTATGGCAGATGATGATTTTCGGCCTGTGCTGCTCAATCAAAGCCCCAAGCGCAGAACGGCGCCGCGCAAGTCCCTGATCAGGGTTGCCGCCAATCCTGTACAGGAAATCGGTCCATTCCAACGTGGGCAACCCGCTCTCCGGGATCGGCATCGCGTAGGTCATGAACACTTCACCGCCAAACCGGCCCAATTTTTTGCGCACGTAGGTCTTGACCGCCGACAGGTCGTCTCAATTGCCGGCACCGCCATAGGCGCGGGCGAACTTGGCAATCCAGGTCCAGACTGGGGTAAAGCCGCATTGTCGCGTGATGTCGTAAGGCGCACCCCTTGCACGAGGGTCTGATGGGATTGGAACAGATCCATCACCAGCGACCACTGCCCCCGGGCCTTGAGATTGTGGCGGACATCGCTGTCGCCCATCCCGCCGATGCCCTTTTCCAGCCCGATGAACCACAGAGGTGCCGCCGGGTTCCCGTAGCCGAGAAAGCCCAGAATGCGGCCGATGTCCGCTGGCGTCAGGCCGCCCATCCTATCGCTCCTAGACTTTGAACACCTTCATCACATCATTCCCGAAGCGATTGATCCTGGATTCGTCGGATGGGTTGCGGTTTGGAGGCAAGGATTCCCCAATTTAGCGCTTTCGACAAGGCGGAGCCGTCCCGATGGCCTGCGAAGGCGGGGCTATTTGCCGGTGGCCAGCACATGGCTTTTGCTCCGACCCCGCTATTAATTTAGGCGAAGGCTTGTCAGAAGCGCGCCCAGTCGGCGATCGCATCTTCATGGCCAGGCACGAGTTGGATGGTGAACTGCGCGTACCCCGCGGAGCGCAGCGTGTCGATACGGCGCATGATTTCCGCCCGGTTGCCGTGAACGAGGTTTTGCGGATGAGATCTGCGGTCAAGAAAGGCCTTTCCTCCGACTTTACAAACATCAGGAGGCCGCGGTGGTTCTGGAGGTATGGGGCGTCTGCGGGCTGGAAGCTAGGCGCCAAGGCGACATAGCCCTCCAGCTCGGGCCTAGCTTTCGCCGGCATTCTGGTTCCTGGCGCCAAACCGGACAGCGCCTCGTCCGCCGCACGATGCAGCATCACCGCAGCCCGCGGGCCGGCCCGAGCCATGGCCCGCTCGGAGTTCGGCAGGTTCGCCATCCTGCAGCACGCAGCCGAGCGCGAAAGCGGTGGCCGACAGATCACTAAGCGAGCGGCCGGCTGTCCGGCATTCCTGGCGCATCGCGTCGACTTCACGGATGCCGACCTCGACATTGCCAACGAAGTCGAGCCAGCCCGCCCCGAGCCGGGCCGTCAGCTCTCGGGTCCGCGGGCCAAAGGCCGAAACATGCAGCGGGACGGGATCGCGGGTGTTGACCGGGTCCAGTTCGGGATTGAGAAAGCGGATCTTTCGCAGCTGGCCTTCCATCTCGAATTTGACGATCTCGCCCCTCAGCAGCCCATACACCTGCTCAATATTGGTTTCCATTGCCTTGATTTTCATCGCGCGAACCCCATCGCGCGCCGGGCTGTAAAGCCTGTGCCGACCCTGAAAATAATGCTGCCCGGTGCAAGGCTGTCCAATGACGCCAGCGCATTCGCAGTAACCGGCGCTCTGCGGTACGATGGCACGAGAACGCCGGTGCCTAGACGGATGTGACGCGTGTTGAACGCGGCGGCGCCCATGACGACGAAGCAATCGGCGCAGAGCATCTGGGTGTCGTAAAACCAGGCGTGGGTAAAGCCGAGTTCCTCAGCGCGTTGGACTATTCTCCAGGGGTCCGCCGCGTGGCCAGCGCCACAGCGGTTCCAAGGACATGTCTGCTCTTGAAGGTTTCCGGCTGGAGCGGTCGCCGGGTGGGTCTCGCACCCACTGGAAAGTGCCGCCTTGTCACGGCGCACACCCAAACCGGTCATCGGCATTGCCAGCCCGGAATGTTGCCGGCGGTTGTGGAACCTGCACGCTGCGCGACCGTGTCCTGCCCAAGTCGGGAGTGTCGGTTGACTGGGATCAATGACACCCGCTGTTGCGGGTCAACAAATGCTGCCGACGATGCTGATGACGGATCCACATGGCCGCGAGTTTTGCGCCGCTGGATCGCCGCCCGAATTGTTGTCGCAATTAGCCTGTCCGGTGGCGCCGCATCGGCGCAAAAAACCGCGGCACCCGCTGAACCACCGCTCATACGAGAGATCGAAGTTCCTTTCACACTAGGCGGGGAACATTTTCCGCAGATGCCAGGGAATAGAAAAGCGCCATAGTTACCTGTTCAAAAAAAAGCGATCGACACACTATTTAATCTGAATTGTGCGAGGCTTCGCCTCTTCGCCTTTGGGGAGTGTCAGCCAGAGCACTCCGTCCCTCAACTCTGCTGAAATTTTGTTTTGTTCGATTTTACTCGAGATCCTGAAGTCTCTTGCGTAATCTCCGATGTTGTACTCGGTATAGATGGGCAAAAGTCCTTTGTATTTTGACAGGTCGATGTGGGCGTGCACCCTCAAAATATCTCCTTCGACCCTCACATCAATATTGTTCCTTTCGACACCTGGCATTTCTAGAACAACTGTCAACGCGTCATTATTTTCGAAGATATCTGCGGTCGGCACAAACACCCGAGTTGGAATTGTTGCCTCCTCCTTCTTTTCGAGTTCCCGCTTTTGTTGGATTTTAAGCTCTTGATTGGAAGCCATAGTCCCGCTCCTTGATTATCAAGAAATGGTGATTGTGCGCGGCTTGTCGCGTTCGGACCTTGGCAGGAACAAAGCGAGCACGCCGTCGCGATATTCAGCCTTGATCTGATCAGCATCAACCTGAACGGGAAGAGTCAGTGTGCGATCGAAGTCCCCCACGGCGCGTTCCCTGCGGTGGATGCTTACACCTTGCGGAAATTCGACGCTTTTTCTACCCGAAATTCTAATGATATTGTTTTTGGCCTGAATTATAAGATCCTTCTTATCGACACCCGGCAGTTCAATGACTGCCAAAATGTCGTCGCCTTGTTGAAAGACATTGATTGGCGGAAAGGCACCCCGGCTTGTGGTCTGGTTTTGCAGCCAATCACTAGCAATTTGCGCCTCAAGGGATCTTTGCAGACTGAGCAGCGTTTCGACTGGATCGGGGTAAAGTGTGGTCATGTTCCAACCTCATGTGATCCTCTGGGGCAGCGTGTCGCCATAAAGCATCGCCCTAGGCACAGGTCTCCCCTTAGAAAATCTATGTACAGTTGTGCCGCTGTCAAGGGTCGAGCGTTCCTCATGTGAAAAGGGAGGGGCTAGGTCGCGGCACTCTGACGTCGCACGCCAAACGGCCGCTGCTCCAGGTCGGGCCCGCTGCCGCTCCGCCTCGATCGCACTTACCGATCGGCGCTCAGGAATTTGCGGGCGCCCTGTTCACAATCTTTCGATGCGTTCGGCGATTGGGCCGCCTTCGGCCTGGCCTAGGACGTGGAAAGTGTACTCGCCAATGTCATGCCGATTGTGGCGATCGCACTACCGAGCTTCTGGGACATGGCGTACTCCATCAAATGGCAGCCCCTCGCCAGCGTGCGCCGCTGATAGGGCAGGACCACGGCCTGACCATCCCATTGGCGGACCCAGTCCAAGGCCAAGCCGGTTCGTCTCAGCTCTTCTCGTCAACCCGAATATAGCCCCCAGGCGTGATCGCCCCTGGATACGTCCCACAACTCTGCAGCGAACCGTCCAGCTGGACGGAATCCGCTGCCGTTATTGTGAGCGATGCGCCACGAGGAACATGGCCGCGTCCGCCTTGACGATGCTACCCGACATTTTGTCTTAGCCGCACGAAGGCGTGCGTCCGACCGTGAACGAAAGGACATTGGCTTCATGATTGCAATGAATGCAGTAGGTCCCCCGAGACAAGAGTTCTGACGGTCAAAGGCTTCTCACGTTGGACTTCGCAAAGTTGAGCGATCCTGGCTGGAATGTCAGCTCAAGCTGATGCACCAACGGCCGCCGGCGGCATTGCGCTCGAGTTCAACGCAGCGGCCGAGGACACGTTTGTCCCCGTGCTGACTTTCATGGGCTCTTTGATGCGAAACCATGCCACGTAGAGTGCCGGCAGGAACAACAAGGTCAGCATGGTCCCGACGATGATGCCGCCCATCATCGCATAGGCCATCGGCCCCCAGAAGATTTCGCGCGCGATCGGAATGAGCGCCAGACTTGCGGCGGCTGCCGTCAGCATGATCGGCCGCATGCGATGCTCAGTGGCTTCCACGACCGCGTCCCAAGCCGGCCGTCCTGCCCTTCGAAGGTCCTCAACCTGCACGATCAGGATCACCGAGTTTCGGATCAGGATCCCGATCAGCGCTAGCACCCCCAGTATCGCGACGAAGCCGAGAGGCGCTCCGCTTGGCAGCAAAGCCAGCACAACCCCGATCAGTGCGAGCGGCGCCACCGCAAAGACCAAGAGCAGGCGGTGGAAACTTTGCAGCTGAATCATCAGAATGGTGGCCATAATGAAGAGCATCAGCGGAACGACCGCCTCTATCGGAGCCTGGCTCTTCGCACTCTCCTCAACGGAGCCACCGACCGCGACCGAGTACCCAGCCGGCAGTCGGTCTGCGAATTCGGCAATTTTCGGGGCCAGTTGATCGACGACGGTTTTCGGCTGCGCGCTGTCGAGGACGCTCGCCTTCAGCGTGATCGTCGGAAGTCGCGATCGCCGCCAAATCGTGGGCTGCTCGATTTCGTAACGGAGCGTTGCCGCTGCAACGGTCACGCTCTTGGTGTAGTCGAGCGATTCCAGCTCTTCGAGCTTCTTCTCGATCCTGTCAGTAACCTGGCGCGTCATCTCCTCCGGGGAGGCTCCCGGCCATTGCGCCTGGATCACCATCGTCTTGATGGTAAAATCCGGGTCTTCCTGACGCCCGAGTTGCAGGTAGGAGAACAGTCCCGCGGCCATGAAGGCGAGCATGAAATACCAGACGAGCGAACGATGTCCGAGAGCCCAATCGGAAAGGTTGAACGATTTCATGGTGCCAAATCCTATTCGAAACGAACTTGCTGTCCTTGCTTGAGGCTATGGACGCCGGCGGTCACGATCCGCGCGCCCGCCGGGAGCCCGCCCGTCACCCGCAGGCCGCCTTGGTCCTCCGCGAGATCGACCTTGTGCAGGCAAACCGCGCTGGTGAGGGGATCCACCACCCAAACGAAATTCTGACCATCCTTGGTGAGGACGGCGGACGTGGGCACCCGGAGAACGACGTTCTCGCTGTTGTTCAGTCTCGCCGTAACGGTGGATCCAAGGCGAAAGTTCTCAGGCGGATTAGTCAAGGAGATGCGAACACGGCGCATGCGCGTCACGGAATCGGCTTGCGGCGCTATTTCGCGAATTTGGCCTTGCACTTGAAAGGCCGGCAGGAGCTGCAAGCTGATGGTGAACGGCAAGCCGATCTTCAATGGAACCGGGAAGTCTGGGCCAATGTCGACAACGGCCTCCCTGATGTCCGGCCGCGCCACTGTCACGACGCTCTGACCAGGCGAGACAACCTGCCCCACCTCGGCGTTCACGGTCGTGACGACACCGGCGAATTCGGCCTTCACCTGCGCATAACCAAGTTGCTCAATCGCCTTCGTAAGGTTTGCGCGGGCACGAGCAGCCGATGCCTGGGCGGCCGCCCGCACCTGCTCTGCGTCGTCAAGCGTCTGCCTGGTCGTGGCATCGGTCTTGATCAGGATCCGTTTCCGCTCCTCAGACCCGCTTGCGTTTGCAAGCAGAGCCTGGGCTTTCGAGAGGTCTGCTTTCGCAGCCTGTACGGCGAGCCCAAGCGCAGTCGCATCGATTGCAGCGATTGTCTGCCCTTCCGCAACCAAATCTCCCACGTTGACTGAACGTGCGGTGAGTTGGCCAAGTACGCGGAAGCCAAGACTGGTCTCATATCGAGGTTGGACCGTTCCGACGGCCTGCGTGCTCAGCGATGCGGTCGGTTCAAGAACGGCAGACAGCACGGGTGGGATGGGTTCCGGGGCTTCCACCTTCTGCTTGCAGGCGGCCAGCACCAACGCTGACGCGAGCATGCCGGCAATGGTGAGGGCTTGTATTCTCACGATCGGTCCTCATCATATGTCACGAGCTGACCGGAGCTGAGCAGCTTGCCGCCATCGACAACGACGCGCTCTCCGGGTTCAAGGCCTGCCTTGATCAGCACAGCTGCGGCTTCATAGGCACCGACCGTCACCGGTTTCAGCGATGCGGTCTTTGTCCTGGGGTCGACGATCCAGACCGCGGGCGTGGACCCCATTGCCATTAGTGCGGTCCACGGCAACGCGATCTCAGTGGCCGGTTTGGTCCTGGCCGTACCCGCGATTGCGCTTGCGAGCGCCATGGCTGCTGGTGGATTTTGGATTGCGACCTTCACGCGAACCGCGGAGCTCTTGCGATCAACGGCAGGCGAGACTTCCCTCAGATAGCCGACGGCGGTCACGTCCGGGTCCGAAACCAGAGACAGCGACACGCGGCCGCCCTCGACCTCGCCAAAAAACATCGATTCAGGGACATCGAAGGCAGCATCTCGCTCGCCGTCTTGCGCCAGCGTGAAGACCGTCTGGGCCGCCTGTACCACTTGTCCGACCTCAAGACTGCGGGCGGTAATCACGCCCGCGGCGCTGGCGTGCATTTCGGTATCGTCAAGCGCTTCGCGGGCCGTTCCCAGCTGCGCCTTGGCCGATTTAAGCGCACTTTCTGTGGTTTGCAGATCCTGCTGCGCTTGGTCGTAGGCCACGCGCGTGGTGAAGCCAGTCGACATGAGATAGGCCTGCCGATCAAACCTGGCCTGGGCCACCCGCAACCGGGACTCCGCCGCGGCAACGCCGGCGGTCGCAGCATCAAATTCGGCTTGCTGTTCGGCCGGATCGAGACGCGCCAGAATGTCGCCGGCATTGACGTGGGCGCCGACATCAACCAGCCGCCCGAGCACGCGCCCACTCACCCGAAATGACAGGTCGGCGCGGAAACGGGCCTGGACCTCGCCGGTCAGCGTTAGGGACGCCTGTCCGTCCCGCGGCCGCACAATTTCTGTGCGCACGAACGCTGCACGCTCGACCACGGTGGCGGAGCGGTCATTGCATGCGCACAAAGACGTCGCGAGCAGTCCGGCCGCAAACGCTGCACCTCGCCGCCTCGCGATGGGCGGGCCGGCCCTTTGAACGGCGTCGAGGCAAGGCGGAAATCGATGTTTCATTGCAGTTCCCGGAATGGCAAGCGGCGGCCACCCCTCTCTCATTTGGGTCACAATAATAACACTATACGGTTTAGTTCTTTTATTCAAGCAAATTATTCGACCCCCTCAAGGCCCTCACATGATCGTGATCGAAGATTTTGGACGAACTGCCGCCGCCCCTTCGAGGAGACACCGTCGCCTAACCGCTTCAGGAGCAGGCCAATCTCGCGATTCCGCAAGGCGATGCGCTTGGCGAAGCGGCCCACTATTTCCGAAAGATTTCCCTCGCGACGGCGAGCCTGCATTCTTTGGTGCCGATCATGGCGTGCAGAGCATCCTTCATGGTTTCGAAGGTCGTTCTGCAGCCTTCAGCCCTCCAGCCAACCGGAGCGAACAATCCAAGGTCACCCCGCGCGACCTTGGCCTTCCGGCCTGCACGCGGTCACCACTCGATTGCATCGGTGAGCTGGTTGTTGGTCCTGTGTGTCAATTCGCGGACGAGCCCCGTACATCCAGGTCGGGCGGATGGGCCGCAGCAGAATTGGCCGCCACGGCGAATCAATTTACACTATACCGTATAGTTTTTTTTTCTTGCATTTTCGTTCCTGCCATGTCAAACTGAAATCGGCTGTGACTTGAGCTAACCGCATTATCGTGATCCTTAAGGACAATCATGACCAGGGACAGAAACTCGAGACGGCCGCAGACCCGCTTGGGCAGGCCGCCCAAGGACCTCGCCGGCGACGTTAAGAGCCGCATCCTCGATGCGGCTCAGCAGGTTTTTCTCAAGAGAGGTTACCAAAGCGCCAGTCTCGATGAGATTGCGGAAATGGCGCCGGCGAGCAAGCCGACGATTTATGGCCACTTCGACGGCAAGGAGGCGCTCTTCGAGGCGGTCATAACCCGTGTCATCGCCGGACTAACGAACTTCGAGGGCTACGAGCCCAGGGGGCGCACAGCGACGGACAAGCTCACAGGTCTCGGCACCGAGCTCGTAGAACGGTTCCTTGAGGACACTGTCGGCATAACGCGCGCCACGATTGCAGAAGCAGACAGATTGCCGGCGTTGAGCCGCCATGTCCATGAAGCGGGCCGAGATCGGGCTGCAGTTGCGGTTTCTCATGCCCTGAACAATGCGACCTACATGCTTCAGCGCGGTTCAAAGGGGGCTTTCGGCACCAAACGGAGCTTCGCCACCGCACAGATTTTCATGGATCTCATTCTGCTCCCAATGCTCATGCGAGCCCTGATGGGGGAGGAGACAAAACACCTTCGAAAGGAGGTACCCGGCTTCGTGCGTGAACGCGTCAACTTTTTCCTGGCAGCCTGTGAAACGGGTTGGGGGCAGTAAAGGCCTTCGCCACCTCGATACTCCTGGGTGAGAGCCTAAACACCACTCGCGCGGACCATTTATCGTCCGAATGGATCCGGGGTGGCGCATCGGCGACGTTGCCAGAAAACCAATAGATTGCGGCAAACGGCGCGGCAGGATGAATGCTTCCCACCCACCCACCCGAAATACCGAAACAAGGGCATGGCAAGAAGACCTCAGCGAGGATGATTCCCTTGCAATTCGCGGCGACAGGCTTCGCTAAAATCCCGCAGCGGATCCATCTCGTTGATAAGCTCAGGCAGATCGACGAATGTCCTGTTCGGAGAAAGGTAGGTATCGAGGATCAACCGACCCGCCTTCTCCGCCGCCTCAATGACGGCGTCGCTCGAAAGGATTTTCATTCGGGCGATGAGAGCGTACAAGCAAACCAGTTTCGGAATCTCTGACTTGTCGTTGACAAGTGCATCGCCGTAGAGCCTCGATGCCTCTCCAATGAAGCTTTTGTAGAGTGCCTCACGTTGCGATGCAGCCCGCAGTGTATGACGGACGCGGTCTTTGCGTCGCTGCGTCACCCAATTGGTGAGAATCGAAGCCAGCGTCCCCGAGGCCGATCCAGAAAACGACGCAAGGGCGGGAATATACATCATGTCCATTTTTCTTCTCCAATTTTTCATTCTCACACGGTACTTCGGTGGCCGGGGGAGCGACTCGTCGTTAGCAACTTCGTCCCCTTTGTCATCGTCGCGCCAAACCAAGAGCGCTTGGCCATGTTCCTCCGGAGCAGCGTGATTCTGTCTCTGCTCTTAGAGGTTACCGGGCTGGTGCCTTGTTCGAGAACCGTTCGACACGCATTGCTGAGAGCGAATTTGTTCTGCCTCAAGCGGGGTTTCGACACGCGTGGCGTCGGGACAGCTGCGGAATTTGACAGCGCCGGACGTCCACGCAGTCCTCTGCTCGCGAGTGCCATATTTCTCCTGCGGAAAGGCACCCATTGCGCCAATTGGCACGTTGCGGCCGCCGCAATCAAAAGACGACTGGATTTCAAAATCATATCGGATCACTCCTTTCAATGGTGTCGCTTCTCGACGTAATTCCCGAATGCCCGCCTGCGAAAGACCCGGATTCAAGCGACACTCCCGCGCTCACAGAAGTTGAACACGGGTATGTGAATGATTCTTCCTTGACAGCCCTGCTTGGGATTTATATAAACTATACGGTATAGTTTATTCAGTCAAGGCAAATGTCAAGTTTCTGTTTTCGGCCAGAGTCGAAAATCCTGGACCGGGCTTTGGGAGTTACAAACTCAACCCAATCGTTGCGATGCTTTGGTCGCGGCAAATTCGAATCCATTGCCGCTTTCCGTAACCGTGGAGAAATTGAATGAAAAAACACAAGCTTCTGTCGGCTGCACTGATCACCGCAGCTCGATTAGCGATACCCGCCATGGCTCGCGAGAGCCAAGTGGCTTCACCGCGTTTCGCGACGAACGCCAATGCACGTACCCTGGCGGGCGCCCATAGTACGCACAGGCAAACCTGTTGCCGTAATCGCGATAAGGTTTTGCCTAGTGCCCCCGATCGCAATGGGTGGGGCCACTGGGCCGCCCATTACCGGCCCATGGTTCAAGCTCGCTAGGTCGGAAAAAGTCACCAGCGACGGGTGGGGCAAGCGCAGCACGCGTTCTGATCCGTTGGGCAGAGCGCCCGAGCCCGGACAGAATTT
Source organism: uncultured Alphaproteobacteria bacterium (assembly GCA_963773155.1). Lineage (GTDB taxonomy): Bacteria > Pseudomonadota > Alphaproteobacteria > Rhizobiales > Beijerinckiaceae > CAVZAB01. Next base: position 27,851 of record CAVZAB010000020.1, on the reverse strand, counting down.
CAGCGAAGGAATAAGCCATGAATTTACAACTTCGACCGCAATTAACAAAGGCGGAACAACGTCTTCCTTTCGAGTGCGTCGCCTTGCTTCTGCAAGGCGGCGGCGCACTGGGGGCATACCAGGGAGGCGTCTATGAGGCCTTGGCGGAAGCCGATATCCATCCCGACTGGATCGCCGGCATTTCGATCGGAGCCATCAATGGCGCCATTATTGCAGGCAATCCGCCCCATTCTCGTGTCGATCGGCTCCGCGAATTTTGGACGCGGGTGACTTCTAGCGCACCTTGGGATTGGTCAAACAACCCGTTTGTGGATTTGGCGCGAAGCGACCACACACGTAATCTGCTCAACCAGATGAACGCCAGTCTTGCTGCCTCGTTCGGCGCAGCAGGATTCTTCTCCGCGCGCCCGTTGATGCCTTGGCTGCAACCAGGCGGAACATTCGGGGCGACCAGCTTCTATGATACGAAAATGCTCAGGGACACGTTGGAGCGCCTGGTGGATTTTGACCGCATCAACGCCGGAATCACGCGCTTCAGCGTGGGCGCTGTCAATGTCAGGAGCGGCAACTTCGTCTATTTCGACAGCACCACTCATACGATAAGGCCGGAGCATGTCATGGCAAGCGGGGCACTCCCACCGGGCTTTCCCGCCGTCGAAATCGAGGGCGAACAGTACTGGGATGGTGGCCTCGTGTCCAACACGCCACTGCAGTGGGTGATTGAGAGCAACCCCCGCCGCCAAGATACGCTCGCTTTCCAAGTCGATCTCTGGAGCGCGCGAGGTCAGCTTCCGCGCAACATGGCCGAGGTCGCCACACGTCAGAAGGAGATCCAATTTTCGAGCCGAACACGGGCCAGCACCGATCAGTTCAAGAACGTGCATCGGGTACAGCGGGCGCTGGCAGCCCTGCTGCGCAGGCTTCCGGGCAATGTTGAGGAGAACGACGATTTAAAAATCCTGAGGTCCGTTGCGAGTGACAAGGTCTACAACATCATCCACCTGATCTACCGGGCGCAGAACTACGAAGGTCACTCCAAGGACTACGAGTTCTCACGTCTATCGATGCAAGACCATTGGCGCGCGGGGTATCACGATGCACTGCGCACGCTGCGCCATTCCGAAGTCCTGGCTCGTCCGGCGAGTTTCTGGACGGAGTCTTCACGTTTGATCTCGAGCGCGATGGTTTGGAATAAGCATTGGCCCTGGTCAATGCTGAAGACGAGGAGGATTTGAAGATGCGTGAGAAAGACGTACTCAAAAGAGCGTTCGCAATGCCGCTTACCAACCCGTCATATCCAACAGGTCCATACCGGATCACCAACCGCGAATACCTGGTCATCACATATCGCACCGATCCGACAAAGCTCCGGGCGGTCGTGCCGGAGCCACTCGAACTCAATGAGCGCGATGCGCTGGTCAAGTACGAGTTCATCCGGATTCGAGTGGTTTCGGCGACTATTCCGAGTGCGGCCAGGTGATACTGGTCTCTTTGCGCGGCCGGCGGGGTGGCTGCACGCATTGCATGTTCCTCAACGACGATGGACCGATCGCGGCCGGGCGCGAACTTTGGGGCTTCCCGAAAAAGCTGGCGCGACCGTCGCTGCGAACCGAGATCGACACGCTTGTCGGCACGCTAGATTACGGCCCGCTTCGAGTCGCAACCGGCACTATGGGTTACAAGCATCATGAAGCCGACCTCGCCCAAGTCAAGGCCTTACTCGGCATGCCCAATTTCATGCTTAAAATCATTCCGCACGTTGACGGTAGCCCTCGCATCTGTGAATTGGCCGAATATCATCTCGAGCACGTCCTCCTAAGGGGCACGTGGACCGGGCCTGCTGCATTGTCATTGACGCCTCATGCTTTGGCACCGGTCGCGGAGCTGCCGGTACTCGAAGTCGTGTCCGCAATCCACATAGTTGCGGAGCTTACTCTCGGGCACGGAAAGGTCGCGCACGACTATTTGCGAGAGCCCAGCCAACAAGCACTACAGCAAGGAAAGGAGCCTGATACTTTGAACGATTGCACCAGAAATGTGCAACAGCTGCCCGCAACAGCGCCGCATCCACACCCGCTATGCCCGCTGCGCCCACTCCTTCATGTCCGCGATCTGTATCGCCGCCGCCGTAATCTGGCTCTGATCAGTCCTGAGCCTAGCGATACGAAGCGTAGTCTCGCGTCGAGCACGGCAGCGCGCAGCGACGGCCCCACGGCCTCATTTTTTGCTCGCTAAGCGGCGCGAACGCGCCACTAACAGAGTGGCGTTTTGACGGACCATCAATCGAACCAATTAGTCTTGACTCATCAATTAGCGTACGCTATTGGTTTCCCATGCCCGACGCCGCTCCCATCAACGCCGTCATGCGCGCGCTTGCCGATCCCACGCGGCGGGCCGTGTTTGAGCAGGTCGTCAGCTCCGACGAGATCACCGTCGTCGAACTGACGCGAGGAAGCGGCGTGACGCAGGGCGCCATTTCTCAACACCTCAAGGCCCTGAAGCAGGCCGGCCTGGTCGCCGAGCGCCCCGAAGGCCGGAAAGTCTACTACCGCGCCCAGCCGGAAGGCCTCGAGCCGCTGGTCGACTGGATGAGCCATTACGGCGTCTTCTGGCGCGAACGCTTTGCAATTCTCAGAAGCCCTACTGAAGGAAATTGATCCATGAACGACGCCGCATTGAAGCCCGATACGCAAGACATAGTGGTCGACGAGGTTTTCCCGCATACGCCAGAGACGATCTGGAAAACGCTGACCACGGCCAATTTGATGGGCCGCTGGCTGATGATGCCGGTCGGCTTCGAGCCCGTGGAAGGCAAACACTTCACCTACCAGACGACGCCGGCTGGCGCGTGGGACGGCACCATTCACTGCCAAGTGCTGGAGGTGAAGCCGAACGAACGTTTTGCCTATGCCTGGAAAGGCGGGCAAGAGGGAAACGTCGGATACGGCTCACGGCTCGACACCGTGGTCACGTTCATCCTTACCAAGGTCGAAAACGGCACGCGCCTCCGCCTTGTCCATTCCGGCTTCGTCCTGCCGAAGAACGATACTGCCTTCAAGAACATGAGCAAAGGCTGGAAGAAGGTAGTCCAAAACATTGGCGCTATCGTCGACGGGAAGGACTGACGCGACGCAAATCGCCGTGGCCCAATGTAGCGCATTATTGGGAGAGAGACATGAGCAAGCCTTACACCGGCGGATGCGCCTGCGGCGCGATCCGCTATGAAATCTCGGCCGAGCCGATTGCGATGAACGACTGCCAGTGCCGCGATTGCCAGAGTACGAGCGGCACCGGGCACGGATCCTATCTGACCTTCCCGAGCAGGGAGGCGGTGAAGCTCGAGGGCGAAGCGACGCATTGGGACATGGTCGGCGACAGCGGGAACGTGAAGACGCGCGGCTTCTGCCCCGCCTGCGGGTCGCCTGTCTATCTGACCTTCTCGGCCATGCCGGGCCTCTTCACCATTCACGCCGCGAGCCTCGACGATCCAGGCCGATACGAGCCGCAGATGGTGACGTACACGGCGCGCGGTCATGCCTGGGACCGGCTCGATCCGGCCGTGCCGAAATTCGAGAAGATGCCGCCGATGTGAAGCTAGGCTCAGGACTGATCAGAGCCAGAAGATTACGGCTGCGGCGATACAGATCGCGGACATGAAGGTGTGGGCATAGCGGGTGTGGATGCGGCGCCAGTCCTTGAGCCTGCCGAACAGGTTCTCGATCTTGTGGCGACGGCGGTGGAGGACGGTGTCGCGCGGGATCGATACGTTGCGGTGGCTTTGGACGGGATGCAGGCAGCGATGCCGCGATCGGCCAAGACAGTGCGAAACCAGTCGGCGTCGTAGCCTTTGTCACCGAGCAGGGATCAGGCCGCGCTTGGTTCGCCCGATACGTCGGGGAACAGCCCTTTTAAACGGGCTTGCGGCCGTTCGATGCGCCATCAAATGGGTGACGTCGACCGTCAGTTGATCGGGTTTACCGCCACTTTTGCCACCGAACCGAGACGGCTCCAGCGGATGAAGCGGTTGTAGATCGTCTTGTGGGGGCCGTATTCCCCGGCGCGCGTCGCGCCACCGCAGCCCGTTCCTGATCACGACGATGATGCCACTGACGATCCGCCCGTCATCGACCCTCGGCACACCGTGAGACCGCGGGAAATGCCCCTCGATCCGGCGCAACTGCGCATCCGACAACATCTGGCTTGGCTGGACGAAAACCAAAACTGGCCAGAAGGCCCGATCGGTCGTTTTTGACCCAGGGTGCCATTCCTGACAAACCGCGGATGGCACAAAATTGGGTGCAGCAATTGGCGAGCTCAGGCAATTTTCGCTCACTTGTTCAATGAGACAAAGCGCCTGAGCAAAGGCACGGCCTCTTCAAGGCAAAGGCGACCCTCAGCGATTGCCTCGTTAGCGCGGTGGAATTCCAATAGCTTGATCTGCCGCAGTCGGGGCAGCAACATAACGTGCGGCGGATCGCCCGCGAGACGAGCGCGGGTGATATAGTCCTGCATGATGTTGATCGAGTTCGCGAGCACGTCGAAATATCCTGGTGTTGATGGTCCCTGAGCCAGCAGATGGGGTGCAATCTGCTCAGCCTGCTCGCGCAGGCCTGGCGGAAGCTGGGTAAATAGACGAGCCACAAACTCCTTCGGAACACTAAGGGGTTCCGCCGGTGCCTCCGGGTTAAGCTCGGTTTCGAATCGCCGCCCCAACAAATCACCATTGAGATTGACGGCGATGACCACGTCCGCGCCGAGAGCGCGGCAGACCGCCACCGGCACCGGATTGGAAAGCCCGCCGTCGACCAGCCATCTATCGCCGATTCGGGCTGGGCTGATTATCCCAGGGAACGCAATGGACGCCCGGACTGCCTCGTCGATCGGGCCGGACTGGAGCCATATCTCACGACCGGTCACCAGATCGGTAGCGATGGCGGCATAGGGTCTGGAATAGGATTCGATCGCCCCCGTGATCCCGATCCGACGGAGAAAGTCGACCACGAGATTGCCGCCGATCAGTCCACCGCCAGAGAGTCGGACGTCGAGCAGCCCGACGACTTCACGCCAGGTCGCGGCCTCAGCCCATTGCCGCAGCTCGGCGAGCCGTCCAGCGACGTAAGCTGCGCCCACCAACGAGCCAATGGAGGTTCCGCAGATGATATCTGGCTCGATGCCTGCCTCGGTCAAGGCGTCGATAATGCCAATGTGCGCCCACCCGCGGGCAGAGCCACTACCGAGTGCGAGGCCAATCCGAGGACGTCTCATTGGATACTCGTTTCATGCTGCGTCAGAAGCCAATACCTGAGTGAACGGGTGGCGTCCGCACCTGCCATCAACCGCTCAGAATGAGGCGACGAAACCGGTACAAGGCGACACCGAAAAAGACACTTCCAATAACGGCCGTCGCAACGATCTCTGGCTAGACAATGGAAACATCCGCCCCGCGATAAAGCTCGTCCTGGGAGAAAATCACAAAGTGCGGGGTCGGGTTGATCGCCTTCATCGGGTAGTCCAGCCAAACCGGCATGCTTTCCATCGCCGAGAGCAATAAGGTGCCGACGCTGATCGGCTGAAACCAGGCCGCCGTTAACAGCAACCCGATCAGTCTTCCTCGGCCAGTGAGGGAGCACACCGGTACGAGGAGGCCGGAATAATTCACGACGGGGATGATGGCGAGAACCACAGTCGCAAAGACCGCCGCGACCTGGGTGCGGGTGAAGGTCGAGACGAGCTGCCCAAAACCGCAAGTCGAAAAAGCGTAGTGCAGCGTCCCAAGCGCGAGGGCTCCAAAAGGTCCCCTGATCGGCACGTGGAAAACGACCAAGACCATCAGCAGTAGGAGCGCGAATGTCCGCATCCCCACGACGACAAAGGGGAGTTGCCCAAAAGAAATTCGAATTTGCTGATGGGTGTGGAGCGAAAGCTGGCGATAGAGCCGGTAAGTCTAAGCGAGCCAACTTATGGGGGCGAGACTGCCATAGGCCTGCTGCGAGCATCAGCACCAATCCTGCCATTTGCGGCACCAACGTCATACCTCGCACTCAGGCTGTACCAATGTCATTAGAATTGATGTTGGCTAGGCCTATCGCTCATAACGGTCTGGTTTCGCCACGGTTAAAAGGTCTAACGGTCCTCTCGATGCCAGCCCAACTGCCGGGCAATCGCACATGGTCCGAGCCGGGAGCCTTTTTTGCAAGTTCCGCCAGGATCAACTAGGTTTCCTCTGTGGCAATTTTGTTGCCAACGTTTTGCCAATGATAGCTCCGAGATGATAAAATAGAACCTCTTCGCCTTTGAATAGTGTTGTGGCTTGACCCAGATTCAGTCGGCTGCAGCGCCTGGTAAATTGTCGAATGCCATTTGGCACTCGTAGCTTGCTAGCGAAAGTAACGCGCCTGGTTGAGCGAGGCCGGGACCTTGCTTAGAAAGCGTTGGGCTTCACGCTGCTCCTCGGGCCGCAATTCATGAGCGCCGGCGTGCCAGGCAATCCGAGTGTCGCAGCCCTGGTTTCGAAAAAAGGTGCCAAGAGCCTCGGTCAAAGGCACTGGACAAATCGGATCCTGCCGGCCGGCCGTGATCAACACCCGAAGGCGCGCCAGAGCGGGATCGCCGACGGGCGCCCAGGGCACTAGCGGATGCATCAGCACGAGATCATCGAACAAGTCTGCCTGCGCGAACGCAACCGCAGCGAGAATATTGGCTCCATTCGAGTAACCAAGGCCAATTGTTCGTGAAGGCTTGACCCGATCCCTATGGTCTCGAATAAAATCGGCCATCGCCCGGCTTCGCCGGCCAAGGTCCTCGAAATCATAGACGCCTTCGGCCTTTCGCCTGAAGAAACGCAAGTGCCCGTGCTCCGACACGTCGCCGCGCGGCGACAGGATTGTCGCCTCGGGAACGAGTTCGAGAGCCAATGGCACCAGCTGATGTTCGTCGCCACCGGTACCATGAAAGGTGATGAGGAGCGGCGCGGGGTGGCGCGCCGCCGGCTTCTCGAAAAACCTGTAGGTGCTCAGCGCCATTTTATCTCACCGCTCAATCGATGATCGGAACAAGGCTCGCCTCTAGCTTCTCGCGCAACAAGGCGTGCTGCTTGGGAAGCTTCAGTGCCTCGCCGAGATGGGCCTTGTCCTCGTCTCGGTCGAAACCCGGCTCGTTGGTCGAAACCTCGAACAACACGCCGCCAGGGGTGCGGAAATAGATCGCCCAGAAATAGTCCCGGTCGATCACCGGCGTCACGTGGTAGCCGGTATCCAAGAGAGCCTTACGTACCTCAAGCTGGCGGGCGCGGTTTTCGACCGCGAAGGCCACGTGATGCACCGAACCCGCTCCCGGTCTGCTCGGCGCAACATTGGGCATGGTTGCGATATCGACGAAGTCGGCGCCATTGCCGCCGGAAAGCTGAAAGCGCCGCACCCCGTCAGAAGCGGCAACCTCGTTATAACCCATGAACTTCAACAATTCGGCTGTTGCCCCCTCGTCACGCAGACTGCAGTGAGACCGAATGAAAGCCGCGGATGGCGTAATCGGCGGCAATGCCGCCCTTGGCCCAGGGATGGCGCGAATCGCTAGCCGCCTCGACCAGAGCAAAACCCTCGCCATCGGGACCGGCAAAATGCAGTCGCTTCTCGCCAAACGCCGCATCCACCTTCAGACCATCGACGCCAAGGCGGCCCAGGCGCTCTTGCCAGAACGGCAGCGAATCGCGCGGCACCGCAAAGACGGTTTCGCCAACCTCACCGGTGCCCGGGCGGCCCCTTGAGGCATCCGGAAACGGAAAATAGGTCATAACGGAGCCCGGGGTGCCTACCTCATCGCCGTAATAGAGGTGATAGACGTCCGGCGCGTCGAAATTGACCGTCTTCTTGACCCGGCGCAACCCAAGCGTCTTGGTGAAAAAGGCATTATTGGCCTGGGCGTCTTGCGCCATCGAGGTCACATGATGCAAGCCTTTGATATCGCTAATTCTATTCATGATGATCTCCGCAGCTGGCGTTGAGCGACGCTTTATGTCGGGACATAACAAACAAAATAGAAAGGGCAGGTCGAACGCGGTAGTCGCTGAAATCGCCATATATTGTTGCGAATTTCGAAGCAATAATGCAGATAATGCTCTAGGAAGCACGCCAATTCGGAGGGCGAGGGTGACCGGTCAGCTCGAACGCATTGAAGTCTTTGTCGCGGTCGCAGCGCAGCAGAGCTTTGCCGGCGGTGCCCGCCTGCTCGGGCTTTCCCGCAGTATCGCCACTCGCTATGTCGCCGAATTGGAAGCCTTACTCGGTGCCCAGCTCCTGGTGCGCACAACCCGCCGGGTCGCCTTGACACTCGCTGGGCGTCTCTATTTCGAACAGGTCAAAGGCATTGCCGGCGAGATCGAGCGCGCCAATCGCCTGATCCGCGAGCAGCAGACCGCCGTCGCCGGCGCCTTGCGGGTCAGCGCGCCTCTGTCACTTGGCCTGCGCTTCATGCCGCGCGTCATAGCGCAATTTCGAAGCCTCTATCCCGACGTGCAACTCAATCTCAATCTCACCGACCGTTTTGTCGACATTCTGGGCGCCGAATTCGGCATGGCGCTACGCATTTCGAGCCCGCCCGCTGAGAAATCCACGATCTGGCGAAAAATCTGCGGCGTACCTCGCTTGCTCGTCGCCGCACCCAGCTACCTAAGCCGCATCGGAACCCCGCAGAAGCCATCCGATCTCGCCCATCATCATTGTCTCGGCTATTCGAGGTTGGCCGGCGGCGATCGCTGGCATCTGCGCCACACACCGAGCGGGAGAGAGCAAAGCGTCCAGCCAACCGTGGTGTTTCAATGCGACAATGGCGATGTCATCGGCGATCTTGCGGCGCTTGGCGAAGGCATAGCCCTGTTGCCGCGCTTCATCGTTGCCGCGCATCTCGACAACGGCGCGTTGCGGCCAATTCTGGCAGATTGGTCACCACCGGAGATCTGGCTTTCCGCCTATTATCCCCCCTACGACGTGTTGCCGCCAAAAGTCATGCTTTTCACGCGCTGCGTCGAGGAGCTCGTCGCCACCGACCCAGGCTTGCTCGGTTCGCCCAGCGCGGATTGAGGACGGCCATAGAGACTGGCCCAGGGCTGTGGGTGTTCAGCGCCCGATGCTGTGGCATCCACGATCCGACCATTGCCCGATCGAACAAAAATCTCAAAGCGCTGTCCGCGCCAGGCACGGTGGACAAAATAGCGGCCGCGGCATATCGCGAAGCAGCCGTTCGTCCAGCGAACAGAATGCCCCTGCCGTTACCAAGGTTCCTTACGATCTGGATGTTGGCACTGAGCGCGGCCGCGCTGAACGGCATTACCACCGGCCGAGCAGCAATCCAAGCGCAAGACCGAGATAGGCCGGCCGCAAAAATATCATTGTGGCTGTCCTTGACCGGTGGAATCCAATTCTGCCTGGCGCGAATGAAGGTCCGACTACAGGCTCAAGAGATGGCCAAAGCCTGAAATATGGTCGCGGCAACCGGCTAAGCGCATCGCATGCCAAGCCAAGGCCTGATTGCTGGTTACCACCGGTTTTTCCAGCATCGCTTCGAGCGGTTCCACGGCATCTATGGCCCGCAATCCCGTGCAAGAGAGAAAGATCCCGTCAATTTCTGGACGATCGAGCAGATGCGCCGATTCGATGATGCTGTCGACTGATATAGCGGCAATATCGGCGTCCTTGTCCTTGTTGAAACCGCCAAAGACCGGCACGTCCAGACCGTGCAATTGGAGATAGCGGCGGACCCGCAGATTGACGGCATGCGGATAGGGCGCAAGCACCGCAATCCGCTTCACGCCAAGGGCCGCAAAAGCGGCCAGGCAGGCGGTCGGCGGCGTCGTACAGGCTATGCCGGGCCGCACCTTGCGGATTTCGGCAAACACAATATCTTCGCCGATCACCATGGTGCCCGACGTGCAGCCATAGGCAATGACATCGAGCCGGCTTTCCGGCAGCAAGAGCGCGGCGGCCCGGGCAATGTCACCCCTCATCGCCGCCAATGTGTCGACCGACAATTCCGTCGCAATGGTTACGCGGCTGACGTAGAGCGGAAGCCTGTCTTGCGGCAGCACCCGGCGAAGATCGCCTTCGCAGACATGATCGGTTGCCAGCGCCAGTAGCCCAACCGCTCCATCGCGGGTCGGCCCGCCGTCGCAACGCGAAGTTAGAGACAGGATTTCATCGGCCTCGGCAGCGGCAGGTTCCATGCGATTTTTCCCCGCGTCAATGCGGCGGAGGCTACCGCCACATAAGCCCAATGGGCAAGTTAGGGTTCCGAAAACGCGACAGGCCTAATGAAAGCCCATCATTTCCAGGGAAAGGAAGAGCGTCAGCACGACGGCATTGATTATGTCGATGAAGAAGGCGCCGATCAACGGCACGATCAGGAAGGCTTGCGGCGCCGGCCCGTGCCGCTGCGTCAGCGCCTGCATGTTGGCGATGGCGGTGGCTGTAGCCCCCATGGCAAAACCGCAGAAGGCCGCGGCCAAGACCGCACTTTCATAATCCCTGCCGACTGAATGAAAGGTCACGAAATAAGCCCAAAGCGCCACCAGAACCAATTGGGCGGCAAGAATAATCAACAATGGCCCGACCATGCCAAACAGCGACGCAAGATCGAGCGCCATCATCGTCCAGGCCAAAAATAGCGACAGGCATACCGATCCGATCAGGTCCGCGGCGGCATGATGCAGGTGCAGCCCAAATAGGCCGCCGACATTGCGCAAGGCAAGGCCCGCTAGAAGGCACAGAAGAAAGTCAGGCACCGAAACCGGCGCGTCGATGAAATAGGTGCCGAGCCATTGCCCCAGCAATACCGCGATCAATGCCGCGGCGAGTGAAAGAATCACCGCAATTGTCGTGACCGGGGTCTCGCCCGGTCCGGAAATCACGCTGCCGCCCTCGCCGCCGGTCTCGCTGGCACAGGTTGTAGCGCTGTATCAGTCGCTCGGCGACAGGCCCGCCTATTATCCCGCCGAGCACGAGGCCAAGGGTCGCGGCCGTCATCGTCAACGCCATGACGCCCGGTATGGCGCTTGCCTCACCGAACTTGTCGGCATAGGCAGCTCCCGTTCCATGCCCGCCGACCAGCGTGATCGAGCCCGCGATTAGGCCTAGAAATGGATGCAGTCCCAGCAATCGAGCCAACAAGACGCCGAGCGCGTCCTGAGTGAGTAAAAAGGGGATCAAAGCCGCGAGGAACCTGATCAGGCGAGGCCCGCCCTGCCGCAATTGGCTAAGATCGGCGGTCAGGCCGAGACAAGCAAAAAACAGCAAGAGAAGATCCGCCTTGGCAGTATTGGCCATGGCGATCCGATAGCCCCCCAGCCGGGTTAGAAGCGCTGCACCAATCGCGAAAAGAATACCGCCTACGATCGGACTGGGAATGCTGTAACGCGACAATAGTCCGCTTCGAGCGACAACCAATGTGCCAAGAAGCAGGACGAGACAGGCAGCGACGGCAGGGCATCAAGGCCGATCACGCGGTCAGACAACGTCATGCAGGCCCGTTCCGCTGGGCAGATCCAAGTTCTCGGCCCCGCGGGAGCCCGCCGCCCAAGGGCCCTCGTCGAACCGTTTGCGGCTCCCGCGATTGTCGCGCGGCGAAAGCCTCACATGTCAACCGGGCAGTAACCCGAATGCCGATGCCGCACCGCACCAAGCTTGTTCGCGGCTCTGGCCCGCGCTAGGACTCGGCCCCGGCAAAACCCTGTCCCTTCGCCAAGGACCGCAATGGCCTCGCAGCAGACCACCGTCGATTTCATTCTCGAACAACTGGCCGGCGCCGGGGCGGTCAGCGCACGCAAAATGTTCGGCGAATATGGCATCTATTGCGAAGGTCGGATGGTTGGGCTGGTCTGCGGCGACCAGCTGTTCGTCAAGCCAACCGATGGCGGGCGCCGCCATGTCGGCCCAATCGACGAATCCTCGCCCTACAAGAATGCAAAGCCCCATTTTGTGATCCCGGGCGAAAAATGGGATGATGCCGAGTGGTTGGCCATGCTGATCAAGATCACGGCAAGCGAACTGCCGGTTCCGGTCAAGGCGCGGAGGCGCCGCTAGGCACCGGCTAACCGGCGCCACAGCGCAGCGCGGTTCGGGGGGATTGGAGATGCACGAACGGCCATACTTCCTGCACGAATTGCGCGCGGCACTATCGGCCGGGCAATTGTCCGCCGAGCGGGCAACAGCCCTGTCTCTTGCGCGGATCGCCGCTTGGGATGCCAAGCTCGGTGCCTTTGTCGCCCTGAACCCCGACAGGGTGCTTGCCGAAGCCCGCGATCTCGACCAGCTGGCTGCCATGGGTGTGCCAAAGGGTTCGCTGTTTGGCATACCGATCGCGATCAAGGACATCATCGACGTCGGAGGCTTCGCGACGCAGGCCGGATCGCTGACCCGCAGCGGTGCCACTCCGGCAGGCGAAGATGCCGCCGTGGTTGGCCGGCTACGCCAGGCCGGTGCGGTCATACTCGGCAAGACCGCGACAGTGGAATATGCCTTTGGCGGATGGGGCACGAATGAGACGCTCGGTACGCCGCTTAACCCATGGGACCTCAACCAGCCGCGGGTTCCCGGCGGATCTTCGAATGGATCCGGCGTCGCCGTTGCGGCCGGCCTAGTCCCCGGCGCGCTCGGATCGGATACCGGCGGTTCGATCCGTCTGCCCGCGTCTTTTGCCGGACTTGTCGGCCTGAAGACGACGGCGGGGCTCATCGACAAAAGCGGCGTGTTGCCACTGTGCGACAAACTGGACACGATCGGCGTGATGACGCGCTGCGTCGAGGATGCAGCCCTGCTGTTCCAGGTTATTGCGGGTTTGCCGTGCATCGGTGCCGGTCCGCCCGGCGCCCTCGACAAACGGCGCTTTGGCGTGTTTGCCGAGCTCGGAGTCGACCTCGCGCCCGACACCAAGCGGGTCTACGACGAGACCCAGCACCTTCTGCAGGAGCGCGGCGCCCAACTCGTCGAGATGCGCCTGCCGCTTTCGCTCGCCGCGTATACCGAGGCCTGCGGCATGTTCCTCGCCGTCGAAGGCTATTTGCGTTACGGCGAATTTGCTGAAGAAACTCCGAGCCAGCTTGGTGAAGCCGTGCGTCATCGCATATTGGGCGGCAAGCGGGTGACCGCCCCGCAATTCCTGGCCAACATGTGGCGCCGCGAAAGCCAGAAGGCTGATATTGCTGAAGCCTTCGAAGCAATGGATGCCATTCTAATGCCTTCAACCGCCATGCCGGCACCGACCATAGCCGAGCACAACGAAGCCGAAAGCCCGGCCGTTTTTACCCGTTTTGCCAATTATTTCGATCTTGCCGCGATCTCCGTGCCGATGGGTCTCTCCGCAACCGGACTGCCGATCGGCATGCAGCTTGTCGTGCCGGGTGGCCGAGAGGCCCGCGCCCTCCTGCTTGCCGCAGCCCTCGAGAGGGCCTGCGGCGGGCCTATCCTGTGCCCGATCCTCGATCATTGAGCACAAGGCCTGGCTTGCTGGTGCGGCCCACCGCACTGCCGGCGTATTGATGCGGGTCAAGGCAATTTTCGGCGTTTTGGCCTAGAGTTTCTTTGTTTCAAGAGAGGAGGTTTCGATGGCTGAATCCCCAACCAAACTGCCCGTCAAAACCACGGCTAAAACGGAAATGGCAGGAAGCCCGCACCCGTTTGAAAGCCTGCGTCAGGAAATCGATCGCCTGTTTGACGATTTCTACCAATCGGCATGGTTGTCGCCTTGGCGCGGTTCGCTTTTCGACAGGGAGCTATTCCTGCGTCCTGACCAGCGGCTTGCCGCCCGGCCATTCGTCGATCTCGTCGAGAAAGAGAGTGCCTTCGAAATCGCCGCCGAATTGCCCGGGCTTGATGCTAAGAACATCGAGGTCAATGTCGTTGGCGACAGCCTGACCATCAAGGGTGAGAAGCAGGAGCAATCCGAAACGAAGAATAAGGATTATCATCTCCAGGAGCGGCGTTTCGGGAGTTTTGAACGCCGGTTCCGTCTGCCGGACACGGTCGATACGAGCAAAATCGGCGCCGAGTTCAAGGCCGGCGTTTTGACGATAACGCTGCCGAAGAAGGCCGGCACCGCCACCCCCGAAAAGAAAATCGACATTAAGGCCGCTTAGGCGCAACTCGCCCTCGCGCTCGCCAAGAGCGCGCGGGCATTTGTCTGACCGATGTAGGTCCCGGTTATTTGCCGGGGCAAAGCGCGTAGTCCTGCAGATCGTCGAAACTCCCACCGATCGATAGGTGGCCTTAAGTCTTCGGCCAGAGAATGCGCGATTGGGTCTTCGGCGAAGCTTCGCCGGTGGCCATGCATTGCAGGCGGGCCGAAAAGATCGGCCCGGTCTCGCCAGCCGTCTCGCTCACCCAGTCGACCGTGCATCGCGCCTGCGAAGTGGCATAGGTCTTGTCGGTGATCACGATAGTATCGTCTGGCTTGCCACATGCGCCGGCGCCTGTTGCCCAAGAACCCCGGAGGGAGTCTGGCATGAACTCATGCCGCTTTACATCGGCTTGCGCGAATGGCGCCGTTAGCATTAGTGCCGCGCCGGCCAGGCGCATTCCCTGAACGATTGGTCGCATGCTGGGCATCCCGTCCCTGCGCGGCGCTGACCGCCGCCTGCCTCTGTTGGCACGGCCGGCCTGGGCCGCCCGTCATTTTCAAGGTGCGCCTGCCGATGGTCGGCCGCCTCGCCATTCGATCAACAAAAGGCTTGCCGGGCAAGACGCAATGCGCGCGCCGCCTTACACGCGTGACTAGCCGTCCAGCAGCATCGGATCAATAAGAGACGGGAATCCAGGACCGCTTACTGCGCCATCTCCCGATTATGCGCCTTTCAGCTGGTTTATGCCGGCAGCGCAGATATTGCCCAGCCAGACCGCGAGCAAGCACAAGAAAACCGACAAAAAAATATTGGCGCCGGCGCGGGTCCAGTCGCTTTCACGGGCGAGAAAGAGGGTCTGCAGGCTGAAGGAGGAAAAGGTCGTGTAGCCGCCGCATAGCCCAATCATCACGAATTGGCGGGCTGTTGGGCTGACCAGCAAGCTCCCGTCAGGTTCGGTCAATGCAGCAAAGAAGCCAATGACGAAGGATCCCGTGACATTGACCAGGATTGTCCCCCAGGGAAATGTTTGGCCGAGATATTGAGCGACGAATCCAGACACCCACATACGGGCACCGCCGCCAAACGCACTGCCCAGCATGATCCAAAGATAGTTCTGCAAGCCGATCTCCCGTTGGTCCCGTGCCTCGCAATGGCGGACCCGCCGCTCATTTGGCAGCAGGGGCTTCAGCGGAGCAAGGTTGACTTGATCCGCGCGGCTCGAATATTGGCATGCCTCGCCTGCCGTTGCGGCAGGCCAGGCCGCATTGTGCCGGGCCCCCTGCGCCAGCCCGCAATGGGGCACCGGCACTACGGGGAACACAACAATGTCGTCACGCCGCGAATTGCTCGAGGCGATGTTCAAAGCGGCGGTCGATGCGGCGCAACCGGGCCTGTGTGTTCCGCCCTACCTGCCGCCTCCCCCGACCGGGCGCACCATTGTCGTCGGCGCCGGCAAGGCGGCGGCCGCGATGGCGCTCGCGGTCGAAGAGCATTGGCCGTGGCCCCTCGAGGGGCTTGTCGTGACGCGCTACGCCCACGGCGCCGCCTGCCGCCGCATCGAGGTGATCGAGGCTGGACATCCCGTCCCCGACGCCGCCGGCGAGCGTGCCGCGGAATCGATCCTTGCCTATGTCCAGGGTCTCGGCCCTGACGATCTTGTGCTGCTCCTCATTTCCGGCGGCGGTTCGGCCCTTTTGACCCTGCCCGCCGCCGGGTTGACGCTTGCCGACAAGCAGACGGTCAACCGCGCGCTTCTGCGCAGTGGGGCTGCGATCGGTGAGATCAATTGCGTGCGCAAACATCTCTCGGCGATCAAAGGTGGCCGTCTGGCACTCGCCGCCGCGCCGGCACCGGTCGTCGCTTTGATCATCTCCGATGTACCGGGCGACGACCTGTCGATTATTGCCTCAGGCCCTTCTGTCGCCGACGCGACGACCAGCGCAGAGGCCCGGGCAATCCTTGAGAAATATGCCATTGCACCGCCGCCGGCCGTTGTCCGCCACCTTGCCGACCCGCTGAGCGAGACCCCGAAGCCAGGCGATCGGCGGCTCGCTCATGTCCGCAATGTTCTGATCGCCACGCCGCAGCGCGCCCTCGAAGCTGCCGCCAAAGTCGCGGCCAAGGCCGGCTATGCCGCTGTCATTCTCGGCGATGCGATAGAGGGTGAAGCGCGCGACGTTGGAATCGTCCATGCCGGTATCGCGCTGCAATGCGCCCGCCACGGCCAGCCAGGCGTACCGCCCTGTGTCCTGCTCTCGGGCGGCGAGACCAGCGTCACGATGCATGGCAATGGCCGCGGCGGCCGCAACGCCGAATTTCTGCTGAGCCTGGCATTGGCTCTGAATGGTCATCCGGCCATCGCGGCACTCGCCGCCGATACCGACGGCATCGACGGCAGCGAGGACAACGCCGGAGCCATTGTCATGCCTGACACATTGCAACGCGCCGCAGCAGCCGGTCTTAGTCTCAAGCAGATGCTCGCCAACAACGACGCCTATGGCGCATTTTCCAGCCTCGGCGACTTAATCGAGACCGGACCGACCCGAACGAATGTCAACGACTTTCGCGCTATTATCATCGATCGCGCCGATGGTACGCCAAGCCGCTCCGGCAACACCTAAGCGAGCCGTTCGACGAGCAAATTCCGGTCCGAAAATTGCATGTAATTAGCGGCCGGCGGCTGACGCCCCGGCGGGGGATCAGGGGCCACGCGTTGGAGGCGGGACAATGAGCGACAAGGAAAAGGTTCGCAGGCGGCTGTTGCCGTTCATGGCCGAGGGCAAAATCTCGGAGCCGGTATTTTCCGAGCAGCCCTCAGACGACCAATCGTTCGTGCTGATTGCAACGGTTGCCGCCAAAGCTGGCCGCACCCCGGTTCAGCCGAGCAGCGCGCGCCTATTGGAAAGCGCTTTGCAAAAGGCCGTATCCGATCTCGGTACTTCGGTCCGCCTGGTTCTGACATCACCAGATCTTTAAATTTTATCAAAGATTTAGTGTAAAAAGTCAGAGGTGGTTCAAGAGCGCAGGAAGGAACGTTCGATAAATATTAATTCGGGGGCTTGAAATTGGTGCGTCGCACAATAAAATAGGTATTGCGATGCTTCGGCATCGTATGCCCTCCTTGGGCGTTTCCTCCCTAGACTTGGACCGCCTTCGGGCGGTCCTTTTTTATGCCGCCTATGGCGATCTTTCTTTATGCCGCCTATAAGGCCCAGAATTTCGCCCAAAATCAAGCCAGCTCGCCGACTTTTTCATGGTCTCGCTCAAAATTTGAGCATCTCCGGCGAACGCCTGGGAATCATCGGCCGCGGATCCAGCTAGCTGAACAGGCTCGATACGCTCTCTTCCTTCGCAGTTCGCGCAACAGCCTCGCCGATCAGCGGCGCAATCGATATCACCCTGATGTTCCTGGCAACGCGCACCGCTTCGGTCGGCTGGATCGTATCGGTCAGCACAAGTTCCTTCAGGCGCGAAGCGGCGATTCGGGCAACCGCCCCGCCAGACAAGACGCCATGCGTGATGTAGGCATAGACCTCGACCGCGCCCTCGGCAATCAGCGCATCGGCAGCGTTGCACAAGGTGCCACCGGAATCGACGATATCATCGACCAGGATGCAGGAGCGTCCGGCGACGTCCCCGATAATGTGCATGACTTCCGATTCGCCGGCCCGTTCGCGCCTCTTGTCGACTATCGCGAGCGGCGCCTCGATCCGTTTGGCAAGCGCGCGCGCGCGCACAACGCCGCCGACATCGGGCGAGACAACCATGAGCGCCCTGTTCTGCAGTTTCTCCTTGATGTCGCGAACCATCACCGGCGCACCGAACAGATTGTCGGTCGGTATATCGAAAAATCCCTGGATTTGTCCGGCGTGGAGATCGACCGTCAGCACCCGGTCGGCGCCGGCCCTGGTGATCAGATTGGCAACAAGCTTGGCCGAAATCGGCGCTCGTGGCGCCGATTTACGGTCTTGCCGGGCATAGCCGAAATAGGGAATTACCGCCGTGATCCGCCGGGCCGAGGCACGCCGCAGCGCATCGGTCATGATCAGCAATTCCATCAAATGGTCGTTGGCCGGAAACGAGGTAGATTGAATAATGAACGTATCCTGACCGCGGACGTTCTCCTGGATCTCGACAAAAATCTCCATATCGGCAAAGCGCCGCACTTGGCAACGGGTAAGCGGCTCGCCGAGATAGGCGGCAATGGCCTCAGCCAGAGCGCCATTGGAATTGCCGGCGAGGATTTTCATCGAACCTGCCATGCGAAAATCCCGCCTTACCATTGGCCGGCTGCGACACCGCGACTGACCCTGCACGGCGGGTCTTAGCAGCGAAGAACAAGCTGAACAATATGACGATTTCTTAAATTCGCCGCCATCCACCGGAACCGGCGCTCACTGCCCCGGGGCAAGGCCGACCCGGGTCGGCTGATTTGTGGTCGCCGCCGCCGGGGTTTGCGTGATGGTGCTTGAAGCGGTGATGCTCGGGCTGCGAGCAGCATCATCCGGTGCAGGCTTTGTCGGCAACGCCGCCGGCAGGCTCGCGAGATAGCCGGCAATATCGTTGGTGCTACGGGCGGCGAGACTTGCCAGAACCTGATCGTCGGCAAGAACTCCAGGGGTCGCTTCCGGTGCCCTTGACGACCAGCGCATCGTCGACCCGCTGCGCCCGCCTTTTGTCGGCACCAAACACGTCCCATACATACGCAAATGCGGTTCCCCCCTCGACCGGATAGGCGGTAACATAACCGCGGACCAGATATGTCGCCCGCTTGACATCACTGACTGCAATGTCGCGGCTCGAAGCCGCCTCGGCCAGCGCGTTGGCAAAACGGGCGCTCACCAGCTCCGGCGCTCCCTCGATGCTGGCGAAGGCGACGCTGGCGCCCCCAGCACTCACCACAGCCTGACTGGCCTCGACCCGCGGGGTTTCCTGGGCCGTTTCGACGCAGGCCGCCAGTCCGGCCGCCACAAAAACCAAGAGCGAGCCACGCGCGAGGCTAGCCATTCCCATCTGATCCATCGACGCTCCATGCCGGCGCGGCCGCGGCGAGACAGCGGCCAACAGCTAGCCCTATTTGACGACCAGGTCCAGAGAGGCGGCATTGATCGGCCGGGCACCGGATTCCGACACAATATAGGTCCGGCCCAGGCACATCGCCGTCTCGGATGCGCTGTCCATCAGGATCATATGAGCGAAATAGACCTGATTGGCGGCGATCTCGAATTCGTTGCCCTCATAGAACATCGGCGGATCCATCCAGGAGGGCGTGAATTTTGCGCCGAGCGAATAGCCGCAGGCATTTAAGCGGTGTTGCGAAAGGCCATGGGTGTCGAGAACCTTGGCATGCGCCTGAAACACGTCGCCGGCGGTCCGGCCAGGTCGCAATTCTGCCTCGCAAGCAAGCAAGGCCTCGCGCGCCGCAGCATGATAGGACCGGTGCAGGCTCTTCGGCCGGCCGACGATATGGGTGCGCATGATCGCGGCGTGGTAATGGCGGTAGACGCCGGCAAATTCCAAGGTGAGCTGATCTTCCGCGGCCAGCGTGCGCCGCCCCGACTTGTAGCGGCACAACAGCGCATCCGCATCCGAGCCGATGATGAATTCATTGGCCGGATAATCGCCGCCGCCCTCGAATATTGCCTTGTGTTGGGCCGCCAAAATGGCCCCCTCGTCGACACCGGCGCCGAGCATTTCGACGGCAGCGGCATCAGCATGGTCGGAAAGCGCCGCCGCCTTGGCCACGAAGGCGAGCTCAGCCTGCGATTTGGTCGCCCTGAGTTGGGGCAGCAGCCGCGAGGCATCAACCAATGTGACGAGACCCTCAAGCGCAGCTTCGACCCGCTTGCCATTGTAATGGGTCAGTCCGTAACTATCGAATTCGATGCCGAACCGTTGCCCCGCAACCGGCAATTCCTCGAGCAAGGCGCGCAGATCACGGGCGGGATTGGCGCCGACCCGGTCCTTCCAGATCCGGATATCCTGCAGGTTGGAGGTCCGCTCGGCCTGCCGCAAATCCGGCGAACGGGTCAGCAGGACGCAACGCCCGTCATGACCAAGATACAGGCACTGGAAGAAGCAAAAGCCGAAAGAATCGTAGCCGGTCAGCCAATACATGCTTTCCTGGGCGAACATCAGCAGGCCGTCGAGACCGAGTTTCGACATTTCGGTCAACAGGCGGACCTTGCGGGCACTCATTTCGGCGGCGGGAAAATGCACGGGCATGGCCGCTCCTTTCGTTGAGCCGCCCACCCTCGACGCTCGAAGCCGGCCGGTCAAGGCCAATGCGCCCTTTCCAAACTGGCGATCCTGCTTAAATCTGTAAGCATGAGTCGCCAGAAAATACGCGCCGCAGCGCCCGACGATGTCCCCTCCGAGGATAGCCTCGCTGGCGAGCCGGAAACGCTCGAAGCCTCGCCGCTGGATTTCAGCGATGAGGCCGGCGCAACCCCGGCTTCGGTCCGCCAGGGCGTCGCCGTCATACGCCACCATTGGCTGACCCTGCCGGACGCACCGGGCGTCTATCGGATGATCGCTGCCGACGGCGAAGTCCTCTATGTCGGCAAAGCCCGCTCACTCAAGAAGCGGGTTGCAAGCTACACCCGGTTGACCGGACACAGTTCGCGCATTGCCCGGATGATCGCGGCAACCGCCGCCATGGTCTTCGTCACGACCGAAACCGAAACCGAGGCGCTGCTGCTTGAGGCCAATTACGTCAAGCAGATGAAGCCGCGCTTCAACGTCCTGATGCGCGACGACAAATCCTTCCCCTATATATTGGTGACCGGCGAGCATGCCGCCCCACAATTGACCAAGCATCGAGGTGCGCGCAGCCGCAAAGGCGACTATTTCGGGCCCTTCGCAAATGTGACCGCCGTCAACCGCACCCTCAACGCCCTGCAGCGCGCTTTCCTATTGCGAACCTGTTCGGATTCCTATTTCGAAAACCGCTCGCGGCCCTGCCTCCTCTTTCAGATCAAGCGCTGCGCGGGTCCCTGTACGGGCGAAGTCTCGGCGGAGGCCTATGCCGACCTCGTCGCCGAGACGCGCGACTTCCTGTCCGGCCGCAGCCGCGACGTCAGAAAACGGCTGGCCGATGAAATGGTCGTTGCCTCGAGCGCGCTCGAATTCGAGCGCGCCGCCCGCTTGCGCGATCGCATCTCAGCGCTTTCCGCAATCCAGGGTAGCCAGGGCGTCAATCCCCGCAGCGTCGAGGAAGCCGACGTTTTCGCCATTGTCGAGCAGGCCGGCCAATTCTGCATCGAAGTGGTCTTTTTCCGGACTTTCCAGAACTGGGGCAACCGCTCCTATTTCCCGCGCGCCGACAAGAGCCTGAGCGCCGCCGAAGTGCTCGATGCCTTCCTCGCACAATTCTACGCCGACCGGCCGTCGGCCCGCCTAATCCTCCTCTCGCACCGAACCGAGAGCCAGGAAATCCTCGAGCGTGCGCTCAGCGAACGCGCGGGTGGCAAAGTCGAGATCGCCGCCCCACATCGCGGTGAAAAGCGGGAATTGGTCGGCTACGCTAGCCATAATGCGCAAGAAGCGCTGCAGCGCAAACTCTCCGATACGGCGAGCCAGGAGAAATTGCTCGCCGCACTGGCCGGGGCTTTTGCCATCGCCACCCCGCTGCGCCGCGTCGAGGTCTACGACAATTCGCACATTATGGGCACGCATGCGATCGGCGCGATGGTTGTCGCTGGTCCGTCCGGCTTCATGAAGCAGCACTACCGCACCTTCAATTTTAAAACACCGGATCTTGTTCCCGGCGATGATTACGCAATGATGCGCGAGGTTCTACAGCGTCGCTTTTCGCGGCTTCTCAAGGACGATACTGGCCCACCAGCCGGCGAAGATGCCGACAGTTTCCCGGCCCGGCCCGATCTGGTGCTGATCGATGGCGGCAAGGGCCAGCTTGAGGCGGCGCGCTCGGTTCTGTCTGGACTAGGCATCGACAATCTCGCCGTGGTTGCCATCGCCAAGGGCCCCGACCGCGATGCCGGCCGCGAAAATTTCTTCCAGCCGGATCGGCCGGCTTTCCAACTGCCACCGCGCAGCCCTGCCCTTTATTTCGTCCAGCGACTGCGCGACGAGGCGCACCGTTTTGCGATTGGCACCCACCGCGCCCGACGCAAGAAGGACTTCACCCGCAGTCCGCTCGATGACATCGCCGGGATCGGTCCAGCCCGCAAGCGGGCACTTCTGCACGCTTTCGGCAGCGCCAAAGCCATCGAGCGCGCCGCCCTTGCCGATCTCGAGAAAGTACCGGGTATCAATGCCGCATCGGCGCGGCTCGTGTTCGATTTCTTCCATGAGAAAAGCTGATCGAGCGCCGGCAAGTGCGCGCGCGCACCGCGGGCCGCTGCCAGGTCGCCTAGCGTTTGCTCATCGCTGAGAAGCGGAAATCGAGACCGGAGGATGTCATGCTTACCAACTCGTTCGCCAAGAGCGTTGCCGTCGGACTGGCAGCGCTAGGGCTTAGCGCCGCGCTCGCGGCAACACCCGCATTTGCCTCGAATGGTCGCCACGGCGCCTTTGCCGCCGGCATGATCGGCGGTCTTGCCATTGGTGGCCTGGCAGCGAGCGGCGCCACGCCGGCCCTGCAGCCGGCCTACCGGGATTGCTGGATCGAAAGCCGTCCCATCTACCATGCTGGCCTGTTTTACGGCTACCGCGAGGCGCGCGTCTGCGAGTGACCCTCGCCTCGAGACCGCGCCCGCCGCGGTCTCGAAGCCGCCTGGCATGGCCTTGGGGATCTCGCTATTGACGCGAGGGGAGCGAGCATGTTCCTTCGCTGCATGGTACCGCCTTCGCTGCAATCATCGCGCCGGCAGTGGAATCTGCCGAACCTTCTGACCTACGGTCGTGTCCTTGCCGTCCCGGTCGTCGTCGCATTGATGTTCTGGCCGGACGAGTTCTGGATGCGCTGGTTGGCGCTGGCCATCTTTATCCTGGCCGGCATAACCGATTTTTTCGACGGCTATCTTGCGCGGGTCTGGTCGCAGCAATCCTCGCTCGGTCGAATGCTCGACCCGATTGCCGACAAATTGTTGGTCGCGGCGACTCTGCTCGTTCTGGTTGCCGACCGAACCATTGCCGGCTGGTCGCTATGGGCCGCCATTGTCATTCTGTGCCGTGAAATCCTGGTCTCGGGCCTGCGCGAACATCTGGCGGAACTGCGCGTCTCGGTACCGGTTACCCAGGTGGCGAAATGGAAAACCACGCTGCAATTGGTCGCGCTTGGCTTCCTGATAGCCGGCCGGGCCGGCGAAGCCGTATTGCCTGGCACTATCCGAATCGGCCTGATCCTGTTGTGGATAGCGGCCTTGCTCACCCTATATACGGGTTGGGATTATCTGAAAGCGTCGCTGAAGCATTTCGTGGAGGAATAGGACGATGAAAGCGGTCTATTTCGCCTGGGTGAGAGAACGGATCGGCAAGAGCGAGGAGACCCTCGCGCCGCCAGCTGAAATTGCGACGACAGGCGATCTCATCGCATGGCTGAGCGGGCGCGGTGAGGAATATGCGTTTGCCTTCGAGAACCCCAAATTGATCCGCATCGCCATTGATCGCGCGCATGTTGGCCACGACGCGCCACTCGCTGGGGCAAGCGAAGTCGCCTTCTTTCCGCCGATGACCGGGGGCTGAGGCCGATGCGCAAGACCCGCATCCAGGCCGAGGATTTCGATCTTGCCGCGGAAACCGCAGCGATCCGCCGAAGCGGGGTCGACATCGGGGCCGTGGCGAGTTTCGTCGGACTGTGCCGCAGCGAATTGGGCCAATTGCAGGCGCTCGAACTGGAACATTACCCGGCGATGGCCGAGGCTGAAATTGCACGTATCGCCGAGCAAGCGGAGCAGCGCTGGCCGGTGCTCGGCCTGACTATCATTCACCGCTATGGCCGGATAGCGGCAGGCGAGCAGATCGTCCTCGTTATCGCCGCGGCACGGCACCGCGCCGAGGCCTTCGCGGCCGCCGCCTTCGTGATGGACTATCTGAAGACGCGGGCGCCGTTTTGGAAAAAGCAGCATCTTCAGGACGGCACAACGACCGATTGGGTCGCAGCAACCGATCACGACGAGGCGAGCCAGCGCCGCTGGGTTTGCCCCTAGCGGGGCGGGCTAGGCCGCTTGCTTCGTCGCATTGACCACTGCCGTGTAGTCTTCGACCAGGGTCGCCGTCATATTGCCAGGCGTAAACCTGTAAGGGCCGATTTCCGCAACCGGCGTAACCTCGGCCGCCGTTCCGGTAATAAAACACTCGTTGAAGGTCGTAAGTTCATCCGGCATGATCCGCCGCTCAATCACCTCGAAGCCGCGCCGCTTGGCCAAAGCAATGACCGCGCGGCGCGTTATGCCGTCCAGGAAGCAATCGGCGGTCGGCGTATGGATCGCCCCGTCCTTGATGAAGAAAACATTGGCTCCCGTGCATTCGGCGACCCGGCCCTGCCAGTCGAGCATCAGTGCATCGGCATAGCCCTTGCGCTCGGCCTTGTGCTTGGAGATCGTGCAGATCATGTAGAGGCCAGCCGCCTTGGAGCGCGCCGGTGCGGTCGCTGGATCCGGCCGGCGGTATTCCGCCATGTCGAGGCGAATGCCCTTCATCCGCTGGGCCGGGTCGAAATAGCTCGGCCATTCCCAGGTCGCTATCGCCAGATGGATCCGATTGTGCTGGGCCGAGACCCCCATCATTTCCGACCCGCGCCAAGCGAGCGGCCGGACATAGGCATCCTTCTGGCCATTGGCCGCGAGCACCTGATCCTTGGCAGCGTCAATCTCGGCGACCGAATAGGGTATTTCGAAATCAAGAATCCGCGCCGATTCGCGCAGTCGCTGCGAATGCTCGGTTCCCTTGAAAATCACCCCGCCATAGGCTCGCTCACCCTCGAAGACGGCGCTGGCGTAATGCAGGGCATGGGTCAGCACATGGACCTTCGCATCCCGCCAGGCAACCAACTTCCCGTCCAGCCAGATCGAACCATCACGATCATCGAAAGGCAACATGCGCGTCTCCCATGCGGCTTGCCCGGTCTGGCCGGGCCCTTGGCCAGCGGCAGGGAGGTTCTCCGGAGGCGCCTCGGCGCAACGCCGCCCGACCCGATCTCCAAGCCCGCACTTGACGAGTAGCAATCGACCTGAAATATGTCAATATCGCTGACATAATGTCGGGTGAAGGTCACAATGTCGGGCCAAGAGATGGACACGGCGCTGCATGCGGCCCGCGATGCACCGGAAAGCATCGCTTCGCATGGCGAAGTCGCCGAAATGCCCCCGATGTTCGATTTGATCGAATTGTTTTTCTTTGCCTATCGTGATTTCGTTGCCGATGCCGACCGGCTGCTCGAGACCTATGGCTTCGGGCGGGCACACCACCGCGTCTTGCATTTCGTCAACCGGCAGCCAGGGCTGACGATCGCCGAATTGCTCGATATTCTGAAAATCACCAAACAGAGCCTCAATCGCGTCCTCAAGGAATTGCTCGACGAAGGCCATGTCGAGCAGCGCGCCGGCGTGAGCGACCGCCGCCAGCGCTTGCTTTTTCCGACACCGAAGGGACGGCGTCTGGCGCTTGATCTTGCCCGGCTCCAAACGGCCCGCTTCAGCCGGGCCCTCGCCGATCTGCCGGCGGCCGGGCGCGATCAGGCCATCGACTTTCTGTTGTCGGTCATCGACCCGTCCGAGCGGGGCAAGGTCGCTGGTCTTGTCTGGCGCGATCTCGAGCCGCGCGACCAGGTGAGACGGCTGCCATGACCAGCACCGATACAAAGCCGAAGCGAACACCGATCTTGCCGACGCCTGCCGATGATGCCGCCCATCTCCTTGTCGTCGACGACGATCGGCGCATTCGGGCACTTCTGCGCCGGTATCTCGTCGATCACGGCTATCGCGTCACGGCGGCCAGCCAAGCGGCCGAAGCCCGGGCCGCCCTGCGCAGCCTTGCCTTCGACCTGATCGTACTCGACATTATGATGCCCGGCGAAAACGGCTTCGATTTCGTCGTGTCTCTGCGGCAGGAAACACAAGTGCCCGTGCTGATGCTTACCGCGCGTGCCGATGCAAGCGACCGCGTGCGCGGCCTGGAAATGGGTGCGGACGATTATTTATCGAAGCCATTTGAACCGCGCGAATTGCTTTTGCGGATCAATTCTATCTTGCGACGGGCCAAACCGCAGACGCCGGAGCCGGCGAGCGAATCGGTTCGTTTTGGCGATTTCGTCTTTGATCTCGTACGGGGCGACCTGCGCCACAAGGACGAGGCGATAAGGCTCACGGAACGCGAGCGCGACATGCTGCGCTTGCTGGCGGCCCAGCCTGGCGAAACCGTCTCGCGTGAAGCCCTCGCCGGTGCCGGCATCGCCGGCAACGAACGAACCGTCGACGTCCAGGTCAATCGCTTGCGTCGCAAGATAGAGCGCGATCCGGCCAATCCCAGCCACCTGCAAACCGTACGCGGGATCGGCTATCGTCTGCTCGTCGAGCGATGACCCCGCGCGCTGTTCCATCGCTTCTGCAACGGCCGCATGCGCTGTGGCGCTCGATCGCGCGGCTCGTCGGCGATTGGATGCCGAAAGGCCTCTATTGGCGCTCGATCCTGATCGTTGTCGTGCCGATGGTCATCCTGCAGGCCGCGGTTGCGCTTTTCTTCATGGAACGCCATTGGCAATTGGTGACCTTCCGGCTTTCCGCCGCCCTCACCCGCGACATCGCCGCCTTGATTGATCTCACCACCGCCTATCCGGACGAGCGCGACATCGACATTTTGCAGAGGGTCGCCGCCGAAAGGCTCAATCTCGACGTTGAAATTTTGCCGGCCGGGCCGCTTCCGCCGGCGCTGCCCAAGCCGTTTTTTTCCCTCCTCGATAGCGCCCTGTCGAACGAGATCCGGACGCAGATCGGCCGACCGTTCTGGATTGACACGATCGGGCGCTCGAGCATCATTGAAATCCGCATCAAGCTCGACAACGGCGTGCTGCGCATCATGGCCAAGCGCAGCGCCGCCTATGCCTCAAATTCCCACATTTTCATCCTCTACATGATCGGCACGTCGCTCATTCTGCTCGGCGTCGCCATAGCCTTTCTGCGCAACCAGATCCGACCGATTTTGCGGCTTGCCGATGCTGCCGAAGACTTCGGCAAGGGGCGGGATTACGATTATCGTCCCTCTGGCGCACGCGAAGTGCGGCAGGCCGGCTATGCCTTCGTCGCCATGAAGCGGCGCGTCGAGCGGGCGATCGAGCAGAGAACGGCGATGCTGAATGGCGTCAGTCATGATCTGCGCACCATATTGACACGGTTCAAACTGTCGCTCGCTCTCCTCGGCGAGGGCGCAGAATTCGAGGCCGTGCAAAAGGACATCGATGAAATGAGCCGGATGCTGGAAGCCTATCTCGCCTTTGCCCGCGGCGATTTGGGCGAAACCTCGGCCAGGGTCGATGTTCGCACCTTGCTGGAGGAATTGAAGGCCGATGCTGAACGGCAGGGCCACGCGACCCAGATTGCCGTCCAAGGCGACCCATCGATCACCGTGCGTCCCGATGCGTTCAAGCGCTGCCTGTCCAATCTTATCTCGAATGCGCAGCGCTACGGCGACCGGATCGCGATCGACGCCAGCCGCGACGAGCGGTTTGTCGTTGTCAACGTCGACGATGATGGTCCAGGCATTCCCGACGAACAGCGCGAGGACGTCTTTCGGCCCTTCTATCGGCTGGACGAAGCCCGCAATCAGGACGAGGGTGGTAGCTGGCCTCGGC
>CAVZAB010000019.1:0-250121 GCA_963773155.1 uncultured Alphaproteobacteria bacterium | reverse complement strand
CATCCCCGCCGCCCTAGCCGCCGAAGCGGCGAGCGAGACGGTCGCAGCTTGCGCTCGGCAGGGCTACCATGAAACAGCGGCAGTGCTCGACGCAGATGGCACGGCCATCGCGGTGCTGCGCGGCGACGGTGCAGGCATCCACACGCTCGATAGCGCGCACGACAAGGCTTATACTAGCGTATCGTTTAAGAACGACACCCTCGTGTTGGCGGAGCGTGCTAAAGGTGAAGACTCGATCGCGCCGCTTGCTAAGTTGCCACATGTCATGTTCTTCGGCGGTGGCGTGGTAATTAACCTGGACGACGAAGTCATCGGTTCGATCGGCGCAGCCGGGGCCCCAGGGGCCAAACTAGACGACGCGTGCGCGCGCGCGGGCCTCGATAAAATCCGCGAGCGGTTGAAGTGAAGCTGAAGTTATAGTGACCGAAAAGCTCCCAATTCCTTCTGTCACGTTTCCGCCCGAAGTTAGGAGATCTCCCATACAGTTGTGCATTTGACGAGCCTCCTGTTTGGCGTCGACGCGAGGCAATATCGCCGGCATCGCCGTCGGCGGCACGACCGGCGCCTGACTTACCGGTTTAACAATCAAGAGGCGCGATATCGAGTTCCGCTCGGGGTCAATCTCGGAATCTCAAATGAACCGAGATGTCCGGTTTTCCCCTGAACCGGTCGTCCTCCGGGCAATTTTTATTAGCCCTGTCTTACTGAGTTTGAAGGCCCAGTCCGCCCAACCAGTCCTAGCTTGGCCCACGATGATGCCTCCATACGGGTCGAACGGCCGGGGGCCGCGCGCTCTGATTGCCCAGTAATGCTCTACAAAATGTCGATAAACTCTAGGATCGAACTAGCGGTCCGCTGGCAGGCTTCGTTGATCCTGGAGTCTAATGGGGCCTCGAAAACCTTCGGCGCCATGCCTGGGCCACCTGTGAGTCTTGGACGGGAATTATCTGAAAGCACTTCCCCCCGTGGGGTTGGCATGGTCCGGCAAAGACGTGGCCAGCTAGGACGACTTCGTGCCCTCGCGTGGTAAGGTCCGTCGCAAGGGCGTCCGAGAACGCTGCACACAATCGGATAAGGCGGCGCTGCTTGTCGTCCCTTTAGAGCGCTCGCGGAGTCGGAAAGTCTGTAACGGTAACACTTGGCGTCCGGAGCGGGCTGTCTGCGCGCCAGGCAATCTCGGGATCGTTGCAGATTGCCGGCGAGTTGTTGAGGCCGCGGTCACGGGGCTTGGGGGTCTCGACGTGCTGGTCAATAATGCCGGGGTCGGCCGGCCCGGCAAGAGGCTCGAGGACACCACCGAGGGAGTGGGACGAGATCATCAATCTCAACAATGCATCAGCGAGACTGGATATCCGATGACAACTGACGCGATTGGAATTGACCATCTTTATATTACGGTCGCTGATCTCAAAGTTTCCGAGAGATACTACGACGCCCTTATGCCTTTGATGGGATTCAAAAAGATACGCTCTTCAATCGGCGGAGATCCACATGTCCATTACTATTGCCGCCACTATGGTTTCAGCCTGCGGCCGGCCCGGAGCGCGCAGCGCCATGATCCCTATGGGCCGGGCCTTCATCACTTCTGTTTTAGGCTGGAAAGCGTCGAGGATATTGATGCGCTGTTTGAGAAAATCAAGGCCAAGGGTTTGAGCGTATCAACTCCCAAGTTTTATCCAGAATACGCCCCTGACTATTATGCGATTTTTTTCGAGGATCCGGACGGGATCCGGCTCGAAGCGACCAACAACAGAGCGCAGCGTAAGCGACATTTGAGTGATTGGGAAAACGTCACTTGACCCGCTAAAGGGTATCGTGCGGGTTCGAGTTCCTGGAGAAACTGGGCCCCGGGGCGATCTCACCACTGCCACCGTCCCGACGGGGACCTCCTCTGCCGGTGGTAAGCGGGAAGACCTAATTATGTTGTTATGAGGGTTGAGTGCTGACCTCCTCCGATGACAATATAAAATCACCTCAGAACACGGAAGGAAACCACGATGCCATCACAGCTTGAACAAATCCGTGATCAGCAGCGCCAAACCTGGGACAAATTCTCTTCAGGTTGGAAGAAATGGGACGAGTTGGTGTTGAACTGGTTAGCCCCTGTCGGGCAAGAGCTTATCCGGAGCGCCGGCTTGCGGGAAACTTCGAACGTCCTTGACGTCGCGGCCGGTACTGGCGAGCCAGGGCTCACGGCCGCCGGCCTCGTGCCGAAGGGTAGAGTCACTGTCACCGATCTTTCTGACCGCATGCTCGAGGTCGCCGCAGAGAACGCTGCCCGTCGCGGCATCAAGAACTTTCAGACCAGGCAGTGCGACGCCGGCGCCCTACCGTTTCCCGATAACTCATTTGATGCCGTACTTTGTCGCTTTGGCTTTATGTTCTTTCCTGATGTGGACCTGAGTATGAAGGAGTTCGCGCGCGTAGCAAAGCCGGGAGCAAGGATATGCGCCGCAGTTTGGGATGTTCCCGAAAGGAACCCCTGGGCCACTACGATCATGGGCACGATCGGTAAGCACGTGGAAATGCCGACTTTGCCGTTAGGTTCACCTGGATTATTCCGTTGCGCCGCACCAGGCTATATGGAGGCAATCTTTCGCAAAGGCGGCCTGAAGGACATCACTGTCAAGGCTGTGGCTGGCGAGCTTACGTTCAAGACGGCTGAAGAGTACTGGAGCTTCATGACCGAGATCGCGGCACCGGTCGTCGCGGGGCTCACGAAGGCGGACGAACCAACCCGGAAGACGATTGAAGCCACCGTGCTCGATTTGGCGCGCAGAACATCCGTAGATGGCAAACCACGTCTGCAATGGTCGGCCTCCGTGATCGCTGGGAGCAAGTAGAGTGGAGCGGTTTGTGGGATGCCGTTCGAGTCATCACCCGCTTGGTTGGTCGGCTGGCTAACGCGATTGGGCGGCCTATTAAGGGCTTTTGTAATCGAACGCGCGCGGCAAGGCGGCGAATGCAAGCCATCCAGCGGATGACAACGGCGCAACGGCATGCGCAGCAACTCGGCAAGTAACCGGCAGCCGCGCGTATCAACTCTGGGCAAAACGATCGAGACGGCACAAATTATTCCCCTGGCGGGCCTTAGGAACCGCAAGGGCAGCCTCAATCGTCGTCCCAGTGGTCCCAGTGGAACCAGTCCTATGGGCAACGGCGCGGGAACGGCCAATACGAGCACGACATGGCTCACTTGGGCCTTACCTACGTCCGTCCTTGGTCTCAAAGCGGAAAGACCATCAACCGCCGCTTTGTGCCAAGAACGGTCGGGGCATTCTTTCGTGGGAGGTACCCGCGACATTACCCAGTCTTTGGGCGGGTCGTCCGACGCCGATGTGACTGCTTAGTCTCCTGAGGCCCCGGCGAGGCAGCCCGGTCGAGCGCGGACAGCCGGTCCAGGGCCTCGCGTAACACGGCGGCCGCGCCATCCCGATCGTCAGCGGACATCGCCTCAAGATCGAGATCGAGTTCTGAGGTTCGGGCGCTCCTCGTGAATGAAGCAGCGCTCCGTGTCCAGGTTTTCGTAGGTGTCGACGACTTGATAGGTGGCGACGGGATAGGCGATGCCCTTCACCGAAATATGCCCGTGCTCGTCACAGTGGATTCGGTCGCGAACGTTGGCGTAAGTCTCATAGGATATCAGGATCTCCCCCGGTGTGGCCGCGGATTTAAGACGCGACGCGAGGTTAACGCCGCCGCCTATTATCGTGTAGTCCATTCTATCCTCGCTACCGAAGTTCCCGACGGTGCAGAACCCCGTG
This sequence comes from uncultured Alphaproteobacteria bacterium, assembly GCA_963773155.1. Taxonomy (GTDB): domain Bacteria; phylum Pseudomonadota; class Alphaproteobacteria; order Rhizobiales; family Beijerinckiaceae; genus CAVZAB01. The sequence continues at coordinate 246,357 of CAVZAB010000019.1, read as the reverse complement.
TTGATTCCGATCCGGCACCGGAGGGGTTTTTCGATGCCCGATGCCCGCCAAACCTCCTGTAGCTGATGCATCCTCTTCCGCATGGCTATGGCCATTTCGACACAAGCGACGGCGTCCTCTTTAACGCCGCGTGTCTCCGGATCGCCGAAGAAGATGACGATGGCGTCGCCGACGTATTTATCGATCGTCGCACCATAGGTGCGGGCGATATCCGACATCTCGGTCAGATAATGGTTAAGCAACTGGGTTAGGTCCTCGGACTTCAACCTTTCCGTTGTTTCGGTGAAACCCGCGATGTCCGAGAAGAAAACGGTCAATTTTTTCCGGCGACTCGCGATTTTGACTTCCTGCTTTCCAGTGAAAATAGACTTGTACACTTGAGGCGACAGGTATTTCGCGAGTTGGCTCGAAAGCTGCTCCAAAGCCTTGGATTTGTCTGCCAGCTGTTTTTCACGCTGCTTCAACGCAGTGATGTCCGAGTAGGCCCCGCCAGAGGGGCACATGGGTTGTCGCTATTCCTTCCGTCCCGAACTTCGCGCGGCATCTACGCCCCATGTTCCGCCGCCAGTTGCCACAAGGTACAGAAAGATAAGGCAGTAGAGAATTGCCGCGTCGCCGCCATTCTGAACTCGAAAGAAGCTTCGTGGCGAGTGAACCATGAAATAGGCCACCGCCAAATCGCCCGCCAGGATGAACTCGACGGGGCGGATGAGGAACCCAAATAGGATCAGTAGACCACCGCCAAGCTCAAGCACAGCCTGAGCGCAAAAGGTGAAAACAGAGGCGGTCCTGGGTTTTGGCGTGTTGGAAACCCAAGCAGCTACTGGTGCGCAGAATTGACAGCATCCGAGGCACCCGCACGGTTTCAAGCTCACTCTTCGTCATCTGGTCACCTCACCGAATACCCTGCTGGAACTATAACAATCCAACGGTAAAAGGGGTCGTCAAAAAGCCCTTCATGAACTTTTGGCGGATCTATAAAAAAACGATTGTTCAATCCTCCCCAAGTCCGCCCCAATCCGCGTTAGATTGTAAGACTGGATGTAAGACCGTCATTAATAAGCTGATAAAATTGTTGTTAAATGTCATGCATATAATTGGATTATGTGGCGGAGAGGGAGGGATTCGAACCCCCGATACAGTTGCCCGTATGCCGCATTTCGAGTGCGGTGCTTTCAACCACTCAGCCACCTCTCCAAGGCATTGATAAATCCTGATTCTTGGGTATAGCCATAGATGGCAGTCGTGGTTTTTCTACCATTTTGCTACCCAATCGTTCTCGCACCTCCGGTTCGCTGGTCCTCATTGCCGCATCGACGCAGCATTTTCTTGCATACCCCGCAGCACATGACTGTACAAGTCCAACCCCGAGCCCCCAAGATCCCCACAATTGAACGCCCGACCCGTTCCTTCTGCTCGCTCCCTATTGGGCGTCAGAATCGGGCAAGCAGGAGTTCAGAGCGCGCCAGCAGCACGGCACGACCTCGCGCGGCGGTCTCATCGCGATCATTTTGCGGGGTGATCGCGTTGGAATTGGCGGTCGTGCGGTAGCCACGCTCGATGGTAAACTCATCGGCCACGTGAGGCTCAGCCGAGTTCAGCGAGATCCTTGAGCGATACCCGATAGGATGGGTTCTGTTCAATGTAGCGGACGAAGCGGTTGCTGAACAACTGGATAGAATGGTCGTGAGCGATCTGCTCGGCAGAATTGGCATCCCGCCGGGCAATGGCGGCGATCACCTGCTCATGCTCCTTGATGATCCGCCGACTTCCGGCACTATCGTCCTCGACGGCCAGCGAATAGTGAAGGCGGAGCATTCGTTTGCCCTCATTGAGGAGGCGCGAATAGAAGTCGCGCAGGCAGGGATTACGCCCCGCGGTGGCGACGGCGACATGGAAGTTAAAATTTGACCCAAAGATCTCGTCAACGTCGCGCTGCCGGACGGCGCGCACGAAGCGCGCCTGAGCCTTGCTCATCTCTTTCAGGCCGTCGTCATCGCGCACTAGCGCCGTGAGGCGAGTGACAGTGCGCTGCATTAGGTCGAGCGCGTCGAGAAAGTGCGGAATTGTCTCAACGCTGAACGCCGCCACGGTGGTCGTGCGGTGGTGTGGATCGTGACCAGCCCTTCGCCAGCGAGCTTAATGAGGGCCTCGCGTATGGGAGAGCGTGATAGCCCGAAACGATCGCTGAGCGTCACCTCGTCCAGCGCGGCAATGGGCTTCAATTGAAGGCTGAGAACCTCCTCGCGCAGCCGATCGACCACATGGGCAGCGCCGGTGCCGCGCGGACGCATAATTGTCTGCTCTGAAGGTCTTCGCCGCCTGGCCTGCCCCAATGTCATGTTTGCCTCTTCGCACGGCGTCTGCGGTCGTTCAGGCATCGCCCGGGATGGATTGGAAACGAGACGGAGCGCCGCCGGACATCCAGTCTGCCGGTTCCACCTCTGTAATGATCACGTCGACATCATGCTCAGCGCACACGGCAATGCGTGCGGTTTCGCGGGGTATGGCCGACCCCAATTCACGTTTCTGTTGGGGTGTCAGACGGAACATTTCGGCTGTCGGCGGCCGACGCATTCCTGTTGACAAGGCAATCGGACGATCCTACGAGAATCTCCCGTGTCGACGTAAAATCGACAAGACGGAGCACGCATTTGACATCCGTGCAGTCCGCCCGGCATTCGCCTGCCGGCGTCAGAATAAGCGTCGACATTGGCGGGACCTTCACAGATATCGTCGTTCTCGCCGAAGACGGTCGTCTCACCCATGCCAAGGTCTCTTCGACGCCAGTAAGGCCCGAAGCCGCAGTGCTCGATGGCATAGCGGCACAGCTTCGCGCGGCCGGGTTCGAGCCGGCGGCCGTGACTGAGGTGTTGCATGGCACCACGGTCGGATCGAACGCACTGCTGCAGAAGACCGGTGCACGTTGCGGCCTCATCACGACCCGTGGCTTTCGCGATGTCCTAGAGATCGGTCGCGTGCGCACGCCTACTATGTTCGACTTAAGCTGGGAGAAGCCCGAACCGCTGGTCCCGCGCCAGTTCCGCCATGAGGTCGACGAGCGCGTTGCTGCCGATGGAACTGTGCTGCGTCCGGTGGACCTGCAGGAGGTCGGCGATATGGCGCTGTCCCTCGCGCGCGCAAGGGTCGAATCAGTGGCGATCTGCTTTCTCAACTCTTACCGCAACCCGATCAATGAAAGTCGGGCGGCGGCGGAGGTGCGCCGGGTATGCCCGGGGATCGCCGTGACCGCGTCCGTCGCCGTCCTCCCGGAGATCCGCGAGTACGAGCGGACTTCGACCACGGTGGTCAACGCTTATGTACTACCGGTCATGCGGAGCTATCTTCAGCGCTTGGCCGAGGGACTCAGCGCCATGGGGATACGTGCGCCCCTCCTCGTCGCAAATTCCAATGGCGGTCTCTCAATTGCAGCGGTCGCGCAAGAGAAGCCGGTCTTCTTCATTTCTTCAGGTCGATCCGCCGGAGTCGCGGGCGCCGCCCGCCTCTGTTCCGCAATCGCCGAACCTGACCTGATCGTATTCGACATGGGCGGGACCACCGCCTCCGCTTCGCTCATTCATCATGGCGAGCTTTCGCGCACGAACGAGTACGAGTTCCGCGCGGGCATTTCTACGCCCAGCCGTTTCATCAAGGCGGGCGGCTACATGATGCGCGTCCCCGCTATTGATGTCGCTGAGGTCGGCAGTGGTGGCGGATCGATTGCCGCCATCGATGCTGGCGGCCTGCTGATCGTCGGACCACGTTCGGCTGGTGCCGTCCCCGGACCGGTCTGTTATGGCGGCGGCGGCATGCAGCCGACAGTTACCGACGCAAACGTCGCGCTCGGCTTGCTCCCTCCGACGCTGGCGGGCGGCACGTTGGCGCTCGACGTCGAGGCCGCACGTGTGGCGATTAGCAGGGAACTTGCTGGACCGCTCGGCCTGAGTTTCGAGGAGGCCGCGCTTGGCGTGCGCTCGGTTGCCAATGCGAACATGGCGCGCGCCATCCGCGCCGTGACTATCGAACGGGGGGTAGATGCACGCGACTTCACATTGCTAGCCTTCGGCGGATCGGGTCCCGCACACGCGTGCGATCTTGCCAAGGGGCTTGGCATAGAGCGCGTCCTGTTTCCGCGGGCGTCGGGGGTCTTCACGGCTATGGGAATGCTCGCCGGAAATATTGAGAGATATTTCGTCCGCTCCTATCCGGCATCGCTTGCTAGCCTCGACACCTGCTCCTTCGGCGCGACCCTCAACGCGCTCGAGGAGGAAGGACGCAGCGCGCTCGCGGCGGAGGGCCACGATGCCGCTAACGTCGATCTCATCTATGAGTTGGACGTTCGCTTTGCGGGGCAGGATTCAGAGTTACCGGTGCCGCTGCCCAGACAGCCAACGCGCGACGACTTACCGGCGTTGCGCGAGGCCTTTCTCATGGCCTATCGCAGCGCATACGGCTACGCGTCCAACGATGAGGTCGAGGTGGTGAACGTACGGCTGACTGTCCGAGTCGTCCGGACTCGACCCCTCGATTTCCTCGCACTCAACACCGCCACCGGCTGTGGCGGCCGGGGCTACTGGCGCCCGACCTACATGAACCGCGCAGGTGGCTGGCTGGACACTCCGGTGATCGAACGCGCCGCTTTTGAAGGCGCCCACGAAGGGCCGCTGATCCTCGAGAGCGGCGACGCCACGATTGTGGTGCCACCCGGGGCGCTCGCTACCCTCGATACCGCAGGTGACGTCATCGTTACGATTTCTCCGACTGGTGGTTGGTAGCCCGTGGCCACGATCGCGCGACGCAAAGATCGGGTCGACCCGGTCATGTTCGCAGTCATCAAGAGCGGCCTCGACGCAATGGTCGACGACATGGCGGCCGCGCTCATGCGCACGGCACGTTCGCCCATCATCCGCGATGTCCTTGACTATTCCGCTACCGTGTGTGACCGGCGTGGGCGCATCCTTTCGCAGGCTAAGACGGTTGCGTTGCACCTCGGCGCAGTGCCGGACGCGATGGCGATCATAATGTCGCATTACGCCGCGAGCCTGGTGCCCGGCGACGTGATCATATTGAACGACCCATACGAAGGGGGAATGCATCTACCCGACATCTTCATGTTCAAGCCGATTTACCTCGCAGATCGACTACAGGGATTCGCCGTGGTCATCGCTCATCACTGCGATATGGGCGGCAGGGTTCCGGGTTCGAACGCCAGCGAACTCCACCGAGATCTTCCAGGAAGGCCTGCGAATCCCGCCGTCGAAGCTGTTTGAGGCAGGGCAACCGAACGAGATGCTGTTCAATATCATCCGCAAGAACGTGCGGCTGCCGGCCCTCGTCATCGGCGACCTCGAGGCGCAGTACGCCACGTGCAACATCGGCGAGCGGGAATTGCTTCGTCTGATCTCGCGCCACGGCGAAGAGCAGCTGCAGCACTATTTCGACGAATTGATCGATTACGGCGAGTTGCTGACCCGGCAAGCCATAGCGGCGTGGCCGGATGGTGACTATGAGTTCACCGATTTCATCGACGGTGATGGCTTCACCTTCGACCCGATCCCTATCCATTGCCGAATCACCGTTGCCGGCGACCAACTCCACGTTGACTTCGCCGGCTCCTCGCCGCAGGTCCGTGGAGCCATCAACTCCACGCTATCCTTTGTCAAGTCGGCGACATATCTGGCCGTCCGTTGCGTCCTCGACGATGACGTGCCCAATAATGCCGGGGTCTATCGCTGCATCGACGTCACTGCACCGGCCGGATCGATTCTCAACCCGGAGATGCCGGCGCCAGTCGCGGCGCGGGCGTTGACTGGCTACCGCGTAGTCGACACAGTTATGGGCGCACTCGCTCAAATCGTCCCGGTGAAAGTCATGGCGGCTGGGGAGGGTGGCAACACCGTCGTGGTGATCGGTGGCTATCAGCAGGGGAGCCGCGAGGCGTTTATATTGGTCGACATGATCAACGGCGCATGGGGCGGCCGCGCGACTAAGGACGGCATCGAGGGCGTGACCAACCCCTCGCAGAACATGTCCAACCTCCCGATCGAGACGCTGGAGGCGAAATATCCAGTGCGGATGGAGGAGTATTCCTTCCGACAGGATTCGTGCGGGGCCGGCAAATATCGCGGAGGGGTCGGATTGGTCCGGCAATACCGTCTGCTCGCCGAAGAGGCCGTTCTGCAGCTTCGCGCAGATCGCTACGTCCATCCGCCCTATGGCCTCTTTGGTGGGCAGTCGGGAGCGCCCTCGCGCAACATTCTCAATCCTGAGGGAGCGCGCGAGGATCTGCCGAGCAAGCTGACGCGAGTCATCACCCGCGGAACCGTCATCCGTCACGAGCAGGCAGGCGCCGGCGGTTATGGCGATCCACTTGAACGCGAACTTGGGCTTATCGCCGCAGATCTGGGAAGCGGTAAGATCTCGCCCGGCTATGCGAGCGAAAACCACGGGGTCGTGTTCGTTCAGGGCACCAAGGAGATCGACGCAGACGCTACAGCCTTGCAGCGCCGGAAAATTCGCAAGAAGGGGGCTCAGCCATGAGAGTTGGCGTGGCTACAAGTGGAGCCGGCGGCACCGCCAGACGCTTCGCCAGGTGGAGCGCGGCAATGCAATCTCGGTCGAGCTGAGTGCGGCCGGCCGGAACAGCGAGTTCTTCCGTGTTTACCCAGCTTTTGCCGAGGAGGTCGTCGGCGATAAAGGAGCGGATCGAGCGGGGTGAGCGGGATCAAAAACCGTTCTTGCGAGGTCCGCCCCGCGTCGTTTCGTCTTTATTCGGATGAGGCCTCTGCCATCATGGGCGTGACGCTGCCCATCGACCGCCGCTCGTTGGCCTACTCCGCCCACGTGGCCTGCACGTTGCAGCCGTGATCGCGTCGCTCCGGCGTGCTCGGCGCTCGATACGCCGCCCCACCGTTTGGCTAACGACGTGGCCCGCCTGGACTTGCGCCAGGCCTTATCGAATCGTTGCTGTCAAACCCGCCTGCAAATCATGACCTAGGCGGATATGTCTGTGAATTCGCATTCCGCCACTATTCCGATGACAGCTCGCCAGGCGATAACTCGACATCGCTGAACCATCGGACCAACATGGCGAAAGATCGCGAGGTCTCACTTCTTGAGCCGCAATATAAACGCCCAACCCGGGCTGCTCGGTAGGCACCAATTCAAACTGCCAGGAGCTGGAAATCCCGGCCGACTAGAGGAACGCTGCACAGCATTGCGGCCGCTCATGATCGCGACTAGCCTACCACTCTGCAGATCCGCATTCGCCTCGTAACCTATCAGAACATCAGCCATGGAACTGTCGTGGGGAATTCCCTTTGTCGGCTTTTTGACGTCAATGGCTCTTGGCCAGACGCTCTTTCCCGAAGTCTGGATGCGGAACTACGGTAAAGTGACAATTCTTTGGATAGCAACAATTGTCGTGCCGCTGACAATTCGGGGCGGCATTGGCGCACTTTCACCCCTGGCGCAGCTGTTAATTTCGGATTATTTGCCCTTCATCGTTTCCATCCTAGCCCTTTACACCATCTCCGGCGGCTTGCATCTCGGTACGCGAATGTCCGGATTGCCCCGGGAAAACGCCATTCTCCTCGCCCTGGGTACTGGATTTGCTGGCTTCCTTGGGACGCCGGGAGCGACACTACTTTTTCTCCGTCCTCTGCTCACCGCCAACAAATGGCGCCGCCATAAAATGCACACCTTGGTATTCCTCATCCTGTTGGTGGCCAATATCGGCGGCGGTTTAACACCCCTGGGCCCCCCACTCCTGATCGGCTATTTGAAGGGCGTGCCATTTGCTTGGACGGTTAGGGCTATGCTGCTGCCGACCGCATTTATTGCGATAGTTTTAGTCGCGGCCCATTACGCCCTCGACTTACTGATTTTTTTTAAACGCGAGGATCCGATCGCCCGCATTGCCCACAGGCAGCAACATGACACTATAAGCATCACCGGAACCAGGAACCTCGTGCTGCTATTCGCGGCGATCTTTCTACAAATAATATGCGGTAACTGGAAAAATTCGTCTGAACTCCGGCTTTACACAATTTCGTTGCCGGTTCCCGATTTAGTTCGCCTGGTCGGTTTGCTTGCGCTCTCGCTGATTTCGCAATTATCGACTTCACGGCATATCCGGAGGATCAACCAATTTAGTTGGGCACCAGTGGAAGAGCTCGGTGTCATATTTGCTGGAATATTCGTCACTATTTTCCCGATCCTTGTCATTTTGGAAAAGGGAACAAACGGGGCAATGCGGGGACTGATACGAATGGTTACGGACTCAGCGGGCCAACCTGTTAACTGGGCGTATTTCGTGGCTACAGGGCTCATATCTAGCATCTTGGATAATGCCCCAACGTTTTTGGTCTTTTTTAACGTCGCTGGCGGCGATGCCAGCACTTTGATGGACTACAATCCCACAACGCTTGTGGCCATCTCGGCAGGTGCCGTATTCTGGGGTGGACTGACCTATATTGGAAACGGTCCGAATTTCATGGTGCGAAGCATTGCTAGCGAGCAAGGCGTGCAAATGCCAAATTTCTTCGCTTATGTTGGGTGGTCAGCTGCGGTCCTGATGCCGGCTCTCGCCCTGACCGCCTGGGTATTCTTCGTGTAGCCACCCGATTGATTGCCTATCCGACAGAAACTGCTGGTCTGCCACACAAGGCGGGCTTTGCGAAGAGATAGGCAACCAACTCGAGGCGAAATTGCGTGACCAAATTTTGCAATAAGCTGTCACGCCTATGCGGAAGTGTCGATCACTCGCCAGGTGTATAACCAAATTCGATGGGAAGCCATAGAACGACATTTGGAACGGCCAACATGAGCAACAGAGCAAGCGACAGCGCCAAGATGAACGGCCAGATATATTTGTACATGGCCGTGAGCTTGATTCCGGTGATTCCGGTCACTACGAACAGCAACTCGCTGTAAGGAGGCGTAATCATTCCGATCATGAGATTCACGACGGTAGTCACGCCAAAGTGTACCCGATCGATACCCAGTTCGCGTATTGTTGGCATGGTGATAGGCACAATCACCAACAACATGAGAAGTGTGTCCAAGAAGCATCCAAGCACAAGAAACAACAGATTAATAACGAGTAGAAATCCAAAAGGCGAGACATGGAGGGATTTGATCCATCGCCCCACTTCGTTGGGGATCTGCTCTGCAGCAATTACATAATTGATTAGCAGCGCTCCAGCTACCACCAAACCGACTACCGCGGTCGAGCGTGCTGCTCCCACGAACAATTGCGTGACTTCGCGAAAGCCAATCGCACGATAGAAGCCGCAGGCCAGAAGGAGCGCGTAGGCCGCGGCGACTGCCGCCGCCTCGGTTGGCGTGGCTACCCCCGAATAGATACCGCCCAATAGTATGATGGGCAGCATCAGCGCGGGTATAGAATTGCGTAAGATCGGCACCACTTCGTTGCGAGCAATTGGCGGTTCGTAGGGAAGATCCTCACGTTTCGCCACCAGCGCAATGACGATCATCAAGGATATGCCCATCAAAATGCCGGGGACGAACCCGCCGAGAAACAAATATCCCACAGAAGTATTGGCGACCATCGCATAGAGAACCATGGGGATTGATGGTGGAATGATCGGTCCAATCGTCGCTGCGGCTGCCGTAAGCGCGCCCGTAAAGCCCGGCGAATAGCGGCCGCCCTTCAACATAATTTCGATCATTAGTTTCCCGGGGCCGGCTGCATCGGCAATGGCGCTTCCACTCATCCCCGAAAAGATCATGCTCGCAATCACGACGACATGGGCAAGGCCGCCTCGGATTCTCCCGACGATCAGCGTGGCAAATTGAACCAAACGCTCGCTGATTGTCCCGGCGTTCATAATCTCGGCGGCAACGATGAACAGGGGAACCGCCAAAAGGACAAAGCTCCGAAAGAGGCCGTTCAATGCTTGCGCAGCGACTAAGCCAATATCCTGTCCCTTGAACAGCAGGTAGAGGAATGTGGAGGCCAACATGGCAAAGCCGATTGGCATGCCCAGGGCTCCAAAGGTGAAGAAGGCCCCGAGCATCAACGCGGCCGCAAGAGTCATGTGGGGGTCACAGTGCCGATTTCCATTTAGGGCCTAGCAAGAAGTACAGGCGAATTCCGGCGCCAATGATGGCGCCGATCATAAAGATCCCGAAGCACGCGTAAACCAGATCGAGCCTGATGCCGAGAATCATCGGTTTTGTTTTTCGAGACAAAGGTCAAATAGTCGACCGTTCCGGGCAAGCAGATAAGGAAAATTAAGAACAATGCTGCCGAAGTGAAAGTGGCGAGGCGACGTTTCCATCGCGACCTCAATGCCGAATAGAGCATATCGAATGTGATATGCTGCTCCGGCTTCAATATCGTGACGCTCGAGAAGAAAACGATCCAAATATATGTGATCGAGCAAATCTCGATTGTCCACGATACCGGGGCATCCAAGACGTAACGCGAAACGACTTGAAGCATGAACGCCCCAAACATAATCGCGAACAGCGCCGCGGAGATCAATTCTGCGCCTCGCCTTAAGAATTTGATCAGTGAAGTCATCCGCGGCTAAGTGCCGGCCTTGTTGATGCGATCCAGCATGCCCTTCGGCCAGCTGGCAGCATATTTCGATTCAAGAAATTTCTTTTGCACCTGTTGCCGAAAAGCGGCGACATCGGGCGTGGCGACCTTGACTCCCTTGCTTTCGAAGAAACCTTTCGCGTCAGCCTCAGTTTTAATGACGTTCTGGTCATTGAAGGCCTTGGCCTTGGCCTCAGCGGTTTCGATCGCCGCTTTCTGATCAGCCGATAGCCCGTCCCAAAAAGATTTTGAGAAGGCAAAAAAGGTGTTGGCAACCATGTGGCCGGTTAGGACAACCTGTTTGGCAACTTCATAGAATTTCCCGGCTTCCGCATCGGGCAGCGGATTTTCGAGCCCATCTATTGTTCCGGTCTGCAGGGCAAGATAGATTTCCTCAAACGCAAGCGGTGTCGCATTGGCGCCGAGCGCATTGCCAAGAAATTGCCAAGTCTCTGAGCCCGGCATCCGAAGCTTAACGCCAGCAAGATCCGCAGGAACATGAATCTCGCGATTTTGCCGCAAGATGACATGCCTCGTTCCAAGATATTGGCTGCGAACGATGTGGATACCGATATCCTTTTCGACTCGCGCTGCATATTCCTTGCCGATGTCGCCGTCATACACCGCATCGAGGTGCTGCGGATCGCGGATGAGATAACCGGTTGTAAACACGGAATATTCTGGAATTAGGGTAGCGATATCTTGCGGCGAGACCAAGGCGACTTCGAGATTGCCGCGCTGCATTGCCTCGATTTCGGTTCCCTGCCCAAACAGAGTCCCGCTGTCAAAGATTTGGACGTCGAATTGCCCGGGCGCCAAGTGTTCAAGCTCTTGCTTGAAGACGGCCAGCGCTTTCGTTTGCCATTCGTCGGGCGATCCGGGCGTCGAAATTCGGATAACCTTTGCGGCAGCGAAGGCTCCCGAGCTTATAAGAAATGAAGTTCCGAATGCCGAGGCGGTTGCCTTTAGAACTGTTCTGCGGTTCAAACCTGAGTACGTTATTGATTTCCTCATTTCGTCCTCCCTTGCACGTGCCGTTGATTATCAATATTGCGACTGGCTGCCGCATTCAGTAGGCGGGAACCTCAGGTCGTGGGCTTGACCTCGGCGCGGCGTTAAACCGCTAATATAGGGATCCCGGATCTTAATTTCGCGTAATCCACCCATCAGCCTCTCCGCATAGCCACTACTGTTCCAACTGACTCTTTTTGAACCGGATAGAGGCTCCGGTAGGTCGCTGGCAGACTGTCTTCCCAGCGGCGGAAGTCGTGCAGGATCCATTGCATTTCGCGCATCGGGATTTTCGCCATCGGCGGAATCGTGCGGCTCCAGGCAGCTTGGTTGGTGGCATCCCCGACAATTGCCTTAACTGCTGCGATAAACGGAGCCCGGCACAAGATTGCATCGCCGGCGCGAATGAGCGGAATAATCCGGCGCCGGTCATATTCCGTCGATAGGTCGAACATTCCGCGCAGCAGCCGAGGCATGACGTTGGCGAGTCCGCAAATCGTGCCACGAGCCCCGCGTGCTAGCGCCTGCGGAACGTGGATCTCCGAGCCGGTGTATATCGAAAGATGTGAGAAGCGCCGAAGAAGTCCCTCGGTAAAGTTGAAGTCGCCGCCGCTGTCCTTGATGCCGGCGATCGCGCCAGGATATTTCTCGTCCAGCCGCCGGATTACCCGCGGCGAGACTACGGCGCCGCAAATCTCCGGGAAATGGTAAAGATAAAGTCGCAAATCCTCACGACCCACGCGCTCGATCGCAGCCGAGAAGAATTGAAACGTCCCCTCGTCAGTTATGCCGCTGCGATAGACACAGGGCGGCATCAGGAGGATGCCAGCGACATTGCGTTCAAGAGCATGCTGGGCGAGGCAGACAATGTCAGGCAGCGCGAGGGCGCTCACCGAAACAATGAGGCGCTCGGGATCGAGCCCCCGCGGATCAGACAGTCCAGAGTCGCCGAGCGATCGGAAACGGATAATTCTGTGCCTTCGCCGGTCGTCCCGAAAAGCGCAATCCCGTCACAACCATCCTGCAGGAGTGCGCGGCATCGATCGATCAGCAAGCTACTGTCAGGGTGAAACTCACGATCGAGGGGCGTTGCTACCGCAACCACCAGACTTTCCATCTGCGGAATTCCAGCCAACTTCAGCTCCGTTACGGCAGACGGACACACCAACGATTGATGATTGATCGGTAATTGTCAACATTCAGCTTGACGCTCTTCTATGTGGGGTGGAAGCATTGGCATGAGAGGGCTACGGTCGGTGGTAGTTCTGTTGCCGGCGGATTTCCTGTCCGGATCCGCAGAAGTTTCGGGCGGCAAGCTTATAAAGCGACGAGGTCGAGGGTAGGCCATGCCAGGAATGAAGGATTTGGTGAATGGTGTGGACCACTATCGTCATTTCATCAATGGCGAGTGGGGGGATTCGAGCCTCAGGGAATGGATCGCCGTCGAAAATCCCGCAACGTCGGCGACAATAGCTATGGTGCCAAGAGGGACGCCGGACGATGCGGATCGCGCTTTGATAGCGGCGCACGCCGCCCAGCCGGCTTGGGAGGCCTTGCCGCCGACAACCCGAGGTCAGTTCCTCAAGGACCTAGCCCGGCTGTTGATGGAGCATCGCGAACGTCTGGCGAAATTGGTCATCGCGGAACAGGGCAAGCCGCTGCACGAGGCTCGCAGCGAAATCGATGGCGCCGCGCTGTATCTCACCCACGCGGCCGAGGAGGCCCGCCGCATCACGGGCGACATCATTCCCTCCGACGTGCCGGACGAACAGATCTGGATTCAACGGGTCGCGCACGGCGTGGTCGTGGGACTGACGGCCTGGAACTACCCGGCCGCGCTAATGACGCGAAAAATGGGTCCCGCTCTGATCACGGGGAATACTATCGTGATCAAATCGCACGAAGGTACCCCAATCTCAGCGCTCGAGATTGCGCAGCTATCTTCACAGGTCGGCTTTCCGCCGGGTGTCATCAATGTCGTCAGCGGCACGGGCGAAGGGATCGGATCTGCACTGGTGCGCCATCCCCTAACCCGCCTCGTCACCCTTACCGGCAGTGTGCGAGCCGGGAAGGCAATTTTCCAAGCCGCGGCGGCCGATCTGAAACTGTTGCGGCTCGAGCTTGGTGGAAAGGCGCCATTTATCGTTGCTGACGATGCCGACATTGGTGCGGCGGTGCGCGCGGCTGTTGTCTCGCGGTTTGAGAACTGCGGCCAAATCTGTATCTCCAACGAGCGCATGTATGTTCACGAGAGGATTGCCGACGAGTTCATCGAAAGGTTCACGCGTGCAGTGAAAGCTTTGAAGGTCGGCGATCCCACTACAATGGTGGATATTGGACCCAAGTTCAGCGGCCCAGAACTGGAGAAAGTCGAGCGAATGGTGAATGAGGCTGTGAGTTCGGGCGCTCAGCTTATAACGGGAGGCAAAAGGCTGTCCGGCGGAGAATTCGCGAAGGGCCACTGGTTCGAGCCGACCGTACTTCGGACCTCTGACAATCGCATGCCAATCATGCAAGATGAGGTGTTCGGCCCGGTCGTCCCGATCATGACGATGATCGATTTTGACGAAGGCCTCAAGTTCGCCAACGAGTCGCGTTATGGCCTCTCTGCCTATGTCTTCACCAAGGACATGCGAAGAATCATGCGTTTGGTGCAGGAACTTAAATTCGGAGAGATTTATGTGAACCGGCCCGGTGGCGATGCCGTTCACGCCTACCATGCCGGCATCCGCGATAGTGGCATAGGCGGCGAGGACGGCAAGTATGGGTTGGACGCCTATTGCCAGAAGAAGACGATCTATGTGAACTACGCATGATGCTCGAAGATATCAGGACCAAGAGCGCCATACGGACTATTAAACATTGCTGGCGTTAGGAATCTCGAGACACATTTCGGCTCAGTCCGTCTGGTTGATCGGCGATGCTATTGCGGTCGAACTTGCCTATCCGGCAATCAACGCGGCTCTGGTCGAAGACGGGTCCCAGCCCCTGGTGATCTTTGTCCCGGCATCGTCGTTGCCAGCTATGCGGCGGCGGTTTCCGCACGAAACTGTGATTCCCCGCCAGACGATCGCCAAGTTGCGCCGATTGATCAGCCACAAGGCACCCCGGCTCATCGTCCATTTGGGCAATGCTCCAGAGCCAATCGCGCCAGGGATTGCCGTGCTGGCAGTTGCGGACGCCGACAGGCTCGCGGCTGACCATGTTCTGGCCGCATTGCCCGCGCCCGGCAACCAATCTTCACTGCCGCATCCGGCACCGCTTGGTTGGGCGCAGCGCCTGGTCGCACTAGCGATCGGACCGCCGATCGCAACTCTCGCCGAACTTGCCGCCCGCCTCGGCACGCCATCAACCATCCTGTGTGTTGGCAATGGCCCCTCGAGCGAGGATCGACGCCTGTTGGACTTCCCAGCACCATGCCTATTTCGCGTCAATTGGATCTGGCGCGAGCGCGGCATGCTGGTCAGGCCGCAACTTGTCTTCACGGCCGATCCGGATCTGCCGGAGCGACGCCACCGACCGATCATCGGCTTTCCGACACGCCGGCAAGGCATCGCAATTCTTGAACGCCACGTTCTTCGGCTGAGACCGCCGAGTTCGGGCTATTTTTTCTGCGACAGCATTGCGCCGACAGCAGACGAGATTGACCAACACCTGCTCCCAACAAACGGTGCCCTTATGGTTGCGGTAGCCGCGGCACTCCAGCCTAAGCGGATCGTTATCGCAGGAATAGATCTCTATCAGCACCCATTCGGCCGCTATCCCGGAGCGGACGGAGCGGTTGACGGTTATGCCCGTCAGCACAACCGCGATCGCGATGTCGCGCTCATGAGGCGCGCGCTCGCAAGTTTTTCCGGCGAATTGATCGTTCTTTGCGATGCCCTTAAGAAGGCGCTGGGGGAGTGTCGCTCGATCAAGGCTGAGCCGCCTGATTCCCGCTAACCGAATAGGTAAGCCAAGGCAATCGCAGCGCGTTGCGCCAGTGATCGCGCTGGCGAATTCGAGTCGCCGGAATTATTGACACAATCGGGCGAGCAGAAAACCTAGTTGGCTTAGATTTTGGCTATAGCAGCATGTCCTGAACGCGCGCCAAGCGCGAGGCGGGCGCACCGCCACATAGGCCGTAGAAGAGGCGGTCGTGGCGCACATCTGTAGGCCGGCATCGGAGAGCCGGAATGGAGAACTTCCGCGTCGCCCTATCGTCGCCGCCATGCTCGACAACGGTGTCGCTCCATTCGTCGGTCACCACGATTGGCGCGAGCCGCCCATCTTATTGTCGACCACCTGCGGGTTTCTGGCGGGTATCTGCGGAATACCGCAATGACAGCGCTCTCCTGTTGCAGAACGCAACCTCGCCCTCCCATCAGATCGGACGGCCGAATCCGCCGCGCCGCCACAAGTGATACCTGCTGTGGCCCGCCGCGCCGCATTCGACAGCAGAACCAACCGTGATTCGCACCCTACCGAAAGGCGGAGCATCCATCTTCACATGCCATGGCGCGAATTCAGCCGCGCCATGGCAAGGCGTTCTTTTTTTTGAACCAACCGGAGGCGGTGACAACAATCTTCTCCAAAATGTGTTCGCCCAGTTCGTCGGCCGTTGCAGTCCCGACAAGAACTGCACCGCAATTGATGTCCATATCGTCTTCCATTCGGGTGTAAAGCGCTCATCCACTTAGGAAATCGATACTGCGTATCAAACTGCCCGATGACGATTTATTATCTACAATATTTCTCTGTCATTTGGTCTCTAACTTAATGCACCCCCGGCAATTACCTTTCCAGATTTTTGTGAATAACTGTAGCTTCATTGTAAATCTTTCGACAATGATATTCCCGTCTATTACAATTAACCTCTTGGTCGCGATGGTCGGCCTGGGGAACCGATGCTCGTTGGCACAGACCATCCACATGGCGCCACCGCTTAGAGAGATATTTCACGACCCGCAATGAAGACCCCAGCGTGCTGATGGGGCATATCAAAGCTGCAATCGGGATAATTTATGAAAGCGCAGGCGAAGCATTTTTCAAGTCCTGAATTTCTTGCGCTTCATCGGCTCTCCAAGACCCAAACCGGCATCTGGTTCGCGCAGAAACTGGCCCCGCTCAATCCGTGCTTCAATATCGGGAAATATATCGAAATTGAGGGACAAATCGACCGGCCGCGGTTTTGCTCGGCGGTTCAACTGGCGCTTGCAACCCATGACGCAGCTCATCTTCGTTTCAGCGAATTGGATGACGGGCCGAGGCAATATCTCAGTGAGGACACAAGCTGCGAAATTCAATTCGTGGATTTGTGCGGCGAAGCCAACCCATGGACTGCCGCGCAGACCTGGATGTACAGGGATCTGTCAATTGTCTTCGATCTGACCGACGGCCCGCTATACCGTGTCGCACTAATTCAGATCGAGGAGGCACGGTTCTACTGGTACCTCGCCGCGCACCACCTGATCATTGATGCCTATGCTGCGGTGCGTCTGTCGCGCCGCGTCGCGGATATCTATTCCAACTTGGCCGACGGCCGATCAATCGAAGCCGACGAGCCATTGTCTTGCCTCACCCTCTTAGACGAGGAGCGTAACTATCGGGAGTCCAAACAATACGGTCGCGATCGAACGTATTGGCTCTCCCAGCACGCCAAGCTTGCCGGTCCGGTCACGCTTTCTGGGCGGGTCCCTCGCCTGTGTGAGCGGGTCGTCCATAGTTCTGGCCTGCTGCCAATGACGACCGTCAAGGGCTTGAGAGTGGCACCCACCAAAGTTTGGAATCTCCCAGCCGGCCCGGGCACAAGTCTGGCTGCGGTGATGATTGCCTCCACTGCCATATATCTGCAACTCGCCACGGGCCTAGACGATATCGTGTTTGGCATGCCGGTCTTGGCTCGAAACGGCCCCAAGCAACGTCAAATCATCGGCGCTGCCGCCAATATGGTTTTCCCCCGGATGACCATCGGTCCGGCCAATACGATCGCCGAGGTCATGCTCAAGGCCGGACATCGCATGCGGGAAGCCTTGCGCCACCAAAGATTTCCAGCAAGCGATCTACGCCGTGAACTCGCATTGAATTCAGCCGATCCGGATATCGCTGGGACGATCATAAATTTTATTCCGCTCGCCGATGATTTCCGCTTTGCCGACTGTCCGGCAACCACGCATCGGCTCGCCAATTGGCGAGCCGACGATCTCGAGATCAGGATCCACGCCGACGGCCGAACCGACGGCGTTCTCCTGGAACTTACGGGTAATGCCGACCATTACTCGCCCGAGTCCCTAGATGGGCATAGGCGTTGCCTCGCGCGCCTTCTGCGCGAATTGGCACTTTCTCCCGGAAACAAACCCATTGGTCAGCTGAATGTCACCGAACGCGACGATGCGGCCGGGGCGACGGCGGCGCAGCACGTCAGTAGTATATCTGGCCTCGATGTCGGGAGCCCCCTTGCACCCGGAAACTCGGCGCTCGCTGCGTCTGCCGCGACCGAAGAGTCTCTCGCTACGATTTGGCGCGATGTTCTACACGTCGACACTATCCGCCGATTCGATGATTTCTTCGAGCTTGGCGGTCATTCCCTGATCGCTGCGCAAGCGATTGCACGGATCCGCGAAATATTTAAGGTGGAGCTTCCCCTGCGCGCCCTGTTCGAGGCACGCACATTCGAGTCCTTGGCGCGACGGATCGAAAGCGGCCTCGCCGAACCAGGATCCAGGCCTCTGCCGACAGTCGACGCGTCGCAGGGAGCCAAATCATTTGGCGCCGGCGAAGGGACGGAGCACTCAACCCCAGAAGAGGCTCATCGATCTGCCCCGGTCCCGGCAGGCGCCTCGCGCTTCACTTGGCCATTATCGGCTTCCCAGCAACGCATGTGGCTTATCCAAGCGCTCGATCCTGAGAACACGGCTTACAATATCGTCGTTGCCATCCGGCTAACCGGTCCCTTGAATTTTCAGAGCCTGTCGGATGCGTTCAACCAAGTGACGTTGCGACACGCCGTACTAAGAACGAAGATTGCCTTTGTGGAGGGAAGTCCGGTTCAATCGGTGACGGACTGGAAGAGCGAGGTGCTTCCCCTTGTCGATCTTCGTCATCTCGGCGGCGAAGCCTGGACTGAGGCGTTACGAATCGCAACCCTTGAGGCCCGCAAATCTTTCGACTTGGCGCGCGGTCCGGTATTTCGCGCCCGACTGTACAAAACAGGAGACAATGACCATCTTCTGCTCGCCAGCATTCATCATATTGCCGGCGATCATTGGTCGATAGGTGTAATCGGCCGTGAACTTTCGGCTTTCTACAATGCAAGTGGCGGCGCTCGAGTGGCTCAACCGCCGCCGCTGCCGATCACCTATCTGGATTATGCAACCTGGCAAGGAGCCCTTGAGAACAGCCCAGGCTTCCAGCGGCAATTGGCCTATTGGCGGAACAGGCTTTCGGATCTGCCGCCACTACAACTCCCAACCGACCGCGCCTACCCGGCTATTCAGAGCCTGAAGGGTTCTTGTTGCCGATTTCCGATCACCGCCGAACTCGTAGCCCGTATTGAAAAGCTCAGCCAGCGAGCAGGCGCTAGTCTTTTCATGACGACATTCGCGGCCTTCGCGGCTCTACTACACCGGCTTACCGGCCAAACCGATTTAGCGGTCGGCGTGCCGATTGCCAACCGAACACAAAGTCGCCTGGAGGGGTTGGTTGGCACGTTTGTCAATACGCTAGTCTTGCGCGCCGATCTGTCGGGCGACCCAGAATTCGGCCTGCTCTTGCATCGCATCAAGGACATGTTGCTGGATGCCTTCGCCCATCAGGACGTATCGTTCGACAGGCTGGTACGTGAATTTGGGCATTCGCGCGATCCCGCCAGAGCGCCGATTGTGCAGGTTCTTTTCAATGTTACGAATGCGCCCATGCGGGGCATTGTCTTCGACAATCTCGCCTGGGAGGCCGTCGTCCTGGACAGGGGCGGGTCGCAATTCGAACTAAGCGTGACGATTGATGTTGAGACCACCCGCTCAATTGTGATCGAATACAATACTGAACTGTTCGAGCGAGCCAGCGTCGAACGTCTTGTCGGCCAATATTTGGCAGTATTAGAGAGTGTGCTGGCCGAACCTCGGCAGCGACTGAGCCTGTTGTCGCTGGAGCCGAGGGATCAGAGAAATCTCTACCGGGCGTGGAACCATACCTTGGTTACCGTCCCACAGGACAAGACATTCGTTCAAATGTTCGAGGAAAGGGCGGCGGAGACCCCTCACGCAACGGCCGTGACACTTGCGGCCAGTTCACTTTCCTATGATCGTCTCAACCGGCGTGCTAACGCCGTCGCAATCCGGTTGCGCGCTTTGGGCGTAGGCCCAGGTATGCAAGTTGCCATCTGCGTCGAGCGCTCTCTCGAACTACTCGTCGGCCTCCTTGCAATCCAAAAATCTGGCGGTGCCTACGTCCCACTGGATCCCAATTTTCCGGTTGACCGTTTAGCCTTTATGCTGGCGGACAGTGGCGCCAGGGCCCTTGTCACGGCCAACGGAACAGCCGAATTGCTGGAAGCGCCTGTGGGTACCACCCCGCTTGATATCAGCCAAATCAGCCAAATCGAAGCGCTTAGTGCCGAAAATCCAAAGGCCGGTGCCGGTCCGCAGGACCTAGCCTATATTATTTACACGTCTGGGTCGACCGGTCGACCCAAGGGGGTCGAAGTTCCGCATAGTGCACTGGTCAACTTCCTTTGTTCTATGCGGCGGCAACCGGGCCTGACGCAGCATGATGTAATGGCGGCGGTCACCACAATCTCCTTCGACATAGCGGCATTGGAATTGTATCTGCCGCTGCTCGTCGGCGCTCGCGTCGAATTGGTTCCCCGCGATACAGCCTCTGACGGCAATGCCCTTGCGGCCCTGCTGGAGAGAAGCCAGGCGACGATTTTGCAGGCGACACCTTCGACGTGGCGGATCCTGATCGAAGCCGGCTGGCAAGGCGGCGCCGCCTTCCGGGCGATTTGTGGCGGCGAAGCCTTGTCGCGTGAGTTAGCCAATGCGCTGTCGCAACGAACGGGCGCGCTGTGGAATCTCTATGGTCCGACCGAGACGACAGTATGGTCGACAGCCGAGTGCATCGAACCTGGCGATGCGCCCATCAGCATCGGCCGGCCGATCGCCAATACACAAATTCATATTTTGGACAAAGCCGGCGAACCACTTCCCATCGGGGCCGTTGGCGAAATCTGCATCGGCGGCAACGGACTAGCCAGGGGCTATCGCAATTTGCCGGAACTGACCGCCGCGCGGTTCGTGCCCGACCACAGCTCGACCCAACCTGGGGCGCGGCTCTATCGAACCGGCGACCTAGGACGCTGGGGCGCCAATGGGAAGCTTTACCACCTCGGCCGAATCGACCATCAGGTGAAAATCCGCGGATTCCGGATCGAACTCGGTGAAATCGAGGCAACGCTTGCTGAGCATCCGAATGTTCGTCAGGCAATCGTCGTGGGCCGTGAACCACGCACCGGGGATCAGAGGCTGGTTGCCTATCTCGTCTATGAAAATGGCAAAGACCTGACCGCAAGCGAGATGCGGCGCCATCTGAAGCTTCGGTTGCCGGAATATATGGTGCCCTCGCTCTTTGTAGCTCTGGACAAGCTCCCCTTAACGCCAAATGGCAAAATCGATCGCGCCCGTCTGCCCGACCCGTTCACCCACTCGGCGCGCGTGGCAGCCTGCGACGACCCGCCTGCGCCCGGCTTGGAATTCGCAATTGCCGAAATCTGGAAAGTAATTCTCAATGTTGACCGGGTCGGTGCCCACGACAATTTCTTCGAACTTGGCGGACATTCGCTTTTGTCGCTGCGGGTGGTTGAAGCGGTCGAACGGCGAACCGGCCAGCGAATCGATCCCCGCTCCCTATTCTTCCAAAACCTCCGCCAGCTCGCCGCCGGACTCCTGCATCCCGCCTCGGCGAAGCGGGGGGTTAGCCGATGACTCCGTTTTTCTTTGGCTCGGGTCAGCGCCGCCTTTTTGGCATTTTTCGGCCTGCTGCGACCGGCGGTGACGTGCAAAGGATGGCGGTGCTTTGCCAACCGCTGGGTTCCGAGTATTTGCATGCCCACAGGTCTATGCGCCTACTCTCTGTTAAACTGTCTGCCGCCGGATTTCACACTTTGCGCTTCGATTACTTTGGAACGGGCGATTCAGCTGGCGACTGGCAGGATACCGATCTTGAGGGGTTGCAGGCGGATATTGAGACCGCAGTCGAAGAATTGCGGGAAATGACCGGAGCGTCCCATATCGCCCTAGTTGGGTTGCGGCTTGGCGCAACACTGGCCGCGAAAGTCGCGGCTCGCCGGGCAGAGACGGTTGACGCGCTTGTGTTGTGGGATCCGGTGGTCTCAGGCGACGACTATCTGAAGCGGCTGCAGTCGCGCTATTCCCGCGACCGGAGACGGCGCACTTCGGCCGAAATCATCGGATTTCCCATGCCCGATGCCTTGCAGATGGAATTGACGGCCACGGACCTAACCCAAACAGTCCCGAATCTAAGGATGCGAACATTAATCGTAATCGCCGAGAAACTGCCATCCCATGAGACGTTGCGGCAAGCGGCGCGTCAGCACAACGGCGGACAAATCGGCATCGCGGAAGTCGAAAGCGGGCTCCCCTGGATCGCAGATTCTACCGAAACAGGGGCAATGCCGGTTGATCTCATTCATCGAATTGTGACCTTCCTAACATGAGCCCGGCTATCCATGAACAGGCCCTCGTCTTCGGCCAAGAAGCGACTCTGGTCGGCATCGTCACGCATCCCGTTAGAGCAACGAATCACCCGGCTGTCGTCATCCTCAATACCGGAATCATTCACCGGGTCGGGCATCATCGGATGTATGTAACGATGGCACGCAAGCTTGCGCGGGAGGGGTTTACGGTTCTGCGTTTCGATTTTTCCGGCATTGGCGACAGCGACAAGCGGACAAATGACACGCCGCCCCGGGACACCAACCAGGCCGATATCGCGGAAGCCCTCGATTGGCTGGAAACGTCCAGGCAGATTTCGCGCGTCGTCCTGGTTGGCCTGTGCTGGGGCGCCGATCAAGCCGTCTTGTACGGTCATTCCGATCGGCGAGTCGTCGCGCTGGCCCTGATGGACCCATCCATTCCCGCGACAACTAAGTATTATCTGCACTATCTGTCGAGTCGCTTGGTCCGGCCACGCACCTGGATCAATGCCGCCCTCGGCCGCAGCCGGATCATGCGACTGATCGTAGAGAGACTACTCCTCTCCCTGCGCGCCGACAGCTGGAAAGTGACACAGGAAAGCCTGAAAAATCCGCCTATTCGGGCGCGATTCGAGGAGGCCTACAAGCGGACGGTCGAGCGCAATATAGACATCCTCGCGATATTTACCGGCGGCCAAGAAGCGACCCGGCAGACCTACCGGGAGCAAATTATCGACGCGTTTCCCGCCGTTAGTTTTGGTCAGCAGCTGAAACTGGAGTTCTTTCGCGACAGCGACCACACGTTCGGCAGGACGGCCGACCGAATACGGCTGATCGAGCTGATAGCCCATTGGGTCACTGACATTGCGCGAGGGGCCAAGGATAGTGAACCAAATGGGGTGCTCGTTCCTGACTCCGTGCCTTCGTCGCGTGTGGCCTGAAGCAGGCCTGCCTGCTCCGGTCGAATGCGGGATCTGTCGTAGCAAGGCCCTATTAATCAGTCCATAAGTAGCTGCACTTTCATGCGGCGTATTTTCTCAGGATTATCTTGCAATTGACGCATGGACGAACGGACTTTGGATTGGAAATCCGCCTTGTCGTTGATCGCCATCCGGCCGACGTTATCGGCTTTGAGGTGCTTCCAGACCAGCTCATCTGGATTGCGGTCGGGCGAGTATGGTGGGAGATAAAATAACCGCAGCCGGCCATTTAGGCTCTCGATAAATGCTTTTGTCTTTTTGGCGATATGGGCGGGGCCTCGATCGACGATCAAGAAAATCGCATGCTTGGCTCCGGTGATAAGACGCTTGACAAATTCGATGAAGACGTTGGCGTTGACGCCGCCCTTCTCTTTGATCATGAAACGCATCTGACCTCGCGAGGTGATCGCCGAGATGAGGCTCATGCCATGGCGGGCGCCCGTGGCTACGACGACAGGCGTTTCGCCCTTCTTGCCCCAACTACGCCCCGCGTGATGATCCGAACGCATGTGGGCGGCATCCCCAAAGAAGATGTCCGCTTTTTCCAGCTGCGCAAGAGCTTTGATCTTCGGATATTCCTTCTTAAGCCATTGCTCTACCAGAGCCTCGTTGCGCTCCTGCGCACGATGCAAAGGCTTCTGGCAGGTAATGCCGAGTTGCGCCAGCAAGCGACCCACCGAATTGGCGCTCAATACTACGCCAAATTTGTCCTTGATCAGCTTGGCCACCATCTCGCGCGTCCACAGCGCAAACTCAAACTTCAGTTGCAAAGGATTTTTCTTCGTCACGGTCATGTAGACCCACTGCATGGCGCGCGCATTCAGTTTGGGCGGTCTTCCAAACAGCGGTTTGGCCTTCAGCGCTCCCCATCCACCTCGCCGATACTGTGCCAGCCACCCGAATATTGTACGGCGGCTGATCCTCAATGATCGCGCCACAACCTCGGGATATTCGCCAGCCTGTACGCTACGCACAGCGCGGATACGCATCGCTTCTAGCGTCGCATGATCCAGCTTGCGAGCATCA
Organism: uncultured Alphaproteobacteria bacterium; assembly: GCA_963773155.1. Taxonomy (GTDB): domain Bacteria; phylum Pseudomonadota; class Alphaproteobacteria; order Rhizobiales; family Beijerinckiaceae; genus CAVZAB01. Next base: position 222,083 of record CAVZAB010000019.1, on the reverse strand, counting down.
TCTTGTTGCATGCCGCATTCGAATCACACGAGATTCTGCATGTCAAGAAGAAAGTGCAATTACTTATGGACGGATTAATAGAGGGTCGCAGCCGTTAGAAGAGCCGCCGGACATGGGCGGCAAACGGGAGTCGAGCCAATGCAGCGTTTGCGCGGCTGAATTCCTGCAACAGGGGATGCTTGGTTACCCACAGACCGATTAGCCATCCCAATGCACCGAGCAGTCCACCGGCCAACATTGCGAGAAAAGGTGGCGGCGAAACCCGGCCAAAGGCGAGCATAATGGCAAAAGGTCCGATGGCGCTCATAAAGGCGACCACCGCGCTCGTCGACAAAGCCCCAGCAAGCTCTCGCCATTGAAAAGGAACATAGACCCTAACAAGCAAGAGCGCGAAGATTGCATTGACGGGAACAATCAGGAAAGAACTCCAAGCCGCCGCGCGCAGGCCTTGGCCGGCGGCGATGAATAACACGCCAATTGCCACCGCCGACTGCAGGACAACGAGAAACGGTAAGTGGCGAATAGCGCCGACAGCGACCAGTGTCGGGTATTGCAGAATGACCGGAATGGAAAACATCAAGGCGGCCCCAAGAATTTGGACAAGGGGAACAAGCGCGATCCATTTTTGTCCAAGCAACAAGGAAACGAGAGGATAGGCCAGCAATACAAGAAAAATCAGAGCCGACCAAATAGTCGCCGATATCAGTCCCATCGCGCGAAGATAGCTGCCCTTCAGCGCTACCCCATCGCGCACGAGTTTGGAAAAGGCTGGCAGTGCGACCGCGCCAACACCGGCCAGAATCACGCGTTCGGGAAACAGGCACAATAGAATCGCTCTTTGTCCTAACCCAACCGCTTCGGCATCAAGGATCTTGCCGAGAATGAGGAAGGGAACCGATTCCACGATGCGCGAGGCGATGGCCGAGGTACTGTCGTATAAGCCAAATCCGATGACGCTTCGCCACTCGCTGAGCCATGGCAGGAAAATCGTCCAATCCTGTCTGGACTGGACGCAAGCAAGCGCTCCGACCGTCATAGACAGCACGCTCGCCCATGCGAAGCTCATGTAGCTGAAGCCAAAATAGGCAAGTACAATGCTTGCCATTGCGGCCGACGCCGCCATGAGCACGCTGACTTTGCCAATTTGATCGAACGCCAATTCGCGACTCATGAGCGCGAAAACCGGGTAGACGAAGGGACCCATCATGTAACCAAGCGCTGCAACCAATAGGTAGTGGTCGAGCCCCGGGGCGCCGAAAAACCTCGCAGCAGGTTCGACGAGAAACGGCAAAGTGGCGACTACGGCGAGCGTTACCAGGAGGTTCACGGTGAACGTGGTACGAATCTTCTCGCATGACAAGTCCCCTTGCTGGATCAGATAGGCGCCACCTCCGAGCTCGCGCACAGCCTCAGCCATCGCCAGGACTGCCGTAGCGAGTACCGAAATGCCATATTCGCCTGGCGAAACCAGTCGCGCGGTTATTGCGGTGGTGACCAAATTGATCGCCATGACAATGTAGCGTGCAGCAGAGGCCCACACGAAGGCGCGTCTGATTCCCGTCATGGCGATGACCTTGCCGCCTTGAAGCGAGTTATTTTCTTCCTCCCGCCGAGGCCCGGAGATACAGACCTTTCGAGCCAGGTCGGTAACCTTTGCGCTAACACGAGGCAAGAGCAGCGGCCGTGTCCCGATGAGGAATCATGCCAACACGCCACGCCAACTAGCCTGCCATGTTTAAGCCGGCCAGTGCAAGCGGCTGGCTTGGCACTTTCGAAGCGGCATGGCAGTTCATCCACATCGATCGCCGGGACCTGCGGTTGTCGAAAAATCCATGGCACGCGAAGTGCGTTTGGTGCGATGTCTCGGCGCGCTTCTGCTCGCCGCAGCAATTGTGCAATAATGGCGGATCCGTCCGCGAGCAGGAGATTGGCGATGGGCTGGGTGGTCGTCTATCAAATTCCCGGTGGTCAGGAACAGACCACTATCCCGCTTTCATCCCGCGACGCCGCCCTCAGCGAAGCGAGGGACCTGAAGCGCCAAGACTTTGACGTTGTCAGGATTGAAGGACCCCACGGCGAACGGATTTCTTCAGAGGAAATCGATAGATCCGGTGCGCCCGATTAGTCCACAGCCCGCGTGGTAAGCAAAGCGATCGCCGCCAATACGGTAACAATGGGTTGCGACTCAAATTGCGACGCGTGAGCGGCTAGACATTGACCCCGTCGAATTGGCGCCAATCTATCGCCGCCGCTCGCCGGCAACCGCGCAAATAAAAACCCACAGGCGGATCCTCGCAAAAGGCCCGCTTAGCGTTTGATGCCCTTCGCTTCCTCCCGATGCCCCTAGTCCTTGGGAAAGAATTTCGGGTCGGTCAGGCTGGTGCCCAATGTATAGAGAATGTCGGCTGCATGCGGCGACCCAATTCCCTTGAGATGCTCGCTCATCTCGCGCGTCAGCAATTTCAGCTTCCTGGGCGCCGCCTGGTCCGAGGCGCGCAGCAATTGGGCGACGCAAACGCCGAGGCAGGCGATGCCGCGCTTGACGTCTTCGAATTCAGCCGAGGTCATTTCTTGTGCTCCTATTCTATTGGACTATTGTGCGCAAGCAGGCGGTTTGTGCGTTGATCGAACTCAACTTGCGGGTAAAATCCTGCGCCCGCGCCTTGGCTGGCCGGCCGCGCGGCGTTTGGCACAGTTAGCGCGAGGAGAGTTTATGCAGCGAGCTGTGTTGGTTTCCGTTGCTCTTGCGAGCCTGTTTGCGCCCCAGCTGGCGGCGCCAGCCGATCAGCTCCGCCAGGGGCAAAGTGCTTTTTCCGACTGGCGGGATGACCGCCCGGGCGTTCGCCGAAAAATTGTGGTGGACGACTTGCCGGCGCCCTACAGCACGCTCGCGGCCGCCAATGGTTCCAGTCTCGGCGCACGCCCGCCCAATGCGCTGCCGCTTGTGCCGGATAGGTTTAAAGTCGAGCTTTTCGCCACGGGGCTGTTCGGCCCTCGGATCGTCAGAACTGCGCCGAACGGCGACCTGTTCGTCGCCGAAAGCCGTGCCGGTCAGATCCGGGTTCTGCGGCCATCGGGCGATGGCCGCCGGTCGATCCGCACCGAAATCTTCGCCGATTCCCTGTCAGAGCCGTTTGGCATCGGCTTCTATCCGCCAGGTCCGGACCCGCAATTCGTCTATGTCGCCGCCACCGACAAGGTCGTGCGTTACCGCTATACCAACGGCCAATTGCATGCCGTGGCGGCGCCGGAAACGATTGTCGCCAGCCTGCCCCACGGCGGCAGCCATGAAACCCGCGACCTCGTCTTTTCGTCCGATGGCAAGACGATGTTCGTGTCGGTCGGATCGGCCAGCAACAATGCTGCCGGACTGCCGAGGCTTTCGCCAGACGAAATCAGGGCTCACGAGGCCAAGCGCGGTTCGGGCGCAAGCTGGGGACCGGAAGACGAACGGGCCAGCGTTCTCGCATTCGATCCGCTCGGCGCCGGTCGCCGGACCTTTGCCACCGGCTTACGCAATTGCTCCGGCTTGGCGATTCAGCCGGGGTCCGGCGATCTCTGGTGCGCCGTCAACGAACGCGATCTGCTCGGCGATGACCTGCCACCCGATTTTGCGACCCATGTCCGCCCTGGCGGCTTCTACGGTTGGCCATGGTATTATATCGGCGCTCATCAGGATCCGATCCACAAGGGCGAGCGGCCTGATCTCGCAGCAAAATCGATTATTCCGGATGTTTTGATCCAACCGCACTCGGCGCCGCTTGGCCTGACCTTCTATCAGGCCGCGCAATTCCCCGAGGATTATTGGGGTGACGCCTTCGTGGCCCTGCACGGGTCGTGGAACCGATCAAAGCGAACCGGCTACAAAATCGTGCGCCTCATTTTCAAGGACGGCCGACCGACCGGCGAATACGAGGACTTCCTCACGGGCTTCGTCGCCAGCGACCAGAAAGTCTGGGGCCGACCCGTCGGCGTTGCGGTCGGAGCTGACGGCACCCTGTTCGTTAGCGACGATGCCGGCGGCGCGCTCTGGCGGATCGGCTTCGATAAGAAGCACTGATCCCGCTCGGCGGCCAACGGCGAGTTCGGCACAACCCGACAGCATCTCGGTGCCTTCCATCCGCACAGCGTCGAGCTTCTGCGGATCGAGACCGAGAAGCGCCAGGATCACCGGGGCGACTTGCACCGTCGAAACCGGCACGCTGATGGTGCGGGCGAACCAAGCGCGATCAGAGACGAGCAGGGCGATGCTGCGATCATCCGGGCCGGGGCCGCCATGCTTGGCAAGTTTCGCGGCAGCCGGTGTGGTGCAGATGACGCCAATTTGCAGCTGTACGATAATTCGAAAATCGTATTGACGCGCGAATAGGCATGGGGGTAGACGGGCGCACAGCCCTTGGCCGGATCGACCGGAAGTTTTTTCGGATCTGTCGCCCGTTGCAATCGGCATCGCCAAGGTCCGCCCGAATGCCGCCGTCCATTTCGCCGCAAACCCGCGTCCAGCCATAATTCCGCCCTCGCGCTCGCCGAACCCAAGGCCTGCCATGCGAATATTAAAAAGAATGTCGGCACCCCAGATTTGCACCACCAGCCGGCTTCGTCGGGCCCGGACATTTGGGTGTCGCAAAGGGCCAACGCCGAAAAGGTGGCCGCCACTAGCATGGCGTCAAATGCGAGGGAGCGGCCAATGAACCATGAAGTGATCCTTTCCTGCGCGCTCACCGGGGCGGGCGACACGGTTGGCAAACATCCGGCGATTCCAGTCACGCCCCGCCAAATTGCCGACAGCGCCGTCGAGGCCGCCGAGGCGGGTGCCGCTATCGTCCATGTCCACGTCCGTGACCCGAAAAGCGGCAAGGCCTCCCGCAAGGTCGACCTCTACCGCGAGACCGTCGGACATATCCGGGCCTCGGGCAGGGATGTGGTTATCAATCTGACCGCCGGCATGGGCGGCGATTACTATTTCAATCCGACCGAGCCATTGCGCGGCGGGCCAGGCAGTGACATGGCCAATGCCGAGGATCGCGTCGCCCATGTCGAGGAATTGCGGCCGGAAATCTGCACGCTCGATTGCGGCTCCCTGAATTTCGGCAATGGGGCCTTTATCGCTACTGCCGATTTGCTGCGCGACATGGCGGGTCGGATCCAAGCGGCGGGCGTGAAGCCGGAGATCGAATGTTTCGAACTTGGCCATATCTGGCTGGCCAAGCAGTTGATCGCGGAGGGCCTAATCGATGCGCCGCCGCTTTTCCAGCTCTGTCACGGCGTGCCTTGGGGCGCCGAGGCGACGGCCGAAGCGATGCTCGCCATGCGCAATCATTTGCCGCCCGGCGCCAATTGGGCAGGATTTGCTATCGGCCGCCTGCAAATGCCCTTTGTCGCCCAGGCGATGTTGCTTGGCGGCAATGTGCGGGTCGGTCTAGAGGATAATATTTGGCTCGATCGCGGCGTGCCCGCCTCGAATGGCACGCTGGTAAGGCGGGCCCGCGAAATCATCGAACGTCTAGGCGGGCGGGTGGTGTCGCCCGCCGAGGCGCGCCAGAAACTGGCGCTCCAGAAGCAGCGCTAAAACTGCGAGAGTTTTCATGAGCTTCCCGCTGAGCGACGAACAGGCCATGCTGGTCGATATGGTGCGCGCCTTTGTCGAAAAAGAGCTTTATCCGCACGAGGACCTGGTCGAAAAGCTGGATGACGTGCCGCGCGAAATTGCCGTCGACATTCAGAACAAAGCGATCGAACTCGGCATTTATGCCGCCAATATGCCAAGCGCATATGGCGCTGCCGGTCTCGATGCGGTCAGTTTTGCCCTGCTCGAGCGCGAACTCGGCCGGGCCGGCTACGGCCTGCACATGTGCGTCGCCCGCCCTTCGAATATTCTGCAAGGCTGCCGCGGCGAACAGATCGACCGCTATTTGATCCCGACAATCCGGGGGCTTCGCCATGATTGCCTGGCGATGACCGAACCCGGCGCGGGATCCGACATCCGTTCGATGAAGACCCGGGCCGAAAGGCGTGGCGAGACTTTTGTTATCAATGGATCGAAGCATTTCATTTCCCATGCCGACAAGGCCGATTATGTTGTTTTGTTCGCGGCAACGGGGGCGAGTCAAGGCCTTCGGGGCAAGGCATCGATCTCGGCCTTTCTTGTCGACATGGGAACGCCGGGATTCACGCTGCGGCGCGGCCCGCCATGCGTGTCGCATCGCGGTTATCATCAATGCGAATTGTATTTCGACGATTGCATCGTGCCTCAGAGCCAGCTCCTCGGCGAAGAAGGCAAGGGCTTCGACCTGATGAACGAATGGCTCGGCTCGACTCGCCTGTCGGTGGCGGCAACCAGCGTCGGCCGGGCACGACGTGTCCTCGATCTCGCGCTCGACTGGGCCTCGACGCGTGTTCAGTTCGGTGAGAAGATCGGTCGTTTTCAGGGGGTGTCTTTTCAGCTTGCCGATATGGCGACCGAGATAGAGGCGGCCGACCTGCTGACGTTGGCGGCCGCTGGCAAGCTCGACCGCGGCACGGCGACCGATCAGGATTTTGCGATGGCCAAGCTGTTTGCCTCGGAGACACTTGCCCGCGTCACCGATCGCGCGGTTCAGATTTATGGTGGCATGGGGCTGATGGCGGCTCTGCCAATCGAGCGCTTCTGGCGCGATGCGAGGGTCGAACGGATCTGGGATGGTACGAGCGAAATCCAACGCCACATTATTTCCCGATCCCTGTTGCGGCCGCGCGGCAGCTAGGAGCAACCGGTCATGGTCTATTTTCGTGGGAAACCATGCGCATACGGCGGGCGAATTGTGTTTTCACAGGGCCGCTTCGTCACGCGTGTCATGCCGGCGGTTCATCGCGGCGACCGAGGCATGGCAGGACATCGGTGAGCCGCAGTCACTTTGCGCGCCTGCTGGCGCCACGCTCGATTGCCGTGATTGGCGGCCGCGAGGCCGCGGAAGTCGTGCGTCAATGCGAGGCAATCCAATTCGCCGGATCGATTTGGCCGGTCAACCCGCATCGCGCGGAAATGGCGGGACGGCCCACCTTTGCATCCGTCGCCGATCTTCCAGCGGCCCCCGACGCCGCCTTCATTGCCGTTCCCCGCGAGGCAACGATCACCGCGCTTGAAGCGCTCGCCGGACTGGGGACCGGCGGGGCCGTGTGCTATGCGGCAGGCTTTGCCGAGATCGGTCCGCCAGGCGCCGAGTTGCAGCGCCGGCTTGTTGCCTCAGCCGGACCAATGGCGATTGCCGGTCCCAATTGCTATGGGCTGATCAATTACCTCGACGGGGCGGCACTGTGGCCCGACCAGCATGGCGGCCGAAGAGTTGAAAGGGGCGTGGCGATCGTTACTCAGTCCGGCAATATCGGCCTCAATCTGACGATGCAGCGACGTGGCCTGCCGATCGCCTATCTCGTTACAGTCGGCAATAAGGCGCGCGGCGATTTCGCCGATTACCTGCATGCGTTGCTGGACGATTCCAGGGTGAGCGCGATCGGCCTTCATATCGAAGGGCTGGACGATATCGAAGGCTTTGCGAACGCCGCCCTTCGGGCGCGCGAAAAACGCGTGCCCATCGTCGTCGTGAAGACCGGCCGTTCCGGGACTGGTGCCGAACTTGCCCTGTCGCATACCTCGTCGCTGGCCGGTTCGGACCGGCTCCATCAGGCATTTTTTGATCGCTATGGGATTGCCCGGGCCAACGATCTTTCGGTTTTCCTCGAAACCCTGTCGATCCTCCATTGCGAAGGCCCGCTGCCAGGCCGGCGGCTGTCCTCGATGAGTTGCTCGGGCGGTGAAGCTTCCCTGATCGCCGATCTCGCCGAAAGCTGCCAATTAATCACACCACCGCTAGCGGCGGCGTCGAGCCAACAATTGGCGGCTGTTCTTGGCCCGAAGGTCGCCATCTCCAATCCACTCGACTATCACACCTATATCTGGGGAAATTTTGCGGGCTTGAGCGCTTGCTTCGCCGCGATGCTGTCGGCTGGCTACGACATCAATCTGCTGATTCTCGATTACCCGCGCGCCGATCGCTGCGACCGGACGAGCTGGGCGCTGACGCTAGAGGCGCTTATCGCGGCCAAGCGGGCGAACGATGTGCCGGTCGCCGTCGTCGCCTCGATTCAGGAAACCCTGCCTGAAGATGTTGCCGGCCAATTGGCCGAGGCCGGAATCATCGCCCTGCACGGGCTTGGCGATGCACTTGCGGCAATTGCGCTTTGTGCCGGAATCGGCGAGGCCTGGGCTCTGCCCTGCCCGCCGCCACTGGCCATAGCCGCCGCCAGCAAGCCAAGCCCGCAATTGATCGGCGAAAAGGCCGCCAAGGACGCTCTGGCGCCGTTCGGCCTCCGCGTCCCGGAGGGCCGGGTCGTTGCCATCGAGAAGGCAGCGACTGCAGCGGCCGAACTCGGCTTTCCCGTATCGATCAAGACCGCTGCGCCCTTCCTCGCGCACAAAACCGAGGCCGGCGGCGTCAAGCTCAATATTGCCAATCCCGCCGAAGCCGCCGCAGCCGCCCGATCGATGGCCGGGATTGATGGCGAGGTGCTGGTCGAGACGATGATTGCTGGCGCCGTCGCCGAACTGATCATTGGCGTGACATTCGATCGCCAATTCGGCCTTGCCCTGACGATTGGGGCAGGTGGAACGCTGGTTGATCTGATCGACGATAGCTGCACGCTGCTGCTTCCCTCGACCCGGCGCGAGATCGAAGCCGGTCTGAAATCCTTGAAGATCGCCCGCCTGTTGCGGGGCTTTCGAGGCCGGCCGCCCGGCGATATCGAAGCCTGCGTCGATGCCATTGTGGCAGTCGCCGCCTACGCCCTTGCCCATCGCGAGCAGCTGCGCGAACTCGACGTCAACCCGTTGCTTGTTCTCGCCGAAGGACGCGGCGCGGTCGCGGTTGATGCGCTGATCCGGCAATCGCGTTGAGGCCGGCCAGAAAAGATCAAGGGAAGCCGAAGGAGTGACCATGTCGGAGAAAATCGCACGCATCGCCATTGTCGGAAGCGGCGTCATCGGGGCGGGTTGGGCGGCGCGCTGTCTTGCCGCCGGCCTTGACGTCAGCGCCTGGGACCCCAATCCCGATGGCGAAGCCAATTTGCGTGCGGCCATCGCCAATGCCTGGCCCGCGTTGAGCCGTCGCGGCCTCGCGCCGGCTGCCCGGATCGACCGGCTGCATTACGCGCCCAACCTTGCGGCCTGCGTCGAGGGTGCCGATTTTGTTCAGGAAAACGCCCCCGAACGCGAAGCGCTGAAGCAGGACCTGCTGCGCGAGATCGAACAGGCTGCCGGCCCCGATGTCCTAATCGCGTCGTCGACATCGGGCCTGTTGCCGAGCCGGCTTCAAGCCAAGTGCAGCCGGCCCGAGCGGGTGCTCGTCGGCCACCCGTTCAATCCTGTCTATCTGCTGCCCCTCGTTGAGATCGTAGGTGGCGAGCGCACGGCGCACGACGCGATCGAACGGGCGATAGCCTTCTACCGATCGATCGGCATGCGGCCGCTGCATGTGCGGATAGAAGTCGAAGGCTTCATCGCCGACCGGCTGATGGAGGCGTTGTGGCGCGAAGCCCTCTGGCTCGTCAACGACGGCCAGGCAACAACCGAGGAAATTGATGCCGCGATTGTCTATGGCTGCGGCCTAAGGTGGTCGCTGATGGGTACCTTCCTGACTTTCCACCTCGCCGGCGGCGATGCCGGCATGCGTCATATGTTGCATCAATTTGGCCCGGCGCTCAAACTGCCTTGGACCAAACTAATCGCCCCCGAGCTTAGCGACGCCCTGATTGACCGGGTGGTGGAAGGTTGTGAACATCAGGCCGCCGGGCGCAGCGTCAAGGAACTTGAACGCCGCCGCGATGGATTTTTGATCGAGCTTTTGGCACTCGTTGAAAAATACTGGCCCGAGGCGGAGGGCCTGCAGGCTCGGATCTAGAACGGAGAATGTCGCCATGACTTCCGGCAGGCCAATCCAATTGCTCGATACGAAGGTCGAGGCGAGCTGGCTCGACTATAATGGGCATATGAACGACGGCTGGTATGCCATCGTTTTCAGCCGAGCGTCGGACGCGTTCATGGACCGGATCGGGCTCGATGCAGCCTCGCGCAAAACCAGCCGGCAGACGCTCTATACGCTGGCGAGCCTGATCCACTTCAAAAAGGAAGCCCATCTCGACGCGCCGCTTTCGGTCAGCGGAAGGCTCTTGGAGCACGATACCAAGCGCATACGAATCTGGCTCGAGATGCGCCTTGGCCGGGACGGGTCGGTGCTCGCGACAAGCGAACAATTGCAGCTTTCCATCGATCAGTCGCAATCAACGCCGCGCGCCGCTCCCTGGCGTACCGAGACGCTCGCGGCGCTCGAGGCGCTGGCCAGGGCCCATGCCTCGATTCCGGTCCCCGCTGAAGCCGGTCAGGGAATTGGCCTGAAGCGATTCTGACGATACCGCCTAGACAAGATCGCGATCGATGTCCTCGAACCATTCGCGGCCGGCGACCGTCTTGCCCTGCTGCAGCGCTTTCAGGGTCCCGGAGAGACGGAAATGCCCGGCTGTGGCCGTCATCCGCGTCGTTGTCTCGATCCTGATGTCCCAATCGTCGCGCTGCAGATCGTAACTCTGCCTGATTTCATAAGAGGCCGAGAGCGGATCGTCCTTGTCTATTGTCAATTGCCGGCGCAGCGAATGGTTGATCGTGGTGCCAATCTCGTCGAGCCGCACCACGCCTTCACCAAAGAGGCCGCCTTCGCTGACGCTCGTATAGGTCGAATTTTCCAGTCAGCCAATCGAAACGGGTCTCGCGCGCGGCGCGACCCGGCGAGACCCGGGTGAACGGGGCCGGCGGACCGGCAATCGGCGGCTCGAAGCGAACCAGGCCATCTTCGGCGCGCGGCAGGCGCACCGGCAGGACTAGCCGGGAATCTTCTGTCGACAAAGTTAATGTCGCGGCCTCCGGCGCCGGCCAGATCAACGGCCAATAGGCTGTCGACAGCGAGAGTCGGATGCGATGTCCGGCGGCGAAAGCATAGCCGCAATCGTTGAGCCGCAGGCGGACCCGATAGAAGTGCCCGGCGTCGAGCGGTTGCGGATTCGGCATGGCTGTCGCGATGGGTGAGGTTGAGCACGCCATAGCTGATCCGCCGCGACGATCCGTCCGGCGCGACATCGCAGAGGCGGGCGCATAGCTGCGCCACGGCCTTGTCGGACGCGACCTCGATATCGATCTCCGGCGCACCGAGGATCTCGACCCGCGACGCCAAGCGGTCTGCTGTCGAAGCATGCGAGAACCCGTCGTCGATGCGCTGGTCGGTCGGCTCCTCGCCCGGCACGCCGGTGCCCATCCATTCGCCGCAGCCAGGCCTGTCCAGTGCGGCGAGCGAAAGGCGAGCTCGGCGCGCATCCCCGGCGCCGTCCGAAGCCGTCAGCCGAGATCCGAAACGGCCGCGGCGCGATCCGCGCCGAGGGCCAATTCGGCTCGGCGACGAAGCGGCCCGGCGCGGGATCGCGCACGGCCCGGCGGCGTCCATTCCTCGACATAGGCGCGCAGCATCGGCTCGTCCATGATGCCGCTGTCGCGCCCCTTCAGCCAATGGTCCCACCAGCGCACCGCCTCCTGCAGAAAGCCGATCGCCGGTCCCGGCGCTGCCGTCCTGCGGATAGAGATGCGCCCAGGGTCCGATCAGCGCCGAGCCGCGGCACCTGCAAGCCGGCTCGAGCAGGCGCGGCATGGCATTGGTATAGGCATCGGCCCAGCCGCCGACGGCGAAGACCGGGCATTGGATCGCGGCGAAATCCTCGCAGACCGAGCCGTGCCGCCAATAGGCGTCGCGGCGCTGATGGCGCAGCCACAGGGCCGGCCAGAACGGCATGCCTGCGAGACGCTCCAGCCATTGGTCCGCCAGCCCTCGCCGACCATCTGCGGATCCGGCGGCCGCGCCTGATAGGCGAGCATGATCGTGCCCCACCACAGATTGTCGTTGAGCAGGCAGCCGCCCATGTAGTGGATGTCGTCGGCATAGCGGTCGTCGGTCGAGCAGACGGTGATGATCGCGGTCAGCGCCGGCGGCCGCAGCGCCGCCACCTGCAGCGCGTTGAAGCCGCCCCAGGACTTGCCCATCATGCCGACGCGGCCGGTGCACCAGGGCTGGGCCGCGATCCAGGCGATGACCTCGACACGCGTCGTCCAGCTCCTGGGCGCTGTATTCGTCGTCCAGGAGGCCGTCCGATTCGCCCGAGCCGCGCATGTCGACGCGGATGGCCGCATAGCCGTGCGCCGCGAACCAATGCATGCATCGGCTCGTCGCGGCCGCGCGTGCCGTCGCGCTTGCGATAGGGAATGTATTCGAGGATCGCGGGCACCGGCCGGCCATCGGCCGGCAGCCAAAGCCGGGCGGCAAGTCGCGTCCCGTCCGGCAGCGGGATGACCAAATGTTCGGTGACCTGCACCGTCTCCTCAATCGTCTGCATTAGCTGGCGCTCCTTCGCCGTCGCTCCCGCACTCTTCTGCTGTCGGACGCGACGGTCTCGCGCAGGAATTGATGACCAAGCCTGGCTTCAAGATGCGGGAAATAATCGCTCTTGTGCGGAATGGCCATCGCGTCGACGAAATGGCCCTGGAACGCCGGCTCCAGCGCGGTTTCGATTTTCTGCGTGCGCAGGACCACCTCGCCGATCTCGCGCCGCGCGGCAGCATTCAGCAACGCGATCCGGGCTCCGGTACCGGCCGCGTTTCCGGCTGAGGATACCCGTTCGAGATCACAATCCGGAATGAGGCCCAGAGCCATCGCATAGGTCACGTCAATATGGCTGCCGAAGGCCCCAGCGAGCGTGATCCGATCGACCTTGGTGGCGCCGTACCGGTCCATCAACAGCTTGATGCCGGCATAGAGCGCGGCCTTGGCCAATTGGATAGCCCGGATGTCGTTTTGGGTGACGCTGATTTTCGGCTCGCCGGCCTGGATCACATAGGCGAATGTGCGGCCGTCCTCGACGACCCGCCAGCTGCGCTGAGCCAGCGCCCCGTCGATTAGACCCTCGGGCTTGACGATGCCGGCAAGGACCATTTCGGCGACGACCTCAATGATGCCCGAACCGCAAATGCCAGTGACCCCGGTTGCCGCCGTTGCCACGTCAAACCCGGCCTCATCCGACCACAGGTCGCAGCCTATGACCTTGAAGCGCGGCTCGAGAGTGCGATAGTCTATGCGCACCCTTTCGATCGCCCCGGGCGCCGCCCGCTGACCGGAGGAAATCTGCGCCCCTTCGAAGGCCGGTCCGGTCGGCGACGAGCAGGCAAGCAGAAGATGACGATTGCCGAGCACGATTTCGGCATTGGTTCCGACATCGACCAGAAGCCGCACTTCATCGGAGAGATAGGGTCCTTCTGAGAGAATGACCGCGGCCGTGTCGGCGCCGACGTGGCCGGCGATGCAGGGCAGCATAAAGGCATAGGCGCCAGGCGCCACTGCAAGCCCGAGATCGCGGGCCGGCACGTCGTAGGCCTCATCAATCGTCAAAGCGAAGGGCGCGCCGCCCAATTCGGTCGGGTCGAGGCCGAGCATCAGGTGATGCATAATCGGATTGCCCGCGAAGGTGATCTCTGTGATTTCGTCAGTTCGGATCTCGGCCTGCCGGGCCACGCTTTCGATCAGGGATTGGACCGCCTCGCGCACCGCCCTGGTAAGATCGACGTCGCCGCCGGGGTGCAGCATGACATAGGACACCCGGCTCATCAGATCCTCGCCGAAGCGGATCTGCGGGTTCATCAGGCCATCGGATGCGACAACTTCGCCGCTCGCCAGATCGCAAAGATGAGCGGCAATCGTGGTCGAGCCAATGTCGACGGCCAGACCGAAAATACGCGCCTTGAAGCCGGGATAGACGGCGACAACGTCCTTGCCGTGCCGCAACGCGACCGTCACGCTCCAGCCGCCCTCCCGCAGCGCGCCCTGCAGCCCGCGCAGGACCGCTAGCGGCGCCCTGACCCCCTGCAGCGACCATTGCGCCTCGAGCGCCTGGCAAAGCCGTCGGAAATCGCTGGCAGGATCGTGCATGTCGGGTTCGTGCGACTTCAACATAGTGCAAGGTGACAATCGGCTCGATGCTGATCGGATGCGCCTCGGCGCGCTTGCGCACGACCTGCCTGTGCACCTGGCTGTCGGGGGGAACATCGATGATCAGATCGCCGACCATCCGCGCCTGGCAGCCGAGCCGACGTCCAGCCGCAAGGGCTCCCCGCTTCGCGGCATAGCGCTCCTCGACGGCATTGAAGCCGGACACGTGCGCTTCGCTCGATTGGATCGCGACCTTGGGATCGTGCCCTTCCTGCACGACAATTTGACAGCGGCCGCAAATGCCGCGGCCACCGCAGACGCTGTCGAGATCGACGCCAAGCTTGCGCGCCGCCTCGAGAACCGAGGTTCCCGACGCAAAATTGCCGCGCTTGCCTGACGGCGCGAAGACTATCGCAAAGTCCTGGCTCACGTCCGCCTAACCCCTCCTGCGGCCTTCGCGGCGGCCGCGCGGCGCCTCGCCCGCCGCACCGGCCGCGCCGCTGTCAGGCGCGGGCTCGCGGTACTTGCGGATCCAGTTCGAGCAATTCGGATCATGTCCCATCACGACATTGGCGCCGAGAATGGCCTGCATGTCCTCATGGTGGAGCGGGTTCATGATTGCCGAGGTCATGCCGGACGCGATCATCATCGGCAGAAAACTGGCATTCAGGCCACGCCGGTTGGGCAGGCCGAACGAAAAATTCGATGCCCCACAGGTCGTATTGACCTTCAATTCGCCCTGAAGCCGACGTAGAAGCTGCATCAGCTTTCGTCCGGCGTCGTTAATGGCACCGACCGGCATGACGAGAGGATCGACGACGATATTCTCGCGCTTGATGCCGTGATCGGCGGCCCGTTCGACGATCTTCTTGGCGACCGCGTAGCGGACGTCCGGATCCTCGGAAATTCCGGTTTCATCGTTGGAAATGGCGACGACGGCGGCATCATATTTCTTGATCAGCGGCAGCACCCTTTCGAGCCGCTCCTCCTCGCCAGTGACCGAATTGACCAAAGGCTTGCCGCGATAGGCGGCAAGCCCGGCCTCCAGTGCCTCGACAATCGACGAATTGATCGACAATGGCACCGGCACCGTATCTTGCACGAGTTTGATGCAATCGGCCAAAATCTTCGGCTCGTCGGCCAAAGGTATGCCGGCATTGACGTCGAGCATCTGGGCGCCGGCCTCGACTTGCGCCAACGCGTCGGCGAGTACCCGCGTGTAATCGCCGGCCGCCATTTCGGCGGCGAGCAGCTTGCGGCCTGTCGGGTTGATCCGCTCGCCGATCATGACGAACGGACGATCGAAGCCAAGCACGACCTGGCGTTTTTCGGAAGTGATAATCGTTTCGGTCATTAGGGCATGGCTCCATTCATCGGCACAGGCAGTCTAATACGCAGATTGGGCTTCGACTCTCGTCCGGCCGAAGCGCATGGCTAGTCCATATGTTCCACCGCCGCCCGACCAGGCACGAGGTCGCGCCGCCAAGGGGTGCGGCCCTTCAGTACACCGGATTCATGAACGATTTCGGAGACGGTTTCTTCCTGCCGATAGGCCATGACGTGAACGCCGGAAACGCCGGCGATCTCGCGGACCCGCTGGATCGTTTCGATGCACAGCCGCTTGCCCTCCGCTTTCTGGTTCTGCGCCCCTTCGAGCCTTGCAATCACCGCTTCGGGAATGTGAACCCCGGCCACATTGGCGCGCATCCAGCGCGCCGTCTTGGCCGAGGCCAGCGGTCCGACGCCAATCAATATGAAGCACTGCTCGGTCAATCCCATGTCGACTACCCGCGCCATGAAACGCTCGAGCATCGGAACGTCGAAACAATATTGCGTTTGAATGAACTGAGCGCCCGCGGCGATCTTCTTGGCCAGCCTCACCGGCCGGTAATCAATCGGCGGAACGAAGGGGTTTTCGGCGGCGCCGATGAACAGGCGCGGCGGGGTGGTGATTTTGCGGCCGGACAGAAAGCGCTTTTCGTCGCGCATGATTCGGACCGTGTTGAGCAGCGTCGTCGAATCGAAGTCGAACACCGGCTTGGCCTGCGGATGATCGCCGCATTGGACGCCATCGCCGGTCAGGCACAGCACATTGGCGACGCCAAGCGCCGCCGCGCCGAGGACATTGCCCTGGATGGCGATCCGGTTGTAGTCGCGACAAGAGATCTGCAAGATGCAGGAAAAACCCACCCTGGTCAGCAAGGCACAGATCGCAACGCTCGACATGTGGCAATGGGCGCCCGATCCGTCGGTGGCGTTCACCGCATCGACCCAGCCCTCGAAAGCCTCGATCCGCCGATAGACATCCTCGGGGTCGGCCGAATTGGGCGGGTTGAGCTCTGCCGTAACCGCGAATTCGCCGCGCCGCAGCACCCGCTCGAGCCGGCCCCGCGAGGAATGAGCCGGCAAATCCGGCAAGGGCGAGGCCGGATCAGGCCCGAAATCATCGGGATGACCGAGCGCCATCCTCACCGCCCCGCCAAGGGCGCGTCGGCGTTCGTCGCCATGTCGCGCGCTACCGCCAGCCAAGTCGAGCGACCCTTGAGGCGATGGTCGATCGGTGGTTGCACGGTCGCAATGCCGGCGGTGTCGCGCATCTGCTGGCTCCCCTCGTAGGCCTCAACCCAGACGCAGGGCATTTCGGGATAGACTTCGCAGTTTCCATCCGCGCGCACCCCGCCACAGGGACCGTTGCGCAGATTCTTGGGGCAATTCATCGGGCAGGCCATGCCGGTCTGCGACAAGACGCACTGGCCGCACATGCGGCAATCGAACAGCAACTTCTTGACGCCGCGTTCGACCGCGGCGACCGGCCGCTCGAGACGTTCCCAGCCGAGCCAGGCAAAGACCGGTGAAAGAGCGACCAGTCCCTTTTCGTAAAGTTCGTAGAGAGTTTCGAGCTGGCGGGCGTGGCGCACGCTCCAAAAACGCATAGCAAAGTGCCCGCGCCTGCGCGGCGGCGGACCATTCGGTTCAAAGGCTGCCGGAATGCGCAAGGTCCTAGGGCTCCTTCCCGCCATTAGCCGCGAGTTTGACGAGCCGCTCCTTGGAATAGTCGCGCTCCAGCCGATCGGCCATGGCCTGGGCCTCCGCCTCGAGATCCTCGCCGCAGGTCTGCGGCTCGCCGCGCCGCCATTGCGCCAGATAGGATTCCGACTTATGGCTGCCACTGCGCATGGCCGCCATATCGATTGCCTCGGTGAAGCGAAGCGAAAGTTCGCGCTTGGCGCTGGTCCGACCGGCCTTGGCAACGACCTGAGCCGGAATATCGCGCCAGTAGAGAATCATGATCTGCGCCATGGCACCGCCTTCCTCATTGTGCCGGCTGAGCGGCTTGCGGCGCCTGGGCTTCCAGAAAATCGGCCAGGCCTGCGAGGCCGGTTGCTCGGATTTCGAGCGGCAGACCCAAGCGTCTGGCCGCCCCTTCGGCTTTCTGCCGCAGGCTTTCGTCCGGCATTTGCGTCAGCCAGACAACCCGCCGATAGTGCCGGAAATATTCGTCCCGCAATTGCGGAAAACGATCGATCCCGAGGCCCTCGATAATCAGCCGGTCGAAAAAGCGAACCAGATAGTCGGTAAGATAAAAGGTCCCGATTTCGGCTTCGGCTAAGCGCTCGAATGCCTCCAGCCCGGCATAGAAGGCATAGCAATGGTCGCCCTCGATGCGTTGAACACCCTCGTCGCGCAGCATGGCGTCAAGCATGCCGCCCGTCCCGCAATCGCCATACAGACAGAGGATGCGCCGGTAGCGGCCACGCGCCGCAACAATCTTGCCGCGAACCGCGGCGGTAATCTTTTCTGGTCGATTGTGCAGAATTGCCGGCAGACAAGTCACATCGATATGCGACCAGCCGTTTAATCCAATCACACTGATCAATTCGCGGGCGAGCGCCCCGCAGGCAATGACAAGCGTGTCCGCGATAGCCGGGCCGGTTTTGGGTTCGAGCGTCGCCTCGACTTCGAGGACTTCGCCGGCGCCGGCTTCGGCGTGAAGCTCACGCACTCTTGGCATGCACCGAACCCTGACGGCGGGCGAGAAGCGTCTTGGCCGTCTCGACGGTGACGGCGGCGTCTCGGCAATAGGCGTCGGCCCCGATCGCGTTGGCGAAGGCCTCGTTCAGCGGCGCCCCGCCGACCAGCACGACATGATCGTTGCGAATGCCCTTTTCGCGCATCGTATCGATTACCACTTTCATATAGGGCATGGTCGTGGTCAGCAGCGCCGACATGCCGAGAATATCGGGCTTGTGCTCGTCGATTGCGGCCAGATATTTGTCGACAGGATTGTTGATCCCAAGGTCGATGACCTCAAAGCCGGCGCCCTCCATCATCATGCACACAAGATTTTTGCCGATGTCGTGAATATCGCCCTTGACGGTGCCGATCACCATTTTGCCGATCTTCGGCGCGCCGGTCTCGGCCAGCAACGGACGCAGGATTGCCATGCCGGCCTTCATCGAATTCGCCGACATCAGCACTTCCGGCACGAACAGGATGCCGTCGCGAAAATCGATACCGACTATCCGCATGCCCTCGACCAGGGCCTTAGTTAGAATCTCGTAGGGAGTCCAGCCGCGCTTGAGGAGAATGTTGACGCCGTCTTCGATTTCGGACGCAAGGCCATCGTAAAGGTCGTCATGCATTTGCTCGACCAATTCCTCATCCGTCAGGCTGTTCAGATCCAGATCTTCGCCGGCCATTGTGCCTCGTCTCCGTCATCCTACGCTGCGCCCCGATGGTTTCGGCCAGGGCGCCGGTTCGTTCGCGCATGAAATTCTTGGTAATTCAAGTAAAATTGTGGGGCCACCGGCAAAAACCGCTATCGCTGCCGAGACCGCCACTGTCCCTGCGGCGACATGGTCTCGCCCGCCGCGCGTCTATTTGCCCGGTCCGGCTGCCGCGCCACCCAGCGCCGCCGCGACATCACGCAGACAAGCGGGACAAAGACAATCGCCGAAATCGGTAAACGGTTCAGGCAGAGGCACCGGCAGCCGGAATGCTTCGCGGTTGCACCAGCAGCCGCCGGCTGGCCGACAGCCGAACCTGGCACCGCAACGCTCGCAGGTCAATTCGCGCCGGCCAGCCGGATCGACACTCGCCAGCGCCGCGGCCCTTGCCTTGGCAAATCGATCCGGTGCCATGTTCAGCCCTTCAGCCGCAGATTGTCGGGATCAAACGGCGATTTCAGGAACGACCCTGGCAGCAAGATTGGTGCCAAGCACCCGGACCTCGAGTTCCCTGCCGATTGCCGCGAATTCCGGTTTAACCATGGCCATGGCCAGCGAGTGATTGACCCGAAAGCCGAACCCCCCCGATGTCACCCGGCCGACCATGGCGCCGCGGTGAAGGACCGGCTCCGAGCCACGGCAATCGGCATCGGTGGCGCCATCGATTTGGAGACTTACGAAGCGGTTGGAAAATCCCCTTTCGCGCCAGCCGACCAAGGCATCACGGCCAATGAAATCGCTCTTGTTCAAATGAATGAACCGATCGAGCCCGGATTCCAGCGCCGCATATTCAATCGACATTTCGTTTCGCATCAGCCGGTACGACTTCTCCAACGCCAAGGCCATCATCGCCCGGATGCCATAGGGCTTCAGATCAAATGGCCGGCCCGCCGTCATCAACAGGTCAAAAATCGCATTCTGCATCTCGATTGGATGGTGCAGCTCGTAACCGAGCTCGCCAACGAAATTGACCCTGAGACAGCGCGCCTGTGCGGCGCCGACATTGATCCATTTGCCGCTGAGCCAGGGAAAGGCCGCATTCGACAGATCGCTGTCAGTCAGACCCTGCAAAAGCGCCCGCGAATGAGGGCCGGCCAGGACCAGAACTCCGAATTGATTGGTAATTCTCGTCAAGTCAACGCCGGTCGGCGGCTTCAGCTTCTGGAGACAATCCCAATCGTGCCGTTCGAGCGCGCCGGCGCCCACCAAGTAGAACTCCTGTTCGCCCTCGCGAAACACCGTAAATTCGCTGCGCACGCCGCCCTTGGCGTTGAGCAAGTGGCACAGGGCAAGTCGGCCGATCCGCTTGGGCAGCCGGTTGGCCAAGACATAATCGAGCCAGGCCTCGGCGCCGGGACCGGCGACCCGGTACTTGGCAAAGGCCGACATGTCCTGCAGACCGACCGCGTTGTGCACGTGCCGACACTCGGCGCCGACGAAATCGAAGTAATTGGACCGCCGAAACGACCAGATCTCGCGGATCCGGCCCCCTCGATCGGCCGGCGGATGGTTGCGGTTGAGCAAAAGATCCGGCTTGTCGAGCCCGTCCACCGCCAGTCCATAATTCTCGGGCGCGAAGAAATTCGGCCGCTCCCAGCCATAAACGGAACCAAATACGGCGCCCAGAGCCAGCATGCGCTCATAGCACGGCGCCCGTTTCAGCGGTCGTGCCGCGGCCCGTTCCTCGTCCGGATAATGGATCGAGAAGACATTGGCGTAGGCCTCCTCGTTCTTCGCCTTGAGATAGCCCCGCGTCGCATAGGGTCCAAAGCGGCGCGGATCGACGCCCATCATGTCGATGCTGGGCTCGCCGTCGACAATCCATTCGGCCAATTGCCAGCCGGCGCCCCCCGCCGCCGTCACCCCGAAACTATGGCCTTCGTTGAGCCAGAAGTTCGGCACGTCCCAGGCCGGTCCGACGATCGGCGAGCCGTCAGGCGTATAGGCGATCGCCCCATTATAGACCTTCTTGATCCCGACTTCGCCAAAGGCCGGCACCCGCACCATGGCGGTCTCGATATGCGGGCCGAGGCGATCGAGGTCCTCCTGAAACAATTCATATTCGCTGTTTTCGTCGGGGCCGTCGAGATAGCAGCAGGGCGCCCCCTTCTCGTAGGGACCGAGCAAGAGGCCGCCATTTTCCTCGCGCATGTACCAGGAGGAATCCGCTTCGCGCAGGACACCCAGTTCCGGCAGTCCCTGGCGATGGCGCTCGACGATCGCAGGATGCGGCTCAGTGACGATGTACTGGTGCTGGACCGGGATGACCGGAATGTCGAGCCCGACCATGGCGCCGGTCTGACGGGCAAAATTGCCGCTGCAAGACACGATGTGCTCGCAGCTGATCGCGCCCTTGTCGGTGGTTACCAGAAACTCGCCGTTCGGCTTACGGACAATCGCCTTGACACAAGTTTGCCGGTAGATTTCGGCGCCATGTTGGCGCGCCCCCCTGGCCAGAGCCTGGGTCAGATCGGCCGGCTGGATATAGCCGTCCTCGGGGTGCTGGATGGCGCCCAGAATGCCGTCGGTCTCGCACAGCGGCCAGATCGCCTTGACCTCTTCGGGCGTCAGCACATTGACCTTGACGCCGATCGTCTCGGCAACCCCGCGGTAAAACATGTATTCGTCCCAACGGTCGCGGCAACGCGCAAGCCGGATGTTGGATACTTGCCGGAAGCCGACGTTCTGGCCGGTTTCGGCCTCGAGCGTGCGGTAGAGGCCGAGCGAATATTTATGGATCTGGCCGACGGAATAGCTCAGATTGAACAGCGGCAAGAGCCCGGCGGCGTGCCAGGTCGAGCCGGACGTCAATTCCTTGCGCTCGACAAGGACGCAATCGCTCCAGCCTTTCTTGGCGAGGTGGTAGAGGGTCGACACCCCGACCACGCCACCTCCGATCACAACAACGCGCGCGCTGGTTCTCATGCTATCCCCTTCTTGAGCCGCTCTTAATCTGACGCTGGACCACGCGTTGCTCTCACCTTGCCCCGACCGTCCGTGTCGCAGGCCCGTCGTCCGCCGGGCGGGATGACGGCCTTGCCCATGACGCTTGCGGACAAACCTT
The DNA here is from genome assembly GCA_963773155.1 of uncultured Alphaproteobacteria bacterium. Lineage (GTDB taxonomy): Bacteria > Pseudomonadota > Alphaproteobacteria > Rhizobiales > Beijerinckiaceae > CAVZAB01. Next base: position 200,244 of record CAVZAB010000019.1, on the reverse strand, counting down.
CGACGCTCACAAGGGAGTACCTGGCAAGCCCAACCGCCTAGATAGAGTCCGATCAGCAGGCCCGATGTCCAAACGACTGGTCGCAGGAGCCGCATCATGTCAAGCATGCCATCCGGACAACCCGCCCCGATCGCCGAAGGCCGGCGCGGCCGTGATGCCCGCCGCTCGGCGCGTCAATTACGCACCGCCCAATCGGTCGCCTATGTGACCCGTAATATTCCCCTGACTGAAATTCTCGATGAGGAGGGTCTGGCGATCATCGAGGCCAATGCCGAAACCCTGCTGCAGGAAATCGGCATCGAGTTTCGCGATTATCCGCCGGCCATACAAAAGTTCAAGGATGCCGGCTGCGACATCAAGGGCGCCCGCGTTCGCTTCCCGCGCGGCCTCGCCCGCCAATTATGCGCCAGCGTTCCGCCGGTCTATCAGCAATATGCCCGCAATCCCGACCGCACTGTTCGGATCGGTGGCACGGCGACCGTCTTTGCCCCCAATTACGGCTCGCCCTTCGTCCATGATCTCGATAACGGCCGTCGCTACGGGACGATCGAAGATTTCCGCAACTTCGTCAAGCTCGCCTATCTGTCACCTTTCATCCACCATTCCGGCGGAACAGTCTGTGAACCGGTCGACTTGCCGGTCAACAAGCGCCATCTCGAAATGGTCTATGCTCACATGCGCCTGTCGGACAAGCCGTTCATGGGTTCGGTCACCGCCCCGGAACGAGCGCAGGACACTGTCGACATGTGCGCCATTTTGTTCGGCGCCGACTTCATTCAAGCGAACACAGTCTGCACCAGCCTGATCAATGCCAATTCGCCGATGGTCTGGGATTCCACCATGCTGGGCGCCGCCGAAGTCTATGCCCGCAACAACCAGGCCTGCATCATCACGCCGTTCATTCTTGCCGGCGCGATGAGCCCGGTCACCGTGGCCGGAACTCTGACACAGGTACTCGCCGAAGTGATGGCGGGCACCGCCTTCACCCAATTGGTCCGACCCGGGGCACCGGTCATCTTCGGCACTTTCGTCTCGACATTGTCGATGCAATCGGGCGCCCCCACCTTCGGAACGCCCGAAGCCGCTCTGGCGATTTACGGGGCGGCCCAATTGGCCCGCCGGATGCGAATGCCTTTCCGCAGTGGCGGCTCCCTCTGCGCCTCGAAAATTCCCGATGCTCAGGCCGCCTATGAAAGTGCCCAGACGCTGATTCCGACCATCCATGCCGGCACCAATTTCGTCCTTCACGCCGCTGGCTGGTTGGAGGGCGGGCTGGCGGCCTCCTATGAGAAGTTCGTCATGGATTTCGACCAGCTGGGCGCCATGCACGTGCTCGCCAAGGGCATCGATCTTTCGCCCAACGGCCAGGCGCTCGAGGCATTTCATCAAGTCGAGCCGGGCGGCCATTTTCTTGGCTGCGCCCACACCCAGATGAATTTCGAAAGCGCCTTCTACCGCTCGAACCTCGCCGATAACAATTCGGTCGAGCAATGGCAGGCGGAAGGTAGCCTCGACGAAGCCCAGCGCGCCAACAAAATGTGGAAGCGCATGCTGCAGGAGTATCAGCCGCCACCGATCGATCCGGGCATCGACGAGGCCCTGCGCGCCTTCATCGAGCGCCGCAAGTCGAGTATGCCAGACGCGACGCATTGATGTAGCGCAGGCTTACCTATATCAGCGTCGGATCCGACCGTCCCGACGCATCGACCCATTTTTGCGACACGGCACCGACCAATGCCAGTTCTGGGCCGGCAAGCCCCTGACGACAACCAGGTCAGTTTCGGCAACGGCGGCGAGGGTGCGCCCTGGCCGCGGCGGTGCCCGCATTGTTGCACGGCCCATTCCATTTTCACCGCCCATGCCTTTTCACCGCCCATGCCTTTTCACCGCCCATGCCTTTTCACCGCCCATGCCTTTTCACCGCCCATGCCTTGTGCACCGCCTATGTCCGCGACCCCCGCGGCAACAAGCTCAACGCCGTCTTTAATGGCTGAACTATTTCAGCGCTGCCGGGTCGCGAAGTCGTCTGGCCGGTAATAAGCGGCGTTGGATGGCGGCAGAGGCGGGTGCCCGAGAATCAAGTCGGCGGCTTTTTCACCGATCATAATGGCGGGCGCATTGAGATTGCCGGTGGTGATCGACGGCATAATCGAAGTGTCGACGACGCGTAAACCGGCAACACCGATGACCCGGGCCTGCGGATCGACAACGCTTGTCGGATCGTCGATACGGCCCATTTTGCAGGTCCCGCAAGGATGATAGGCGCTCTCCAGCTCGGCCCGCAAGAATTGGTCGATTTCGCTGTCGCTTTCGACGGCTGCGCCTGGCCGCATCTCTTCGCCGCGATAGGCCTGCAGTGCCGGTTGCGCCAGGATCTCGCGCGCCAGCCGCAAAGCCGCCCGCATTTCCGTCCAATCCTCAGCCACACTCATGTAGTTGAAGAAGATCCGCGGCGCCGCCGCGGGATCGGCGGAACCAAGCCGCACCCAGCCGCGGCTTTTCGAACGCATCGTGCCGACATGCGCCTGGAAGCCCGGGCGCGCCGACAACGAGCGGCCGTCATAGGACACGGCGGCCGGCAAGAAATGAAATTGAATGTCGGGATAGCGGACGCCGGCCCGGCTACGAATGAAGCCGCAGGCTTCGAAATGGTTCAGCGCACCAAGCCCATCGCGGCGGATCAGCCAGCGCAGCCCGATCAACAAACGGGCCAGCGGACGCATGGCGCCATGCAATGTCACTTCGGGCCGGCAAGCAACTTGCAGGTAGAATTCCAGGTGATCCTGCAAATTCTCGCCGACGCCCGGCAGATGATGCCTGACTTCGATCCCGTGCCGTCTCAGTGCCTCGCCAGGGCCGATCCCCGAGAGCATCAGCAGCTGCGGCGAATTGATCGGCCCGCCGGAAAGGACAATCTCACGACGGGCCCGGGCCCGAAGGCTCCTATCGCCCTGCCGATAGTCGATCGCAACGGCGCGGCCATTCTCTATGACAAGGCCAGTTGCCAGCGCATGGGTTCGCAGCACCAGATTGGGCCGTCCCAGAACAGATCTGAGATAGGCATTGGCGGCGCTCCAGCGGCGCCCGGCGTGGATCGTCCGGTCCATCCGCCCGAAGCCCTCCTGCTGATAGCCGTTGACGTCGGAGCTCGCCATGTAGCCAGCCTCGAGTCCGGCAGCCAGAAAGGCCCGCGAAAGCGGATTGGTCAAAGGACCGTAACTCGTATACAGGGGCCCGGATCCACCGCGCCAGCTGTCGCCACCCTCCTCGCGCGTCTCCGCCCGCTGGAAATAGGGCAGAACATCGGGATAGCTCCAGCCCTGACAGCCTTCTTCCTGCCAGCGATCGAAATCCCAGGGGTTGCCGCGAATATAGACCATGCCGTTGATCGATGAGGAGCCGCCGACGACCCGGCCGCGTGGACAATGCAGGCGGCGATGGTTGAGTTGCGGCTCGGGTTCGGTCTCGTAGGGCCAGGTGTATTTCGGCAGATTCATCGGAATCGACAGAGCCGAGGGCATTTGCACGACGAGCGAACGGTCGCTGCCGCCGGCCTCCAGGAGCAAGACCCGATGATGCTTATTCTCGCTCAGCCGATTGGCCAGGACACAGCCGGCCGAGCCGGCCCCGACCACGATAAAATCGAATTCTTCGGGGGAATGCATCCTGGCGGCGGCGCCGAAAAAGCCTAGCCGCGCCGGCGGCCGCCGCGCCGACCGGCGGCCTCGCCGCTCGCTGTCTTCGATCCCGGCGAAACGATCGGCCCCAGCGCAGCGGTAACTTCAATCTCGGTCGGCCGCGCCGCCCGGTGATGATGGTCGAGCGCCCGACGCATGGCGGCGAGATGGGCAGCCGAAGTGCCGCAACACCCGCCGATGATCCGCGCCCCCGCATCAGCCGCGAGGCCCGCGTAAAGCGCCATCAGTTCCGGCGTACCGGAATAGTGGATGTGATCGCCGTGCCATTGCGGGATCCCGCAATTGGCCTTGGCTATCACGACCGCCTCGGGATGGGCTTCGGTCATTGCCAGAATCGAGATCAAGAGGTCGCTTGCGCCAACACCGCAATTCGCCCCAACCGCCAAAGGTCCCGGCGCAAGCAAAGCGGCAAAATCGCCCAGGGCCGACGGCGCCAGGCCCATCATGGTCCGCCCGGCCGTGTCAAAACTGGCAGTAATTGTATAGGGCATGGCGGCCGCGGTCGCGGCCGCGGCCGCGGCCCGGATCTCCTCGGGCGCCGACATAGTCTCGATCCAGACAACGTCGGCGCCGCCCGCCCTAAGACCCGCGATCTGTTCGCTGAATACTTCGACGGCCTCGGCCTCGCTCAGCGGACCGAGCGGCGCCAGAAGATCGCCGGTCGGACCGAGCGACCCGGCGACCACGATTTCCCGGCCAGCCTCGGCGGCCACCCGGCGGGCGATCTCGGCAGCTTTGCGGTTGAGCTCGGCGCAGCGGTCCTGGAGATTGTGGAGCATCAGGCGGCGGCGGTTTGCCCCGAACGTGTTGGTCAAGATGATGTCGGCGCCAGCCTCGATAAAACCGCGGTGCAGCTGTGCGACCCGGTCGGGATGCTGATCGTTCCACAATTCCGGCGCCTCGCCGGATTCCAGGCCCATTGCAAACAGATTGGTGCCGGTCGCTCCATCCGCCAGCAGATACGGCTTCTTGGCAAGCAAAGTCTGAAGCACGCCGCATTCCTCCGATTGAATTGAGCGCAAAGCACCCGCAGATCGCGCCTGGCAAGTCAAGTCGGCCGAGCCAACCGATCTATTAATCCTGAAACCGATTTCCCGCTACGCAAGCACGAATTATTTTCCTAGACTGCGACACAAATGGTCGCAAATGGGATAAATGGATCGGCTGCCACCGATCAGGCCCACCAGGAAACATCATGCCAGGTCCCGAATATAGGGCGGCAGTCGCGCCCAGCACTATTGGTTTCGTGTTGGTGCCCAATTTTTCGATGATCGCCTTCGCCTCGGCGCTCGAGCCGTTGCGCCTGGCCAACCGCGTCGGCGGCAGCGAGATCTTCGCCTGGCGGCTGTTCTCGGCGGACGGACGGCCGGTCACGGCCTCGAACGGGGTCGAAGTGGCGGTCGAGGGCGCCTATGCCGATCTGCGGCCAATGTCCGAATTGATCATCTGCGGCGGCATCGACATACAACGGACCAATCACGCGCTTCTGATTGCCCGGTTGCGCAGGCTCGCCGCTCAAGGGGTAAGCCTCGGCGCGCTCTGTACCGGTCCCTACATTCTGGCTAAGGCCGGGCTTTTGAACGGCTATCGCTGCACCATTCACTGGGAGAACTACGACAGTTTCCGGGAAGAATTTCCCGATCTTAAGGTGACACAGGAGCTTTACGAAATCGACCGCAACCGATTCACCTGCGCCGGCGGAACCGCAGCAATCGACATGATGCTGCACCTGATCGCCACCCGATGCGACGCGCGCATACCCGCCCTGGTCACTGATGAATTAATCCACCACCGCATGCGCGATTCGAACGAGCGTCAGCGGATGGAATTGCGTTCGAGGCTCGGGGTCTCCCACCCGCGCCTTCTCGCCGTGGTCGCGGAGATGGAAAAGCGGCTCGAGCATCCGGCAAGCTGTACCCAGCTTGCCCGGCATGTCTCGCTGTCGCCGCGCCAGCTCGAACGCCTGTTCCAGAAATACATGGATACGACGCCAACCCGCTATTATCTGACCATCAGGCTCGAGCGGGCCCGGCAATTGCTGCTACAGACCAGCATTCCCATCCTGTCGGTCGGCATCGCCTGCGGCTTCGTTTCAGCGTCGCATTTCTCGAAATGCTATAGCGAACATTTCAAGCGGACTCCCTCCGAGGAGCGCAAGGGCAAAGGCGGCGCTTCGCCGCCCGCGCCCCGCCAAGACCTGCCAAGCCTTGCCCTCAACCAGGCCTGAGGCCGCCCGCCCTTGCATAGGCCGCGGCCGCGGTCATCAAATCGAGGTGGCCGCCGCCGGCGTTCTTGAAGATCGTGATTTCGTGGTCGCTCTTCCGCCCGAGGCTCGGATCGCCGACCAATTCGAACAGGTCGGCAACAATCGACCCCGCTTCTATGGCGCCGCTGGCAACCGCCTGACAGAGATCGCCACAAGCCTCGAGCGTGAATTGCCTGGTGTCGACGAACAATCGACCCCGCCGCATCGTCGCATCGTCGGCCTCGCGCATCAGCGGTGTGAAGCCGCCAACAAGATCAACGTGCGCGCCAGGCTTCAGCCTGGCGCCTTCAATGAGCGGCGCCGTCGCCGCGGTGGCCGCCGACACGATGTCGGCTTGACCAAGACAGGCATCGAGATTCTCGCACGCCTGTGCCGGTCTGCCTTCGGCCCGCAGCCGCTCGGCCAGACGTGCGGCACCGGCCCGGGTCCGGTTCCAGATCATGATCCGGCCAATCGATGGGAGTGCCGCGCAGAGCGCCGCGATCTGATAGGGCGCCTGCCGGCCAGCCCCAATCATCAACAGGCTCTCGGCTTCGCCCCGCGCCAAATGGGTGGCAGCGAGCGCCGAATCCGCCGCGGTCTTGCGCAGCGTCAGCTCGGCCCCCTCACTGACCATTAGGGTGCGGCCGTCACGGCCATCGAAAAGAACATAGACGCTGGTATTGGTCGCCAGGCCGTTCGCTCGGTTCTGCGGAAATATGGTGACAATTTTGACGCCGCAATAGGCGCCGAATTTCCAGGCTGGCCAGACCAAGAGGTGGTTGGTGCCGTCTTCCCGCCTTTCATCGACGAGAAGGCGCTCGACGCTGTCGATGCCACCGGCGTGGCCTTCGGCCAAGGCGCCAATCAGATAGGGCCAATCGAGCAGCCGCGCAAGCCATGCATCGTCAAGGAAAAGCATCGACGTCACCTCGAACAGGAGCCGGAGGGGTTCGCGCCGCAGCGGCCGGCGCTCAGAAATCCTTGGCGAGCCGTAGCGCATCGTAGACGGCAGCGTGAATATTGCGCGAGGCGACGGCATCGCCGATGCGATAGAGGGCGAATTGACCGGCGGGATTGGCGGCAAGGGCCTGCGGACGATTGGCGATGAGAGCCCGTTCGTCGATCTCGCCGCGGTTAACCGAAAGCGCCTTGAGCGCGAAATAGAGATCCTCGATCGGCAGGGTGCCGTGCTCCACGACTATCTGATCGGCGCGCTTCTCCACTCTTCTGTGCCCATATTCGTCGAGAAAGACGGCGACAAGGCCATTGCCGTCGCGCTCGATTCGTTCCAAGCGCAGGTTCAAGCTTATACCGACCCCATGCAGGGCAAAGGCGCGCAGATAGGCGGGGTAATTGGTCCCGCCGACCTCCGGCGCCAGCATGCGCTCGGGCGTCACGAATTCCAGGCGCGCTCCGGCCTCGGCCAGGAATTCCGCCGCGGTAAAGCCCGGATGGGCGCCGTTGTCGTCATAGAGAATGACAGATTCCGCCGGCTTAGCCGTGCCTGACAGAATGTCCCACGTCGTCGTCGCAAGGTCCTCGCCGGCATCCAAGAAGGTAAGATTGGGAACGCCGCCATTGGCCAGGACGACAATGTCGGGCTGCTCCGCCAGGACGGTCTCGACATCGGCGAACGTATGGAAGCGAAAGGCAACCCGGTGTTTTTCGCATTGCGCCACGCGCCAATCGATGAGGCCCATGATCTCGCGCCGGCGTTTGAGCGCGGCCGTCAACCGGACTTGGCCGCCCGGCACGCCCGCGGCCTCAAAGACGATCACCCGATGCCCGCGCGCGCCCGCCACCCGGGCCGCCTCGAGGCCGGCCGGACCGGCGCCGACCACAACGATCCGCTTCGGCGGCCCGCTGCCTGCTGCCACCAGATGTGGCATCGTCGCCTCGCGGCCCGTGGCAGCATTATGGATGCACAGCGCATCACCGCCGAAATAAATCCGGTCAATGCAATAGCCCATGCCGACGCACGGCCGGATTTCATCCTCCTCGCCAGCAAGAATCTTGTTGACGATATGCGGATCGGCCAAATGCGCGCGGGTCATGCCGATCAGGTCGACCTTGCCGGCAGCGATGGCATGGCGTGCCGTCGCTACGTCCTGGATGCGGGCGGCGTGAAAGACTGGAAATTGCGTCGCCTGGCGAACGTCGCCGGCAAAATCCAGATGCGGCGCCGAGGCCGTGCCCATGTTCGGAATGACGTGCGACAGCGCCTCGTCGGTCTCGATATGGCCGCGGATCACATTGATGAAATCAATCAGGCCGGAGGCAACCAGCCGGCGAGCGATTTCGAGGCCATCCTCGCGCGTGAGGCCGCGCGCCCAATCCTCGTCGCAGACCATCCGGACGCCGACAATGAATGCCCGGCCGATCCGGGCGCGAACCGCCTGCAAAACCTCCAGCGAAAAGCGCAACCGGTTGGCGAGATCGCCGCCATAGGCGTCGTCGCGCCGATTGGTGGCCGGCGACCAGAATTGGTCGAGCAAATGCCCGTACATTTCGAATTCCACGCCGTCCAGGCCGCCGGCCTGGCAGCGCTCCGCCGCATCGGCATAGGCGGCCACGACCCGCCGAAAATCATGATCCTCCATGGCCTTCGGGAAGGCCCGATGCGCAGGCTCGCGCACCGCGGATGGCGCGATGACCGGCAGCCAGTCGGCCTTGTTCCAATTCGTTCGCCGGCCGAGATGGGTGATCTGAATCATGACCCGAGCGCCATGCGCATGGACGTCATCGGTCAGTTCGCGCAGCCAGGGCACGACTTCGTCTTTGTAAAGAACGATATTGCCAAACGCCTGCGGGCTGTCGGGGGCGACAATCGAGGACCCGCCAATCATGGTCAAGCCTATGCCGCCCTTGGCCTTTTCCACATGGTAGAGACGATAGCGCGCCTGCGGCAGGCCATCGACCGTATAGGCGGGCTCATGTGCGCTTGACATCAGCCGGTTGCGGAAGTCGAGATGCTTCAGTCGATAGGGCCGCAGCAAGGGGTCGTCGTCGGCGCCAGCCATCAGTCTATCCCTCCGGATATTGCGGCAGCTGATCGCCGATCTCGTAAAAATCCGATTTGGTGTTGACGAATATGTGGCGTTCGATCCGCAAACGGGTCGGCGGATCGAGCGTGCCGGCCATCACCGAAACATTGTCGCCATTGATCCGCCGCCAGAAGATATTGCCGCCGCAGCGTCGGCAAAAACCGCGCTCGGCCGCGCAAGACGAGCGGTACCAGGTCAAAGTCGCGGCCTCGTCCAGCACCAGATCCTTGGCCCTTACGCTGGTGGCGGCAACGAAATTTCCGCTGGTCGTCGCGCATTGCCGGCAATGGCAGGCAACAATCGCGCGGCGCGGCCCGATCAGACGGTAGCGGATTCCCCCGCACAGACAGCCGCCTTTTTGAACCGCGCCGTCATTGATCATTGCGCATTCTCCGCCCGGATCAGAAATCCGTTGCGACGCCACCCTGTTCCCTGCGTTTGGCGACGAAGGCCGCCAATTCTTCCCGGCAAGCCGGATCCATTGCCGGCGGCCGATAGTGCGCCAGCCTCTCCTTGTAGAGCCGGTTGCTGGTGTCATAGGCGGTCGGGCTGCCAGCCTCGCGCCAGCTTTCGTAATTGCGCCAATCGGAAATCATCGGGGCAAAGAAGGCGTTGCGATAGCGAGCCTGGGTGTGGGCACAACCGAAATAATGCCCGCCGGGACCAACCTCGCGGACCGCATCGAGCGCCAATTCGTCGGGGTCGACGACCATCGGGCGCAGGAATTCGCTGACCATGTCGAGGAGATCGGCATCGAGAACCATTTTCTCGAAACAAGCCTGCAACCCGCCTTCCATCCAACCTGCGCCATGCATCAACAGATTGACGCCGCCCATAATGGCCCCCCACAGGGAAAACACGCTTTCATAGGCGGCCTGCGCGTCAAGCGTATTGGCGGCATTGGCGTTGGAGGAGCGGTAGGGCAGACCGTAGCGGCGTGCCAATTGGCCGCCAAGTAGTGCCGCCTTCATGTATTCGGGCGTGCCAAAGGCCGGCGCCCCCGATTTCATGTCAACATTGGAGGTGAAGCCGCCATAGACAAACGGCGATCCGGCCCGGACGATCTGGGCGAAAGCGAGACCGGCCAGCGCCTCGGCATTCTGCTGCGCGACTGCACCGACCACGGTTACCGGCGCCATTGCCCCGGCAAGGGTGAACGGTGTCAGCACAACCGGCTGATTGCGCCTGGCCATTTGGATAATGCCTTCAAGCATCGGTCCATCGAGCCGCAGCGGCGACGACGAATTGATGATCGTGAAGACCGACGGCTCGCGCTCCAGCGTCGCCGCATCAATGCCGCGCGCGATACGGACCATTTCCAGAGCGTCGAGGTTGCGTTCGCGCCCGAGACTATAGGCGTGGATTGGTTTGTCGGACAGAGTCAGCATATCCGACAAGGCATCGAGATGGCGAACCGAAGCATGGATATCAGCAGGTTCGACGGGATAGCCACCCCAGACGTGGATCGCGTCGAGCGACTGGCCCAGGCGAAGAAAGTCCCGATAATCGGCCTGTGTGCCGGGACGCCTGCCGCGATCGCGGTCGGCGGCATTGGGCGCACTGGCGACCGAACAAAAGGCGACATTGCGGCCGCCGATCACGACATTGCGGCGGGGATTGCGGCCATGCAGCGTAAAATGCGTCGGTGCGAGGCCGACCGATTGCTCGATCAGGCCTCGATCGAAGCGGACCCGCTCAGAATTGGAATCGACCTCGGCGCCAGCCGCTGCCAGCATTGCACGCGCTTCCGCATGCAGGAAATCCATTCCGACTTCCTCGAGAATTGTCAACGATGCTATGTGGATGGCTTCGAGTTCGTCGGCGCTCACCGCCATGACCGGAGCGAATGGCAGGCGAGGCTGCGGTCTGGCGCCCGCCTCGGCCGCCGCCGACTGCGCCGCCGCGGCGCGTTCCGCGCGGCCACGCCGGCCGCCTCGTGCCTCGGTTCTCGGCTGTTCCATGTCGGGCCCCGCGCGGCGTTGGCCGCATAAGCCGACACTAGCGGTCAGTGGCGGGCGCGCCAAGCCTTGCCGGCAAAAGGTTTTTCGCTCCGCGCATCGAATTTATGGATTGCCTCGCCTGCTAGCCGTGCAGGGTCCCAACCATCAGCGCACCGCCAATTGCCGCGGCGAACAGGCAGAAGTCGTGGCCAGCCAGAAACAGGCGCGGCGGCGTCCCTTGCGCGTGCAGCAGCGCCGTTGCGCCAAGCATCGTCAGCGACCAGCCGAAGCCGGCGAGAATGAGCGCCAGCGTGAAGAAACCGAGCACGGACGCTTGGGCGAGCAGACCGGCAGCGAAAAGGATCAGGCCGGCGCCGGCCAACGCGAGGTTCAGCTCGCCGCAACGCTCGACATAAGGCGCTGCCAGAGCAGCCGGCAGATACATTGCAAGGACATGCCAGGCGATCGGCGCCGCAGTTCCGGCAAGGCCGATCCCGCAGCCCCGCATCAGCATCGGCGCGCTGCCCATCATCGCCGTCATCGCGAACCAGGCCAAGGCGGCCAGCAACGTGGCCGGCAGGCCTTGGCGCCAATCGATCGGCCTCGCCGCCCGCCCCATCGTCAGCACGGGCAAGCACGGCAAAGTGATGGCGACCGCCAAGTTGGCGAGGCAGGCCGCACCGGCGACCGCGACGAGGGCGGCCGGCGCCAGCGGCCCCGCCATTGCCTGCGCGAGGCCGGTAAGGACCGGTGCCACGAGGGCGGCAAGGCAGCCACCGGCAAGAACGAAGCCGATCGCTTTCTGGCCCGATGCCATGGCAGCCGCGTGCCGGTAATAGAGGCCGAATCCCTGGGCCACGCCGAGCCAGAAGCAGCCCAGCACCAGTCCCGGAAATTGCCCGAGCACGATGCTCCAGGCCGCTATGGCGCCGCCGGCAAGGCCAAGGCTCGCACCAAGCGAAAATGCCGCCCGGCGACCAAAGATATCCATCAGGAAGGCGGCGGGAAACGTGGCGATCAGTCCGCCAGCCAGCATCGCGGCATAGGGCGCGCCGAGCCAAAGCGGCGACGGCGCCAACGGCACCGCAGCAACCGCCACCGCGCTGATCGCCAGAACCTGCGAGAGAACCGAGAGGCCGTAGCCGACGCTCATCGGCAGCAGGGCTGCGCTGCCGCCAGGTGCCGCCCCTACGCTCGACGGCGGCGCCACATAGCAATCGCAAAACAGGTAACCGGCCCGCACCGGCAAAAGACCAGCGCCGGAGAGCGCCCCGCCTATCTTGGCCCCGCTCACGGCTGCAGATCCTCGTCGCCGAGAACCCGCAGTGCGGCGCCCTCGAGATCCTCGTATTGGCCGCTGTGCAGCGACCACAAGAATGCCGCGAGCGCCAGCAAGCCGAGCCCGAGGGCGGCAGGCACCAGATAGACAAGCACGTTCATCGGCTTTGCCCTCCCTCAGCCGGCACAGTATGGACGAGGGAGCCGGCACTCGGCAAATCCAGCCGCTCGCCCACACCGCCGCCGGCCGGGTGGCCGCGGTAGGCCCGCAATGCGTTGAGGGTGACGAGCAGCGAGGAACCGGACATGGCGAGAGCCGCAATCAATGGCGTCACCAGGCCGGCGACCGCCAGCGGCAGAGCGACGGCATTGTAGACCAGGCTCAGGGCGAGATTTTGCCGCATCAGCCGGCGCGCTTGCCGGCAGATGTCGAGCGCTTCGCAAACCGGTGCCAGCCGGTCGCCCAGAAATATTGCATCGGCACAGGATTGCGCCACATCGGCCGCACTGATCGGCGACAACGAGGCCGTGGCTGCGGCAAGCGCCGGCGCATCGTTGATGCCGTCGCCGACCATGATGACGCGGCGCCCGGCCGCCTTCCAGGCCTCGAGGCGGGCGACCTTGTCGGCCGGCCGCATTTCGGCATGCCAATCCTCGATACCGAGTTCGCTTGCCGCCGCTTCGGTCGCCTCGCGCCGGTCGCCCGACAGAATGGCCATGCCGATCTTGCGCGCCCGCAGCTTGCCAATCGTCTCGACCGCATCCTGACGGAGACTCTGCCGGACGAGAAAGACCGCCCATTGCGAACCGTGCCGGAAGGCAATGGCGGAGGCCACGCTGTCGCCTTGCCGGACCGCAGCGGCCTCGCGCTCGAGATTGCAAAATGCCGGGCTGCCGAGGCGCGCCTCGATGCCGTCGATGATCGCGGCCACGCCCTCGCCCGGCGTCTCCCGGGCCGATTCCGGCGGCGCCAGGCCGCGCGCTTCCCCAGCCAGGGCCCGCGCCAGAGGATGATGGCTCGCCAGCGCCAGAAGCTCGGCCTTGCGCAAAATGGCCGGCGCAATCGCAATACGATTGGCGACGCGCAAATCCGGCAGCGTTAGAGTTCCGGTCTTGTCGAAGACGATCATGTCCGCTTCGGCCAGTCGTTCGATAGCATCGCCCTGGTTCAAGAGCAGCCGGGCGCGGAACAAGGAGCCTGCCGCAACGACTTGTACCGCCGGCACCGCAAGCGCTAGCGCACAGGGACAGGTAATGATCAAGACCGCAATCGCCGCAATCAGGGCATCATGCCATGAGGCACCCGTCGCGAGCCAGCCGAGCGTCGTTGTCAGCGCGGCGACATGTACGACCGGCGCGTAGAGACGCGCCACGCGATCGGCAAGGCGCCTGTAGCGGGCCTTGGCGTTCATCGCCGCGCCCATCAGCCTTTCGATTTCGCCGATCAACGTCCCTTCGACCGCCGCGCGAACCCGGACCCGAAGGACCCCCGACACATTCAATGAGCCGGCATAGATCCATTCCCCGGCAACGAGCAAGCGCGGTTTGGTCTCGCCGGTCACCAGGCTTTCGTCGACGGCGCTGCTGCCGGAGGCGATAAGACCGTCGACGGCGACGCGCTCGCCGGGCCGCACCATAATTTCCTCGTCGAGCGCCAGCGCCGAAACCGGCACCTGGGTCAAGCTCCCGTCGGAACCAATGCGGGTCGCCACTGGATTGCGCAAGGCGGCGAGATTGCCGGCAAGCGCCCGCGTCTTGCGCCGCATCGCGTGATCGAGGACCCGTCCGGTCAAGAGAAAGAACAACAGCATCATCGCCGAATCGAAATAGGCGTGATCGGCGTGCCGGGCGGTCTCGACCAGCGACATCACCAAAGCGAGCATCACGCCGAGCGAAATCGGCACATCCATGTTGACGCGCCGGGCCCGCAGCGCCTGGATGGCGCTGAGAAAGAACGGCTGGCCGGCGAAGGCCGCGGCCGGAATTGCGATCAAGGCCGACAGCCAATGGAAGAAGTCGCGGGTTTCGGGCGTCATTGTCGTCGCATGGCCGGCCCAGACCGAGACCGACAGAAGCATGATGTTCATCGCGGCAAAGCCGGCAATGGCGAGGCAGCGCAGCAGCCATTGCGTCTGCTGGGCCTCGAGCGCTTCCGGTTGCGACAGCGAAAAGGGATGCGCCGTTGAGCCGATCGCCGCAAGGCGCGCCACAATCAGCGCCGGATCGAAGGCGTCCTCGAGCCATTCGACCCGCAGCCGCCTATTGGTGACGTTGAGACGCGCCGCGACGACGCCCTTCAGGCGCAGGACCTCGCGCTCGATCGCACCGATCGATCGCAGCGATGGGCCGTCCTCCAGCGCAAAGTCCATCATTGCCACGCCGTTGCCGGAACGGACGACGAAAGAGGAAAGATCGGTGCTGGGCGAAACCATGGCGACTAACGCAGCGTGATGCGGTTAACGGAACGGAACAATCTTTCGCCATTGCGCGACAATTCGATGCTGAGATCCCATTGACCGGCCGGCGCCTCGACGGTGCCAATGAAAGAGCCTGGACGGGCTTCTTCGAAGGCAAATGCCCGATCAAGGCGCTTGTCGGCCGGTGCAGCGAGAGAGCCAGCAATTGTTAGCCCCGGGATCGGCTCACCCCGGGCATCCTCGGCACTGAGATCCAATTCGGCGTGTCCGCCAACCATCCGCCGGACCACCCCTTCGACGCGCCAATTTCTGGCCGCCTGAGCCCGGGCCGCGTCGATCTCCTGGTTGAATGCAAGGCCGGCCTCATAGGGATTGTCCTGGACTTCGCCGCGGAAGGTCAAAAGGGCATAGCGCACCATCACGGCATTGACGGTGCCGACGACCGCAAAGAACAGGAGTAGGGCCGCCAACACATGGCGACCGGTGAGCCGGGCGTCCTTGTCTTGCCTGTAGGCGCCAATCGTCATGCCCGCCACTCCATTGTTCAGGGCCCCTTGAAGAAATCCTTGGTCTGTGTGTGCCGCCCGCTGGCGCGCTCGACGATCTCAAAACTAAGCGGAACCGAAGCGTCGGGCGGCAGCGGCAAGGCGGTCGTCACCAACAGCCGCAATTCGCGCGTCTCGTCCGGGCCGACGGCAACCTCGAGCGATTGACCCGCCTCGCCGGTATCCGCCATTTCCAATGTCGATCCGGCAAGACCGTCGACCCGCAGCTGGAATTGCCGCATATCCGACTGCTTGTTGATCAGCCGGACGGTAAAGGCGTTGCGTATCGCGCCGGAGGACAGGCGAACGAACATCGGATTGCGGTCGTGCATGACGGCAATGCCTTCGCCGGCCCGGGTCAACAGGCTATAGAGCATGATCGTGCCGACCAGCGCGATGACCGCCATATAGAGAAGGGTGCGGGTGCGCACCGGCCTAAAGACGTTGGCTTTGCCTTCGAGGCGGCGCTTGATGTTAATGTCGGTGTCATAGGCAATAAGCCGCGGTTCGCGGCCAACTTTCTGCATGATGGTGTCGCAGGCATCGATGCACAAGCCGCATTGGATACAGCCAAGGCTCGGCCCCTGGCGGATGTCGACGCCAGTGGGGCAGACAACGACGCATTGGCCGCAATCGATACAATCGCCCGCCCGATCACCCTTGGCGCGCAGCGCCACCGCCTTCTTGATCGATGTGCGCGGCTCGCCGCGGTCGTAGCGATAGGTGACGTTGAGCGCCTCGTCGTCGGTCAGCGCCGCTTGAATGCGCGGCCAGGGGCACATGTAAAGGCAGACCTGCTCACGCATATAGCCGGCGAGCACATAGGTCGTGCAGGTCAAGATGGCGATCCAGACATAGGCGGCAAGCGGCGCCTGAAAGGTCGCGAGCTGGCGCACCAGAGTCGGCGCGTCGGCAAAGTAGAGGACCCAGGCGCCGCCAGTCCACCAGGCAATCATCAACCACGCCGCGTGTTTAAGACCCTTGTCGGTGATTTTCTCGAGCGTCCAACCACCGGCATCACGCGCCATCCGCTCGCGCCGGTCACCTTCGATCAGCCGCTCGACCGCAAGAAACAGATCGGTCCACACCGTCTGCGGACACAAGTAGCCGCACCAAACCCGGCCGGCGAGGGCGTTCATCAGGAACAGGGCCATCGCGGCAAGGATCAAAAGGCCGGTGAGATAATAGATCTCCTGCGGCCAAATCTCGATGAAGAAAAAGTAGAAGCGGCGGTGCGGGAAATCGATCAGGACCGCCTGCGAGGGCGCGTTGGGACCCCGGTCCCAGCGCACGAAGGGCAAGAGATAATAGATCCCCAGCGTGACGACGAGCAGGAACCATTTGATTTGCCGGAAGGTCCCTCGAACGCTTTGCGGGTAGATTTTCGTGGCCGCGGCATAAAGCGGCTGGTCAGGGATGTCGGCGTCATCGGCATCGATACTGGTCACAGCCATCAGCTCCACTCCTGCACCGGTGGCCAGCCGCGGGCTACTGGCCACCGCCGAGCGAATGAACATAGACCGCCAGCGATTTGATCGTCGGTTCGTCGAGCCGATCGGACCAGGCCGGCATCACGCCGCCGCCGCCGACAATGATCCGTTCGACAATCGCCGCCTTGTCGATGCCGTCCTTGCCGCCATATAGCCAAACCTTCGTGGTCAAATTGGGCGCGCCAATTTCGAGATTGCCCTTGCCATCATCGCCATGGCAAGCGGCGCAATTGTTCTGGTAGATCGCCTGGCCCTTGGCGAGCCTGTCCTGATGCTCAACCGGATAGCCAGCGGTCGAGAGCACATAATCGGCAACATCGGAAATCTCATCCTTCTTCAAAAGACCCTCGCGGCCGAAGGCCGGCATCGTGCTGGTTCTTGTCTGCTGGTCGGGCTCCCAGCGGATGCCGTGCGATATCGTCTGGTGGATGGCGTCGAGCGTACCGCCCCAGATCCAGCGATCGGCGTTTAGATTGGGATAGCCCCTAGCACCCTGACCACCAGCGCCGTGGCAGGGGGCACAATTGGTGGCAAAAGCCGCCTTCCCCTGATTCTTGGCAAATGACAGGAGTTCGGGATCGGTTTTGATATCGGCGAGTGATGCCTTGCTGATCCGCTCGGCATTGCCGGCCCTTAGCTGCCGCAATCCGGCAATGTCCTCGACCACCGCCTGGCGCGAATGCCAACCGAGCAGGCCCGCGGTATAGCCGCCGCCAATCAGCGGCCAGGCCGGATAGAGGATCCAATAGACAAACGACCACAGAATGGTCGCATAGAAAGTCCACAGCCACCAGCGCGGCAGCGGTGTGTTCAATTCCCGGATCCCGTCCCATTCGTGCCCGGTCGTCGGCGTGCCGGTATGGGCGTCGATCTCGACGTTGGCATGGTCTTTGTCCATCGATCAATCCTCGTTCAACGGCATGCGGGCGGCCTTGTCGAATGTGTGCTGCTTCGACGGCGACAGCGCATAGGCCACGGCGATCGCAAACATGGCGGCAAAATAGAGCATGCCCCAGGAGGCCGCGAAATTTCGTAGCGTCTCATAGTCGAACATGACAAACCTCAGCGAATATTGGCCTTATCGTCGTAGATCTTGAAGTCGACTAGCGTGCCAAGCCGTTGCAGATAGACGATCAACGCATCGGCCTCAGTGGTTCGACCCTTGTCGCCGCCAAGATCACGCGCGACCGCCTTGGGATAGCGTTTGACCATGTCGGCGGTCGTGGGATCGTCGGCGCTCGCCTGCGCCCGCAAATCGGCGGCCGCCCGCTCGATCATGTCGGCCGTATAGGGAACGCCGGTCACGGCCAGGGCGCGCATGTCCTCGTCGATATGGGCTGCATCAAGCGGCGTCGTCTCGAGCCAGGAATAGCTCGGCATGATCGAGCCGGGGACGACCGAGCGCGGATCGCGCAAGTGCTGCCGGTGCCAATCATCGGAATATTTGCCGCCGACCCTCGCCAGGTCCGGCCCGTTGCGCTTCGAGCCCCATTGGAACGGATGGTCGTACAGGCTCTCGGCCGCCAGCGAGTAATGGCCGTAGCGCTCAACCTCGTCGCGCAGCGGCCGAATCATCTGCGAATGGCACACATAGCAGCCCTCGCGGACGTAAATGTTGTAGCCGGCCAGCTCGAGCGGCGAATAGGGCCGTATGCCGTCAACCTTCTCGATCGTGCTCTTGACATAAAAGAGCGGCAGGATCTCGACCAGACCGCCAACTGATATCATCGCCAGAATGCCGAGGACCAGGATGATCGAGTTGGTCTCGAAGATCCGGTGTCTTGCCCAGGCTGATGTTCGCGACGTCGCCATGATGCTGCTCCTCACTCTGCCGCCGCGAGGACGGGCCGGCCTTCCGGTTGGCTCGAGGCCTCCGGCGAGCGGATCGTCATATAGAGATTGTAGGCCATGATCAGCGCCCCGATCAGGAACAGCGCGCCGCCGATTGCGCGGATCACGTAATAGGGATGCATGGCGATCGAGGTTTCGACGAAGGAATATTCGAGAAAGCCCTGCGGCGTATAGGCTCGCCACATCAGGCCCTGCATGATGCCGGCGACCCACATAGCCGAGATGTAGAAGACAATGCCGATCGTCGAAATCCAGAAATGCCAATTGACAAGCTTGAGCGAATAAAGGCCGGCCCGATTCCACAGCCAAGGCACCAGGCAATAGAGCGCGCCAAAGGAAACGAAACCGACCCAGCCGAGACTGCCGGAATGGACGTGGCCAATCCCCCAGTCGGTGTAATGGCTCAGCGCATTGACCGTCTTAATCGACATCAACGGACCCTCAAAGGTCGACATGCCGTAGAAGGCGACCGAGACGACCAGCATGCGCAGGATCGGATCGGTCCGCAGCTTGTCCCAGGCGCCGGACAGCGTCATCAGGCCATTGATCATACCGCCCCAGGAGGGCATCCAGAGCATCACCGAGAATGTCATTCCAAGCGTCTGCGCCCAATCGGGCAGCGCGGTATAGTGCAGGTGATGAGGACCAGCCCAGATGTAGAGAAAAATCAGCCCCCAGAAATGAACGATCGACAAGCGGTAAGAATAGATCGGCCGTTCGGCCCGCTTAGGGATAAAATAATACATGATCGCAAGAAAGCCGGCGGTGAGAAAGAAACCGACCGCATTATGGCCGTACCACCATTGCACCATCGCATCCTGGACCCCGGCCCACACGACATAAGATTTCGCGGAAAAGAGCGAGACCGGCACCGCGCTGTTATTGCCGAGATGGAGGACCGCAATGGTTACAATGAAGGCGAGATAGAACCAATTGGCGACGTAGATATGCGGCTCGCGACGCTTCCAGATTGTGCCCAGGAAAACCAGAAGGTAGACCACCCAGACAAGTGTTAGCCAGGTATCGGCATACCATTCCGGTTCAGCATATTCCTTCGACTGAGTGATCCCGAGCAAATAACCGGTGCCGGCGATCACGATAAAGAAATTGTAGCCGAGCACGACGAACCACGGCGCGAGATCACCGACAAGGCGGGCCCGACAGGTGCGCTGGACGACATATAGCGACGTCGCAAGCAGCACATTGCCGCCAAAGGCAAAAATCACCGCCGACGTGTGCAACGGCCGCAACCGGCCGAAAGTGATCCAGGGCAGATCGAGGTTGAACGCGGGAAAGGCGAGTTCGAGGGCAATATAGAGGCCAACCGTAAAGCCAGCGACCCCCCAAAACATGGCCGCGATCGAAGAAAACTTGATGGGTCCCATATTGTAATTCGGCCGATCGCCGATCAGCTGGGGAACCGGTCCAGCGTCGCGCTTGTAGAAGCGGTTGACGATGACGAAGACCGAGGCCAGGCTCGCCGCCGCGAACAGGTAGGCATGAAAGGCAAAGGCCGGCGTATAGGCCTTGGCGGCGATGAGCAGGGATAATAGGGCAAGCCCGATCAGCGCCACCGACAGGCCGGCCTCGCCGATGGTCGCGGTTTTTCTGGAAGACGGGTTTTGCGCCATGAAAACAGCCCCTGATTCAAGCCATCGGCGGGGCAACGAGCCACCGCCGTCGCTAAACTCATGGCAAAGCGCAGCAGGGTCGTTGACCCAAATCAAACCGCGGCAAGCCTGGCAGTCTTTCTTGGGACGAGCGCCTTCAGACTTCCGAGAGTGCCTCGATCTGCGCCACGTTCAATATCCGCACGCCATCGGGAACAATGACAATCGTCTTTTCGCGCGCCAGTCTGTTCAAGGTGCGGCTCACGGTTTCGATGGTCAACCCCAGAAAATCGGCAATATCCTGACGGCTCATCGGCAACGGCACGTGAACCGAGGAATGGCCATGCAAGCGAGCCCAGCGGTCGCGAAGCCCGACCAGAAAGGAGCCGATCCGTTCGGCCGCGTTGCGGCGGCCGAGAATGACCATTTGGTCGTGCGCGAGCGAGAGTTCGTGGGTGGCAAATTCGTGCAGCCGGCGCAGCAAATGCGGTTTGCGATCGACCAATCCGGTAAAAGCCTCACGCGAGAAGCGGCAGGCGATTACCGGTTCGATCGCATCGGCGGAAAATCCGTAGCGGTCGGCAAGCGCAAGGCCGAGAAAATCACCGGGCAGCGCGAAGCCGACGATCTGGCGCCGTCCGTCCGGCAGAAGCTTGTAGAGGCGCACCGTGCCGGCCGTCACATTGTAAACGAACCGAGCCGGCTCATCCTGCGAGAATAGCGTCGCCTTGGCCGTCAAACAATGCACATGTGCAACGGTTTCCAGTTGCTGCAATTCTCCGACGTCCAGGGCCGCGCAGACGCTGAGCGGTCGCAGACCGCAATGGGCGCACACGCTGCCTGGCTCCAGCTGTCGGCAGTTTGGCTTGGTCAGCGTGTCGGCCATGCAACGAACCCCTGGCTCTGCCGTTGATTTATATCAAGGACCCCGGCAGAAGACCACACCACACTAAAGTCTTCAATGCCAAGGCGAAAGTTCCGGCGGCGCGATGACGAAGCTGTTCCACTCGCATAGCATGCGGCCCGAAGAAGCGCGTTTCGCCTACCCTGTCGTGCACTTAACCTTCCCAAATGTTTCGCTGCCGCAATGGCTCGCCTTTGCCAAGGAAGCAACCCGGGTCCCGGCCAATCAGGGCGGCCTCGTCGCCGTCCGTGATTCGCGCGACCATATCCACGCCTTGTTCCAATATCGGGTAGAAAAGGACCTGTCACTCGAACGCGTCCTGAAGATTTCCAACCTGATCGTCGCCCGGCTGCCCGGTCACGCGCTCGGCACTGCACTGATTGAATTCCTCGACGAATTGGCAAGAACCAGCGCAAGCGGCGCGATCTGCATCGAGGTCGCCTCGTCACCCGCCGGCGGGATCCCCGGTTCCGATCTGCCGTTGTCGGAGTCCGGCTATCTGCCCTACACAATTTCGATGCTGCGCCAGCAAGCCGGCAACCGGCGCAACGGGCCGACACTGATCGTGCAAGAGAATTAGCCCTCAAGTCCGGTCAACGCGGCAAATGGCGCCCAGAGCGCGTCGGAGAAACTTGCCCTGACTTCCCGGTAGAACCCCGCCGCCTGGAGCGCCCGTCGAAAATCGACCGGATCGGTCGGATTGATCTTGAGCCCACGATCGGCGAATTCCTTCAAGAGCCCAACCGTCAGAGCCTGCATGTCGGCCCGCTCGCTCAGCGCCGCCGCGTCGAAATGGCGGCTGACAATCGCCCGCCATTCGGCCGGCAGTGCGGCCCAGACCCGACCATTCGCCAGGCACCACAAGCCGTCCCACATGTGGCCAGTCAGCGATAGGTAGGTCTGGACCTCATACAATCGGTCAGCATTGATGGTGACGAGCGGGTTTTCTTGGGCCTGGATAGTCCCGGCCCTGAGGGCCGAATGCAATTCGGCAAAATTGATGACCATCGGATCGCTGCCGAGCGCACGAAACAATTGGGTCCAAAGGGGATGGGCCGGAACTCTGATCTTCAGCCTTTTCAGATCAGCCGGAGCCGCGATCGGCCGCGGGCCACTGGTGATATGACGAAACCCGCTGTCCCAGATCCGCGCGACCGCGACCAGGCCCTGGCCGGCGATCTCGGTCCGCAAGACTTCGCCGAGCGGACCGTCCATCGCCGCCCATAATTGCTGGTAGGATAGCCACGCAAAGCCGGTGCCGCAGATCGCCGCAGCCGGTACCAGGCGCGACAAATTCAGACCAGAAAGCGCCAGCAAGCTAATTGTTCCATCACGGACCTGGCTCAAAAGATCGCTATTGGGCGCTAGTTGCTCGCTCGGCAGGATCTTGATGGCCACCTCGCCTGCCGTCTCGGCTTGGATCGCCGCGATCGCCTGCCTGGCGCGCACGGTGACCGGGTGGTTGGGCGACAGATTGTCGGCATAGGTCAGCGCCCGGCCGGGCTCGCCAAGGGCGGGACCGAGCGCCAGCAGGGCCGGCGCAGCGAGCGCCGCGCCCGCCCCTTGCAGCCAATGTCGCCGGTCAACCGCCACGGCCCTCTCCCGCAGATTGCACCCCACTATGCGAAGCTTTGCTGGGCCCGGCAAGCCGAGCCGCCGGTTGCCGGCGTACTAGACCCGGCCAGGCCGGCGCGCTAAGCCTTGGCCCTTAGGGTCCCCGAAGAAGGACAGCCGGGCATGATTCTCGGATGCATCGGCGACGATTTCACCGGCGCCAGCGATCTTGCTAATACTTTGGCGCGCCAAGGCATGCGCACTCTGCAATTTTCGGGCGTGCCCGCGCAAGCCGCGCCAACTTTCTGCGAAGCCGGCGTCGTCGCCCTGAAAAGCCGCACCATCGCCCGGTCGGATGCGATCAGCCTATCGCTTGACGCGCTGGAATGGCTGCTCGGGCAAGGAGCGCGCCAGATTCTCTTCAAATATTGCTCGACCTTCGATTCCACACGGCAGGGCAATATTGGCCCGGTCGCCGAAGCCCTGCTCGACCGGCTGGGGGCGCCTGGCGCCATCGCCTGCCCGGCCTTTCCCGCCAACGGCCGTACGATCTATCAGGGTCACCTCTTCGTCGGCGATCGCCTGCTGTCTGAATCCGGCATGGAAAACCACCCCTTGACCCCCATGCGCGATCCCGATCTGCGGCGCTGGCTCGCCTATCAGACCCGCGCCGCCATTGGACTGGTCAGTCTTTCGACCGTCGCAAAGGGGCCGACCGCGATCCGCGCCGCACTCGATGCCTGTTACGGCCGCCGGGAGCGGCTGGTGATCGTCGACGCGACGAGCGATGCCGACCTCCGGCAGATCGGCACGGCGGTAAGCCACGACCTTCTAGTCACCGGCGGATCGGGCATCGCACTGGGATTGCCGGAAAATTTTCGAAAGGCCGGCCTGCTCGGCGCACCGGCGCTGCGCTGGTCCGGGGTCGCCGGCGCCGCGGCAATATTGTCCGGCAGCTGCTCCAGCGCGACCCGAACGCAGGTCGCCGCCTATGCGGCAAGGCACCCCTCTCTTCTCGTCGAGGCCGATGCGCTGATGTCGGCCGAGATCGACGTCGACAAGGCCCATGTGTTCTGCCGCCGCCAAACCGTTGCACCCCTCATCTATTCCTCCGCCGAGCCGCACATCGTCGCGGCAGCTCAGGCAAAATGGGGCCGCGAGGCGCTGGCTGGCCGATTCGAGGCGTTTTTCGCGGCTCTGGCCCAGCGTTTGACCGCCGATGGCTTTCGCCGGCTCGTTGTGGCCGGCGGCGAGACCTCGGGCGCCGTCGCAACGGCGCTTGGCCGGCCTTGCCTCGAGATCGGCCCGGAAATCGATCCCGGCGTGCCGGCTCTTCTCGCCGACGGCGAACCTAGCCTGGCTCTGGCACTGAAGTCCGGCAATTTCGGCGGTTCCGATTTTTTCGAGAAGGCGCTGCGTGTGCTCGCCGGCGGGCCGTGAGAACGAGGCGAATATGAGAGCCAAACTGCGCTTTTCAGCCAATATTTCGATGCTGTTTACGGAATTGCCCTTCCTCGAGCGGATCGACCAGGCGCGCATCGAAGGATTCGACGCCGTCGAATGCCATTTTCCCTATGACATCAAGATCGCCGATCTCAAGACGAGGCTGGACGCCAACGGTCTTGTCATGAATGCGCTCAACACCGCCCCCGGCAAAAGCCCCGGCGATTGGGGGACGGCCGCCATGCCCGGCCGGACGCACGAGTTCAGGGCCCAGCTTGCAGAAGCGCTGGACTATGCCAAGGCGCTCGCCATACCGACCGTCCATTGCATGTCCGGCGTCCTGCCAGAAACCGAGCGCGCCGCGATGCGCCCGGTCTTCATCGACAACATGCGCGCGGCAAGCCAAGCGGCAAGAGCCGCCAATGTGGTGTTGCTCGTTGAGCCGCTGAACCGCCGCGACAAGCCGAACTATTTCGTCAGCACGTCGGACGAAATTGTTGGCCTGCTTGAGGAAATCGACTGCGATAATGTCAAGCTCCTGTTCGACGTCTATCATGTCCAGATCATGGAGGGTGATATAACCCGGCGCCTTCACCGGCATTTTCCGTGGATCGGCCATATCCAAATCGCTTCGGTGCCGGAACGCCACGAGCCGAACGAGGGCGAAATCGCCTATGGCTTTGTTCTCGACGAAATCGCCGGATTGGGCTGGACGGGCTTCATCGGCTGCGAATACCGGCCCCGACGTCCCGGCTCGCAGGGCTATCAATGGCTGCAGGCCTGGCGCAGCGGCGCGCGATGAGCCTGGGCCCGATCGAATTCGTCCGCCGTCAGACCCGCCTGCGCCGTCTCGCCTTCGTTCCGGAAATCCGCCTCCACAGCGCCGATAAATCGACCGAAATCTGGCACAAGACCGAAACCGAACTCGACGCGATCGGTCTGCCGCCGCCCTTCTGGGCCTTCGCCTGGCCGGGCGGCCAGGCGCTTGCGCGTCACATTCTCGACGACCCGGCGCTGGTCCGCCGGCCGCTGCATACTCGACTTTCGCTTCCGGCTCGGGCCTCGTCGCGATCGCCGCGGCCAAGGCCGGCGCCCGACTCGTCGTGGCCGCGACATCGACGCCTTCGCGCATGCAGCGATCGGTCTCAACGCCGCCGCCAATTCCGTCGCGCTCGACACGCTCGACACCGATTGTCTCGGCACGCTTCGACACGGCTGCCGGAATCGTCCTGGCGGCCGACGTGTCTACGAGCGGGAGATGGCGGCGCGCGCGACCGGCTGGCTGGCGGGCTTGTTTCGGCGCGGCGCTCTGGTCCGGATCGGCGATCCCGGCCGGACCTATCTCGATCGGGGCCAGCTCGCACCGGTCGCCGTCTACCAGGTACCGGTCAGCCGCGATCTCGAAGACAGCGACAGCAAAACAACCAGCATCTGGCAGTTCACGCCGGCCGAATCGGGGTCGATTCCGGCGCCTGACGACCTCTGCTAGAGTGCTCCAAGAGCGGCCACTTGCCGACCGGATTTTGGGCGCGTGATTGATGCCTCGGTTGCCGCCGCCAGCCGGGACCCAAAGCTAGTACCCGATGGCCGTCAGATCCTGGCTGCCGAAGGCCGGCCGGGTGCATCGGTTCGCATCGCGCCACACTTTTATTGGCCGACCGGCGACCGCCGAAGCGATCGTGTTGCTAGGCGACTGCTAGGGAGCGGTTCGCGACCGGACTGTGGATGGGCGCAAGAGGTTGGCCGAGGCCGTCGACACCGCCGGGCTCCAGTGGGTCCCCGGCCTGTTCGACCAAGGCCGCGCCTTGACTGTGACGATCACCTGTCGCACGACAGCCCCCGGCAAGCTTGGCGCAGGAACGCTATAAATCAGCCCATCGAACGCCGCCCAACGACAGCGGTCAGAATCGGCAGCGCGGCCGCCGGCATCGTGGTCGGCGGCAAGGCTCCGGTCGCCGTCCAGTCGATGACCAATACTGACACGGCCGATATCGAGGCCACGGTCCGGCAAGTCGCCGCCCTCGCCCGTGCCGGCTCCGAATTGGTTCGCCTGACGGTCGACCGCGACGAGGCCGCTGCCGCCCTGCCTCACATCCGCGACCGGCTTGCTATACTCGCCATAACAGCGCCGCTGATCGGCGATTTTCACTATAACGGCCACCGGCTTTTGGCCGACCATCCGGCTTGCGCCGAAGCGCTCGACAAATATCGCATCAATCCCGGCAATGTCGGCTTCAAGGCAAAGAGGGACCTGCAATTCGGGGCGATCATCGAAACGGCGCTGCGCCATGACAAACCGGTTCGAATTGGCGCCAATTGGGGTTCGCTCGATCAGGACTTGTTGACCCAGCTGATGGATGCCAATGCGCGCCAGTCCCAACCACTCGACGCGCGCGCCATTACCCGCGAAGCGATGGTCCAATCGGTGCTGCTCTCGGCAGCCCGCGCCGAGTCGATCGGCATGCCGCGCAACCGGATTGTGCTGTCGGCCAAAGTGTCCGCCGTCCAGGATCTCATTGCCGTCTATCGGACCCTGGCGGCACGCGCCGACTATGCCTTGCACCTCGGCCTGACCGAGGCCGGCATGGGCACGAAGGGCATAGTGGCATCCGCCGCAGCAATGGGCGTCCTCCTCCAAGAGGGGATCGGCGATACGATCCGCGTCTCGCTGACGCCGGAGCCGGGCGGCGACCGCAGCCTCGAGGTCAAAGTCGCCCAGGAATTGCTGCAGACCATCGGTCTGCGGACCTTCGTGCCGCTCGTTGCCGCCTGCCCAGGCTGCGGCCGGACGACCTCGACGCTGTTCCAGGAACTGGCCCGCGACATCCAGGACCACATTCATCGCGCGATGCCGGAGTGGAGAGCAAAATTTCCGGGCGTCGAACAGCTGAACATTGCGGTGATGGGTTGCATCGTCAACGGGCCGGGCGAATCGAAGCATGCCGACATCGGCATTTCGCTGCCAGGAACCGGCGAAGCGCCGGCCGCGCCAGTGTTCATCGACGGCAAGAAGGCAAGGACCTTGCGTGGCACCACCATAGCCAGCGATTTCAAAGCCCTTCTCGACGATTATATCGAGCAGCGTTTCGCCTCGTCGCGCGCCGCCCAATAGGCGCTCAGATCAAACCGGCGGCAATATTAATGGTCAGCGCCAGGATCGTCGTGTTGAAGAAAAACGACAGCACGCAATGCACCAGCGCTACGCTGCGCATGGCTTTCGACGTAACATTGACGTCAGCAGTCTGCGATGCGACCCCGATGACGAAGGAAAAATACATAAAATCGGCATAATCCGGTTTGGACGGTGTACCCGGAAAATCCAGGCCACCCCGCAATTGTTTGGCGATTCCTCTGCCGATCTCCCACTCGTCGTAATATTCGTGCGCGTAGTGCAATGCGAACATGATGTGCACGAAGAACCATGAACTGACAATCGTCCCGGCGGCGAGACCCAGATGCAGGTATTTGGCCCAGCCGGTCGTGTCCTTGAGTGTTGCCAGCTGGGCGACGATCGCGAATATGCTGGCGGTCGCGGCAATGATAGCCAGGATCAGGACCAATAGGCGGCCCTCGTCCTGCATCGCCGCGCGGCGTCTGATCGTCTCGCTTGTCTCGCCGATCATCATGATGCTGACCAGCACGACATAGGCGATCGTGGCAAGGTTCCAGGCAAAAAGCATCCGCGTGATCGGCCGCCAGGTATGGGGCAGCAGGAGGCCGACGAATATCCCCACGGCAAGACAGAGCGCCAATCGCGGGCGGGCCCGGATGAAGCGGACCGGCAGAATCGCGCTCGGCGGTTTCGGTATGGGTTCAAGATTATCCAAGCCGGTTCCTTAAGTGTTTCGATTGGCGATGAAGCGGCCGGCCTCGATCAGAACGCTGGCACGCTCGGCCGGCAGAACGCCGATGAGGGCGCGCTCGGCTTGGCCGACGAGTTGGTCACGTTCCCGGCGGGCCTGTTCCAAGCCGAGCGCGGCGACCAGGGTCGGCTTGTTGCGGCCGGCATCCTTGCCGATGCGTTTGCCGATCGCTTCCTCGTCGCCCTCAGAATCGAGAATGTCATCGGCGATTTGAAAGGCCGCCCCGACGGCGCGGCTATAGGCCGAAAGCGCCGCTCGCATCGGCGCATCGGCGCCGCCGAGCATGCCGCCGGCTTCGACGCCAAAGGCGAGCAGCGCCCCGGTCTTCATCGCCTGAATCTGCCTGATCGCATCGGCATCGAGCGGCGTCGAACGCGCCTCGGCGGCAAGATCGAGCGTCTGACCGCCGGCCATCCCGCCAAGGCCCGCCGCCCTGGCAAGTCCGACAACCAGAGCAGCGCGAATGGCCCCATCGCCGTGCGTGCGATCATCAGCCATAATGTCAAAGGCATAAGTGAGGAGAGCGTCGCCCGCCAAAATTGCCGTCGCCTCGTCGAAGACGCGATGAACGGTCGGTCGGCCGCGTCGCAAATCGTCATCATCCATCGCCGGAAGGTCGTCATGGACAAGCGAATAGCAATGCACCAGTTCGAGTGCCGCCGCGGCCCGCAGCGGCCCTTCGCCGTCGACGCCGAAAAGCCGCGCCGTCTCGATAAGGAGAAAGGGTCTGATCCTTTTGCCGCCTTCAAGCGTCGCATAGCGCATCGCCCCAAGAAGCGTCGCGGGCCGGCAGATTTCGCCGGGCAACCGGCGCTCGGACAAAAGGTCAGAAAGGACAGCCTCAAAACCGGCAGCGAAACTCGCAAGCCGGCTGCCGAAATTGTCGCACGACTGGTTCTTGGCCATTGCGGTATTGGTCCATGAGGGTGCCGGGTGCCGGTATTCGGGCTAACCTCCCTTGACCCCGGCGGTCAAGCCGCAAGGCCCCGGGCGCTTGCGAAAGACCATGCGGCGTGTGCTGCGCCGGCTCGGCGCAGGCCTGCTCGTTCTGGGCCTGTGCCTCGGTGCGTTGATCGCACTCTATCGTTTCGTGCCGCCGATTTCGACTCTGATGATTGGCCGGACGCTGCTTGGACGCGACGTCGTCCGCGTCTGGGTGCCGCTGGAGGCCATATCGGTCAATTTGCAAAGCGCCAGCATCATGAGCGAGGACGCTCGATTCTGCCGCCATCGCGGGGTCGATTGGTCGGCTCTTGGCGACGAGCTGCAACGCAACAGCCTCACCGATCGCAGCCGCGGCGCTTCGACGATTGCCATGCAGACGGCCAAGAACCTCTTTCTATGGCCGGCGCGATCTTTTGTCCGCAAGGGAATCGAGATTCCGATCGCGCTCACCCTTGGTGTCGCCTGGCCGAAGCGGCGAATTCTCGAAGTCTATTTGAACATTGCTGAATGGGGCGAGGGAATATTCGGGGCCGAAGCCGCCGCCCGCCATTATTTCGGCAAGAGTGCCGCCAATCTGAGCGCCCGCGAAGCGGCCCTGCTGGCGACGGCGCTCCCCAACCCCTTGCGCCGCGATCCGCGCCGACCGGGCGCCCGCCACCGGGCCCTGGCCAACCGGATTCTCGAGCGCAGCCGCGATGCCGCGCCCTGGCTCGATTGCCTGCATTGAGGCCGATTTAGCAGCCAGCCGTTCGCTCGCCGCCGAGCCAGGTAGTCAGAAACGCGCCGAGCCAGGCGCCGATCGCCGCATCGTGCTGGAACCAACCTTCGAGATGGCGTTCGCGCGGCAAGGCACCGGGCGCCGACAGCCGATCGGGCACTCTGGTTGTCCAGCGGCAGATCATGGCGTAGGTGACTTCGGGGTGGAACTGGATCGCGTAGGCCTGCTCGCCGAAGGTGAAGGCCTGGACCGGGAAATCGCCGCCTTGCGCCAAAAGACGGGCCGAGGTCGGCAGGTCAAAGCCCTCGTGATGCCAATGGTAGACGTGTTCGGGGAAAGCGGCACCACAGCGGTTGGCAAGCCGTTCGGCCTCGGCCGTCGGGTTAATCGGATAATAGCCGATTTCGACCCGGCCGTTTGGATGTGGCGATACCTTGTGACCGAGGTGGCGGACCAGCATCTGGGCGCCGAGGCAAATGCCGAGAAAGGGCTTGTTGTCGCGCAGCGGCACCCCGATCCAGTCGATTTCCTTCGTGATGTAGGCGTCGGCGTCATTGGCGCTCATCGGCCCGCCGAAAATGATCGCCCCGCAATGCTCCCGCATGGCGCGCGGCAGGGGATCGCCGAAGCGCGGCCGCCGGATGTCGAGCTCGACGCCAGCCTGCTGCAAAAGCCGCCCGACCCGGCCAGGCGTCGAATGCTCCTGATGCAGAATGATGAGAACTTTGCGAGCGAGCATGGGGGTGCCGAAAACGTCAGGCTGGCAAAATTTGCAAGAAAGGTCGAGCTGCCCGCCTGTTTATTGGTCCTTATGGTCAACAGCCGATGGATCCACTGATGGATTGCCCGGCGGGGCGGCGTCAAGCCAAATTGCCGCCCGCCAGAGAAGGTTTTCCTCAAATTCGTGCAGTTGGCCGTCGGCCCTTGCCATGGCCCACATCATAGCCAGGATCCGCTGGCGCTCCGGGGCGTCGAGCCTTCGCCGCAGCCGCTCGGCAACGGCGATGATATCCGCCGTCTCGTGGTCGCGCCGCTCGGCGGCCGCGATCAAGGCGCCGACCGATTCGCCACCAAGGCCAAACCCCTGAATGAGCAGCCGGGCCAGCCGGTCTTGTTCGCTCGGGGTAATGGCGCCGTCGATGGCCGCCACATGCAAGAGAAGCACCGCGGCGGCGACCTGGCAATCGTCGTCGTCGAACCGGGATTCCGGCCCGATCAACGCCCCAGCCAGCCGTTTGAGGCCTTCAAACATCCGACGATCCCGATTTAAACCGCGCGTCGAGCCCGGCTCGAGCGGCCGCTGGCGTTGCCACCGCTGACAAATTAGCATGCAAGGTCAGTGCCATCAAACCGAGGCCGCCGTGGATTTTTCCTACGCCCAACATCTTGAAGACTATCATTTGGCCCAGGCCTTTGTCGGGCAGGAAGGCGGCTTTTACATCGACGTCGGCGCCGGCCACCCGGTCGCCGACAATGTGTCGTGCTGGTTCTACCTGCGGGGCTGGGCCGGCCTGATCGTCGAACCGCAAGAGGATCTCTGCGCTCTCTACCGAAGCGTTCGGCCGCGCGATATTGTCGTCAATGGCGTGCTGGGAAACTCGGTCGGCGCGGTCGATTTTCACCGGGTCGAACGGCTGCACGGCTTCTCGACCATCGTACCGCAGGCGGCCGAGCGGGCCCGCGAATTCGGGGTGGAATTCACCCGGCAGCGGGTGCCGATGACGACGCTGGCAGCGCTTTGTACCAACCATCGCGTCGAGCGGATCGATTTTTTGAAGATTGATGTCGAAGGCGCTGAGGCCGATGTGCTGCACGGCGGCGATTGGCGCCGTTTTCGACCGCGAATCGTGCTGGTCGAAGCGCTGGCACCAGGTTCGATGGCGCCGGCCTGGCCGGAATGGGAACCATTTCTATTGAGCCAGAACTATCAATTCGGACTCGACGACGGCTTGAACCGCTTCTATGTGGCGGCCGAGGAGACGGCATTGCAGCAGCGGCTGCCGAAGGCGCCCGCCCCCTGGCTGGTCGTGCCTCATCTTGGTCACACCAATCGCGCTCCCGAAAGGGCCGATCATCCGGACCATGCCTTTGCCAAGCTCCTGGTCCGCAATTTCCTGGCGAGCTTGCCTCATCTCGACCATGAAGTGCTGCTTGCGCTGGTTCTCGCCGACATGAAGGCCGCGCAGCTCGCGGGCCCGCCGGGCCCCGATGACGCAGCGCTCGCCAAGGCCCGGCTGTTTCCGGACCCACCGCATGCCGAAGCGACCGCGCAACTGCCCGAATTCGCGGCAGCGAGCCTACGCGACCTCTATCGCCGCCTAATCGACACCGACCAGTTCCGGGTCCTGCTCGGCCGCATCGCAGCAAGCTACGACGGCGGGCAAATTCTCGACTGAGCCGGATCCATCAGTAAACTGTGGAAATCGGTCTATTGGCGTTTCAGCCAAAGACCTGCCCCCGTAATGTGACCGCCAGGCAAACTGCAGAGGGTGAAGTTTGGTAGTCTAGTTGTTGCGTGCGTTTCGAAGCGGGGGAGTTCGAAATGTCCGATTCCTATCTTGCGACCTATTTGGTCGGCAGACAGAGTGATAGACGGTTCCAAGTCACTATCAACATGCCCGGCGGAAAGGCGGAAAGAATCGCCGATTTCGCCACGGTCGAACAGGCCAAAGCCTGGGTTCGAAAGCAGGTCAGACACCAAAACGCCCGAGAAGGCGGCAAGGTCCCTGCCCGACGGAGCTGACCGCCCGGATAGGCGGGCGGCCGGCCGATCAGCCACTTGCCGCATGCCTGCAACGTCCTAGGTTTGACGGATGATTGAAAGTGGCCTTCACCATTGGCGCTTGGCTATGCTGCTGTTGCTGGCGCTAGCGACGCCCTGCGCCGCCGCAGCCGGTGCGTTTCACGCACGTTCCGACAACCCTCTCGACATGGCCGCGCTCAAGGCCATGACCTGGCCTCTCGCCGCGGCAAAAGGCGTCGAGCGAGGCATCTTCGATGCCGCGTTCGAGGGTCTGAGCCCTGATCCTTCGCTGCCGGCCCTGGCCCAACAGCAACCGGAATTTTCGAGGCCGATCCAAGCCTATGTGGCAACCGCGCTCGCGCCACAGCGGCTCCGGCGCGGCCAAGCGGCAGCGCAACGCTGGCGGGCCGAACTCGACAGGATCGAGAGGACGTATGGCATTGCCCGCGAGACCGTTCTTGCCGTGTGGGGCATGGAGACGGATTTTGCGCGGCTTAGCGGCGAAAAGGATGTGATCCGTACCTTGGCAACCCTCGCTCTGCGCGACCCCGACGGACCGCCGGTGGCAGAACTCGTCGCCGCGCTCGTCATGCTGCAAAGCGGGGTGCGCCGCGCCGATCTGCGCGGCTCCTGGGCCGGCGCCATGGGCTATCCGCAATTCCTGCCCACGACCTATCTCAAATACGCCGTCAGTTTTGCCGGCCAATCGACGCCCGATATCTGGACATCGGTGCCAGACAGCCTCGCTTCGATCGCCAATTTTCTGCAAAAATCGGGCTGGATGCCGGGGCTCGCCTGGGGCTTCGAAGTCAAGCTGCCGCGCGACTTCGCTTTTCAATCGCTGCACGGGGATTTCCAAGCCTTCGCCCGGCAGGGAATCGTGCGGGCGGACGGCCGAGCGCTGCCGAATGGTGCGGCCACTCTCTTCCTGCCGGCGGGCGCGCCCGGCCCGGCGTTGTTGCTGTCGGCCAACTACTGGGTCTTGAAGCAATATAACAACTCGGATTCCTATGCGCTCTCGCTGGCGCTGCTTGCTGAGGCGATCGCTAACAGGCCCGGCTTGCAGAAGGCCTGGCCGGCGCTGACTCCCCAGCTTGATTCGCAGGACCGGCGGCAATTGCAGCTGCTGTTAGCGCGTCTTGGCTTCTATCGTGGGACGATTGATGGCAAGACCGGCCCAGCAACCCGCGACGCCGTGCACGATTTTCAGATCCACATCGGCGATGCGCCAGCCGATGGCTTTCCAACCCCGACCGTTCTCGCCGCGGTCAGACGCGCCGCCGGCATCGCCGATTAGACCAGGCCTTATTTGCGGCTCATTTCGTCAAGCCTTGTCGCAAAATACGCGATTGTCTTGGAATAGACCTGCGACTTGTTCCATTGCAGCAGGACGTTAAAATTGGCCGAGCCGGGCGACCAACCGCCGCCGCTCTGCCAGCCATAGGCATTCAGATAATTGGCGGTCGAGGCAAGCACGTCGGGCACCGAATGGAGGAGATCGCGGCGACCATTGCCGTCGAAATCGACAGCGTATTTCAGATAGGACGACGGCATGAACTGCGTCTGACCGAGTTCGCCGGCCCAGGCGCCGTGCATCTCGCCGGGGCTGAGATCGCCGCGATCGACCAATCCTAGCGCGTCGATCAGTTCGGCGCGGAACATGTCGGAGCGCCGGCAATCATAGGCGAGGGTGGCGAGCGAGCGGATAGTAGGGAAAGAACCGAGGTAGGAACCGAAATCGGTTTCAAGTCCCCAGATCGCAACCAGAACCGGACCCGGAACGCCGTATTGCTTTTCGATCCGCGCTAATGTCGCCGCGTGCTGGCGGATCAGGCTGGATCCCCTGTTCAAGCGGAACGAATTGACCATCCGTCCCGAGAATTGTTCGAAGCTCTGCCGGAAGACTCCCTGACCGCGATCATGGGAAATCACGCTTTTATCGGGGGTGAGCCCGTTCAGGGCCGCATTGATCGTCCGCTGCGAGATTCCGGCGGCGGCCGCTTCCTTGCGGATCCCGTCAAGAAAGACATCGAAACTGCCTTCCTGGCAAGCCGCCGCGGCAGGCCCCGCGGCGAGGCTGCCGGCCGAGCAAATGGCCAGGCCGGCCCAAAGCATCGCACAAACTGTCATCCGCATATTGTCGCTCGCCGGGGGGAGGGGGAAGAATCAGGTGAAGTGCCGCGATCATAGGCCGATTGCGCAAGACCGGGCAATCGGGCGCCCCGATCGCGCCCCGTCAGGGCCGCAGGCCGGCCGGCGCGGCCTCGCTCAGGGGACAAAACTCAAGAACAGAAAGGTTGCGAAAATCATCAGGTGCACGAAGCCCGACAGGATGTTGGTCTGACCCGAGCCGAAGGTCAAAACACTGACGAACAGCGTCAGCATCAGCAACACCATATCCTCGGGGCGCAATCCGAGCGTCAGCTGCGTTTGCATGGCGAGGCTCACCAGCGTCACCGCCGGTATCGTCAGGCCGATGGTTGCCAGCGACGAGCCCAGCGCGAGATTGACGCTTCTTTGCAATTCGTTGCGCAAAGCGGCGCGGATGGCGGCCAGGCTTTCCGGCATCAGAACGAGGAGCGCAACAATAATGCCGCCGATTGGGGCCGGTGCACCAAGCCTTCCGAGGGCGGCAACAACGACAATATTGAAAGACTTCGACAAAAGAATAACCGCAACAAGCGAGACCAGTAGCAACAGGGCATGCGCCACCAGCGGTGTCGCACCATGCGGCGAAGGGCGGGCGACCGTTTCCGATTGTGTGAAGAAATGATCCTGCAGGAAATATTCCTGGTGTCGCACGGCCTGGATATAGAGAAACATGGCATAGAGCGAAAGAGTTGTGACACAGACGAACAAGGCCTGGCCGACGTTAAAGAATGGGCCTGGGACCGATGTCGTGAAATTCGGCAGGATCAAAGTCAGAGTCGCCAGCATCGCAAGAACAATCAGATAGGCCGTGGCCCCGGTCACCTGGAAGCTCTGCTCGCGGTAGCGCAGGCCGCCCAATAGAATGCAGACACCGACAAGGCCGTTGCAGACGATCATAATGACCGCGAAGACCGTGTCGCGGGCCAGCGACGTCCCGCCCTTGCTCGCCAACATCGACGAGGCAATCAGCGCCACTTCAATGATTGTTACCGCCAATGTCAGGATCAGCGTGCCATAGGGTTCGCCGGTCCGCTGAGCAATGATTTCGGCCTCTTCGACCGCGGTAAAAATTGTCCCGATCAGAACCGGCATCATCACCACGAAAAACAAAATCGAGGCGGCGGAGTCGCCCATTCTCTCGCCGATACCGGTCAGCTTCGAGAGGACCACCATGAGAGCGGCAAGAATCGGGAATAGTAAAAAACGCCACCTGTGACCCACGATGCCTCCCTGCGTCTTCTCCATTTCCTCCTAGCCGCGAAGGCCGGCTCTGTCTACAACCGGCCGTGAAGGCGGCTCACGGGATGTCGGCAGGCATGGCCCGCGGTCCTGGCGTCGCGCATTGCCCGCCGGCGCAGGCCGAATCGAAGGGAGTTCAAGATGCCGTCGCTGGGCCTTTCTTCGCTAACCGAGCTGATTGCAGCCTATGGCTATTATGCCGTCTTCATCATCGTCATGCTCGAGAGTTCCGGCATTCCACTGCCCGGCGAAACCGCCCTCGTCACCGCCGCCATTTATGCTGGCACCGGACATCAACTGAACATTTTCCTGGTCGTTGCCGCCGCCGCCTTCGCCGCCATGATCGGCGACAATATCGGCTATTGGGCCGGACGGCGCTGGGGCTTTGGCCTGTTGCAACGACATTTCGACGAGGCCAACCTCAAGCTCGGCCAATATATTTATTTTCGTTACGGCGGCGTGATCGTCTTCTTCGGGCGCTTCGTTGCAGTCCTGCGGGCCTTTGCCGCAATTCTCGCCGGCGCCAATCATTATGCCTGGCCGCATTTCCTGCTGTTCAATGCCGCGGGCGGCTTCGTCTGGGCCTGCCTGTTCGGCTTTTCCGCCTTCCTGCTCGGCGAGGAAGTCCATCGCCTGTCCGGCCTGTTCGGCGCCGCCATGCTCGGTCTTGCCGCACTCTGCCTCGGTCTGGCCGCCCTTCTGCTCAGACGACAACGCGAACGCCTTCTGGCCGAGGCCGAACTGGCATTTCCGGGCCCGCTGCGCACCCCCACGACAGCGCGGCGCCGCCAAAGCACGACGTGAACGAGCGTACCGATTATTGCCATCCGCCGGCGGTGCCATGGCAGGACCTCCCATGGGTCAGGAGATGATGAATGCGGAAGGCGTCCTTGTCATGCCGCTCGAAGCCCGCGATGTGGTCGCAGACACGATCATCGAACAACAGCGAGCCACAGGGTGTCGGTTTGTCATGCGGCGCGCGGCAAACCTCTTCCGAACCTCCAGTCGAAGCCAACCTGCTGCTCCGCGCCAGCACGATCGTGGCACCATGTTTTGAACCGCCTGATTGCGTCAGCCGCACGACCGTGCCTGGCGCTAAGCCGGCGCAGCGGTCGGGCCTTATTGGCGCTGGACGAGCCGAATTCGAGATGGCATGCTAGCCCAATAAGATTGGCGCCAGCCGGCGCGGATTGGCAATATCCGTCATTAAGAACGGGACTTGGATTGAGGGAGGTCATCATGTCGAGCGGGCTCCAGCTCTCGCGCGAAAGGCTTGTTGCGGCCTACAAGCAAATGCAACTCATTCGCGATTTCGAGGATGCGGTCCATGAGGAGTTCTCGGCCGGCGGTATTCCCGGCTTCGTCCATCTCTATGCCGGTGAAGAAGCTTCGGGCGTCGGCGTTTGCATGCATCTCGACGCACGGGACGCGATTGCCTCGACCCATCGCGGCCACGGCCATTGCATTGCCAAGAATTGTGACGTTGACGGCATGATGCACGAGATCTTCGGCCGCAAGGCCGGCCTGTGCGGCGGCAAGGGCGGCTCGATGCATATTGCCGATCTGTCGAAGGGCATGCTCGGCGCCAACGGCATTGTTGGCGGCGGTCCGCCGTTGATTTGCGGCGCGGCGCTGACGGCCAAGACGTTGAAAACCGGCGGCGTCGCCGTGGCTTTCGTCGGCGACGGCGGCTCCAATCAGGGCACGACGCTCGAAAGCTACAATCTGGCCAAAGTCTGGAACTTACCGGCGATTTTCATCGTCGAGGACAATGGCTATGCCGAAATCGACCGCCAGCAAATGGTCGGTCGGCGGCAGCCAGAGCGGCCGCGCCGCGGGCTTCGGAATTCCATCCAGAGAAGTCGACGGTTTCGACTTCTTTGCGGTATATGAGGCGGCGGCGGAAGCGATCGAGCGGGCCCGCAATGGCGGCGGCCCAACCCTGCTGCACCATCGTTTGACCCGCTATTACGGCCATTTCGAAGGCGATGCGATGACCTATCGCGCTGATGGCGAGATCGCCAAGCTGCGCGCCGAGCACGATCCGCTCAATCTGTTTCGGCATCGCGTCATCGGCTCGGCCTTGCTGCAGGCGGCCGAACTCGATGCGATCGATGCGGAGGTTAAGGCCCGGATTGCCAAATCGGTGGCTACTGCGAAAGCCGCGCCGATGCCAACCGAGGCCGATCTACTCACCGATGTCTACAATAAGTATTAAGGGGCACGAAAATGGCGAAGAAGAGCTATCGGCAGGCCATTAATGAAGCCCTGCGCCAGGAAATGCAGCGCGATTCGCGGGTCATCATCATTGGCGAGGATGTCGCCGGCGGGCTCGGCGCGCCGGGCGAACAGGACGCCTGGGGCGGGCCGCTCGGCGTCACCAAGGGCATTCTGCCGCAATTTTCGCGCGAGCGAATCCTCGATACGCCGATTTCCGAATCGGCCTTCATCGGCGCCGCCGTCGGTGCCGCGGCGACCGGGCTGAGGCCGGTCGCCGAATTGATGTTCGTCGACTTCATGGGTGTTTGTTTCGACCAGATTTTCAACCAGGCCGCGAAATTTCGCTACATGTTCGGCGGCAAAGCGGTGACGCCGCTGGTCATCCGGACGATGTACGGCGCCGGCTTCCGCGCCGCCTCACAGCATTCGCAATGCCTGTATCCGCTGTTCACCCATATCCCCGGTTTGAAAGTGGCACTGCCCTCCAATCCCTATGAGGCCAAGGGCCTGCTGATCCAGGCGATCCGCGACGATGATCCGGTCATTTTCTTCGAGCACAAGGCCTTATACGACCTCGAGGGCGAAGTTCCCGACGAGGCCTATGCTATCCCCTTCGGCCAGGCCAATGTCAGCCGTGAGGGCACCGATGTCACCATTGTCGCCTTCGGCCGCATGGTGAATTTCGCCAATGAGGCGGCCGACAATCTCAGCAAAAAGGGGATCAGTTGCACCGTTGTCGACCCGCGCACGACCTCGCCACTCGATACCGATACGATCCTCGAGACCGTCGAGGAGACTGGTCGGCTCGTCGTCGTCGATGAAGCCCATCCGCGTTGCTCGATGGCAACCGACATTTCGGCGCTCGTCGCCGAGCGGTCGTTTGGCCATCTCAAGGCGCCGATCCGGATGGTCACGGCCCCGCATGCGCCGGTGCCGTTTTCGCCGGCGCTCGAGGATCTCTATATTCCCAGCGTCGCCAAGATCGAGGCTGCGATCCACGATGTCATGAATCCAAAATCTCGTCGGGCGGCCGAGTAATCGAGCGACAAGGAGAGACCGCGAATGCCTGTGCAGCCGATCACAATGCCGAAATGGGGTCTCGCCATGCAGGAGGGGACCCTGGCCAAATGGTCGGTTGCCGAAGGCAGCGCGATCCGCGCCGGCCAGGAAATTGCCGATATTGAAACCACCAAGATCGCCAATGTCTACGAGAGCCCGGTCGAGGGGATTCTCCGCAAGCGGATAGCCCGGGAAGGCGAAAGCCTGCCGGTCGGGGCCCTCTTGGCCGTGGTCGCGGATCAAGCAACGCCGGAAGAAGAGATCGACAATTTCGTTGCCGATTTCCTGGCCAATTTCAAGACCGAGACAGCCAGTGCGGAAAAACCGCCGGAGCCGCAATTTGTCGAGGTCGCGAACCGGCGCTTGCGCTATTTGCGGCTGGGCAGCGATGCCGGGCCGCCGATCGTCCTGATCCACGGCTTCGGCGCCGATCTCAGCGGCTGGATGTTCAACCATGCCGCGCTCGCCGAGGATCGCAGCGTCATTGCGATCGATCTTGCCGGCCACGGCGCCGCTTCGAAAGATGTCGGCTTGGGCCGGCTCGAGGATCTGAGCACCATCACCCGCGCCATGCTCGATGCGCTCGACCTCCAGCGGGCACATCTGATTGGGCATTCGCTTGGCGGCGCCATCGCAACCCGCATCGGCCTCGATCAGCCCGAACGCGTCAGCGCCTTGACGCTGATTGCGCCGGCCGGCTTCGGCGAGCAGATCTCGACCACATTCATCGAGGGCCTGGTCGCGGAAACACGGGCCCGCAAATTGCGTCCGATCCTGGAAATGCTGGTCGCTAACCCGGCGCTGATAACCTCCGACATGGTCGAGGATGTGCTGAAATTCAAACGGCTCGACGGCGCCGCCGAGGCGCTGCGCCGGATCGCCGGTCACCTGGTCGCCGACGGCCGTCAGGCCATCCAGCTCCGGGATCGGCTCAGCGAACTGCCGATGCCGGTGCAGGTAATCTGGGGCGAAGCGGATCAGGTCCTGCCGGTCGGCCAATCGGAAGGCCTGCCAAGGAGTTTCGAGATTCAGCGCATTGCCGCGGCTGGCCATATTGCGCACATGGAAAAGGCCGCCGAAGTCACTGCCGCGCTCCGCCAGTTTGCGGCCCACACCCGGTAGCAGCCGAGTGCCTTTGCTGCTAATCATTTGAGCGCAATAAGAGATTTCCAATGAACCATTTGTTTCTGCCGGCCCCCGCGCTAGATTTGTCGTGATTCTCGGCAAGGAGGCGATCCATGGCGTCTTACGAATTGCGGCGGCAATTGCAGGGTTACGGTCTGACCACGGCGAATATTCTCTACCGCCTGCCCGATCACCCGTCGATATTGCAGACCTTTATCTGGCAGGACTATGATCTGCAGCCGGATTTTCCGGAACTGACTAAGTTTCTCGAATTCTGGTCGCACCAGCTCGAAGGGGCGCTGCATTCGGTGGTAGTTGCCCATTCGCGCCTCGTCGCGCCGACCCGGATCAAGACGATCGACGGGCAATTCAACCTGCATTGACCTGTCCGGCCAGATCGAAACAGCCGCACCGCTCGGGAGAGGATTGGCCATGAAATACCGCGAGTTCCGACTGCGTTCCGGCCAACCGATGAAGGTGAGCCAAATCGGCTTCGGCTCGGCGCCGCTCGGCGACCTCTATGAGCGCCTCGACGAACAGGTGGCGCAAGCAACAATGGCCGCCGCCCACCGGGCCGGCATCACCTTGTTCGACTCCTCGCCCCATTATGGCAACGGGCTCGCGGAATTGCGCTGTGGCGCTGCCCTGCGCCAGCGTCCGCGCGACAGTTTCGTCTTTTCGACCAAGGTTGGCCGCCGAATGGACCCCTTTTCCAGCGCGGTGCCGATCTCGGCCGATGTCGTATCGCCAGGCTTTGCCGGCGGCATACCGCACCGTTCGATCTTCGATTATTCATACGACGGCACTATGCGCAGCGTCGAGCAATCTCTGCTGCGGACCGGACTGGCCC
This sequence comes from uncultured Alphaproteobacteria bacterium, assembly GCA_963773155.1. GTDB lineage: Bacteria > Pseudomonadota > Alphaproteobacteria > Rhizobiales > Beijerinckiaceae > CAVZAB01. The sequence continues at coordinate 159,309 of CAVZAB010000019.1, read as the reverse complement.
ATATTGATATCCTGCTGATCCATGATGTCGATGTTTGGACCCATGGCACGGACCATCTCGACCAGCGCTTCAAGGAGGCCATGGATGGCGCCTATCGGGCCCTCGATCAGCTGCGCAGAGAAGGTTCGGTCAAGGCGATCGGCGTCGGCCTCAACGAGGCCGACATGTGCGAGCGCTTCGCCAAAGCCGGCGATTTCGACACCATGCTGCTGGCCGGGCGCTACTCGCTCCTCGAGCAGCCAGCGCTTGTTTCCTTCCTGCCGCTTGCCGAATCAAAGCAAATTGCCATCATGCTGGGCGGTGTCTTCAATTCCGGCATTTTGGCGACCGGGCCGATCGAGGGGGCCCGCTACGATTATCGACCGGCCCCGACAAAGATTCTTGAGCGGGTGCGGGCGATCGACCGGCGTTGCGCCGCGCATGGCGTGCCGCTGCGTCGCGCCGCCCTGCACTTTGCGCTTGCCCATCCGGCCGTGGTGAGCTTGGTTCTCGGCGGCGTCAAGCCTGAGGAGGTCGCCGAAAATGTCGCCGATATCGATAGGAAGATCCCGTCTGTCTTGTGGGACGAGCTGAAGGCCGAGGGCCTTATTGCCGCCGAAGTGCCGACGCCGCGCTGACCCTCGCGCCCATGCGCGGTGCCGATCAGTCCCTCCTAACGATCACACAAACACCACCTGATCGGCCCCTCTCGCCACTAACGGTTACCGTCAATAGGTGTTGCGGTGGCTATACAGATAGCCGCCAAGGGCGCCGACGCCGGCTCCGGCAAGCGCGCCCCATCCGGCATTGGCGCTGAACGACCCGATCGCCGCACCCGCCAGCGCCCCGGCGCCCGCGCCGGTCGCGACATTTCTCTCGGTGGTCGTGCAGCCGCTCACCACCAGCGCCAACAGGCCAGCCGCTAGAACTGGTCCAACCATTGTTTTTCGCATGATCATCCTGCGGATCCCCTATGCGGCCGCCTTACCTGCAGGCGTAGGTTGCATCCATGAAGCGGAAAAAGGCATTGACCGGCAGTTCGTCGGCAACCGCGGGGTGGGCCTTAGCCCATTGCACGAATCGATCCACGCCCTCCTGCCGGGTCGGCGGCAGATGACAGAAGCGGATCTTCGAGCCCTTCTTGCGGGCCGCCAAATAATAGGAGAAGACACCGACCAGATAGCCGTGACAGAAATTCGCAGCCTCGACATACAGCGGGTCACCCTGTTTGGCGGCGCACAAATCGACAAGCTGCGAGGTCTTCTTGACTTCGAACTCCTGTTCGACAGCGGCAAGCGCCGGCGCCACGACCAACATGGCCGCCAGGCTAGCACAGGTACCGAGCGAACGAATGTCACGGCGGGAGACAAGCGGCATGGGGCCCTTCGCGTTGTCGGGACTGCATCCAGCGCTTGTTCCAGCCTATCTGGAACAATTCGTCAATAGAAAATGCAGTCGCGACCGGTTTCGCTGGGGTCGCGGGCTTGCGGAAAATATTCAGCAATCTAATCCCTCGCCGGAATTTGTTCCCGTGGATTTCACCACAGAATAGCCAAGTTCCCTTGCAGTTGCGCCGCTAAGCAACCCATCATGATTTGCCACGCGAGGCATTGATTCGTGCCAAGCCACAAACGGCTATTGCGCGGAATTGCCCGACTAGCGTCCTTGAGGACGCAAGCGGCTTGGACGATCGGGGTTTTCGTCATGACGGATGTTTTCATTTCGAGCGCGGCGGACGACAGGCCGATGGCCGAACGCATTTGCGAGCGCCTTGGCGAGCTTGGCGTCAGCGCCGCGATCGGCGAGCCTGCCGGGACGAGCGAGCCGTCGGCCGTTCTTGTCCTGTGGAGCCCCTCTTCGATCGCAGCCGCTGCCCAGCTGGCGGATGCCGAAAGAGGCCTGACGGGCGATAAACTGCTCTCCTGTGTGATTGGGCCATGCAGCGTGCCGTCACCGTTTGATGCGAAAGTGGCCCTTTCATTGGCGGATTGGGAGGGCGGCCCCAACGACCCGAACTGGCTTGGTCTCGTCGCCCATTTGGCCGACGTCTTGCAGCGGCCCGGCCTGTTTGAATTGTCGCATGCGATTGCTGCCGATGATCCGACAAAGAAAGCGGAATTCGCCCGCCGCTATCCCGACGAACCGGCGGCACAAGAGATACGACGGCTGCGCGAGGTCAAAGAGCGGCAGGCGTTCGAACATACGGTTGCCTTTGCGCGGGCCGGATTCGATCGGCGCATGCGCAACGAATGGAAAAAGTTCGAGGCAATACTGAAAGTCTACAAGATCGATTTCGAGCATTGGCTCGAGGACGAGCGCATGGGTGCCGGCAAGCCGCCGCCGCAAATACTGATCGAGGCGGGCACTGAGGAAGCTGGTCAAGGTCAAGAAAACGAGGTGACTATCACCGGCCTCGCCGACCGGCTGGCGCGCGAACACGCGCGCCGACGGGAACTCGGCCAGCAGCTTCAGTCCCTGCAGCGCCAGCAAGAGGCCGATGCCGGTCTGCGTCGTCAATTGACGAGCCAAGCGTTCGAGACAGCGAGCCGACACTCTGACCGAACTCGAGCGCGACCATGCCGCGGCGCTTGCCGAGCGCGATCGGCTGGCCAGCGAGAATAGCGCCCTGCATGGAGAAAACGGCAAGCTTGGCCGACATGCTGGGAAACTGCGCTTCTATGCCTATGGTCTTTCCCTCGCTTGTCTCGCAGGTCTCGGTCTTGGCGGCTATGGCTGGCTTGCCCGAAACAATTCCCGCCCGCTCGAAGCCGCCTCAAACCTTGCCGCGCCAGCGCCTGCTCCAGCCACCCACACAACACCCGCCGTGGCGCCCGAACCCGATGTCGACACATTCGTCCTGCGGGCGATGAAGGCCTCGCCGGACAAAATCGTCGCCGATGTCGTGCGTATGGGTCGGGGCGAGGTCGTGAGCGAAGCGCTACGCCTCGATCGCCAGGCGGTGGTGGCGCAAGTCGTGGCGGCAGCACCGGCCGAAACCTTGGCCGAGAGCATGCGGGTCGCGCCTACCGCTTCGGCCGCTTCGCTTGCCAAGGCCATGCCGGCACCGCTGCTGAGCGAAATCGCCAAAGCAGCCCCGGACGCCTTGCTCCGGGAAGCGATCGACCTCAATCCCGTTGCTCTTGCGGCTGGCCTTGCCAAAAAGGCCCCGGAAGTACTGCTCGGCGAACTCCTTGAGAACAATCGCCGCGCCCTCGTCGCCGGCCTAATGAAGAGCGACCCCGCCGCCATCGTCCGCGAAGCGGCAGCGACAGCGCCCGACGCGATCCTCGCCGATCTCATCGAGCACCATGCAAATCTCGTGGCGAGTCAGACGGTCAAGGCACTGCCGTCGCTCGTGCTTGGCGAATTGGCCAAAGCCAATGCGCCGCTGCTCGTTACCTATACCGTCAAGGCGGAACCTCGCCCGGTCATCGCCGAAGTGGTCAAAGAGCAATGGGAACCCTTGGTCGCCGAAATCGTGCGGACCAATCCCGAATTTGTCGCAAGCCAAGTGCTGATTGCGGCGCCTGGCCTCACCGTCGCCCAAATGATCAAAGCAGCGCCAGACGCCGCTATTGCCGAGCTCGTGCGAACGAATGCCAGCGGCCTTGCCGCTCAGCTCGCCAAAAGCGCCGCCAAGCCAATGCTCGCTGAATTGCAGAAGGCCGACCCTGGCGCGCTGGTCGCGCTGGCGCGCAATGCGCCCGACGCGGCGATCACCGATCTCATCGAGCACTATCCAAATCTTGTCGCGGGCCAAGCGGTCAAGGCGCTGGCCTCGCAGCTGCTCGCCGAACTGGCCAAGGCCAACGGGCCGCAGCTCGTCGCTTTTGCGGTCAAAGCGCAACCGCGGCCGCTGATCGCGGAAATCCTGAAGGAGCAACCGGAACTGCTGATCGCCGAAGTGGTGCGGACCAATCCCGAACTCGTTATCAGCCAAGTGCTGAATGCGGTGCCTGGCCCCAGCATCGCACAAATGGTCAAGTCGTTGCCCGATGCAGTGATTGCCGAAACCGTGCGGACCAACGCGTCCGCTCTAGCCGCGCAGCTCGCCAAGAGCGCCCCCAAACCGATGCTGGCCGAATTGCAGAAGGTTGATCCGGCTGCGCTCGCGGCAGCATTGGTGCGCAGCGCGCCGGCCGCTGGCCTGGTCGAACTCGCCAAGACAATGCCCGAACAGGCCGTTGTCGAACTTGTCAAGATCAGTCCCGAACGCACGATCGGCGCCCTCGTCAAGGCGGCACCGGTCCAGCTCGTCGCCGAATTGATGCACGGCGCCCCGGAAAGCACCATCGGGGAAGTCGTGCGGCTGAGCCCAGCCGCCGTCACCGACCAAGTGTTGAAGGTCGCGCCGAGCGTTGTTGCTACCGAAATCCTCAAATCGAAGCCGAGCGCCTTGATTGCCGCTCTCAGCGATCTCTATCCGAAACGAGACGAGAGCGCTGACAGGCGCACCGAAAATGCCGCGCCTGGCCCGCCCCCACCGCCGGCTGACAATGGCGTGCCGACCGGCGCTCTCGCAACCGCGCCGAAGGCCGAACCCGTTGCGCCGGCCAAGGGCCCTCTTCAGGATTGTCCGCAATGCCCGTCCTTGATCAGCATTCCGCCCGGCGAGACCTTCGTCGGCCTGGTCGGCGGCGAGCGGCTTGGCGCCGAGATCCGTGATCGATCCGGGCACGGACGTTTGGTGACGATTGCCAAACCCTTTGCTTTAAGCCGCAGCAAGGTAACGCTCGACGAATACAAAGCCTTTCGGATGGAAAAATACGGCCGGCTCGATCCGCCATCTCTGGATTGTCGTAGCTTCGCCCCAAAGGCGCAGCAGCGCGGGCAGGACCGCAGCTATCTGGCGCCGGGCTTTGAGCAGACTGGTTCCCACCCCATCGTCTGCGTGAGTTGGAACGACGCCGCCGAGTATACGCGCTGGCTGTCGGCCAAGACCAAAAAGTCCTATCGCCTGCCGAGTGAGGCGGAATGGGAATATGCCGCAAGAGCCGGCGATCCGGCGCCTTGGCGTGTCGCGGAAAGCCCGCGCGAGAGCTGCAAATTCGGCAATATTCTCGACTCGACGGCTGTCGAGAAACATGCGGTGGCCGATCGCTCGCTGGCGGCGGAATGTTCAGACCAATGGGCCAATACATCGCCGGCTGGCGCCTTTCCAGCCAATGCCTTCGGTCTAATCGACATGTATGGCAATGCGCACGAATGGGTGCAGGATTGCTGGAATGATGATCTCAAGACGCTGCCGGCCAATGGCGCACCCCGCCTGTATGAGGGCGGCTCGAGCCAATGTTCGAGCGACCTCAGGGTTCGCCGTGGCAGCGCCTGGACAACGCCACCGGCGCTGAGCGGCTTTGCGGCGCGCTGGAAAGGGACGGCATCGCATGCCTTCCAGGACACCGGATTTCGGGTTATGCGCGACCCCGATTAGCGATCCCCTAAAAATGCCTGGGCCGACCAACTGATCCTTTAACGACGCCACGCAACAGCCTGCGCTGGTCATCGCCGCGGCGCAAGCCCGCTCTGATCGCCGAGATTCCATATTAAGGCATTGAAAAAACATGTTTTTTACGGACCGCCTGAGGCGGCTATCGGGCCAGCCGGGTGGCCGATTAAAGCGCCTTTACTTTTCGGCGGTGGGCGGATTAGGGCGGCGGCAATGTCTAAGCCCTAGAAGCGATGATCAGGCTTCAAAGGGGCTGTCAAGAGAGCGGGCAAGCCCTTGGAGGAGTGAGAGCCATGTTGAAGAAATTCTTATCCGACCGGCGCGGCGCAACCGCCGTCGAATATAGTCTGATTGCCGGGTTTATCGGCCTCGTTATTGTTGGAGCGCTAACGACGGTCGGGACCAAGGTGTCGGCAAAATTCCAAGCGGTTGGCGCCGGCCTCGGCTAGCCTCTCGCCGGAGCCTTATGCCCAGAAGCGTTTCGCGCGCCGGAAGTCCTTCCAGCCCCGGCGGATGGAATGTTCCGCGAAAACTGCGCCACGGCCATACCAGCCTAGGACGATTCCGATCGCCTTGGCGCTTTCGATGCCCTCGCAGGGCAGCGAATGGAGCGTATTTGTCGCGATTGCCGTGTCGTTATAGGTACCGAGCGCGTCCTGCAGCAGAGCAATGGCGCGCGTATAGGCCCGGACCTCCGCCTGCGCTTCAAACAGCGGCGAGAAGAATTCCGCCACATAGCGAATATGCTTGAGGGCAATGCGCAGTTCGTGGCGCTGCTCCGGGGCAAGTGTCTTGAGGTGCCGGCCACGCTTGAGAGCGCGCCGATGCAGCCGCTCGAGTGTTTCGCCGGCAAAAGCAATCGCCGGTTCGTTCAGGCGCGATCCGTCACTGCCCGGCAAAGTGGCGCGCCAGCGGTGATGCGCCAGAAACGCATAAAGGCTGATCACGAATTTCGTCGTTGCCGTGGCCTGCATCATCTGTTGGGCGCAGTCATAGCCGGTTTGGCGCTGCGCCTCGATCGAGCCTAGAAGGCTGTCGAAATTCGCCGCTTGACTGTGATGAGCAATCGGCCCCTCGACGACAAGGTCGCGAAAGACATCCCAATCGCGGGCACGGCTCAAAGCGCTGGCGATTCGCCGCGCCTCAGTGCGAAAGACGACAAATTCCGCGCAAGGCAGGATCCGGTCAAACAGCGACAAAGCAACGCGCAGGCGACGCAACCCGACCCGCATTTGATGGACGGACTCGGGGAGCAGGCGCTCATCGAATGCCCGCCAGTTTGCAACGAAATGATCCAGAGTTGCCGCCAGAACGACGCCGATGACATCGTCGAGCGTTGCCGTGCTGGGAAGCGGCAGTACGACGGCACGGACTGGATCCAGGCCTGCGCCGGCCGCCAGGAGAAAGCCGCGTTCGGCCTTGCTGCGCACCCCGAGCCTAACCGGCAAATGCTCGGCAACCCGAGCGGCGAGATCGTAGAGCGCCGCCTTGTCGCCGGCCTTCAATTCCAGTTCGATCTCGCGCACCGGCAGCCGGTGCTTGCCGGCGACGATGACGCCCTCGTCAAAGGCAATCTCGACCTGGGCGCGGCCAATCTGAACTAGCCGCAGCCGCCTTTTGATCTGCGTTTCGAATTGGCTCGACAACGCCCGTCCGGCCAAGACGAGATCGATTTGCGCAGCAATCTCCGGGCCGAGAAGGCCGAGGTCCGGCTGCATAGTCGCGACGCGGACTTCAATTTCGCGGCGCGAAAATGGTCCGGCAACGGTCGGATCGGTCCATTTGACCGTCATCAGGCAACGGCCTTGTACTCTGCGCAGCCGCAAGCCTATGCCGTTTTTGCGGAGATCGCCGCTTTCCGTGTCGAAGTAGACAGCGTTCAGGCTTCGGCGCGGCCGATTCGGCTGATCGGCGGATAGAAACGGCGATTCGAGCGCCTCCGCTAGTCCGGCCGCATCGGTCTCGAACTTGATCTCGAATTCCTGGTCGGCCTGCCTCGGCCTGCGGCCGCTTTCCTGAGACAATATTTCAGCCCCGCCACCCTATTCTCGGCAACCGCATCGTCCATCCGCCAAAGCCTTGCGTCCTTTCGAAACCCAGATAAGACAATTTCGTGACAGATCTGGCAAGATCGATAGTGATTTTTATGCGCGATCGCCCATCGCCTTTGCCCGACCCGCGGCTTAAGAGACGGCGATTCGATCGGACGGAATATGGGCTTCCTTGCCATCGGAACGGCAATTTCAACGGCTGTTGGCACGATCATATCGGCCGAGGTCGTTCGCGATATCGGCGGCCCGATGGCGCTCGCGCGCTGGCGGATGCTCATTGCGACGTTGATGCTGGTGATTGTGACGACGGGTTTCGCCGGCTGGACGACGCTTGCAAGCTGGCAACTCACACCAATTGCCGCGTCAAGCCTGTTCGCCATAGTTTTGGCCGAACCGGCGCTTAATGCCAGCATTGCCCGGATGGGTTCGCGGCGAACGGCACTGGTTTTCTCGACCAATGCGCCGATGTCGGCCGTGCTCGGATTTCTTGTTCTTGGCGAAACTCTGAAACCGAACCAGATTCTGGGCGGCGCGCTGATCATCCTGGGAATCATGCTGGCCATTGCCTTTGCGCTGCCAACCCCAGCCGGTCGCACGTTGGAAGCCGAGGTGCACCGCGAGGCAAGGCCCGAGGCTTTGGCGATAGGCCTTGGCCTGATTGCCGCGCTCGGTCAGGCAATCGGCAATTTGGCCTTGCGGCCGGTGATGGCCGCCCAGGCCGACGCCTTCGCCGTCATGGCACTGCGGGCCTTCGTTGCTGCCCTCGTCCTGTGGTTCTTGCGGTTATTTCTGCGCACGAAACCGCATCGGCCGACGGCGCGGACATTTCTTTTGACCAGCGCCGGCGCCTTCATTTCCTATGTCCTCGGCATGTCGATGCTGATGGTGGCGCTGGGAGCGGCGCCGATCGGCATTGCGGCGACGCTGTCGTCAATGTCGCCGATCGCCATTCTTCCGCTCTTGTGGTGGCGCACCGGGCGGCCAGCACCCAGGCCGGCCTGGTTCGGCGCGCTGCTTTCTGGAGTTGGAACGTTCTGCCTGTTTGCCTGACTGCCCGCCCAGCAGACGTTCAAACTCAGGCCTGGCTGGCGCGATCAAGAGAGGCGAGGCTGTCGCGACCAAGTTCAAGCCGTGTCGCCTTCAAAAGATCGCGCAATTGCGTTTTGCTGGTCGCACTGGCAAGCGGCGCCGTTATCGACGGTCGGGCCAGGATCCAGGCCAGGGCGATCTGTGCCGGCGATGCGGCGTGCTCGGCGGCGAGAGTGTCGAGCGCGGCCAGAATGCGGGTGCCGCGCGCGTTCATATAGCTGCGCACCCGGTCACCCCGGCTCGCCGATACTAGATCTTCCGCGCGCCGGTATTTGCCGGTCAGAAATCCGCTCGCCAGGGAAAAATAGCTCAAGACACCGATGTCACGCGCCAGGCAAAATTGTTCAATCGCGCCTTCGAAAGGACTCCTGTCGTAGAGATTGTAGAGAAGCTGCAAGGATTCATAGCGCGGCAGGCCCTGCCGCTCGCTAAGCGCGAGAGCGTCCGCGAGGCGTGCGGCGCCATAATTTGACGCCCCGATCGCCCGCACCTTGCCGGCCCGGATCAGGTCGGCATAGGTCGCGAGTGTCTCTTCGAGCGGAATGGTTTCGTCGTCAATGTGGGATTGATAGAGATCGATGTAATCGGTTTGCAACCGCCGCAAGGAGCCCTCGACGGCGGCCATAATATAGGGCCTTGCCAGACCCTTGCGGCCAGGCCCCATTGCCATGCCGACTTTGGTTGCAACGATGACCTTGTCGCGCGCCTTGCGGTCCTTCATCCAGGACCCCAAAATTGTCTCCGATTCTCCGCCGCTGTTGCCTGGGACCCAGACCGAATAGACGTCGGCCGTATCAACGAAATTGAACCCGGCAGCAAGGAAGGCGTCGAGCAGTTGGTAGGATTGCGCCTTGTCGGCGGTCCAGCCGAAAACATTGGCGCCAAAGCCGAATGGCGCCATCTCGATGCCGGACTTCCCCAATTTGCGCTTTTCCATGGCTCACCTCGATCAACGCTTTGCCGCCTGAGCGATTTCTAGAACATGCCGCCGGTGCGAAATCCGCCCGGCGGACCGCCACCCGAGCCAATTGAGGGACCGCGTCCCCACGACGGCCCCTGCGGTTGCTGGTAGCCCTGCTGCAGGACCTGGCCCAGCACCAACCCCTGAACCGCACCCTGCAGGATCCCGCCGAGAATATCGCGAAACGCCGAATCGTTGCGGAAGGTTGTGCCGGGATAATCATAGCCGCGCTGCCGAAAATCCATCCTGGCGCGTTCGATCTCGGCGCGCCGGCGCGCCAATTCGCGAATGTCGGCGCGGGCTTGGGCGACTTCCCGGTCCGCCCTGGCGATCGTGGCATTCAGTCCGTCGATCCGCTGGACAAGTGCATTGTCCTCGCCCGTCGGGGTGCGCTGGGCCTCGCGCATTAGGGTCTGGATGTCGTCGCTCAAGTCGTTTTGCATCATGGCATCCACGGCTTGCGCATAAATGCCCTTGTATTCGCTGCCAGAAAGCGCTTCGTGTTGCTGATCGAGCGCGGCGAGTCTCTGCCGCAATTCGGCGACCCTGGCTTCGCACGCCGCCAGCCGCGACTGACCTTCGGCCAGCGCGCTCGCCATCGGACCGCCGCCGGCCTTGACCAGACGATCCTGTTCGCAGGCAGCAACAGCCAATTGCGCCGCCTGAATCTCCTCCCTCTTGCGATTGGCATGCTCGCCCAAGCGCTCGGGTATCTCGTTCAACATGGCGTAATTGGCCCGCGCCTGGCGGTAATCGGTGAGCCCGGCGATCTTATTGTCAATGAACCGGGTCAGGAAGCCGGCGCGGTATTGCGATGTCCCAAGCTTGCGACGCCAAAGATACATAAACAGCGGATCGGATTCATAGGGCACCTTCTTGCGCTCGCGATCCGATTCAGCTTGTTGCGCCTTCTTCTCGGCTTCCCCCGCCAGTTTTTCCGCACGTTCCAGATTGCCCTTGTTTGCCAGCCATTCGCGATCGCTTGCCATGGACGGCGCGATTTCCGCCTGCAACTTTGTCAGTCCGGCCTGTGTCGCCTCGACCGCCTCCGCGCAGGAATTGCGCTCGATTTCTGCCCGCCGCAGGTCGTCCAGCGTCGCGGCGCGCTCGCTTGAGGCGCTATTCCATTTCTGCTCCAATTCGGCAAGCGCTGCCTTGACCTTGCGCTCGGCTGCGTCGAGATCGCTGACCAGCTGATTGTCCTTCACCAATTCGAACTTGTGTTGCGCAAGCGCCCGAAACGTCTCAAGCCGCTCCTGGCGCAGCCGCCCTGCCTCTTCGGTTACCGATTTTAGGCTTTGATCGAGTTGCAATTCCTGCTTGTGAAGCTGATTAGACGCCTCCTCGATGGAAAGCAGCGCCTGTCTACCGGTGATCATTGTGCCTTACCATTTTGTTATCAGGCCCCCCAGCAGCGGAACCGAATAATCAATATCGGTATAGCCGCGTTTCTTCTGACCGACCATATTGCGTTGAATAATCCCATCATCACGCTTGTCGGCGGCGACCCGCTCGAAGAGATCACGCGACACACGGATTCCCCATTTGTCAACGACTTTGGTTTGGCCGGTTTCTTCGCTGGTGATCGGACGCGTCAGGATTTGTCCGCTCGGCGCCACCGCTTCGACGATTAGATAATAATTGCGCGCAGACGTATTGATCTCCGGCTCTCGCCACACACCACTTGCCAGGCCCGGTCGATTGATGATCCGCACTGTAAATTCGCTGCGCAGCTCCTTCAGCAGCGCCTGCAGATCGGCCGCGATCTTGTTGGCCCCATCGACATCGCCGCGCGCCAAGGCCGCCTTGGCATCGCTCAGCAACTGGTCGGCGCGTTCCCTGGCATTGTCGACTTTCGCCTCCCTGACGATATCGGCATAATCATTCGCCAACGCCTTGGGAATGATTTCGTTGATCTGCCGGTCGACCTGTTCGGCGGCGACTTGCTGGGGACGCACCACCAGGAATTGATAGCCGAGCCAGGCGACCATCAACGCGCTGGCAAGACCAAAAAAAACCCACAGATACTTGCCGCGATTGATCCAGGCAAGGGCCAGGCTGCGGGCCAGGCCGGGCGGCGCCGGTTCGTAGGAGAATCGCCTTTCGCGCAGCGCCTTGACGCCCTCGACCAGCACCCGGTCAGTAACCTCGATGCCCTGCGCGCGATAGAGCCCGCGCAGTCGCTCGATCAGCGCCTCGTCGCTGTCGTCGGTCGCCAGCTCGCGCTCGACCACGGTCTGGTCGTGCCGCAATGTGTCGACGACATCCATGGCCAGCATGAGATCGTCGAGCTTTGGCTGGACCGCAGCGGAAACCGCAAGGGCCACGTCAGCCATTGACGCCAAGCGCCTTGCCTTCGGCAATCAGATGGGCCATGCGCCGTTTGCCGTCCTCGACCGCGCTGCGGATCTCCTCCGAATTGGTGGTCGAGAGTTTGCGCATTTCTTCGACGATCGCGAAGGATTTTTCCTGGAAATTGGTAATCGAATTGACCAGCTGGACAACCGCATTGGCTCGGATGGTCGGACCGTAGCCGGCTCGCACCGCCGCCTCCTGGACCTTGTCGCCGAGTTCGGAGAGAACCTCGATGCTTTTCGAGACCCCTTCCTTCATTGTCTCCAGCGATTGGGTCGCCTCATGCAGGCCAACGAGGCCCGTAAACGAGGCCTTCAGGGCGGTGAGCACTGAATCATTGGTGGAGAAAAAACTGATCGCCTGCGAATAGACGCGCTCCTTGGCATTGGTCGTCTGATGCAGCCGCGCCATGATCACTTCCGACGTATTGTAGCTGATCGTCAAATTGTCGGCTAAGTCCTTGGCGATCTGGTAGCGCTTGTCCTCGTCCTGCATGCTGCGCAGCAATTCATCGCGGCGCAATTCGAGATTGGCGCGCTCGGCCGGATCGCTGCCGGCATATTCGCTGACAATCTGCGAGGCCTTGGCCAATTCCGCCTTGGCCGTTTCGAGCTTTTTGTCGGCCTTCTTCAGGACTTCGAGGGCCAGAACTTCGGATTGTTTGAGGGCGCCCCGGTAGTCGCGATAGGCTTCTAGAATTGTCGCCTCTCGTTCGATCTGATCGCGGGTCGATTTGGTGACCTGCAAATAGGTCGCCCGGATCGTGTCGAAACGATCGGCAATGTCACCGCGCGCCACCTTCATCCAGATGTTGGTGACCCTTTCGCGAAAATCGATCCGGCCGTCCGCCAATTGGTCGACCATCTTTTTAGCATCGTCGCGCACCGAATTGAAGGAGTTGGCTATGTCCTCGTAACGGCGACCGATGTCCATCGCTTGCGTCTGGTCGCGGACCACCTCGTTGAAGACTTCGGCCTGGCCAAGGGTTCGCGAAATGACCGCGATTTTGTCTTCGTCAAGATCGGAGATCTTTTCCAGCAGTGCGTTCATCGGCGCGAAATCAACCTTAGGGGGCATGATCCCGAGGTCTCGCAAGGCCCCGGTCGCCTTGTCCAAATATTGCATGGGTGATTTTACCAATGACGCCCGTTCGACCGACATGCCTTCCTCCCGCCTACTTGCCTCAATGACGCTCATCACGCTGACCCCGCGCTATTATCGCATCGCGCGGCCCAGGCCAAGCCTATCCTTGGCAAGGCCAGGTCGATATTTCGGCACCGACAAGCAGGATCGACCGCCGATGATGAAATTGCGACAGAACGGTTTCTTCGATACGAATAATGCGCTTTGTCGCGACGCCGAACTCGCGACCCGCAAGGAGGGGCCCGTTGGCCATGACGATCGATACCAAACAGCAGCGGATGACCAGAGCCGAGCGCTTCGCCATGGGCAAGGCCATCCGCGGTGCGGTCAAGCGCGAGCAGCACGGCGATCATGCCGTGCCGAGCGAGCGTGATCCCGTCCAGATTCTCGTCGATTCGGGCAAAGGGCGGATTCCCGCGCTGCTGCCGATCCGCTATGCCAGAATGGCCCAATCGCCGTTTACCTTCCTGCGTGGCGCGGCCGCTATCATGGCCACCGACCTTGCCCCGCAGCCGCGCCTTGCGCTTGCGGTCCAGGCCTGCGGCGATTGCCACTTGCTGAATTTCGGCGCTTTCAACGCGCCGGAGGGGCGTGTCTTGTTCGACATCAACGATTTCGACGAAACCTTGCCCGGCGTTGATTTCACCGTTGATGTGAAGCGGCTCGCGGCCAGTGTGGTGGTCGCGGCGCTCAGTGGCGCGATGTCCGACAAGAAGGCAAAGGCGGCGGCTCTGGCGACGGTGCGCTCCTACCGCCTATTCATGGCCGAATTGGCGAGTTGGTCGCCGTTGCGAGTCTGGCACAGCGATATCGATATCAACCTCGAATTCAAGCGGATCGAAAACGGCAAATTGCGCAATCGGGTGCGCGCGACGCTGATCAAAGCCGAGAAGGATCTTGACGCGGACGACAATCTGCCGCACCTCGCCAAGGGCGGTGGGACCATGCTGACAATCGCCGATCGGCCGCCCCTGATCTACCATCTGCACGACGAAACGATCGGGCAGCGGGCGGCTCTGGCCGAAATATTTGCGCAATATTGCGCGACCCTTTCCCCCGATCGCCAAGTGCTCGCGCAGCGCTATATGATCCACGATTTCGCCATGAAGGTCGTTGGAATCGGCAGCGTCGGGACCTTTTGTGCGATCGCCCTGATGGCGAGCGCCGATCGCGAACCGCTCTTCCTGCAGGTCAAGGAAGCCCAGCGTTCGGTGCTGGAGCGCTTGCACCCTGCCGCGCCGATTCCGGACAACCAGGGACGCCGGGTCGTCGAGGGTCAGCGGATCATGCAGGCGGCCAGCGACAGCTTCCTCGGCTGGACCGCGGATGCCGCTTCCGGCAGAAATTTCTACGTGCGCCAATTAAAGAACCGCCGGCTCGGCGGGATCGGAGAAGTGATCGAGGCCAACGCGCTCGAATTCTATGCCGCCTTGTGCGGGCGCACGCTCGCCCGCGCCCATGCAAGATCCGGCGACGCCGCCATGATTTCCGGCTATCTCGGCCGCTCGGAAATTGTCGATCAGGCGATCGCCAGCTTTGCCATGGGCTATGCGGCCCAGACGAAACGCGATTATGCGGTGTTCACGCATTGGCTGCACAGCCAGCCGGCCGAGCACCAGGGCAAATCCGCCGACGCCGGCAACATCAAAACGAGGCGGGCCAAAGCCGGAAAACGCGGATCAGCCGTGCAGGCGGGCTGACGAAAGGCTCTTGGCGATCGGCGCGCCATTGGTTGCCATGACGCCAAGAAAGACAGTGAGAGCCAGGGCAAATATCGCCGTCAATTTGATGAAAGTCACGATCTCACCTTTGCTAGCTGTCGTCGGATGGATAGGTCAGGCGCTCGGCGCAGATGGCGGCGGTCGCGCCCTATCTCTCGTCGTTTCCCGGCGGGCGTTCAATGCAAAAGTGAATGCCCGCCTCGCCTGTTCATGGGCACGGTCAACGAAGCGCAAGGACGATCCGGGAATTTCTGTTTTCCGGACTTGAATCCAAAGACTGCAATTTGAGGCGTGCGGCTGGCGCAATGGGGCAGCGCCCTGCCGGCGGCCTGCCTGGCAAAAGGCGTTTCAGCCGCCGTCTATGCCAAGCGCGCGCGATACTTCGGCGAGCGTCGCCTTTTCGGCTTCGCTTACCGCAACCCCGCCAAATCCGAGAAAGCCGCCCTCGCTCGCCGCTTCCGCGACCATCTGCGAAATATGTCGCAGCCAAGTTTTGAAGGCCGCGGCATCGGCCGGCGCCTTGGAATCGAGCAGCATCGCTACCTGCCGAAGCGCCTCGATCGCCTTGGTCTTGATCTCGGCGGGCTTGCTGCCCGACAGCGAGGCCTTGAGCCCGTCGCGGGCCAGCGTGCGCCCTTCCGATGTTTCGAAATCGGCGACGACCGCCTTGATCAATTCGTCAGTCGACGGGTCGCTCTTGGCGCCAAGCAGCGCCCGGGCACTGGCCATGCTCTCCTTTAACGTGCCAAACAAGCCGCTCGGCTCGGCCGCCGAAATGGCGACGCCGGCCAGCATCGGGCTTTGCACGATTTGGCGCCACTCTTCGGCGCCAAAACTAGCTTTTCCAACCATCATTCGTCTCCCTGTGATGCGGGCCGAGGTGACGGACCCATGCCCAGCCTATCGCCCAGCGTATGCAAACGGCTCACCGACGGCCCGGCCAGCCTGCCGAGGCAAAAACCTTGCAAGACCATTGGCAGCCCTTTATGACATCTATCATACCGTCGTCGGGGTGCCCGCACAAATCCACCGGGCTGAGAGTCTTTGCGCAGACAACCCGTTGAACCTGATCCGGATCGTGCCGGCGTAGGAAACGCGAGGATTGAATGGCCCATTTTTTGGGGCAGGCCCGGTTTCAGGGCCAAAACCCGCTGATCGGGTCGAGTGACAGCGAAACAAGCGAAGGGGATCGGCGCGAGCCCCTGCGTGGGCGGGCGGCCCGTGTCTACCAGAGAATCTGGCCGCCGCTCTGTTCGCTCGCCGCCGTGCTGCTTGTCTGGGAGGTTTCGGTTCGCGGCCTCGCGCTGCCCGATTACATCTTGCCGCCGCCGACTCGGATCGCCGCGACGCTCGTCGCCCGCGCCAATATCCTGTGGCCCGAGGCCTGGGTCACCCTTGCGGAAATGGTTGGCGGATTTCTGGTCGGGACTTTCGCCGGCGTGCTCGCGGCGCTGCTGATGGCGCGGGCGCGCTGGGCCGAGCGGGCCCTCGGCCCGCTGTTCGTCATTGCCCAGGCGCTCCCGGTTTTCGCGATTGCGCCATTGCTGGTGGTCTGGTTCGGTTTTGGCTACGGGTCGAAATTGGCGATGTGCGCGCTGATTATCTTCTTCCCGGTGGCGACCAGCTTCTTCGAAGGCTTGCGGCGTACCGACCAGGGATTGGTTGATCTCGCCCGGTTGAATGGCGCAAGCCGGCGCGACCTTTTGTTGCTGATCCGCGTGCCCGATGCCTTTCCGGCGCTTGCCGCCGGGCTCAGAGTCGCCGCCGCCGTAGCCCCGCTCGGCGCCATTGTCGGCGAGTGGGTCGGCTCGTCGGGAGGCCTCGGCTTGATGATGCTGCATGCCAACGCCCGCATGCAGACCGACCTGGTTTTCGCCGCCTTGACAATCCTTGCCGGCTTTTCTCTGGCCCTGTGGGCGATTGTCGGCTTGGCGACCCGGCGGCTGATTCATTGGGCTCCCGACACGCTCAGCCCTTCGCTAACCCGCACTTCCTTCCCCCAACCGATCGTGAGCCCGCCATGCGAATAGCTCTTTTGCTTGTCTGTCTCGGCCTTGCCGGCATCCTCGCAACACCAGCCGGGGCCGCGGACAAGATGACGGTTCTCCTCGACTGGTTCGTCAACCCCGATCACGCTGCCCTGATCGTCGCCAAGGAGGGCGGTTATTTTGCCCGGCACGGCCTCGATGTGTCCTTCGTCGAGCCAGCCGATCCTTCCGCACCGCCGCGGTTGGTTGCCGCGGGTCAGGGCGATATTGCCCTGACCTACCAGCCGACTTTCTACTTGGAGGTCGCCGAAGGCATGCCGCTGCAGAGAATCGGCACCGCGATCGCGACCCCGCTCAATTCGCTGGTCGTTCTCGCCGACGGGCCGATCCGCTCTCTTGGCGATCTGCGCGGCAAGACGATCGGTTATTCGGTCGAGGGCTACGAGACCGCGCTCCTTGCCCGGATGCTGCAAAGCGCCGGACTTGACCTTGGCGATGTCAAGCTGGTCGACGTTAACTTCGCCTTGACCCAGGCGCTGGTCAGCGGTCAGGTCGACGCCGTCATCGGCGCCTACCGGAATTTCGAATTGAGCGAGCTGAAGCTCGCCGGCAAGCCGGGGCGGGCTTTCTATCCTGAGGATTTCGGCATCCCGGCCTATGACGAACTCATCTTCGTGACGGTCAGGGACAAGGCTGCCGCTCCGGCAATCCGAAAGTTTCTCGACGCACTCGAGGACGCAACGCTTTTCACGCTGAACCATCCCGAAGCGGCCTGGGACCTGTTCGTCAAAGCCTATCCGAAGCTTGATGACGAGCTGAATCGGCAGGCTTGGCGCGACACGCTGCCGCGTCTAGCCGCCAGCCCGGCCGCCGTCGACCCCAGCCGCTACAGCCGCTTTGCCGACTTCATGAAGCAATCTGGTCTGATCGCCACCAGCCTGCCGGTCGAGACCTATATTGGCAACCGCTGAACTGGCCGTCTAGCGGTTCGTCATCTGCACGTCGAGGCCGCTGAATGCCTGCCAGACATTGGGATTTTCCTGCGACTGGCGCTTGACGAATTGATAGCCAGTCTGGTCCCAGGTTTTAATGTCGCCGACGAGATTGTCGAGAATATAGTCGCCGCGGTCGGTCTTGACGGTTAGGATCGTATGGCCTTCGCCGTTGGACTCTCGGACAATGGTCATCAGCAGGGCCTGGCGTGGAAAGCCCTGCGCGATGAGAAGTCTTCGCTTTTGCAGCGCATAGATCTTGCAATCGCCCTTGCCATCGACCGGATAGTCCCAATGGTCGAGAATGGTGCCCCAATGTTCGAGATTGCTGACCGGCCGGATACTGGCGTTGACGCCGCGATTAACGCGTTCCAACGTATCCCACGTCCGGCTCGACAATTTGAGATTGGTGGCTGGCAGTCGCTGGACATGGCATTCGCGCGGCCTGCGACCGCAGAAATCAAGCCAGCCATAGGGAACGCTCGTCACTGGGCCGACATTGGCAGCGTGCAGGTTTTCGCTAGCGACGAGGTCGGTGGTCCATGCGGCGTCGGCCGTCAGCAGAATGCCCGATGCCAGAAGGGTGCCGACAATCCTGTTGAGCATTTGGAATGTCTCCATTGTGTCATGGAGAAACATTGCCAAATAAAATCTTGGATCAATTTAAGTATTGGTCGCGCATTTTAGGTATAAAAATGCGTAGAATTGCCCTTACTGCATTTTCAAAATATTCGGCGTGCTGGCTCGACTTTCGACCAGACTTGGTCGAAGGCTTGCGGTGGCATCGAGACGAGCCGGGAATATGGGCCAAACGGCCGTTCTAGAGAATCTGGGCGCGAGGCTCGGCCATGCGGCGCCGTTTGGCCGGATTGGCGGCCGGTTCGTATTGCAACCGGACCACGCCCAGATCGCCGGAATCGAACAGCGCAATGTCAGGATAAACTGCCGCAGCAGCGAAACGTTCGCGCGGCAGGTGGATTTCATTGAGCCTGGCTTCCCAGCGCCGCGCCGCATCGACGGCACCCTCCAGAATGAAAGCGAGGTCGTCCTGGTCTGAAATGTGGGTCAGCGTCACCTGCACGGGGCTTTGGCTGTTGCGCAGAGCCGAATCCAGTAAACGTCGCAGCTCTTGAACTGTCACGCACCACCCCGCTCAACTATTTAACACTTCCTTAAGACGAGATTACCCGACGCCATCCGCATGGTCCATATGCCCAATTCCCCAGCTAGGCGTCATCTTGCGAAATGCTTACCGTTTAACCACCAATCCTAAGATTTCAGACTTGCCGACGCCACCAATCCTTGCAGGGCTCCTGAAAATATTGGCGCGGAACAATGAAACTTGGCTCCGCAAAAAAGGAGCCGCCAGCCTGCAGGGCCGACGGCTCCGGCATGCGCCGGCGGAATTCAGGTCTTACGGCGCGCTGCTTTCCAATCCCATTGAAAAATCCCCGGCGATCCAGTCACCGATCAAATGATGCCCGTCTGCAGCCAATCAAAGCGCACGCCCGATCAGTAGCATAGGCAAGTCGAGCCTACAGCATCCGACCGCGCTTAGGCACGAACATTTTTTCACCTTGAACCTGTGCGAAGACCAGATACGTAATCGTCAGCAACGATGGTTGCGAGGATCGGCCTATGTGTCAACTTTTATTTGCGCGGCAAAAGTTCAACTTTCTGTTAGAATAATTCATCAAGGTGCGGGCGCCGAGCGTTCGCCTTATTGGAGGCGACAACTTTTCCAAAAAGTTCCAATGGCGCTGGCGATGGACCGAATGAGAGTGGGATATTGATGAAAACGATTTTGGTGCCCGTCGAGGATCACCCCTCAACCCAGACCGTCGTTGAAACCGCTTTGCTGATCGCCCAACATTTCGATGCCCGGCTTGACGGCGTTGCTTTGTCACAGGACATTCCGGCGCTTGCCGTCGAAATGACGGCCGCCTGGACGCTCAGCCTCGACAGCAACGATCGCGACCGCGCCGCCCAGGCCAAACGGCAATTCCTCAACCTGATGCTTTCGCGCGCCATTCCCCGCGCCAGCGAAGGGTCGGTCGATACCCGCAGCTATCGCTGGCGGTCGGACGAGATCATCCGTGATAGCCAACTCGGCGCGCTCGGCCGGGTCTTCGATCTGATCGTGCTCGGCCGGCCAGACGGCAAAAACGGTGTGCCGAGGCACAGCACGTTCGAGGCCGTTCTATTCGAAAGCGGACGACCGCTGGTTCTCGCCCCGCCGGTGGCGCCGAAAACGATCGGATCGACCATCGTAGTCGCCTGGAACGGCAGTACCGAGACGGCGCGTGCGGTGGCGTTCGCGATGCCGTTCCTACGCAGAGCCGATCATGTGAGCGTCCTGGCGGTCGAAGGCGGCATGGTCGACGGCCCGACGGCCGAGGAACTCGGCGAGGCCCTGCGCGCCAACGGAATCAAGGCGGCAACCGTGACGCGGTCGAACGAGGGCCGCTCGACCGGCGAGGCCATTCTCGGCCATGCGAGCGCGCTCAAGGCCGACCTTTTGATTAAGGGCGCCTACACGCAAAGTCGCCTCCGCCAGATGATATTCGGCGGGGCGACCAGCCATATTCTGGCGCATGCGGACTTGCCGGTTCTTATGGCCCATTAGTGCGGGCCAGCGCTAAATGACGGCACGGACCTGATCGAGGCCGCGCGCAATCATGTCGAGAGCGACATAGACGATCAGGACGACACCAAGCCAACTGATCCACACATGGCGTTCCATGATCCGGGCGACGATATTGGCCAAAAAGGCGACAAAGCCGATCGAAAGAAGAATGCCGACAACGAGGACGAATTGGCTGTTGCGGGCCGCCCCGGCGACGGCCAATATATTATCGAGGGACATCGAAAGGTCGGCCAGAATGATACTGGTGATCGCGCCCCGCAACGGCATATGGGGAGGAATTGCGCTTGTTGTAGCGCGCCGGCTGCGGACGAGGTCGCGGCCCAATTTCCAGGAGACCGACAGCAGCAGAATGCCGCCCGCCAGCGTCAAGCCGATGATCGGCAAGATTGCCACGATGATGGTCGCAAGCAGCAAGCGAATCACCGCAGCCCCGACAATGCCCCACAAGATAACTTTGGCCCGCAAGGCCGGCGGCACCCGCGCAGCCGCCATGGCAACCACGACGAGATTGTCACCGGCCAGGGAGAGGTCGATCAGGACGACTTGGACAAGAGCGACAACAGTATCGGACAGACCGTTCACGATTGCGCCAAAGTCGCAAGAGCCCATTCTGCAAAGCGATCGGTCGGCTCGCTCTGATGCGCCACTACGACGAGCCTACGTTTCCAACCGTTGCAGGAAAATGGGCTAAAGGATTGCCGACAGCCTTGGCATCTCGGAGATAGTGCCATGGCCGGACCCAAGCGGATTGCCACGATCGAGGCCAAGCAACACTCTGATGGTCAAGATTGCGCGAAACTCCCGCAACCGCGCAATGCCGTCGGCAATGACCAGAAAGCGGCAGGCATCCAGAAGACGAAGAGCGGCCTGGCGCTGCCTTGCGACCGGCCGGATCTGGGCGGCCGCAAAGGCCTGGGCCGCCGCGGGGTCTGCGGCGAAATTTCGCTCATGCACCGCAAGTTCACGCAGCAATTCCGTGTCCGAAAACCCGCTGACCCGCGCATAGTCGCAAATGGCGCGAAACAAGCGCCGTCCTTCATCCGGTGCGACATTGCCGTCAGCGATCGCGAGAATAGCGCAGGCGGCCGCCATCGCACGCATCATTTCGCTGCTGCCAACCAGATCGTCGCCGATCGACCCATCGGCTGACCGATCGCAAGCACTTCTTTTGTACGTATCGAGCATTCTCACAAGACCCCAAAATCACGAGGCAATCTGGCCGCCTCCGCCAACCCACTCGGCAATGCATCGAGAAAGCTCGTTACGCGCACAGCAGCACACAACGACGCCGCCGGTTATGCAGGCGAACCCTGCCGTCCCAATCCGGCATGACTAAGGGGCAGCGAGCCCAACCCGGATGGTGATTCCGGCATACCCCGAAAATAGCAGTATTTGCGCCGAAATGATGGCAGAGCGGCGACCTGGCTGCTGTCCCTTATTCGATCTCCGCCCAGAAAACGATCAGGCAGGCGCAATCGAGCGGCAATTCCGGGTTGCTATAGATCATGCGAGTGTGGCGTCCCCGCTCGGCGAAGACCTGGTTGACCAGATCGGAAGCGCCATTCAGGACACCCGGCGTCGCCACAAAGCCTGGCGCCACGTTGAGCGTGCCTTCGATTCGGATAATCCGCCGCACGTTCTCAAGGTCGCCCAGCGCATCCTTCATTTGGGCGATCGCATTGAGGCTCGCAAGTTTGCAGGCTTCATAGCCCTGTTCGGCCGTCAGGTCTTTGCCGATCTTTCCCTTGAATAGGAGCTTGCCGTCAATCCACGGCAATTGACCGGAGGTGACTAGAACTTTGTTGGTTATCGCCCAGGGGGCATAGGCTGCGACCGCACCGGGGGCCGCGGGCAGATTAAGGCCGAGGTCGCTCAACCGTTGTTCTGCCGAAATCATCCCCATCCTGCGGTTCGAGACGTCGTTCAACCGGCAGTTTTCCACTTGATCGAACAGCCAATCGATGCAGGCTGCTCCCGCGGCGCTTCGCCGCTCGTCGCCACTTTTCGCATGCCTTCAAGGAGGTCTCGCCGCACCACGCCGGTTAGCGGGCCAGTCCGGCCTTCGTCGAGCCGGCCGCGATATTTGAGCAGAAGATCGCGATCGTAACCGAAGAAATCCGGCGTGCAGACCGCCCCATAAAGGCGCGCCACCTGCTGGTCCTCGTCGTGCAAGTACGGGAAAGGAAAGCCATGATGCAGCGAAAAGGTCTTCATCCCCTCGAACGAATCCTCCGGATAGGCAGTCGCATCGTTTGAACAAATGGCGGCAAAGCCGACGCCTTCGCTCAACAGGATCCGGGCGTCGTCCACGAGCCGGGCAGCTATCGCCCGAACATAGGGGCAATGGTTGCAAATAAAGGCGATCACAGTACCGCGCTCGCCGGCCACATCGGCAAGGCTGAGCGTGCGGCCGTCCACGGAAGGAAGGCGGAAATCATAGGCCTTTGTGCCTAGTGTGACCTGCGATGCAGTGACGGCCAAGGGTGGCTCCGATTGAGATTTCGCGAAGTATAGTCTAGTCTGGACTGCGTCCCATCGCCAGCCCCTTCGCCCAACTTCAATTCATTGTGTCGGAGAACTAGCGTCGAAGAATTGGTTCGCCCACACCGCCAAATTGCGCTCGCCCCGGGCGCGATGGCTGCGAGAGCCTGATCGGCCGGGCCAGTGTCGCCTCACCAAATTGAGCCATCAATCCGGCGGCAATCGAGGCGCCGCAGACCTGAGGACCCGCCCCCATGAGCACCAATCCCTATGAAATTCTGGGCGTCAGTCCGACTGCAACCGACGCCGAAATTCGCTCGGCCTACCGCAAGGCTGCCAAAGAATTGCATCCTGATCTCAATCCTGGCGACAAGACGGCCGAGGAGAAATTCAAGCGGATTTCGACCGCCTATTCGATTGTCGGAAAGCCGGAAAAACGAGCGCTCTACGACAAGGGCGAAATCGACGAGGGCGGCCAGGAACGGCCGAAGCAACCCTATTACCGCGACAAGGCCGATGCCGCAGGTAATTTCCGCTACCATTCGTCGGCAGGCTTCGACGATTTCGCGGATTTTAGCGATCTGTTTCGCGGGCGGGGCCGGCCGGCCGAGGAAGGCGGATTTTCGCTGCGCGGCGCCGATCGGCTTTATCATCTCGAAATCGACTTTCTCGATGCGGTCGCCGGCGCCAAGAAGCACATTGGCCTGCCCGACGGCGCCGATCTCGAGCTCGAAGTGCCGGCCGGCGTCGCCGACGGTCAGGTTCTGCGGCTAAAGGGTAAGGGCGGCGCCCCGGTCGGGTCGGCGCCGGCCGGCGATGCGCTGATTGAAATCAGCGTGCGGCCGCACGCCCTATTCCGACGCGAGGGTGACGATATCCGGCTGCAGGTGCCGGTCGGCCTCGCCGAGGCCCTATTGGGCGGATCAATCGAAATTCCGACCATTGGCGGCCGCGTGGCGCTAACCCTGCCAAAGGGCACCAGCAGTGGCCGCATCCTCCGCCTGAAGGGCAAGGGTATCGCGAATGCCCGAACGAAAACGAAGGGCGATCAGCTCGTTGAAATTCAAATCGTGATGCCCGCGCAGATCGATTCCGACCTCGAAGCCGCAATCAGGCAATGGCAGACCAGACATCCGCAGCCTTCGATCCGCAACTTCTGATAGGGGAAAGCCATGCTTTTCGAAAAGGATATCGTGGAGCGCCTGGACGGGGTGAGCGTCGATAAGCTCCGCCTTTGGGTCAGCCAGGGTTGGATCCGGCCAGCAATTGGCACAGCCGGTGGATATTCCGAGGCCGATCTCGCCCGCGCCGCCTTCATCAACGATCTCTTCGACGAGCTCGGCCTTGATTGCGAAACGGTGCCGGTCGTCCTCAAACTCGTCGACCAGATCCACGGCCTGCGGCGTGAACTCAGAGGACTTGTTGAAGCAATCGAAAAGCAGCCGCAGAACATCCGCGCCGAGGTCCGGGCCCATATCGAGGAACGCTATGTGACCTGGCGATCAGGTCCAGTCGAAGACGACCCCTCACACTCATAATTTATCTTTTTATTTCATAGATTTAATTAAATAACCTCGATTACCTCAAGAGCGCCATTGCTGCCCGCTTGATCCGGCGGTCTTGCCGGCTATGATTAATAATTCGGCCAAAGGCCTGGCGTCGCCAGCTCGACCACATGGCAATCGGGGTCATAAAAATATAGACTGATCCCTCCGGCTCTCCACCTTTGTTCGCCAATCAAGCCGACGCCATGGTCTGTCAGGCGCTGCCGCCAGCCCGTGAGTTCATCCTTAGACACGGCTAACGCAATATGCTGACGCCCGGAACCGTCATGGCCGGGAACGGTACCGCCCTCCGACACAATCGTCTCGCCCGTCTCGCCCTTTTGAAAGATCAAGAGCACACTCGCCGGCCCTGCCTCGAAGGCGACCAAGCGCGAATTGCGGAACATGATGGATAGGCCAAGAACCCGTTCGTAAAACGCGGTGGTACGGCCGATGTCTTCTGCGTAAAGCGCCGTTTCAAGGACGCCATTAATGTGCAGCGGCATGATTCCCCCGAACCATCGGCCCGGCGCGGCGCGGGCTTGCCTCGCATGACCGGCCATTCAATGGGAAAGAAAGACGGGAACCAGCATCTGGTGCAGCAATGTCTGGCTCACGCCACCCACAAGCCGCTCGGCAAGCCGCGAATGACCATAGGCGCCGGCGATCAGAAGGCCGGCCTCGAGGCCCTCTGCCCGGTCGAGCAGATCCGATCCGACATCGGAAAAAGGCGGCATGCGATGATCGGCCTCGGCCGTCACGCCGTGCTTGGCGAGATGGGCGATCGCGCGGGCGCTGTTTCTCGCCGTCCCGGCATCGCTCGGGCCGACCGTGACGAATTTGACCGAAGTGGCTGTCTTAAGCAGCGGAATGGAATCGTGTAGCGCTCGGGTCGCGCCACGGCTAGCGTCCCAGGCGATGACGGCGGTTGCCGGGAATGGCTTCGGCAAAGGGCCGATCGGCACGCCAAGAACTGGGCGGCCACCTGCTGTCAGCACCTCGGCAATATCGATACCCTGCGGATCGGCTAGGGTACGGTCCGGATCGCCAAGGCCGAGGATTGCCAAGTCGCAAAAACGGAGAATCCGGATGAATTCGGCGGTTAGTGGCGCGTCGCCCAAAATCCAATCGCCCTGCAGGCCGTTATGCCGGAGCAGCGCACGAAACTTCTCCTCGCTCGCCTCGGCGAGGGCCTCGAGCGGGACGTCGGCATCGGCGGCGGTCGGCGTCGTGTAATAGGCAGTAAGATCGGCACCGAGCGATTGGGCTACGCCAACCGCAAATCGCAACCGCGCCTGCCCGATGTCCGTCGCATCGACACTTGCCAAAATGTCCTTGATCATGACGCCTAATCCGTTCCTTATCCGAGCGGGTGAACGGCCCAGCGCCGTTGCCGCACGGTCGAGCAGTAGGGTTCTTGTCCCGGCCTGCCTTGATCTGGCGCAACCAGGGTCGTCCAGGATCGCCGAATTGACCTTGCTCGGCAAGCCAGCACAAATAACCAGGAGGAAGCGCCCGCAAGGCAGACAGGGAAATGCGTACACAGGTGGTCATCATCGGATCGGGACCGGCAGGCCTGCTGCTTGGCCAATTGCTGCATGGAGCGGGTATCGATTCTGTGATCCTCGAACGCCGATCGAGGGATCACGTGCTCGGCCGGATCCGAGCCGGCGTTCTCGAGCGCGGCACGGTCGATTTGCTGATCAAGGCCGGCGCCGGGACCAGGATGAGGCGCGAAGGCCTAACGCACGAGGGCGCCGAAATCGTCTTTGACGGGCGCCGGCGACGGATCGACTTCAAAGCTCTGACCGGTTCCTCGGTTCTCGTCTATGGCCAGACCGAGGTCACCCGCGATCTGATGGAAGCGCGCGCCACGAGCGCGGCGCCATTGGTCTTCGAGGCTGAGGATGTCCGTGTCGAGGCGATCGATAGCGGACAACCCAGCGTCCACTTTCGTAAGGATGGTGCGGCTGCGGCGATTGGCTGCGATTTCATTGCCGGGTGCGACGGTTCTCATGGCGTAACCCGCCATGCCATGCCAGCCACCAATGTGAAACTGTTCGAGCGAATTTATCCGTTCGGCTGGCTCGGCATTCTGGTTGATCGGCCGCCCATTTCCGATGAACTCATTTATGTCAATCATGCCCGCGGTTTCGCTCTGTGCTCGATGCGATCGAAGACGCGCAGCCGCTATTATCTGCAATGCGGCCTCGACGAAAAGCTAGAGGCGTGGTCAGACGACCTGTTCTGGGAGGAACTTCGGCGACGGTTGCCGAGCGAGACGGCGGCCGCGCTAAGGACTGGGCCCGCGATCGAGAAAAGCATCGCGCCGCTTCGCAGCTTCGTCACCGAACCAATGCAATTCGGTAAACTTTTTTTGGCCGGCGATGCGGCCCATATCGTTCCGCCGACCGGCGCCAAGGGCCTCAATCTTGCGGCAAGCGATGTCGCCTATCTCGCTGAGGCCTTTGCCGAATATTACCGGTCAAGAACGCGGGGATTGCTCGACAATTATTCGAGCCGTGCGCTGGCCCGCGTGTGGAAGGTTGAGCGTTTCTCCTGGTGGATGACGCGGATGCTGCATCATTTCCCGGATGCCGATCGATTTGATCAGCGGCTGCAAAGTGCCGAACTCGCCTATCTGTTTGATTCGCCTGCCGCTCAAAAGACGCTCGCCGAAAATTACGTGGGCTTACCCTTGTAGGTTTGTCCTGAAGGGCCGGCGGCTGGTCAGGCGGCTGGACTCGACAAGGTGGCGGCTTGATTTGTGCACCAAATTTGACGGCCAACCAGCGACGTCGCAGCTGGCGCCAAAGGCTGCCATTGGCGGCACTTGCCGGGCAACGAGGCAACGACGTTCCAGCACTCCAATGGGTTTCGCGATCCGCAAAACCACAATCCGGACGCCACGAGGTCGGACCAGGCGATTTTAGGCCGACCAGGCAACAAAGAGATCCAGCTCGCCCTTACGACTATCGCGATAACTTCACCGAATACCCGCACTGGCTCTCGCGATTGCGCAAGGCCAACCCACCGGCTGTCGGCCCGGCGCAAACGATCCGATCTTCAGCCGGCCCTGCCGCCCAGGTCCTCAAGCGAGACGTCCCCACGGCCGAGGTTCATTTCTCGAAACTGGTCATTTCGCGCGGGCAGAAGACGGCGACAAAATCGCCCAATACTTGCTCGGAAGGCTGCACCGGAATGTCCGTTGAACCGCCAGAAGGAGCAACCATTAAAGCGCCGGCTTCATTCCTTCATGGCTCGCCGTGAAACCGAGCTGCTCGTAGAGGCGCCGAGCCTCAGTCCGTCTCTTGTCCGTTGTCAGCTGGACGAGACCACAGCCGCGCTCCCGGCACTGATCGATCGCCCATTCGAGCATGCGACGGCCGAGCCCCTGTCCGCGCCGCTCTCTGGCAACGCGGACACTTTCGATCTGGCCGCGCAAGAGGCCGATGCGGGACAGACCAGGTATGAAAGTGATCTGCAGGCAGCCGATCACCCTGCCCTCGTCTTCGAGCACGGCGAGGCGTTGATTGGGATCCCGGCTGATCGCCTCGTAGGCCGTCAGATAGCGCGGACTAAGGCGGGAGTCTGGATCCTCACGTGCCTGACCGATACAATCGTCGGCAAGAAGAGCGACGATCTGCGGGAGGTCTTCGGCGCGGGCGCGCCGCGGGGCGATCATGCATCCCTCATTCCAATCCGGCCGGTGGCCCCCGATGGGGAATTGAGCCAACGGCCGGCGCGCGAACTCGGCTGCCGGCCCGACAATTGGATCAGAACATACGCAAGACTTCGAAGTACAGAGTGCCAAGCAGAAAAAAGCTCCGGCAGAGTCACGGCCCATGCCAGCAGGCCATTTGATCCGCCACACATTGCGGCTTGCGTCGTTTTTCGTTGGTGTTTGTCCGTTCTGTTGGGCAGGATTAGACTGGCTTTTCGCCCAAGTGTGCGATCGGGACAGCCAGTATGCGATGCCAAATGCAGCAAGTATTGACCTGGACTGCGACCATACTTGTGCTTTTGCTGGCCGACCCAGTTACAGGAACTGGCAGCACATTGGCCCGAGATTGGCGCGTTCCCGTCGAGGCGGTGACGCAGCTCGAAGGTTCAATATGTGAAAGTGGCAAGCCTGTCTCGCGGGTGAATGAAGCGACCGCGATTGGCCTGGTCGTGTACAATTCCCCTTACATATTCGGTGGAAGGGCCCTTCGCGATGGCCTTACCTGCAACGCCTGCCACAATCCCGGCGGTTTTTCCGGGGCCGCTACCAGGCTCGAATCCAAGCGTGTTCGACCGCCGAGTCTGCGGGCCGCCAAGGAACGTGGCATCAATTTAGCCACATTCGCTCAAAAGGCAGTGGCCGAGGAGTTTTCGGGCCCATGGCTCGACCAGAGGTTTGCGGCGGGATTGGTCGAATTGGCTGGCGCGCTACCGCTGGCCGAGCGTGACAGTGCGCAAAGGTGCAGTCTTGGCCCCCTCGGCCTCGTTCAGCTCGCGGTCGAAGTTGCCGATGCGCAGACTTTGCACCTAAACACCGGCGAGCGAGAATTCATGATCGAATCAGCGCGTTTTGTGCTCGGTGAGATTGAGCGTGGCGCGCGTAGCGAAGCGGATATGGCGCCGGCGGAGCGGGCTTTCGAGAACCTTTTGCTGAAGGAAATGGAAATTCTTCCACAGCCAGCAGGCCACGTTCTCGCCGAAACCATTCTGGAAAGGTTGCGCGGCATTCTCGGGGCGGCTGGGGTCGCAGCAATTTCGATCCAGGCACAATGATAGTTAATCTCGGCAAGGTTGGGAGACCGGCCATGAGACTGGCGGCGTTTGTCTCATTACTAATCATTTTCGCAACACCCGCTCGCGCGGACAATTATGGCGCCGGCGAGGATGATGAATCGATATCCGAGGGCATGCGCATGGCGCATAGTCTCATGGCCAAAGGTGATTGGGCTGGGGCTGTGCCCTTGCTCGAGGCGCATATGTCGGGATTTTATGACGACGACGAGGCCATGGCCGATCTCGGCAATGCCTATTGGCATATCGGCGAAAAAGAGCTTGCCGTTACCACTCTGCGCTCAGCTCTTTGGATCAATCCGCGCAATCTCGAGGCAAACCTCTATTTGGGCGAAGTCTCGCTCGGATCCGGCGATCGTGCCGAGGCGCAGCATCGGCTTGAAATTCTCGACGGCATCTGTTTTTTTGGTTGCGCAGAATATTGGACCCTGAAGCGGCTCATGGCAGAGACGCGAAAGAAGGCAAGTGAGCGCTAGCCGAAACGGCGTTGAACGAATGCGCGGCTCGGCCGACGCTTACGGGACGGCAGCCCGGCTGTTTCATTGGTCAACCGCGTTCCTTCTCTCAATTACTTTTCTATTGGCTTTGGTCCTCGGTACCACGGAGCAGATGCGCCCGATTTTGCTGCCCTGGCACAGGGGCATTGGTCTTTTGGTGCTGTTCGTCACAATCTTGAGGTTGATTTGGCGGACTTTCGATCGACACCCGACCCAAATTTCGAACCCCGCGTTCGGTCGAGCAGCCACCGGCCTTCACTGGACGCTATACCTGGGGCTCGTCATTGTGCCGATCTTCGGTTGGCTGTTTACCAACGCGCGCGGTCGATCCGTGACTATTGTTGGATGGGTGCTGCCGAAGCTCATTGTCAAGGACGAGTATTATGCGCGGCTGGCCATTGCCGCCCATGAATATTTAGCCTTCGGCCTACTTGCTTTGGCCCTTTTCCATATCACGGCGGCTGGCTGGCACCGGTTTGTCCTTGGTGACGACACGGGATCCCGGATGGGATTATCTAGTTTCCATAAGGGCTTAGTCTGATCAGCGGCGGCTTTCCAGCCTCAGAATTTGCGTTTATTGACCCGTTAACGCATGATTTTGAAAGAGAAAAGTTTCGAACCCAAATACGAAAGTCCAAATGCTGAATTTAGCGACGGGCCGCGCCCAATTGGATCTCAGCAGCGAGAGACAGCTTGATATTTTGGATTTGGCACGCCGCAGCGGCCGAGTCACGGTCGAGGACCTTGCGGACCGCTTTGAAGTTACGCCGCAGACGATCCGCAAAGACTTGAATGAACTGTGTGACAAGGGATTTCTATCGCGAATCCATGGCGGTGCTATCGTATCGTCTGGTGTAGCCAACCTGTCCTATGAGGCAAGGCGGTTTATCGCCAAGGCAGAAAAGGAAGCTATAGGCGCCGCTGCTGCTCGCCTTATTCCGAACCGGGCATCGCTTTTCGTGAATATTGGAACGACCACGGAGGAAGTCGCCAAGTCATTGAAGGAACACGAAGATTTATTGATAATCACGAACAACCTCAATGTTGCAACCTCACTCTACCCGCGGCCGCAATTCGAAATTATTGTCGCCGGCGGGCCGGTCCGGCGGGCAGATGGTGCCGTTATCGGCGAGTCGGCGGTCCAGTTCATTCAACAATTCAAAGTCGATTTTGCCATTATCGGCGCCTCCGCAATCGATGCTGAGGGCACATTGTTGGACTTCGACTATCGAGAGGTTCGCGTGGCGCGCGCCATCATTGAAAATGCCCGAAAAGTTATTTTGGTCGCCGACAAACTCAAATTGGAGCGGACGGCCCCGGTTCGCATTGGCCATATTTCTGACGTCGATGTCTTTGTTACCGACCAGCTGTCGTCGGTTGGCTTGCGTGAAGCCTGCCTCAGCCACAATGTGGAAATTATTGAAGTATTTGACCAAAAATCGGCGCTGCCTGACCCTTCCGATCAGGGCTGACAGCACGCTTGATTTCGAGTTTTTTTCCATTAGCATCATACGAAGATAAAAACCGCACCCAATAGCGGCGTTTGCGAGCCGTGCCGCAAGGATGGGTCTCGGGAGGAACAATGGGGGAGCAGCCCTTCGACCTAGCCATTATCGGTGGCGGGATAAATGGTTGCGGCATTGCCAGGGACGCGGCCGGCCGCGGCCTGTCTGTCTATCTCTGCGAGCAGGACGATCTGGCCAGCGGGACATCATCTGGCTCGACAAAGCTCATCCACGGCGGTTTACGCTATCTCGAGTTCTACGAATTTCGACTTGTTCGCGAGGCCTTGATCGAACGTGAAGTGTTGTGGCGCCTGGCACCGCATATCATTTGGCCGCTGCGCTTCGTTCTTCCCCACAGCAAGGGGATGCGACCGGCATGGCTGCTGCGTCTTGGCCTGTTCATCTACGATCATCTCGGCGGCCGCAAATTATTGCCGCCGACGCGCACACTCGATCTAAGAGCCGACCCCGCCGGACGACCACTAAAGCAGGGCTTTGCTAAGGCATTTGAATATTCCGATTGCTGGGTCGAGGATTCCCGCTTGGTCGTGCTCAACGCCATGGACGCTAGAGAACGCGGCGCGACTATCGAAACTCGCAACCGCCTTTCTAGCGCCCAAAGATCGGACGCGCATTGGCAGCTCACCATTGAGAGCCCACACGGCGGCAAATCGATCATTGCCGCCAAAATTCTAATCAACGCCGCCGGCCCCTGGGTTGCCGATGTTTTAACGAGCAAAATCCGCTCGAATACTTTGGCCAAGGTTAGGCTGGTGCAAGGATCGCACATTGTTGTACGACGGATTTTCGACCACGACCGCTGCTATATTTTTCAAAACGCCGACGGTCGCATTTTTTTCGCGATACCGTTCGAAAGCGACTTCACCCTGATTGGAACAACCGACCAGGATTATTCCGGTAAGCCGGCGGCGGTTCATGCAACGCCGGCAGAAATTGCCTACCTATGTGCGGCCGCAAGCGAATACTTCGCACGCCCAATCACCCTTGCCGACATCGTCTGGAGCTATTCCGGAATCCGGCCGCTCTACGACGATGGCACTTCCAAGGCGCAGGAGACAACCAGGGATTATGTCTTAACCTTGGATAGCGCCAACGGTGCACCGCTCGTCTCAGTATTTGGCGGCAAAATAACGACATACCGTAAGCTTGCTGAGGCCGTGCTTGACACTTTGGATGAATTCTTGCCTGCCGGGTCGGCGAGCAAGAAGGGCTGGACCGCGACGCAAGTTCTTCCAGGCGGCGATTTTCCAAAGCACCGGTTTGAGGACTTCCTAGCCGACGCCAGAAGAAAATTTCCTTTCCTCTCGGCTCAGCACGTCCGCCGACTGGCCCGTTCCTATGGCACCAAAATGGACAGCTGGCTCGCCGGAAGCCGAAGCAAGGCCGACCTTGGTCGTCAATTCGGGGCTGATCTCAGCGAGGCCGAAGTGCGCTATCTGGTCGATCAAGAATGGGCCGTCACCGCCCAAGATATTCTCTGGCGACGCAGCAAGCTGGGCTTGCGACTGAAGCCCGAGGAAGTCGCTGAACTCGAGTGGTTCTTAACCCACGAATTCGCAAGCACCCGGCACGATAAAAGAGGCCAAGCGTGAGCCTCGCACTGCAAAATATAAGCAAAGTCGTCGGCGGACAGGCTCATGTCCAAGACGTTAGCCTGGCTTTCGAAAATGGCTCGCTCAATGTGCTGCTAGGCCCGACCTTGGCCGGCAAGACCTCGTTGATGCGGCTTATGGCCGGGCTCGATGTGCCGACCAATGGTGCCGTAATCGTTGATGGACACGACGTCACCGGGGTCCCAGTTCGCCATCGCAATATCGCGATGGTCTATCAGCAATTTATAAACTACCCGACGTTGACCGTGTTTGAAAATATCGCCTCCCCCTTGCGGGTCGCCGGCCTTTCCAAGGACGAGATTGGGGCTCGGGTCAGCGAGGCAGCTCGCTTGCTCAAGCTCAACCAAGTCCTCGACCGGACGCCCCTGCAGCTTTCGGGCGGCCAGCAGCAGCGAACAGCGATTGCTCGCGCACTCGTCAAACGGGCCGGGCTTGTGTTGATGGATGAGCCGCTCGCCAACCTCGATTATAAATTGCGCGAGGAACTGCGCGAGGAACTCCCGCGTGTCTTCTCGACATCCGGCGCTGTATTTGTCTACGCAACGACTGAACCGACCGAAGCCCTGCTTCTCGGCGGCAATACCGTGACATTGTACGAAGGACGCGCGACACAATATGGACGCACCGCCGACGTCTACCGAAATCCGAAGGATTTGACAACGGCTCGGGTCTTTTCTGACCCGCCGCTCAATATCGTGGCAATGGAAAAGCGCAACGGTCAGCTGACTTTGGCCACCGGAAAATTCGATTCTGTTGAAGCCCTTTTCGCGACACTCGCCGACGGTACTTACAAATTGGCATTCCGCGCCCATCAATTGCGGTTCGATCGCCCATCCGGCCCTTCGCTGCATTTCTCCGGCACTGTGGCTGTGTCGGAGATCACCGGATCGGAGAGTTTCGTTCACATTGAAATGCCCTCGGCACGGTTTGTTGCCTTGGCCAGCGGCGTTCACCGGTACGAGCCGGGCACCAATATAGAGACATTCGTAGAACCAGCCGATTTATTCCTCTTCGACGGATCGGGTCGGCTCTCCGCCTCGCCCTCCACAAATGCGAAAGTGAGGTAGGGCATGGCACGCATCACCTTACAGGCGCTAGCGCATTCCTATCGGGCAGCACCGACGAGGCCGGCAGACTATGCGGTTCAAGAAGCGACGCACGTCTGGGACAATGGCGGAGCCTATGCATTGCTCGGGCCCTCCGGCTGCGGCAAGACGACATTGCTGAATATAATTTCCGGATTGGTGAACCCAACCAGAGGCCGGGTGCTTTTCGACGAGCGCGATGTCACCGGGTTGCCGACCGAAAGCCGCAATATTGCGCAGGTGTTCCAGTTTCCGGTCATTTACGACACGATGACAGTGCGGGAAAACTTGGCCTTTCCACTCAAGAACCGCCGCATGCCTGCTGCACTGATCGATTCACGGGTTGCTGAGATCGCCCGTTTGCTCGACCTGACGCCGGATCTCAACCGCAAAGCTCGCCGGCTCACCGCGGATTCCAAACAGAAAATCTCGCTTGGCAGAGGGCTTGTGCGGCCGGATGTATCGGCAATTCTCTTTGACGAGCCGCTCACCGTAATCGATCCCCATCTCAAATGGGAACTTCGCTCCAAGCTCAAGGAGATCCATAGAAAGCTCGACGTGACTATGATTTACGTGACGCACGACCAGACTGAGGCGCTCACCTTTGCCGACAAGGTCATTGTGATGTCGGAGGGTGCGGTCGTGCAAACCGGCACGCCCGAGGATCTCTTTGATCGCCCTGCCCATACAT
The DNA here is from genome assembly GCA_963773155.1 of uncultured Alphaproteobacteria bacterium. Lineage (GTDB taxonomy): Bacteria > Pseudomonadota > Alphaproteobacteria > Rhizobiales > Beijerinckiaceae > CAVZAB01. The sequence continues at coordinate 124,706 of CAVZAB010000019.1, read as the reverse complement.
TCGTCGGTCACTTTATTGGATCGCCAGGAATGAACTTCCTTCCCTGTGCAATTGAAGGATCTCGGGCGCTTATCAACGGCCAACTAGTTCTACTCCCTCAGACCTACCCGGCAGCGCGGGGATCGAAGGTGGAACTGGGTGTGCGACCCGATTTCGTCCAATTGGTTCCCGCAGGACACGGCATCCCGGTTCGTGTCGATCGTGTTGATGACCTTGGTCGCACCCGGATTGCTCGAGTAAGTCTTTCGCAGGGTGAGCAAGTCGCTGCCACAATCCCCTTGGGCGCGGCGGTCGAACTCGATTACGGCTGCCATTGCCATCGATCCCAGCCGCGTCAACATCTATGTTGATGGATATCGCCTTGTTCCTGAAGAAGGCAAAGCTTGACCATGGACAAGCCCTACAACAATAAGGCGTGGCTGATGGTTCTACCGGTCTTCCTCATCGTCGCCTTCAGCGCGGTGCTGCCGTTGATGACGGTTGTCAATTATTCGGTCCAAGATACGTTCGGCAACAATCAGTTTTTCTGGAATGGGCTTGGTTGGTTCCAGGAACTCCTCGACCCCAATAGCGAGCTCGGCGGCCGCTTCGTTGACGCCCTATGGCGCAATCTTCTCTTCTCGATGATGGTTCTCATCATCGAAATTCCGCTCGGCATCTTGATTGCACTCTCAATGCCAAGGCACGGCTGGGGCGTCGCCGCCTCACTTGTTGTGCTCGCTTTGCCCTTGCTGATCCCGTGGAACGTCGTCGGCACGATCTGGCAGGTCTTTGCTCGCTCCGATATTGGGCTTTTTGGCTGGAGTCTTAACAAACTCGGCGTCGACTACAATTACGTCTCCGGCGTATTAGCAGCTTGGGTTACGGTCATCGTCATGGATGTCTGGCACTGGACCTCACTGGTTGCGCTGCTTTGTTATGCTGGCCTGAAATCCATCCCCGATGCCTACTACCAGGCCGCTCGCATCGACGGCGCGACTCGATGGGCGATCTTTCGAGCAATTCAGCTTCCGAAAATGCGACGCGTTCTGATCATCGCCGTTTTGCTCCGCTTCATGGATTCCTTCATGATCTATACCGAGCCCTTTGTCGTGACTGGTGGCGGTCCGGGAAATGCTACCACCTTCATTTCCATCGACCTCGTTAAGATCGCGCTTGGTCAGTTCGATCTCGGCAAAGCAGCGGCCCTATCTCTGGTCTACAATCTCATTATTCTGACCGTCTGTTGGATCTACTACACCGTCATGACCAGCGCCGACTCCGACGAGGGGAGCGCTTCGCCATGAAGGGTTCGCGTTTCATCCTGACCACCTACGTGATATTTCTCATGTTGCCGATCTATTGGCTGCTCAATATGAGCCTGAAGACCAATGGTGAAATTACCAGCACCATGACCCTCTTTCCGCATACACTGACGTTCGACAATTATGTAAAGATCTTCACCGATGAAAGCTGGTACTCCGGGTATATTAATTCGTTGAAATACGTCACATTGAATACAATAATTTCGATCACACTGGCACTCCCCGCGGCCTACGCCTTTGCGCGTTATCATTTCCTCGGCGACAAGCACCTGTTTTTTTGGCTTCTAACAAATCGGATGGCGCCGGCCGCGGTGTTCGCCCTTCCCTTCTTCAATCTTTATTCGGCGGTCGGCCTATTCGATACGCCATGGGCCGTTGCGCTAGCCCATTGCCTGTTCAATGTGCCCCTGGCCGTTTGGATATTGGAGGGCTTCATATCCGGCGTGCCACGTGAATTGGATGAAACGGCGCAGATTGACGGCTACTCGTTTCCGCACTTCTTCCTGAAGATATTTTTGCCGTTGATTGCCAATGGTGTTGGCGTTGCCGCATTTTTTTGTTTCATGTTTTCCTGGGTGGAATTGCTGTTAGCTCGGACATTGACCACCGTGAACGCCAAGCCGATCTCCGCCATCATGACAAGAACCGTCTCCGCCGCAGGAATGGATTGGGGGTTGTTGGCTGCGGCCGGCGTTTTGACGATCATACCCGGTGCAATTGTGATCTGGTTTGTACGCAACTATATCGCCAAGGGTTTCGCCCTTGGTCGGGTCTAGGGGAAACTTTATGGCAAGCTGGTTTGACACACTCGACTTTGCATGGATGGCCTGGACTTGGCAGACGGCGATCTTTTTTGTGCTGATCGCTGCAGCCTTAACGGTCATGACGCTGCTTGCAGTTTTTTTCCCGGAAGAACCTCGCAAGGGGATATTGCGAATACCGTCAACTCGTGGCGATCGCCTGTTCATTACGCTGCTTGGCAGCGCCTTTATCTGCCTAATTTGGATTGCCGGTTCGACTGCCGTCGGTATCAAGGAAGTCAATCTCTGGTGGGCGGTCGGCATAGCGATGATCTACGGCGCGGCGGTCTTTCGTTTCGTCTAGGTCCATTAAGAACTGGGTCTAACCCAGCATTGGTCGAATGCTATGAGATAAGCAACGGGACTTGAAAAGGAGAAACACCCTATGCGCAAACTAAATCTACTTTCGACTGCAACGGCCGTCGGTATGATCCTTGCTGTAGCGCCGGCCTTTGCCGGCATAGAGGAGGCGAAAAAATATATCGAAACAGAATTTCAACCTTCTACGCTTTCGAAGGAAGAGCAACTGAAGGAGATGGAATGGTTCATAAATGCCGCCAAGCCCTTTGCCGGCATGGAGATTGCAGCGGTCTCGGAAACGCTGACCGTGCACGAATACGAATTTAAGGTATTGGCAAAGGCCTTTGCCGACATAACCGGAATCAAAGTTAAACACGATGTCATACAGGAAGGCGACGTCGTTGAGAAAATTCAAACTCAAATGCAATCAGGCAAGAATGTCTATGACGCCTGGATCAACGATTCTGATTTCATAGGCACGCACCCAAGGTACAATCAAACAGTTAACCTGACCGATTGGATGGCGGGCGACGGCAAGGACGTTACCGATCCCATGCTCGACGTCAATGATTTCATCGGCAAGTCGTTCACAACCTGGACGGACGGGAAACTCTTCCAATTGCCTGATCAGCAATTCGCCAACCTCTACTGGTTCAGATACGATTGGTTCACCCGGCCAGACATAAAGGAAAAATTCAAGGCCAAGTACGGCTATGAGCTCGGCGTTCCGGTCAATTGGTCGGCCTACGAGGACATCGCGGATTTCTTCACCAACGACGTCAAAGAGATCGATGGGGTCAAGGTTTTCGGCCACATGGATTACGGCAAGAAGGACCCCTCGCTCGGTTGGCGCTTTACCGACGCCTGGCTTTCGATGGCCGGCAATGGCGACAAGGGCATACCAAATGGGATTCCCGTCGATGAGTGGGGCATAAGGATGGAAGGGTGCCGGCCGGTCGGCTCCTCCGTCGAACGCGGCGGCGACGTGAATGGCCCCGCGGCCGTTTATTCCATCGCCAAATATCTGGAATGGCTGAAGAAATACTCACCTCCTCAGGCCCAGGGCATGACCTTCTCGGAAGCTGGCCCGGTCCCGGCCCAAGGAAATATTGCGCAGCAGATCTTCTGGTACACGGCATTTACCGCCGACATGGTCAAGCCGGGTCTGCCGGTCATGAACGCCGATGGCACGCCAAAGTGGCGCATGGCACCTTCGCCGCACGGCGCATATTGGAAGGATGGAATGAAGCTCGGCTACCAGGATGTGGGATCGCTTACGCTGTTGAAGTCGACGCCACTCGAGCGGAGAAAGGCAGCCTGGCTCTATCAGCAGTTCATTGTCTCGAAGACCGTTTCCCTTAAGAAGAGCCATGTCGGGCTGACCTTCATTCGGGAAAGCGATATTTGGGACAAGTCGTTCACCGAACGGGCACCAAAGCTTGGTGGCTTGATCGAGTTCTATCGCTCGCCGGCCAGGGTCCAGTGGACACCGACCGGGGTGAACGTTCCCGACTATCCCAAGCTGGCCCAATTGTGGTGGCAGAATATCGGCGATGCGTCATCGGGAGCCAAAACCCCGCAACAGGCGATGGACGCTTTGGCAGCGGCCCAGGATTCAGTTCTTGAACGTCTCGAGAAATCTGGCGTGCAAGGTGATTGCGGACCGAAGCTGAACAAGAAGGAAACGGCGGAGTTCTGGTATGAAAAGAGCAAGAAGGATGGCAACATCGCCCCGCAGCCGAAACTCGCCAATGAAAAGCCGAAAGGTGAGACAATCGATTACGACACACTGATCAAGAGCTGGCCCGCCACGCCTCCGAAAAAGGGCTGACGCAACTCACCGAATAGGAGCAAGGGGGTCTTACCCCCCTTGCTTTTCGCAGCAAGCTGCTAACGGCGGACAACGTGCCCGTTGGCATTTGCATTCGAACATATTGCCGCACAAGCGTTGGGCCTCTATCCTGCCGAAAAATGCCTTTCTGTGACATAGAGCCAAACTTGCTCACGCAGACTGAGGAGCGCCCGGGCGAAATGGCGACTAGGGAGAACACTTTTTTTCCAATGCGGGCCTAGCAATGCAGATTGTCTTTCGGTGCGACCCGGCACTAGTGGAAACGCTGATTCGTCCGGTCCCGGCGCGCAGTCTATTGCCGGATTGGCTCCGCCAAATGCCCGCCTTGGCCTATTCAGACACGCATGGGCAAGATGTTCGAACCGTCAAACAATGCCCACCTTTCGTTGACGCCATGTCGCACGGCTTTATCATACCGCTGCCTTGCGACGTTACAGTTCGAGACGGCGTGTTATCGTGGGAGTGGGACCGGCCGCCTCTGACTGTCGGCTCTCATCCGAATGCTCCATTGAGTTTCCACGTGCCGGCGCAAGTTGTCGGAACGCCGTTTTTCGACGCCGATATGGCGATCGTAAAATTCAACAGTTTCTGGACCATCGAACTCGAGCCGGGTTATTCCCTGTTTGCAACGCACCCAATCAACCGCGCAGATCTGCCGTTTAGGCTGCTGACCGGACTTGTCGACTGCGACCGCTTTCGAGACGTTGGCGTGCTTTTTCCCTCGGTATGGACCAATCCCGATTTCGAAGGGGTACTTGCGCGCGGGACGCCGGTGGCGCAATGCTTTCCGGTAGCGCGTGAGACCCTCGATCTCCACTACAAAGCGCTATCGCCTGAGGGAAGTCGACGCTACCAGAGCACGGCGGATGCATTGCTCGCCGGTCCGGGTGTCTATCGGCGGCGCTTCCGAGCCAGGCGCAAGGCCTCAACCCGCAAGTGAACGGCGCAACCGGCCGAGATTCAGCCAAAGCTGCCCCTGCTTGGCTGAACAAAGTGCCTGCGCAATACGTCCGAATGTCTCCGGCTCCGCCTGGATCGCCCGGCGATAACACGCCAAAGCCTCGGCCATATCGCCGGTCTGTTGGATCGTCAGGCCAAGATTGAAATGGGCCTTGGCCAGGTTGGCTTGCGCGCCAACGCAGCGGCGGTATGCCTCAATCGCTGCTGCGCTATCGCCAAGATCATCACATACTAGGCCCAAGCTGAACAGAACAGTAGCGTCTGCTGGTCGCAAGGCAGCAAGATGAACGAGTTGTTCACGAGCTTCTTGCAGCGCGCCCGTTTGGCGTAAGCATTCGGCGATCGACACAAGGGCCTCCACAGACGCATTGTCTAAGGCGGCCGCTTTGCGAAACGCCGGCAGCGCCTCGCTTGGGCGACCAAGCGCCAGCAGCGTTGATCCTAGATTGATGCAAGTGCTGGCCGAAGATAAACCGGCCGTTGCCCGAGCAAATGCCACCGCAGCCGCCTCAAGTTTCTTCTTCTTGCGCAAACTTACGCCAATGTCATTCCAACCTTCCGCATGGAATGGAAACTTGCGTAGGATCCGCTCGAGGCTCGAATTTGCACCGGGTTCGCCGGACTCAAGTTGGACGGCACAGAGGAGAAATGCAGGTTCGGGTCGATCAGGCAGCAATTCGCCGGCGCGACGAAAGAATGCGGCCGCTTGCAGCAGCTGATTCTGAGCGCGGGCGGCTCGTCCCGCGGCGAGCAATGCGGGAGGGTGGTCATCCCGTAGCCCAAGACTAAGGCTAGCCCAACGGGAAGCCTCGGGATAATTTCCTCGCCGCAACGCAATATTTGCCAAAAGCAACGGCCCACCCGGATCATCAGGGGATTCTTCGACGATTCGTTCGGCAAGCCTCTCGGCCTGATCGAGGTCGCCGGCGCGCAATTCGTTTAATGCGAGGACCAGACCATTGGCCATTTGGCATGTTGCTCCCGTCGGTCAGACAGTCCCACACAATTTCCTATCAGGAGGTGAATGGCCGCCTCAATGCCCAAGGACATTTCGCAGGAATTCCTGGGTGCGCCTTTCCACTGGCGCGCCGAAGATCTGCTGTGGTGTCCCCTCCTCGACAATCCTGCCCTCGTCCATGAAAATCACCCGCGCGGCCACCTGTCGGGCGAAATTCATTTCATGGGTGACCACTAACATCGTCATCCCCCCTTCGGCGAGATCACGCATGACGCTGAGGACTTCGTGAATCAATTCGGGGTCGAGCGCGCTAGTCGCCTCGTCGAACAGCATGGCCTTGGGGTCCATGGCTAGGGCCCTGGCGATTGCCGCGCGCTGCTGCTGGCCGCCCGACAATTGTTCCGGATAGGCATTGGCCTTGTCGGCCAAGCCGACCTGGTCGAGGAGTTCCATAGCCCGTCGCCGCGCCGTTTCAGGCGGACGACGAAGGACATGCACAGGCGCTTCAACAATATTGCCAATCACCGTCAGATGCGGGAAGAGGTTGAAATGCTGGAAGACCATCCCGACCTCGGCCCTGACCGCGGCTATCCGCCGATTGGAATGGGCGCGTGATTTTTCATCAATGCCGTCGCGATAGGCGATCTGACCATCGATGCGAATACAGCCCCTTTGGGCAATTTCGAGATGGTTGATGCAGCGCAGCAAAGTCGACTTGCCGCTACCGGAGGGTCCGATCACGCAGACGACCTCGCCGACTCTGACCGACAGGTTGATGCCCTGCAAAACGTGTAGATCGCCGAAATATTTGTGCAAATCCTGAATTTCCAGCATCAGACGCTCGGAGTGGCCCGGCGCGGGACCATTGCTGCCGCTCATCGGCGCCTCCGCGCGTAGCCCGCCCGCGTAACACGCTCAAGATAGCCGACCAATCGCGCCGCCGGAAAGCTCACGGCGAAATACATGATGCCGACGACCGTGTAGAGGGTGAAATATTGGAAATTTTGCGCCGCCAAAATCTGGGCGGTAAACAGCACCTCCTGGATACTGACCACCGAACACAGGGCGGTATCCTTGAACAAGGAAATGAAATAATTGCCCAGCGAAGGAATGACCAATCGGATCGCTTGCGGCAGAATGATGCGGCGCATCGCAAGCGCACCGGTCATCCCGAGAGCCGCGGCAGCATCGTGCTGGCCGCGCGAAATCGCTTGTATGCCACCCCGATAAACCTCGGAGATATAGGCGGAATAATTAAGCGTAAGGGCGACGACACCAGCGGTGAATGAGTTGAGACGGATTCCCACTTCCGGCAACACGTAATAGATGTAGACGAGCTGCAACAACAGGGGCGTGCCGCGGATGGCTTCGATATAGGCTTTTACCAGCCATTGCAGCGGACGAATGCGCGACATCCCGCCAAGCGCGACCAATAGTGCGAAAACAAGGCTGAGAGCGATGACGACGAACGTGAGCTCGATGGTCAGCACGAGACCTGCCAGCAGTGGTCCCAGATTGGCCAGCGCTATCGCGGGATTGAAAAGTTCCATTGCGTGGCTGCGGTCACGGCCCCGGGGTCGTGACCGCAATTGGCTTTAAGGATTCAATTTGTACATGCTGAGATTACGGTCACCGAGGCCGTATTTCTTCAAAATCGCGCTGACCATGCCGTTCGCCCGCATTTCAGCCAGCGCCGTCGTATAGGCGACGCGAAGCGAACAATCTTCCTTGCGCAGCGCAAACCGGGCCATACCATAGCCGCCACCATTGATGATATCGGCAGGCGTCGCAATATCCCAAAGCGGAAGAAGATTGTTCTGCGGATTGGCTTTGGCAAATTCCAGGTAAACAAGATCATCTTCCAAAACGGCGTCGAGGCGACCCTGATTTAGGCTTTGCAATTCTTCGATCTCGCTCTTGAAAGCCGTCGTTTCGACGCCGATGCGTCGCAAATAGAAATCGGCCGCCGATCCCGAAATCGTACCGATCTTCTTCCCTTTCAGATCGTCGTAGCCTTTGATCCCCAGCGGATTGCCCTTGCCGACGACGACGACAGGCCCGTACCAATAGGCCGGACCGGAAAAGCTAATGACTTTGACTCGTTCGGGATTAACATGAATATTCCCGGCAATAACATCGGTGCGCTTCGACAGCAATGCGGGGACCTGCGATTCCCATGGCATCCATTCAGTCTTGATGGTCTTCACGCCAAGCCAATCGAGCACGCCCTTGTTGATCTCCCAGTCAATACCGCTGGCATCTTTTGTCTTTTCGTCGAGCATGGCCTCAGGTGGATTTTGCGAGAAGCCGAGCGTAATGCCTTCCTTCTGTGCCTTGGCAAGTGACCCATCCCCGCAATTGTCAAACATGGGCTGGGTTTCAAAGAAGAACTTCTGCTCTTGGGCGCGTGCCGCCGACACGGCCAATAGGCTTGTCACGCTGAGCGCAAGAGCCAGTTTATGGGCTGAGGTCACGACCAATCCCTCCTGTTATGTCCGCTGATTGTATCGCCGCCATTTTTCGGCACAGCAAAGCAAGAGACCCGAAAGTCCACACAAGAAACAGAGCCCTTAACAAACGTTGGCGGGCTCTTGCTCCCAGTCTCGTTCTTTGCCTGCTTGTCGCGGAGTTGATGATTAAAAGCGGCCAAGGAGCGTAGCATACAAATGCTTGTTGGCAAGCGACAAATGGGCAAACATAGGGCGCCGGGGAGGCTTATACTCACCGGTACCCGGGAACGCCAAGGGAGGCGCAATAATGAAAATCACCGACGTCCAAGCTTTGTACCTCACGCTCCCACAAATTCAGAAACGAACGGACAGTTCGCAGGACGCCCTGCTCGTCAAGGTGACGACCGACAATGGCATAATCGGGTGGGGCGAAGTGGATGGATCGCCGTTGGTTGCCAAGGCAGTGATCGATGCACCGTACTCGCACACGATCGCCAGCGGTTTGCGCGAGGTGCTACTTGGCGAGGATCCACTGCAAACGACGAAATTATGGAACAAAATGTACCAGGCGACGCTCTATTATGGTCGTGGCGGCGCCGCGATCCAGGCGATGGCCGGCGTCGATATCGCGCTATGGGACATTAAGGGCAAAGCCCTTGGCAAGCCAATCGCCGAACTCCTCGGCGGCGCTTTGCGCGACAAGATGCGCGTCTACTCGTCCAATATGTTTCAGTTTACCGTCGATGCAACGGTCGAGCGGGCCAAGCGCGCCGTCGATACCGGCCATACCGGCGTGAAGTTCGGCTGGGAGCCATTTGGGCGGGACGAAGCGAGCGACCTTCGCTACATCGAGGCCGTCCGGCGCGCCATCGGCGACAGCAATGATTTCATGCTGGATGTCGGATTGGTCTGGGACGCCAAGACGACCATTCGCCGGGCCCGCCTATTTGAACCCTACCGTTTGTTCTGGATAGAGGAGCCGCTGCATCCCGACAACCTTTCCGGCTACGGCAAGGTTTCGCGCGCCTGCATCCAGCACATAGCAGCCGGCGAGGAGGAGTGTTCAGTCGCCGGTTTCGAACGGCTGATCGACGAGGGCGGCGTTGACATAGTGCAAATCGACCTGACACGATGCGGGTTCACCCAGTCGATGCAGATTGCCGCCTATGCGGCGCGGCGCGGCCGCAAAGTCTGCAATCATAATTTTACGACCGACATCAATACCGCTGCATCGCTGCATTTTCTCTGTGCAATCGACAATGCCCTGGTCATGGAATATTGCGTCGAGCCGAGCGAAATCTCGCGCAGTCTGGCCAAACGACCGGTGACCATCAGGGACGGCTACGCCCATCTGCCGTCCGAACCCGGGCTCGGCGTCGAACCGAACGAGGCTATTATCGACAAATATCTGGTTCGCTGATCAGGCAATGCGTTCGCGTCTTGCCGAAATGACACGATCGGGTCGCCTTGACGGACAATCGGAATTCCTGAAGCATGCGCTACGGGGATTCTTACGGCTTCGGGGGAGTATCGCATGGTCACAGCCTCGCTAGAGCAGATCGCCGCCAAATTGTTTGCTTCGGTCCTGTCCGACTGTCTCGACCAGCTGGGCTATGCCGATCAGGCGCTGCCTCCGCGAATCCGTCCACTCGATGAATCCCTCGTCATGGTCGGCAGGGCCAGGACGGGGGCGTTCATGGAAGTCTATTATGTCGAGCCAGACGCCAATCCCTACGAATTGGAGATCGCACTCATCGACAGCCTCAAGTCGGGCGAGATCCCCGTCTTTGCTTGCAGCAATCCGGCGCGGATCGCTCCCTGGGGAGAATTGCTGAGCACCGCGGCCAAGGCTCGCGGAGCCGCCGGCGCCCTGATGGACGGCTGTGTCAGGGATGTCAAAGGCATTCGCACCATGGGCTTTCCAGTCTTCCATGGCGGCATAGCGCCGCTGGATTCCAAGGGCCGCGGCAAGATCATGGCGATCGATGTGCCAATCCGCTGCGGCGGCGTTCTCGTCAATCCAGGCGACCTAATCTTTGGCGATGCAGATGGCGTGGTCGTTTTGCCTCAACTGGTCGAGGCGGAAGTTCTGCGCCTAGCCTTCAAAAAAGTCAGCGGCGAACGCCAAACCCTGCAGGAACTGGCGCGAGGCGACAAGCTGGCCGAAGTCTTCGCTCGCCACGGCATTTTATAGTGCGGCTGCGGTGATTGTCGATTGTCACGCTAACATCTATGAGGATCGGCAGATCCTGCCGCTCTACCGCGAGATTGCGCATTTGGCGAGGCCGGGTGGTTTCGTGCTCAAAGCCGATTGCGATACGCTCTATGCCGCCATGCGGCAAGTAGACAAGGTGATCATTTTTTCACCGCGCTATTCCAATTCAATCGGCATTGACGGCTGCGACGAGGTCACCGCGCGTGCCGTAAGACAATATCCGGACAAGTTCATCGGCTTCGCCTCGATCGATCCTCGCATGTCGGATTATCTTGACCTGCTTGACCATGCGATCGCAGACCTAGGGCTTAAGGGCGTAAAATTCGGCCCGATCTACAATGGCGTTTCCCTGCTCGATCAAAGATTGGAGCCAGTCTATCGCACCTGCCTGAAGCACAACCTACCGCTTACCCTGCACATGGGCACGACATTTGGCGCCAATGCGCCGATCCGCCTCGGGCGACCGTTGGATGTTGATACGATTGCCAATCGTCATCCGGACCTGAAAATCATTATGGCGCACATGGGCCATCCGTGGTGCGAGGAATGCATCGTAGTGGCTCGCAAGAACCCCAATGTCTATTGCGAAATTTCGGCGCTCTATTACCGCCCGTGGCAATTCTGGAACACATTGATCCTGGCCCAGGAATATCAGATCACCGAACGGGCGAAAATTTTCTTCGGCACCGATTTTCCGTTCACCGACGTCGATCAATCGATCGATGGCCTGCGCCGCATCAACGACCAAGTCGCTGGCACGTCTCTGCCGCGTGTTTCCATGGCAACCATCGACGCGATACTTTATTCAAATCCGCTCGCGCACTGGTGGCACGGCGGCTATCCCGTCTGATCGGTGCAGCAAGGAGCGAGGCAATAGGGTAATGCACATTGCTCGGGTCGAACCGATACTTCTGCGCGGTGAACAGCACTATGGGACGGGTGGGGGCGAGGCAGCCGATAACGGCGATTGGCAATTGCTGGTCAAGGTCACGACGAACGAGGGAGTGGTCGGCTGGGCCGACGTCGAGACCCTGGCGCCGGCCGCGGTCGCCATTATCGCCGGACCAAGCATGTCGATGACCGGGTTTCAGACGCTCGGCGCATTATTGATCGGTGAAAACCCACTCGATGTCGAACGCCTTTGGGAGAAGCTCTATATCGGCAGCTCCTATTACGGTCGCCGCGGCATAGCGATTCAATGCCTTTCAGCCATTGACAATTGCCTCTGGTCGATTCGTGCGCAGGTAGCCGGCATGTCCATCGCCAACTTGCTCGGCGGGCGCCGTCGTGACAAGGTCTTGGCCTATGCCTCAACCTTGTTTTGCGATACGCCCGAGGCGACGGCTTTAGCCGCTGCGCGTTTTGTCCAAATGGGGTTCCAGGCAGTCAAGTTCGGCTGGGGCCCGTTCGGTGAAGACACCGGGCTCGACCAGGAACTGGTCGCCGCTGCGCGAGACGCTCTCGGCTGGGACCGGCATCTCCTTGTCGATCCCGGGTGGTATCCGGCGGGCTGGAAGAGGCCCAGCGCGCTTGCAGCGGTGCGCAACCAACGCGAAGCGTTGCGCTTGTGCGAATGGCTGTCCAAATTTCGGGTCGGATGGATAGAGGATTTTCTTCATCCCGACCATATCGATGCCTATGCCTATGTCCGCAGCAACAGTCCCATCCCAGTTGCAGCCGGCGAACAAATCGCCACCTACTGGGATTTCGAGCGTTTCATCCGGGCGGGCTGCCTAGACATCGTCCAACCCGACCTGTCGCGATGCGGCGGCCTCAGCATCGCCAAGCGCGTCGCGAGCCTTGCCGAGGATCACGGGCTTACCGTCGTTCCCCATTCGTGGCTCACACATCTTCTCACCGGCTATAGTTTGCAGCTTGTTGCAACCCTGCAGCGCGCCCAATTCGTTGAGTTCAACGTCAGTCAGAGCGAGCTGACCCGCCATATCACGAAAGCGCCCTTCGCGCTGGCGGCGGATGGGACCGTTGCTATTCCCGACACGATCGGCATCGGTGTTGAGGTCGACGAGGAGTTCGTTCGGGCACGGCGGATCAACTAGCGCGCGCCAGCGACCGCAAGGGGAAATTCCCTCTGGCTTGAGCTAGTCCGGTTGCGGGACGATGCGCAGGTAGGGCTTGGGCGCCTTCCAGCCCTTCGGGTAGAGCTTTTTGGCATCCTCGTCAGAGACAGAGCCAGCGATGATGACGTCCTCGCCGACCGTCCAATTGGCCGGTGTCGCCACTCGGTGTCGTGCGGTAAGCTGCAGGGAATCGATAACCCGCAATACTTCGTCGAAATTGCGTCCGGTCGTCATCGGATAGACCAGCACCAATTTGATTTTCTTGTCCGGCCCTATCACAAAGACATTGCGCACGGTCTGATTGTCGGCAGCGGTTCGCCCTTCGCTGGAACCTTTGGTCTCCGCAGGCAGCATGCCATAGAGCTTGGCAATTTTGAGGTCGGGATCGCCGATCATCGGATAATTGGGGGCGAATCCCTGCGTTTCCTTGATGTCCTCCGCCCACTTGGCATGGCGATCGACAGGATCGACACTAATGCCAATGATTTTGACACCTCGCTTATCGAACTCGGGCTTGATCTTCGCCATATAGCCGAGTTCGGTCGTGCAAACCGGTGTGAAATCCTTGGGATGGGAGAAAAGAACGACCCAGGAATTGCCTATCCATTGGTGAAACCCGATCTTGCCGATGGTTGTATCGGCCTCAAAGTCCGGTGCGGTTGCGCCTATGGACAATGGCATTCTATTCCCCCTACTAAAGCTGAAGCTCAATTGACCAGAACTCCCTGGTCCTCGGCGACAAAATAAACCTACACTGGCAAAAATTGCAAGTTTCGCCCATTTTGCCAGGGGACGGCCAATGGAGAAGGCGGCTTTTTGGCAAGATTTCGCCATTTCAATGGTTTTTCACCCTAGTCGGGAAGTACCTGGTGGCAAGCGACCCTGATCGAGCCATGCGCTATCCGGGGGCCGGGTTGAACAGGTCACGGCCGGCATCGCGCTTGGCCCTGTGACGCACAAACAAGTGCTTGGTCAAACTGATCGCGTGACTCCGCCATCGATTCTGGCCCGTAATGTAGTCGGCTCCTTCCGAAGCGAGAAAGCTGATCGTTGCGGCGATTTCATCGCTCTTGCCGCATCGGCACACTCGCGCGTCGCTCTTCGGTCGCCGGTAGACTATCAATCCAGCCGGGAAGAACATTGTTCATGCGGACGTTATGACCGGCATATTAGTCGACGAAGATCTTGGTGAAAACCGCAAGCCCCGCCCGAAAGACAGCCGACGTCGGAAACATCGGGCGCGGCTCGAAAGCCCATGCAGTCGAAATATTGATGATCACCCCGGTTTTCTGCTTGACCATGATTGGTGCGACAAAGCGGGTCGCCCGAACCACATTGAGCAGATAGACATCAAGGCCAGTGTGCCATTGCTCATCGGTAACATCCAGAATCGGTGCGCGCGGACCGTGACCGGCACTGTTGACGAGTACATCAACGCGGCCCCAGCGAATCCGTCCGCCGCCAGCTTTTGCGCTGCATCAGCACCCATACCGCTGCCGCCCGCGGCGACTATTGCCACCTTATCTCCAGTCATTTTATGATTCTCGCTTTAGAATGGGAAGAATCCTAACATGCTCGTGGGATTGTCACCATGACAGGCAATTGTCCGGCCGATTGCCCTAAATCTTCATTCCGGCAGACCGTTCTCCCGGGCTTAAATCTCAAAAGACGCTAAGCCCATTCGAAACTCCAATTATCGTTCGTCTGCCAGAATGAAGTTGCGTAAGATCGGAGAAATTTGCGTTTCCCAGCGCCTGCCACTGAAGACGCCGTAATGTCCAGTCCCGGCCTGCAAGTGATGCCGCTTCTTGAATGGCTTGATACTCTTGCAGAGCTCCTGGGCGGCTAAGGTTTGGCCTACGGTGCAAATATCGTCCCTCTCGCCTTCGACCGTGAAGAGTGTCGATCGCCGGATCGCAATCGGATCGACGCGGCGCCCTCGCCATTCGAGTTGGCCGGTTGCCAATTTGTGTTCCTGGAACACAAGGCGCACGGTTTCCAGATAAAACGTCTCAGGTAAGTCAAGGACGGCAACATATTCGTCATAAAAATCCCGCTTGATATTCGCCTTCTCCCACCGGCCTTCAACAAGATCCTCGAATAATTCAATATGTGATTTCACATGGCGGTCGAAATTCATGCTCATGAATGAAGCGAGCTGCAAGAAGCCCGGATAGACCCGGCGACCTCGCCCCGCATAGCGCATCGGCACCGTCGCGATGAGAATTCGCGAACCATTCGATCGGCTTGCTCTTGGCGAGCTCATTGACTTTGGTGGGATTGACGCGGGTATCAATCGGACACCGGCCATGAGCGTGATGCTCGCGGGCTGAAATCTGCACAGCCAGAACCCGACGAACTCGAAGAACTTGACGTGGAATTCTAGCCCATCGAGACCGCCTATTTCCCATGGGAAACGCTAGCCCAGCGGGATCTGAACCTCCCGCTGGGCAAGCTTTTTATTTTCCCACACGCGGTGCGTCTGCAAGGGTGCCATTCCCTGCGGCAAGATCTCGCAAATCAGAAATGGATATTTGTAGGTCCCCGGTTCGATTCTCCATCCTTGCACGACATTGGGAGCCCGATTTCCTTCGTCGGTTGGAGGCAGCGTATCGATATATTGCTGACCAATGAACCGTGCATTAGGACAGGGATAGAGAAAACTCTCTCGCGCCGCGGCTTGGTTCTCAACGTCGAAGAGATAAAAATTTATGACGAGATTACGATAGGACCTTGTGCTGTCATTGCGGACACGTGCGCAAATCATATTGGGGTGATTCCGCAACGGCTCCTCGTGATCCATACCCCGATCATTGTTTCTCCGAACCCATAAGCCCGGAGAGTTCCAAAAGGCGTCCTCGCAGCGGAAGCATCGACCTGCCCTCCGGAATGATAGAAAAACACGTCATCAAAACCGGGAAAGAGAACAGAGCTGTCGAGAATTGCCCTGCCCCCGGTCGCTCGCCGAAAGTTGTTTTCGTTTTGTTTGCGCCAACTTTCCGACGCTGAGACGAACTCCTCGTGTTGGGGGCCGCCCGCTGTCAGGATAATGGTGGCTTGATGAAACACACGCTGGCTCGTCATATGGTTCGGGTTGCGCGCTCCGTTCAACGCCTGAACATGTCTGACGCCGATGAACGGCGCATCCTTGGCGCTGTATCGGTTGTTCTGGCCACTCGTAGCATCAAGTATGGGGTCGCGGATAATGCGCCAATCCGGAACATCCGCGGCTGGAATCAGCCCCATCAGATATAGGTCCAGGGGCGAATAGCCGAAACCATCTCTACCATAGGGGAAGAATTCGTTGTTCTTGCGATCCATCTTCAGAAAGCTGCCATCGTCTTGGCTCTTCCAGTCGCAGCGATCATAATCCATACAAGATGGACCGTCGTCGACCCATCCGCCCCAATGCTCGTTTGCGTAGGCCAGTTCATCGGTGGGGAAATCCTGGTGCAACAGGTTGGAAGTCTCACCTTTGTCATCGAGATAGTCCGCATAGGCTAGCCACAAGTGGCCGACTTCATGCAGCATCGAGCGCAATGTGAATTGGCTATAGTGGAGCACGTGCAGTAATGATTTGGATTGATCCCATTGCCCGCGGTGATCAAATTTTCTGAGTCCTATGCCTTCAATCTCATTGAAGATCAAGGTCGATGCGTTGCCAATCTTAGGCAGACCGCTGTCTACGTCGATATAATAGGCGAGGATGTGATAATGATCTCCGACATCGAAGTCGTAACGTTCCTTGAAGAAGCTCCGAAACAATCTATAGGCGCCGAGAAAATCGAGAGTCTTCTTGTTTTCATCTTCTTGGCCATCTCCTGAAAACGTGGACAGGTCCGTCACGAGGCTTTTCTTGGGGTCCACGATTATGAAAAAATTGCCGCGGACCTCGCATTCGACCCCATCATTGCCCATATGCTGCGACTGATTGAGTTCATGAATCTTTTGCCAATTCGTCCATTTGTAGTCGCCGTGACAATTGATGAGTTGTCGCCCGTCTGGTAAAGTCAATTGCGTTTTGTCCGAAACCGTCGCCTGCATTGCGCGGACGTCAGTCGGATAACCGTTTACAAAGGCCGGAATGACCTGCTCTTTTGGCAGAGACTTCAATTTACTTGCCACGAGCACGACAATCGCCTCGGTGTGAGTAACCCCGCCTTTGGTTAGCTTCGGGCCAAGGCCGACGCCAAGTACCCCGGGGTACTTCAGGAGTTCATCGATACTGTCAGCGTAAGCGTCAAAATAATTTTGCTTGCTACTGGGCATGGCCTCGCATCCCCTCTGAGCAGCCAGGCCGCACTGGCCGGATCACCTCCGACGATAATCAGACACAATTACGGCTCCAAGGCCAATGCCACCAGCGGATCGAGCTGGCCAGCGGGACTTGCTGCCGCCTTGAGATCGGCGAACAGCGCCGCCGGCTGATATTGTTGCTCGACACGGCTCGGATCGCTTGCCCAGTACGATCGCAGCATCTTCATATCGGCCCGAAAATTCGGAGAGACCCCCGGCGCGAGCGCAGCCTTCATCTGCGCTATTGCATCTTCGTTCTTGTATTGCCAGAGCGTACGATAGGTTGACGGTCCGGTACCATAGATCCACCACGTCCCCAAGTACCTGCCCCCGCCATTCGTGAATTGCGCGCAGGCTGCCGAGAGTCTTTGCTCCTTGTCCCTCAAGAAGGCATGAAACGGGACAAGCTGGGCGTAGGGAACGGCAAATGTCCACTCAACCATTAAGAAAAACTCTTCATAAAGCGCCAGATTCAGATTGGGCGGCTGAATTCCAAGATTGTCCGGCGTTCGCACTTCCGCGACAATCGCTTCTATTTCCGGGCGCGTCTGCGCGCCACGCCGCTGTACGGCTGCTTTGATCCGCTCCAAGTCAGATTCTTGTGTCATTCGTCCATCTCCGTCTACAAAAGATGCGCATTCTCAACACTTGCAGCCTAACTTGTCTCTCGTCATATGTCGTGGCCCTAACTCAAACCGCTTCGTGACAAAGCCGCTCGACGATGCCGTTCTTCTGAAGCTCGGCAAGTGCCAAACCAACTTCCTGCCTCGCCGCATTCCGCGACACCACTGGCTCGACTATATCGTAATAGGCGCGCTCGATGTCCTCCAATCGCCGCCCATCGCATAATTGGAATATCAGCCAAGCCGTTGGATTTAGCGAAAAGAGCCTTGGTTTGTCGGGTGTAAACACCAGGCAAACCTCCATCTCATGAACCGGCCTAACCCGGATATTCGCGGTTTTTCTGTAAAAGCCCGTCTGGCAGAACACGCAGATCGACTCCCTCGTTAAGGGTTGAGCAGAAGGGATCGGGCGCCGTCCAGCGACCCTGGAACGCAAAGGCGGTCGATCGGCAACCACCGCGCGTCCCATCGCTCGCATGGCAATCGGGGCAGGTCTTCTCAACTTCGCCCGCTCGCAGCTGCTTATACAGCGGGTCTTTGTGCCAAGTGTCGAGAAAAGGCATCGTTCGAATATTGCCGTAGTTTACGTATTCGCGCAGATAGGGGCAGCCAATCGAATCACCGAACGGATTGACAGCAGCTGACTGCCAGCAGCAATTGCGGTCCTTTGGATGCCAGGACCGCATGACATTCAATCCTCTCGGCTCGACAAGGGCGGCGAGCGCTGCCATTTGCTCCTCGAGACTGAGCGCAAGATCACTCCATTGCCGCTTGGTGCGGCCGAGCGGATAGAGTCGCAGGATGCCGACACGCGGCACGCCTAGCCGCTGCGCCAGATCGACATAGTGCTGAAGTTCCCCGACGTTTCTGCGATTAAGGATAATCAGCATATCCGTTGTAATACCTACGTCGATCAAGTGCTCTATCGCTGAACATGCCTTGGCAAAACTCCCGGGGACGCCGGCAAAAAAATCATGCGTCTCAGCGGTGGCGCCCATGACATCCACAAGTACACGGCCGACGCCAATTTCCTTGAATTCCTCTGCAGTTTCGCGCGCAATCAAGGTGCCATTGGTGCGCACCAGCGTCATCAGCTTGCGACTACAATAGCGCAGGATATCCTTGAAATCCTTTCGAAACAGCGGCTCGCCGCCTTCAATGTAGATCTGTATGAAGTCGTTGCTGACGAGATAGTCGATGAACCGAAGCCACTCGTCCGTCGACAATTCAGCGGTCAAATCGGCAGAATTACAGTCGGAATAGCAATGCTTGCACTGCAGGTTGCAGGTCTGAGTGATACAAAGCGTAATCTTCGGCGGCGTTTCAAAGAATGGTTGCTTCGCCGCTGCCCGTGCCCCCGATGGACGCGCCATTGAACACCCAAGCCCCGAGTAAATCTCGCCGGCAATTCAGCCGTTTAGATAATTTACGCAAGTATGCCTAGGTTGTCCACGGAAAGATGGCAGGCGGCAGCAAACCAGATGCCTGGCACGAGCACGGCGATTCACGCGGGGCTACACCGCCGGTTGACTTAGGGCCGCACGCCCCGGCGAGCATCAGACCGCTGAAGCAAAGTGCGGGCCCGGACTAAGTCAGGGAATTCGACGCCGTCGCGGAATGAGGCCACCATTCTGACTAGGCGGAGTTTGGTCTGCTCTTCGGCCACGTTTTGGCTAAGCCGGTTCAAACTAATCAAGGCCCGAAGCATCAGCAGCCAGGCGGATTGAGCTTCGGCAACCCCAATCGCTCGGGTTAGGCAAGATTCGACTTCCCGCTCGTCAGCGCCCTTTGTCAAAAGCAGATCGGCTCTCACACGATGCAATTCCGCATCGAAAAAATGCGCGTCGTTCTGGTAACCGCTTTCGAGGGCCTCGGCGATAAGGTCAAGCCCCTCGTCAGCCGCGCCCGTCTTGCCGCACGTCTCGGCCAGCAGCCCAAGCGAATACGGGCGAAACAATTCCGCGCCGGTCGCTCGATAGGCAGCAAGCCCCGAGCGCAATATGTCCATGCCTCTTTTCGCCTGCCCCTGCTGGGCGAGCGCCCATCCCAGCAGAATTGTTGCCCAGGCATTCCAATAGGAAAATGCATTGTCCTTGGACAAAGCAATAGTCTGTTCGGCGAGGTATTGTGTGGCGCGTGTCGCCCCTAGGCCCTGGTGGACAGCCGCACTTACACAAAGCGCGTAAGCGAGGCTTTGCGGGCGCGCGACTTCGCGCGCCAGGAGCACGGATCTTTCGCTCAGGCGAAAAGCCTCCGCCGGGCGGCCGAGATAGCCGCTCACCCATGCCAGATTGGCGAGGGCCATGACGCGATTATCAATGCCAAACGCTAGCGGGTTGTCCGTGGATCGATCCGATGCGCCTTGCTCCATCGAAGCGGTTAAATGCCGCTCTGCATCAGTAAGTTCGCCGAGACAGAACAGACACCAGCCCAACGCACGCTGCGCTTCGGCGATCAAATGATGGTCGCGCGATTGCTTCGCCATGCGCAACAATTGTTCACCGATATCCTTGGCAGCGCCAAGTGGCCCGCGGACCTGGTAGAAGGCCTCCAGGCCGCGCAGAGCCGAATGGATTTGGGGTGCTTCGCCGAGCCGCGAACAAAGAGTACGAGCGCGTGCGTAGGCGCCCTCGACCTCGGAGGCACCATACCCTTTTACGGCAGCCAACGCAGTGCCCAATGCGATCTGCAACGCCGCTTCATCTTGGTCGCGTTGCAGAGACGACGGCATATCCCTAATCAATTCGAGCGCTTGCTGCAGATGCGATGTCGCCTCGACATTGGCCGAGCGCGCCAGCGCGCGGTGACCAGCGCGCCGCCATTGTTCAAAGGCTTTCTGGCTGTCACCCGCCGACGCGTAGTGATCTGCGATAAGTTCCGGACGAGATTCGGTAATCTCCGGGAATAGCCGCACGAGCGCGTCCGCCACCTGATAATGGTATTTGCGGCGAGTCGCGCGCAACAGGGAATCGTAGGCGGCTTCTTGCATCAGCGAATGCTTGAAATTGTAGATCACGCGTGACGATGCCTCCGGTCGATCCAGGAGTTCGGCATCGACAAGGACCGAGAGGTCATGCTCGAGTTCATTCGGCTCAAGCGGTGAGACGGCCTGCAGCAAATCATAGGGAAACTCGCGACCCAATGTCGCCGCAAGCTGTGCGGTCGCCTTAGCACGACCGAGACGATCCAGTCGGGCAGTGAGTGAGCCCTGCAGGGTCGCCGGGATGGCCAGCCGAAGACTAGGCTCAGGCGTCAGCGAAGTTGGGTTGACTTCGATCGCCATTTTGGTCATTTCCTCGACAAACAGGGGCACGCCCTCGGCTTTTTCAACGATTTGGCGGCTCAGTTGCCGAGGCAAGTCCTTGCCGTCGGTCAAGTTTTCCAGCATGTTCATGACCTGACCCGCGGTCAGACGGGTCAGGTCAATTCGCGTCAGTCGCGAGCTATGCGGCCAGCCCGGCTGAAACTCGGGACGAAATGTAAGCAGCAGCAGGATCCGGAGCTTCGGCAGCCGGTCGAGCAGCATGGCGACAAGATCAAGCGTCGAAGCGTCAGCCCAGTGAAGGTCCTCGACGGCAAAGAGCAAGGTGCGCTCACCGGCCTGGGCAAGTAGCCAATCGAGCGCCCAATCCATCGTCTTTTCGCGCCGCCCAGGCGCAGAGAGCGCTGGTTCGGGATAGCGATTGAGGGTCGGCACAGAGAGCAGAAAGGCCAAAAATGGCACGACTTCTGAGGCTGGCAAGCCGGCCGCGTCCAGCGCCGCTTCGAGCTTCGCCAGTCGCACTTCTGGCAAGTCGTCGGGGCCAAAACCCAGGAGTCTCTCAAGAAGATCAATGATCGGGAAAAACGCGCTGTTCGACAGGCGAGAAGAACACACGCAATGGACAAATGTATGGGACTGCGTCAGTTCCTCCCGCAGCGCGCGCACCAGACGCGATTTGCCGATGCCCGGCTCGCCGACGATCATAGAGGCGTGGCCGAACCCCGCATATGCCGCCCGCCAGCGGTCCAGCAGGACTTTTAGTTCCTGATCGCGTCCGATCAACGGCCTTGCATCGTGCGCTTTCAACGCCGAATGACGACTTTGAGCATCGCGCTCAGTGAGAACACGAAATGCGGCAATCTGTTCGGCTACACCTTTGAGACTAGGATAGCCGATCGGTTGGCAATTGAAATGCGCGGCAACCAGCTGATGCGTTGCCTGGCTGATGACAATGGCGCCGGCCTCCGCCATTTGTTCAAGTCTGGCAGCTATGTTCGGCGTATCGCCAACAATCTCGGCCGAGACACGAATGTCGCCCCTCCCCAATTCCCCGGCGACAACCAGCCCTGTGTGGATCCCCATATGGATCTTCAATTCACGAAAATCATCTGGGAGTGTTGCCAGACGAAGGCCCTGGACCGCCGTCCGAATGGCCAGGGCAGCACGAACCGCCATAATGGCATCGTCATCATGGGCGCGCGGATATCCAAAATAGATCAGGAGACCGTCACCGAAATAGCGGCCAATATAGCCGCCGAATCGTCGAATGCAGTCGGCGCAGACGGCGCGATAAGCCAAAATGACTTCGCCAAATTCCTCGGGGTCTAGCCGCTGGGATAGGGCGGTCGAGCCAACAAGGTCGCAAAACACCACGGTCAATAGCCGGCGCTCGGGTTCTCCGGCCGGGGCTAGTCCTGGTCGAGCTGTAGATTGGCCCAATTGTGTGCCCGCGCCTCGGCGGTCCTCAATGCGGGTTCCGCATTGACTGCAAAAGCTGCTCTCCTCAAGATTGTCAAAATCACACTTGGGACAGCCTCGCCCGAGGCGAGTCGCACACTTGCTGCAGAATCGAGCGCCCCTCAGATTTTCAAATCTACATCGTGGGCACTGCATTCACGAGTCCCGCGGCCGCAGAGAGCGCCTGTGTCCCGCCCTGATTGATCATCCGACCGCCGCCAGTTTCTATGATAGTGGCCTCGACGTACAGTGTTCGAGCCACGAATTGCAAATTGAGTCACGAAAATTGTCCAAATAATAAAGCAAAGAACAAAATTCGTTTTTTCTAGGAACTCTTTGATATAATGCATATAAATCGAGAGCCTGGCCATTGGCGACTGACCGGTTGCGACAATGCGCAGGCCGGACTGGCGGTTTGACCGGCCGCGCCGGGCTGGCCGGCCCCGCTGTCGATACTATGCTCATCTCAACATTGTCCATGGGGAGACTTTGTGGTCCGGTCAACGTGCACGGGCAATCAAAATTGTCCCAATGTGGTCATGAGGTACCCTGGAGGGCCTGTGACCACAGGGATTGATGGGTGGCTTGCGCTTGGCGCATATCAATGCGCCAAAATTATTGAAGATGATCTCGTCGCCCGTGTCGAGTCAGACAAGCGCCAAAGTCGCCGCCGTTGAAGGTTCGCCTACCCCTGGGTCCCAGCAATCTCGCGCTATCGCGGGTTAGCCCAGCCGCGCGTGTCCTTGGGTGCAGGTGGCTGTTACCCTGTCGAGGCAACGGATCGAGTATTTTGCGCGTGCCGCAACCGTCGGCAAAACGCCGATGGCGATGCGCAGCCGGGCCGCTGGCGAGATCTTCCACGCCTTATCTCCCTGACGCAAGGCAAGCACGTCGGCGCCGGCATGCAGCCGAACTGCCTCGCCAATGACTATCAAAAGTTCACGCCTGGCGGCTTTGCTCGAACAGGACCACGCCAGGGTCGGCTTCGAGTTACGCGATCCACTTCAAGACGGCCGGCTGGGTTGGCTTGAGCATTTCAGCAGCGCGCACGTAAATTCGTCGTTCTGCAGCTTCAATTAAGCAGGCGATTTGCCGATATTTGATCCGCCCCGCGATAGAGCCCGCGTCACCCATTCTTCTGGAGGCGATAAGGATAGATGACAATCAATTTCAATAGCAATAATCGTATGTGAGCACCGCTAAAAGTGACGCCGGCAACAGTGCAGCGAAAATCGCCAATCAGATTGTGGCCCGCGGGCGTCAATACGGGAAGTCATGGAGGGACTGATGCAAGCCAAGGAAGAGTTTTTCCAGCGTGATCGTACGGCCCACCCGCCGGCCTTCACCCCCGATTACAAGACCAGCGTCGCGCGGTCGCCTCGCCAAGCACTGCTATCTCTACAAAACTCGCTATCGGAAGTTACCGGTCCGGTCTTCGGGCATAGCGAAATTGGGCCGCTCGACAACGATCTTTTGCAAAACTATGCCAAATCGGGTGACCCCGTAGGTGAGCGAATCATTGTTCACGGCCGTGTTCTCGATGAAGAAGGCCGATCCGTCCCCGGCACTCTGCTCGAGTTCTGGCAAGCTAACGCCGGCGGCCGTTACCGGCACAGGAAAGACACCTATCAGGCACCGATCGACCCCAATTTTGGCGGCTGTGGGCGAACGCTGACCGATAGCCAAGGCAATTATTATTTTCGCACGGTAAAGCCCGGCCCATATCCCTGGCGCAATTTCGCCAATTCCTGGCGCCCAGCCCATATCCACTTCTCCGTGTTCGGAACAGGCTTTGCGCAACGCCTGATTACACAGATGTATTTCGAAGGTGATCCGCTTATCAGGCTCTGCCCGATCGTCAACACGATTCCACACGCTGACGCTATCGAACGCCTGATCGCACCGCTCGACCTTAATGCGTCCGTACCGCTCGACTCGCTTGCTTACCGTTTTGACATTGTCTTGCGGGGCCGACGCTCAACCCTGTTCGAAAATCGCCTCGAAGGGAACTGATGCCATGGTGACCCGTTTGAAATATCTCAGAGAAACCGCTTCCCAGACCGCTGGACCCTACGTCCATATAGGTCTCATCCCTGAGCAGGCCGGTTTTGAAATTTTCGAGAATAATTTTGGGGGGGATGTTGCAGGAGCGCACGCCAAGGGCGACCGCATTCGTATCGAAGGTCGGGTCTTCGACGGCACGGGAACGCCGCTACGAGACGCGGTCATCGAAACTTGGCAGGCCAACGCTGCGGGCCGCTACAATCATCCCGCCGACAAGCAAGACAAGCCGATCGACAAGTATTTTCGAGGCTGGGGCCGCGTTGGCACCCATTTCGAAACGGGTGTCTACCTCCTAACGACGATCAAACCGGGGGTCGTGCCCGGTAGGCACGGGCGCACAATGGCGCCGCACATAAACTTCTGGATCGTCGCACGAGGAATTAATATCGGTCTCAACACGCGCCTGTATTTCTCCGATGAGATCGAGGCAAACGCGAACGATCCTGTGCTGCAGCTGATTGAACTCGAGCCTCGCAGAAGAACGCTTATCGCGGAGCGGGAAACGCGCGATGGAGAGACAGTCTACCGGTTCGACATCGTCTTACAGGGCGAGAATGAGACAGTCTTTTTCGACGTCTGAGCGCGTGCCTGCGACAGAGTCTTCACCAGAGGTGAAGCTCTGCCGCTGTCATTCCGATCGCAATTTTCACTAGTCGAAGGTTCAATGCCGAATTGAACCACCGGTCGCAGCCAAAGCACGAAGGGAGTGAGACCTTGAAACCAATCGTCATTGCCGTCGCCATAACCGGGTCTGTCCCCCGCAAACGCGACAATCCTGCCGTCCCAATCACACCTTCGGAACAGATCGAATCGACACATGAGGCGTTTGAGGCCGGCGCCTCGCTGGTCCACGTCCACGTTCGCAATGAGGACGAAACCCCTTCCTCCGACCCAGAACGCTTTGCTGCAGTACAAGCGGGCGTACGAAAGCACTGCCCAGGTATGATTGTACAATTCTCGACGGGCGGGCGCGGACGCGATCCTTGCGCACGGGGGAGCTCGCTCTATCTACGGCCCGATATGGCTTCGCTGTCGACCGGCTCAGTCAACTTTCCCACAATTGTCTATGAAAACGCCGCAGCCTTCGTCAGTGGTCTGGCCGAGAAGATGCTCGAATATTCCATCAAACCAGAAATCGAGATTTTTGACCTCTCGCACATTCACGCAGCCCGTCGTCTGATTGACCAAGGGTTGATGCATGATCGGCCGCATGTTCAATTCGTGATGGGCATCCAGAATGCGATGCCGGCGGAGGAGCATCTGCTCGACATTCTTCTAACCGAAACCCAGCGGATAATCCCCAAGGCGACCTGGACTGCGGCGGGAATCGGGCGACATCAGTCCGAAGTGATGCGCTGGGCGCTGGCGCGCGATTCAGACGCCCTAAGGACAGGCCTCGAAGACAATATCCGCATAAGCAAGCAGCGACTGGCAACCAGCAACGCAGAATTGGTGAAGCAGGCGACAGATATATGCGCATTATACCAAAGGCAACCCGCGAGCGCTTTTGAGGCTCGCGCGCAACTCGGTCTAGATGCTGTGCTATCTTAGAATTGAATCGGCATTCTCTATAGCGTCGGCGCATCACTTAGATAGCAGGTGGGAGCCGGAGCGGGTCGGCAGGTACGCTGCCCATTTTGCAACTCTCATGCTATCGGCACCAATTGTCGAGGCGCCGTAGCAGCGGATAGAAATTTGCGGTCGATACAGCTGGACCACCGTGAGGTCGGCCGAAAACGGGTTTGGATGTGGCCACGTAAACGATGGCTGTTCAAGGATTGCGGATCATCCCTGACGTCCTAACTCAACCACCTTGGCGCCTTCCAGTCGGATGAGCCGGCACTGGGCCGCTACCGCATCGAGGTTCTCGGTCATTCGCCCGAAATAGGTACATGGAATCCAACCGGTTGGTCCAAAAGTACGACCGCCCGCGCCGTAGAAGAATCCGATTTCCCAAAATTCGGTCGGATCAGTCTTGAAGAAGTTCTTAGGTTGATAAAACCAGAGCAGTTCGCCAATTTCAGGCAGTACCGTTTGATTTTCCGGCGGCAAAGACAAGGGATCAAAATTTCTGGCCTCTTCGGGCAAGCCCATCATGATTTCGGGTCCCGAAAACATCGCGTGTGTGGCTCGCCACTGAATGGGCTTTCTCAAGGCGCCCCATATCGCCTTGCACGTTTCAGGAGCGTTCTCCCAATAAAGAGTAACGATGCCCTTAATGTTTGCATCGACGAATTTGAGATAGAGCTTTCTGTCGACCATTGCTGCCTCTTCGCGCTTAGATTTCGCGATCTCAGGATAATTCGATAGTTATGTCCAACATTATTTGAAATCGCTGGCTCAAGAAGATATCGTTGACTTTTTCAATGCCTACGATCTCACTGGTTATCCTGCGGTTTCTCTCGTCCGACGTTCACGCGTTCGTTCTGAATAGCGCCGCTATGGCAGCCGTGTAAAGCTTTCCAGCATCAGTTCGTAGAAGCCGGTATTGTCCAAGTCACGCAACACTAGGCAATTTTTTGATTTGGTCGTAACTGCCCACCAATCGACAACAGTCATGCCCATAGTGTCAGGTGACACGATTTCAATCGTCACGTTACATCGTCGCCCTTTGAATAGCGCTGGCGCTAGCAGGTAGCCGATGACGCAGGGATCGTGCAATGGATAGTCGGTTACGCCGAATTTTTGATTGCCGTACTTTCGATAGAATTCGGCCATGCCGGCCGCCTGAATTGCCGAGCGAGTTCCGAGCGCTCGCAGTCGCTCGAGCCATGTCGTCGTCATGCGAGCCTTGTAGGTGCAGTCGATCGGCAGCATCACTAGTCTGGCTCCGGACTCGAATACCACATGAGCGGCGTGTGGGTCGACGAAGATGTTGAACTCAGCCGCTGGAGTGATATTGCCGCCTTCGAAAAAGCCACCGCCCATCAGCACAACTTCGCGGATGCGAGAAGCAATCGCCGGTTCTTTCACAATGGCGACTGCCAGGTTGGTCATCGGACCCAACGTGCAGACCGTGATTTCGCCAACATCCGACTGCAGCAGGGTGCGGGTGATCCAGTCGACCGCATGCTCTTTCTGCAGCGGCATCGTTGGCTCTGGCAAGTCGCATCCATCAAGCCCGCTTTCCCCGTGCACGTAGGCCGCGGTCCGCAACGAACGAACCATCGGCCGCGGACAACCCGCAAACACCGGAATGTCTGGCCGGCCAGCAAGCTCCAAGATCTGGCGCGCATTCCGTTGGGTGAGGTGAAGCGGCATATTGCCGGCGACCGTCGTCACCCCCAATACCGTCAACGATTTCGTCGCGCCCAGCGCCATCAGCAACGCAAAAGCGTCGTCTTGGCCTGGGTCGGTGTCGACAATGATCTTACGAGCGGAAGACAGGGGTCGGACTCCGGATTTTATTGGTTGACACACTATAGCACCTGGAAAACACTGTCTCCTTCCAAAGGAGATCGTCCAATGAGAACGTCCTTGCTTCGCCGAACCGTGTTTTCATTCCTGGCACTTGTCGGTTTCCCTCTCGTCGCTTGGACGGCCGACGCACCCATTTCGATCGGAGTGATCGCCAACTTGACCGGTAGCGACGTCCCCTCCAGCGTCGACATGGTGCGAGGTGTTCAGCTCGCAACTGAGCAAATCAACACTGGTGGTGGCATCAATGGCAAACAGATCAAGCTAATCGTCGAAGACTCCGAATATCGGCCGCAGGCCGGAATCGAGGCGGCGACAAAACTGTTCGACGTTAACCAGGTGCCGGCGGCGATCGTCTTCGGCGGCAGCAGCGTTACGCTTCCGATCGCGGAGATGGCAGCACCAAAGGGTCGAATTATTTTGAACACATCGGCCAGTTCGTCTAAACTTGGCAACTTTGCTGGTACGCTATTTAGCACGCTGCCACTTGATGACATTGTGGGGAAAGAACTCGGGGCCTATGCAGCGAAGATGGGGGCGAAGACAGCGGCATTCATAGTACCAAACAATACCTTCGGGACCGGTCTGATGGAAGCCGCTGCCGCTTCTTATACTGCTGCAGGCGGCAAGGTGCTCCGCAAGATCATCTACACCGAAGGCCAACCCGACTACCGACCGGACCTTCAACCATTGCAGGAAGCAAAACCCGATGCAATTATCAGTGCCGGCTATGGCGACGACACCCGCACGGTATTCAAAGCGGCGCGGGAACTTGGCATCGTTGCACCCTGGTATGTTGCGTACCCGTCGATCTTCACCGTAGAACAACCAGCCTGGATGGAAGGAAAATTGTCTGGCATCGACAATGGTGGCCTGTCCGGATCGGTGAGCCAGCAGATCAAAGCGGACTATACGAGGAAGTTCACTGGTGAGCCCAGGCCGCACTATTATTATGCGTATGATGCGATGATGCTGCTTGCACGTTCCATGCAGCAAGCGGGTATTGACACCGCGGCGATCAAAGCGGCGCTCCCATCGGCGGCAAAGGGATACGACGGCGCGACCGGTAGAATAGAGTGGGATGCACGCGGCCAGCGCATTAACCCGCCGCTAGATTACTTCCTCTACAAGGGGGGCAAACTAGAAACGGTCGCGGCGCCATAGGCCCGCGCCATTAGAGAGCGATCGATCGGGCGCGGGTTAGTGGCGAGTTCAATGTATGATGCAAATTCTCGTCGACGCGATCGTTTACGCCGCCGAGATTGCCATAATCGCCGTGGGTGTGGCGCTGTCCTACTCGATCCTTCGCTTTGCCAACTTCGCGCATGTGCAATTCGCAGTGGTTGGCGCCTATCTGAGCTTTGCCGCAAACCAGCTTCTTGGCATGGTTCTACCGGTCGCGGTACTCGTCGGCGTGATCGCAACAGGGCTGATCGCGGTTCTGGTTGATCGGCTTGTCTTCTCCCGGCTACGAGACATCTCGCCGGAGGGCAAGATGATCGTCTCGTGGGGGGTGGCGCTATTTCTGCGCGCGGCGATAGCTTCGATCTTCGGTGGTGCCGCACGCGTATTTGCCACGCAGCCGATCAATCTGAGCGTGGGGGGCGCATACTTTACCTCTCAAGACGCTATCGTAGTCGGCACCACGGTCGCCGCCATGATAGTCTTAAATCTGCTGCTGTACCGAACTCGCGTCGGCACGGCGTTGCGGGCGCTGGCTAGCAACCCCGATCTCGCGGCGACGCGCGGCATACCGGCGGCGCGTATGATCGCGCTGACATGGTTCGTCTCAGGCGCGTATGCGGCGCTGGGCGGGACCATGTTCGCTTTGCAGACACGGCTTCAGCCGAATATGGACCTTATCATACTACTACCGACATTTGCGGCAGTGACACTTGGCGGCTTGGACAAGGTATTTGGAGCAGCGCTGGGCGCCTTGGCACTTTCGCTTGCCCAAAACCTATTGATTGACGTCGATTTTGGCTCGTTGGTGTCAGAAACGCGCTGGTCAGTTCCGACACAATTTCGCGACTTTATTGCTGTCGGCGCAATGGTTCTTATTTTGCTGTTGCGGCGGCCTCAAGTGGGGCGCGAAGCGCGATGACCGCATGATCGATTTTATGATCTTTTCGGTTACCATGATCGCCATCTGGTCGGTGCTTGGCATTAGCCTGCATCTTCAGTTTGGATTGACCGGCCTAGTCAATTTCGGCCAGGTGCTGCCTTTCGCCATCGGAGCGTACGGCGCCGCGACTGCCACCGCCCACGGGCTCCCGGCTTGGACCGGAATTGCGATCGGTGCCGTTATGGCTCCGCTGCTTGGGATTCTGGTCATCTTGCCTGCGGGGCGTCTCACCCAGGATTATTGGGCCCTGGTAACATTGGGTGCCGCCGAGATCTTCCGCCTAACAATGCTGAACGCACCCGACATAGCTGGAGGTGTGGAAGGCATGTCAGTTTATCGGTTCGCCAGTAATCGGGTCGGAATGGCATTCGCCCTAGGTTTGCTGATCGTCGCCGTTCTGCTTGCCCTTCGCCTTGGCCGCAGTCCATTCGGACGTATGCTGCGGGTTATACGGGAAGATGAGATGCTCGCGGCGACGCTTGGCCGCGATCCGGTCGAGTTCCAGCGTTCAGTGACCATGGTGGCATGGTGGATGGCGGCTCTCGCTGGCGCTCTTTATGCCCATGTCGTTGGATACATCTCGCCAAATTCGTTCACAGTGGTGGAGACATTTATCGTGTGGACAGCTGTGGTGCTGGGAGGTCCAGCAACAATCTCCGGCGTTGTACTCGGGACCGTGATTGTGCAGCTGACGAGCGTGTCGACCCGGTTTATTGCGGAATGGAGTCAACTTGGCTTCGAATTGGTCTCTAATCTCCGGCTGGGTGCTTTCGGGCTGGTGTTGATCCTTGTCTTCCTGTTCCGGCCAGAGGGTCTGATACCGGAGCGAATCGAGCGGGTAGATGCTGGAAGTCAGTGACATTTCGGTCATTTATGGCGGATTCCGGGCGCTCCGCGAGGTTTCGCTTCGAGCCCTCCCCGGAAGCATCCTTGGGTTGGTCGGCCCCAACGGCTCCGGCAAATCCACTTTGCTGAACGTTATCAGCGGCGTGCAGCAGCCGGCAACTGGCAGACTTCGCCTCGATGGCCGAGACATTCCGATGGGTCGAGCTGAGCAAATGGCCCGCCACGGGATTCGCCGCGCGTTCCAGGTGCCGCGGCTAGCACGTCGGCTAACAGTACTTCAAAACGTCCAGATCGGAGCCCCGAATCAACCGGGAGAGCTCATCAGCAACCTGTTTCTGCGTCCACGAAGTGTTCAATCGGGTGAACGCGTTACTACGGCCGCTGCCTTCGTGGCGCTAAGTCGCGTCGACCTTGCCCATAAGGCCGGCGACCAGGCGGGCGACCTGTCCGGCGGACAGCAGAAGCTGTTGTCCCTGGCCATTCTATTAATGGCCAACCCGCGCGTCATGTTGCTGGATGAGCCAGCAGCCGGCGTAAATCCAGTTCTCATCGAACGCCAAATCCAATTGCTCCGCGAATTGCGTGATGCCGGCTGCATCATCGTTTTGGTCGAACACAATATGGAGATGATCGCCAGTATCTGCGATCGAGTGATCGTTTTGGACGCCGGCGAGGTGATCGCCGAGGGCACACCCGCTTCGATTCGCGGCGATTTACGAGTGATGCGATCGTATCTTGGAGATACCGCCTTGGAGGAGCCGTGAGTAGTTCGCCACTTCTTGCCTTCCATGGAGTGTTCGCGGGCTATGGCAAGCTTACGGTGCTACAGGACCTAACATTGCAACTGGGTGCCGACGAGGTGCTCGCCTTGTTCGGCGCCAATGGCTCCGGCAAGTCTACCGTCCTGAAGACTGCGATGGGACTGACACGCTTGACTGCGGGCAGCCTGCATCTACAGAGTAACGATGTTAGCCAACTTGCGCCGCACCGCCGCGCGGCTCTCGGAATGGGTTACGTTCCGCAGACCCGCAATATATTTCCGGAACTAAGTGTAGTGGACAATCTGCGCATGGGAGGCTATCTCCACGCACTCTCGATCCGCTCCGGTATTGCGCGTGTGTACGATCTTTTCCCGAGGCTGCGCGAGCGCCAGCACAACCGAGCACGCGATCTCAGCGGCGGTGAACGCCGAATGCTGTCGATTGGCTTGACGCTCCTGTCGAAGCCCAAATTATTGCTACTCGACGAGCCGAGTAGTGACCTTTCGCCGGACATGGTAACGTTAGTATTTGGTGCGCTACGACGCCTCCGGCTGGAGACGGGTATTCCCATTTTGCTTGTCGAACAGAACGTTCGCGCTGCGATTTCGATCGCGGATCGCGTCTGCGTTTTGGTGCGTGGCCGATTGGCACTCGAAACGATGGCCGAGAAGCTTGATATAGCTCATCTCCACGAATTGTTCTTGGATGGTGGCGTTCGAACCTGGCCGTAGGGTGGATATAGTCCTAACCCGCCGCGTGCCAAGGGCATCTCAGTACTATTTGCGAGTACATCAAACATGAAGATTGGCGCTCTATTCCCTCAGTTCTCGATCGGTCGCGACCCCGACGGCATCCGCAATTTCGCCCTGACGGCCGAGGAACTCGGCTATACGCATCTGACCGCGTTCGACCAGATCATTGGTCTTAATAAGGCTAGTCGTCCCGACTGGAAATATGTCCACGATGCCGAGGATATGTTCCACGAGATCTTTGTGCTGTTTGGCTTCCTCGCCGCGGTCACCAGCAGCATCGAATTCGTCACCGGCGTACTCGTTTTGCCTATGCGCGGCACTGCTCTAGTTGCTAAGCAGGCGGCGGAAGTGGACGTTCTCAGTCGAGGTCGCTTGCGGCTTGGTGTTGGGGTCGGTGTAAAGCCCGAGGAGTTCGAGGCCTGTGGCGAAGTTTTCGGCAACCGCGGTAAACGCGCGGACGAACAGATTGACGTGCTTCGCAAGCTGTGGTGCGCGGAGCTCATCTCATATGAGGGCAAATATCATCGAATTGAGGATGGGGGCATCAATCCTTTACCGGTGCAACGCCCGATCCCGGTGTGGATAGGCGGCATTTCGGACGCGGCAATCAGGCGTGTCGCCAGACTTGGCGACGGCTGGCTGCCGAATTTTCAGGCCGACGATTTCGGGCGCCGTAGCATCGAGACAATGCGCGAGATGGCCCGCAGTTTTGGCCGCGATCCCAACACGATTGGAGTCGAAGCGACCATGACCATTATCGATCGAACGACCGCCGAGTTGCGCGAGGAGGTGAGCGCCTGGCGTGCCATCGGCGCCACTCATGTGACCGTCAACACCCTGCCAGAACGCTGGGTTGAAGAAGAAAGGCGCTGGAATAAGGCAGCCATCGGCGATCTTGCCGATCCTAAGGCCCACGTCGATGCGATTCGGCGTTTCCGCGGCGCCCTCCCTGAGCTATTCTAATATCAAATGCTCGTCTTTGACCGATCGGAGTATCTTGCGCGCGGCGACCGCGTAAAGGCGCGGATGTCGGCGGCTGGTATTGATGTGCTGCTCTGCGCTGATCCCGCCAATATCAACTATCTTACCGGCTATGACAGCTGGTCGTTCTACGTGCATCAATATGCCACGGTTTCGCTCGATGCAGACGAGCCAATTTGGATTGGCCGGGCGATGGATGCGCCAAGCGCATACTTGACCACCTTTCTCAAGCCGGAAAACATCCGTCCCTACCCGGAAACGCACGTTGATTCGACTGCACTGCACCCAGCGCAATTTGTGGCGGGAATCCTGAAGGAGCGGGATTGGGACCGCGCCCGTATTGGCGTCGAGCTTGACGCCTTCTACTTTACGGCCCGTGCATTTCTTGAACTTGCCAAGGCCTTGCCGGGCGCCAGCCTCGTCGATGCGCAGGCGCTGGTGAATTGGGTTCGCCTGATCAAGGCGCCAGCCGAGCTTGAAAAAATGCGGGCTGCCGGCGTCATCGCCTCGCGGGCGATGGCCATTGGTATCGAGGCGATTGAGCCTGGCGTGCGGGAGTGCGATGCAGTCGCCCGAATTACTGCCGCGCAGATCCAAGGAACGTCCGCTTACTGGGGCGACTATCCGGCCGCACTGGCGCTAGTGCCCAGCGGTCGCAAGAGTGGCGCGCCACACATGACCTGGTCAGGCGATCGCTATGAAAAGGATACAATTGCCTGTCTTGAACTCGGCGGTTGCCATCACCGCTACCACGCGGCGTTGGCGCGAACACTTTACATGGGCCGTCCACCGGCCGCTCTTCTTGATATCGCGAAAATAGTCGCGGAAGGGCTAGATGTCGCACTCGATGCGGCAAGAACGGGCGTTACCTGCCATAGTGTTGAGGCGGCATGGCGCGCCGTGATCAGCCGGGCCGGGTACACCAAAGCTTCCAGAATTGGCTATTCGATTGGACTTAACTACCCGCCCGATTGGGGCGAGCGAACAGCAAGTCTGCGCGAGGGCGACAAGACCGTGCTTGAGCCAAATATGTGCTTCCACATGATCTTGGGCATGTGGATGGACGACTGGGGCTTCGAATTGGGTGAGACCTTTTGTGTGCGCCAACATGGCGCTCCGGAGATCCTTACTGCCTTTACTCGCGATCTTTTGATCAAGCCGTGAACGATTGCGGATTGTAAAAGTCAAATGCTACCGACGCTGAAACTCATAGTTTACCTCTCACTGGTGTAACGGATAAAGTATCGTAAATGTAGCCACAAACAGGCATTCTTGACGAGCCTGCTTTTGAGGCTGCCCAACAAAGTGACAGCATGTCGATGCCCATTATTTGTTCCCGCAACCTAAACCAATCCGCCTGCGAAGGTTCGGCGAAGAACAGTTGAGGAAACGAGGAACTCATGATTAAAAACCCGCCCTCATGGCCAGACCAAGCTCGTTGCGCGGTCGCCTTCAGCTTCGATATGGACGCCGACAGCGTCGTCCATGCGGCACATCGCGCCGGTGCGCTAGACATGCCTCATGCGTTAGCTCATATGCGCTACGACCCGTTCGTTGCAACGCCGCGGCTGGTCGATCTCTTCGCTGAACATGACGTCCCCCTCACCTGTTTCGTTCCCGGCTGGGTCATCGAGGCCTATCCATCGGCCATCGAGACGATCCTGAAACATGACAACGAGATTGGGCATCACGGCTATTTTCACGAATGGCCGAACCAGCAAACCGTCGAAGAAGAGCGCTGGACGCTGCGGCACGGCCTCGACACAATCGAACGTTTTTCCGGCCGGCGCCCGCGCGGGTATCGTGCACCCTATTACGGCATTTCACGGGTGACTTTCGATCTTCTGATCGAAGCGGGTCTCACCTATGATTCATCGCTGTTTGCCGACGATGTGCCGATCTTGCTCGACAATGGCCGAGGGAGGCTGTTCGAACTCTCGGTCCCGGCCTCAGTTGACGATTACAATCAATACGTCTCGAGTCGGGCTTTCGACTATGTAATGAAGATTTCTTCTCCCCAGCAGGCGTTGGATGTTTACCAGGCGGAATTCGACGCGCTATGGGAGTTCGGGGGCCTGTGGATCTCGGCCTGGCATCCGGCGGTCAGTGGCCGCCCGCAGCAAGCGCTCGCTATCCGTAATTTAATCCGGCATATGCAGGCGAAGGGCGGGGTCTGGTTCGCGACGCTGAGTGAGATCGCCGATCATGTCGGAGGGCTCGTAGAGGCAGGCGAATGGCAACCGCGCATTGAACACGTACCGTTTTACTCGGCTCCCGTGCTAAGCGCACGCCCCTAAAATTCGATGGTGCAAGTTGGTTCGCTCGGATATCGGGGACCAGAGTGCAATTCTTGCATGGCTGGTTACCTATCTCTCGCAGCTCGCTCCTGATTTCGCCCGCAGCGGATTTCCAACTCAAATCCAGTGCAAATTGCGATAATAATTATTGATTAAATTCTTGACTGTGTCATTCTGGTCGAAGGATTTCGCGTTTCCTCGTTCCACAGAGAGCGGGTATGGGCGGAATATCAATGTAGCGGTGAGGCGGAATTCCAGCGTTGTTTTCAGTCCCAGCGTGCCAATCCCGAGCAAAAGCGGAGGTTGCAATGCTACTCGCTGAAGTCGTAAGTTCATGTGCACATGACCGAGTTGCTGGGGCCGCAGTACTTTCGATTGGAGCCGAATTTGCCGGGAGAGTCCGTGTCACCGCGGCGAGATATGGACTTGAAACTGGTCCATTTGCGGCAATGATCGTGCAGAAATTCGGCGCTTCGGCTAAAGATCGGGACTGGCACGCTCTACAACAGGCGATGATCGGGACTGACCAACCCATCTTGATTGGGCTTCGGCATATTCTCGAGCCGGCACTGATCGCTGACGTTGTTCAGACCAAACCTCCATTCCTATTTTTTGACCATCGGCTGCCGGGCACTTACCGCGCCGCACTGCCTGGCGGGTGAGTGTCGCTGCAGCAATTGCACCGGTAGATTGGGTCGCAAGGGGTTAGGGCCGGAGTCAGTTGGTCGTTTTGGATAGGCTGACGCAGCGACTTTGCAATTTGCCACGCGATCGGGTTAGGCGTCAGAACATCGGCAATCCGCGTTCAATAAGCCAATGAACGCCCTTGTTCTGCCACCAAGGAACCCCCATATCCAAAATGCTTCCTAAGGTTGCAGTGACGATTAATCGAGGCGAAGCTATATTCCGGCCCAAGGTCGGGCGCAGATCGAACGCCAAGAGAGCGGAGGAGTGCGCTGGCATTGCTATTTCTGCTTGGGAATCGCGGTTTAACGCTGGGTCTTTCACACTAGTTTGCAGGACAAGATGAAACACATCTTCTCGATCGGACAATTCGTCCGGCTTGACGCAAGAGTAGGCGTATCCCTTGATCCTGCCGTGGTTTATACTGTTAGGGCACAACTGCCGCCGCTAGGCGAAGACTTGCAATATCGCATTAGGAACGAGCGGGAAAAGCACGAGCGCGTTGTTCTTGAGCGACAGATAAAGCTCTCGGAACCTGCAGGAGAGGCGCAATTGGCCCGCGTGAGTGAAATGGCCCGCATATTTGACAGGATGTCATAACTGGCGCGGGTATTTTCGACGATCCGCGAACACGGATTTGCAACGCGCGACATTCTCCATCCCGTATGTGTCGAAAAGACGCACGTTTTCTGTCAACCTTTGCGACGAGTTTTTGTTCGTAGCTGCATAAAAAAACAACCACACCTTCTGAGAAGCTCGGAGCGCTCACTCAGGTAAAGGTAAATTATTTGTTGATTTGACAATCTCGGGTGTGAGGGAAATAGATAGCTTCCGGTTCCGGCTTTTATTGAAACCGGTAGACTGTCATTTTATGAAGGAGATTGCCATGTTGAGTCCTGAAGCCAAGCAGGCTGTCGCGGTTGAATTGAAAAAATTTGCGACTGACTTGCAACTATCCGATGCACAAAAGGATAAGTTGCATACTGCCCTCGAGGGCGCGCGAGAAAAGTTGGATGAAATTCGTAAAGCGCATCCTGACCTTACGAAAGCAGATGTAGTCGAGAAGCTCCATTCGGTACGCGCTACGGCTCGTGAACATCTTGTGAAGTTTTTTACGCCAGAACAGCTAAAAAAATGGGATGCCGAAGTCGCCAAAGCCAAGGGGTTCCTTGGTATTGGTTAGTATCCGCGATTGACCAGCTGTAGCAAATACTACGCGCATGTGGTCATTTGTGGCTCAACCATGGCCCTCGGAGTTTTAACCTCGAGGGTCAGTTTCAGGCCGAACGGCGGCGACCATTTAGCCGCTGATATTAATGTATGTCATTCGCCGGTCCATCCGTATACGCGTAATGCAAACTGATAAGCCATGCTCTTGGCTGTTTCTTGGGCCAATTGGTCCCGCAATTTTTGGGCCTCGTCCAAGGCGCGGGACTGGGATGCTATCAAGTCACGGACTTCGTCCGCCAATTGCTCCGCGACTTCGTCCGATAGGGCGTATTGCGAAATGTCGAACATAAAAAGTCTCCAAGAAATGCGCTTGCGACATCTTGGTACTCTTCTCAATCATGATGGCGCACCAGCGGTATAGTGAGCGATTACTCCGCGGGTTCTGACCCCGTGCAGAACTTACTGGACAACAATCCGTAGCTAAGCGTCCTCATGAACCGAATCGGTTATCTCTAGAGAATCGGCGCAAATGTCTGTCTCGTCAACTGCATTGAGGCTGCTGGTTGGGGTGCTGGTTGCTCGCTCGGAGCGGGCTTGATCGCCACCTGGAGCCGCAAGGCTGGGGGATCATGCTTCCAGGCGAGCCAGCCAGTGAAGCACGCCTTCAATTCTTTTGCTTCGGCTTCCATCTACGGACGAGACTTTGTGCCGCGTCGAGCTGCGTTGTCGTCATTTTTCTCGTCAGAAGGCCGAGATCAGAAATAACGCGGCCGCGGTTTTCAAGTTCAGACTTTGTAAACCCCCCGCCGGCCAAGCTAATCCACATGTATGCTTGCACGTAGTCCTGCGCTACGCCCTGGCCACTCAAATACATTGCTCCAAGGCTGTACTGGCCGTTGGCGTCGCCTTGGTCAGCGGCTTTTCGATACCACTTGGCTGCCTCGACATAGTCCTGCGTCACCCCGTGGCCGTTGTCGTACATAACGCCGAGGCTAAACTGACCGTTGGCGTTGTCTTGTTCAGCAGCCTTGCGATACCATTTTACCGCCTCTGAATAGTCGAGGGTCGTTCCTTGGCCGGTGGCGAACAGCTTTCCGAGCGAGAACTGAGCGGGCGCAAAGCCTTGTTCGGCGGCTTTGCGATACCATTTCGCGGCTTCTGCATAATCCTGCACAACTCCTTGGCCGCTCTCGTGCCCAAGTCCGAGACCTGCTTGGCCCTTTGCAGAACCCTGATCGGCAGACTTTCGAAACCACTTCATCGCCTCGACCATATCTTTTTCGACACCTTGGCCGTTCGCATACAGTACGCCTAACCCGGACTGAGCGAGTGGGTCGCCCCGTTCGGCTAGTGGGCGGTAAAGGCTAAGCGCAGTCGAATAATCTCCTCTATGAGACGCTACCGCAGCATCCTCCAAAGGCCCGGCACCGGCCTGAACGGCAAACTCCATGAGCATCAAATATACTAAAGCTGCAGCCTTACTGAGATTTGTCACGAACTCATCAACCCGTCATTTCTCTGCGACGCTTAACGCCAACCACGCGATCCGGGCCTTTTTATGGGGACAATGGGCGGTCTCATGAGGGTCGGAATCTGAAAGCCTTTCCGTCTTCACGCGCAACCGCCGTGAGCACCCCAATTGCACCCAAGAACCTTGCTTCAATATTCGGGCAAATAATCGCCTTTGCACCAAGGCGGCTGCGAGTCGGCATACTCGCATCTGTCCCGGCGCCGTGCGTTTCGTTACGGACCGAAATCGGTCGAGTGCGACAGCACTTTGGTCAACCCGATTGGGCGTTAAAAGAGCGGAAAAAGCCAGTTCAAGATTAAGAGAGCCGCGAGAGACACCAATCCAACTCCTAGGCTCCATCCAATCAGTGTTTTCTCAATCGGCAGAAGTGGCTCGACTTCCGCGCGTTTTCTTCGCCATATCTCGGCGGCGGCCCTTTGCGCATCCGCCACCTTGTTGAACGCGCGTCCTTCAAGTGCGTTGTAACGATGGCTAGAAGCGTAAAATACGAAGGTTCCGCCTCCGCTGCGCGCGACGATCCCGGCAGCCTCGTCCTGTATCTCTATTACATATGCGTCAAACATGACTTTCCCATCGCCGACCAATGCCGGCGTCCCTCGTGAGAAGGTGGTAAATGAGCTGCGCCTACAGGCGTAGCGCAATTGGTGCCGTCATTGAGCGACGACAGGAGAGGCCGGAACACCCGAAGTTTTGGGAGGAGACGATAGTACCAAGGAAACGAAAACTCATGAGCATTCTCCGTCAGAAGGAGCCCACGAACTCTCGTGGCGCTTTAGCTTTCTAGTCACGGTGCAAGCTGCTCCATCAAATCCCGCGGTTCAGCGGCAAGGCCGCAACTGAACGGGTTTATTTTGTCGTGGAGGTTCGTTATGTCAACCAGAATGTTCTTTTAACAGAACGACAAACCTTTAGTAAATACCTCTGTCGGGCCTGCATATTTCGGAACTTTCTTCTCAAACCCGCTAGATTTCTTCGCCGCCCTCCGAATTGGCCTCAGGCCTCGGATCGTCGACCGGCAATGATGTCGTAGCTTTTATCCGCTCCATTGCGAAGCGTGACGTCACGTTCTTCAGCGGCACGACTTCTATGAGCTTCTTGTAAAAGCGATCATAGGCTTGCATGTCCGGTACCACGACACGCAGCATGTAGTCGACGTCACCGGCCATTCGATAAAATTCCATGACTTCGCGCATGGCGGACACAGCTGTCGCAAAGTGTCGGAGCCAAGCGGAAGAATGATCGCTGCTCTCGACACTGACAAACACTGTCAGACCAAGGCCAAGCTTCTCTGGTGCCAGCAAGGCGACTCTTTTGAGAATAACCCCCGAGATTTCCAATCGCTGGATCCGTTTCCAGCAGGGTGTTTGCGACAATCCGACCTGCTCGGCAATTTCGGCAATCGAAAGGCCCGCATTTTCCTGGACGATTCTTAGGATCTTTCGATCAATATCATCCATTTGCTATCCTTTGCTAGTGCCGCGGGCTAATCGGTTTGCGGCATGACGTCGGCATAGTGACCCCGCCAATAGAGCAGTGCCCTGTCGCTGCGCGGTGCATGAACAGCGACCACCCTGCCAATAATGATAAGATGCGAATGGCGTTCTAGCTGTTCTTCTACCTCACAGTCGAAGGCCGCAAGCGCATCTTCAAGCAGTGGCGCGCCGGTTGCCAGTGTCATCCAGGCGGCACCCGTATAGCGCTCAGCGCCATTAAGTCCGGTTCGGCCGGCAAAACCCTCAGCGATCATCCTATGATGGGCAGACAAGATGTTGGCACCGAAGCATCTTCGCTTTGCCAAGATAGGCCAGGTTGAAGATTGCCGGTTAAGACAAAATAGGAGACTTGCGGGATCAGTTGAAAGCGATGTCATCGATGTTGCGGTAAATCCAGTTCGATCTTCGCCCTCACCCACGGTGATTACGCTGACACCGCTTGCAAGATTGCGCATCGCCTCGCGAAAAGCCGAAGCCTGCCCGCCCCGTGCGATTTCCAAAGCGGTCGAGCTTCGAACCACGCTTTCGTCCGGCCTAAATCGCATAATCGGGTGCACAATCGCCCTCACGCAGCAAGCGACGCAATATCTGCTCTTCCAAAAGAGCAATATCGACGTTGCCGCGACGGCGTGGACGCGCAAGCGAAACCACCAAGTCGAGGCAAATTGCACCATTTTCAATCATGATGATTTTGTCAGCCAGGGTGAGTGCCTCGGCGACGTCATGCGTGACCAGCACCGCTGTAAATTTCTGACGCTGCCATACGCGCTCCAGCAATCTCTGCATTTCAATGCGAGTCAAGGCGTCCAACGCGCCGAGCGGCTCGTCGAATGCGAGAAATCTCGGTTTGCTGACAAGGGCCCTCGCTAGTGCAACTCGTTGTTTCTCGCCACCGGATAGAATGGACGGCCAATCTTGCGCTCGAGTTTCAAGGCCAACGGCGGCCAGCGTCTCCAAGGCACGTTCGCGTCCGTTGATCGATTCTGCGCCTAAACCGATTTCGACGTTGTCGAGTACGCGAGCCCAGGGCAATAGGCGAGGCTCCTGGAACATTACGCGGGCAGACTGAAGCGGTTTACTGTCATCACCCATTTGGATCCAGCCCGCGGTCGGTCGATCCAGGCCGCACAGGAGCCGCAGCAACGTGCTCTTGCCACAACCGCTACGACCAACAATTGCGAGAAACTGTCCTGCGGGAATGTGAAGGTCGAATTCGCGTAAAACTTCAAGCGACCCGAATGTCTTGACCAGGTTTCGAGCGGTGAGGCTAGCGTCGATCGATGGCGGCTCGAGAAACAGGACATCGAAATTGGTGTAGAGCGGTGCGGTGACTTGCCTAGTCATTGCCCGCGCCTTTGAAAGGCCGGGTGCCATGGCAAACACACTC
The DNA here is from genome assembly GCA_963773155.1 of uncultured Alphaproteobacteria bacterium. Lineage (GTDB taxonomy): Bacteria > Pseudomonadota > Alphaproteobacteria > Rhizobiales > Beijerinckiaceae > CAVZAB01. The sequence goes on along the minus strand of CAVZAB010000019.1, from coordinate 82,642 downwards.
TTTCGAGCAGTCGGGCCGTGAAATTGGCAAGTTTGCCGAGAAGGGCGTAGATAATGATGGCAAGTACCACGACATCCAGTCGCATGAATTCACGCGCATTCATTGCCATGTATCCGATACCGGATTGAGCTGCGATAGTCTCAGCCACGATCAAGGTCAACCACATGATGCCCAGGCCATAACGTAGACCAACAAAAACCGACGGCAGGGCGCCGGGGAGAATAATCCGACTGAACAGGCCCCAAGACGTCATGCCATAGCTACGACCCATTTCAATGAGCGCGTTATCAATGGAGCGAATACCGTGCAGCGTATTGATGTAGATGGGGAAGAAAACACCAAGCGCGACGAGAAAGATTTTAGCAGTCTCATCAATACCGAACCACAGAATCACCAGTGGTATCAGAGCGAGATGCGGGATGTTTCGGATCATTTGCAGAGTCGAGTCGATGGTCCGCTCGCTGAGCTTTGAGAGGCCGTTGGCAAAGCCCAGAGCAAATCCTATGCTCCCGCCAATCAGGAATCCCGTCAGCGCCCGCCAGGAACTGATGGCAATGTTCCTCGCCAATTCGCCGCTAAGGATCATTTGCCAGGCTGCGGCCATTACGGAGCTTGGGCTTGGTAGTATAGTGACCGGCAGAAAATTGAGCATAGCGCTGATTTGCCAGACCGTCATAATAAGCAAAGGCACGAGCCAAGTTACCGCACCCGAACCAATTATGGCGGACCAACCCCCTGCCCATAGTGACCGGTAAGATGATGGAGCCATGGCGCGGTTAGCGTGCATCATGAGACGATTCGGCACGTTTCAAGACGCGGCGCTGGCCAACTGCGGACCTGTTCCGAACTCGCCCGGTTGGGTAGGGTGGGCAATTCGCCGTTTTGCTCCCAGGCCAAGCGCGGGAAAAAGGAGTTCGGCAACTTTGTAGGCTTCCTCCAAATGCGGATAACCGGAAGCGATAATCGTGTCGATGCCAAGCGCCTGATACGCCCGCAGCCTATCGGCAACAATCGTCGGATCACCCACAAGGGCCGTGCCAGCGCCAGCCCGGACCAATCCAATCCCGGACCATAAATTCGGGGCGATCTCAAGCCTGTCGCGTCGGCCGCCGTGGAGCGCATACATGCGCCCCTGTCCCACAGAATCCGATTCAATTGCCAATCTTTGCTGCGCAGCGGCAACCGCATTGTCAGACAAATGGCTAATCAACTTATCGGCAGCCAACCAAGCTTCAGCCTCCGTCTCGCGCACGATAACGTGAATACGCAGGCCAAACTTAACTGTTCGACCGCGTGATCGTGCTCGTTTGCGCACCACTTCGAGCTTATTCGCAACTTGGTCGAGGGGCTCGCCCCAAGTCAGATAAGTGTCGACATGTTCTGCCGCGACTTCAAGCGCCGGTTCGGAGGAGCCGCCGAACCATAGAGGCGGTAGCGGGCGCTGAACGGGAAGGAAATTTAACTGTGCTCCTTTGACCCGGACATAGGCGCCAGAGAAATCCACTGTTTCGCCGGCTAAGAGCCGGCGATAAACGCTGAGAAATTCCGCCGCCTGGACGTATCGCTCGTCGTGCGAGAGAAATATGCCGTCGCCGGCAAGTTCGGCGGGATTCCCGCCGGAAACCACGTTGACCAACGCCCGCCCCTCGCTGATGCGATCAAGAGCAGCGGTCTGGCGGGCTACGAATGTCGGCGAAGCGACGCCCGGTCGCAAAGCCACGAGGAATCTGAGCTGTCGTGTCAAAGGAGCGAGCGCAGCGGCGATCGTCCAAGGGTCATCGCAACCCTTTCCCGTTGGGATCAACACCCCGGAAAATCCAAGACGGTCTACGGCCTGGGCAATTTCCTTGAGGTAAGGGAATTCTGCCGGCCGATGGCCGATTTCGGTGCCAAGATAGGAACCATCGCCGCCCACAGGGGTGAACCAATAGAAATCAAAAGGAACGGTTGGTGACATTTGCCACTCCTGCGGGCCGGCGTCAGCGCTTAAGAATTGGGGACCCAAGTCCATACAATGGTGTGAACTGAAATTGGATTTGGAATAAGTCCCAGCTTGTAGAAGCGATCCGCCACGGCTTGCTGCTCGCTTACAACGGCTTCACTGACCGGGGAAAAGACAAACTCCGTGCGCGCCACGGTGCGCCGCTGTGCATCAAGATCAACGCCCGTTGCTTGCGAAAAGAGTTGCGCAGCCGTCTCTCTATTGGATTTGGCCCAACTGGTTGCCTTGGCCAGTTCGTCATTCACCGCCCCGATCACAGCTGGATATTTTTCGACAAAACCACGATTGGCAAGGAAGAAGGAATTTTGGGCGGTTATGCCCGTGGAAAGTGCTAGTACGCGGGTAGTCTTGTCCGCCTCGGCAATAGCAAAATAGGGATCCCAAATGGTCCAGGCGTCGATAGAGCCGCCCGCAAAGGCTGCGGCAGCATCGGCGGGCGGCAGGTAGACCGGCGTGATATCGCCGTAGCTCAAGCCAGCTTTATCAAGCGCCGCAATCGTCAGGTTGTGCGCGCTCGAGGCCTTGGCGAAGCCCACACGCTTGCCTTTCAAATCGGCTAGGGAATGGATTGCGGTGCCATCCTTAACCAATATGGCGGCACCGGAGCCCGCAGCGGGAAGCGCGGCGACGTAGACGAGATTGGCCTTTGCCGCCTGAGCGAATATCGGCGGTGCATCGCCCGTCGTCCCATAATCGATCGAACCAATGTTCAGTGCCTCAAGGAGTGGCGGCCCGAAAGAGAATTCGACCCATTTTACGCTGATGCCCAAGGGCTCGAGGCGCTTCTCTATAAGGCCCTGTTGTTTGGCCACCAGCAAAATGCCGTTTTTCTGATAGCCAATCCGGAATTCTCTCGGCGTTTCAGCCGCCCAAAGTGCCATTGGAAGGCCCAGGACAACAGCCGTAGCAGCGCCCACGCGGATGACTTGCCTGCGGCTCATGATGCCCCTCGCGTGTGTTTTCAAAACCCATAAATTTCATGTATAAAATCAAACAACACAATGAAATCTGGAAAAGTGGGACGTTAAAGTCAATCAAAATGTTCTTTTTAACGAACGGCCATTCAAAGAAGGTTTTCCCGCCTTTGCCGCGATGAAGAGAAATTCCTACTCGTGTGGGTCCCTCGAGGAGTTCGTCTCTTGGGGCGCGCTCGGCCAGCACGCGGCAGGACGCGGCAACGCCACTCGCCGAAGAAGATCCGAGCGCCGTGAATCTTCGCGTCACTCGGATGGCAGGTGCCAAAGCGCGGGGCCACAAGCACGTCGGCCTTTGCACGGCCGGCGAAATTTGCACGGCCGGCGAAGAGAGCGTCGATGCAATTGGTTCTTTTCTAAATCCCGCTTGGCCTCGCACCGGCGACTTAGAACCTGACGCCGCCTCGCGCGATGCCTCCCTGGGGCCAACTTTGCTAATAGCGGCCGCGAGAAAAGCACATGAGCCGCAGATCGGCTATCCTGCTTCCGTCGCCGGCCTTTTTGAGGAAGGAATGGTGCCCACGGACGTGACAATTATCGGTGGCGGCCTCGTCGGCACCTCTCTCGCCTACGGTCTTGCCACCCGCGGCAGACGGGTCGTCATCCTCGATGAGGGCGACGTGGCCTTCCGTGCCTCGAGAGGCAATTTTGGCCTTATATGGGTGCAGGGAAAGGGAGCGGGTTTACCAGCCTATGCGCGCTGGACTATGGAATCTGCTCGCCTTTATGCTGCCTTCGTCCGTGACCTTGCCGACGAGACCGGAATCGCGGTTGGCTTACGGCAAAGTGGCGGAATTTCGATTCTCATGGACGCGGCCGCAGTGCGGGCTGAGCGCCAATTGATCAACCAAATGCGCAACGAGGCCGGCAATGGTTGCTATGATTGTGAAATACTCGACCACGGCGAATTAATAAGGCTACTGCCGGGTCTGGGTCCTGAGGTCGTGGCGGGTTCCTTCTGTCCACATGATGGCGACGTCAACCCACTGCTGCTGCTGCGGGCGCTGCACGAGGCATGTCGGCTGCGCGGGACGGATTATCTGCCCGGCGCGCCGGTCAGTGCGATTGTGCCGCTGGGCAGCGGCGGCTGGACAATAAAATCAGGCCAGATCACGGTAGAATTGCGGCTTCTCGTGCTCGCTGCAGGACTTGGTACGCCCAAGCTCGCCGGCATGATCGGTCTGGACATACCGCTTCGCCCCGTGCGCGGGCAGATCATGGTCACCGAGCGTATGCGGCCGGTCATGCGGCTTCCCACCGACATCTTGCGGCAGACGCCGGAAGGAACGATCCTGATTGGCGCCACGCATGAAAACGTTGGCCTCAACGAGCGTACAGATCTCGCGGCCCTCAGGACCATGGCTGCCCAGGCCATCAAGATATTTCCCTATCTCGGTTCCGTTCAATTGGTCCGAGCATGGGGGGCGTTGCGCATTATGAGCCCCGACGGATTTCCCATCTACGAGCAGCCAGGCCAATATCCCGGGCTTTATATCGTCAACGTCCACAGCGGCGTCACTCTTGCCGCCGTACACGCCCGGCGCCTCGTTGACTGGATCGACGGCGGAGCGGTCCCTGATCAGATCTGCGATTTCAACTTGGCGCGGTTTCATGTTCACGCGTAGCCGCATCCTTGGCCCTCCGGTCCATTTCACTTTCGACGGGCGCCCTCTGCAAGGAGCGCGGGGCGACACCGTCGCGCTTGCGCTTCTTGCCGCGGGGATCATTGTTTTTCGGCAAACAATCCGCACCGCCTCACCGCGCGGGCCCTACTGCCTTATCGGGCAATGTTTCGAATGCCTCGTCGAAATAGATGGGCGGAGTAATTGCCAGGCTTGCATGACAACGATCGGGGAAGGCATGACGGTGAGCTCCCAACGGCCTCATGGAACCGGCCATGGAGAAGGTTGACGTCATCGTCATAGGGGCGGGTCCGGCCGGCCTGGCGGCAGCGGCGACCATCGCCTCGCATAACCTAAGCTGCATTCTGTTTGACGAAGCGAACGACCCCGGTGGTCAGATCTACCGGTCGGCAGAAGGCCTCGGTGACGGCCGACGCCCGAGCTTTGGCGCTGATCTCTCCCGCGGCAGAAAGCTTATCGACGATGCTCGCCATTCGTCCGCCGATCTAAGGTTTCGTTCCATGGTTTGGGACATCGCGGCCGACAATGTCGTTAGCGTCAGCACAGCCGGGCGGAGTAGGCAAGTGCGAGCAGCGCGCCTTGTGTTGGCGACCGGCGCGATGGAGCGCCCCGTGCCGGTCGCCGGCTGGACCCTACCCGGCGTAATGAGTGCCGGGGCCGCACAAACAGCATTCAAGAGCGCTGGGCTGGTGCCTAGCAAAAAAGTGATCCTCGCCGGCTGCGGACCATTGCTTTGGCTTACCGGCATTCAATTGCTTATTGCGGGTGCGCAAATCGCCGCCGTCGTAACGACGACTGGCGGGCCGCAGCGCTACGGCGCTCTTCGCCATGCCACAGGAGCGATTCGCCACGCTGATCGGATCGCTCAGGGAATGCTTTGGATCGCCAAGCTTCGCCGCGCCGGCGTCGCTATGCATTCAGCCGTTCACGGAATGGAAATCATTGGCCAAGCAAAAGCGACGGGCCTGCGCTTTGCCTCGCAACATGGCGATACGGAGTTGCAGGCGGATCTGATATTGCTCCATGCAGGCCTCATTCCCAATATTCTCATCACCCGCGCCTTAGGATGCCGGCATGGTTGGGACCCCCTACAATTGGCCTGGCGACCGCTACACGATCCCTGGGGGCGCACTTCGCTCGAGGCCTGCTTCGCCGTTGGCGATGCCGCCGGAGTGGATGGGGCAAGAGCGGCGGAGATTCAGGGCCGTTTGGCCGCGCTGAGGATTGCCAGCGATCTTGGTCGACTGGCGGTAGGTAAGCGTAACGCGCTTGCCGCCCCGCTTTGGGCAAGACTTCACGCGGAGCGGTCCCTGCGACTTTTCCTTGAGACGCTCTATATGCCGCCTGAGTGGCTGACCGCACCAGCGCGTGCAGACATCATAGTCTGTCGCTGTGAAGAGGTGACGGTCGGTGAGGTGCAGGGGTTAGCCAGAAGAGGCGTCACTGGTGTGAACCAGATGAAATCGTACACGCGCTGCGGCATGGGTCCCTGCCGTGGCCGGCTTTGCGGACCAACGGTCTGCGCGATCCTTGCGAAGTCGCGCGGCGTGAGTCCCACTGAAATCGAGCCCTTTCGGGAACGCCCGCCCTTCAAGCCCATTCCCATTCGCGAATTGGCCGAACTCGAAATCTGATGAACGCCGCCATCGCCGGCGGCTGAGAGCCTCCGGCCCTCTTAGCTCCAACGAAGGTCCCCTTGGATCGATCGGCGTTCACTGGGAATGAAAAGAAACAACAGAGAGCGCCTTGAAGGAAACAGTGCCGAGCCACCGGAGTCATTAGCAGGCACGGGGCCAGCACCGGTCAAACTGGCCCCGGGGCTTCCATTTTCGATCAGACGTGGGTAGGAACGACGAGGCCAAGGCCAGGCGTTCGGTGATTGTAGTCGATGACCGGAGCAGTCCCGAAGCTCGGGCGGCGGTTGGCCGGCGTCGCGGGCGGCTAGCATCAGGCGGCATCGAATGAATAGCGATCCTCGCAGGCTACTTCTGCCACAGAGGTGGCTCGACAGGGCTGGCCTCAAAACTCATTGGGCGAATCGCTGTAGCTTGTTCACGCCTACGCATTGCATTTGAATTTTCGCCTGGGACAATTTGACCCCGGTGATTTGTTGGATTTTGCTTATCGAGTGAGGCTTGCCGGAATAAACGAATAAACATTCATATTACCGACAACGAAGCCGGCAGTCTGCTCGCAATCGCGCTGAGGCATTTTGCTCTGCGCAACGAAAGTCTAGGGCTGTCGATTCATCTAGAAACCAGCTCTACTCGGCGAGCCGATTTAGCGGTGACATTTCGGTTTCCCGGCAAATCGATGCGGAAACGTATTGATTCTATCCACGCCATTCCGGGTATGTGTCGGAAGTCTTCGACCGATCATGGCCGATCTACGAGCCTTGCCAGAACTAGGCCCAGATTGCCAATTCCGATTCTTACTGGAGCAACATGAAGTCCTGAAATCAACCGAACCAGTCCAAATTGTCGACGCGCCGGAAAATCCCCGCCTATCGTTGCCTTGCGACTTTGGCAATATGGTCAATGCCTTTAGCCAGAAGAGGCGTTGGTCGTCATGGCGCGCCATGTGACTGAGGTCCACATCAAGGATGTCGAAAGTGTTCCGGAACCGATCGCTTGCATTTCCCGGCCCTGCTTATTCATCTGCTGCCGTTAGGTGAGTAGCACCCCCAGGTGCGAGCCTTCGTATTGGGGGAAGAGGTCGATTAGTTTGGGCCGACCCAATCGTCCCGGTTCGTACAATGATCTCGTCGGTTTCCTATGCAACCATGCGACACCGATGCGCCGGGCGATTGAAGCATCAAGTTCGATTCAACAAGGCTCGACCTGGTTTGGGACGGGAGTTCCGGAATTGGGAGGCTTCGCGACCTTTCTGGCGCAGCAAGGATTTGTGGTTCGAAAGGGCGGAGACGTGCCGATCGCTCCCGGCGGACAGGTCGGCCGCTGCGATCGCGCATGCGTAATATAAGCTCTACCGCCTATCGAAGTGACTTTTCAAAATTTCGAATCAGAGCCACCAATTGAGGTTCATCAATCAGAGTTGCGGCTTCGTCGGCAGAAAGCCAGGCCATTTGGCGCGATTGTTTCTCACGCCATGTCTCCAACTGACGTGACACTTCCAGCGGATAAACATCGACCTTCACAAGCTGGAACTGGTCTGCTAGACGTTTCCAATACGCGTATTTACCAAAGGGTTTGCGGCGGATCTTTCCCTTCAGGCCCGCCTCTTCACGCGCTTCGATAGCGGCCGCCTCAGGATCAGCGCGCCCCTTCATCGGCCATCCCTTTGGAATGATAAAGCGGCCGGTCTGTCTCGAAGTAATGATAAGAATTTCCAGCGACCCGGAGGCGGCGTAGCGAAACGGCAGAGCCGCAACCTGACGCCGATGCGAGGCGATCTTAACCCTTTGTTTCTTTTTAATTTTTTTCGGCTTAACGCTTTCTTTCGCCATGTTGTCCGTTTACCCGACTCCGCAGCACCGACGAATAAGTCACCGAATTATCAGAAAAGGTGAAAGATTCAGTAGCTCCGATCTATCTCAGAAACTTAGATTCATTGGATTAACAAGGGAATGCACCTAAATTACCCTCCCACTTGCGCGGCCGGTCCATGTCGTCGGGCCCCGCTTCGAAAGCAGCCCACGCAATCGCACAGGTCACGCCTATCATGGTTTTTCCCGTCACGCTGATTGACTTGGTCGGTTTCATCTCCCTGCTCCTTTGGGGCATGCACATGGTGCAAACCGGTATCCAGCGGACTTTCGGCACGAAGCTTCGATCCATTCTCGGCAGTGCGCTCAGGACCCGGCTAAGAGCATTCATCGCTGGCATAGGCGTGACAGCGATACTTCAAAGCAGCACTGCGACGGGTTTGATGGTGGCCGGCTTTGCAGCAGGTGGCCTGGTCGATCTAACCGCTGCACTTGCCGTTATGCTCGGTGCTAACGTCGGTACGACCCTCATCGTCCAACTATTCTCGTTCGATATCGCTTCAATCTCGCCGGCTCTGATTTTTGTCGGCGTTCTCTTGTTCCGTCGAGATTCGACCGCCCAGACGCATGATCTTGGCCGCGTTTTCATCGGCTTTGGCCTCATGCTGCTCGCGTTGCATCAACTTCTCGACCTGATCATTCCCTTTGAAGATGCTCCGAGTTTGCGGCTGCTGCTTGGTGCTATCTCGACGACGCCAATGCTCGACGTGCTAATTGCGGCGGGCGTGACGTGGGCTGCTCATTCGAGTGTTGCCGTCATCCTGATTGTTATGTCACTTGCCGGCAAGGGTGTCGTGCCGCCAGAAGCGGCCTTCGCACTCGTACTGGGTGCCAATCTCGGCACCGCGATCAACCCCGTCCTCGAAGGGGCGCCGGGGAACGACCCTATCGCCAAACGAGTTCCGATGGGCAATCTTGTCAATCGAGTTGTCGGCGTCATCGCGGGTCTCGCCCTGCTGCATCCAATTGAGCGTCTGATGGTCGCGATCGAGCCCGATAACGCCCGCGCGGTCGCCGATTTTCACACGTTGTTTAACGTCATTCTCGCGCTAGTATTCTTACCCATTCTTAAGCCTTACGCGGGGGTTCTGCAATGGTGGCTTCCCGCGCGTGTGGAGCCTGCCGATCCGGCGCAGCCGCTCTATCTCAATCCTGCTGCTCGCGCGACTCCGATCGTGGCCCTTGGCGCTGCGGCGCGCGAGGCTTTGCGCCTCGCCGATACGCTTGAAGTCATGCTGCTTGGAGCGCGTGACGCACTAATGCAGGGCGATCGTCGATTGATTGCCGACACGAAGCGGCTGGATGACGTCATCGATCACTTGAACTCGGCCATCAAATCCTATCTCACCTCCCTAGACTCCGACCAATTGGGCGAAGCGGACCACCAGAGGCTGGAGCAAATTCTGACATTTGCCATGAACATGGAACAGGCAGGTGACGCCGTTGAACGTAACCTGCTTCCCCACGCCTCAAAACGGGTAAAGCGAGGACTAATTTTCTCCAAGGACAGCGAGGCTGAGTTGAACGCCATGATGGATCGGTTAATTGTCAATTTGCATACTGCAGCCTCGCTGTTCATGACGGAAGATCCCCGTGCCGCACGAATGCTCGCGAATGAGAAGGCCGTATTTCGAGACTTTGAATCGGCGGCGACCCGCTCGCATTTTGAGCGACTGCGCTTAGGTCGGGAAGTAACGACAGAGACCAGCATGATTCACCTCGATCTCCTGCGGGATATGAAACTGGTCAATTCGCATCTTGTGGCTGCCGCTGCTTATCCCGTGTTGGAGCGCTCTGGCGAACTATTGCCAAGTCGAATCACGCCAACCGGCTTTCCGGATTTGTGACGACATTCGGCGCCTCCCTCCACAGAGAAGAATGCGCAGGGCCCGAGACAAGTGAGGCAGCTTTCGGGCGGAGGGTGATTGAACCTCGGCATCCCAAACAAATGCCCGATATTTTGGGAGGAGGCGCCGAGATCGGTGCAACAGGCTCGGCGCCGCCAGCCGTGCTCGCTTGGGGCCTCTCTTTGACGGTCCATATGGCGAGATTGCGTTCTTGAAGCAAGCTTTTTTCCGCCACTGAACACACGTTGCGAACAGTCAAACGCAGAAGCTTTCCCAAAATCAATCAACTTGCGACTAGCGGCCGACTGGGTCTCGCTAGTTCGGCCAGGGCAGCGAATAGGTCTTGATGTTCGTGTAGCCCTTCATAGCCTCAACGACGCCCTCCTTGTAGCCAAGTCCGGAATCCTTAATGCCCCCAAAGGGGGACATTTCGGTGCGATAGCCTGGGACTTCCCAAACATTGACAGTGCCAACCTGCAATTCATTGACGAAACGCGTGATGTGGTCGAGCCGGTTGGTACACACCCCAGATGATAGGCCATAGTCCGTCGAATTCGAGATTCGAATAATGGCATCAATGTCGTTGGGACAACGGATGATCGGAATAATTGGCCCGAAGGTCTCCTGGTGAACAAGTTCACATGTATAAGGCACATGATCGACGACGGTCGGTGGGAACAGTGCGCCAATGCGCGGGTTGCCGAAACGGAGTTCCGCGCCCCTCGAAATAGCGTCGTTGACCCGATGTTCGAATGACTTCGCTGCCGCTTCATGAATTACGGTCCCCACATCGGTTTCGGGGTCCATCGGATCGCCGCATTTCAGGAGCTTGGCCTTGGCCGTGACCAAATCGACGAATTCGTCGGCAACCGCATCAACTACGAGAATCCGTTTTACCGCGGTGCAGCGTTGGCCTGAATTCTTGGTCGCACCACTTACGGCAAGCTCAGCCGCTCTATTGAGGTCAGCGTCATCCATGACGATGAGAGGATCATTGCCACCAAGTTCCAATATGGAACGTCTATAGCCGGCTCGCGTGGCAATCATCTTGCCCACACGCACGGATCCCGTGAAAGTTACCAGATCGATGCGCGGATCATTGATCATCGCTTCGCCCAAAACATCGGGCCGCCCGGTGACGATCGATACCATTGCCGGCGGGACACCCGCTTCGTATAGAATGTCACACAGGATCAATGCCGTTATCGGGGTAAGCTCCGTCGGTTTTGCAACAACGCGATTATTGGTGGCAATAGCCGGGGCCAATTTATGAGAGATCATATTCAAGGGATGATTGAACGGCGTAATGGCCGAAATGACGCCAAGAAGCGGCTCGCGCATAGTATAAATGCGCCGCGCCTTTCCCTGTGGGGTCACATCGCACGAATAGATTTGGCCATCGTCCATAATTGCCAATTGCCCGGCCAACATGTAGACGTCGCAGGCACGACCGACCTCATATAGAGAATCCTTCAGGCACAAGCCAGACTCGGCCGTAATCAGCGCCGCCAATTCGTTCCGCCTGTGGTTCAGTATCTCAGCGACGCGAAATAAGATCTTTTGCCGTTCGTGTCGAGTTAACTGCGGCCGGAAGGCGTGTGCCTTTTGAAAGGCATCGGCAACCTGCTTCGGGTCGGCAGCCGCCACGGTTCCAACAAGTTTGCTGGTGTATGGATTGAAAACCTCTATCGCCTCGATGGAATCTACATGTTTGCCGGCTATGCGCATCTTATGGTGCTGGACGGTGGGGGACGCGTGCCGGTTCATGCTAGCGCTCCCTGCATGACGATGTGATTGAGCGCGATCGAAAATGCGTCGAAATTGCGTAACTCATAATATTCCGGTAGCCCAATCTGCCTATTGGAGATCATTGGCACCCGCTGTTCGCTCAAGCCGCCATGCGAACGCAGAGGCGCTTTGAGTCCGGACAGGTCGTGATTTTCCGGCGATGTTCCTAAGACCTTTTGATGCTTCGACAAAACGACAATATCACCAATCCGGTCTTCCGGCAGTTCGAAAGCTTGGCACGCCTCCGCACGCGACAGAACTGCCTCGACTTCCTCGACCTCTCTTAACCGCTGCATCAACCCCACTACGTCGCTCCGCGTTGGAACATAGACGGTTGCAAAGGATCCCAAGGCTCCGTGATGCGCCACATAGGGATCCGTAATTGGCAATATGATCCGGGTCTGCCCCTTTCCTGTCCAGGTGTCAAACAGGGGTTGCAGATAAATGACGTCTGGTGAACCATCGGGGCGATGCTTATCGTTCATCCCATGATCGGCGGTGATGATCAAAACCGCACCGAGGCGATCAAGTGTGTTGATATATCCATCAATCATCGCGTAAAAATCATTGGCAATCGCACTTCCGGGAGCCGCGCTGTGCTGCACGTAGTCGGTGGTCGAAAGATACATGACGTCCGGCCGAAAAGTTTCAAGAAGTCGGACACCCGACGCAAAGACAAACTCTGAAAGACCTTGCGAATAGACCTCCGGCAGGGGCATTCCGACGAAATTCAGGGCGTCACTTAAGCCGTTGTCACGTTCATTCGCTTGATCGGCTTTCTCGGAGGAAAAGGCGATGGCTCTACCCGATCTATAATCGAGGCCGTGCGACAAAAGCAGGCGAAGTTTGTCTTTCGCCGTCACCACGGCAACTTTGGCGCCGGCATCGTGAAGACCCTTGAGAATCGTGGGTGCGCGGAGAAATTTCGGATCATTCATCATGACCTCTTCACCGCGTTCCGGATCAAAGAAATAGTTGCCGGCAATACCATGGACCAGTGGTGGTCGACCGGTAATGATCGACAGATTGTTAGGATTCGTGAAGCTTGGAATGACACAATTCGAAAGACGATTGGTGCCATTTGCCATGAATCGCGCAAAGGTTGGCGCTCGACCAGCCTCGACTGCCCTCTCGATATAGCCGGGCTCGGATCCATCGATACAGATGATGATTTGAGGCGTCTCCGGCAGCTTATATGAGCGTCCGTTTATTATAATGCCCGGAATATCTCTAACGCTCCTGCTCATTTCGATCTCCTAAATGCCAACCAACGGCGCACAAAGATCGATCGCCATAGTCAGCAAAATCTCGCGAACGGCCTCAATAAAACCGTTCATGTCCGCGGCATCGAGGGCGCCAATGCAGCCGACACGGAATGAGTCGGCAACAGTAAGCTTGCCCGGATAGATCACATAGCCACGCTGTTTTAATTCGTCATAGAAGTCGGAAAAGAGGAATTTGGGGTTTTCCGGCATGTGAAAGGTGACAATAATGGGCGCCTGCAGATTTGCGGCAAGCAGCGGTCGGAAACCGAGTCTCGTCATGCCTTCGATAAGTATCCGGCAATTATTGGAATAGCGGCGATTGCGAGCAACCAGTCCGCCTTCAAGCCGAAATTCCTCGATCGCCTGCCGGAATGCGGAAATCGAGTGCGTCGGCGGCGTAAAGCGCCATTGACCGTTTCTCTTGAAACCCAGATGCTGATCATGCAGGTCGAGTACTAAGCTTGTTGCATTGCCCTTGGCGGATTCCAACGACGCAATCTTACAAATGACGAAGCCAATGCCCGGAACGCCTTGAAGGCATTTGTTGGAGGAGGCGGCGACCGCCGTTAATTGTAACCTGTCGCAGTTGAGCGGCAATGCCCCAAACGCGCTCATGGAATCGACGAGCAGATCCTTTTTGTACAGGCGCGCAAGGCGGGCTATGTCCTCGATTGGATTGAGTATGCCCGAGGTCGTTTCGCAATGGACAATGAACACGTGGGTAATTGAATTGTCGCGCTTGAGAATGGCTTCGACCTCGCCAACCAATGGCGGCGCATTCTCGGGAGTCTCGTAGAGTGTAACGTCACGTGCTGCAATCCGGCAGATCTCCTTGGCCCTATGACCATAAGCGCCGTTCACGATCAGCAGAATATGGCCCTGCCTTGGGACGAGCGTGGTCAACATGGCTTCGATGGCGAAGGTGCCAGAACCCTGTAAAGGAGTGGCGGCAAAGGTTTGCGGATCAGCTCCAGCAATATCCAGCAAGAGATTGCGCATTTCGGAATTCATCTGGATGAAGGCGGTATCGCGCGAGCCCCAATCATGCAGCATGGCCTCCTTGACCGACTTCGAGGTTGTAAGCGGTCCGGGCGTAAGAAGGAGCGGATCGCCGGTTTCGGACGTCGCTTTGGATGGGGATCGGATCATGATCGGTCTCGGCACGTCTTGGATCGAGGGATGCGCCTATCTAGCATTTGAACATCCATCGTGCCAATATATAGTTTAAATATTGACCATAGGTTTTATATATGTACCTGACCCAACTTCGAGCCTTCAGACATGTGGCTCGGGCCGGCAGTTTTACACAGGCTGCAAAAGACGCTGCCGTCAGTCAGCCAACGCTTTCGGCCCAGGTGAAGGCGCTTGAAAGCGCCTTCCGCATTCGCCTGTTTGAGCGCCAGAAACGCGGTGTCCAGCTCACACCGGTCGGCCGAACCTTGCTTCTCGTCGTCGACCGGCTATTTGCCGCCGAGGAAGAAGCTCACGCCGTCATGGCGGGGGCAGAAAGCGGCGTGCGGGGAGAACTGAGAATCGCCGCCGACAGCGCGCATCACGTCATGCCGATCCTTGCCGGCCTCAAGGAGCGCCACGCCCTTCTGTCTTTCTCTTTGAAAGTCGATAATTCCGACGGTGTCTTAGCTCATTTGATCGAGGGCCGGGTCGATGTCGCCGTTATGGCGAGACAGGTCGCCGATCCGCGTTTGCATGCGTTTCGCCTGAAGCGGGATCGTCTCGTTCTGTTCGTTCCGACCGAACATAGCTGGGCCGGTCGACAAAGCATCAATATCACCGCGCTTGAAGGCGAGGCGCTAGTCATGCGCGAGCGAGGCTCGATCACCCGGGAAGTCTTGGAGCGCCGTCTGGCAGAGGCGGATGTCAAAGCCGGAACGCTTATAGACGTCGAGACACGCGAAGGCGTGCGGGAGGCGGTCGCGGCAGGATTTGGCATAGGCGTGATTTTCGTTTCTGAGCTCGGGCAAGATCCGCGCTTTCGTGCGATCGAATTGAGTGGCACGGATGTTACCGTTGCCGAATATGTCGTTTGCCGGGAGGAGGGCAGGCGATTGCCGCTCGTACATGATTTCCTCGAATTGGCTGCGGGTCAGCAAAACTAGGATCGAAGAATGACTCAGGCTAACAAGCCGCTCTAGCAATCGTCTAACAGCAATTGCTGTGTCGACGCCTGCCTAATCAATCAGCTTCTGCGCCGATGATTCTGCCGGAAACACATCATTTGTTAGGGCAATGATGCTGACGTATGCCGCAACTTTCTAAGCATTGGCACCAAATTCTCGCCGTTTCCTAACCCGGGGCTGTCACTTTGGCGCAGGCTTGGGCATTCCGAGGTAACCGGCACGGAATCCAGTTTTCCACTCCTGGGCGAAGGCGCTCGTCGCAAAGCTACCGATTTCCATGTCCAGGTTAAATTCCAAATGCTCCGGCTTACTGCCGGTCCTGCGCATGGTCTCTCCCTGAATAAACCCGAGATCGATCGCCTCGCGCGCGGATGCGGGAGAAGGTGTTGCTGGTGGCACGGACGTCATCAGTCACGCTCCTTGAAATACAGAGACACAAACGTCGAGGCGGCAGTCTAGGCGGTCACGTTCGAATACTGCAAGTCGCTCGCTCAAATCAAACCAACGCCGGGCGGAAAATGAGCCAATTTCGATGAAATACCCGCGAGTCATTGCAGGCCTGACCAAGTTCTGGCCGTCTGACTCGCCGAGCCCGGCTTGGCGATGCCGATGCCGCAGCCATAACCCATTTTGGTTTCGCTGCGCGCCTGTCTTTGCAATCGATGTTGATGACCCAAAATGCCCGGCTAGACGTCTTTTCAAGGGTTTGCCTTAGCCACCAGTTACGAAATGTCCCATGCGATAAGGGCTAGCGAGGTCTACCATCGGCGACGCCACCCGCCGCCCGCTCGATTGCCGCCTCGAACGATTCTTAGGATCATCAACAACACCACTGCACCCAATGTGGCATTAATGATTGCGCTAACAATTCCAGTACCAAGGTGTATGCCGAGCTGAAGAAGCAACCAGCTTCCGATGAAAGCGCCGACAATTCCGATAATCAGATCGCCAATTACGCCAAAGCCGGTCCCTTGTACGATTTGACCAGCCAACCAACCGGCAATAAGACCAACCAAAAGAATTACCAGGAGACTTTCATTGGACATATGCATTGCCGAACCCTCCAAGGTATTTTGGCCTTTCACTGTGGCCCCACTAGACTGAACCAGCGAAATGCCCCATGCCATCCATCTGCGCGCAAACCATTAGCGCAATTGTTTGCCGAACTTACCTCCTAATCGACGTACCCAGCTCTAACGAAAAGCGGACGTTCCGACTTCACCCCGGCCACCTTCTTTGCGTCGAATTGCAGACAATGACAAGACGTTTGACCATTGGAACCGCGGATCACGGAGACCTGGTCTGGGATTTTTGGCCTACTGATAGCCAATCTTGAAGGGTTCACCTTAAGCTTCGTTCACCAAGTTTGGCTTTCCTCGTCTCTTGTCCGTGCGTGCTTTGGTTCGATTTAAGAAGCACAAGAGAATATTCGGGCACTTCACAGGCCAATTCTGAGCAAGTTTGATCACATCGGCCTGAATATCGGAATAGTTGTCCTGGGCCCAGGTACCACCCGGGCCTGCTGCCGCTTACTCGCAACATTTCGAGGGGCTCCAGTGGGAACCTGAATTTGATGCTTGGCGAACAATTCGGCAGAGAACGGGCGAGAAAATGTGGTCCAGGTGTGAGATCGAACATACAAAGGTCAACGAAGAAAAGCGACGCAATGAGATGCGTCCGAGCCCAGTGGCAACCAAAGTTCGGCTCAGAACCGTTAGCGATTTGCATGTCCGTTGGGACATTCGATGGCTCGTGGACGACACTGGCCCGTTACCAGGCTGGACACCGGCTCCGTCGATAGCTCCGCTGGTTCTATCTTATCGACGACTTGCTTCTCAGTAACCCTTCGACCGAAGGGCAGTCACTCTGGCTCGACAGGTCGGCCATTGAATTTACGACAAACTCCATCACGCCTTAGCCAAGGCGATTGGCCTATTTCGATCCAGAAACCCAAATTGCGTTGCTAGTCATTTTTCATCCTGATAGCTCTTACGTCAAATCAGCAGTTAGAAGAGCGCTATCCGTGGAAGGATGCAACAATGCCTTTTCTGCTACCAGAGGAGCGGCACCGGCCGCAAGGCTTGACGGCGCGACGATACTCTCCTACCCGCTCACTGCCATGAGACGACGGCTGAGTTCAAAGCCGCCGCGATCGCTTCTGCGTAGCGTTAGGTTGCGTCAAAACGCCCTTCTCGTCCCGCTCGTCGCGGGCGCGTGGCATGTGCGTCCACATTGGCAAGAGACACACGGAACCGATTTTACGTACACGAGCAAATGGTTGACGCAGAATAGGTCGAATTCTTTTTTTTTGAAATCGGCTTATCGATTATGTGTTTCAGCCTCATGTCGGCGCAACGCTGAGTTGGATAGGCTATTGAGTCGATATGGGCCTGGCCATCGTTGAGGCCGTAGAAGTTAAGACTCACTATATCTTCCGTCGCCTTCTACACAAGCATTTTGTGTGCAATTGTGGCGGCAATTCCTCTTCAACGCCGGAACGTTGGCTTGTAGCGTATCACATTGGTACGAAATCGACAAATTGGACGACTGCTCATTTGGGGGTGTCCGAAGGAACATCGGCATGCAGTGCGGCACTTTCGGCGGAGGGGCTGGAGGAGAACGCATGGCCGAGCTCGAAAATAGAGATCGGGATTCACATTGCCACTCAAGATGGCTATCTGTCATCGGTCGGTTTTTGAGGGATGCTTTTTTTCATCGCTAGGCGGGAGGACGCATTCGTGACGATAAGAGTGGGGTTAATCGGCGCAGGTATCATGGGATCCGACCACGCAAGGATTTTATCAAATCAGACTCCTCGCGTAAGGCTGCAGTATGTATGCGACTCCGATCCAGAGCGAGCCAGGGCGATCGCTGACGATTGCGACGCGCTCCACGTTTCGATGGATCCAACGGCGGTTATTGCCGATAAGACCGTGGATGCCGTGCTCATTGCAAGTCCGGATCACACCCACGCTCCGCTGACAAAACTCGGCGTTGAAGCGAGAAAGCCTGTGCTGTGCGAAAAACCGCTCTCACAAGATTCGCGCGAGTGTTTGGAAGTAACTGCGGCAGAAGCTAAGATTGGGAAGAGGTTGGTGCAAGTTGGGTTTATGCGCCGTTTTGATTCAGCCTATTTGGAAATGAAGATGGCGTTCGCTAACGGCAGTATCGGGCCAGCGCTCATGATGCACAATTTTCACCGCAACGTTTCTGCTCCGTCGGGCTTTACCGGGCAGATGTCAATTACGAATTCCGCGCCTCACGAGTTCGACATTGCTCGGTTCATGCTCAATACGGAATACGCATCCATTTCAGTATTTCGCCCTGAATTCGCCGGCAATAACAAGGTTGGCGCCCCGGTCTTTATGGTTTTAAAGACTGTTGCTGGCCAATTGGTCAATGTCGAGATTAACAACAATGCTGCCTATGGCTACGATGTGCGCAGTGAGTTGGTTGGCGAGTTGGGTTCTATTTTTCTTCGCTCCCCAATCGCTAGCGAACTTAATGCGAACCTGCAGTCTATAACAAATTATCCCAAAGATTGGCGCCTCCGTTTCGCCGAGGCCTATCGTCTGCAGAATAGCGCTTGGTTAAAGTCGATTGAAACCGGCAAGCCCGCCGGCGCTAGCGCTTGGGATGGTTATGCCGCAACACTTGTTGCCGAAGCGGGGGTTCAATCGCTGAACAATAGCAAACCTGCGGTGATATTGCCCGCTTCGAAACCCAGTCTCTATTGGGACTGAAGAGCTTCAACCAAGGTATTGACAGGTTCGTGGCCGGCGAGGCAGTTGAGAAACCCGGCTTCTCCTCTTGCGGAGGCCTCTGCAGGCAAACGGGCGGCCGTTCAAACCAGTGCGCCAAACAATGTTGTGACCAAAGACTTTCATAAACATTGGCAACCGGATAAGGATTCTAACTCATGGCCGAATGGATCAAAGCCTGTGCAACCGGCGATTTCGATGATGAAGAGGTTCTGCGCTTCGACCATGCGGGACGTACATTCGCGCTGTATCGCAAGGACGACGAATTCTTTGCAACTGACGGGCTGTGCACACATGAGAAAGCGCATCTTGTCGATGGTCTCGTCATTGATTATGTGATCGAGTGTCCGAAGCACAATGGCCGCTTTGACTACCGCACCGGTGCCGCCAAGGGCGCGCCCGTGTGCGTCGATCTGAAGACCTATAGGACTAAAATAGAAAACGGGGACCTTTTCGTCGAACTGGACTAACCGCTACCCTTTCAGCGAGCAAATTCACGTCCGACATGCTTTCGCACTCAGCGGTAGAGGTCGCGGGCAGATTGATGCGCACGCAGTCAGCACGGTAGATGCGACAAGCAATGGGCGTCCCCTTTTTCCGCCTCCGTCAGCGACGGGGGCAGGAATGATGCAGATCGTGATAGTTGGCGAGGACGAATGCGGCGTAGGGGCGGCGCTCGCATAGCGTGAGCATGTGAATGGCGAAAGCCAGCCCCTGAACGCCTGCCATTATCGGTGTTCAGCGAAGGTAGCATCGTGCTGAGACCAATTTTCGTGGCCGACAGCTTGGCGAAACGGGGCGCGACGTCGGATGCTGCCGTTACCGCGATCAGCATCGATCGCATGCAATGAAGAATGCGCTGTCCGATTGCAATACGCTCAATTTTGATCAGCTTGTGCTCGCAACTGGGGTACGGCCCACCTGGCCTTAACCTCGATCATGCGGGGAGATAAGCGGCGCGGTGCCGCGACTCCTCTGCTGCGCGGTCCCAGTGTCGCCGCCGTCATCGAGGCGCGACATCGCGCCGAGGACATCAATGTCCATTGCGTATGTCCTCTTGTCAATTTGTTCGCACGGCCGGGTCAAGTTCGCGGACGGCACGAGGATTGCTTGCGATTTCATTGTGGTCGCAGTCGGTTCCGTGCTGAATACCTAATTGGCTGAATCGGCAGCCTTGCTGATCGTTACTGGCAGCCTGGTCATAATCGCGGAGGTCCTAGCCCAGTAGTTTTGTTGACCGAATTCAGGAGTTGCTGTGTTGATGGTGTTTCAAAAACTGATAGGAAAGGCAATCATTCTAAGTCGCTAGGCCCTCGGGATCGTCGGGAGAGATTTGATATGGCATCGCCCGGATTTAAACTCGCCCTAATCGCTGCGGCTGCGGCGCTTTCTTGTGTTGGCTCTATGGTCGCCCAGACTACGATCACCACGACCAATGAAGCGCCCGAAATGCCCGCCAACACCGCAATTATCCCTGCGCCCCCTCTCGATGGTGGCAAACAGCGTCCCGAGCTGGTGTTGCGACGTGCCAAGGAGGCACCCGGAGATTACGGCATCGAATTCATCGGCGACTCCATCACCCAGGCTTGGGAAAGCGACGGCAAGAATGTCTGGGCGGAATATTACAGCAGTCGTACAGCCATCAACTTTGGCGTCGGCGGCGATCGTACACAGAATGTGCTCTGGCGGATTGAACGGGGGCAGCTCGACGGCATAAACGCCAAGGTCGCCGTCGTCATGATCGGCACCAACAATTTCAATAACCGGGAAAACACCGAGGCAGAAATTCTTTCCGGCGTCACTGCCGTAGTCCAGCAAATCCGCACGCGCCAGCCGGCGACCAAAGTCATTTTGTTCGGTATCTTGCCACGTGGCGAAGTCCTTCAATCCGCAGCGTGGCATGATCCTCCAAGTGAACCAGGCGCTGGCTCGACTCGACGACGGCAAGAACATCTTCTTCATGGACATTGGCTCTCAATTGATCGAGGACGACGCTTCGATCTCCCAAACGATTATGCCCGACTATCTTCATCTCAGCGAGATTGGCTACATGGTCTGGGCCCGCGCCATGGAGGTTAAGTTGAAACAATTGCTCGGCGAATAGATCCGGCGAAGGGTGGCAGTGAGCTCGGCCGGGCTACACGCTCGCCAAATTGCAGGTAAGCTCAGCATACTGCGCCACAATCGGGCTGGGTTTCTAACGGCGCTCCCTGCCTCCAATGCGCGGTGGCTTTCGAACCTTGGGCGCAAACACACCATTCGGCAGGCATAACACTTGGCCCTTCCCCCGTTCACATGACCAGTAGCGAAGGAAACCTAGGGGTGCAAAAAGGAGCCACACCGCGAAAGCTCGAATTGTTGGGTTACGCGCGTTTACCCCCGCTGTCCCATCCGCAAAGCATTGAAATATTGCACTATTCTTTCGAGGACCTGCGCTGCAACTAAGAATGCTTGAAAAGCAGTCCCGATATTGCTGCATCTTAGGAACTGAACCTGCTTCAGTGCCAATGAGCGCGAGCATTGACCAGGGTTTGGGTGCGGCCCTAACTCCGGGCAGCTCTAGGCGGCGGATTTGACCATTTGACGAGCGTATAGGTCCTCACATTCTACGGGGCCTTTAGTAGTCGGGCAATTCCAGTGACTTGACCCTTAGTTCGGCGCGGCCGGGTGGCGCCGGCAGAAAAATCTGGGTCTCGGAGCCCAACGGGCCTAGCGTCTCAATTGAGCGAAAGGTACCGGCCGGTGGCCGCCAGCTGCGACCCGGGTGTGGGGCCCCAGTTCGGCATTTCACTCGTCGTTGTCATAAAGCGATTTTCGTAGGATACTGGTTTTTTATTCTCGGTACAGAATTGTTATGGCCGGCATTCTTCTCGACAATGATTTATCAACTGACGAAGAGCGAGCGGCACTTGCAAGAGCGACCGCAGCAAGCATGCGGGAATGCTCCTTGCAGCGCTATGCCGCTTTGCAGGCGTCGATCGGGCCAGAAAAGCTTAAGAAGGCCGCTGCTCTTCCTGGCACTGCAATAGCAGACGAAATCGTCGAACCCGGACCCTGGTCGCGCTTTCTTTCCGCCGGTGATCACCTGCGCATCATCGATCTCGAGGGTCAGCAGGCCGTCGACTTTCTTTGTTATGACAAAGCAGATCTGGAAAACCGCTATAATGCTGCCAACACAATCAAATCTAATCGCGGAATTTATCTGGGCAAAGGTACCAGGTTGTTCTCGGACAAGGGTGACATCCTAATGCGGATTGAAGACGACACCGTTGGCCGCCACGACACAATCGGCGGCTGCTGCAGCACCGAATTTAACTATCTGCGCTATGGAATCAAGAATACCGCGTCGTGTCGGAGCAACTTCATCGCGGCCCTCGCATCGCACGGGATGGGATCCCGGGACGTTCCAGCCAACATCAACTTCTTCATGAATGTTCCGGTCGCCGCTGATGGATCGACCGAAATCGTCGAGGGTCTTTCCGAG
Source organism: uncultured Alphaproteobacteria bacterium (assembly GCA_963773155.1). GTDB lineage: Bacteria > Pseudomonadota > Alphaproteobacteria > Rhizobiales > Beijerinckiaceae > CAVZAB01. The sequence continues at coordinate 60,235 of CAVZAB010000019.1, read as the reverse complement.
CCTGGCGACTATGTCGACTTGCGGGCCGAGCGCGAGGTGCTCGTCGTTATTTCCAATTGTCCGCAGCGCTATAATCCGTGCAGCGGGTGGGATCCGAGCCCAGTTCGCCTTATTGTCTGGCGGCAATAGTGAGGCAGCATAGTCGCCCTGCCACGAGTTTAAGTTGGGGCGTCGAGGTCGCAAACCCTGCGCACACACCCCTCGAGGCCTCGAACACATCATCAGTCGGTCGCGCAATAGCGAAATGCCTGCAAGATCATTATCCACCTCCCAGTCACGGAGGTAGTCGCTTTCCGGTAAACGGTCGCCGCGGCTCGGAGCGCGCGGCCAGCCGCGAAACTCCGCACCGGTCTGGGCGGTCTCGGAGCCAACGACTGCTTCGGCCATTAACCGGACGCGGTGTCCTCGTTCCGTCAATTGTTAGGCGGCGCAGGCGCTGGCGGTATATTGCCGCCGCCCTCCCAGGTCGCAAGGACAATGTCGAGTTTTGGAGTATGGACGGGCCTTTGTCTTTATTCCCTTGACGCCGGCGAAACATCGAGCAATCTTCGCGCCATATCGGCGATGACTTCCGCGGTAGTCGCGGCGGAGTAGCCGAAATCCCGGCGAAACAGTTTCCAGGTATTCACGTCAGTTGCCGCGTAGAGTTGGTCGATTCTCCGGCTCTCAACTTGTGGGAGTTGGCAAACCAGCCAACGTCCGAAAACTTTGGCGAGCCATTCTCGATGGCCTTTTCGACCGATATCGAGCAGCGAGCGCAGCATCGGAAGCCGCGCCTCCTGGGCCAGCAGTTGCACGATTATGTCGCCGGTCTCGTCGTAGTCAGCGATCAACGCAGCAATGTGCCTCTCCAAAGTCGCATCCGGCGGGGTGCTGCGGCGCGCATGGACATCTTGGGAAATTTGCTCGCCAGCGGCTTGCATAAGGCCGTCCTTGCCGCCGAAATAGCGAATAAGCGTTTGACGGGTCGTATCTGCTCGTGTTGCCAGCTCATCAAGTGTAATCCGGTCAGCCCCGAGCTCAGTTAGCATGCCTAAGTAGGTGAGGATTATTCGGCGGCGAGCCTCGACCGTCGCATTTGCACGAGCAACCTGACGATAGTGGCGGGTGGAGATGTTCATTTAAAGTTACTCAATGTAATTGGAATAACTCTCTGTAACTTGAATGATCAAGACTGTCAAGTCAACCGTGGATTGGGCCGGGAACGGGTCGTTGGCTGATCGCCGCCCGGACGGCAAACGGGTTTCCCGCCAACCAACTCTGCGATGCGTCTAGCGGCGTACACATTGGGAGGCAAGTGCGGGGTCGTATTGGCCGGGGACGTCGTCGGCGGTGACTGCCATTTCACCGGCGGTTCCTGAAATCCGAAGTCCCGCCGAGCCACCGATAGCGGAAATGGGCGCCTGCTCAGGGCTCTCCGGAAATCAATCGGGCAGAGTTTGACGGACGCGATTCATGTCGGCCACCCGACTGGGCGCGGAGAAATGGCCCGTTGAATTGGACGGCACGGCCCCAAGCGTTTCGCCAAGGCGGTCTTGATCGACGCAATACCGCCAACGTTGCTCGAGAGCGAAGCCAATCCCGGCGGCATTCCGATGGCCTCAATCAACCAGATTCGCTCGTCCGTGCTCCCCGATCGCTCGCAATTCTGTAAGGACCTTAGCGAGCTTATTTTCGGCAACAATCGATCCGGCGCCAAAATATCGGAGGGGATGCGGGTATCGTTGTGGCTGCAGAGCTTTGCAGGATTTCCGGCGTGCTATTTCTGCATCTAAGGACCTTTATTTAAGACCGATTTCACCAAAGACTTGAAGAAGATCGACGTGCCGACGCTGATCCTGCGCGGAGGAGACGACCAGATCGTCCCCATAGCCAACTCCGCACTCTTCAACCAGGATCATCAATGGTGCTGAACTCGTTGTCGTCGAGGGGGCACCGCACAGCATGGCTTCCACGCACAAGGGTCGGATCAACACCGAGCTTCTGGCATTCTTAAAAGCTTGATAAAGTCTCAGTGACCCATTTCGGCGAAGGAGTTCGAAAAAATGAGCACAATCAAGACCGGGGACGGTGTTGAGATCTTCTACAAGGATTGGGGCGCTGGTCAACCCATTGTCTTTAGTCATGGCTGGCCGCTATCGGCCGACGATTGGGACGCACAGATGCTGTTCTTCCTCAATCGGGGATATCGTGTCATCGCCCACGACCGTCGAGGTCACGGGCGCTCGACTCAGATCGGCCGCGGCCACGATATGGATCATTATGCCGACGACCTCGCGGCATTGACGACACATCTCGATCTGAAGAACGCCATACATGTCGGCCATTCCACCGGAGGCGGTGAAGTGGCACACTATCTGGCGCGGCATGGAGAGAATCGAGTGGCGAAGGCTGCGTTGGTAAGCGCTGTGCCGCCGTTGATGGTCAAGACGGCGGCCAATCCGGGCGGCCTTCCCAAGGAGGTGTTTGACGGCTTTCAGGCGGCTCTCGCGGCCAACCGCGCGCAATTCTACTACGAAGTCGCGTCGGGACCCTTCTATGGCTTCAACCGACCCGGCGTCAAACCCTCTGAGGCGATCATCCTGAATTGGTGGCGTCAGGGCATGATGGGCGGCGCGAAGGCGCATTACGATGGTATTGTCGCCTTCTCACAAACTGATTTCACCGAGGACCTCAAGAAGATCACTCTGCCGGTGCTGGTGATGCACAGCGAGGACGATCAGATTGTTCCCTACGCCGGTGCGGGGCCGTTGTCGGCAAAGCTACTGAGGAACGGGACGCTAAAAACCTACAAGGACTTCCCGCATGGCATGCCTACTACGCAAGCAGAGACGATCAACAACGACCTATTAGAATTTTTTAAAGCCTGAGAAGCTTTCGCCGCCTCATTACGCGTCCGCCACCGAAAAAAAAAAGCCATGCCTCGCGTCCAAGCGGGGCTTGAGTGGGGTTGCTCAATCGCGATTGCCTGCGAGACGAATATGCCACCCTCGGCATTGGGCCAACGCGAGCGGTTAACCCCTGATAATCCAGGGCTTCCCACCGGACCGCGTCGCGTTCACATTCAACTCGCCGACCCAACACACCGGGTGACGACAGCGGACAGTCATATCGGTGGGTCGCCAAAGTGAACACTCCGCGCGCGCGGCCGGTTAGACTGCCGGTTTTGGAACAGCACCGCGTTCCGTTGGAAGAGCTGTGTTGAGTTGCCAGTGATTTTGAGAAGCTATCACTGCAACCATTCCAAATGGAATGAGGGACCAATTTCATCGAGCCCGTCACGATTGTCTTGCCGTCCCCAACTCTGGCACACACACAGATAACCCGCTGGGGCTTGGTGCTTCGGCGCCTTGGCGAGACCTCCGCCGGTGATAATGGCCCCAAACTGCGGGTGGGTGTTTGGAGCGTGTCTAATTGGGCACGACATCCTGACAATTCGTGGCTCGTCGAGATTCTGGCTTAGGAACTTGGGCAATCGGCTCCATGATAGCACATGAATTTGCGGAGTCGTCCTTGCTGCAAATGTGGACCATTATCCCTTGACGGCGGACAGCTGGCGGAGTGATGCTTTGAGCATCCATATGAAGAGCGCAGGCCCGAAGGCCGTTAGAGAAGCTTGGAGATCCCGATGAGCCTCTTCGAAGCCCGTGGTCACCAAATGTTTCCCACACTCGACGTAGTGCAGATCGATACCGCCAAGAGGTTTGCAGGCGGCCCCGCAAGGGATTTCGCTCCGCGGGAGACGGTTTTCGACGCGGGTCAACGCGGGGTTCCAATGTGGCTTGTACTCGGGGGATCCATGGACGTGGTCCGCCGGGACGGCCTCGAACACGAGGCGCCGATCATCAGCTTGGGTACCGGACAATTTTCGGGCGAGGTCAGCCAGCTTTCGGGACGCGGCGCGCTTGCTGCTGGCCGGGCGGGTGCCAACGGCTGTCTCGCCATCCCGTTCGACGCAGCACACGTGCGTGCCCTAATGATCGGCTCCGCCGAACTTGGCGAAACCATCATGCGCGCATTCATTCTGCGCCGGGTCGGACTCATTGAGGAGGGCGGGGTGGGGTCCGTAGTCGTCGCCCAACTGGGCAGTCCCGATCTGCTGCGGTTACAAGACTTCCTCGGCCGCAACGGCTATCCCTATACAGTTCTGGATGCAACGAACGACGAAGAGGGCCATGCGGTTGTGGAGCGTTTAGGTGTCCTTCCCAGCGAGTTGCCCCTTATGGTCTGTCCCAACGGAAGCATTCTAAAGCGGCCAACCGATGCGGAAGCCGGCGTTTGCCTAGGGCTAACGCCGGAGCTTGACCCGGAAAAAGTCTATGACGTCGCTATCGTGGGTGCGGGACCTGCGGGCTTGGCCGCGGCGGTCTATGCGGCTTCCGAAGGGCTGTCGGTGCTAGTTCTCGACGAGCGCGCCTTCGGCGGCCAGGCGAGCGCGTCGGCGCGCATCGAGAACTATCTTGGTTTCCCCAGCGGGATTTCCGGGATGGCCCTCGCGAGCCGAGCTTTCAATCAAGCTTTGAAGTTCGGCGCGGAGATAGCGATTCCTCTCGAGGTCGCCCGGCTCGATTGCGGGGAACCGGGAAATGAATCCCGCAGGCCAATACGCCTGTTGCTCACAAATGGCAGAGCGGTGCGCTCCCGCACCGTCATCGTTGCCTCGGGTGCCCGCTATAGGCGGCCTGCGATCACGAATTTGACCGCCTTCGAGGGCAGAGGAATTTCCTACTGGGCTTCGCCGGTCGAAGCAAAACTCTGCGAAGGCGAGGAAGTGGCACTGGTGGGCGGCGGCAATTCGGCGGGGCAGGCTGTCGTGTTTCTGGCGCCCAAAGTTAAACACTTACATCTTGTAGTGCGCGGTTCAGGCTTGCAAGCGTCGATGTCGCGCTATCTGATTGACCGAATCGCCGCCTTGCCCAATGTGATGCTGCATACAGGAACCGAAGTGGTTGGACTGGAAGGGGATGAAGGTCTTCGCGGAGCGTTATTTCGAAAACGCTCGACCGGCAAGACTCGGTCCTGCCCGTTGCGTCATCTCTTCCTGTTCATTGGCGCCGACCCGAACGCATCCTGGCTTGACGGCTGCGTCGCGGTTGACGGTAAGGGCTTCATACTTACCGGAGCCAATGGCGTCGTCGGGGCTGACCTGAGCACTTGGCCCATTCTGCCACTGGAGACCAGTCGACCGGGCGTCTTCGCCATCGGTGATGTGCGCGCTGGTTCGACCAAGCGAGTTGCCGCAGCGGTCGGAGAGGGTGCGGCGGTTGTCGCTCAAATTCACAGCTTACTCGCCGCCGCATAAACTTCAGCGGCCGATCTGTGAATCGGCACTTTGCAAGTCATCCTGCCCGACGGAGGTGATCTTAATGAGCAAAAACTGTTTGCATATTGGCACAATTCACGCGGTGAAACCGAGCGCGCGCGGCTGCGAAGAATGTCTTAAGACCGGTAGCGAATGGGTTCACTTGAGGATATGCCGGACTTGCGGTCATGTCGGATGTTGCGATTCATCGCCGAACCGCCACGCAACACGGCATTTCCATGCTACGGGCCATCCCATTGTCGAGGGCTACGATCCTCCCGAGGGATGGGGCTGGTGCTATCTCGACGAGGTCTTTTTCGACCTCGCCGGTAATTCAACGCCGCAGGATGGTCCCATCCCGCGGTATTATTAGTGGCAAAGTTAAGGCGGAGAGTGCCGACAGCCGATCTCGCTGGGTCGGACCGAAGGTTTTGAGAAGGGGGTTGGTTTTCGAGGGCGCTTGGCGGCAGAGCTGAGACCTTCGAATATCGCTTCGATGATGAAACCATCAACTTAGCGCAGTGCGCGCCGCTTTGAGTTTCGTCCGTGACAGAGGGAGCCATCCGGAATGAAATTGCCATAGCGAGATGGCAAAGCCGAGAATCTATTTGCGATGCTTGTCCAAACAGTCATTGTTGTCGGCGGCGGCCGCGGTTCACCGGCAGCTCTTCGCGGCAGCAATCCTTTGAGGCTAACGCTGGCGAGGCCGCCGCCGCAATCAACGCAATTGTTGCGCCGCCTGAGACTTGGGGCCAAGGCGTTATCGACAGCAAACAATGGTGCCAGCATCGGTGGCGTAGTGTTCTCGCTGCTATGGGCACTCCCAATCGGTTCGCTTGTCGTCCCGTCAGCTGCAGCCTCGATTGGCGACGCCGTCCGCGGTTGACCGGCGGGATAGTCAGCCGCTCGCCGAGCGAGTTTGGGTTTCTGGACGACGCTAATGATCTGACGGCTTCGAGAGCGCAATCATCAGATCGCCGGTTCGACCTCGAAGCCGATACCCTTTGCTCCCGACAAGTGCTGCAGTATTGCATAGAGACCATTGCAAGAGCCGGCGAATTGATCGACGACGCCGACACGAGGATTGCCATATGCACGTCCCACGACCTCAGCAATATCGCTCCCTATTTTGTTGCCAAGTGGGTCTTTGACGGCTTCAAGGCAAGTGCGTGCCAGGATGCGCACGCCAAGTGCATACCACTCCCTCGGGGCCACGCCATAAAGATGAACGTGATCCGGATCTTTGAAGTAGTCATTTCCATACTTTTCGATCTCCCAAAGCTCGATGAGTTGATTGCGCTTGTCGGGGCTGAGGAGTGAGGAGAAAACTTCGGTCGTATTTCCGGTCTGAAGACGCGGCGCCTTGCGAGGTCATGGGCTACTCCAATGCTTGCAGAAGAAGCCCCCGGCTCACGGCATCTAGGTAAAAAAGCGTGAGGGCTGCCAGCGTGCACGAGCGAAACGGAGACTATCCGTTACGAAGGCTTGACGAAGCTCGGCGATGACGAACGCCTGGTGGGGTCGACTCAGCCGTGGGTAGCGCGCGCCGCCTCTCGTTTGCGCTGTGCAAAATTGGGGTCGCTCGCGCGCGGAGCAGGTACATAATTTAGGATTGGACCGAGCCAGCGCTCAACGTCGACAACGGGCATGGACTTGCGGCGCGAATAATCTTCGACCTGATCGCGCTCGACTTTGGCAACACCGAAGTAGTAGCTCTCCGGGTGCGCAAGATAGAGGCCTGCCACGGATGAACCAGGCCACATCGCGTAGCTTTCGGTGAGGCGCACTCCAACGTCCTTCTCAGCCTCAAGCAGCCGGAACAGCGTTGCCTTCTCCGTATGGTCGGGTTGCGCCGGGTAGCCCGGCGCGGGTCGGATGCCACGATAGGGCTCACCCATGAGGTCCTGCGGTTCAAAATCCTCATCGGCCGCATAAGCCCAGAATTCTTTGCGCACAAGTTCGTGCATGCGCTCTGCAAAAGCTTCCGCGAACCGATCCGCCAAGGCCTTGACCAAAATCGAGGAATAATCGTCGTTGGCTCGCTCGAACCGTTGCGCGAGCCTCACCTCCTCCAGGCCTGCAGTGACCACAAACCCGCCTACATAATCCGGCTTGCCGCTTGTGAAGGGCGCCACAAAATCCGACAGCGCGACATTCGCTTTTCCGTCACGTTTCGAAAGCTGCTGGCGAAGAGTATAGAAGGTCGCAAGCTCCGCCTGGCGGGTTTCGTTGGTGAAGAGCCGGATGTCATCGCCGACGGCATTCGCCGGCCAGAAGCCGATGACCGCCTTGGGTGCGAACCATTTCTCCTCCACAATCCGTTTGAGCATCGTCTGCGCGTCGGCAAAGAGCAGTTGAGCCGCCGGCCCTTGCTTATCGTCGTCGAGAATTGCGGGGTAACGACCTTTCAGTTCCCAGGTCTGAAAGAAGGGCGTCCAGTCGATGTAGCGAATGAGGTCAGCTAGGTCCCAGTTGCCGAAAACCCGTGCGCCGAGGAAGCTTGGCTTCTTTGCCTCGTAGTTAGCCCAATCAATTCGATGCGCATTTGCCCGGGCCGTGGCCAGCGGCAGGCGCCGCTTCTCGGCCTCGCCGCGGGCATGGGCGTCGGCGACTTTCGCGTAGTCAGTCCGAACCGCCGCTACATAGTCGGACTTTGCATTTGGGGATAGCAGGCTGGAAACGACGCCAACCGCTCGGCTCGCATCGACAACGTAGACCGTCAGGCCGCGCTGGTAACGGGGATAAATCTTAACCGCCGTGTGTACGCGGCTAGTTGTCGCTCCGCCGATCAAGAGCGGGATGCCGAAACCCTCGCGCTCCATTTCCGCGGCCACATGCGCCATTTCGTCGAGCGACGGCGTGATCAGTCCGGACAGACCGATGATATCGACCTTCTCGTCGCGCGCGGTTTGAAGAATTTTCGCTGCGGGGACCATGACACCGAGATCAATGACCTCGTAATTATTGCAGGCAAGCACCACGCTGACGATCTTCTTGCCGATATCGTGAACGTCGCCCTTCACCGTCGCCAACAATATTTTTCCGGCAGTCTGGCGCTCGCCATTGCCACCGTTCGCGAGCTTCTCGGCCTCCATATGCGGCAGCAAGTTTGCGACCGCCTGCTTCATTACCCGCGCCGACTTCACAACTTGAGGCAAGAACATTTTTCCCGCCCCGAAAAGATCCCCCACGACATTCATGCCAGCCATCAACGGACCTTCGATGACGTGCAGAGGACGCTCGGCTCCAAGCCGAGCCTCTTCCGTGTCGACATCAATGAACTCGGTAATTCCATTGACCAGCGCGTGCTCAATCCGCTTCCCTACGGACCATTCGCGCCACGACAGATCTCGCGCCTTGTTTTCCTTGCCGGCGGTCCCCTTGAAGCGCTCGGCAATCTCCAGAATCCGCTCGGTCGCATTTGGACTGCGGTTGAGCACCACGTCCTCGCACACCTCCCGCAATTCGGGGTCAATCGACTCATAGACGACCAATTGACCTGCGTTGACAATGCCAATGTCCATACCCGCCTGAATGGCGTGGTAGAGGAACACGGCGTTCAGGGCCTCGCGCACCTGCTCGTTCCCTCGAAACGAGAACGAAAGATTCGAAACGCCGCCTGACACGTGCGCATGCGGCAGTGTGGATACGATCGCACGCGTCGCTTCGATAAAGTTAACGGCATAGGCGTTGTGCTCCTCAATACCCGTGGCCACCGCAAAAATGTTCGGGTCGAAGATGATATCCTCCGGGGGAATCCAGCCTTTTCGGTCAGAAGTCTGTAGGCGCGGGTGCAGATTTCCACCTTGCGTTCAGTGGTGTCCGCCTGACCCTCTTCGTCGAAGGCCATGACGACGACCGCCGCTCCATAGGCGCGCACCAGATTGGCGTGATGGAGAAACGGTTCTTCGCCTTCCTTAAGCGAGATTGAGTTGACCAACGGCTTGCCCTGTACGCATTTGAGGCCCGCCTCGATGATCTCCCATTTCGAGCTGTCGATCATGATAGGCACGCGGGCGATGTCTGGCTCGGTCGCAACGAGGTTGAGGAACTCGATCATCGCCTTCTTCGAATTGATGAGCCCCTCGTCCATGTTGACGTCGATGATCTGAGCGCCGTTGGCCACCTGGTCGCGTGCGACTTCTAGCGCGGCGGTATAATTTCCGGTCGTAATTAATTTGCGGAACTTAGCCGAGCCGGTGACGTTGGTGCGTTCGCCGACATTGACGAATGGGATCTCCTTGGATTTAGTGAAGGGCTCCAGCCCGGAGAGCCGCATCAAGCGTCTTTGGTCGGGCACGATGCGCGGTGGATACTTTTTCACTGCCTCGGCGATGGCACGAATGTGTTCGGGCGTCGAACCGCAGCAACCGCCCACCACATTGACCAATCCATCCCGCGCAAATTCCTCGATCTGGTTGGCCATGGCTTCCGGACTTTCGTCATAGCAGCCAAAGGCATTCGGAAGGCCGGCATTCGGGTAAGCGCAGACGAAGGTGTCGGCGACGTTCGCGATTTCGGCCAAATGTGTTCGCATCGCCTTCGCGCCGAGCGCGCAATTGAGGCCTATGGTGAACGGGTTCGAATGCCGAAGCGAGTACCAAAAGGCTGTCGGCGTCTGACCCGACAATGTGCGGCCTGAAAGGTCGGTAATAGTGCCGGAAATCATGATCGGCAATCGGACGCCTTTTTCTGCAAATATCTCGCCGCAGGCGAACACCGCAGCCTTGGCGTTCAGGGTATCGAAGATTGTTTCGATCAGGATGATGTCAGCCCCGCCATCGATGAGACCGCGAAGCTGCTCGCCGTAGGCGCTTCGCAAATCATCGAAACTTACCGCCCGAAAGCTAGGATTATTCACGTCAGGCGAAATGGAGGCGGTACGGTTGGTTGGCCCAAGCGCACCGGCAACAAAACGGCGCTTGCCGTCTTCGCGCTCGGCGCGGAGCGCGGCACGCCGAACCAGACGCGCGCCTTCGCGGTTAAGGTCATACACCATGTCTTCCATGCCATAATCGGCCTGGGCAATGGAAGTGGACGAGAAGGTATTGGTCTCAAGAATGTCCGCGCCAGCCAGCGCGTAGTTGTAATGGATCTCCTCGATCGCTGCCGGCTGTGTCAAGATGAGAAGATCGTTGTTGCCCCGCTGATGGCAGGCGCAACCGCCAAACCGATCGCCGCGAAAATGATCCTCGCTGAAGCCTAGGCCCTGGATTTGCGTGCCCATAGCGCCGTCCAGGATCAGAATGCGGGTGCGCACCGCCTTACTTAGCTCGGATAAGACGTCTGCTCCATCCACGATGGGTCCGATCTGTCTGCCTTGAACATCCTCAATCATTCTGATATGCTGACATAAATATATCTTTATGTAAACATATTAAGTGGCCGGCTCTATCGGGCCGTTTCCGGCCAGCCAAGAGGGGTCGGCGTCCGGTCATTGAGGCTCCTGGGCGAGGCCCATCGCCGCTTCCTCGAAAAGGCCTCGGAGACGACAGCGGCAGCACAATTTTCATCTGGTCTTTTGAGCACCAAGACGAGCCGCAATGACCGCTTTGCGCCCTGTTTCCGACAAGCGATAAGCGATCCGCCCACGCTCGTCAGCCACTCCGTCGGCCACAATAACCCTTTCACGCAAAAACTCATTGAAGTCGCTCAGCGATAGCTCGCTGAGTTCTCGACCTTGGGTCGTTCGAAGAGATATCTTGAGGGATATCTTGGGCTCAGACGCCGGATGCGCCGGCTCTGCCAGAATATAACGATCTTCGCTCGTCAGCATCTGCAACACGCTCACATTCATGATGAAGCCCTCCAACTTGCAGACCGCGCCGCCTCAATGTGATCCCTTCGTTGCTAGAAAACAAACCCGCCGAGGCTGCGAAGATAGGCGCCGGGGACGCACGACGACCGATGCGGAGAGAAATAACAACGCGTCGGAGCCTCACAGCGCTTTCCATTCCTCAGTATTTTGCCTGTTACCCGGTGGTCTTTCCGACCCAGTTTCCATAGGCCGCTCGCTGCATATCGCGTAAGCGCTCCAATCTCGGTACGAATCGTGCCTGACGGGTCGATCGATGCCGTGGCAACGGTTAATTTTCCCAGAGTGCAAGCTAAACGAATTCCAAAGCCTGCGCGAGGTCGGCGATCAGATCGTCGGCGTCCTCGATACCCACCGAAACTCTGACCAGCGCGTCGGTAAGCCCAATTTCCTCACGCAATTCCTTTGCCACTCCTGAATGCGTCATTGATGCCGGATGGGAGATCAACGTCTCCGTCCCTCCCAAACTCACGGCAAGCTTCATGATCTGTAAGTGATCGAGCAAGGCAAATGCCTCACCTTCCCCGCCAACCACGTCAAACGCGAATGTTGAACCTGGAGCCGTGCACTGCCGATCAAACACCGTCTTGCGCCGATCATCGTTCTTGAGAAATCCGAGATAGTGCAGCTTAGCGATTTTAGGATGGGTTGCAAGAAACTCGGCCACCTTGCATGCATTTGCGTTGGACCTGTCAGTGCGCACGCCAAGCGTTTCAAGCGAACGCATTAACATCCAGCAGGAATTCGGGTCAAGCTGTGTACCAAGAAAGCTGCGCCAAACCATAACGTTTCGGATGAGGTCGGTGGCGCCGCTTATGCTTCCACCGACGAGGTCGCTATGGCCACCAACATATTTGGTTAATGAACACAGAGTAATGTCAACCCCGTGCAACAGTGGCTTTTGAAACACCGGGCCGAGCATAGTATTGTCAACCACCACCGGCGGTCGATGACCTTGGAGCTGACCCAAATCGTCGGCGATCTCGGTAATGGTCGCAAGGTCGACGAGTCCATTCGTCGGATTGGCCGGCGTTTCAACGAGGATTAAACCGACTCGACCTCTCGCATGGGCAGCATCCGCTGCCGCCCGCATTTGTGTCTTGTCAAGGCCATCCGTAAAGCCGAAGGCCGTGATGTCAAAGGCAGCCATTTGATTCTTCAGCAGTGTTTCGGTGCCGCCATAGAGGGGTCGGCTGTGCAGGACTGTGTCGCCGGGCCTCAAAAATGCAAATAAGGTTGTCGCGATCGCAGCCATGCCGCTTGCGAAGACGGCGGATCTCTCAGCTTGGTCCCAGATGGCTAGGCGATCCTCGAGGATCTCCAAATTGGGGTTGTTAAAACGCGAATAGACTAAGCCGGCCTTTTCACCGATACGCGGTTGTCGGCGGCCAGAAGTCAAGTCGAAGAAGTCCTTGCCTTGCTGCGCATTGGCGAAGACGAATGTCGAGGTCAAAAAGATCGGTGGTTTCAGCGAGCCTTCCGACAGGCCTGGTGAGTAGCCATAGCCCATCATCAGCGTTTCGGGGTGGAGCTTGCGGTTAGCGATGCGATCCTTATGATAATTGCGATCATCCATGAACCTGACTCCGTTAGAGATTTGACTCGGCTATACAACGGCATCACCGCCCTGTATATTGACTATGCTAGCACCCTAACGGCTGCTATCCTTTGCCATTTGCCGATAATATTCTGCTTTTCGACTCGGACAGCGATTTCACCGGCGCCAATTTCGTGCGTTGAGCCGCCAGAAATGCCAAACCAATATTGTCTGGCCCAGCCCGACAGTGGAGTTTCGACATCTCCTCAGAGTGGCCTTTCGCTTGACCGGGCGGGAAGGCGACAGACGATCTTCGGGAATAGGGGAGTAACAAATGGAACCCTACACACTCGGACGTTTTTATGCGCAAGAGCGGTGAAGGCGCCGCGGCTGCAGCAATGCGAGCCCTCCTCAGTCCTCCTCGCGATGGGCTTGGCTGTTTTTGTCCTTCAGCACTGTCGCTCTTTCGAGACCCACGGCTCTCTACGAGTGCTGGACCGACGGCGCTGCATTTGAGACGCATGCTGAACTGTGGCACACGGTGCGATTCATCGAGCCGCTGCAGATGGGATCGCGACACGCCACGACAAGCTTGGCGCAATATTTTTGGCTTTCATCCAATTGGCAGTCGCGCAAATATCGCCTCGATCGATTGAGTTCATGGGACGTTTTCCCGAAGGTTCGGAGATATTTCACGCGAATCAAATGCTTTGAATGGCCGAAAACCGCGGGGTGCAATTATGTTAGAGAATGAAATTCAACACCTTAAAGCCATCGAGAAGCAGATCCTTTGGCTTGCATGTTGGACAATTCACAACGCCAACCACCTGCGTGAGAAAGACGAAGTTAAGGTCGGCGGCCATCAAGCGTCCTCAGCCTCCATAGTGTCGATCATGACAGCCCTTTATTGCCATACACTGCGCCCGGAGGATCGTGTGGCGGTCAAACCGCACGCTTCGCCCGTATTCCACGCCATCCAATATCTGATCGGCAATCAGACTAGGGAAAGGCTCGAGAATTTTCGCGGTTTCGGGGGAGCCCAGTCCTATCCAAGCCGCACAAAGGATATCGACGACGTCGACTTCTCCACCGGTTCGGTTGGCCTTGGCGTCGCAATCACTGCTTTCGCCTCCCTCATGCAGGACTATCTCGCCGGCAAGGCCTGGGCGAAAATGCGTCCCAACGGGCGCATGATTGCGCTGGTTGGCGATGCCGAACTCGACGAGGGCAATGTCTACGAATGCCTTCAGGAAGGTTGGAAGCATGGTTTGAGGAATACTTGGTGGATCATCGACTACAACCGCCAAAGCCTCGACGGCGTGGTGCGTGAAGGTCTGTGGCAGCGGATCGAAGCCATATTCCGTGCCTTCGGTTGGGACGTCGTCATTCTAAAGTACGGAGCGCTCCAAAGGGCCGCCTTTGAGGAACCCGGCGGCGACAAATTGCTGGAGTGGATCGACCGGTGCCCAAACCAACTTTATTCGGCTCTTACCTTTCAAGGCGGCGCCGCATGGCGCAAGCGCATTCTCTATGAGATAGGTGATCAAGGTTTAGTTGCCAGGCTCCTTGGGCGCCGTTCGGATGAGGAACTTGCGGCGTTGATGAGCAATCTGGGGGGGCATTGCATCGAAACTCTCGTTGATGCCTTTGATAGCATCGATCACATCCGGCCGACAGTCTTTCTCGCCTATACGATCAAAGGCTGGGGTACGCCGCTGGCGGGTCATAAGGACAACCACGCCGGTCTGATGACCAACGTGCAGATGGCCGAATTTCAGGCGACGATGAATGTTCCCAAGGGTAAGGAATGGGACAAGTTTTCCACTTTGACGAGCACGTCGGACTTGAGTAAGTTCCTGTCAAGAATTCCATTTTTTAGGAAAGGCAGCCGCCGGTTTAAAGCTGCCAAAATCGCAACGCACGGTCCGGTATTTTTGGACGACCGAACGCTTTCCACCCAGGCCGGCTTTGGTAAGATTTCTCGATGCCTTGGCTAAGTCGGAGGATGGACTTGCCGATCGGATCGTTACCATGGCACCGGATGTCACCGTTTCGACCAATCTCGGTGCATGGGTGAACCGCCGTGGTCTTTTTGCCCGCGATGCCAGACCCGATACATTCCAAGATGAACATGTCCTTTCAACCCAGAAGTGGGTCTTTTCCCCCGAGGGACAGCATATCGAACTCGGCATTGCCGAGATGAACCTTTTTCTCCTCCTCGGAGTGGCAGGCCTGTCACATTCTCTATTTGGTGAGCGGGTGCTCCCAATAGGCACGGTTTACGATGCCTTTATCTCCAGAGGCCTCGATGCGCTGAACTATGCCTGCTATCAGGACGCTCGATTTATAATTGTCGGTACTCCCTCGGGAGTGTCGCTCGCTCCTGAAGGCGGCGCCCATCAGTCGATCGGCTCACAGTTGATCGGCATTAGCCAGGACGGTCTCGCCAGTTTCGAACCAGCGTTCCTCGACGAGCTTTCCGTAATTATGGACTGGTCATTCGATTACATGCAGCGTGATGGCGATGGAGATCCTGATGAGCGGACATGGCTTCGTGACGAAACAGGTGGGTCAGTCTATCTGCGACTAACAACGAGACCACTTGAACAGCCGACCGGACGTCGCGACGAGACCTTTCGGCAAGGCGTCATTGATGGCGCCTACTGGCTGCGCCGACCTGGGCCGAATGCCGACGTCGTGCTCGCTTATCAAGGTTGCGTGGCACCGGAAGTCATCGCCGCTGCAGGTCGCATCGGCGAGAACAGACGGGATATTGGGGTTCTTGCCGTCACGTCGGCCGACCGGCTGAACGCTGGATGGACAGCGGCCCAACGCGCCCGCAGGCGCGGTCAAGGCAATGCGACAGGCCATATCGAAACCCTCCTCGGCAATCTTCCTACTCACTGCACTCTCGTCACGGTCACCGATGGACATCCGGCTACACTGGCTTGGCTTGGAGCTGTCCGCGGTCATAAGACCGTGCCGCTTGGCGTGGAGCATTTCGGACAGACAGGCACGATCGCCGATCTTTATCGACACTACGGCATTGACATCAGTGGCATTGTCTCCACCGTTTCCGGGCTTACGCTTGGCCGCCGGCTCAACGAGCTCTCCTTGTTTTCATAGGCTTTCGCTCGGTGGACGGGCGGGGTCGGCGAGGTGTCACGGTGGATCGCGTTGCTAGATGTTCTCAAGTGGTTGAGTTCGATGGCGCCCGGGTGAACGCGGAGCAAGTGCGCACCTGCCGGCCCGGGAATCGATCGGGCTCGACACAGGGAACGGAGCCGACATGCCCAGCGGTATCTCTCCAGGCAGGAGTTCGCCAGCACCCATCGATTGACCAGGTCACGGCAGCAACGAGTGGCCAAGCAGCGGAAGGCGGAAGGCGCTCGATAGACGCTAAGGTCGCCCTTTGACCGTCCCAATGACAATGCTACCACGCGTGGCATCTGAAGTACGCGAGGCCGTGTTGGCCCGGTTCACGGCGCCGAAAGGCGAGGACGCCGCATGCCTGGCTGTGGCCTAAAGGCGGGCGGCGGAGGCCGAACGATCAAGAACGCAGATCTTTATTCCTCTTTATTCCGCTCGCTAAGGGACCTACTGACATATGATTCTCCCAGACAGCAAGGAGGCGGCACCCAGCCATAAACGAGTCAGGCCAGATTGTTGGGGATTCTCGGCCGCAGCTCGTATGGGTGGATTAGGCCCGCCGTCAGTCCGGCCCTTCGCCGCATTTGCTACTCTCCTCGCACCCTGACGCTCAGCTAACTATTAGGCAATTGCTTGGTCGTCCCCATTGTCCCATGTCAAACCACACCTCTGCCCTGTAGGGCGGCGGCACCCGGCAGCCGCCAACAATGTCCAACAGAGATTTGGCCTCACCCTGCCTTGCTCGGCGGTGTCGAGCGAAGCTTGCCTCGGTCAGGTTCAAGTTTGCTGGTTCGACACTGAGGTTTGACCTCCAACGGCATCACTCACCGGGGCCAGTTGGATTGAGAAAGGCGCATGAGCCGGATAGCCAGCGCCAAAAGCGATATCTGAGGGGTGCTGACGTACGAACTCTGATAACCGCCAAATCGACTAACGAGGGCAACACAACTCAGCAAAGAAGGCAAGCGATGCGACGCGGATCGAGGGTCTCTCCATCACTCCGGTGGCTTCACTGGTCATGATGCGACCAGCGGAAGGCGGATCGGCCAGACAGTCGCCGACCTGCTCGGACCGGCCGGCGTGCTCCCCCTCACGGCTCCACACTCTCCAGCGCGGATTAACGTCGACTCCCACTCCGTGGCCTCAGCGAGGGCGGGGTTTTCGTTCAGTCCTGTGCAGTGAGGGATAGAGCCACGTGGACGTCGTCGATGACGAGTCCCTGGCAATGGGGCAGACGAAAGCGGAGAGCACGTGACAATCGTTGGCCCCCTCCCGGGACCACATGAATTCGAGATCACCCTTGCGAATGCCAACCGCCATCACGATTAAGGTTACTCTTGGAGTACAAGTAGTCAACGGCGCCGGTTGGGTCCTGTCCGCGAAGCGTCCGCTTCACCCGCGACGGCGCACGCGTCGCTGCGCTGCAACGAAGAGCCGCAGCGTGGCAAATCCAAACACGGACCAGGCCGCATCTTTATGAGCGGATCGACCGCACCCCTCCCCCTGGTGCTCACGATTTCGAAACTGCCGCGCGACCAGCCTAGAGCGCGCCCCCTTGACCGGCTCAAACCAGGAGTTGGGAAAGCAGACCTCTGTCGGTTGGAACGACTGAACCTTGACCCTCACAAAGGTTGCATGATCCTTCTGGCGAAGGATCACGGCAGCAGGCTACGCCGCGCCCCTCGCGGCCTGCTATAGAGGAGGTCCGATGCCACAACCGTTAGTTATAGAACTCGTCGGCACTCTTTAGCTCAATACCCGATCGCCATCGGAGACAACGATGATTTCAATGATCCAGTTGTTGGTGCTACTACTGGCTGTGATCGCGGCGGTTGCTTTCGTCGCCGTCCGACTCAAGATCCCCCCGTCAATACTCCTGGTATCGATCGGGGTTCTTCTCGCGCTGATCCCTGGCCTTCCGACCATTGAAATTTCGCCTGAAATCGTGCTGTTGGTGGTGCTGCCGCCCATCGTCTACTCGTCAGCGGTATCGATGAGCTGGCGCGAATTTCGATTTAACCTGCGTCCCATAACGCTTCTTGCGGTTGGCTGCGTTCTTTTCACAACCGCCGCCGTCGCAGTCGCGACCCATTTTATGTTAGCCATCCCCTGGCCGTTGGGTTTTCTCTTGGGCGCGATCGTCTCACCGCCGGACGCCGTAGCGCCACTCTCCATCGCCCGTCGGCTCAAGCTTCCAAAACGCATTCTGGTCATCCTCGAGGGCGAGGGTCTGGCCAACGATGCGACGGCGCTTATCCTCTACCGTTTCGCAGTGGTTGCTGTAGGCACTAACGAATTCTCTTTCGCTCGCGCAGCAATCGACTTCGGTGCGATAATTGCTGGCGAACTCCTTTGGGGGATCGGCGTAGGTTGGATTATGTTACGCTTGCGACGTTGGGTGCGAGATCCACGAATTGAAGTTACGCTTTCGGTGCTAACTCCGTTCCTGGCGTTTTGGCCGCCGCAGCATCTTGGAGGATCTGGCGTACTTGCGACGGTAACAGCCGGGCTCTATATAAGCTGGAACGGGTTCAGATTGATCAGCGCTGCGACGCGCCTGCAAGGAATTTTTTTCTGGGGTTTCCTGATCTATCTAATCGAAGGTATGGTTTTCCTTATCACGGGCCTTCAGGCGCGCGAAATCATTGCGAACATTGGCGAATATCCCGCCTCGAGGCTAACTATGTCGGCACTCCTCGTAAGTGCTGTCGTGATTGTTGCTCGCTTCGTCTGGGTTTATCCGGCAACTTATCTGCCTCGCTGGCTTATTCCGGCTATTAGACGCGCCGACCCTGCGCCGCCTTGGCAATGGCCCTTTGCGCTGGCCTTTACCGGAGTGCGCGGCATCGTATCGCTCGCCGCTGCGCTCGCAATTCCTTTGAGGACCGAAAACGGCCAACTGTTTCCCCAGCGCGACCTGATACTGTTTCTGACTTTCAGCGTCATTATTGTGAACTCTTGTCGGACAGGGCTCGATGCTGCCATGGATGATGCGCACGCTCGGTCTCGCCAACGCTGGCCGCCGCGAGCGCCACGGCGATCGGATCGCTGAGCAAAGCGCACGACGCCAGGCCGCGCGTGCGGCTTTGAGACTTTTGGATCAATTTGTGAGCGAGAGGAATCCCTCTGGCGAGGTTGCCGAAGCCCTTCGTACCGCTCATCGCTCGCGGCTTTTGCGATCTGAGATTGCAGCCGACGACGTGCATGAACGCAATGAGCTCTCCGAACTTCACGATGAGATAGATCTTAGTTTGATCGCCGCCGAACGGCAGCATATCAACGATCTGTATTGTGACCATAAGCTGACCGATGAGGCTCGACGCCGGCTGGAAAAAGAATTAGATCTCCGCGAGGCGCGCGTGGTCAATTCGCGCGACGAGGATTAGTGCGCTAGCGTTGACGCAGGTCGGGCGGCCACCGCCGTCACCGCTCAGGCACAAGGTGTTCCCGTCGAGGCCTGCGAGAGGACGATACGAGATGAGCATCGGTCTTCCGGGGGTTTGCGAGAAATGGTGACTAAGATGGCCTTATTGAGACGTGTCCGCTCATAGGATGGCAGGCGCGCTGATCTAAATGATGACCCCGGGGAGAACGCGCCCCAATTGGAGGTCGCATTCTTTGATGCGGGACCACAATCGACAGCTCGACGAATTCTCTTGCATCGCGCGGCCGGGCCGCATATTCGGGTCAGAACCGGACGAATTGGAAGCGCCGTCGTGTCGCTCACAAGCCGCCTATAGAAATTCGGCAGTAAAATCCCCCGTCCAATATTGGCCTCAACTTACACCCACTTGTCGGCCGTTCGAATCTGACGCAACCTTCAACCGACCAACGTCGTAGTATCCTGACTTGATCGATAAATATGTGTACCCGTCCAGCAATGGTCTTGCCCGACGTCCAAAGTTTTGAAAGCTGGCTACGCCTAGCTCGGTCATTGGTCCATTAACGTTGAAAACTGTGCCCAAATCCATCACAATTTCCGAGTACGATGCCAGGCATATATGGCTTCACGCTCAGCGTTTGGACGTGCCTGGATCATTCGGAAGCGGACCTGAGGCGGCACTCGCCGCGGTGGAACATCTTGGCTATCTGCAGATCGACACCATCAATGTGATCGAGCGTTGCCACCATCACATCCTGAGGAATCGGATCCCGGGCTATCGGCGTGAACATCTTCGTCAAGCACAGACCGTTGATAAGAGCGTCTTCGAGTATTGGACCCATGCGCTTTCATATGTTCCAACAAGGGATATCCGTTTCTTCTTGCGAGATATGAAGCGGTACCGTGAGTCGCCGGAGATCCGGTTTGGCTCGGTGACAAAGAAAGATCTTCGAAAGGTTGTAGCTCTCATCCGTAAGTGTGGTGCTCTTTCAATACGCGATATAGAAGACGATGTTTTGATCGAAAAAGACCACGCTTGGGCCAGTAGGAAGCCGTCGAAACGGGCGTTGCAATTTGCTTTCTTCAGAGGCGATCTAACGGTTAGTGAACGATTCGGAATGCTAAAGAAGTATGACCTCATCGACCGTCATTTCGGGTGGGAGCGGAGGCCGAAGCCAGCATCCGAAAAACAGATTGTGGCCTATCAGCTTGATAGGGCACTTCGATCGCAAGGGTTGGTGAGCCTTGATTCCATCTGTCACCTTGCGGCCAAGAATAAACCGGCCGTTCGAAAGCTGATCGAGGAAAGAGTAAGGCGTGGAACCCTAACGCCGGTTGTGATCAAAGGGAAGGCAAAAATTGAGCACTGGTCGAAACCTCATGTGCTGGATCGTGTTCCACGTACGATAGATGAAACGATTCATATCCTTTCACCGTTCGATCCTCTTATAATACAGCGCAGACGACTCGAGCTGTTTTTTGATTATAACCACAGGTTTGAAGCCTATTTGCCAAAGGAAAAGAGGGTGCTCGGGTATTTTGCTCTGCCCATACTAAGTGGCGACAAGATCGTTGCTGCAATTGATCTTAAGACAGATCGTTTGCATCAGAAATTGCTGGTCCAACAATGGACCTGGATCGGCGGAGAATCGCCCGCGTTGCAGAAAACGATGATCGAAGAGGAACTTCACCGCTTCGCGAACTTCCAGTTCGAAAGATGATCCCTCAGAACGCCCGAGCACGGATGTCGAAGCAGAAATTCTTGGGTTCGCATGCGGATTTGAATTCCGTCGAAATTTGACATCAAGTGAAGTCAATTCCTGAGCGGATTTTAGAACACAAAGTTTGCGCTGGCCGCGGAGGACTTTCTGTATTTGGCCTGTACTCTGACGCCGTTAATGATGTCACCAGTGGCGTGAATTTCACCATAACTAAGGCCACCGGTTTGAATTTCCCTATGACCCGATGACCGCTTTCGGCCCCGATCTGATCAAGGACGCCGGCGCACTCGGGCCAATCAAGGCAAAGCCGTGCGGTTGGTCGCGAAAGGTGCCGCCAGCCTTGACAGGCCCCGCGTGCCACGGCTGCTAGACTTGCCGGTTGGGACGGAAGAATGCCGGTTCGCGCGTCGAACCCAAAAATGGGCCCGAATACAGCAACAAACTACCATCAATCTGCTGCTTTTAGCCATCTTCTGGCTGCTGCTGGCACAATTGTGCGGGACGAACGTGACCTCGACTTCTTAACAAGCAAAAGCGGGTCTCGCTGCGCTGCGGATCGAGCGTGACCTTTCTAGCACCCCGGCTGCGAGCGCAGATCTGGGGCTCGCTGTCGGATCTCGGCGCGGTTTGGGAGAGCGGCTGTTCCCATCGTCACCGACGTTGCGGCCTTAGGAGCGACCAAATCGCCTGTTTGTCCACGGCCAGCATGGCGCAATCCGGTCGGAGGCCGAAATCTCGAATAGGTCCGCTTTGGCCGGAATAAGCCGGTTAAAGTGTCCTTTTCGAAACCCCGCGGTTTTGGCGACGTCGTCAATGCACTTGAAGCGTAGCCATTGGTGAGGAATTCGCGTTTCTTGAATCCCATTTAGGCGCGAATATGATTCACTTGGTGAATGGGACAGGACCAAGCACGGATTGTGCTTGCGCGACGGGCTCGTACACAATTGGAGCGACTGCCCGCCGGCGGGAAGACGCTTCAAAAAATTGCCAACGGGGATGGTTTTCATGACAGCGGACAGTTATGGTGTAAAAGTCTCGATTTAATCTGACAGGCGGTGTTTTCCGTAACTCGGTGAGAGCCGTGGCGGGGGCCGGAACTGGTCGGGGTTGCTCAGCCCCCCGCTATGGCTTTCCAGGAGACACCCGATGACCAAGGACCAGAAAATCATCCGAGCCAAGGCCGGTCTGCTTGAACTCGCCAAGCAACTCGGCAATGTCAGCCACGCGTGCAAGATGATGGGATACTCGCGCGACAGCTTCTACCGGTTCAAGGAGCTGTACGACAAAGGCGGCGAGATTGCCCTTCAGGAAATCTCTCGTCGTAAGCCTATTCTCAAGAACCGGGTGGCGCCGGAGGTCGAGACGGCGGTCGTCGGCATGGCGATCGAACAACCGGCGTTCGGACAGGCCCGCGTCTCTAACGAACTCCTGAAACGCGGTGTCATCGTGTCACCGTTCGGTGTACGCTCGATTTGGTTGCGCCACGATCTTGCCACCATGAAGGATCGGTTGAAGGCGCTCGAGGCCAAGATGGCGCAAGAGCGCTTCATCCTCACCGAAGCTCAGATCACTGCGCTTGAAAAGGCCAAGGCCGACAAGGAGGCTCACGGCGAGTTTGAAACCGAATGCCCCGGCTATTGTGGTGCGCAGGACACTTTCTATGTCGGCACTTTGAAGGGCGTCGGCCGCGTCTATCAGCAGACCTTCATCGACACCTACGCCAAGCTCGGCTTTGCCAAACTCTACGACAGAAAAACCCCGATCACCGCCGCTGATCTCCTCAACGATCGGGTCATTCCCTTCTACGAAAATGCCGGCATCCCACTCCAACGGGTCCTGACCGATCGCGGCACCGAATATTGCGGTACCCATGACCGTCACGAATACGAACTCTACCTCGCGGTGGAAAACATCGATCACACACGCACCAAGGCAAAGAGCCCGCAAACCAACGGAATCGTCGAGCGCTTTCACAAGACAATGCTCGATGAGTTCTATCGCATAGCCTTCCGCAAAAAGATCTATACGACAATCAGCGAGCTGCAGGCTGACCTCGACATCTGGATGGATGAATACAACCAGCTACGAACCCATCAGGGCCGCTATTGCTTCGGAAAGACCCCCATGCAAACCTTCATCGATGCAACTTCGATCGCACGCGAGAAATCGTTCCTCAGTGAAGTACCAAACGAGCAGCCAACTGCTTAATTAGTGTCCGACGGTTCCGACCGCATGTCAGGTCGAATTGAAACTTCTACAGTTATGGCGCAATGGCGATTATGCGCAAGATTAGGATTTCGAAGACCACCGTCTGGCGCTGGCACGACCATTTCGCCGAGGCCGGTGTCAAGAGGCGCATAAAAGTTCGATCCGGGCCACCTTGCAGTAAGCCGCTCGACCCCGCTCTCAGGCTCAAGATCGTTGAGAAGACCGTGATGGATCGTCCTCCCAGCGCCACTCATTTGGAGCGCGGTCCATGGCGGAAGAAATGGGCATTAGCCCCACGAGCCTACAGCGCATCTGGGCTGAATACACGCTCAAGCCGCACCTCGTGCGCGCCCACAAGGCTTCCAACGACCCCGACTTTGCCGTCAAGGTCGAGGACATCATCGCGCCCGAGAAGGCACCGGTGCGTTTCCTTTGGCGAGAAAAATCCGGTTCAAGCCCTCGACCGAAACTAGCCGGGATTACCCTTGAAGAAGCGTCGCGCCGGAACCATGACCCATTACTATAAGCGCGACGGCACCATAACACTCTTTGCCGCCCTCGATGAGGCGACCGGTGCCGTCGTTGGAGAATGCCTCCTGCGCCATCGGGCGGACGAATTCCTGGCGTTTCTAAAAATGATCGATCGTCAGACGCCTGCCCATCTTGATCTGTATCTGATCCTCGACAGCTACCCAGCCCATAAGATACCTACCGTCAAGCGATGGCTGGAACGACACAAACGCTTCACGCCGCACTTCACGCCGACATCCCGCTCCTGGCTCATCCTTGTCGAGCGTCTGATCGCCGAAATCACCCGCTGGCGCAATCGGCGCGGGACCTTCACCGACGTCATGGAGCTCACGACAGCGATCGCCGGATGGATCCAGCATCCAAACCAGAACCCGGAGCCCTTCATATGGACCACCCCTGCCAAATACATTCTCGCAAAGCACCACCGTGCCAGAAAATCACTTGCTAATTTTTAGGCAGCGAATGAATGAGTCCGAACACTAGCTTCACTCCCACGCATGGGCGATTATAGGTGGGGAAACATACGAATTTCGGCGTCAAACAGCGGAGATTGCGATGACTGAGATGCAATCGGGTTCGCGCAGTGGCGAACTCTACCTCGACGATCTCAGTGTCGAACAAGGGTTCATGAGCGCCTTCCACAGGGTCGACGAGAGCGAGATTAGGGCGTTCGCCCGGCAGTTCGACCCGCAGCCCTTCCACCTTGATCAAGAGGCTGCCGAAAATACGATCTTCGCCGGATTAGCGGCAAGCGGATGGCACACGGCTGCAATAACCATGAAACTCCTGGTCGAAAGTACGCCAATCGCCGGCGGAATTGTTGGCGCCGGCGTCGAGATCGCTTGGCCGAAACCGACGCGACCGGGTGACGTACTGCGGGTCAAAAGCAAAGTCGTGGAGATCACACCGTCGCGTTCGCGGCCAGACCGCGGAATGGTCGTCATGCGCAGCGAGACGATCAATCAGAACGGCGAAGCGGTGCAGATCCTGACCGCCAAACTCGTCGTGCCCCGGCGTGCCGCGACGACGCCGGAACGGACCTGAATGCACAGACGCAGGGCAGCCGGCATCAAGATCGGCGTGCAGCGCATGTTCCGGCGATGCCCCGGCCGGTGACCCGGTAGATTTGAGCGCAGATCAACTGGATCTCGCACGTCAGTCTGTCGGTAAACAACTGCGTCCACCCCATGTTGTAGCCGAACTGGGCGCGCGCCCGCGAAAAGGTGGCAATGCCACTGGGGGGGAGGCGCCTGAGAGCAATCAGGACCCCGGAAATCGCGACGACTTGATCTGACATTATCCTAACGCGTAGTGACACGCAGGAGAAGTCAGATGATGCGAGATCAAAAGATTATAAAGAGCAAAGTCGGGTTATTGAAGCTGGCGCAGACGCTTGGCAGCGTTTCGGAAGCCTGCAAGGTAATTGGTTTCAGCCGCGATAGCTTTTACCGGTTCAAAGAGTTGTACGAGACTGGCGGAGAGACGGCGCTGGCGGAGATTTCTCGTCGAAAGCCCAATTTTAAGAATCGGACGGACCCAAAGATCGAGCAGGCCGTGGTGGATTTTGCGTTGGAACAGCCCGCGTACGGTCAAGTTCGCGTGTCCAATGAGATGAAGAAGCGGGCGATCTCGATCTCGCCGGCGGGAGTTCGCACTGTATGGTTGCGGCACGATCTACAGACCTTTCAGTTGCGGCTTAAGGCGTTGTCGACCAAAGTAGCCCAGGACGGTTTGATTCTGACCGAAGATCAGGTGCGGGCGCTCGAGAAAGCGCGTCAGGAGAAGGAGGCGCACGGGGAAATCGAGACCGAGCACCCTGGATACCTTGGCTCGCAGGACACCTACTATGTCGGAAATCTCAAGGGCGTTGGCAGAATTTACCAACAAACCTTCATCGACACCTACACGAAGTTAGCATTCGCGAAGCTCTACGACCGCAAGCACGCGATCACTGCGGCGGACACGCTGAACGACCGAGTATTGCCGTTCTTTGAGGAACACGAGGTGCCGCTGCTGCGGATATTAACGGACCGAGGGAGCGAATATTGCGGAAACCGCGAGTCGCACGAGTATGCGTTGTACCTGGATATTGAAAACATCGAGCATACCCGCACGAAGACCAAGAGTCCGCAAACCAACGGCATCTGTGAGCGCTTTCATCAGACGATCCAGAACGAGTTCTACGCCAGCGCGTTTCGTCGTAAGCTCTATAACTCGCTGGAGCAGCTGCAGGCGGATGTGGACGCGTGGATCACGGAGTACAATTGCGAGCGAACGCACTCAGGAAAATACTGTTATGGTAAAACACCGATGCAAACGTTCATCGAGAGCATCAAATTCGCGCATGATCGACAACTGGATCGGATCAAACCCACATCCGAGACCGTAGAGTTGGAAAACTAGTCGGTGTCCGTCAGATCAAGTCTAGGTTAGGACAGCTGAGCCCGTTATGCCTGCAACGCGTGGCCCGACGGCGCAATGGGCACGTTCGCGGAAACTTGCTCCGGTTGCGCAACATTCCGACCATGGTCATCGTACCCACTGCGATGTTGGCCGCCTTGCCATCGGCCGCCTCGGCATTCTGAAAGCCAGAGACTCCAATTAGGTCCCTTCACATGCACCTGTGTCCAGAATGGCCGGTCGAAAATCACTGCCGTCTCGGAAAGTGATAGTGAAGCCGTCATCGTAATTATTGGAACGACTTATTCGGTGCGGGTGGCCTCCTCGAAGCCCTGCACTTCATTTTCAATAGGCATAACACTCCGTGGCCAGCGACCGCCCGAGCGGTCCTGCTCGCTGATGTTTACAGGGGAGCTCATTGGCACCCAATAGATTTTTTTGGCTCACAGCGTCGAGAGATCCTCATCTTGCACGGGGCTGCCGTCCAACCTCTCGTGCCGGACCGTTGCTCCTCTGAAGGCAGACAAGCCTAATTTTTCCCTCAACCCGGCGTTGCCGATCATGTTAATCGCGCCGAAGACCTCGTGTGCTTCACCCCCGTGGCAAAGCCCAACACATTAACGGCGGACCGCGCGTCAGCGCTGGGTATAAACTGCAAACCCCAATTGGGCCGTCGATCGATGCTCCGACAGTTAGGCCCGATTCCAAAACGCTTACTAGCGTCAGTTTCACCCCGCCGGCCAGCGCGACGCCTTTCAACGTCTTGTTGGCCGCTACCATTTCCTGTCCATTGGCTACTTGTGGACCTACTTCCTGTTCATTTCCTCTCTCCGAGCTTCGAAAGTGGTATAATGCCGGCCATGGTTATGACGAAAACCATAATGTCGATAGTGCCGGTGCTCCATCGAATGACCGACAACCCCTCCCGCGACGCCTCCAACCACCGATCCCACTGGCCCGCCCACTACGGCGCCAGTCACCGCACCCGCTCCGACACCGATCACGGTCTTGTTTTCGGCCCTGGCCACCATTGGCAACGTTACGCTAACTGCGAGTAAGCCAACTGCTAAGATAGTGTTTTTCATATTCCCAAATCCCCCAGACCTTAACAGCTAATATTTCGTCGGTTCAGCGTCTGAGCAAGATTGCTCACCTGCAACTTCACCGCTTTTGAGAAGGTCTTGGCGTCCACTCCCTTTTAGTCGAGTCACGCGTGTAGTCTTTGCACCGGAGCGACACTATCCAGAACGGCAGGCTATAGGCCATCGATGGAACACGAGGTCATTCCAAATCCAATTTTGGAAGCGTATCCATTTCGTCCAACGCCAGAAGCAGCGAGGCGACGCGGCTTACCGACGAGAGACAATCGGCCAGACCGGAATAATTTTCCACTAACCAATTGAGAGCCGCCTGTACGGTGACGAAAGCGGCGGTAACCTGGGCGACTTCACCGAGCGACATCGTTCCAACCAAGTATTTTGGTGCACAAAGTATCCAAGCAATGATTGGGGCCAATAGCGTGTTTCCTTGCGACACAAGCGTGGTACGCATGAGTTGGAAACAGAGGTTCCGCCACCGTGCGATCACGTCGTCCAACGCCCCGGTGAACGAACTGCGTTGCTCGGTCTCTCCCTGCGGCAGCGCCATTGTTTTGCTTCGTTCACGAAGATTTGAACCAATAGACCGGAACTGAGCCTCCGCAGCGTTTTTGCCAGCGATTACTTGAATCAAACGACGACCGATAATGGTCATTGCTAAGGTGAGAAACGCCGAATAAGCCGCGACGGCGATCACCAGGTATTTGGGCACGGTCAAAACATGACCAAAAACATCGATGACCAGATCGCCGCCAACATTCCAAAGAACGCTGATAAAAATCACAGCACTAAGCAGTGCGGAGAGCAGTCCGGCCGTCATATTGACTGGTGCATCCGTCGCCACTCTAGCGTCCTCAGCGATCCGAAATTCCGGGTTCTGATCCTCTCCCAATCTGAAGCGCAATTGACGGAAGTTATTGCTGGCTAGCCATCTGTCGATCAGACGACCGGTCAACCACGCGCGCCACCTCCGTTGGGTCGTCATCTTCGCCCAGACGGCGAGGACTGCAACAAGAATGCTCGAGCCTGCCAGTGGCAGGAACAGAAATGCTTGGGCCCGCAGGCTCGGACCATCTCGCCGACCAAAGGCATCGAAGAAGTCCCGACCCCAGTAGTTCAATTTGTATTGGATCGCCAATTGTAGCAGTACGCTTGTCACCAGAAGCGCCCCCAGCAGCCAAGCCCTCCACGCAGTGGGACCACACCAAAACCCGGAGGCTTCTCGCCAAAACCGCAACGCTAGTAAGCGCGTCGCATCTGGCGGCCGCGCTTCTATTCCACAATTGACTGAAGGGACATCTCTCGAAATGGTCACAAACCTGCACAACGGCTACGAAAGGCGATAGGGAGCAGTTCTCTCACCAATAGCCGCGCCCCCGGCCCCAAAACCCGCCACCACCAAAAAGAAGCAGAAGTACGACTATAATCAGTAGAGTGTCCATAAGAACTCTCCATAAATGTCAACGAAATATAAGAACTCTCTATGTAGCGATCTGGTACTCGGTTTTCTGTCCAATATTGCTCACCCCACGGAAATTTGACCTAACTCGAAATGCGCTCAGGCCCCTAGGCTTCTGTCCATCGCAATACGACGTGCGCCTGATCGAAACGGGCTACGTGAACGGACCCGGCCAACCTATACGGGTATGACGAGCTCCTAGGCCAAAGCGATGAGAAGGCCATGGCCTTAACTCGCGATGTGTGCGATAATTTTTTCATGGGAAAGAAGCCCCGACGCGTGCAAGCTCAGAGCCAGACGGACGCTGACCTCGAGCGATGGGAGGATGAAGGCGGGGCGAAATTGCTATCCTGGGTTCTGAAAAATGAAAGCGGTGACCTCGACGATGGCGAACGTCGAATTTTGGAATGGCTTGGCGCGGCAGTTGTCAGTGAGTGGAACGAACTGCCAAGAGATTATCAACGCACCGTTTTCAAGAGGGCCGCCGCCAACAAGCCCTATGACCCGGCTCTGCTGCGGCTTCAAATCGCTCGATTTCTTCACAATCATAAGGACGACACAGACACCGGCTCGTAG
The DNA here is from genome assembly GCA_963773155.1 of uncultured Alphaproteobacteria bacterium. Lineage (GTDB taxonomy): Bacteria > Pseudomonadota > Alphaproteobacteria > Rhizobiales > Beijerinckiaceae > CAVZAB01. Next base: position 31,057 of record CAVZAB010000019.1, on the reverse strand, counting down.
AAACTCCGATTCGGAAAACCCGACTATGTTTTGTCTCGGGCGCAATTTGGCATCGCTGGATGTGGGTGCGTAACCCACTCGAAGTCTTGGTGACATTGCGATTGCGCTCGACCGACGAGGTCTGGGCAGCCAACAAATCAATTTGACGACACTGGACGGGTCTAAAACATTCCGCTCGTTGGTCTGAGCAACAAATCACAAGCACCCGCGGAAATCGTAGCACATCGCACATCGCACGTCGCAGAACGAGCAGGCTCAAGAAGGAAAAACGAGAGCAAATTGTGTACCAAAAACGGCTAAATCAACCAGAGCCCAACAAGTGCGACACCGATCACTGCTGAAAGAAGAGCTCGGATCGGAGATAATTCGAACTGAAAAACCGCAACGCTGCTCACTCCAAATATTGCTAGTACCACAAGCGCTGCCTCCAGCCGCTTTAAAGGAACATATTCCCCATTGTGCTCCGTGGCCATCCATTTCCTCCAATTTTTGGACTGACTTTTTTTCTGTGGTAGCAGTCATTTTTCTATCCGATAGATCTGTGGCGATTCTGCGATCAAAGATGGTGAACTTTGAACTTTCGTCTCAAAGGGCGCACAACAGTCTTTTTCTGTTGATATTCTGGCGATTAGCTCACGCTTGCCAGGGCTCGCGCGCGTGGGGTCCTTGATGCACGGATCAGCCTGACAATATTACTGGCCTCGGTGCTCCTGTTGAGGCGGCACTGGGCATGAGCTCAAACACTATCATCTCGTCTCTAGAGACGGGGCTATTCGATTCGCGGATCCCATTTCTCCCCCACCCGCAGCCAATATTTCACTACGCCTCCATAGACAAGGCAGCGAGTGCCTTCCGACACATGGGATGCAGGACAACCAAGGCTAAGGAGATTCTGTGCCCGCCGCTATTGCCTCACTGGCCTCGCTCTCCCGAATTGATCGACTGAGCGCGCCTGCCGAGAGAGTCTATTGAGACGGAGATTGAGCGCGGAGCCTCAAGAATTTTTACCGCCGTTTGAAGTTGAGACCTGATGACGCTTTTTGAGTCACTTCAGCCCCACCTGCGGAGATCTCGGAAACATTTTTGTTCACACGATTTCATTCGTTGACACAGTTTTCTTCTCAACGACGCATAGGCATGCCTAAACAAATTTTAGCATGGCCTCGGGCGGAATCGCGGTGGGACACCGATGGGTTACCCCATCTCCATCATCAACTGGCGCCAGAATCCTTACGCCAGGCGCTCTCTGTTCGAGGGGGCGACCGAAGTCATCCAGCGAGCCGAACATGGTTGGCAGGATGGTGAAACTGCGGGAAGCGGAAGCTCAGATTACGATCAACTACGACGTCTACGATCGGCCGCTGAATGACCCGGACTTGCTGATTGCGGCCTCAAAACTCATGAAGCAAGGCTCGGACGGACAGCGCGCTTGGTGACGGCGGACGCCGATTCCGCCTAAGACGAGACTGCAAGGACAGCGATCTGCGCTCCGAACAGCTCCACACCAGAAGCCCTGTGCGCAATCGCGCGCAACGGAACGCTGGTTCCGTAACGGTCGGAAAAGGTAGTACCGGATGCGAGTGATGCATCAGCGTCGTTGAGCAACGACATGAGCTGGACGCTGTCGATCCAGGGCGATAGTGGAATGAAGCGTTGGGATGCTCGGCGTGATCGCCGACACCCACATCAAAATGGGTCGCGCCGGCCGAACGGCCGGTGCGAAGAATCGTTGTGAGATACCGGCTCAAAGATCGACTCCAGATATCGGCGGGCGACGTGACGACCGGATGACACCGGCATCAATACTATTCAGGGTCGGACGCAGCTGGGTCTTGTAGAAGCATTGGCGATCAGTCGCCTTCCCCAATCTAGTCGTAGGTATTGAAGTACTATTTCTGCCAATGCGGCGGCCAGGTTTTTTGTATAATGGGTAACGCCTTCATGCGCGACATCCACGCAGTCATCCTGGAACCCGCCAAGCCAGCGCGCACGAGACTCGGATTTCTCTCTTCAATTCGCTGCACCAATGCGACTTCGGGAAATAGCGTGAAATCAACGGCCGATAGCGCCCCGGCCAAATAGTCGCCAACAATCATTGTCTCCCAAAGACCGAATTCTGTCTTTAGGCTAGCGCACGCGGCGTCAATCCGTTCTTGCGATCGTCGTTCAGAGGGGGTGAACAGTACAGCATCCACTAGAAGTTCGAGCCCGGTAGCGAAATATTGATCTGCTTCACGCACCATACGGCGCTGGATGGCACGTTGCCGAACGTCGGTCGAGAAGAGATGCGGTGAATGAGGCCATTTATCCTCAATATACTCAATGATTGCAGCGGACTCATATAGCGAAAAACCCTCATCAACAATCACCGGCACCCTGCGTCGCGGTGTTAGCGCGAGGAACTCTGGCTTCTTGAAATCGCCAGCATCAAATGACAGAATTTTGAGTTCGTATGCGAGCTTTTTGTGCTCGAGCGCTAGCCAGACGCGCCAGGCGTAGGGTGAGCCCGAGAGAATGTAGAACGTGAGTGCCATCGCAGTATTTCCTTGCCGCCCTAGGGAAGACTAATCCCAGGCATACGGGTTCGGCAATGCCGCTTGCTAATGGTATGGAAAGTCGGCAATTGACTCTCAAGTTTCATTCGCACTGCAACCTTCAAAAACTTCCAGGATCCGGCGACGGCGGATTTTCGGACCTCCGTTAACGGCATTTATGCGATTGGGGTTATTGCAATCTTGATTTACCTCGATCTTTTCGATATCACTATCGAAGTCCAGCGTTGATCGCAATCACGTTCGAGAAAATCTCGAATCGGCATCCTTACCGGATGCAACTTTCGGCACTTGACGCGGACTACATGGCGAATGGGCCGGACTTCCAAGTTGAACGGCAGCACAAGCGCTATCGCGTCGACGACCCAACAGCCGCGAGTGGATCAGGAAGAATTTCAAGCAACGTCCGGCCGACGGCAAGATCACACTCAGCATTCCGAACGAGTTCGGGCCTCACGACCCGGTCCTCGTTAACCTGCTGGAGGCCAAGGCCGCGCCATATCTGAGGCGACCAGGTACTTTGCCTATGGCATTTACAAGGTCATCGTTCCGTGTCGCCCGGCCAAAGCGGTCGATAGTATGCAACTGCTCCGACCGACTTCGCTCGCCTACTTAAGTGACCGCTCGATCTCTGGCTCCAAATCTAGCAATGCCTCTGGTGCCCAAGTCAGTCTGGCGGTGTGCACATTGAACGTAACGCACATGTGTAAAAATATGCTCTCATACCTTCATATGCAGCATGGCTTTACGAGGGGGCATTTGCGCCGTGGCATCCTCAACGTATTCTGGGTGGGCAGCGATCGCTTGCATGATTGACTTGTACAACTCGTTCAGGTGATGGCGCATCGCCTGCTCGGCAAGATCGGGGTCACGCAGGCGAAGCGCATCTAGAATGCAGATGTGCTCGTTGATGGGTTCATCAAGCCGCCGCGGGACTCGAATTGACAAATGGCGGACGCGCAGAATCTCGCTCAGCACGTTCTGCAAAATCGACCACATGGTGGTAAAACCTGCCTGTTCCACGATCGCCCGATGAAATTCATTGTCCACTCGAAGATTCAGGTTGAGATCGGCACGCTCAACGGTCTGCTTCTGCCGGTCGATCGTCTGTGCCAGGATCTGCTCGGTCGTCTCATCGAAATGTTCAGCCGCTACCCGGATCGCTGCGGATTCCAAGCTGGCCCGGATTAGGCAGAGCTCGCTTGCGGTACGGGCGTTGATCAGCGAGACCGAAGTGCCGACATGTGGAATTGTGCGGACTAGTCCAACGTCTGACAGGCGCTTGATAGCCTCCCGGATTGGGGTCCGCGAAACCCCGAGCCACTCCACCAGCCACCGCTCGTTGATCGATTCGCCGGGCTTGAGCTCGACCGTCAGGATCTTTTCTCTGAGCAGCTCATAGACCTGTTTGGGAACGTTCTGCTGGCGATCGAATGCGCCGGCCGCGCGTCGAACCTTCCCACCCAAGGCTCCATTTCTGAGCATCTAGAAACACTCCCTCTCCCCATACCACCCAAAAGTTCTCTCTTGCGCCGGTGTTTTGATATCAGATATACCGGTATACCAGAAAAAGATAGCTTGCCGTATCCCGACAATATGCGGCGCCTAGAATACCTGAGAAACTAACGAAATAGGGAGGAAGTAAATGCTCAAGAAATCGCTTCTCGTAGCCGTCGCCGCATTCGCCGTTGTCGCATTCCCGTTGACCGCCGAAGCGGCGTGCAAGATCAAGATCGGGTTCCTGCCGGGGGTCGTCGATCCATTCTACCAGGTCATGCAGCTTGGTGTTGAGAGAGCTGCCAAGGATTTCGGCTGCGAAGTCGTCACCCAAATTCCACCGACCTGGGGAGTGGCGGCCCAGGCGCCTATCCTGAACGCGATGGTCGCTCGCGGCGACCTCAATTACATCATCACTGCCGCGGTCGACTCAAACCAGATGATCGCACCGCTGCAGGCCGCCAACGACGCGGGCATCAAGATTGTCGGCGTAGATACCTATATCGGTGACGGCGACTATGCCAACGGTACGGTGAAATTCCCGCTGACCTACATCGGCTCGGACAACGTCGAAGGCGGTCGCATTTCGGCGCGTGGCCTCGCCAAGGCGATTGGCGACAAGGGCACGGTCTACATCAACTCGACCAACCCGGACGTTAGCTCGGTCGAGGGCCGCTGGAAGGGGTTCAAAGAGGAGATGACCAAGAACCACCCGAACATCAAGATTCTCGGCCCGGACTACAACCTTGATGACCCGAACAAGGCGACGCAGCAGACCGCTGCGGTGATCGAGCAGCACCCCGATCTCGCTGGCGTGTTTGGCACCAACGTGTTCAGCGCCCAGGGAGCCGGCGCGGCGGTAGTCAACGCAGGCCTCGGTGGCAAGGTCCAAGTCGTTGCTTACGATGCCACCAAGGCGGCGATCGAATCGCTTAACAAAGGGGACGTCTCGATGGTGTTGGCGCAGAAGCCGTTCGACATGGGATATCTCGCGGTCGAGTTCGCCGTTGCGGACAGTGTCGGCGTGACCAGTTTGCCGAGGCGCGTCGAGACCGGCTTCGCGATCATCGACAAGTCGAATGTCAACGATCCGAACTACACCCGGTTCATCTATTCGGTCCCCGGCAAGTGAGCCGGTTGCCGTAGACTTCTATCGTTACCGGGAAGTGCGGTTCACCTGCGCTTTCCGGGTCGCCCTTTTCTGCAGGTCGCATCGGGATGAGAGACGTGGTGGTTCCAGAATCTGAGGCAGTGACTGCGCCGAGCGGACGGCTCAATACCCTGTCGCCCGGAAAACGGTTTCTGGTCGCCGTCAGCGAGCTGTGGGCATGGGTCTTCCTCACCATCATGATCCTTTTCTTCGTGGTCTCCGTACCCGTGTTCAGCTCCGCCACTTTCGTCTCCGTCCGCAACTCGCAGAACATCCTGGTCGCTATCACGCCGGTGGTGCTGCTCGGCCTCGGACAGACGTTCGTCATCATTTCAGCCGGCATCGACCTGTCGGTCGGTTGGGTGATGAGCCTTGCCTCGGTGCTCTCCGCGCTGGTCATCCGCGACAGCTACAACATCGGCGCACCCGTCTGGCTCGCCGTAGTGCTCGGATTCCTGGCCGGCGCGTTGGGCGGCGCCTTCGTCGGTTCCATCAATGGCACTATCATCGCCAAGTTGAAGGTGCCGGCGTTCATCGTCACGCTAGGCTCGTCGTTCATCGTGCGCGGCGTCGCGTTGCTCATGTCAGAGAACACAACAGTCATCGGGCTGCCCAACATTCGTGCGTACGGGAATGAGTCGTTGTTCTACTACCTGCGCGGAGAGGAGGGCGGCGGCTTCTACTTTCTCTACCCACCTCCGCTCACAACCAACATGCTGCGCCAGCTCGACCGCATCCTGCCGTGGCCGGTCGTCGTCACGGCGGTGGTCGTCGGCATCGTCATGTTCATCCTCCATCGGACCCAGTTCGGCCGCCATACATACGCGATTGGTGGCAACAGCGAGGCGGCACGCCGTGCCGGCGTTCCGGTCGACCGCAGGATCATCGCCATCTACGCGCTTTCTGCGACCACCGCCGGCATCGGCGGGTTCCTGTCGACGCTGCAATACACCGCCGGCTCGGCGGTGATCGGGGATCCTTTGCTGCTGTCGTCTATCGCCGCAGTCATCATCGGGGGCGTCAGCCTATTCGGTGGTGCCGGCACGATCATTGGTACTGTTATCGGCTCATTGATCATAGCCGTACTAACCACGGGCTTGGTCATGCTCAACGTCCAGTCGTTCTGGCAGTTCATCGTTGTCGGCACAGTCGTCATCATCGCCGTGCTTATCGATCAGTCGCGCGGCCTGATCGTCGGCCGTGCTGTATCCGCGCCCCAAACATGAGCAGTCCGGCCCTTTCCATTCGCAAGATGACCAAGCGCTTCGGCGGCCTGACGGCGGTCAATGCGGTGAGCTGGGACGTCTTTCCCGGCGAGGTTGTGGCTCTGCTCGGCGACAACGGCGCCGGCAAGTCGACGCTCATCAAGTGCGTCTCCGGCGTCCACCAACCCGACGAGGGCGAGGTTTATTTTGAGGGCAGACGCTGCCATTTCTCCCTGCCGATCGACGCGCGCCAAGAAGGCATCGAGACCATCTACCAGGATCTGTCTCTCGCCAACAATCTCAATGTTCCCGCCAATATCTTCCTCGGGCGCGAGGTGAAGCGTCGCTGGCTCGGTGGTCTCGTGCACACGCTCGACGAACGGGCCATGCTAAAGGAGTTCGAAGTCGGCGCTGGACGCCCTTATGATCCACTTCCCGACCATGATCCAGCCGATCGAAAGTCTGTCGGGCGGCCAGCGCCAGGCGGTCGCCATCGCCCGCGCCGTCTACTGGGACGCCAAGCTGATGATCATGGACGAGCCGACCAACAATCTCGGCGTACCCGAACAGCAGAAAGTCCTTGAGCTAATACGCAGATTGCGCGACCAAGGTGTGCCGGTGATCCTCATCACCCACACGCTTCCCGACGTTTTCGCCGTGTCGGACCGCCTTATGGTCATGCATCGCGGGCGCAAGGTAACCGAAAAGAAAACCGCGGATACCGATACCCAGGAACTGGTCCAGTACATGGTCGGCGTTCTCGACGACACAGGCGCCGTCGCCTGACTCGGGCTCTAGCCGTCCGGCTCGACTTTCCGGTATTCCTCGCAGAGCACCATCAGATTGACGCCTGGCCGCTTCAAGTCGCGCCATAGCCGCCCAATCCGGCTCGTGCCGCTGCCGGACGTCCGTCTTCACGTCGGCGCGCGAACAGCCGCTGCTCCAAAATATCGTCGTTCAGCTCGGGTGTTAACGGCCAGGCGAGCCCCGGCGCCTTGGCACGGTTGAGGCTATCCAGGAACGTGCTGCGCGCGACACCGAAGGTGCACCCGATCTTGCGATCGCTGAGCCTCTCATGATTTAGCCTAAGCAACTGCCGTATCTGCCGCATAGTCAGCCTTCTCGTCGCTGGGATCCGATTCTATCGGACAACAAGGAGACGGCAGATGCCGCACAAGCTGACCTGCGGACAGGTCGAAAAAAACAATCCAAAAGTGTCCGGCTTCAAATCGGAATGGTGTCCGACACCATCTCGGAACCCCGTCCGGCAAGTCAAAATGTCTGTCCGGATTGAATCGGAATGGCACAGATTTGACCAACTGGCGGGCGTGTAGATCCTCATATTCGGCGGGGCTGCGGTAGCCGAGCGCGGAGTGCAGCCGCCACGCATTGTAAACATCACTTAACCCCACAGGCCGCACCGCGAGTGAAGCAAACTCTATTTTTGAGTGCTCCGGCAGTTGTTGGTATTGACATTCCATATTTTGGTATGCCATAAGACAAACACCATAATTAATGGAACGACGCCACAATGACCGTCGAAATTCGCAAGACCATGCTCCACGTGGAAACGACCTTCATTGAAGGCGGGAGGGCGGCGCCAAAGCCGCTCGCGCTACACGCCGCGATGGCTGTCATCAAGAACCCCTGGGTCGGGCGGGACTTCGTCGAAGATCTGAAGCCAGAAATTCACGCCCTTGCGCCATTGCTCGGCGCCTTGCTGACCGAGATGATCCTCAAGTCCGTTGGATCCGGTGAGGGTGTGGAAGGCTATGGCAAAGCGGCCATTGTCGGCTTGTCCGGCGAAATCGAGCACGCTTCGGCGCTCATCCACACGCTTCGCTTTGGCAACCAGTATCGCACTGCGGTCGGCGCCAAGTCCTACCTGCCTTTCTGCAACACCCGCGGCCCTGCCAATGCCCCCGTGATGATTCCGCTGATGGACAAGAACGATGAGGGTCGGCGCTCGCACTATTTGACGATCCAAACGTCGATCGCGGATGCGCCCGCCAATGACGAGATTCTCGTCGCGCTGGGCGCCTCGGTGGGTGGACGGCCGCATCATCGCATCGGCGATCGCTATCAAGACCTCAAAGATCTGGGCCGCGATGTCTTCAATCCCGCTGCGGTTTAAGACCCCGCTAGGCACAGCGTATTGCGAAGTCGGTCGGGGCGAACCACTCGTCCTGATCCACGGCGTCGGCATGCGGTTGGAGGCCTGGGGGCCGCAGATCGAGCAATTCCGCCACTCCCATCGTGTGATTGCAGTGGACCTGCCGGGCCATGGCGAAAGCCCGCGGCTTAAATATGGTGCGCGATTGCCCGAGTTTGTCGCCTGGCTCGGGATTTTTTTCGACGAGATGGGCCTCGCGCGGGTTAATCTTTGCGGCCATTCTATGGGCGCCCTAATTGCAGGGGGGACGGCCGCAACCTTCGGCGATCGGATCGCGCGCGTGGCGCTTATCAACGGCGTATTCCGTCGCAGCGCTGAGGCCCACGCTGCGGTCATGGCCCGCGTGCGCGAAATCGAGCGCGGTAGCATCGATCTCACAGGGCCGCTCGCGCGGTGGTTCGGTGACGGCGAGATCGACGGGTCGCCGTACCGGCTGACCCGCGGCTGGCTTTCGCAGGTTGATATCGAGAGCTATGCGACGGCTTACACCGCCTTTGCCGAAGGCGACAAGATCTATGCGGACGCTTGGTCGCGCATAGCCTGCCCAGCTCTATTCCTGACAGGGAGCGACGATCCGAACTCTACCCCAGAAATGTCGAGAGCTATGGCCGCCGCCGCGGTGGCAGGCTCGGCCGTCGTGATCGAGGGCCATCGGCATATGGTCAATCTTACGGCCCCCGACCTCGTCAATCAGGCGCTGGGGGAATGGTTGCAACGATGAGGAACGCGCCATGAACAACAGCGGATTCGATGCCCGCGCGCTGCGCGACGCCTACGGCGCCTTCATGACGGGCGTGACAGTCGTCACGTCGCATGATTCAGGCGGCATGCCGATCGGTTTCACGGCAAATTCCTTCGCTTCCGTCTCGCTTTCGCCGCCACTCCTGCTTGTGTGCATCGCCAAGAGTTCACGCAATCATGAAACTATGACGACTGCGCCCGGCTTTGCCGTCAATATCCTCGCGGAGGATCAAAAGGATGTTTCCAACACCTTCGCGCGTCGGGTCGCCGACAGGTTCGCCGGCCTTGGTTGGCAGAGAGGTCCACACGGTTCGCCCGTCATCGACGGCGCGGCGGCTTGGTTCGATTGCCGGCTTGAACACGTCGTTGAGGCAGGCGACCACAGCGTCCTGCTCGGGCGCGTCGAGGCGTTTGCAAATACCGGCCGCAATGGGCTCGGATACGCGCGTGGGGGCTATTTCACGGCGGCCCTCGAATCCGAGGGCCAAAGGATTGCGTCAGGGTTGGGCGTAAACGTCAGCGCGGTAGTCGAACGCGAGGGCCATCTGTTTCTCGTTGAGGACGAGACGGGCCGCTTCGGCTTGCCGGGGCTCTCTGTCGAAGACGCCAATCCCGCCGATGCTTTAGCGGCGTATCTCAAGGACATAACGGGACTGAAGGCGTCGGTAGGCTTTCTCTATTCCGTCTATGGCGATCGAAAGACGGGACGACAGAACATCGTCTATCGCGCCTCTCTCGGGCCGGGCGAGGCGCGAAGCGGTCGCTTGATGGCGCCGCCCGCCGTTCCCTACGAGAATCTTGCCTCGCAGCAGACGGCAGACATTCTCAAGCGATTCACGACGGAAAGCAGCCTCGGCAATTTCGGCGTCTATTTCGGCAATGAAGCGGCGGGCCGCGTGCATCCGCTCACGATAGAAGGTTGACACATGAAATTTTCGCTTTTCGTGCATATGGAGCGCCTGACGCCGGACCAGAACCAGAAGACGCTGTATAACGAGTTCTGTCAGCTATGCGAGATCGCCGATCGCGGTGGAATGGTCGCCATCTGGACTGGCGAACACCATGCGATGGAATTCACGATCGCGCCGAACCCATTCATCAATCTCGCGGATCTGGCAAGGCGCACGAAGCATGTGCGGCTGGGCACAAGCACCGTGATTGCTCCCTTCTGGCATCCGATCAAACTTGCTGGCGAGGTGGCGATGACGGACATCATCACTGACGGACGGCTCGAAGTCGGCATAGCACGGGGCGCCTACACTTTTGAGTATGAGCGGCTTCTGCCCGGCCTCGATGCGTGGGGTGCAGGGCAGCGCATGCGCGAGTTGATCCCGGCGATCAAGGCTATCTGGGCGGGCGACTACGCCCATGACGGCGAGTTCTATAAGTTCCCGAAGACAACTTCCGCGCCGAAGCCACTGCAACAGCCGCATCCGCCGCTTTGGGTCGCTGCGCGCGATCCCAACAGCCACGAATTCGCAGTCGCCAACGGCTGCAACGTTCAGGTCACCCCGCTCTGGAACGGAGATGCCGAGGTCGCCAATCTCATCGCAAAATTCAACGCGGCCTGCGCGAAGGCGCCGCAATTGCCGCGCCCAAAAATCATGGTTCTGGCTCATACCTACGTCGGAACGGACGAGGCGGATCTGCGGCGCGCCGCGAAGGAGATGAGCGTCTACTACAATTACTTCTTCGCCTGGTTCAAGAATGAGCGGCCAATCCATCAGGCGCTGATTGAGCCGCTCAGCGAGGCCGATATGGCCGCCAATCCCCAGGTGTCGCCCGAAGTAATGCGCGCCAATCTTCCGGTCGGCACCGCGGCGGAAGTAACCGCGCGGCTGAAGACATACGAAGCGATGGGCTACGACGAATATTCGATGTGGATCGATACGGGCATGAGCTTCGAGCGCAAGAAGGCGTCGCTCGAGCGTTTCATCGCCAACGTGATGCCAGCCTTCGCGGGATGACCACCATGCGCAGTTTTCAGGCTTATATCGACGGCGCTTTTGAAGACGGCGCGGCGCGGTTTCTTAGCCTCGATCCATCGACGGGAATTGCCTGGGCCGAGATGCCTGAATCCCGGGAAGCGGACGTCGATCGCGCCGTGGCGGCGGCAGATCGGGCGCTTCTGGCGGGTCCATGGGCGACCATGACCGCAACGCAGCGCGGAAAGCTGCTCTATAAACTGGCCGATCTCGTCGCTGCGAACGCCCAGCGCTTGGCTGAGATCGAAACGCGCGACACCGGCAAGATTATTCGTGAAACGTCGTCGCAGATCGCCTACGTCGCCGAATATTACCGCTACTACGCGGGCCTGGCGGACAAGATCGAGGGCAGCGTGCTGCCGATCGACAAACCAGACATGGAGGTATGGCTGCGGCGCGAACCTATCGGCGTCGTCGCCGCGATCGTGCCTTGGAATAGTCAGCTCTTCCTGGCTTCGGTGAAAATCGGCCCGGCATTGGCGGCAGGCTGCACACTTGTCGTCAAGGCCTCCGAAGACGGTGCGGGCCCGCTGCTCGAATTCGCGCATGTTGTTCATGAGGCGGGGTTTCCTGCTGGTGTCCTCAATATCCTGACGGGGTTTGGGCCGACCTGCGGGGCCACACTTGCGGCCCATCCAAAAGTTGCGCATATCGCCTTCACTGGCGGCCCGGGCACTGCGCGCCAGATCGTGCGGCAATCGGCCGAGAACCTCGCCTCTGTTTCGCTCGAACTTGGCGGGAAGTCGCCCTTTGTGGTCTTTGCCGACGCGGATCTGGAAAGCGCAGCCAATGCCCAGGTCGCCGGGATATTCGCGGCGACGGGACAGAGCTGTGTCGCCGGCTCGCGTCTCATTATCGAGCGTTCGGTGAAAGACGCCTTCCTCGAAATCCTTAAGCGGAAAATGCAAGCGATCCGCATCGGCAGCCCGCTGGATATGAGGACCGAGTTCGGCCCGCTCTGCACATTGCGCCAGCGCGAGCACATCGAACAGACCATCGCCGCGTCGGTGGCGGCAGGCGCCCGGGTCGTCTCCGGCGGGCGCGCCCTAGACCAGGCTGGCTTCTATTACGCTCCCACCCTGATCGATTGCGACGGTTTGGCCGCCAAGTCCTTGCCCTGCCTGCGTGACGAGTTCTTTGGGCCTGTCCTTTCCGTCTTGACCTTCAATACGGAAGCGGAAGCACTCCAACTCGCCAACGATACGACCTACGGCCTCGCCTCCGGTCTCTTCACACAGAACCTGACGCGGGCCCATCGGATGATGAGGGGCCTGCGCGCCGGCATCGTTTGGGTCAATACCTACCGCGCTGTTTCGCCCATAGCACCCTTCGGTGGCACCAAGCTGTCTGGGCATGGTCGCGAGGGCGGGCTCGCTGCGGCGCTCGACTACACACGCACGAAGACGGTGTGGCTGAGGACGTCCGATGTGCTCATCCCCGACCCCTTCGTCATGCGGTGACCGTTATCATCCATGAGATCCGCACCAATCAGCTGAGGAACGACTCGATGACCGACCATTTCAAAGTCGTCGAGGCCGAGGGGCTGACGACGCCGTCGCAAGGGGCGCCACGCTCGTCGTCGGTGGAAGCGCGCTCGGCGAAAATTCCTCGAACCAACGTTGTTTCGCGACGTGACGCGCGAGATGACTCTGGCGCGCGAGGAGACCTTCGGCCCCATCGCGCCGCTCTTTCGCTTCAAGACGGAGAAGGAGGGGATCGAAACGGCCAACGCCACCGGATTCGACCTCGCCTACTATTTTTGCGCAAGGGACATCTGCCAAGTCTTTCGCGTGGGCGGACGCCACGAATGCGGCATCATAGGCAACATCTCGACGGCGGAGGTCCCCTTTGGTGGCGTCAAGGAGAGTGGACTCGGTCGCGAGCGCTCGCACCGCGCCATCGAGGGCATCTCGGAAGTTGTCGCTTACACGGCCTTGTTCATGCAAGCCACTTTGTGGGCCCGGCCCCATATCCGCCTTGGGGAATTCTCAAGGGGTAGTCTATCAGTTGCCGACGCACGCGAACTGCCAGGAGATGTATATCGATCGGCACTGATCGGCGCCGATTGCAGCGGTGGCATCCGAGATTCATCGTTCCTCGAGTCATCAGCGGACCTTGACCCCGCTTAAACACCTACTTTTTGTAAAGTATTGAAGTTAAATCGTTTACGGGGAAATTCGAGTCGACGTGGCACCACGCCTTGAGCGGCCGCGCCGGTTTCGGATGGTGGAGGGTACGGGTTTGGGAGGCGCGGTCTGTTTGGCGCGCGGCGGCAGCGCGATGCGGGCGTGGCGGAACAATGCGGCGATCGATTTTGGGGCACCAGTTCGCACCAGCCAGTCGGTCCCCCGGTGTTGGATGCACACCTGTTGCAGACGATCGAGATCGCGCAGAAGCATCTTCCATTCGGGCGCGACGCCGGCTTGACGCAAGTGCTCCTCCGGCCGGTGCTCTCAGGTTGCCGAAGCGGTCTGGGAAAGGAGCCGCTGGGCGATCTCGGAAGCCTGGCGCACATGGGTCTGCGCGGCGACGAAAGCCTCGTCACCGGCCCCCTTGCGGATGGCGCGCACGATTTTCCGCATCTGCTTCGGCCCCTCAATACTGCGCCCGGGGGTCTTGATCGTCATCGACCGCAAATGATTGATGCGCGCGGTAAGCGATGTGACGATGCCCCAGGCTATATCCTTGCCTGAAGCTTTGAAAAGCGTGTGGTAAAATTCCGTCGTCGCCGCAAGGACGCCAGGCATGTCGCCGCACTGATAGGATTCGTCGATCGTGTTCAGCGATTTCTCCAGCGGATCTAGAAATCCTTTGTCCTCTCGCTCGGCGCAGCCCTTGGCGGCGATGCCCTCTAGCAGGCCCCGGATTTCATAAATCTGGCGGGCTTCGTCTGGACCGGTCGTCGCGACGGTTGGTCCCCGCGTTCCCTGAGTGATCACGAGGCCTTCGGACTCTAGATGACGGAGAACCTCACGCACCACGGTCCGGCTGACGCCGAGCTGGGCGCAGAGATCACGCTCGACTAGCCGTTCGCCTGGCTGAAAATATAGCTCGATTATGGCCTGCCGCATCCTGTCGAGCGCAAGCTCGCGCAGCGTCTTATTAGGTCTGTCGACAAGGAGGCTCTCGCGTTCGCGATTCATGGCGATCCACTATGTCCACGTCGAACAAGACGGAAATCGCATGTCGGCGTCTCCATCAATTGTACATGGAATTCCATATTATTGTCTAGCGCGCGCATGGCTTCACGCAGACAGACTCAGGGGGCCAGATTGCCAGATAAACCACGAGCCGCATTTGAACGAAACCCAGGGGGTCCGATTTTCGGTATTTCCGATGCATTGCGACCTGGCTTGGGCGTCGTGTTCCCTGCGTTCGGCATTTCGGTTTGCACGCAGGCAATCACGATTGGTTCGACAAAATAAAGCCGTCAGACTGCCTTGCTGACACCAGCAGAATGAATAACGGACACGCCGCGTTGCACCATCCTCTCGGATGAGCGACAGCATGACCTGCGGTCCTGGAGGACAGAGCTAATCCCTATGCGATCTATGGCGTTGCCAGTCTCACACTTCACAGCGCATAGAACCCACAGCTACAAGCGAGCCTCAAGCCTTAAAAAATTTCAGCTTGCCACGCCCGCAACACGCCGGACCCTGATCAGGGACAGTTTGTGTTCAGCGAATACCACCTTTGCGACCGCCCAGGCGCATCCAGCCCCTTGTTGTAGGCGTTCCTTTGCGCGGTCGTCTCCCGGCCAAGGACCTTTTTGAGTTCTGGTCTGTACGGGGATAAAGGGGGTCGCGATTGGACGCTGGTGGGGCTTTTTATTATCAATTAACAATGGTTAATCTCATTCACAAGCACCCATTCCTGGCCAGGATGATCGCTGTAAGCGTAGTCAACAATGTCGTGACTAAAGCTTCGAGCGACGGAGTACCTCAGGATTGCCGCAATCCTTGACGAAGCAAAGCACCGCGAAACCTTGGGCAAAGCCAGTTGTAAAGCGGGGGATGGCGACGTGGCGGTAGACTTTCGCTCGGCCACATAACACATAAGCGGTGCCCCCACACTCATGGTCGGTGCCGGGGGCGGTCTGTTGCTCTAAGCAATCCGCCAAGCTATGTTCACGCCCCTAATAGTCCAAAAAGTTTCCTGAAATAAGACCTAAACATATCCTTACTTTGAGTTGGGCGCCGGGCAGGTACCAGTTTCAGTGGGAGCGTAGCATGGACTCGCCGCGGAACCGTTTACAGGTCGTATCGCGCCAGGATTCGATAACAGTGGGACAGAGAACACGGGAGTTCCTCCAAGCGGTCCAGTCCAGCATGAATCCGGGCTATGACCAGTACTTGCTAGCCCTGGCGGAACAGGTTCTCCTTCGCAACGGGGCGGTTGACCTGGAGGCGGTACAAGCCCTCCGAACCTATCGAAAGATCAATTCGCCCCGCCATCTCCGGTCTATCCGCTAACTGCTGACGCTTCCGAATACGGCAGACATCAAACGTTGGCACCCGTTCGCCCAAGCCGCGCCTGTGGCAACGTCCATGGGTTCGCTGCAACCGTTTTAGCCGTTTCCACCTATACGGCCCAGACCGATCAAGCCGAGCGCGAGATATGACAGCAGGCCAAAAATCGAGCTGGGGGCGGGGTCGGCCTCGAAGAGAAAGGCATGGTCGATTTGGTGTGTTGGGACGTGAGATCAAACAACCTCGCCAGCGTTGTCAATGCGACGCGTGTCCGTATTTAACGTGTTTGGGTAGTAGATTGTGGATTTTCGCTTCAATCCGGCCAGGCATTCCGACGCGAAGCCAGTCGCGAATCCGAGATGATGTCGGCCACCATTCCGATTTGAAGCCGGCCACTTTTTGGACGTTTTTTTCCGGCCTTGGCGGGTCAGCAAGTGCGGCATCTGCCGTCTCCTTTTCACCAGAGAGAATCGGATGCCGGTGAGGAAAGGGCTGACTATGCGGCAGATACGACAATTGCTACGACTTGATTATGACGGCGTGAGCGCCCGCGAGATCGGGCGCACCGGTCCAGGTTGGCCTCAACCGCGCCAAGGCGGCGGGGCTGGCATGGGCCGGTCGCCGCATTCGATACAACGCATCCTTAGCCGGGATCTCAAGGACAAACGTGGCGCTCGGCAGGTTTAACACGTCAATCGAAGCCTCGTGCCCACATTTGCAAAAGGCCATGACATTGGTAAAGCCGAGCGAGAGCATGTTCACGAGGTCCTTGGGTGGACCGGTGAAGCGTGTCAATTCGTCTGCCCAGGATTTTCTTGAATTTCCGAATCCTGATTGCCGGGTGCTTACCACAATCAAGCAACCGGTTGGGCTCGCAGGTTCTTTTTGAATTTGCTGGTGCCGCAAGAGAGATTCGAACCCCCGACCCCCTCATTACTTAGCGACTCAACTTTGTGACATAGTATGCAGGAGATTGAAATTCTTTGAAAAATCCTCCATTCACCAAGGGCCCACTTTGAAGCTGTTTGATGGATTTGGAAGTTGTTTGAATCCTTCCCCTCCACCAATGCCTACTAATTTTTCCACGACCTGTTCTGGACAACGCCCGTTCGACTACTTACCCTCAGGAGAAAACCCCCAGCGCAAACTGCGCCGGTCGTATGGTTTGGCGCGGCCATGGCGGACACCGAGGACAGGAATAGTCTGGGTTTTGGGGCCCTGAGGGGGTGCCACCCGGCGAAAGGAATGGGACCGATCGGCGGGTCCCAAACAATCCCACAAAGGGCCAGAGTTGGGGACCGATAGCGCGTCCAATCCAGCCGGGGTTCCATGGGCCGGTCGCTGCACTTTCCAGCTCGTCACCGCGCGGTAAGCAGAGATTTTCACTGCCGAAGCACTCCGCAATTGACGTCGAGGATCCGCTCCAAAGACATTGTATTGCTAGTCAGTAGCACGAAGCCGCGCGTCCCGTTCAGGAATCGCACCCCTGCGACGCCAAGGTTCGCAGCAGCTAACCCGTCGCGACTCGGGGGCAAAACGTCCGACATCATTGCAAATGGATTGGGAACACGCAGGTCCTCTGTGTGCACTACCCGCGCCCATAAACCATTTGACAGAAGTTTCCATCGATCATCGGTTGAGATTAACTTCTTGAAACTTGCCCGTGCCTGTGTCGTCAGGCAATCCACGTGAATATGGAGTTGGTCCTGGCTTCGATTTTTTGCGGAATTGATAGCCATTCCAAAACTGTCCCAGTCGTTGACATCCGCGCCGTTGTGCAAATCCCGACGCGCCATCCATGCCGCGGAAAGATAGGCACCACCGGCTGGCCCGCGTAGCTCCGGGGCTTCGATCCCAGGAATCCTTGTTAGGGGCACAACAAGGAGGTGAGCTCCGCTTAAAGGGACGCGCAATATGGCCACGCTATAGCCATCGTAGGAGCTTCTAATATCAATACACGGGGCGGCTATTCCCAACGTTGTCTTTGCGAGTTGGCACGTCCGCACTACTGACCATAGAGCGCCTCTCGGTTCAAAGCGCTGGGCATTTGTCGGGTGCATTTGTGCCAACAGGAGTAGAACAATCGAGTTTACTCGAAACGGTCTTCGGCTCACAACATAGCTCCCCACCCGACCACGCGGTCGTATTCGACCCTTACCCGCGAGCGCGGCTGTATGTCTAGCAAGGCTTAGGACCCGTCAAGCGCGCGCTCCCGCCTATGCGATGCGTGTCGCCTTTCAAAAGGTAAAGACCGGCGGTCATCTCGCCATGTCCGCCCATCCCGGAAATGCCAGTCAAGGGCGGGAACGGCAAACAGGACCCACCATGACAATGCGGGTCAACATAATTGCCTCCACCAGTTTGTTGATCTCAACCTAACCACAGTCGAGTTCTACTAAGGCCGTCACTATTCCAGCAGCCCAGCCTTACGAAGGCAGTCAAAGGCCCGGTCAACTTCTGGCCCGTCGTAATTGCGTCGACTTCGGCGCGGCAATCACGCATTGACGCCCCCGCAAGGCCACTCATAACGTAACTAATCTACTACAGTTCCGACGGAGCCACGGAGTGTAAGCCATCGTAATCTCTCAATTTGAATGACCATTTTCTAAAGTGTGTAGTGCCACGTTCCGCTGATTACGATTGACATAGCTCCGCGTATTTATGATTTTCTGTGCGCACTAAATCTGAGTCGCGCCATGTATTTCCGCAAAAAGACCTCGGGCGGCCGCGCCTATCTTCAGATCGTTGAGAGCCGCCGCGCGTGAGAGCGGACAATTGGAACGGCTGCTGCGCTTCGGTGCGCGTTTTGCTACTCAGGCGATGGTACTCGATGCTGTCCACGACGGCAGTGCGTCAACGACGCATGTACGCCGCATTGGGCCCGCGCTCGTCTTCGAGCGATTGTGGGAGGAGACCGGGTGCCGGTCGGCGATCGAGGAGTTATCGGGGAAGCGCAAGCATGAGTTCGCGCTGGAACGCGCCGTATTTCTGAGCGTCCTGCACCGTTTGTTTGCCGGCGGTTCCGATCGCGCGACAGATCGATGAAGTCGAGGATCTCGATCTCCATCATCTCTATCGGGCTATGGCGTGGTTGGGTGCGGAACTGCCGGAGGTCGAACAAGACAGTCGGACCCCTTTCGCGCCATGCTGCATCAAGGATGTGGTGAAGGAGCGACTGTTCGTCACGCGGCGCGATCTGTTGACGCGTCTCGACCTCGTATTCTTAGACACGACGAGCCTCTATTTCGAAGGCGCGGGCGGTCAGACGCTAGGGCGACAAGGATACAGCAAGGAACATCGGCCGGATCTGCGCCAGATGATCCTGGCCGTTCTGATCGACGGCGACGCTCGGCCGGTGTGCTCGGAGATCTGGCCGGGCAACACCGCGGACCTCAACAGCCTCGTTCCGGTTGTCGAACGGTTGCGCCGGCGCTTTGCGATCGATCGTATCTGCATCGTTGCCGACCGCGGCATGATCAGCGCGGAGACGATCGCCGAACTCGAAGCGCGTCGGCTCCTCTACATCCTGGGAGTGCGCGAGCTCCGACAAGCTGGTGCGCGATCTTGTATTGGCTCTCGCCTTTCTATCGGCGTCATGGAAGCGAGATCGGCGAATTTTGAGCGAATTCTTCAAATCGTGCCGCCGAGTTCGTGGGATAGGTCCTGAAGTTCCTTACCTCCGGCCATAAGGTTCTGGAGTTGCTCGATCGAAATTTCGCCCTTCTTGAAAGTGCCGAGCGTCCGCCCGCGGTTGAGCACCGTGAACCGATCGCCGACAGCGAAGGCGTGCCGAACGTTGTGCGTGATGAAGATTACTCCCAGCCCTTTCTGCCGAACCCGATGAATATATTTCAGCACCATCGAGGTTTGCGCCACGCCGAGCGCCGATGTCGGCTCGTCAAGGATCAGCACTTTGGCTCCGAAGTAGACCGCTCGCGCGATGGCGACGCATTGCCGCTCGCCCCCCGACAGCGTACCGACCGCCTGATGTGGATCGCGGATGTCGATACCAATCTTCTTCATCTCCTCGCGCGTCACCTCGTGGCAATGGTCGAAATCGATGTGGCGAAAAGGAACGAAGCCCTTTCGCGGCTCTCGGCCCATGAAGAAATTGCGGGTGATCGACATCAGCGGGATCATCGCAAGGTCTTGGTAAACGGTTGCGATGCCGGCATCGAGCGCATCGCGCGGACTTGTGAAGGTGACCGCCTTGCCCTCGACAAGATAGTCGCCGTTGGACGGGCGATGAACACCCGCAAGGGTCTTGATCAGCGTGGACTTGCCGGCGCCGTTGTCGCCGAGAAGGCAGAGAACCTCGCCCTCGCTCACGGTCATCGATACGCCCGACAGGGCGATGACCGAGCCAAAATGCTTGACAATGTTTCTGACCTCGATGATCGGGTACGAGGCGGCCCCATTTCCGTTGGTCATGATCAGCGCTCCCCCGTGACTTTGCGACGGATGAAGTTGTTAAAGAGCACGGCGAGCAGCAGCATCGCCCCCAGGAACACCTGGAACCAGTCGCTGTCGAATTTGGTGTAGGTCAGGCCGATCGACACCATGCCGAAGATGATCGCGCCGAAGAAGGCCCCGATAGCCGAGCCGTAACCACCGGTCAGGAGGCAGCCACCAATGACGGCCGCGATGATGGCCTCGAATTCTTTCTGGAAGCCTCGCCGCGCGTCGGTCGAGCCCGCATCGAGCACGGTGAGGATGGCGATCAGGGCCGCGGCGACCGCCGTGAGCGCAAAGAGCCCGGTCTTCACCCGATCGACTGGCACGCCGGAATTGCGAGCGGCATTTGCGTCGCCCCCCGCGGCGAAAATCCAGTTGCCAATACGTGTGCGCAGCAGAACCCAAGTCGCTAGGATGGCGATGGCAATGAACCAGACCACCGAAATCGGCACGCCGGAGACTTTCGGCAGGCCGTTGTCGAACTTTTCGATGAAATCGTGCTTGGCAAGCCCGGCGAATAGGCCCTCGAAGGCGACGCCTGAGAAGGCATAGCGAAGCGGATTGTCGCCCACGGCCTCGGTGATGCCGCGAAGCTGCGTCGAACCGCCGGTCGCCCATTTAAGGCCGACCAGTGTCAGCCCGCGCAGGATAAACAAAAACGCGAGGGTGACGATGAACGACGGGAGCCTCGTGCGGATGACGATTTGCCCATTGATCGCGCCCATCATTGCGGCAAAGATTAGCGTAACGGCGATGGCGATCCAGAGGGACTGTCCGTAGTTGGTGAGCATCACGCCGAAGGTCAGGCCGGTAAATGCGACCATCGAGCCGATCGATAAGTCGAACTCGCCGCCGATCATCAGCAGCGCCGCCGCGATGGCGAGAATGCCGAGCTGTGAAGCCGGCGCTAAGATCGTCATAGCCCCAGCTAGTGTGAACATCGATCGGTCGGCAGTGACAAAGAAGAATGCGCCTACCAAGATGAGGCCGGCCACGGCGCCGAGTTCCGGCCGTCGCATCAGATTGGTGACTAAGCCGGCCTGTTTGACGCGCTCGTCCGATTTTGCGGCGGCGCCGCTGGACGTTTGCTCGATCTGCGACATACGTCTCTCCCAGGAACCAAGGAGCTCTGCGGCTCGTTGAGTTTAGTTAGGCTCGCGCCCGACCGACCCAGAGGATTGACCGCCCGAGGGACCTCAGCAGCGCACGATCGGTGTTTGACCGGTCCGATGACCGGCCAAACACATCACAATTAGCGGATGCCCTTGGCCGCCAGTTCGACCACCTGCGCCGCCTTGTCCTTGGTGATCAAGTTCGGACCCGAAGGCACGTTGCCACCGGGAATCAGACCGTACTTGGCATAGTTGGCGAGGAAGATTACCGGCAAGTATCCCTGTAGAAATTGCTGCTGGTCGATGGCAAAGGCCGCCTCACCTGCCGCGATCGCCTTGAGGAACCCCGCCGACATGTCGAAAGTGCCGACATTGATCTTGCCGGTCTTGCCGACCGCCTTAACGGCCGCCAGCGAAGGTTCGCCCGCCGTACCTGCGCCGAGCGCCAGGATGGTGTCGACGTCGGGATTCGCGCTCAGCGCCGCCTTGACTTTGGCCAGAACGTCAGCCGGATCATTGGAGACGGGGAGCACCGTGACCTTGCCGGCGAAGCCTTCGGTGAAGCCCTTGCAGCGATCGTCGAGCGCGACGTTGCCGACTTCCTGGTTGACGCAGAGTGCAACCTTGCCGCCGAGCGCCTTCAGCTTCTCGCCAGCAGCCTTGCCGGCAGGAAATTCATCCTGGCCCACATGCAGCAGTGCGCCGAGAGACTTCGAAACATTGGAGCCCGAGTTCATCGAGATGACCGGAATTCCTGCTGCGACAGCCTTCTTGATAGAAGGCCCGAGCGCCGACGCGTCGGGGATCGAGACGATCAGGCCGGCCGGCTTCTGATTGACGGCGGCGTCGATGAGCTGGCTCATCGCCACCATGTCGAAGGTTTCTGGAGCGCGGTAGTCGACTTGCACGCCTGCGTCCTTCGCGCCTGCGACGACGCCGTTCTTGACCACTGACCAGAACGGATCGTTGGCCTGACCGTGGCTGACCACGATGATGTGCGTCTCTTGAGCGATCGCAGTGACGTTGCTTGCTAGGGTCGTCCCGAGCATCGTAGCGGCGAACACCGCCGCACCGAGATGAAGCTTCATTTCCTACCTCCCTTGGGCCCTTGGCCCGCTTTAGTCCTGTGAATCCAGGACCGATCACTGGCTTGACGGCCCGCTGGCCGCCACTCGTATTTTTGAGTTTCGTCGAGCGCCTCGCGCTTGACGTTCCGACAAACACCGCGGCGCGGGAGGGTCGGACCTTTCGGCTCGCCCGCATCGCTTTAACAAATTCACCCGCCCCAAATTTCGATTTCGCTGGGCCGGAAATATAGTGATAGCGACGAGATGCAGATTGTCGTCCCGAATTAAGGCGATGAACGGTGACGGACACCCTCCATCACTATCATCGTCCCGATTTCGCGGTTCCGCAATCGCTCGAGCGCAATTCGAGGGTCTAGAAAGACGATTTTCGCTTTGACGCCCACGCGTTCGGGGACATACATGGCGGCAGCACCCTTCCGAGGCAGCAGATAACGCTGAAGGTCAACTCGGAGCGGCGGGCGGGTTGATCGGCGAGCCAGGCCTTGGTCTCCTGAACTCCCGGTTGCGTTGGCGATTCTTGACCAGGACGTGGACTTTTCCGGTGAGAAGGTCAATGCCGGCCGACAGGCTGACCGTACCGTGGCCCTTGTACTCATGATCGCGTGCGAAGGTCTCATGCTTGCCAGGCTCCGACGGCAAGTGACGCGACGTCGTTGCGATCGCTTGGATGCCGGGCTTCTCGTCTTAAGAGATGATCGCTACTGCATCTTGCGGCTTCTGCTTCGCCGCCGTCTCCTTCAGGAGCTTCACGGTGGGGTAGACGCACAAGACTTCTGCCATCTTCACTACAAACTCGGGGTCGCGTCGTTTCAGGTCATAGCGGTACTTTATGCGGCTTCACCTCCTGCTCATCGAGGATCTTGCACACCGTGCCCTGGACCAGCCGGGCGAGGCATGAATGCCCCTCCGCCGGTCCATGCTCGCGGGCGTGGCGGGCCAGAAGCCGCGTCGTCCACAATTTGTGTGGATAGCCAAGGTCCTTCGCCTTCCGGCAGGCAAGCGACACCAACCATGCCTTGGCCTCGGCGATGATCGTCAGCTCCCGGCCCGAGCGGGTTCGGTCGCCGAGCGGTGCCATCGGACCATAGGTCAGAGCCCGCTCCATGCAGCGCTGGACCGTCTGATGATGCACACAGAAGGCCCGAACCAGCGCAAAGAAAGACGGATTTTCCCGGTAAGCTAACAGCATTCGTGCCCGCTCGATCCGAACGGCAGGTTCGGTGCGCGATCACGCGATCGACGTCAGCCTCGCCATATCCTCACTCTCAAGCGCCAACTCCACCGTTCGCCGCATGCTGTCATGATCTTTAGCCTCGTTCCGCGGATCAAAGACCGGGAAATAAGGCATCGGACGATCGGTTAATTCTCGGAAATGACAGGTTTCATAGAATCGATAGTCAAGATCCAGGTTAATTGGCTTTGGCCGGAAAGACATCTATATTCAGGCCGGTTCGGGCGTCGTCCGAGGAATTCGAACGTCTTGGCGCCTTTGAGCACGAAACGCCGTCGACCGAGGGTCGGCGTGCCTGGCGCGGGCGCCAGGATCAGCAAGGATACGATCCATGTCGAATTACGATCCAGAATCTAATCGTCCCTGGCGCCGTTGCCGACCGCGCAACCGCGGTTGATACGGGCCTGCGCGCTTACATGCTCCGCGTATATAACTACATGGCCGCCGGCGTTGGCCTTACCGGCCTTGTTGCGATGCTGACCTACCAATTCACCGGTCCTGCACTGCTTCAGAGCCCCCTGATGTGGGTGTTCATGCTGGCGCCGCTTGCACTGGTTTTTTTTATAAGTTCCCGTATCAACACGCTCTCGGCGGAAACGGCGCGACTGGTGTATTTCGTCTATGCTGCCTTGATGGGATTGTCGCTCTCGACAATCTTCCACGTATACACCGGCGCCTCGATCACGCGCGTGTTCTTCATTTCAGCGGCGACCTTCGGAGCGCTCAGCATCTGGGGTTACGCCACCCGCCGTGACCTGTCGGGATTCGGTACGTTCCTGTTTATGGGCCTGATCGGGATCGTAATAGCGAGCTTGGTCAATATCTTCTTGAAGTCGAGCGAACTCGACTGGGTGATCTCCATCATTGGCGTCGGTGTTTTCGCAGGCCTCACCGCCTACGATACTCAGCGAATCAAGGGCATGTACGACCCCATCGACGACGCCACTTCCGCGGGCCGCAAAGCCGTGATAGGCGCGCTGTCGCTGTACCTCAACTTCATCAATCTGTTCATGATGGTATTGCGCTTGACGGGTAACCGACGGTAACAGCTGCCGCATGCCGACGATATCCGCGCGAGCGAGCACGGCGTACGAAAGCATGGAGACCAGCACCATCAGAGTTGTCAACTCGACAAAGCCGAGGACCGTTGCGGCGTCCACCTCGGAGCGCCCATGGATGGCCGTGTCCTTGTCGGACCTCTTAGGAATGAAGAGGGCATTTCTTTACGCGAACCTCGACTTGGACGAGACGGTGAGCGACGGTCAACTTTTCGAAAGCGTCGGTCATTACGCGCGATCGGAAGGTTCTAGGTCTGCAGTTCAATTCCAATGCGCAAACGTTTGTGACACGATGAACAGTCAACGTAGTGTCCCGCAGCTGCTGTCAGGTCGCCACCATTTCCCAGTGGCCTCCCCACATCGCTGACCGATGTGGGGCGTTGTCCGATCTGTCGTGCGACCCCTGGCGGGGGAGAAAGCTAGACGACCGGGGGGATGGGGACGCTGAGCGGCGCGTATCTCCCCGTCCAGCGCGTTTTGTAGGCTCCGGTCCGTGGTCAATCAAACTGCGATCGCGTCGACCAGCGGTGTGCGCGACATCGGCCGGGCGCCGTCCGAGGTGATCAACACTTGTTGTTCGAGCTTGACGCCCTCCGCGCCGCCGACCGTACCCATATAGCTCTCGACCGAGACGACCATGTTCTCTTCGAAAGTGCCGTCGTATCCCCAATCAGCATAATCCTGCGTATAGGCCACCGAGGGATATTCGTCGACGAAACCGACTCCGTGGACCATCATCATGTAGCGATTCGCGGCATAGTCGTCGGGAACTGGCCAGCTGGCTTCGGCGAATTCGCGGAACGATAAGCCGGGACGCAAGAGATCCACATTGATCAACACCTGTTGCTGCGCCAAATCATACAGCATGCGCTGTTGGTCTGTGGGCCGCCTGCCGGGGCAGACATAGCTGCGCGAGATGTCGGCGAGGTAACCGAATGGGCCGACCATGTCGGTGTCGAAACCGACGATGTCGCCAGCCTCAATTACGCGGTCTCCGGATTCCTGAAACCATGGGTTGGTGCGTGGGCCAGACGATAGCAGCCGGCACTCAATCCACTCGCCGCCATGACTAATATTGGTCTCGTGCAATACGCTCCACAGCTGGTTTTCGGTAATCCCTGGACGTAGGCTGGCGCGGATCCGATCTATGGCGAGGTCGCAAACATCCATCGCTGACTGCAGGCAAGCGATCTCTTCGGCCGACTTGATGGTTCGCGCCTGCTCGATCGCCGGCTGAACGTCGACCAGTTGCACGCCGCGCGCAACCAACCGCGCGGCACCTGCCGGTGTGCATCGATCGATGGCAAGCCGCCGGTTGCCGCCGCCGTGGGCGAATAGCATGGATGCTACCTCATCTGCCCAAACCAGCGTTTTTTCGCCCTGGCGGGGGCCAGCGAGGAAATATGTGTGCGGAGTGCTCGTCCGCATTTCGTCAAACAATCCCGTTCCCCGGCTGACATGCTTAGTGGTTCCGAATTCAAAAAGGACCACCGGACCCTCAGTTGTGACAAAGGCATAGCGACCGCCATCGTGCATCGTCCATAGTGCCATATTGCGCGTACCAGTCGCATACCGCAGGTTCATTGGGTCGGTCAGCAATGCACCCGCATAGTCACGGCGGCGCATTTCCGCGCGGAGTCGCTCAAGCCGCCAGCGGTAAAGTCGTTCTTGATCCACTTCAGCAATGCGGCGGATGATCTCTTTATCGATGGGCGCAACACTCCAGTCGATGGGTACGGCGCCGGTGGGGGCGGGATCACGACGGGACATGCTAAGGATACGGCTAGAATCGGAAGTCATGTTAAGTTCCCTCGCGCTTTATCGGCGGGCGACTGCTACAGGTCCTAGGAGCCTTCTTTGCCCCATGCCTCAGAAACCCGACCTGCAGCCTGCTGCACCCCTGCCGGCCCTTCAGAGGCCGACCAACGAAGTCCCACAAGGCCACGCTAACCACAACACCCCAAAGGAAAGCAAGGGGAGAGAGGGGGATGACGAATAGGCGCGATAGCTATACCGGTAGCGTTTTTGCGGCCGTGGAATTTCAACGCCCAATTCGTGCTGCTCGTTTGTGCCGAGGAAATTGGATTTCGCCCGCCGGCTTCACCGGTTTGCCAAGGACGAACCGGCGGTCATTCGCGCCTCTGCTGTCGTGAGATGAGGGTCCGTCAGGCCCAGCCAAAGGGCAGGCTTTTCGGCAAAATTGGCACATAGCGCCCTCAAGTAGTTGAAATAAAACGATCGGCTTGACCGGCAATGGGTCCTGCAGGGGCCCAGGTGGGCCCTGCCGGCAGAGTGTCGTGCTCCAGGTCTTGATCGGCCGAATGGCCCCCTTGCCGCAAGCGAGGATCTACTTCGCCCGCAAGCTCATCACAATGGACGCCACCCGAGCCGAGGCCGTCGGTCGCCCTTCAGCTTGCCAACCACCGTAGCTTTGCGAATTGACTGACCGAAGGCATCCGATGGACTGGCTTTGCAAAGGAGCTACGGGAAATCTACCCGCCGAGAAGTGGGGCAGTGGTCCCTACCGCCGAAGCAATAGACAATTTGATCGTCCTGATTGTTGGCGTCGGTATCAGACCAAGAAAATGAATAGCCATAAGATGTCTCTGTACGTGTTTGATATTTGAACGGATATAGCGTGCCTCCACTATTGGCATATGCTCTCGTTTTTATTTCGACTATCTTTGGAAAAATCCATGATTGCAAAATCGACCAGCTACCTTCATCGGTGCCGTGGGAGGCCACCAACGTCCAATTACCTCCTGGCTCACGAACGCAGAACTCAATGATGCTTGCAAGGGATGTTGAGCGATAGTGGAACACATCCACCTTTTCGTTAGCTGGAATTGTCACAACCGTTGTAGCCTCTCCGGTGTCTGACCCATCGCATGGAATAGGGAAAGTACGAGCTAGGTCCGCTGCAAAGACATGACCAACTAGTATAATTGTCGCAACAAGATACGGTACAATCATTCCTACCTCCGCTTGTACGGTTCTGGGCGAATGATTTAACCCTGGCGTCGTCGGTTACAGAGTTGGTTTCGCTTACGCTGGACGCCACACCAGGGGTGATCGCGGTCTACTTTAAACAGCCCACATAGTGGATGCCAATCACACTCCTCGATTGATCCCGTATTGGCTCATACCCTGCAATGTACGGTTTGCCGAGAATATCAACCTCTACGTAGAACCGCTCGTTTTTCTGGATGGGCCCAATCGCTTTGCCTTTGGAACCCAGAATGGTTCCAAAAGCTCGCAAGTCATTGAACTTTTGTTGCGTTCGCCGATACGGTGCGAGTCGAGGTCGTCCGCTCAGGCGGCCAGTTTTGCTCGCCGCAATACCAAGTCCGCTTCTTCGCCAACCCGAAAGCGAAGGTCCATGCTGTTCTGAGCGAGGGCGAGCAGACGTGTGTCGCTCTCGTCGCTCTCCTCACCGAGCTGGCAACGACCTCGAACGGGTCGGCGCTCCTCTTCGACGATCCCGTCTCCTCGCTCGATCACCGCTGGCGCAAAATGGTCGCGAAGCGGCTCGTGGCTGAACAGAACGGCGTTAGACCGTCGTGTTCACCCACGACCTGATATTCGTGAACGACCTGTACGACCTCGCGGTCAGTGCCAACGCGAAGTTTAAGATGGTTACGCCTTCACCCGAGCCTGCCGGGGGCCGGGATCGTCGCGGACGGGCCGCGATGCCGCACCGCCTATCTGCGGCGATCTCCGCGCGACTTGGGAGCGCGCGCTTGAGGACGTCTTGTTCGGCGGCGTCATTCACCGGCACCGGCACTATATTGAAACCAAGCCCCTCGGGAAAGTGACAGTGCTTGACGAGGCGGACTGCGTCACCTTCAAGATCGCATTCAAGAGGTGCAGCGACCTGATCGAGGCGCACAACCCCTCACGAGCCCGTGATGCAAGCGTGCCCTTCCCAAATGAGATTTCCGGGACATTCAGACGCTGAAGGACTGAGTGGCTTCCTTGCGCGACAAGCAGAGGGCCCGGGACATCGTATGTGTGGAGATGATTCTGCCAATGCCAGCCCAATCTAGTCTGGTCTAAACCCAAGTTAACGCTTAAGGTCTTTTCTCCACGCTGACGCAGCTTCCGCTTATGGTCGTCAGCCGACCAAGCCACAGCGAGAAATTGACCTCTAAAATCTTACAACGAGCGTGGCGGGTACGAGTGGATGCCGGCTCCCTTCAACGCCCGCCCCTGACCAAGGAGATTTGCGAAGTTTCCTAAGGAATCTCAGATAAGGCCCCTACGCATGGACGAGCAAGTCGCGTCAACGAGGGTTTTGGGCAGCGCCATCGTCGAGTGGCTTGCTGACGAGGCGCTGCAGGATTCCGAGCCCCCGAAACTTTACGGCGAACTATGCCAGCGTCTGCGCGGCGTGGGAATGCCGGTCTTGCGCGGTCAGGTGGCCTTCCGGGTGCTCCACCCGCTTTATGATGCAAGCACGCTGAATTGGAATGCGGAGAGAGGCGTCGTTGTCGAACACTTCCGGCCCGAACAGAGCGGCCGCGATCAGTTCCTGCACAGTCCCATGGGCCATATCTTGACGCATCGATTGCCGGTCCTGCGTCGTCGACTGACTGGTGACACGGCGCTCCTCGACTTTACGGTCCTCGAAGAGTTTCGCGCACTGGGCGGCACCGATTATGTCGTCTTTCTAGTGGGCTTCGACCGTGCCGGTCAGAATGGCGTCATCTGCTCCTGGCTCGGCGACCGGGCTGCTGGGGTTACAGACGGCGAGATCATGCAGCTCCAGCGCGTTACCCGCGAGCTTAGCATCGCGCTGAAGGCAAAGATCGAGCGCAACGTCGCGCAGAACATAGCCCATGCTTATCTTGGCAAGCGCGCGGGCCAAGCTGTGCTTAACGGCTCAATTCGGCGCGGCGACGGGGAAAAGATCAGCGCTGCGCTGTGGTACAGCGATCTGCGCCACTCGACAGAACTTGCGGACCGGCTATCGGCCGAAGCCTTCTTACACCTCCTTGGCCGCTATTTCGAGATGACCGCGTCCTCGGTGCTCGACCATTGCGGCGAGGTCGTCTCGCTGATCGGCGACGCGGTGCTTGGCCTGTTCCGTTTTGAGAGTGCGCCTAACGAGGCTTGCGGCCGGGCGCTCGCCGCAGCCCAAGAAGCGCGCCGGCAACTCAGCAGGGCGCAATCGGCAGCGGCCGATGTGGTATTCGATTTCGGCATTTCGCTCCACTTGGGTCAGGTTATATATGGCAATGTCCGAGTACCCGAACGTTTGCAGTTCACGCTGGTCGGGTCCGCGGTCAACGAGGTCGTTCGAGTGCAGGATCTGACGAAAGAGCTGGAATACCCATTGCTCGCCACCGCTCCTTTCGCCGCCGCAACCCCAGGTCCTTGGCACCCGCTCGGCGAGCATATCTTGCGCGGACTTGAGACGCCGATGCCGATCCTGACCACGATGCAGCCATAGTAAGGGTGAACCTGCGCGCGGTTGTGGCCTCATGTGCACACACCTGCACGTCGACCACGTGAGCTGGAACACCCGGCTCGAGAACGGCCGCTCGGTGCCGACCTTCCCCAAGGCCCGCTATATTTTTGCCGACCGTGAGCTTGCCTACTGGACCCAACGCCAGAAGGACGAGCCGGCGGCGTGTCCCCGCGGTGGCCGAACTCGGTGCTGCCGATAGTGGCCGCCAACCGCGTCGACATCGTCAAGAGCGCGCACGCCTTCGACGAACTCGTTACCCTCATCCCCACGCCCGGCCACACCATTGACCACTACTCGGTGCGGGTCGGCAGGCCGGGCGCTGATGCCGTCATCACCGGCGATATGATCCACTCGCCGCTACAGGCGCGCTACCCAGAGTTGGGCATGATGTCCGTCTACAACTCCAAGCAGGCCGCGCAAACGCGGCGCGAACTATTCTCCTGCTTCTGCGCCACGCTCAAGTGCACGGCACACTTCCCCTCACTGTCGACGGCAGGTTCGTGCGCTGGCGCGAAACGTTCGACTTCATCGCGGCGTGAGCGCGCAATTCCTTCTCCGACTGCGGCGCGCTCAACCATGCTGCTATGGGCCACCTCACAAGATCCGGATACCGGTACGTGCCCAGTGGCGAGGAAGCGACGATTGGAGCGGGAACGCACGAAAGTCCCGCACAGGTGTGAGCGGCGAGAGTGGACGGCTCGAGACACAAATTTTTAGCCGCAAGCGAAACTCGAACTGCCGAGCCCCTCACTACGAATTAGCGGCTCGGTTCTTGGAATTGGTACGCAAGAGTTTGAAAGTCTTTGAGGAAACTCACTTTCCACCGAGACCTCACTTTGAAAGTGTTTGAAGGATTTGGAAGTTGATTGAA
>CAVZAB010000018.1:0-236003 GCA_963773155.1 uncultured Alphaproteobacteria bacterium | reverse complement strand
ACATCGCCTCAGACTTTCGGATCGGGATTCTCGGTGTGACCGTCAACCGCGATTATCTGCCCCGAGACCATCCGGCCGGCGTCCGAGCCGAGGAACAGGGCAGTGGCCGCGACGTCTTGGGCGCTGACAAAGGCGCGCATTGACGTCCCCTGCGCATAGCCGTGGTAGAGCTGATCACGCGTGATGTTCTTGAGCGCGGCCTCCCTGGCAAGGACAGCCTCCATCCGTGGTCCCTCGACGGCGCCCGGACAGATCGAATTGGCCCGGATCCCGAACGGGCCGAGTTCCATGGCCAAGGTCTTCATCAGGCCGTTCAGCGCCCACTTCGACGCACAATAGGGGGCACGATTGGGAAAGCCATAGATCCCGGCGGTTGACGAGGTCAGGACAATTGCCCCGGCGCGCTGTCTCTTCATCAAGGGGACGCTGTGCTTGACGATGAGAAAGGCGCCGTCGAGATTGACCGCAAGGCAGCGGCGCCAATCCTCGAGTTCGATCGCCTCGATAGGGGCGGTCGGCCCGGCAATCCCGGCATTGGCGCATAGAATATCGAGCCCCTCCCATTCGGCTTCGAGGTGGCTCAACAGCGCGGCAACACCGGCCTCGTCGGTGACGTCGAGGTGGTCCCTGCGCCAGCTAGCCGGACAGGCCTCAAGTGCCGCCGCATCGGCGTCGGCGATCCATACGCGGGCGCCGGCTGCGGCGAAGGCCTCAGCCATGGCTCGGCCGATGCCGCTTGCCCCGGCGCTGATCAGCACGCGCTTATCCATATTCACCTCGCCTGTCGCCGATGAGCCTAGCGCCGGGCTCGCCGCCTACAATTTGGCGGTGACCGCCTTGATCGAAACATAAATTCGACAGGCCTATGAGCGTGTCGGCGATCCCGGCAATAATCCGACAGCCAGGCAGAACTCACACAACCGCCGTGCAAGAAGGGCTGGAGGACGCCGCGATCCAATGTTTGCCGGGAGGCCGCGACAATCGGCCGCTGCGAAGATCTTCGAAGCGAGAGAAGCGTTGTGGTTCATTCGAGCTCCGGTCTAGCATGCGGCGATCAGCGCAGCTGCCCGGTGGGCAGCCATGATCGTTGGCGCGTTGGTATTGGCCGAGGTAATATTGGGGAAAATCGACGCGTCGATGACGCGCAGGCCTTGCACCCCGTAGACCCGGCATTCGCTGTCGACGACGCCGCCAACCTCTGCCGGTGCCATCCGGCACGTGCCGCAGGGATGAAAGACGGTGCTGCAGCGGGCTCGGAAATCCGCAACGATCGCGGCCTCGTCGGCTTTCGTGACATCGAAGTGCGGCGGGCCGGCGATCAGACCGCGGAGCGCCCGCGTTTCCAGGAGACGGCCGATCAGGCGCGCGCAGGTGATAACGTCGGCAACATCCTGGCTGTCGGAGAGATAATTGGGCACGATCCGCGGCGCTTCGGCCGAATCAGCCGATCTAATGTCGATACGCCCCGTGCTCTTCGGCCGGCAGGGATTGAAGCCAAGGATGAAGCCAGGATGGGGGTCGGGCCGCAGCAGCGGTCGGCGGCCAACATATTTGGTCGAATAGCTCAGCGGGTTGAAGTAGAGCTGGGCCATAGGTTTTGGGGCGTCGAGACTGGCAGGCACCAGGCCACCCATCTGGTTGACGCTGAGGCTGAGCGGACCCGATCGCGAAAACAGAAAGCTGAGGCCCGCAGAAAGACGTCCCGACCAGGAACCGAGCACTTCGTTCAATGTCGGCTCGCTCGCCCGATACACATAATCGACGCCGAGATGGTCCTGCAACCGGCCGCCGACCGCCGGATTGGCATAGACGGTCGCGATGCCGAGTTCCTGCAACAGCGCGGCCGGTCCGATGCCCGAGAGTTGCAGGAGCTGCGGCGAATTGACGGCACCGGCTGCGACGAGCACCTCGGCCCTCGCGGTGGCGCGTTCGCGGCTGCCGCCGCGGCGATATTCGATTCCGACTGCCCGACCATTCTCGAACAGAATCCGCTGAACAAGCGAATGGGTGCGCACTTCGACATTGCGCCGCGCCATCGCCGGCCGCAGAAAGGCGTCGGCGGCCGAACAGCGCAAACCCCGGCGTGTCGTAATCGCATAGGCGCCCACCCCTTGGCCGTCGGCAACACCGGCCTCGCCGGCCACCGGCAAGCCGACCTCACGCGCCGCAGCGTAGAAATGGCGCTTGATCGGATGATATTCCGCTTCGCGGTTGGCCACGAAAAGCGGCCCCGCGCCGAGCGCGGTGCCGTCGGCTAGGATCCGGCGCTCGAATTTGCGGAACACCGGCTCGACGTCCGACCAGCCCCAGCCGGGATTGCCGGCCGCCCGCCAATCGTCGTAATCGCCCGGCAGGCCGCGGCTGTAAACCAGCGCATTGATCGAACTCGATCCGCCGAGAACCTTGCCGCGGGGCCAATAGGCCGCCCGCCCGGCAAGCCCGGGGTCCGGCTCGGCCGTGTAGCGCCAGTTCAAAGTGGGGTCGTAGAAGGTCTTGCCGTAGCCGATCGGCGTCTTGATCCAGAAGCGGCGGCGGTCGTCGCCGCCGGCTTCGACGACGAGGACACGATTGCTGGGGATGGCGCTCAGCCGTTCGGCCAAAACGCAGCCGGCCGAACCGGCGCCGATCACGATGAAATCGAATTCGTCCAAGATCCAACCCCGCAACGGCTTGTGACACCGTTCGAGCCAGGTTCCCATTGATGATGGGTATCGACAAGCCAGATGAGCCCGGCGAAGCGGGATATTCCGATTTTGCCTTTTTGACGAACCACGCCCCCTGGTCTGTGCGCACAGCCTCCGCCAGCCATCTTTCGTTTGCCCGAGCGGTCCAGGCGCTCAGTCTCACTGCCGCTGCGGCGAGCCAGCAAAGCCGCTCGCTGGAATGGCACCCTATTCGAGCGGCTGCCGCGGGGCATCGGGTAATCAGCCCGCAATGGCATTGCTCGTGACGCAATTCGATGACGGGGGCGCCTGAACGCGGCCGCTTTCGCAATGGTGGCGGGCGAGATCGCGGGATTTCATCGCGCAGCCGGTTGCCCGGGCCTTGCATTTCCAGCGCAATCAGCGGGTGTCGACGCAAGCCACTCTCGATCGCGTCGCGGCAACGGATTCCGTTCGCAGGCGACAGATTGAATGGGCGAGGCATGGGCACGTCAAACTGTTGAAGACGACACTGCAAGCGGCGCCCGCGATGCTCGCCTCCCTCGAGTGGGCGGGCATACCGGGGCTTGCGCGAGGTGGCTCAACATACGCTCGAAATGGTCCAATTCGCCGATCGCGGCCGGTTTCACATTGCCTGGGCGGCCGAAAATCGTGCGCTGGAAATGACGATTGCGCCGGACCCATTTCAACTTCTGACCTGGTGGGCCTGCCATACCGACACGAACCGGCTCGCCACCGCAGTCGCGGTGGCGGCCTATTGGCATCCGATCAAGCTGGTCGGCGAAGCAGCAATGACCGATTTCATCTCCGGCGGCCGGCGCCTATCAGCGGGAATTTGACCGGATGCACCCCGGCCTTAAACAATCCGATGCCTGGCGGACATGCAAGACACGGTTCAATTCTCGATTTACGGCGGGCCGGCCGGTGGCGAGCTGGTCGTAGCCTTCGGCGGCTCGAGCGCTGGCAGGCCGTATCATCGGATCGGCGAGCGCTATCAGGATCTGGCGGATATCGGTGCCGCTCTCGACAATCCCGCCAAGCTGTGAGCTCGACTGCCCCGGATCTGCCGTTAGGGGCGGCGGCGCCGGCGCTAGTGCGCACCGGTCTGAACAAGTTTGATGAGGCGCGCCCGGTGGGTCCGCTCATAAAGGGCGAGCCGGGTGCGGTGGCGCCGGAAGAAGCGCCCACCCTCGAGCGCCTTGACAAAACGCGCCTCACGTTCAGCAATGGCCGGCGCACAGGCCATCGTGGTCATCCCGATCGCACCGATTTTGATCCGCTCGCCACGCGTCTTGTAGCCGCCAAAGAAATGATTGCAACTGCCGTATCCGGCGAGCTTGCGCTGCGCTTCGAATCTGACGAACAGCCCGGCTTTGTTCGGTATGGCAAGGCCGCCAATGTCGGTTGGCTGCCATTGGCTGCCGGCAAGGTCCTGACCCGCGGCGCCAGAGGCTGCACTCAATGCCGACAGGAGGAGTGCGGCCGGAATGAGTCGGCGGGTCACTGGCATCATCCGATTGTTCCCTTTGCTGGCGCATTGTGCAGGTCGGCGGCAGACCGGCAAAGGCCGCCCGTCAATGACCAAACTAGTCCCCGTTCAACCACAGGTCCGCATTGACGCTGACCGGTCGGAAATAGACGATCATTCGGCCATCGGGTCCGGCCGGCGCGGACTGCGCCCAAGGCGCGACGCCATGCAGCGCGTGGCGGTGCACGACATAGGCCTTGCCCCTCTCGGTCGCAATTTCGGCGCGCCGGCAGCTCGAAAAGACCGCGCGGCGGGCCGCTTGATAGGCAGCGGTGACATCGATACCGGCCCAGGCCTCGACCGCCTGCCCGGCTAGCGCCCGGCGCAAGGCCTCGCGCATGATTAAGTGCGAACCTTCCCATACGACAAAGGGCGAGGTCCCCGGCGCCGTAGTCGCCAGCGGAATGCCGAGTATGAATGCATGATGTTCCATGACATGCCGGCGGCGCGCGGCGCCGACCGGCAACAGGCCATCGACATGCGCCGCATCCCGATTGCGGCGATAGAGAAAGGCTTGAGCCGTTTCCTCGGCCATCGGCTGGGGATAGCCGGGATAGCAGACCGATACCTGGCCGCTGTCCCAATCGAAACTCTGCCCGCCAACGAGCGCAGTTGCAAAGGCGACCGCGCTGCCATTGAGCGCTGGCCCGGGACCTAGGGCGCCCAGCCGATCGTTGGGCAGCGCGTTTACGCCGGCAAACCAGGTGCCGCCGCACCGCAGCCAGTGCCGATTGGCCGGATCTGTCACAGCCCGCCGCGCCACCGGCAAACAATGGTCGACCCAATCGTCGAGCGTACGATCATTGGGAAAGCACTGATAGCCGGTACCCAAGAACTCGCGGCAATCCACCTGACGCAACTCCTCATTGCCTGTCCGCTCGGGCGAAGAGTTTTGATCGCCGCCCGCCATTCTCCTTGACACCTTAGTGTAGGGTGATGTTGTACGATCGGAAACCTCGATTTGCGGCCGTGCCTTGGTTGCAAGCGAGCGAGGCGCCTGGAAAGCAGGCAAGCGTCGGAGACTACCGTGCTTCGCGCCACTTATGTTCTGTTCGCCGCTGTCACGATGGTGCCCTTCATCTGGCCGGCCTGCGGCGAGGTGGCAGCCGCGGTGCCGGCGCACTTGATCTGCCGCAGTCCGAACGACGACAGGCTGCGGCCACTTCCCCCGAACCTGGTGCCGGCAACGCGGCAAGCGTTTGGATTTGCCGCCGATATGCCAGCCGCCCTGCTCATCTCAACTACGTCGTTGCGCTGCATGGCTGGCCGGATATGGCTCTGCAATGCCGGCGCTAATCTCGCTTGTGGCAAAGCCAATCGAAGCGAGACCTCGCGCGGCGCCGCAGACTTTTGCCGGAAGAATCCGGATGCGCACTCTGTTCCAATGGCCGCTACCGGGCACGATAAAGTCCATACCTGGCATTGCGTCGGTAGTACGGCCCGCATGGCGGCAACGACTAGCGCGGTCGACCCGCGCGGCTTTCTCGCCGCCAATTGGCGGGCCTTGCCACAATAGCGCGCCAAGCATGGGAACCGTCGAGCCATGGAAACTGAGCCCGTCGAGCGCGTTGCCATCGTCACGGATCCAGCCGGGGCGCTGCCTCGCACGATGGTCCAGGGCCTTGCCGGCAGGCATCCGCGCCACAGGCCGCAGCGTGCGCGAACTCGCGCCGCTCGAGGCGGCGAGTGGGTGTTCGGCCTCACGGCTGACGCCCGGCGTGAGGCTGATTGCGCAAAGAGCGTCGCCATGGCGCAATCGCATGTTGGTCGTCGCGGTATGATCGTCAACATGCCGGCCTCGGCATCCGCGATTTCGCTGGGCTCACCGGTCGACCGACCTAGCGCGCCCTCATCGACAATGATGTCAACGGTTAATTTTTTTTTCGGCCCGCTGCGGTGCCGGAAATGCTGGAGGGCGGCTGGGCCGGGACATCAAGGTATCGATCAATTTCAGGACGATGCGCCGGTCGGGCTAGCGCTCGGGGATGATCCCGGCCAATCTCCCCAACCATTGGCGGCTGCGCTGCTGCCGCCTCATAGTATCGTGCCGCCGCTTGTCTATCTCGCCTCGCGGGTTGCCGATGGAGTTACTGGAGCGCATTGATGCCAGCTTGTGGCCGGCCGCCGAAACGAGGGGGCTCGCCACCCTGGCGGGATGTCACACTTGACCGAACAAGACTTGACCTGCCAAGCCGAGACACTCAAGCCGAGGCATTCATGCGACAAAGACAATGCGCGAGGCGGAGCTCGGCCAGCGGGAGGCAGGAATGACCAGATCGGGCGTTGGAGCCTTCCTGCTCAAGGAGGTCAGGGAAATGATTCCGCCGGCGCTGTTCTTTGCGGTCGGCTTCAACATCATCGTCCTTACGACGCAACTCATCCTCGACGATTATCTGGTCCAGCTCGGCAGTTTCCTCATTGCAACGGGCGCCGCCCTCGTCGTCGGCAAGGCGGTCTTGATCGCCGATGCCCTGCCGTTCCTCAAGCAATTCGACCGGGCCCCCTTGGTCCAACCGATCCTGTTCAAGACCTGCGTCTATGTCACGATCGTCTTCCTCGTACGCCTGCTCGAGAAATTGATCGAATTTATCGTTGATGGCGGCACGTCTGCCAGCCTGCCCCAATATCTGAGTGATCATTTTTCCTGGCACCGCTTTGCCGCGATTTCAGATCTGGATCTTTGTTCTGTTCCTAATCTATGTGACGGCGAGTGAATTGAATGCGCTGTTCGGCGACGGGGAATTGCGCAAGATTTTCTTCACACGCCGGTCGAGCGACCTCAAGCAGACCCGCCGTCAGCGCCTGCGCTCGCTGGCCCGCCTCAGCCATCTCGCCGACAATCATACACCGGCCGAATTCGGCGATCCGAAATCCGAGGCGCACCGCCGCCTCGTCGAAACCATTCGAGGCTTGATGGATCTCGGACCCGCAATAGCTGGCCGCGACCGTCGGCCCGGCAAAGAATAAGCCTGTCCAAAATATGCTGCAAATTCATGATAGGCACCCCTATGGATCCGAAAATCATTGCGCTCTACGACGAATTCGTTCACTCCCACTTTGACCGGCGCCTATTTCTCGAGAAGGCCGCCGACATTGTCGGCGGCATGGCGGCGGCGGCGGCACTGCTGCCGCTGCTGCAGTCGAATTATGCGAAAGCCGCCGTCGTTCCCGCGGACGACCCCCGGCTGGTCACCGAGCTTGTCACCTTTCCCGGTGCCACCGGTGCCCTCAAGGCCTATTTGGCGCGACCCAAGGATGCGGAGCCGCACGCCGGCATTCTGGTCGTTCATCAAAATCGCGGTCTCAATCCACACATCGAGGATATTGCGCGCCGTCTTGCCAGCGACGGCTACGCCGGGCTCGCCGTTGATTTTCTGTCGCCGGCCGGCGGAACACCGGCCGACGAAGACCAGGCGATGAAAATATTCACCACGATCGACCGTACGCAAGCGATCGCCAATGCGAAGGCCGCGGTCAGCTGGTTGCGTTCGCGGCCAGACGGCAATCGCCGCGTCGGCGCCATTGGTTTTTGCTGGGGTGGCGACATTGTCAACGAATTGGCTGCCCGCGATCCACAGCTCGATGCCGGGGTCGTGTTTTATGGGGCGCCGCCGGCAGCGGCCCTGATCGGCGCCATCAAGGCGCCACTCCTGCTCAACTATGCCGATCCCAAAATCGACACGCGGATCGGCGCCCTGGTGCCACCCTTCATCGAGGCTCTCAAGGCAGCCGGCGTCAATTATTCCCTCTATTTCTACGAGGGCGCCAATCACGGATTCAACGACGACACCCAATCTGCCCGCTATGATGCGAAGGCGGCAGCAGCGGCCTGGGACCGCAGCCTTGCCTTCTTCAAGGCCCATCTGAGCTAGGCGGGTAGCCTTGCCGGCAAGCGGTTGTGCTTGGCGTACTCGCTACTCATCCCAGCGCAATGACCGGGCCGCCCGCCGGTCCTCCGGGTGACGAGAACGACCGGCATTCGGCGCGCCCCCGCATGGGTGAAGACGAAATGCCGGAATTTGGCGCGTAAAGCCGTCGTCGCCCGTCCGGCAAATCCTGCAAGACCCACCTCACGCAGGGCCTCTTCGACGAGGTCCCGACGTTCCTGTTGGCGCCTCGTTCGGGCAGCCAGAACAAAGGCCAAATCGCCGCCGACACTGAGATGCGGAAACACGAGATCCTCCTGGAACAGACGACCGACCCGGCGACGCTCGGCAGGCCAGGCGGTTACCTCGCGGTCGCCCATGAAACACTAGCTCGGCCCAGCACCAGTGTGCCTCCGTCCCGTCGACGGCGAGGCTGAAGCATCGCCTCGAAATTTGCGCCAATGATCCAGATCAGATCGCCTTCGCCCGCCAGGCCCGTTTCAGCGGCTGCGCAGAACCTGACCGCGGATTTCGGCGGCCTTGGGCGACGGTATGGATGTTGAAATACATAGTTCGTTCAGAGAATTGACGAAGGGCGGCTTGGCGCCCTCGACCGGGCTCCTGCCGCGCCATGGAAATGGGCGGGTTCCGGCCAAACCGCTAAAGCTGACGCTCCAGACCATCTGGTCGGTTGCCGCATCATAGTCGCCCGAACCGGTGCCATCGTTCGGCGGGGTTTCCTGGGCGGCATTCAAATCCGCTTGCTGATTGACCAATCCTACGGTACCGGCGGGCACATAGCGCCAGCAGGGCAAGGCCGATCGGGCCACAGGCTACAGTCTTCATCAACTTCCGCGATTCCCAACCGAGAGACCGCCAGGCCTTTTGCTCGCTTGGCCTTTTGCTCGCTTGGCCTTAGGCCCTTTTCGGCTGCCATATCTTGCACCAGCCCTGCGGGCTGACGATGCCCTCGACTGTCTTGCAGGCGTCCGGGGCTTCGAAGACATTGCAATTGGCGCAGTTCTGCGTGCCTTTCGGGCTCGCTTGGTAGGCGACCGATTTCTGCGAGACCTTGGCGGCGGCCCGCGCGCCGGTGGCGGTCCCGAGGAAGGTGATGGCCCCAGCGCCGCAGGCCGCATTTTGCAGCAGCGTCCGGCGGGAGACCGTGGTCGGGATGGATTTGGACATTGGCGTAATCTTTCTGTTGTCGACAATGGCGCCAGCCTAGTCGGCCCGCCGCAATTCCCCTTGATCCGGATCAAACCGGGACACAAGGAAATCGTCGGTAATCGCGTCGCATCCATCCTCATCCATCGCGAGCCAGACGTCGAGTGAGAGCCGAGCGGCTTCGGCAAAACCGCGACGAGTTCGGGCGTGGGCGCGGCAAACCGAAACCAAGGCCTGCCCCGAGCGCTGCCAATCGAGCCGGGTTGCTATCGCAGCGCAACGCGAACCTGGCGTGTTTGGACTGATGGGCGAGGGCGGGCAATCAAGACCTTTTGGGCCGGTCGCACCATGCGCAGCGTCCCTGGCGCAGCCGGCCTTCGTTGCGATTGGAGAGCGCCAATTCCGGCCGAACGAACTTAAGGCCCGATCTGCCAATCCGCCCGGCGCCGTTGCTGCGGCGTCCCTTTTGTCATGCGCCCCTGTCACGCGCCCCTTGCGCCAACTGCACCTGCAGCTTGATAATCGTAACCTCGCATTGATCGGCGCCGCACACGCCGATCGAACAGGCTCTGCGCCGCATCCCTCGCGATCTCGGTTGTCTGGCGAGTGGCGAACCGCGCGTGGCAGGTCAAAGGGGTCACAGCCGCTCGTGCGACTTCTGAAAGTGGCGCCGCGTCGAGCCGCGGCGACTGCTTTGCCGGAGTCCTCAAATTCTGCTCGATTTGCGCCCTCCTGCTGATAAGAGTGCGGCCGATAGCGGGGAGAATCGGCAATGAGGACAGCCAGTTCCAAGGCAATGGCGGGACGCCTGGCCGATCCGGTGGCGATCGCGGCGCGGCTTGACCATCTGCGCATCGCCGACGCGGTCGAGGCCGTCGACCAGCTCGATCATCCGATCGCGGCTTCCGCACTGGAAGCAATGCCCTTGCGGCTCGCGATCGGCATCTTCGACGAGGCTGGTCTCGATCATCCCTACAAGATCATCATGCTCTTACCCGATCACCTGGCTTTGGCGATCCTTGACGGCATTTCCGCCGATCGACGGACCGACATCATGCGCAAATTGCCGGAAGCAGACCGTCACCGCCTGTCAAAACTCCTGCCGCAGGCGGTTCAAGTTCAGCTGGTCCAATTGTTGAGCTACCCGCAAGCAACCGCTGGCGGGATGATGACCACCGAATTCCTCAGTCTGCCGCCGGACTGGCGAGTCGATCGGGCGCTGAGCCACATCCGGGAGGTCGCCAAGGAAAAGGAGACCATCTATGCGATCTACCTCGTCGATCCGGCCAGTCAAAGGCTAGTCCAGGCCCTGTCGCTGCGCGATCTGGTCGTGGCTGATCCAGCCGCCCGGCTCGAGTCCATTATCCAGAATCGCGAGCCGCTTACCGTCCCGCCAACGGCCAGCCGCAACGAGGTCAACGCGCTAATCTCGAAATACGACCTTCTCGCCCTGCCGGTCGTTGAGGCTTCGGGTCGATTGATCGGAATCGTCACGGCCGACGATGTGATCGACGCCATCGTCGACCAGGCGACCGAGGAGGTTCAGCAATTCGGCGGCATGGAGGCACTCGACGGGCCCTACATGGATATTGGCTTTATGGCGATGATCAAGAAGCGGGCCGGCTGGCTTTGCGCCCTTTTCCTCAGCGAAATGCTGACCGCCAGCGCAATGCAACACTACGAAAGCCAATTGGAGCGGGCGGTGGTACTGACCCTTTTCATCCCCCTGATCATGAGTTCAGGCGGCAATTCCGGCTCGCAAGCAACGTCGCTTATCATTCGCGCCCTTGCGCTCGGTGAGGTCAAGCTCGGCGATTGGTGGCGGATCGCGGCGCGCGAATTGCCCGCCGGCTTGTTCCTCGGCGTGATTCTCGGCGTGATTGGTTTTGTCCGGATCGCGACCTGGCAACAATTCGGCCTGCATAATTACGGCGAGCATTGGATCCTGATTGCCGCGACCGTCGCCTGCGCGCTCGTCGGCATCGTGACGTTTGGTTCGTTGACCGGCTCGATGCTGCCCTTCGCCCTCAAACGGCTCGGCTTCGATCCGGCTACTGCCTCGGCGCCCTTTGTTGCGACCCTCGTCGATGTCACCGGCCTGATCATCTATTTCAGCATTGCCTATGCGATTTTGAGCGGCACGCTGCTGTGACGGGGCGAGGTCGGTGCGCCGATCATTTTTTCGATAGCAGCCCGATTGCGATGAGCGGGACGGACAACGGCCAGCGCTAGGTGTTTGCGAATCGTGATCCGCAAGAGCGGATGTGGCCGAACGTATCTTTTGCCGGAGAGTGCTGGCGCCTGTTGCGCAAGGAG
Organism: uncultured Alphaproteobacteria bacterium; assembly: GCA_963773155.1. Taxonomy (GTDB): domain Bacteria; phylum Pseudomonadota; class Alphaproteobacteria; order Rhizobiales; family Beijerinckiaceae; genus CAVZAB01. Next base: position 224,463 of record CAVZAB010000018.1, on the reverse strand, counting down.
GCGGGCCCTCTGGCGCAAGCTCGTCCTAGCCGCCTGGAGCCGGCGTTCCGCTCGGCTGACTCGTCGATCCTTCGGCTGGCACTCTGATCGCTGCCATAGCGTGCCGAGCTAGCATTGCCTCCTCGTCGGTCGCCATGACACGCACGCTTACCCGCGACGCCGCGGTCGAAATCACTTTGGCGCCTTTGCTGTTGGCGACCGCGTCGAGTTCGATTCCGAGCCATTGCGCATTGGCCAATATGCCGGCGCGAACCGAGGCCGCGTTTTCGCCGATACCGGCCGTAAAAACCAGCGCATCAAGGCCGCCAAGCGCAGCCGCGAGCGCGCCGATTTCGCGTCTTGCCCGAAACACGAAATAATCAATGGCCTGCCGCGCACTTGCCTCGCTCGAGGCTTCGAGAATTCGCATATCGCTGGAAATTTTCGACAGGCCCTTGAGACCGGATTTCATGTAGAGCAGTTCCGACAATTCGGCCGCGCCATACCCCTTCTGCTCCATCAGATAGAGCAGTACCCCGGGATCGAGCTGGCCGCAGCGCGTCCCCATCGGCAGGCCATCAAGGGCGGTAAAGGCCATGCTCGATCCAACCGCACGCCCGTTCTCGATCGCGCACATTGAAGCGCCGTTGCCGAGATGAGCGACGATCAGCCGGCCGGCGGCGTCCCGCGGCGCAATTTCCCGCAAATGGCGGACAATATATTCATAAGACAGGCCGTGAAAGCCATACCGCCGGATCCCGGCCTCGTAGAACTCCAGCGGCAGAGCAAAGACATCGCTGACAAACGGCTGCGTCCGGTGGAACGACGTGTCGAAACAGGCGACCTGCGGGACACCCGGAAAGGCGACCCTGGCCGCCGCAATGCCGGCCAAATTATGCGGTTGATGCAACGGCGCCAGAGCTGCGAGTTGCTCGAGGTCCCGAACCACCGCATCATCAATGATGGTTGGCGCAACATATTGCACCCCACCATGGACAACCCGATGCGCGACCGCGGCAAGCCTAAGGCCGGGGTGCGACTCATCGATCCAGCCAAGAATAAGCTTCAGCGCATCGGCATGGTCGAGTGGCGCCTCGGCCGCCTGGAAGATCTTGTCGATCCGGGCCGCCCCGTCGCTGTCACGCACCTTGAATTGCGGACTAGCACCCAGACCTGCAACCTGGCCCGTGCCAATCGCCGCGAAATTCGCATCATAAAGGGCGAATTTGATCGACGAAGACCCGGCGTTGAGGGTCAGAACATAGGTGGTCACGGCAACTCCAATGGGCTATTCGGCCGCATTCGCGACCTTCTCTGAACCGGCCGAAGGTTTGCCGTTCCGGCGCCAGTATTCGTAGAGAGGCGCAAGAGCGCAAGACGCCAGGGTTGAGCGACGTCCGATGCGAGCCCAATCGCGAGGCGTTCAGCGCAATGGCGCTGTCATCGGCCTGACTGATGCGGCTGAGCGGCTAGGACCGTTCGACGAACATGGCAGCGCCCATGCCGCCGCCGAGGCCCATAGTGGCGAGGCCCTTGAGGGCCCTTGAGGAAGCGGCGGCCCGTTCAGACCGGGGCATTGCCTCTGCCTTGTGGTTAGCGTGCTGGACCTGCGCCATGAATTCCTAGCCGCCGAAGGCGCCCGCCAGCACCGCGCCGGGCGCAATCTGTTGCCTGCCGAGCGGCATAGCACGCGCAGCGAGCCGCAGGCCTGGTCGGGCCGGAGGCGGACTTTTTTGCACAATGCCGGTCCGGTTGGCGGCATGCCGGGCCGGGTTCGCCGCTGGCCGCCGATCGGCACCTTGTCCGGTGCAGCTTCGTCGACATTGCCCATCGGCCTGAGCGAGAGCGCTCTTGATCGCCACCGCAAACTCGCTGACGGGCAATCCGGCCGAACAGCCGCTGAAAAGGCGCTGACCGGTGTGCGTACGGCACTGATGATAGTAGCAGAGATGTGGTAATGCAGGTTTCAGTCCAGGGCGCGGAGATCCATTTCCGGCACGACGGTCGCCGCGGTCAGCGGCGCATCGGTTGCAGCAACAATAGCGTCGACCGACGTGCCCGGCGCCCGCTCGAGCAATACAAGACCATCCGCGGTTGGCTTGATGACAGCCATTTCGGTGAAAATCAGCGTGACTGGCCGGATCGAAGTGAGCGGCAGATCGCAGGCAACGACGATTTTCGACTTGCCCTTGGCCGTATGATACATAGCAATGAGAATGCGCCTGGCACCGGTAACCAGGTCCATGGCGCCACCCATGCCCGGCACCATCTTTCCCGGCACCATCCAATTGGCGAGTTGACCCTTAGCGTCGACTTGCAGCCCGCCCAGCACCGTCGCATCGAGATGACCGCCGCGGATCAACCCGAAGGACATCGCACTGTCAACGGTGGCGGCACCCGGAACGGCAGTGACAAAGCCACCGCCGGCATCGGTCAATTCAGTATCTTCCATGCCTTCGGGTGGCGGCGAGCCCATGCCGACGATGCCGTTCTCGGACTGGAAGAGAATGCCGAGACTATGCGGAACGTAGCGCGCGACTTCGGTTGGCAAACCGATCCCAAGATTGACGAGCGTGTTGGGGTGGAGTTCGCGGGCGACGCGGCGATGTATGATTTCGTCAGGGCTCATGGGCGCGGTCTCTCGATCAGATAATCGACCAGAATTCCCGGCGTCTTGATAGCGTCCGGGGGAATTGCTCCGACGGGAAGAATTCGCGCGCCTCGCAGATCACCACGTCGGCGGCCATCGCCAGGATCGGATTGAAATTCGTCGCGGTGAGCTGGTAGGTCAGATTGCCCATATAATCAGCCTGGTCGGCATGGATCAGCGCGAAACCAGCCTTGAGCGGTGTTGCCAGCAACCATTCCTCGCCATCGATCGCAATCGTCCGCTGCCCCTCGGCGGCGAGCGTCCCAAGGCCCGTCTTGGTCAAGACGCCGCCAAGTCCGAAGCCGGCGGCCCGTATCCGTTCGATTAACGTGCCTTGCGGCACCAAATCGACCTTGATCTTGCCGGACATCATCGCCTTCTGGGTGTCGGGATTGAGCCCGATATGCGAGGTCACGACATGCGAGACCGCGCCTTCGCTGATCAATTTGCCGATACCAAAGCCTGGCCTTGCCGTGTCATTGGCAATGACCGTGAGATTGCGCCGGCCCGCCTCGATCAATGCGTCGATCAGCCGATGCGGAGAACCGACGCCCATGAAACCGCCAATCATCACAACCGCGCCGTCGGGAACGAGCGCCGCCGCCGCCGCCGTTTTGATTGCCTGCTTCATGAAATGACCCTTCCGGAAACACCCCCGCCAGGGCTTTGCCGCCGGCCCGGAGCCACGTGAAACGCGGCCCCGCTAGTTCAAGCTTATCGCTAATCGGCTGCTCTTGACACTGTCGTTAAACCGTTTGCTGGTGCCGTTCCAGCTGGCAGACACCAATTTCCCGGAGTGAACCGCGCTGCCGCCGGACGGATTGATGGACTGGCCCGTTCCAGCCTTCACGCCGCGCTTGGCGAGGGTGTCGCTTGCTGTGTTTGCGATGCTGGCCATTGCGCTTGTCTCAGGCGGTCGCCATGCAGCTTGATTTCAAGCGCACGATGGTCGGGCCTTATGGCTGACAGGCCACGCCGGCGGTCGTGATATTGCGAACTGCGATTCGTACAACATTCGAGCGGCCGCCGACTTCGACTCGTCCCCTGACAGCCGGACGAACAACGACCTTGTCTTCGGTGCCCTCACAGCGGCTCTATGGCCCCGCTGGTCACGTCTTTGCCGCGCACTCGGGCCAAGGCTGGACTCGGTCATCCATGCCATGGTTCAGTCATCGCGGCGGCGTATCGTTCGGCCAAGCGGGCGGGGTTGGATCTATGCGGGTTATGCGGGCTTTGAGCGGCTGCTTTGCCGCCACAGTTCTTGCCGGACAATTATCGGCCTGCATGCCGATGGATTCGGGTGAAAGAGTCCCGGAAGCGCTAGTCAGGCGCGCCAATATCGGTGGATTTCGCGGCATCAGGTTCTACTCCGACGATCCCGAGAGTCTGCGCAACCTGGCCAACGACCGAATTGGCGAATTGCGCCGGGCCTATCCGGGCAAAAGCCTGAAAGACCGCCGCGTCGACATCCATTACTTGTCGATCTCGGGCGGTGCCGGCGATGGGGCGTTTGGGGCCGGCTTCCTTAACGGCTGGACGGCGTCCGGCACCCGGCCAAGTTTCGACGTGGTCACGGGCATCAGCACGGGCGCCCTGATCGCGCCCTTCGCTTATCTCGGCGCTGCCTTCGACGAGGAATTGCGCCAAGCCTATACGACCTTGTCGACCAAGGACGTCGAAGACGGCGAGCAGGCCCTGCCCGCGGTGCTCGGCCTTAGCGATAGCCTGACCAGCGATCACGGGCTTGCGGCGATCATTGACCGGCACATCACGCCGGCCCTCGTCGAGGCGATCGGCCGGGAATACCGCAAGGGACGGATGCTGCTCATCGGCACGACCAATCTCGATGCTCAGCGGCCGGCAATCTGGGATATCGGCGCTATTGCCGCGACTGGAAGGCCCGAGGCCATCGATCTCATTCGCAAGATCATTCTCGCCTCGGCCGCTATACCCGGCCTATTTCCGCCGGTACGCCTAAAAGTCGCCGCCGACGGCAAGACCTATGATGAATGGCATGTCGACGGCGGCGTAACCCGGCAGGTCTTCTTGTTCCCACCCGGCTACGATCCCGAGCTCGTCGACAAGGCGCTAGGATGGCGGCCGACGCGCCATGCCTATATCCTCCGCAACGGCAAAATCGACGCGCAATTCGAGGCGGTAAAGCCGGCGATGCTGGACATTGCCAACCGGTCGATATCGACTTTGATCAAGGCCCAGGGCATGGGCGATCTCTACCGCATCTATACTGTGTGCCAGCGCTACCACATCGATTATAATGTCGCCTATATTCCGGCCGATTTTCAAAAAAACTCAGAATCATTGCTTGATCCCGGCTATATGCGGGATCTGTTTGATTTCGGCTACCGGCAGGCGGCGGCGGGCTATGCCTGGCACAAGGATCCACCGGGCTTCGATCCGCACCAACAATAGTCCGGCCGGCGAACGATCAAGCGGCGCAAGCCAGGTGTTAGCGGTTGCCGCCATCTTTGCGCGCCTGAGCCACCTTGCCGGCCTGCGACACCCGGCCGACCTCCGTCTTCGTCGTCCCGATCTTCACCGGCTTGTCCCGCTTCCTTTTTGGCATGCCGCCCGCGGCTTGGCGGCCGGGATCGGGATGATCGGGGGTCTTGGCACTCTTTTTCAGCTCGAGAGCGTGGCGCGCGTAATCGGCCTGGGTTGGGATCGGGGCCGTCGCTTTCTCGCGCCGGACAATTTCACCATCGGCCCTCTCAAGGGCCGCGAACAAAGCCTGCACTTTCGCCATTGAGCCGGTGTCGTCCTGGACCGGTTTCGCGCCGCGCGGCTCGCTCTTGCCGCGGATTTCCCGCCGCTGGCGGGCGCCGATATCCTTGGCGCGGCTGTGGGCCTGCCGCAGGCGCCGAATGACCGTCTTCAGTTCCGGCAGCGCCAGCTGCTCGAAGTCCGGGGGGTTGTGTCGCATTTACGAGTTCCAGCTCGGATGCGCTCAGCGCCCGAGACTCGTCTGGCATAGTGGCGTTCATGGCGATTTCCTTCTGTCGCCGATCCCGTGCACGGGCCAGCAAAACATGGTCAGCATAGCATAGACGGGCGTGGCAAAGTCGACCGGTCCGAAAGCCTTTTTCGCTTCGTCAGCGTGTCACAAACGAGTTGAAACGCGTCAGGTCCAAAGCCGAAGCGGAATGGATTGCCCATGCGATCAAAACAATGCCCAGAAATTGCGGGCAGCGCGCCGCCGAGGATGGCGCGAAGATGCACCGCCATATGCAGCATCCAGATCAGCGTGATGGTGAGGATGGCGCCGATTGTGACGACCCACCAAAGGACCCCCCGGAATACCCCTCGTAACATTGGCGAACCGGCTCGTCTCAATTCGATAAAATTGTTAAATTGCGCGCCTCGGCATGAATACAATCCTCGCTTGTGCGGGACGGCTGCAACGCCAGCAGTTCGTCGACAAAGATCGCGACATGCATCCGACCGGCCCATTGGCACGATGCCATGCCGCTGTTGCGCCAACTTTCCTCGATGCCAAAGCGGCTCTATTTTTTTGCAGCTTGTCCTGGCGACTGGCGGGGATTGGCTGCGGATAGCTGCCGGCGTCGCTATGGAGCGCGGCGAGGCTCCAGGCTTCCTTCGCAACAATAACCGTGACCGAGGAGAAACCCTCGCAGGACGCAACAGCCAACAGGCCGATCGGAAGTCCATGGAGCAGCAAGAAACTGGAGCAGCAAGAAACTCGACTGTGTGACGCCACCCCCATCGTTGAGATGCTGTTCTTATGAATCCAGCCAAGAGCGGCTGCAGAATGATGATGTCGAGCCAGTCAGGTGGGCCGTTTCACCGACCCTTATCTGTGAAATCATGGCAAATATTTTCCCGCATCCTTCGCCATTGTTTTAGACAGCCGGCGGCGGCGAATTCTGGGGATGGATCAGGCGCCGGTACAGTGCGGCTAAAGTGTAGCTGACCGAAGTCGATCGCAGTGGCAAGACGTCGGCGGTTCATCTGAAGGCCGCCTGATTTGGCTGGCCTGACCTTGCTCGGCCGGGGTCAGAACAGGCGACGATGGTGCCGCCGAAGATCGAACCCCGGGAGCGTCGACTCTATGCGAACCGGCCGACAATGCGAACGCTCCAGCCGCGAGGGTGCCAAGACCGGTATCAGTCAATAGCGACATTTGCTGCTCGCTGCCACGCCGGCCTTAATCGGAACCCGGCGGGCTTCGACACGCTGCCGCGACAAAACTACATTGGCCATCGGATCAAAGAAATTATCGGTTGACCCGGCAATCTCGATCGTCATTGCAGCCAGCAATAGCGTGAGACTTTGGTTTGGCTGAGGCGTTGGTGTGTCTAGCCGATCATGCGCGTCTTTATACGGCGCGGACGCTTTTCTCACGTGGCACATTGCCGGTCCTTCGTGCCGATCGCAAATTTGAACGCCGAATACGGCACGCTCTCGTCTGGACATTGTACGACATGTCCATCACAAGCCGAGAATGGCCTTAAGCGCCCAGGCATTGTTGAGGCTTTCTTCGCGCGAAGCATAGAGTAGCGTAACGAATTGCTGCGAAGCCTTGTCGCGCAGGTCATTAAAAAGGGCTGGCTTGGTCTGCAATTCCGCTCGGTAGCGGGTGCAAAACTCGTTCCATTTCGCCGGATCATGCCCGTACCATTGACGCAGCTCGTGGCTCGGTGCGATTTCCTTAAGCCAGACATCGACCTTCGCCTTGGACTTGTTCAAGCCGCGCGGCCAAAGCCGATCGACGAGGATACGCAGACCGTCGTCAGGAGAGGCTGGTTCATAGACGCGTTTGACCCCGATCATGGCGCTACCTTCGCGGTTCGGGCGAGCCGGCGGAGCCCGCTAGGCGACCAGCACAAAGGCGAATCAAGCATGCCGCCGCAATTCACCGACTATCGCGCTCACCAGCTGCGCTGACTGCCCGGCCATATTGATCGACGACGAATGCGGCGACGAATATGCCGCCCTTGGCGATTTTTACGCAAGTGGGCGTCGATGCGCAGAAAGGTGAAGCCGCACGTCATCACGCCGAGAATGATTGTTCCGATCACGGTGCCGGTAATCCGGCCAATGCCGCCGGTCAAGGAGGTGGTGCCGATTACCATCGCCGCAATCGCGTCGAGTTCGTAACCAACGCCGGTGCCGGCCTGGCCGGACTCCGCCCGGGCGATCGTCGCAATGCCGGCAAACCCCGAAAAAAGCCCGGCAATGGCATAGGCGAGGACGAGATGGTCCGCGTCGCCATCCCGATACCACGTGGCAAAGCCCCGCGCGCTCATATTCCTCCAGCCCGCAAGGACCCTTTCGGCCGCGACCGCGCATACCGGGAGCCGCGAATTCACTGCCCGGACAACGGTCGCGACATTGACATCGGCGGCCCGGGCTGGATCGGCAACGGTCGGCGGCTTGCCAAGCTCAGACTTGGCTGTTGCCGGTTGATCGCCCCCTCCCGGCCGAGGGGTTGAGCCCGTCAGCAACTCGGCTTAGCCTGGCAACCGCCAGCGAAACCCGGTGCGGGCCCATGTCCCTTGATGTTTCCAGCGCTTTGACGCGCCGCGACTACAGTTTGACCGGGCGCGATTCGCAACGCGCCGTCGAAGCCGGATTGGCGGCGGCGCACTGGTATGCCTGTCCGATTTCGCGCCCGGCCATGAAGGCGCTGATGCAGCGCAAGGACGGGCCAGCCATCCGCGACACACTAATTTGGCTCGGCTGCCTCGGCGTATCGGGCCTCTTTGGCTTTTATTTTTGGGGCGGCTTTGCGGCAGTGCCCTTTTTCGTCATCTATGGCGTCCTTTACGGGTCGTCATCGGACAGTCGCTGGCACGAATGCGGGCATGGCACGGCGTTCCGGACGCGATGGCTCAATGAGGTCGTTTATCAGATCGCCTGTTTCATGATTCTGCGCGAGCCGACCGTCTGGCGCTGGAGCCATGCCCGGCATCATACCGACACGATTATCGTCGGCCGCGACCCGGAAATCGCCGCCCCCCGACCGCCCGATTTCGTTGCCATCTCGTTGAATATTTTCGCCCTCAAAAGCACGGCGAGCGCACTTGCCAGGCTCGTCCGGCACAGCGCCGGCACTTTGGACACCGCGGAAGCAACCTTCATACCCGACAGCGAGCGCTGGAAAGTCTATTGGGTCGCCCGCCTTTATTTGGTGATCTTTGCCCTGGTTCTTGCCATGTGCTGGTACTATCGGTCGATCTTGCCCGCAATGTATGTTGGCCTGCCGACCATCTATGGCGGTTTCCTGACGATTTTCTTCGGCCTGACTCAACATGCCGGCCTAGCTGAGGACGTTCTCGACCACCGGCTCAACAGCCGCACCGTCTACATGAACCCGATTTTCCGCTTCCTCTACTGGAACATGAATTATCACGTCGAGCACCACATGTTTCCGATGGTGCCCTATCACGCGCTGCCGCGGCTGCATGAAGCCATCAAGGCGGATTGTCCGCCCGCCTATCCAAGCACCATCGCGGCCTATCGGGAGATCATTCCCGCGCTGATCCGGCAGCGGCGCCAACCCGGCTATTTCGTCAAGCGCGAATTGCCGCCTTCGGCCAAGACCGTAACCCGCAATTGCGACAGTCGCATCGCCTAGGCGGGCCAGACAGCCTGCCCTTGCCCGAACAGGCCGATCACGCCGACGGTTTGGACACGGGTTCGATCATCGAAGACGCATCACACGTTCGACCGCTGGCGGCTTGATCTGGGGGTTCTGTGCGGGCAGACTTGACTAGCCTGGCCGCGTTCGCGCTGCAACGAAGGCCCAGAGGACATGCCGATGAAATCGCATGCGCGTGTCGTCATCATCGGCGGCGGCGTCATGGGCGTCGGCCTGCTCTATCATCTGGCGCTCGAGGGCTGGAACGACATCGTGCTGATCGAAAAGGGCGAGCTCACCTCCGGTTCGACCTGGCATGCCGCCGGCCAATGCCCGCATTTCAACGGCTCGCTCAACATGACCAAGGTGCATGTCTATGGCACCGAGCTTTATCCCAAGCTGGAAAAGCTCACCGGCCAGGCCGTCTCCTGGCACGGCTGCGGCGGCTTGCGCCTTGCCACCACCGACGAGGAAGTGAACTGGCTCAAATATGTCTACGGCATTTCGCGACTCGCCGGCTACGAAGGCGAAATCATCGGCCCCTCCGAGATCAAGCAATATCATCCCTTTCTCGAAACCTTCGGCGTCAAGGCCGCCTTCCGCACCGTGCACCGATGGCCATGTGGCGCCGGCCGACATCACCAACGCCATGGCGGCGGGTGCGCGCCAGCTGGGTGCTGAAATCTACCGCCGCACCCGCGTGACGGACATCAAGCTCCTGCCCAACGGCGAATGGCGCGTGATCACCGAGCAGGCAACATCGACTGCGAGCATGTGGTCAATTCGGCCGGCTCCTATTGCGATGTGGTCGGCGCCTGGACCGGCCACAACGTGCCCATCGCCAACATGCTGCATCACTACATCATCACCGAGCCGCTGCAGGAACTGATCGACCTCGAGCCGGAACTGCCGGTGGTGCGCGATCCCTACTCCCATGCCTATCTGCGCGAGGAGACCAATGGCGTGCTCGTCGGCCCCTATGAAACCGACACCGCGCACATCTCTGCTGGGATGGCCAGCCGCCGCGCTGGGATTTTGAAAGCGAGCTGATCGCCGCCCGAACTCGACCGCCTCATGCCCTGGCTCGAAAAAGCCACCGAGCGCCTGCCGCTGTTTGGCAAGGCCGGGCATCAAGTCGGTCATCTCCGGCGCCATCACCCACACGCCGGATGGCGTCTATCTCTCCGGCCCGGCGCACGGCGCCAAAGAATTACTGGATGCATTGCGGCGCCTCGATCGGCATTTGCCAGGGCGGCGGTGCCGGCAAATATCTGGCGCAATGGATGGTGCATGGCCAGGCCGAAATCAACATGCGCGAATTCGATCCGCGCCGCTTCGGCAACTGGGCGACCAAGGACTACACGGCGGAAGTCTCCGTCGCCGACTATCACCACATGTATTATTGCTACAAGCCGGCCGAGCAGCACGAGGTCGGCCGCGGCTTGCGCAAGTCGTCGCTGCTATGACACGCTCAAGGCGCGCGGGCGCGCAATTTGCGCAGATCTTCGGCTGGGAGCGCGCGCGCTGGTACGACACGCCGGGCAGGGCGAGACCTTCTCCTTCAAGCGCTCGCAACTGGTGGGAGCCGGTCAAGGCCGAGGCGCTGGCGGTGCGCGAGCGCGTCGGCCTGATGGATCTCTCGACCTTCGCGAAATTCGAAGTGAGCGGGCCGGATGCCTATGCCTTCCTCGATCGCATCTGCGCCAACAAGATGCCCGCGCAAGGATGGCGGCATCATTCTCGGCCATCTGCTCAACGAGAATGGCTTCATCGAAAGCGAAATCACGATCACGCGGCTGGCCGCAGATCATTTCTATGTGCTCTCGGCCGCGGCGGCGCAGCTACTATGATTTCGACCAATTGAATTGGCGGCTGGCGCGCCGGCGAAACGGTCAACGATCACCGATGTGACCGATGACTATGGCGTGCTGGTGCTGGCCGGCCCGCGGGCGCGCGATGTGCTTGCGCCAATGCACCAAGACCGATCTTTCCAATGCCGCGTTCCGCTGGCTCACCGCGCAAGAGGCTCGACGTCGCCGGCGTGCCGAGCGTTCGGCTGCTGCGCGTCAACTATGTCGGCGAACTGGGCTGGGAACTGCATGTGCCGATGCCGGACATGCCCAAGGTTTTCGATGCGCTGATGGCGGCCGGCAAAGCCCATGGCATCAGCCTCTTCGGCACCTATGCGATGAACTCGCCTGCGCATGGAAAAGGCCTATCGCGGCTGGGGCTCGGAACTGACCAGCCGAAATCGACATGTTCGAAGCCTCGATGGAGCGCTTCATCCGCCTCGACAAGGAAGATTTCATCGGCAGCGGCGCCTGCCTCTCGCGCCAGCAACAGCGGCGCCCGCATCAAGCTCGTCTATCTGGAGGTCGATAGCTCCGACTGCGATTGCATGGGCAACGAGCCGGTCTATCCGGACGACAGATCTGTCGGCCTCACGACCTGCGGCGCCTATGGCCATGCGTCGGGCAATCGCTGGCCTTCGCCTATGTCGACCCGAAGCTGCAGGCGCCCGGCACTCGTCTTGATGTGCTGATGTTCGGCGAAAGGCGCGAAGCGGTGATTCTGCCCGGTGCCGCCTATGATCCCGGCAACGAGCGACCGCGCGCATAGCCGGGCTTCGTCTCAACGGATGGGCGCCGCCGCCAGCTCGCGTCTTGCGCGGACGATAAGGGCGGCGACCGCGCAGGAGGCCAGCCGCGACATCAACGTATCGGCGCGGCTGGTCAGAATGATCGGCACTTTGGCGCCAAGCACGATGCCGGCGCTATCGGCACTGGCGAGAAAGGTCAGGCTCTTAGCCAGCATATTGCCGGCCTCGAGATCGGGCACGACAAGAATATTGGCGCGGCCGGCTACCGGCGACACCAGAATTCTTCAGCGCCGCCGCCGCGGCGCTTATCGCATTGTCGAGCGCCAACGGTCCGTCGATCAGGGCACCGACAATCTGACCGCGGTCGGCCATCTTGCAGAGCGCCGCCGCTTCCACCGTCGAGGGGACTTTGGGATTGACCGTCTCCATCGCCGACAGGATAGCAACCCGGACCTGCGGAAATTGCATCGCATGGGCGAGATCGATGGCATTTTGCACGATGTCGACCTTTTCCTCGAGCGTCGGCGCGATATTCACCGCTGCATCGGTAATGATCAACGCCTCGGGATAATTCGGCACGTCCATGATGAAGCAATGGCTGATACGCCGCTCGGTTCTGATCCCGCCTTCCTTGGCGACCACCGCACCCATCAATTCGTCGGTGTGCAGGCTGCCTTTCATCAGGGCTTCGGCGCGGCCGGCCCGTACCAGCTCGACAGCCTTTTGGGCGGAATCATGGCTGTGCGCCGAGTTGATCAACGGCAGATGCGAAATAGCAAGCCCGGCCTTGAGCGCCGCCTCGCGAATCCGGGTTGCCGGGCCGACCAGGATCGGCTCAATCAAGCCGAGTTCCTGGGCCTTGACCGCACCTTCCAGGGAGACGCCGTCGCAGGGATGCACGACAGCGGTCGTGATCGGGCCGGCCTGTTGGCCGGCGGCGATCAAGCGATGATACTTTTCATGCGGGTCGTGACGGCCGGCGCTATCCATAATCACCCCTTTGCGGCCGCTCCAACATCCGAAAGATCGGCGGCCTCGGCCTTGATGTGGATCATGGCGCTGTTTTGGCGCGCCTGCCTCGATACGACCGCCAGCGGGACGGATCCGGGGCCTGTTGGTCCGGGCGATTCGAGCGGAGCGGCTGGTCGGCGAATGCCGGCCGCCACGGTGGTCGCGCGCTGCTGAGGCGGCTGCCGCCGGCCTCGAGGTGGCCTTTCGCCGCATCCGTACGGCGGCCCAGTCGCCGCCAATATGATTGGCGAAGCACAGCCCTGATCCTTGTCGCTCGCGCGCTTACAGGCGTATTGTGATGGTGGCGAGACCCGCGGCTCGTGGTTCTGTGGGGCGCCAATAGGAAGGATGACCAATGACGCGTTTTGACGGACAAGTGGCTCTGATAACGGGTGCGGCAAGCGGCATTGGCAAGGAGATCGCCATCCGCTTTGCCGCCGCCGGGGCTATCCCGGTCATTGCCGATCTTAATCGCGAGGCCGCCACGGCGGCGGCGGCCGAGATTAAGGCCAAAGGCAGCGATGCCTTCGCGGTGGCAATGAACGTCACCGACGAGGACGCGGTCGAGGCGGGCGTTGCCGAGACATTGCAGAAATACGGCCGCATCGACGTTCTGGTCAGCAATGCCGGCATTCAAATCGTCAAGCCCTTGGTCGAGTTTCCTTTCGCCGACTGGAAGACTTTGCTGGCGATCCACCTTGATGGCGCATTCTTGACGACCAGGGCCTGCCTCAAGGCGATGTATAAGGCCAAGTCCGGCAGCGTGATCTACATGGGCTCGGTCCATTCGAAAGAGGCGTCCGTGCTCAAGGCGCCCTACGTGACCGCCAAGCACGGGCTGATCGGCCTGTGCAAGGTCGTCGCCAAGGAAGGAGCGGCCTATAACGTGCGCGCCAATGTTATCTGCCCGGGCTTCGTGCGCACGCCGCTCGTCGACAAACAGATTCCCGAGCAGGCCAAGGCGCTCGGGATCAGCGAAGATGACGTGATCAAGAAAGTGATGCTCAAAGAGACGGTCGACGGTGAATTCACAACGACCGATGATGTCGCCGACGCCGTCCTGTTTTTTGCCGGCGCCTCGACCAAGGCCTTTACCGGCCAGTCGATCGTCGTCAGTCACGGCTGGTTTATGCAATAGGTCTTGCGGCTGTTGGGCCATAGGCCGCCAAGAAAACGTCGACAGCGGATTGCACCGCTTTGCCGATCGTCGAGAGCTGCACGTCCTCGATCACGCAAAACAGCATCGGCTTCAACAGGCCGGCCTGGCAAAGCTCGATGAATTGCATGGCGGCGCGCCGGGTGTCGGCAATGGCGAGAATGCCAGCCTCGACTTGGCGGTCGAGATAAGCGGCGAGCTTGGCAATACCGTGTTCGGGCCCAGCCTCGTAAAAGGCCCGGCCGAGGCCGGGGAATTTGGCGGCCGCGGCAATCACCGTGCGCAAATGCGCCATATGCTCGGGCCGCATCATAGTTTCGAGCAGGCTGGTACCGAAAGTGGTAAGTACTTGGCGGATATTATGATTTTCGGCGTCGAAGCTGCAAATGCGCTCGGCCTGGGCGCGGCGGTCCTCGCGGATCATCGCCTCGAACAATTGTTCCTTAGAGGCGAAATAAACGTAAATCGTGCCCTTCGACACCGCCGCAACCCTGGCGATATCATTGACGCTGGCGCCGTCGAACCCCTCGCGCAGGAAAACCTCGCGGGCGCCATCGAGGATCTGCCGCCGCTTGGCGGGGTCCTGGCGCTCAAACGTCACCCTTTCTGCCAGATCGGTCGAATGCATGGCTGTTCCGCTCAAAAAGTGATGACCAAACCGTTCGGTTCGATCTTGATTTAGGCGCCCGCCCGCGCTAAGTCAATCGCCAATTGAACGAACCGTTCGGTCATCGCCGGCCCAAACCGCCGGCGCGGAGTTTGTGATGGAAGAGCGTGTCGAGACCCAAACCAAGCCAGGCCCGGCGCGCGAGCCGGCCGAAGGCGCGGGCCTTCCGGCAACGATGGTGCAACCAGGCGAGGTGCAGATCCTGCGCCCGCAACAGCGCCCGCGCCGGCTGCTGCTGCCGCTTCTCCTGCTCGCGGGCATCGGGTTCGGCGGCTGGAAGGCCTATGATTGGTTTGTTGAGGGCCGCTTTGTCGTCAGCACCGACGATGCCTATGTCAAGGCCGACAAATCGATCATCGCGGCCAAGATCGCCGGCATTATTGCTGGCGTTCCGGCCGCCGAAAACAGCTCTGTCAAAGCCGGCGACGTTCTGGTGACGATCGATGACGGCGATTATCGGCTGGCGCTCGCCGCAGCCAATGACAAGATTATCGAGCAGGAAGCGACTATCGACCGGTTCGCCAAACAGGCCATCGCCCAGCAATCCCTGATCGACCAGGCGAAGGCGCAGATCGCGGCGGCGCAGGCCGATGCCGATCGCGCCAGCCTTGCCTTTACGCGCGCCGAAATGCTGCTGAAAAGCGGTTCGGGAACCCAGGCCAATCTCGATCAAGCGCGCGCCGATCGTGACCATATGGCGGCCAGCCTGACCAGCGCTCGGGCGGCGCTTGAAGCGGCACAGGCCAATCTCGAGGTTCTCAAGGCGCAGCGCGTCGAGGCCGAAACCGTCAGGGCAGAGCTTCTCACCGAACGGGCCAAGGCCGAGCGCGACCTCAGCTTCACGATTATCAAGGCACCCTTCGACGGCGTCGTCGGCAATCGCGTCGCAGAGCCCGGCGCCTATGTCCAGCCGGGCTCGCGGCTGCTTGCTCTGGTGCCGCTCGACAGCGTCTATGTCGAGGCCAATTTCAAGGAAACCCAGCTTGGCCGACTGAAGCCCGGCCAAACCGTCAAGATCGGCGTCGATGCCTATGCATCGCGCGACGTCGAGGGCAGGGTCGAAAGCTTGTCACCAGCTTCCGGAGCGGAATTCTCGCTACTGCCGCCGGAAAACGCGACCGGCAATTTCACCAAAATCGTTCAGCGCCTGCCGGTCCGTATTTCGGTCCCCGCGGCACTCGCGGCCGAGGGTCTGCTGCGACCGGGTATGTCGGTGACCGTCGGCGTGCAGACGCGCAGTGCTGGCGAACCGCGCCCCTCGCTCGTGAAATGGCTCGGCCTCGATGCCTTTGGCTTTGCCAGAAGGCCGAGCGATCTTGCCGGCACCGGCCAGTAGGATGAGCGCGCCGACCGGCCGCGCCATTGTGCCCGCCCCGGTCGCGGCGCCGACGCGGCTTGACCCGCGCAGGCTCGTCACTTTCATTGCCATGGTCTTCGGAATGTTCATGGCGATTCTTGATATTCAGATCGTCTCTGCCTCGCTCGCCGAGATTCAGGCCGGCCTGTCGGCGAGCGCCGACGAAATCTCCTGGGTCCAGACGAGCTATCTGATCGCCGAGGTGATCATGATCCCATTGTCGGGATTTTTGAGCCGGGCCTTTTCGACGCGCTACACATTCGCGGCTTCAGCCGGCGGCTTCACCTTGATGAGCGTAATGTGCGCCAATGCCTCGTCGCTCAACGAAATGATTGTCTGGCGGACGCTGCAAGGTTTCATCGGCGGCGCCATGATCCCGACCGTCTTTGCCGCAGCCTTTGCCATATTTCCGCGCGACAAGCAGCCAATCATCGCGCCCATCATCGGCCTCGTCGCAACCCTCGCGCCGACCATCGGACCGACCGTTGGCGGCTATCTCACCGACGCCTTTTCCTGGCACTGGCTGTTCCTCGTCAATGTCGTGCCTGGCATCCTGGTTACGCTGACGACTTGGGTCCTGATCGATTTCGACGAACCAGATTTCTCGCTTCTTGAGGATTTCGATTGGTTCGGATTGCTGGCCATGGCTGCTTTTCTCGGCGGCCTCGAATATATGTTGGAGGAGGGTCCCTCCAACGATTGGTTCCAGGACCAGTCGGTTTTCCTGGCCGGAATCATCGGCATTTTCGGCGGCGTTCTGTTCTTCTGGCGGGCTTTCAACGCCCGCCAGCCGATTGTCGATCTCACCGCTTTCGCCGATCGCAATTTCTGGACCGGTTCCTTGTTTTCCTTCGTGATGGGGATCGGGCTCTACGGGCTGACCTATCTCTATCCCGTCTATCTCGCCAGGGTGCGCGGTTTTTCGGCACTGCAGATCGGTCAGACCATGTTCGTGACCGGCGCCTGCATGTTCGTCGCCGCACCGATTACCGGCCGCCTGATGGGGAGGGTCGACCCGCGGGCGATGATTGCGACGGGCTTTCTCCTGTTTGCGATCGGCACGTTGCAGGCCTCGGCCATTACTGCCGATTGGGACTTCTGGGAATTGCTCATTCCGCAAATGCTGCGCGGCTTCGGTCTGATGCTGTGCATGGTGCCGATCAATAATCTGGCGCTCGGAACTTTGCCGCTCAACCGCCTAAAAAATGCTTCCGGCCTCTACAATCTGACCCGCAATTTCGGCGGAGCCGTCGGCCTTGCCCTGATCAACACCGTTCTCAACGATCGGATGGATCTGCATCTGCAGCGCCTGCACGAGAGCGTCGCCTGGGGACGGACGGCGGCCGAGGAGACCCTGACCAATCTCACCAACGGTTTGTCGCCCTTGGGCAGCATCGCCGAGCTCGCCGCGACCAAACAGCTTGCCCGGATCGTGCGGCGGCAGGCGATGGTGATGTCGCTTGGCGACGTGTTTTTCGTTTTGACGTTTCTGTTTGTGGCGCTCGTCTTTCTGGTGCCGCTGATGCGGCGCGCGCAAACGGCGGCGCCGGGCGGGCATTAGGCGGCCGCATCTTTGGCTAGTTTTTGCCCCTGTGCCGGGCCCGCGACAAGAGCGCGTGGACATTGGATCCGCCATCGTGTTTCGGTAGCTTTTCCGGGCAGCCATAGGCGCGCTTGCGCCGGTCGATTTCCTCGACGACCTCGCGCGGCGTGACCCCGCATTCGGCCCAGATCACGGCGAGGTGATAGAGGAGATCGGCGTTCAATGATCACCGCTTCGCGGCGCATCAACATGGCGTCGAGACCAACCTCGATTGCCTCCTCGGCCAGTTTCTTGGCCATTTTCTGGACGCCGTCGCGAAACAATTTCGAGGTTTCCGAGGTCGACGGATGGCGCTCGCGAGCAGCCAATATCGCAGTAAAGAGCTTGTCGAGGCAGTCGGACATTGGAATTTCGTTAGACGATAATGGCGGCTTTGTGAACGGCGCCGAACGCTGCTGCTCAGTCGAGTTCCTCGTGCCAGGTGCGCCCATCGCGCTCGATCAGCGCAATCGAGGCCGCCGGCCCCCAAGTGCCGGCATGATAGGGCCGCGGCGGTTCGCTCATCCGGCTCCATGCCTCGCGAATCGGGTCGATCCAACGCCAGGCCGTCTCAACCTCGTCGCGCCGCATGAACAAGGTGGCATTGCCGCGGATAACATCCATGAGAAGCCGCTCGTAAGCATCGGGCGTGCGCCCGTCAAAGGCTTTGGCAAAACTCATATCGAGCGGGACATGCTGCAGGCGCATGCCGCCGGGGCCGGGTTCCTTGATCATCAGCCAGAGTTTGATGCCCTCGTCGGGCTGCAGACGAATCACCAGGCGATTGGGGGTCGGTATTCCGCCGCTTGGATCGAATATCGAATGGGGGACGGGCCGGTAGGCGACGACGATTTCGGACACCCGCTCGGGCAGGCGCTTGCCCGTGCGCAGATAGAAGGGCACCCCGGCCCAGCGCCAATTGGCGATCGCCAGTTTGAGAGCGACAAAGGTCTCGGTGTCGCTTGCCGGTCGCTCGATTTCCTGCAAATAGCCGGGGACCGGCGTGCCGTCGCTGGCGCCCGAGCGATATTGGCCGCGCACCGTCAGGAGGCCGGCATTGCTCTCGTCGATCGCCACCAGCGATTTCAGGACCTTGAGTTTCTCGTCGCGGACCGCATCGGCCGAGAGCGACGAGGGCGGCTCCATCGCAACCAAGCAGAGGAGCTGCAGCATATGGTTCTGGACCATGTCGCGCAGCGCGCCGGATTTGTCGTAATAGGCCCCGCGCGTCTCGACGCCGATCGATTTCGGCAACGGTGATCTGGACATGGTCGATATGGGCCGAATTCCACAGGGGTTCGAAAAGGGCGTTGGCAAAGCGAAGCGCCATTAAATTCTGGACCGTCTCCTTGCCGAGATAATGATCGATTCGGAAAATCTGCCGTTCGGCAAAAACTGCGCCTATGGCGTCGTTGATGACATCGGCCGAGGTCGCATCAATGCCGATCGGTTTTTCGACAATAATCCGCGATTGCTCGGTGACGAGACCCGTGCGCGCCAGTTTGCCGGCAATCGGGCCGAACAGATCTGGGCTGGTCGCGAGATAGAAGGCGCGGATTTTGGTCGGCGCTTCAGCAAGCCAGTCAGCAAGGCCCGCCCAGCCCTCTTCGCCGATGGCGTCGATCGCACGATAGGACAGCCGGGCACAAAATCGTTCGATGACGGCAGGCCCGATTGCGCTCGTGTATTTGACCAAATTGTCGTGGACGCTGCTGCAAAAGGCGCTATCGCTCATCGCACGGCGCGATACGCCGAGAATACGCGTCGGCTCGCGCATCTGGCCATCGAGATCGCGGCGCAGTAACGCTGGATAGAGCTTGCGATAGGCGAGATCGCCGGTTCCTCCGAAAACAACAAGATCGAAGGGAAGAACCTGGATCACCCGCGCCGCCATGAGACCCCCGCTTGACAAATGCCGCGACCCTACGGCGGATCGATCGAGGCAAACAGCCCGTAAACCACGCCCGGTCGGCCCGCTCAGAAAACCGGCGGCCCGATGACACCTTTCTTCAAAATCAGATTGCCGTAAAGACGCCGCTCGCCGGAAGCGACCAGCGCATAGGCCGAACGAACCCGCTCGTAGAAGGCCTGGCCGAAGAGCGGCACGATGCGCGCCTGCGGATCATAGCGCATCAGGCGATCTTCGAACGCGCTCATGATCGGTTCGCGGTGCTCGGGCCGCTCGGCAAAGCCCGGCCGAAAGGCGCAGTCGCCGGCGCCGCTGTCGAGCGGCAGTGCGGACAACATGGCGTCGACCAAGGCGACGGCCCATCCAGCCGG
Organism: uncultured Alphaproteobacteria bacterium; assembly: GCA_963773155.1. GTDB lineage: Bacteria > Pseudomonadota > Alphaproteobacteria > Rhizobiales > Beijerinckiaceae > CAVZAB01. Next base: position 204,563 of record CAVZAB010000018.1, on the reverse strand, counting down.
ATCAGCCGCTTGGCATGGGCAAGCGCCGGATAATTGGCATCGGCTTTGGCGATCTCGTCGCCATGGTCCATGGCGCGCAGCCCCGTGCTGCTCCGGTCCCAAATTCGGGTCAAGGCCCTTCAAATCGCCCGGCATTCGGGTGACGGTCGTCATCGCGTTCTGCTGGGGCGGCAGGCGTCAATTGATGGCAAAGCAGTAAAGGAGGCCGGCGCCGCCCGTGCTGCGCAGCGCCTCGAGGCCGCAGCCGCGCGAGGCATGCGACGAATTCCATGATTTTGCTGGCGGATCGTCGGTGAGGCCCTGGCGGTCGTGGTGACCGACCATTGCGGCGCCCGAGGCGTTGCTGGTCCAGTTCTGACAGGTCATGTCCTCGCCTGGCGGAAAAGCCATCCCATCCGGCCGGCTGCCGGTCAGAATGTCGTGCGTAACCGGCTTGTCCGTCCGACCATTGACCAGGTCGCCACGTTCGGTCAGGGCGGTTTCTTTGTTCAGATTGTTGTTGGCATGAAGTTCGGCGACGCTGGCAGCGATGACGGCGCCCTTGGCGTTCTTCCAAGGTCCCGTCCCGATCCGATCGCGGGCGTTTATGGCTGGACTGCCGTCGACGGCCTGGGTGCTGAGATAGGCATGCCAGGTTCGCCCCCCGGCTCCAGCAGCCGCGGCGAGTGACTGGCAGATCGCATCAGCACCGGCAAGCCCACCCAATCCCGCGCCGGCGCCATTGCCGCGACTGGTGACGAAGAAAGACATTGCATCATTGGCCTGCTCGGCCTGGGCGGCGCCCGCAAGCATGATAAGGCCGGCCGTCACCAGAACTCCGCCCAAAAACCGCATCTTGCCCTCCGTTGTTGATGCGGTCAAACGCTAGGCGCCTGCCCGACGCGCGCCGACAGACGCTCCATCAGCTGAATATCCTGATCGCGCTTTGCAGCGTTTTCCATACGCCCCACAGGATCGGGATCCCGACTGCCGCCCAGGCCAGGATGGTCAGCGGGCTGAGGCCACCCCCGCTAATACCCTGACTGCCCAAGGGTCCCGAGGGGATTGCCTGGCGGGCCTGCAGTTTGGCCACCTCGTCGTCCTTCATGAACCATTTGGCGGCAACCGGCCGAACGAGGGCATTGCAGACAAAGCCGACTGCCAGGAACGTAGCCAACACATACAAAGTGTTGTCATAGAGCTTTTCGCCGGAAACTCCGGCTTTCAGCTGGAATTCCCGGATATAATTGACCACCACCGGTCCGATAATGCCGGCCGTCGACCAGGCGGTCAGCAGCCTGCCGTGAATGGCCCCGACGAATTGGGTTCCGAACATGTCGGCGAGATAGGCGGGAACTGTTGCAAAGCCACCGCCATACATCGACAGAATGATGCAGAATGCGCCGACGAACAGCGCGCGCGAGCCCCAATGGGCAAAGGTCGGCGCCAGCGCGTAGAGCAAAATGCCGAGTCCGAAGAAGGCGAAATAGGTCATCTTGCGGCCGATCCTGTCGGACAGCGAGGCCCAGAAGAACCGGCCGGCGATGTTGAACAGCGACAACAGGCCGGCGAAGCCCGCCGCTATACCGGCGATTTGCGTCTTTTGGGCGGCATCGAGCGCCGAGAACTTCAAATCAGGCTGGCCGATCAGCGAGCCGCCAAAGATCTCCTGCAGCATTGGCGAGGCCATGCCGATGACGCCGATGCCGGCCGAGACATTGAGACACAGAACGAGCCAGATCAACCAGAATTGCGGGGTTTTCCAGGCGTTCTTGAGATCGACATTGCCGGTCGTGATCATCGCATGCGCGGCATCGACCTTCGGCACCCAGCCTTCCGGGCGCCAGCCCGGCGGCGGCACGCGATAGCCAAAGGCACCGGCCATCATGAAGACGAAATAGCCGGCGGCCATGACCAGAAAGGTCTGCCAGACGCCGACCGATAGATCCGACTTGAAATAGGTCATCAGCGCCTGGGCAAGCGGCGAACCGATCATGGCGCCGCCGCCAAATCCCATGATCGCCATGCCGGTCGCCATGCCGCGCCGGTCCGGGAACCATTTAACCAGAGTCGACACCGGCGAGATGTAGCCGAGCCCGAGACCGATGCCGCCAATCACGCCAGAGCCGATCCACAGCATCCACAATTGGTGCAGATAGACACCCAAGGCCGAAATGACCAGGCCGCCGCACCAACACAGGGCCGAGACGACCCCGGCCTTGCGCGGACCCTCCCGCTCAAGCCAGCCACCCCATAGCGCCGCCGACGAGCCGAGAAAAACGAAAAATAGGGTGTACATCCAGCCGAGATCGGCGACTTTCCAGTCGCAGCTCGTCGTGACCAGGGCGCTCAGAAGCGTGCTTTCCGGCGGACAGGGCACCGGTTTGGTGATGCCCAGCGATTGGGCGAGCGGCAGCCAGAATACGCTGAATCCATAGGCCATGCCGATGCACAGATGGATCGCCAGCGCGGCGGGGGGGACCAGCCAGCGGTTGAAGCCAGGCCGAGCTACCGTGCGGGCACGATCCAAAAGCCCGCCCTCAGCCAAGGATCCATGGCCCAGGGAACCCGATGCCGTCATGTTCGCCCTCCCATTGGCCGGTCTTGGCCGCGCCAATTGCTCGCCAATGTGCTGATTCCATGTGCACAAAGGCGGTCGTCAGACTGTTGAAGATTGGCCGGGGAGTCAATCGCAATTGCTGTCGCCGGTGCGCTATGGACAAGCAAATTTGCGCCAGGCTCGCCTAGAGGGGCAGCGCAGCGTCATCTTTGGCGACCACGATTTGCGCCGCCTTCAGCGTGCCATCTGCCTCGGCGCTGGCCGTCACGGCAACGCGGACGCCGGCGCCAAGATCATGCCAATCGGCCGGCAGCAGCCGCAAAATCGTCGCGTCGGGCGGAATAAGGATCGTCTTCTCGCCGCCGTTGTAGTGTAGCGTCATCGCGTGGCTGTCGACCGTCTCGACCGTCTCGGCAACCGTCGCATTGGTCATCGTGCTTTCGGGCAGCGCCGTCCACGGCCGGTGGCCCTCGCCTCTGCCCCGCATGGATTCGGGGAAGATGATGATCTGGACGGCGCGCAAGCCGCCGCCGGGCTCGATCGCTGCCCCGGTCCCGACGAAGACGCCCGGCTTGATGTCGGACAGGCTCGCCTTGGCGACGGCGGCAACCGTCAGGTCATCGGCGAGACTGACCGACACGGCTTTGCCGTCCTCGGTCCGCAGCGTCAGAACATTGCGTTGCAAACTTTCGACGGCGCCGCGCAAACGTTGCATTGTTCCGGTTTGCGCCGCGGCCGCCGCAACCAAACCGATCGACAGAGCGAGGACGCCCAGCCAAAGTTTACGCATTGCCCGCTCCCCATTCTTTGCCGCCTGAACCGGCAGGCCTGGTGCTGGCTACGCGCCGCTGACCGGCCTGTCAAAGCCAACCCAGGCCAATCGCGAGAAGGTGATCGCCATGCTCAGTGTTTGAGCGCCGTCGCTTGCCGCAAATACGTCAGCAAAGTCGTGCCGACCGCCTCCAGCGTGCCGGCGCTGCACTTGTCGAGCGTATCCTTGGTCGTGTTGAAGAATGGCTCGTACTCGAAACCGATGACCAGAAAGCTCGGCACGCCGCGGGCGGCAAAGGCCGAATGATCGTCGGAAATCGCATAGGATAGGGGTAGCGCGCTGAAGTGTTCGGGAAAGGCCTTGCGTCCCATTTCGAAGAATTCGAGACCGGCCTTGCCGGCCGCACCCACAGACAATCGCTCCGGCCGGAAAACCGAACGGGCAAAGCAGACCATGTCGAAATCGATCATCATCAGCGGCGGGCCGGCCGGATAATGGGCCGCGAGACGCTCGACAAAATAGGGTGAACCGAGGGCCGCCCAATCGGGGTCGCCGGCGCCGAGCGACAGACGGCCTTCCTCGCCGTCGAAAAAAATAAGATCGAGCGCGAAGGAGCGCGGCTCCGCCGTGCGGTGAAGGGCGCGGGCCGTTTCCAGCAGCAGGGCCACGCCGGAGGCCGAATTGTTGGCGCCGGGCATCGGCGCTTGCGGATTGTCCTTGTCGGCATAGGCCCGGATGATGCTGTCGTAATGGGTGGCAAGGACGACCCGGCGCGGGTTCGAAGGATCTTGCCTGGCGATAAGATTGGTCAGGGCCAGCGGATGGTCGGGCGATCTGCGGTCGATCCAGGCCTCGGCTTCGACCGCAAAGCCCGCGGCTTCGAGTTCGCGACGGATGTGGGCCTCGATCCGCGCGTGGCCGGGCTCGCTCATGGCGCGGCTGCCGAAAGCCAGTTGGGTGGCAATGTCCTCCATGGCTCTCGCAGCGTCGAAACCGGCCGGCTCGCTCGAGGCGGGAACGCCGGCGGCCAGCGCCGCGGCCAATAGGACGCCGGTCAGGCAGCGGCGCAGCGCCGTACCCGGGTTGGCTTGGCCAAGCGGCTTGGCACCAATCATCGGATTCTACCCGTCAAGATACTGGCCAACGGCCGCGCAAGCTCGCCCGCAAAAGCAGGCCAAGTCCAACCAGGCAGGCCGCAAAAATATAGGTATTCTGCCGCGAACCGAAGGTCGGTATCAGTTGGAAAGTCGTGAACAAGGTGCCGAAGACGCTGCCGACCGTCGAAATCCCGTAGACGAGACCGGCGACCCGTCCCGAACCCGCGGTATCCTGCAGGATGAGGCGGACGGCGACCGGCGTCAGCGTCCCAAGCAGCGCGACCGGAACGAGCAGCAAAAGCGCCGATGCCGTCATCATGCCGGAGAGGCCGACGCCCAAATTGGTGACGATCCCGGCCAGCGAGGCTTCGGCGAGCGCCGGGATTGCCGCCATGTAGAGACCGGCAAGTCCGACCGCGGCGCTCATCAGGCCGACCGAGGGAAAGCGGTCGATCAGAAAGCCGCCGATGAAATAGCCAGCGGTCAAGGCATAAAGAACGGTTGAGATCAGGACTGCCCAGGTGTTTATGCTGCCGCCAAAATGCGGATAGAGATAGCGGCTGCCCAGCATTTCGAATCCCATCAGGATGGCGCCGGCGACGAAGACCGTGAAATAGATGACGAAAGGTCTCGTCATTCATTGCCACTTTCGGTTGTGGTTCTCGATCGCCTTGAGCGATTCCACCGGCGCGAAATCATCGGTGAGAACCTTGGCCGAGGGATCGATGACCTGCGGCTCGGCCCGCAGCACGCGGCGCGCCGACAGCATTGCGGCCAGCGGGTATTTGAGCTTCAGCGCCTTGTCGCGCTCGAGTGCCGTGGCGCGCAATTGGTCGAGCGAGCGCACCGCCTGATACGCGATGGTGACGATATTGCCGTCGGCGGGATAGAAGTCCAGCTGCGGAAAGACCGAACCGATGGTCTTGACGGCCGAATCAAACAGCATGGTCGAAGGTTCGATATTCTGCACGACGACGCCACCCTCGGCGAGATGCGCCTTGACCAATGCATAGAATTCCTTGGTCAGCAGATGGAACGGCACAAACGGTCCGCGATAGGCGTCGATCAATATGAGATCGTATTTTTCCGCGTTGCGGCTGAGAAAAATTCGTCCGTCCTCATTGGTTACGCCGAAGCCCGGCTCGTCCTTGATGCCGAAATATTTATGCGACAATTCGAGGACGACCGGGTCGAGCTCGACCGAGAGTACCGTCGATTGCGGCAGAAAACGATGCAGGTACCAGGATGTGCGGCCGCCGCCGAAACCGATCTCAGAGAATCTTCTTTGTATCAGCCGCATACATCAGCCCGGCCGTCATGAACCTTGTATAGGTCACCGGCAGCACGCTGTCGTCGAGCCGGTAGAACTCGCTTTCCGTGTAGATGGTCTTGTTGTAGCCGAAGTTCATGCTGATGATATCGCCGTACTGGCGGATGAATATAGAATTGTAGGGCGATTCCCGGATCTCGAGGATTTTTTCCTCGGCCCGGGCTGCAACCTGCAAAGCCGACGCCAGCAACAGCGCCGTCAAGCCCCGCAAATATTTGGCCGCCCGATTGTTAATCGAGAAATATTTGCCCGCGAGATTTTTCGCCGCCATTGCCATGTCCTCTTCACCCGGGCCCGGCTGAGGGCCTCGCGGCTTCGCCCCCGCGCGCCATCCCTATGCCGCCCGCATCCGGCAATGGCAAGCCCCAAAGCTAGTCGCGGTGGGCAAACGAAAAGGACCGCCCGTTGCGGGGCGGTCCTCGGCCGGAAGCCGGCTTCGTCGATCAGTAATCCATACCGCCCATGCCGCCTGGCGGCATCGCCGCAGCCGCCTTTTCCTTCTTCGGCGTCTCGGCGATCATTGCCTCGGTGGTGATCAGGAGACCGGCGACGGAGGCCGCATCCTGGAGCGCGGTGCGCACGACCTTGGCCGGATCGACAATGCCGGCTTCGATCATGTCGACATATTGCTCGGTCTGGGCATTGAAGCCATGCGTCTGCGACTTGTTCTCGCTGATCCGGTTGACCACGATCGATCCCTCGACCCCGGCATTCTCGACGATCTGCCGCAGCGGCGATTCCAAGGCCTTGAGAACGATACGGATACCGGCCTGGACGTCGGCATTGTCGCTGGTCAGCTTGCCGACCGCGGTCCGCGCCCGCAAGAGCGCAACCCCACCGCCTGCAACGATGCCTTCCTCGACCGCCGCCCGCGTCGCATTCAGCGCGTCGTCGACCCGGTCCTTCTTCTCCTTCACCTCGATCTCGGTGGCGCCGCCGACCCGGATCACCGCAACACCGCCGGCAAGCTTGGCCAGACGCTCCTGCAGTTTCTCGCGGTCGTAATCCGACGTCGTCTCCTCGATCTGTGCCTTGATCTGCGCCACCCGTCCCTCGATGTCGGACTTTTTGCCGGCACCGTCGATGATCGTGGTGTTTTCCTTCTCCATGCGGATGCGCTTGGCCTTGCCGAGCATCGCAATTGTCACCGATTCCAGCTTGATGCCGAGATCTTCGGCAATCATCTGGCCGCCGGTCAGGATCGCAATGTCCTCCAGCATCGCCTTGCGGCGATCGCCGAAGCCCGGCGCCTTGACCGCTGCAACCTTAAGGCCGCCGCGCAGCTTGTTGACGACAAGCGTGGCCAATGCCTCGCCCTCGACGTCCTCGGCAATGATCACCAGCGGCTTGCCGGTCTGAACCACCGCTTCCAGAACCGGAAGCATCGGCTGCAGCGTGGACAGCTTCTTCTCGTGAATCAGAATGTAGGGCTCGTCGAGCTCGGCAATCATCTTCTCGGCATTGGTGATGAAATAGGGCGAAAGATAGCCGCGGTCGAATTGCATGCCCTCGACCACGTCGAGCTCGGTCTCGAGGCTCTTGGCCTCCTCGACCGTGATCACCCCCTCGTTGCCAACCCGCTGCATCGCCTTGGCGATCATCTCGCCAATCGACTTGTCGCCATTCGACGAAATCGTCCCGACCTGAGCGACTTCCTCGGACGACTTGATCTTCTTCGCCCGCTTCTCGATGTCCCTGACCGCCTCGCTCACCGCAAGGTCGATGCCGCGCTTGAGATCCATCGGGTTCATGCCGGAGGCAACGAACTTCGTCCCCTCCTTGACAATCGCCTGGGCGAGAACCGTCGCCGTCGTGGTGCCGTCGCCGGCCGTGTCATTGGTCTTCGAGGCCACTTCGCGCACCATCTGCGCGCCCATGTTCTCGAACTTGTCCTCAAGCTCGATCTCCTTGGCAACCGTCACACCATCCTTGGTGATCCGCGGCGCCCCGAAGCTCTTGTCGAGCACGACATTGCGGCCCTTCGGCCCCAATGTCACCCGAACCGCATTGGCCAGAATATCGACCCCGCGCAACATCCGATCGCGCGCATCGGCCGAAAAACGTACGTCCTTGGCAGCCATTGTTCTGTACTCCTGAAATTTAGATCGATCGACCGATGGACGGGCGCTAGCCCACAATGCCCATGATGTCGGATTCCTTCATGATCAGCAGTTCCTGACCATCAATCTTGACTTCGGTGCCTGACCATTTGCCAAACAGCACCTTGTCGCCCTTCTTCACATCGAGCGGGACAAGCTTGCCCGCCTCATCGCGCGCGCCGACCCCGACCGCGATAATCTCGCCCTCCTGGGGCTTCTCCTTCGCCGTGTCGGGAATAATGATGCCGCCCTTCGTCTTCTCCTCGCCTTCAAGGCGACGGACGACGACGCGGTCATGCAGGGGTCTGAATTTCATGGGAACTCCCTAAGTCTGGATGGGTTTGGCGGGGCCCGCCAATGCCAGACATGTGGGCATGCATTGGCACTCTATCAAGGGGAGTGCCAGGCATTTCCTCGCAATCCTAGCCGGACGCCGCCCCGTGCCGGCGAATCAGCGCCAAATCAATGATTTGACGCAGTTCCAGGCAAGCTTTTCGGGGGTCGCTAGCGCCCATTACCGCACGAATGACAGCAATGCCATCGGCGCCGGCGGCAACAACAGCTGCGGCGTTTCGCTTGGTGATGCCGGCGATCGCGCCGACCGGCAGGGCCGGCCAGCGCGCCGCAATCGCTTCGCGCAGCCGCCGGAACCCGTCGATGCCAATCGGCGGATTGGCATCGGCCTTGCTCCCCGTCGCGAACAGGCCGCCGATACAGGCATAGTCGACCGGCTCGTCGACGAGCCCGGCCGCATCGGCCAAAGACTGGATCGTCCGGCCGATAATCGCATTGGTGCCGAGCAGGCGGCGAGCGAGGGCCGGTGGCATGTCGTCGCGGCCAAGATGGACGCCGTCGGCGCCGATCAGACCGGCGATCTCGACATGATCGTCGAGAACGAGCGGAACGGCTCCCTCGGCCAGAACCGCCATCAATTCACGCCCGACCCGCTCGACATCGGCGGCCGAGCCGCTCTTGTCGCGGTATTGCAGCAGGCTCGCGCCGCCGTGCAGAGCCGCTTCCGCAAAACCGGAGAGATGGGTGCGCGGCGCAAAACCGGCGTCGAGAATTACGTTCAGTCGCACATCGACGATTGGCATGCCATCCTCTGAACCCGCCTCGGCGCCGGCTTGTAATAGCGCCAAGAGGGGCCAAATGGGAAGACAAAGCTGCCCCGAGGCGGCGCGGGAGATCAGGACGGGTCAATGGCAGGGCGGAACGCCGAGGCGGCAATGGTGGGAAAGCGCCCGGACCTCGTACACTTGTGGCAATGCTCTTCGCAGGCTTTGGCGGCGATCATCGGGGCGGCGCGCCTGCCGGCGGTCCACGACATCGTCGATTGGCTGCGCCCGAGCCGGCGCGGATTGCCAAAGCCGGAGGACGTCGAGGTATTGAGCCACAAGTTCGCCGCGCTCGGCCTGCCGATCGACCGCCTGACGATATCGATCTCGATTTTGCATGCCAAGCTCGATGCGATCGGCCGCGCTTGGGAACGCGGCAAGGGCTCCTCGGAGACCACCTATGTTCGGCCGACGGAGGACGATCAGGCCTATCGGATGAGCCCATTCTATGCCACTGCCCGCTCGCGGCTGCCGCTCGAATTGTGGCTCGAAACAGTGCCGGACCATGCCTTCGGCATCGTTCCCGATCTCAAGCGCAGCGGCTACACGCAATATATCTGCCTGCCGATTTCTCTGCTGAATGGATCGATGGCATGGGTAACGCTGGCAACCCGCGCCAAAGGCGGGTTTTCCGCCGAGGATCTGGCGGTGGTGCTCTATGTGTTTCCGGCCCTCTCGGCCCTGATCGAAATCCGGATCGCCTGGCGGACCCTCGACAATGTGCTCACCACCTATGTCGGCGACGAGCCGAAACAGGCAATCCTCGCCGGCAATGTCAAGCGCGGCCAGGTGACTACGATAGAATCGGCCATATTGTTCGCGGACATGCGCAATTCCTCGATTCTGACCGCCGCTATGAGCGGCGCCGCTGCGGTCGCCGTCTTCAATCAGTTCTTTGATTGCCTGGTGCCGGCGATCGAGGCCGAGCAGGGCGAGGTCCTGAAATACATGGGCGACGGCCTGCTGGCGATTTTTCGCGAATCGGCGAGCGCTGTCAGAGCGCCGCAATTCCGAGCACTGGCCGCCTCACGCGCGGCGCTCGGCGCGCTGACGGCCTATAACCAGGACCACCCGGCCGGCCCGCAATTGCGGGCCGGCCTCGCCTTGCATTTCGGCGAAGTCGCCTACGGCAATATCGGCTCGGGCCTGCGCCTCGACTTTACCGTCATCGGCCGCGACGTCGCGCTCGCCAGCCGCCTCGCCGGCCTCAACCGGACCCTGAAAGAACCGTTGCTGGTCTCGGCCGCCTTCGCCGAGCGGCTCGCAAAGGGCACGACCCATCTTGGCCAATTCGAAGTCCGCGGCTTCAGTGAGCCGGTCGACGTCTACCGTCCGGCCGAGGCCTGATTAGGCCTTCAGCCCCCCTCTTTGAACGAGCAGGACAAAAACCCCCGCCAGAAGGCCCCAGAAAGCCGCGCCGATCGAAAAGAAGACGACCCCCGAAGCGGTCGTCGCAAAGGCCACGCTCGCGGCGAGCCGCTGCTCCTCCTTGGCCAGCGCATTCGCCAGCGCCGCAGCCAGGCTGCCCAACAGCGCAAGGCCGGCGACTGCTTCGACCAGCAGCGGCGGCGAGGCCGCAATAAAGGCCGAAGCAAAGCCAGCGAAAAGACCGAGCCCGATGTAGGTTGTCCCGGCGCTGGCCGCAGCGAGATAGCGCCTGGCCGGATCGGGATGGGCTTCCGGGCCCGCACACAGGGCTGCGGTTATCGCCGCAAGATTGATCGCGTGGCCGCCGAATAGCGCAATGACAGAACTGGCGAGTCCGGTTGCGACGAGAATCGGGCTGAGATCCGGCCGATAGCCATTGACACCCAAAACCGCGAGGCCCGGCACGTTCTGCGAGGCCATGGTGACGAGGAATAGCGGCAGGCCGAGGCTGATACAGGCGGCCAGCGAGAATTGCGGCACCACAAACAGCGGCACGGCGAGAAATTCGGCCGAGAAATTGGCTGGCAGCGGCGTCGCAACGGCGATCACCAAGGCCGTCATCAGTACTGCCATGGGCACGGCGAGCATCCGGGCAAAGCGCAGCGCGAAGAGCCAAACGAGGACGATCGGTAGCGTCAGCAGCGGCAATGCCGAGAGCGCCTTCATCGGCGCAATGCATAGGTCGAGCAGCACGCCGGCGAGCATAGCGCTGGCAATGGCCATGGGGATCGCCAGGACGGCGCGACCAAACGGCCGCCACAGGCCGGCGAGAAGGATCAGAAACGCGCAGACCAAAAAGGCACCCACCGCCGTCGCAAAACCGCCTTGCGGCGCCCCCATCGCAAGCAGCAGAGCAGCGCCCGGCGTTGACCAGGCTATGCTGATCGGCTGGCGGGTCCAGAGGCTGAGGGCGATCCCGAGCAATCCCTTGATCACGCACAAAGCGAGCAGGCCCGAGGCCGCCTGACGGGGACTGGCTCCGACCCCGACCAGACCTTGCAGCACAATGGCAAAGGAACTGGCGAAGCCAACGATAGCGGCAAGAAACCCCGCCGAAACCGGCTGAACCCATGTCCCGGCCGGTTCGGCCCTCCTTATCTGCCCGTCCATCATGCAATCCCCGGTTCGACCGGCCACTCTGGTAACGTGGGTCGATTGCCCGGCGCAACCGCTAACAGCCTCCGACGGCTGGCGCGGCTTGCGCGCAAGTCGCGCTTCGGCTTTAGATGGACCGGGAGGCGTCAGATCGCGATGAACAGAAACATCCAAACGGCCGCCGATCATGCCGGCCGGCCCGGCGCGGCCAAAGGCGACCCGCTCGCGTCCGATCTGGGCTTCGCATCGAGCTTCCACACCGCCCCCGATATGCCGGCGGCTGGCGGTATTGCGGGCGGCGAACCGAGGCTCTCGTACGGCCGCTGTGGAAACCCGAGCGCGCGACCTTTGGAGCGGCGGATCGCCGCCCACGCCGAGGATGGTCGGTGCTTTGCAAGCGGCCTGGGCGCTGTTGCGTGGCTGTTCCTGTCGGATCTGCGGGCAGGCGACACCGGTCCGCCCTGCGGCCGATAGGAGACAAAGCGCCATGGTTCCCTTGCCGTTTTCGAAAGAGGAATACCGCGCCCGTCTTACCCGTCTGCGCACGGCGATGCAGGCTAAGGGCATCGACCTATTGGTCGTCACCGATGTCGCCAATCAATATTATCTCACCGCCTATGACGGCTGGTCCTTCTATACGCCGCAGGTTGTGCTGGTTCCTTTGGCACGACGCAGAGCCGGTCTGGATCGGTCGTGCGATGGATGCCGCCGGCGGCAAATTGACGGTCTGGATGGCGAGCGAACAGGTGATCGGCTATCCGGAATCCTATGTCCAGCAGGACGATCGCCACCCGATGGACTGGATCGGCCGCTGGATCGTGGACCGGGGCTGGGGCTCGCAAAGGATCGCGGTCGAACTCGAGTCCTATTATTATTCGCCACGGGCGCATGCGCGTTTTACCGCGGCACTGCCCAATGCCAGGCTCGTCGATGCGGGCCTGATCGTCAATTGGCTTCGGGCGGAGAAATCGGCCGCCGAAATCGCTTATATGCGCAAGGCGGCGCGCATCGCCGAAGCGACCATGCGGGCGGCCTATGAGACGATCGCGCCGGGCGTGCGCGAATGCGATGCGGTGGCCAGAATCTATCAAGCGCAGATGGCCGGCCAGAGTGCGTTCAGCGGCGACATAACCGCGCTGCCGCCGACCATTCTCGGCGGCGAGAACGCAACGGCGCCGCATGTGCTGTGGAGCGACCGCCGATTCGCTGCCAATGAAGTCGTCGCCCTCGAACTGGCCGGGGCATGCCGGCACTATACCGCGGGCCTCGCCCGAACCATGCAGCTCGGCGCAGTCTCGGCCAAAGTGGCCGACACCGCCGCGGCGGTGCTGGAAGGCATGGATGCGGTCCTTGCCGCAACCAGGCCAGGGGTCACCGCCGAAGCGGTCGAAATGGCCTGGCGTCGGGTGATCGAACGCCACGGTCTGAAAAAGGAACTCACGCATCGGCTATGCCATGGGCATTGGCTTACCCGCCGGATTGGGGCGAGCACACGATCAGCCTGCGCGCCGGCGATCGCACGCGGCTGGCCGAAAGCCACACGCTGCATTGCATCCTCGGCATGTGGATGGACGGCTGGGGTCTGGAAATCAGCGAGACGATTCTGGTGACAAAGGGCGGCGCCGAATGCCTGACGTCGTTCCCGCGCGCGGTCTTTTGCAAATGACGCGCGAGCCGGTTGAACTCGACCCGGATGTTGCGCAGCGGATGATTGAGATCCGCCGTCACCTCCACCAATATCCGGAATTGTCGAATGGCGAATTCTCAACCCAGGCCTTTGTCGGGGCGGCGCTGGAAGGCTTCGGCATTGCCGCGGCGCGGCCCGCGGCCTCGACCGGCTTAATTGTCGACATTGCCGGCATGGCTGGCCATTCCAACCGGCGGCTCGCCATTCGCGCCGATATGGATGCCCTGCCGATCCAGGAAGAAACCAATCTGCCCTTTGCCTCGCTTCGGGCTGGCGTCATGCATGCCTGCGGCCACGATGCCCATGTCGCCATGGCGCTTGCCGCGGCGGCGAGCTTGCACCGCAAACGGCATCTTTTTCGGGGCACGGTACGCTTTGTCTTTCAGCCGGCTGAAGAGGCTGAACCGCTCGGCGGTCGACGGATCGTTGAAGAGGGCTGGATCGATGATGTCGATGCCGTCTTGGCGCTGCATGTCGATCCCTATCTGGACACCGGCGAGGTGGCGGTCGGCGCGGGAACCTGCACGCTTGCCAGCGATATTTTCGACATTACGATCACCGGAACGGCCGCGCATGCAGCCAGGCCGCACGAAGGCGTCGATGCGATCATGGTTGGCGCTGCGATCATCGGTGAATTGCAAAAGATCGTCGCCCGCGGAACCGACCCCGGCGCCGCCGTCGTGATCTCGGTGACCGGCATCGAGGGCGGCGGCGCCTATAATATCCTCGCCGATCGGGTGATGATGAAGGGCACGGTTCGAACCGACACGAAAGCCAACCGCGCCTTTGCACACCGGCGCATCCGGGCGATCGTCGAAAACCTGGCCCGGGCCCATGGCGCCGAAGCAAGCCTGCATATCACCGAGGGCGAGCCGCCCGTCGTCAACGATCCGGCGATCGCCGGTCTCCTCGCCCTCGCCGCCGGCGCCTGCGCCGGGACGGCGCGCCAATTGCCTGGCTGGAGCGTCGCCGACGATTTCGGCTTTTACGCCGAGCGCCGGCCTTCCGCCTATTGCCGGCTCGGTGTGCGCCATGGTGCAAGCTATCCGCTGCACCATCCTAAGTTCACGATCGACGAAACGGCGATGCAGCTCGGGGCGCGCCTGCTCATTGCCGCCTCACTCCTGTTTCTCAACGACGCGGCGCCGGCATGACAGGGCGGCAGCGATGACAGGCAATGGCGCGACACCGGTACGGATCGGCCTGATCGGCGCCGGCGCCATCATGCGGTTGAGCCACGCGCCGACGATTGCCGGCACTGAGGCGGCCACACTTGCCGCGATCTATGATCCGGCCGGCGAGCGGGCAATGGCGCTTTCCGCCCGATTCGGCGGGAGGGTCTATGGTGAGCTTACCGCTCTGTTGGCTGCCGCCGACGTGGACGCCGTGCTTATCGCAACGCCGAACCGCGATCATTGCGCGGCCGTCATTGCCGCGGCCGCGGCCGGCAAGCACGTCTTTTGCGAGAAGCCGCTGGCGATCAATCTTGCCGAGGCCCGCGAGATGGTGGCGGCCTGCAGCGCTGCCGGCGTCCGCCTCCAGGTCGGCTTCAACCAACGTTTCTGGCCGCAAGTCGGCATCGCCAAATCGTTGATCGAGTCCGGCTTCATCGGCAAGGTCCACCAGTTCCGATCGGTCTATGGCGAAAAGGCCGATGCCTATCCGGCCGCGACGTCTTATCGCTATGATCTCAGCCAGTCGGGCGGCGCCACCATCATCGATTTGATGATTCATCGGATCGACCTCACCCGGCATATTCTCGGCGAATTCAGCAGCGTATTTGCCGAGCTCGTCCACAGTAGCCTGCCGCAGCCCGTCGACGACAATGTCTGGCTGCTCGGCCGGCTCGCCAGCGGGGCACGCGGCTGTCTGACCAGCAATCGCTTTTCGCCCAACATCGCCGACGGCACGGATTTTTACGGCACCACCGGGACGATCCATCTCTGCAGCGAGACACTCGATCCCTTCCACGCCGCGCCACTCGCCGTCTATACGGAACAGACCGTCGACGAACTCCCCGACATTCTGCGCGAGGCGCATTATCCGGAAGCCTGGTGGAAGACGTTTTCCGGCGGCTGGATCACAATCAAGCCGCCGCGCCGCAATCCCTACGCCGCCCAGCTCGAGGCATTCTGCGCGGCGGTGAGGACCGGTCGCATCGCTGGCCCGACCGGCGGTGACGGCCTCAAGGCGCAGGAAGTGGTCCAGGCAAGCTATCTTTCCATGGCCAAGGGCGGGTGGATCGATCTGCCCTTGCCGGACCAGGTGGCATTCGCGCTGCCCGATTACGCCGCCACCGGAGACCGGCCGTGCTGAACCAACCAATGATGGAAGCGATCGCCTGTGTCGCGCCGGGCGACCTGCAACGGGTCAGCCGGCCCGTGCCTCGCCCCGGACCGGGCGAAGTTCTCATCAAAATCCATCGGATCGGCATTTGCGGCACGGATTTTCATATTTTCCAGGGCAGGCACCCGTTCCTGACCTATCCGCGAATCATCGGCCATGAATTGTCCGGCACGATCGTCGCCAATGGTGCGGCGAGCGACCGGCGCCTCGGCGAGCGCGTCTCGATCATACCTTACATGGCCTGCGGCCAATGCATTGCCTGCCGGCGGGACCGGCCGAATTGCTGCCAGCGGCTGCAGGTCCTCGGCGTCCATTGCGATGGCGGCCTGTGCGAATTTCTGGCGGTGCCGGAGGCCCTTGCGCTCGCCGCCGACACTCTGTCGATCGAACAGGCGGCGATGGTCGAATTTCTGGCGATTGGCGCGCACGGCATCGGCCGGGCCGAACCCGGCCGCAACGATCGCGTCCTCATTGTCGGGGCCGGTCCGATCGGCCTTGCTGCGATGATTTTTGCCAAATTGCGCGGCGCCGACGTAACCGCCATCGACGTGCGGGCGGAAAGGCTGCGATTTTGCGCGGAGCGCCTTGGCGTGCGTACGCTCCCGGTCGGCGCGGCAGCCGAGCAGGCCCTTGCCGAATTGACTGGCGGCGATTTCTTCGACCTCGTGGTCGACGCGAGCGGCAACCGCGGTGCCATGGAGAAGGGCCTCGCCTATGTCGCGCATGCTGGCACCTATCTGCTGCTCGGCGTCAACGCCGAAACCCTCAGCTTTGCTGACCCCGAATTGCACAAGCGCGAGACCAGACTGCTGGCCAGCCGCAACGCGACGAGGGCCGATTTCCTCGGCGTAATCGCGGCCATCCGCGCCGGCTTCGTTCCCTGCGACGCGCTCGCCACGCATCATGGCCGCCTCGACGAAATTCCGACCCTCTTGCCGCAATGGCTCGATCCCGCGGCAGGCGTCATCAAGGCGATCGTCGAGGTCACCCATCCGTCCTAGCGACTGAGCCGAGGATCGTCGTTGCCATTGCCAGGAAATCCTCAAGGGCCGCCTGCACCGTGCGTCTGATCACGACCGATGGACCGGGCGGCGTCATGCTCGGCGCCACGCGTTCGGTTTGCGCCGATGCCAATGCCCCGGCGCTGCTCGTCTGCGCCCATTACCGAAGTGCGGCCAACCTTTTGTTCGCCGGTTCGTGAGGCCGGCTAGACGGCGGCGGGCGCCTCGCTGCGGCGCGCAGTCGTCTTGACCGGCCGGTCGCCTTTCGATTTGGGCGCTTTCGCCAGCTGCGGCGCATGTTCGATGCGGGTGCCGAGAACCACCAAACATTCGCGCATGAAGGCCGCCAGTCCCGGCCAGCCCTTGGCCGACACGAGATTGCCGTCGACGCAAGCGCCGGTGGGCTCGACGTCAACATAGATGCCGCCCGCCGCCCGCACTTCCGGTTCGCAATATTGCAGCGCGGCAACCCGCCGTCCCTTGATGACGCCCTCGACGGCCATCAGCACCTGGACCCCGTGGCAGATCGTGAAAATCGGCTTCTTCATCTGGTGGAAATGGGCGACCAGCGCCTGCACCCTTGTGTCGATGCGGATATATTCGGGTCCGCGGCCGCCGGCGACATAGACCGCATCATAATCGGCCGGCCTGACTTTCGCGAACGTCTTGTTCAGCGTGTACAAATGGCCCGGCTTTTCCGTATAGGTCTGATCACCCTCGAAATCATGCAGCGAGGTCTTGATTGTCTGCCCGGCCTTCTTGTCAGGGCACACGACATGGACAATGTGGCCGATTGCGTGCATCGCCTGCTCGAACACGAAGATTTCATATTCCTCGCTGAACTCGCCAACGAGCATAAGGATTTTCCGTCCCGTCATGATCGACCCCAGGGTTTTCCTCGCCGAATTTTAATCTGTTGAGGCAATGATGGTCCGATCCGCGGCGCGAGACAAGGGTCAAGTCTTGGGTCAAGTCTTGGGTCAAGTCTTGGGTCAAGTCTCGGACAACAGATCATAGGACTGGTGCGGCGCCGGCATTTCGACCTCTGTCCCTTTGAGCTTGTCGGCAAATTGCCGCATGACCGCTAGGTCGCCATGGACGAGGAAGGTTCGCTTCGCCCCGGTCCGGGCCTGCCAGGCGAGGAGTTCCGCCTGATCGGCATGACCGGAAAATCCATTGATCGTATAGATCTTCGCCCGGACCGCTATGCTCTGCCCGAAAATCTCGACCTGTTTGGCGCCATCAATAATCTGCCGCGCCAGCGTGCCCTCGGCCGCATAGCCGACGAAGACGACGCTCGACTGGGGCCGGCCGAGATTGTGAAGGAGATGATGGCGGACCCGCCCGCCGGTCGCCATGCCCGAGCCGGCCATGATCACCGCGCCGCTGCGGATCGCGTTGATCGCCGCCGAAATCGGCGCGCTCGCGCGTGCAATGCAACCCGGACAAAGCAAACAGGTCCTGTCCCGCCTCGATCAGGCGTGCCGGTTCCAGCGCCAGGCTTTCGGGATGATGCCGAAAGACGTCGAGGGCGGCGATCGCCATTGGCGAATCGAGATAGACCTGCAGCGAGCGCGACAGCCGGCCCTGCGCCTCGCCCTGGCTCAGAAAATAGATGAGATCCTGGGCACGCTCGAGCGCGAAGGTCGGAACGACAACATTGCCGCCGCGCCGGAACGTGTCGGTGATTGCCCCGAAGAATTCGTCGATCGATGGGGCGAGCGGCTTGTGCAGACGATCGCCATAGGTGGTTTCCATCACCACGATTGCGGCCGGCGGCGGCGGAGCGGGACTGCGCAGCAGGCCGCGGCTCGCGGTGCCGAGATCGCCGGAAAACAGAACCTCCAGCCGACGGCCGGCCTCCTCGAGCGACAGAAGAATGCTCGCCGACCCCAATATATGGCCGGCATCGATGAAGGTTGCGCGCACGCCCGCGGTCACCTCCAGCGGTTGATCATAGGTCGCAGTCCGACCGAAATACTCGAGGCAATTGAGCGCATCGAGGGTCGAATAGAGTGGCTGGCGCCCGGGCGAGCCCCCGGCGTCGTCCTCCTGCAAATGAGCGGCATCGAGCATGACCAGTCGGGCGAGTTCGCGTGATGGCGCGGTCGTGATGATTTCGCCGCGAAAGCCGCGCTTGGCGAGGAGCGGCAGGCGGCCGCAATGATCGAGATGGGCATGGGTCAACAGCAAATAGTCGATCCGCTCGGCAGCAAAGCCGAAGGGCTCAGCATTGTCCGCCTCGAGCTCGCGGCTCCCCTGATGCAGACCGCAATCGATCAGCAGCTGCTTGCCGGCACATTCGACGAGGTGACAAGACCCGGTGACGCTTTGATCGGCCCCATGGAACGATACTTTCATGCCGCACCCCACTTGCGGTCTGCTCCTGCTGACCGCACGAGCATAGACCGGTGCGGGGTCGCGCAATAGTCCTGCCCGGCCGCTGCTCAGAGCGGCGCGGAACCCCGCAGATTGGAGCCGATCGCGGCGCGGCAATGGTGTTCGAAGGCTTCGACCACCGGGGTCTTGCGGAGATCCTTGAGGCTGGCGATCCCGAGGATCAGCGGCCGATAATCGCCCTCGATTGCCACATAGGCCAAAGGCCTGGCGTCGAGAGCGGCCCGGTTGCGCGGCCGCGAAGAGACCAGCGAAAAACCGAGACCGCAGGCAACATAGCCGCGCACCAATTCGAGACTTGCCGAGCGCATGCCGATCCGCGGCAATGGGTTCGCGTGCATCAGGATTTGAAGGAAATAATCGCGGCTGAGCGGCATGTCGAGTTCGATGTAAGGCTCGCCGGCCAATGCCTCGAGGCGCAGTGAGCTTCGGGCGGCAAGATGGTGTTCGGCGCTGAGCAGCACAAAAGGCGGCAGGGCGACCAATGGCTCGAAGGCGACTTCGGCGGGGATGCCGAGATCATAGGTCAGCGCCAGGTGGATCTGCGCCCGCTTCAGGCCGTTCAAAAGAAAGACCTGATCGCCGGTGACCGCCTCGATCTTCACCCGGCTGAACTGGGCGAGGAAGGCCTGGCACAATTCCGGCAACAGCAGCGGCGCGATCGTTTCGAAGGCGCCGATGTGCAGCGGGCCGGTCAGCTGGGTAGCGATGGCGTCGGCAACGCCGGCAAGCCCCTCGGCCTGTTCGAGCAGCGCCTTCGCCACCTGCAGCATCCGCTCGCCGGCAATCGTCAGCGACAGGCCCTGGGCGTGGTGGCGCACAAAAAGCTGGACGCCGAATTCCGTCTCCAGCTGGGCGATGGCCGAGGAGATCGAGGGTTGCGAAATATTGACCCGCTCGGAGGCCAAAGTGATGCTGCCGGTCTCCCCGGCCGCGACAAAATATCCGAGCTGCCTAAGGGTAAAGCGCAAGGCAATGCGCCAGGCTGTTTCGCGGTGCGCCGGGTTGCATCACCGCACAGGATCGCCGGCAACGCCGAAGGTCGGCGCTGCCGCGGGGTCAATTGCACGGGTCACATAGGCCTCCATCTGCGGCGCCCATAGCCGCCACAGATCGGCGAGCGCGTCGATCGGCCGGCTGTCATGCCAATCGATCCGCAAATCGGCAATTGGCCAGGCGAGGTCGCGGACCAGAATCAGGCCGGCCGAATGAGCCGGGCCCGCTTCGCCCCCGGCGGCAAGCCCGGCCTGCATCGCGGCGATCAACCGGTCGCCGAGATCGCCGGAAGGCTCGGCCAAGAATCCTTCGACCATCCGCCGGGGCACGGCGGCATTGGCGAGGAGATTGCCGGCCGCCACAGCATTCTCGGCGGTCTCGCCGGCATGAATGCCCAACGTCCGCTCGCCCGAATAAAAGGCGGCGCCGCCCTTGGCATCGACGAGCGTCAGTTGCCGGTACTCGATCATCGGATCCCGCGCGCAGAGCGCCTCGAGGGCGGCTGTGGCCGACAGGCCCGCGGCCATCAGGTCGAGGCCCCGAGGGCCGAGCCGCGGATCGGTGATGTTCTGGGTCGCGACGGCGCCGACGCCGGCCCGCGCGTGCGCGCAGCGGGCGGCCACCGCAGGGCTTGAGGAAGCGACGGCAAGACCAAACATTCCGGTCCTGCGGCAGCGAGCGGCGATCGAAAACGTCATGCGCGCCTCAATCCGGGATGACCGCGATAGCATCCACCTCGACCAGCCATTCCGGCCGGGCCAGGGCGCTGACGACGAGACCGGTCGAGACCGGAAACACGCCCCGCAAATGCTGTCCCACGACGCGGTAGACTGCCTCGCGGTAGCGCGGATCGGTAATGTAAATGGTAATCTTGCAGATATGCTCGAGCGTGCCGCCCGCCTCGCCGATCAGCAAGGCAATGTTGCGCATCGCCTGATCGGCCTGGCCGGCCGGATCGGCGAGCGCGACGCTCTCGCCCGAATCTATGTTCTGACCAACCTGGCCGCGCAGGAAGACAAGGGTCCCGCGCGCCTTGACCGCCTGGCAAAGATCATTGTCGAGCCGCTGTTCGGGGTAGGTATCGCTTGTGTTGAAGCGACGAATGCGTTCGTGCGCCAATGGTCGTGCCTCCCATTCCGCCGCCATTTTGCGGCCGCCGTGGATCCGCTCGGACAGGCCGGCCGCGTCCTTGGTAAAGCGCATCGGCCCGTCCCAGTCAAATTGTGATGGACGGCGAGATCGGCGGACGCTGGCGATCGGGCAAACAGCCGCAGGGTGAGCCGGTGACCGGCGTTGCGGCGGTCCTCGGCGGCCCGATGGTTGTTCAGCGTATGCAACTTGTCGAACCATTTGCCGGCTTCCGGGTCGCGGAAATTGGCGGCTCTTGGCGCCCGCAATGTTCGCGGGCAATCGACTTCATCTCCGGCAATTGCGAGCCGGCGTGCCGGCGAACAGCAGGGATCGGTTGACCATCAGCAGACCCGCGGCGCTCGCCTCGGCCATCGCGCGGCGTCAAGTTGCACAAGCCTCTCCTGGAGCGCCTGCTGCCTGTCCGAGCCCGCTCTGGCGGGCGTTCCACATGGGGGCGGCGATTCGCGTCACGATGCCGCCGATCGCGCTGAGGGCCAATTGGACGCCTGACGCGTGTGCTGCCAATCCTGGCGCGAATGGCGGCAGTTTCAAGCCGATCGAAAAGCGCTCGCCGTCGACCTCAATGCCCAACCGGGCGCGATGGCTCTCCTGCGCCATGTCGTAGATCCGCTACGCCCCCTGATGTCGACGAAGGGCTTGAACATCGGATCAACCGTGCCATCCTTGACGCGCTCGCTCGCGCGCCGCCCGTCGCCGACCGAAGCGCGATATTTCCGGCCCGTTCTGATCATTGCCTGTCCCCCGCCTGCGTCAGATCCCTCGCCCAGCGGTTCGACCCGGGAGGGATCAGAGCCTGCCAACCATTTGCATCGCAAGGCGGAAGCGGATTCAGGGACGACCGCCGCCGCCGCCCGAATTCCCGCACGCTTGGCGCGACATTGCCCGGCAGGGGCCGGATTCGTTTTTTGAAAAGGCGTCCTTTTTGAGCTATTGGTTTTGAAAAACTGAAACAAGACCGGCGGCATCCACCGCTTGGCGGCCCCGGCGCAAGTCACTAGTATGGCGGCACGCCTCCCCGTCCCCTTGGCACCCGATGTCTCAGCACCAGTATGATCGTGGCCGTCTCGACTTGCCCTTCGTTGGTCATTGCAGCTTCGGCAAGCGGCCGATCTGTGCGGACTGGGACGCGATCGAGGCCGACGTGGCCGTTCTCGGCATTCCCTTCGACATGGGAACCCAGTACCGGCCGGGCGCTCGCTTCGGACCGCGCGCCATCCGCGAAGCCTCGACTCTGTTTTCCTTCGGCCACGGCGGCGCCTATGACCACGAGGACGATCTCGTCTACCTGCCGGAAAGCGTGCGCATCGTCGACGTCGGCGATGCCGATATCGTCCATACCGACACGGCGACCAGCCATGCGAGGGCCGAGTATGCGGTGCGCAAGATCCTGGCAAGCGGCGCTTTGCCGGTCGTGCTCGGCGGTGATCACGCCGTCAATATTCCCTGCATTCGCGCCTTCAGCGACCAGCCCCCGATTCACATCGTTCAAATCGACGCCCATCTCGATTTTGTCGACAGCCGGCATGGCGTGCGCGAGGGGCACGGCAATCCGATGCGGCGGGCAAGCGAGCAGGCGCACGTCGTCGGCTTGACGCAATTGGGCATCCGCAACGTCTCTTCCACCGCCAGGGAAGGCTATGAGGACGCCAGGCGGCGCGGCTCGACCATTGTTTCAGTGCGCCAGTTCCGGGCCCGCGGCAAAAAGGCCCTAATCGACGCCCTGCCGGCCGGCGGGCGATTTTATGTCACCATCGACATCGACGGCTTCGATCCTTCGATTGCGCCAGGCACCGGCACACCGAGCCACGGCGGCTTTCTCTTCTACGAAATCATGGAGTTTCTGCAGGCTCTCGCCGAGTGCGGCGATATTGTCGGCATCGATCTGGTTGAAGTGGCGCCCGCCTATGACCCGACCGGAATCACCGCCTTTCTCGCCGCCCAGGTTCTGCTGAATTTTCTCGGCTATATTTTCGAAGCAAGACGGCGTAGAGCCGCGGTGCGGGCCTAGAAGCGGCATCTGGCGCTCAATGGCGCTCAATGGAATCTGGAGATCTTGATGGCCGTAGCGAAGCCGGCACGCAGCCTCGAGCAATTGGTCGACGCCGATCTGGTCGAGCCGGCCGCGCTTGCACAGCTCGGCGAGGTCGCTCGACGCTATGCCATCGCCATTACGCCGACGATGATTGATTTGATCGATCCGGGCGATCCCGCCGACCCGATCGCCCGCCAATTCGTTCCCGATCGGCGCGAGCTCGATCAAGGACCGGAGGAATCCGCCGACCCGATCGGCGATCATGTTCATTCGCCGGTAGCGGGCATCGTGCACCGCTACGCGGACCGCGTCCTTTTGAAACTTTTGCATACTTGTCCGGTCTATTGCCGCTTCTGCTTCCGCCGCGAGAGCGTCGGTCCAGGCGGTGCGGGCCTGCTGAGCCCGGCACAAACCAATAGGGCGCTCGCCTATATCGGCGCGCACCAGGAGATCTGGGAAGTCATATTGACCGGCGGGGATCCGCTGCTGCTTTCCAATCGCCGACTTGCCGCCGTTCTTTCGGCGCTCGATGCCTTCGCCCATGTCAAGGTTGTCCGCCTGCATACGCGGGTGCCGGTCGTCGATCCCGGCCGGGTTACGCCGGCATTGGTGCGGGCGCTCCGCTCAACCGGCAAGGCGGTCTATGTCGCGTTGCACGCCAATCACCCAAGGGAGCTTATCGACGAGGTCAGGGCGGCCTGCGGGCGTTTGGTCGATGCCGGCATACCGATGCTGAGCCAAACCGTCCTGCTGCGCGGCGTCAACGATGATCCGGCGACGCTCGGGGCGCTGCTGCGCGCCTTCGTCGAAACCCGCATCAAGCCCTATTATCTGCACCATGGCGACCTGGCGCCCGGCACCGGCCATTTCCGCACATCGATTGAAGACGGCCAGGCGATCCTACGGGCTCTGCGCGGGCGCCTGTCCGGCCTTTGCCAGCCGGCCTATGTCCTCGATATTCCCGGCGGCTTCGGCAAGGTCCCGATTGGCCCGACCTATCTCGACGGCGAGGGCCGGGTCGAAGACCTCGAGGGCGCCTGGCATGTCTATCCGCCGCCGGGTATGACGGGCGGCCGATGAAAGACCGCCGATCACGTGCTGGCGAGGGGCGGCGAGGGCATGCCGGCCGCGCTGCGCTCGATAAGTGCCAGGAGACCCGCCAAGAGAGCCGCCGGCCTTGGCGGGCAGCCGCGAACGTGAAGATCGACAGGTATCACCGAGGCTACGCCACCAACGCAGGCATAGCTGCCGGCAAAGACGCCGGCATCGAAACCGCATTCGCCGACGGCGACGACCCATTTCGGTTCCGGCACGGCCTGATAGGTCCGGATCAGCGCCGCCTGCATGTTCTTGGTCACCGGTCCGGTGACCAGGAGCACATCGGCGTGGCGCGGCGAGGCGACGAAACGCAGGCCGTAGCGCTCGACATCATAGAAGACATTGTTGAGGGCGTGGATTTCCAATTCGCACCCGTTGCAGGAACCGGCATCGACGGCACGAATGGCAAGACTGCGACCGAGCCTGCGGAAGGCGGCATCGTTCAATTGCGCCGCCAAATGCGCCGTCGCCTGCGCGTCCGGCGGCGGCGGCGGCTCGGTGAGCGGCGCCCGCATCAGATTGTCGAGCAGGATTCTGCGCATGATTGGCCTAAAGGTCGTGCCCGGAATAGGAGCAGTTGAAGGATTTGTTGCAGAGCGGAAAATCGGCGACGATATTGCCTTCGATCGCCGCTTCGAGCAACGGCCATTGAAACCAGGAAGGGTCGCGCAAATGGCTGGCTTCGAGCCGGCCATCGGCGACCCGGACCCAGGCCAAGACATCGCCGCGGAAGCCCTCGCCCAGCGCCAAGCCCTCGCCTCGGCCGGCCAGGTGATCGCTCAAGGCGGCGCGCGGCGCCGAGGGCTTGCGCGACTCGAGCCGGTCCAGGATTTGGCGCAGCAGCCGCAGGGATTGGTTGACTTCCTCGATGCGGATCCAGAGTCTCGCGTCGACGTCGCCTTGCGTGCGAAGCGGTACGTCGAACGCCAGGCTGTCGTAGGGGGCATAGGCGAGCGCGCGTCGCGCGTCGAAATGGCGGCCGGATGCACGACCGACATAGCCACCGCAGGCATAGCTGGCGGCAAGCGCTTCGTTCACTATGCCGGTCCCGACGGTTCGGTCCTGCAGCGAGGTCGTCTTGTCGTAGAGCTCGACGAGCGGCGGAAACTGCCGTTCGATGTCGGCGGCAAGATCGCGCAGAACCGGAACGGCCGCGGCATAATCCTCGGCGACGCCGCCGATGACAATCCGGTCCATCATCAACCGGTGCCCGAAGGCGGCGTCGGCTGCACGCAACACCCGCTCGCGCAAGGCGCCGCAATGGGCCTGCATCAGCGCGAACGAGGCATCGTTGCAGATCGCCCCGATATCGCCGCAATGATTGGCGAGCCGCTCGAGTTCGGCCATGCCGGCGCGCAGCAGAACGGCACCCCCCGGGACCTCGATCGCGAGCGCCGCTTCGACAGCCCGGCAGAAAGCAAAGGCATAGGCGACTGTGCTGTCGCCGGAAACCCGGCCGGCGAGGCGCAACGCCTGGTCGAGCGGGGCGCCGAGCATCAAACCATCGATGCCCTTGTGTGCATAGCCGAGCCGCGCCTCAAGCCGGACAATGGTCTCGCCATTGGCGGAAAAGCGGAAATGGCCCGGCTCGATGATCCCGGCATGGACCGGGCCGACCGGGATCTGGTGGAGCATCGGACCGATGGCCGGCAGGAAGGCATAGGGGTCGGGGCCGCGATGCGGCCTTGGCGTGCCAAGCGGCTCGGCAACGCCCCAAGTGCCGTGATCGAGCCAGGGCCGCTGGTCCGGCAGAGCCTCGCCCGACAGGCCGTAGAGATCATGCAGCGCCCGCTCGAGCCGCATGGCCGGCGGATGCAGGTGGGCAATCGAGGGAAAGCGTCTTGCCGGCACGTCGAGGCGCAGGAGGAAGATAGTCGGCCCGGCGCCGAAGAGGGCCAGCTGGACACAGCCCTCATCGCCCCACAGTCCGGCCAGGCCGAGGCGGCCGGCAGCGAGTTCGTCACCAGCGCGCCGCCACAGGTCCTCGTCGACGAAAAAGCCCGGCCAGGGCCTGAGTGCCTCGATCGGCGGACAGCTGGCAAGTGAATCGACAAACGTCGCCATATGACCCTAGCCGAGTAGCCGCGCGACATGCTCGAACCAGACGACGAGCTGTGCGGGCAGGTGAATGCCGGCCGAAAGTACGAGGCCGAGATGCGCGAAAATCGGGATGAAGGTCGCCTTGACCGGCGCGCTCGAGCCCTCCGGCCGGCCGAAGGCTACCTGGGTCAGCCGCAGCAACAGCGCACCGAACGCGATCAGCAAGCCGATCACGAGGAGTACGGCAAGCAGCGGCTGGCGGGGAAAGCTTGAGCTCAGCAATAGGAATTCGCTGACGAATATGCCGGAGGGCGGCAGCCCGGCGATCGCCAGGACACCGACAACAAGACTCCAACCGAGCAAGGGATGGCTTTCCGTCAGGCCGCGGATTTCGGCGAGCTTCTGGGTTCCCTTGACTTGCGCGATATGGCCGACGGTAAAGAAAATCGCCGATTTGGTCAGCGAATGCATTGTCATGTGAAGAAGTCCGGCAAAATTCGCCAGCGGCCCGCCCATGCCAAAGGCAAAGGTTATGAGGCCCATATGCTCGATCGAGGAATAGGCAAACAGCCGCTTGATGTCGCGGCGCCGGTAGAGCATGAAGGCGGCAAATATCACCGACACCAGACCGATCGTAACCATCAGCGGCCCCGGCGCGATCGTCGCCGGGTTGGCCGCCATCAGCATTTTGAAGCGCAGCACCGCATAGAGTGCAACATTGAGCAGCAGCCCAGAGAGAACCGCCGAAATCGGTGTCGGACCTTCGGCATGGGCGTCGGGCAGCCAGGCATGCATGGGCGCCAGGCCGACCTTGGTGCCGTAGCCGATGATCAGGAAGACAAAGGCGACATTCAGCAATTCCGGGCTAAAGACGGCCGCGTGATCGACCAGATTCGACCACAGCATCGCCGGATAGCCCTCGCCGAGGGCCGGCCTGGCGGCCACATAGACGAGAATGGTGCCAAACAGGGCCAGCGCTATCCCGACGCTGCCGAGAATGAAATATTTCCAGGCCGCCTCGAGCGCCTCCGGCGTGCGGTACATGCCGACCATCAGCACGGTGGTCAGCGTCGCCAGTTCGATCGCCACCCACATCAGGCCGATATTGTTGGCAAGCAGGCCAAGGTTCATCGCAAACATCAGGCACTGATACATAGCGTGATAAAAACGCACATGCAGCGGCGTCAGGCGACCGATCTCGATTTCGTGGCCGATGTAGCTGGCGCTGAACAGGCTGGTCGTGCAGCCGACGAAGGTCGACAGGACGACGAAGGCAACGTTGAGATCGTCGACGAAGAGATAGGTTCCCGCCGGTGAACGCTGGCCAAGCAGCATGGCAGCGGCGCAAAAGGTCAGTGCGCTGGCGCCGAAATTGAGGCGAGCCGAGAGCCGGTAGGACGCAATCAAGACGAGCAGCAGCGAGGCCGTGGCCGGTATTGCCAAGGCGATAATCGTCCATGGCGGCGCCGACAGGTTCATCGCCGCTCACCCCGAAACCGGTCGAGCGCCTGCACATCGACCGTGTCGAATTGCTCGCGGATCCGGAACAGGAAGATGCCGATGATGATGAAAGCGATGAGGACCGAGAAAGCGACGCTGATCTCGACCACCAGTGGCATGCCCCTGGCGCCGGCGGCAGCGAGGATCAGACCGTTTTCAAGCGACATGAATCCGACAACCTGACTGACCGCATTGCGCCGCGTCACCATCATCAAGAGGCCGAGCAGCACGACCGAAAGGGCAAAGGCGAGGTCTTCGCGCGCCAACGGATCGGCAGTGGCGGTGGCCGGCAAGATGACGACCATGGCAAGCGCCACCAGCGCGATGCCGGCTAGCATGGTCGGCCCGACCCCGCCAATGATCTCCAGCGTCCGGTGAATAGCGAGCCGCTGGACGATCCGGTGCAGCGCTATCGGAATCACAATTGCTTTGAGGACCAGCGCAATGATCGCGGTGACGTAGAGATGCGGGGCATCCTGGCTATAGGCCTGCCAGAAGACTGAGGCCGAAAGGACGAAGGCGTGCAGCGCAAAAATGTTGATGAGCCCGAACATCCGGTCCTGGTAGAGCAGCATGAAACTGACGAGAACCAGGCCGCCGGCCAGGAGATGGGCGACATCGAAGGCGAGCCGGTCCATCAAAAGCTCCGGGAAACAAAGCGCAGCAGCGTTGCGAGAAGACCGAGCATCAAGGCCGCACCGATGAAATCCGGGACCCGGAAGACCCGCATCTTCGCCATCACGGTCTCGAATAAGGCGAGCAGGCAGCCGCCGGCCGCAACCTTGGCGAAAAAGACAGCGAGGCCGCCGAGCATGGCCGGCCCGCCGGCGCCAGCCGGGGCCAGACCCCAGGGCACGAATATGCAGGCGATCAGCGCAATATAGAGCAGCAGCTTCAATGCCGCGGCAAGCTCGATCACAGCAAGGTGGCGGCCGGAATATTCGAGAACCATCGCCTCGTGGACCATGGTCAGTTCAAGATGGGTCGCGGGATTGTCGACGGGGATGCGGCCGTTCTCGGCAAGCGCCACGATAATCAGGCCGATCAACGCAAGGCCCAGCGAAACCCGCAATTCGAGATGCCCCAGCGTAAAGGCGGCAATGTCCGACAATTGCGTCGATCCGGCGATCAAGGAGACGGTGAAGACGATCATCAGCATCGCCGGCTCGGCGAGCGAGGCAAACATCATTTCCCGGCTGGCGCCGATGCCGCCGAAACTGGTGCCGACATCCATGCCGGCGAGCGCCAGAAAGAACCGGGCACTGCCGAGGAGCGCCGTGATGGCGATGAGATCGGCCGTCCAGCTGAACAACAGCCCGGTGGCGAAGGTCGGCACCAGAGCCGCGGCGACCCAGGTCGCCGCAAAGATCAGATAGGGCGCAGCACGAAATAGCCAGGAGGCCTGTTCAGCCAGCACGACCTCCTTGCGCAACAGCCGCAGAATATCCCGGTAGGGCTGCAGAAGCGGCGGGCCGCGGCGGCGCAGCAGCCTGGCCTTGACCTTGCGGATGAAGCCGATCAGCAGCGGCGCTAGGCCGAGCACCAGCAGCATCTGTAGACCCTGGATCAGGAGGCCGGCGATCAGGCCCATACCGCCACCACAAAAAGCAGGCCGACCAGCGCTGCGAAAACCAGGCTCAAATAGGCGCGGATCGTCAGGAACTGCAAATGGTTCATTCGCCGGGCGGCATTGGTGACCGCTGCGATCAGCGGCCGGTAAATCGCCCGCCAAAGCCGATCGTTGAGCGTGAGGTCGAGGCGAGCCGGGCGGAGCGCGCCCGGCGCCGGCATGTCGAGACGCTCGTCGATGGCAAAGGCGATCTCGCCATAGACCCGTCGGATCGGCTGGGCGAAGCTCGTGGCCGAATATTGGGTGGCGGGATCTTGATCGGGAAAACCGCAATCCCAGGCCGCCGCGCGGCGGATCCGGTGCGAGGCGAACCGGTGGATCGACGCTGCCGCCGCCAAGGCGGATAGTGCGATAAAGGCAAAAACGAGAAGGCCGTTATAGGAATTGCGCCCATCGGCGAGCGGCACGATCGACAGCCAGGCAATGCCGGCCTGGGGCGGCAGCGAGGCACCGGTCAGCGCCAGCGAGACGCCGGCAAGAGCATCGACAAAAAGGCCCGGCAGAACCCCGGCCAGCAGGCACAGGGCGAGTAGCGCGAACATTGCGGCTTGCGCCGCTTGGCCGCCCTCGCGCGCCCTATCGGCCGCGGCGGTGCGAGGGCGGCCAAGAAAGGTGATCCCGAAGGCCCGCACGAAACAGCCGGCCGCCAGCGCCGCCGAAAGCGCCAGGACGACGCCGGCCGCCGGCGCCAGCAGTTTCAGGCCCCATTGCGGCAGGTCCGGCGAGCGCAGGATCGATTGAAAGATCAACCATTCCGACGCAAAGCCGTTGAGCGGCGGCAGAGCGGCAATCGCCAAACAGCCGCCAAGGAAAGCGAAGCTCGTGCGCGGCATGCGATGGATCAGGCCGCCGAGCCGTTCGATGTCGCGCTCGCCGGTTGCCCGCAGGACCGCGCCGGCGCCGAGAAAAAGCAGACTCTTGAACAGCGCGTGGTTCAAGCAGTGGAACAGGCCGGCGGTCAGCGCAAGTGCTGCGGCGAGCGCCATGCCGTTCGCCTGGAAGGCGAGCGAAAGGCCGAGAGCGACGAAGATAATCCCGACATTTTCAACCGTGCTGTGGGCCAAAAGCTTCTTGAGATCGCGCTGCATGGTGGCATTGAGTACGCCAAGAAGGGCACTGAAGCCGCCTATGACGAGGATCACGATGCTCCACCAGACCGGCGGCGGAGCGAGCAGACCAAAGACGATCCGGATGAAACCGTAGATGGCGACCTTGGTCATTGCCGCGCTCATCAGCGCCGAGACATGGCTCGGCGCGGCCGGGTGGGCAAGCGGCAACCAGACGTGCAACGGGACCAGGCCGGCCTTGGAACCGGCGCCGGCCAGAACGAGAAGGAACACCATCGCCGGCGCCGGCAGACTGGCCGCACCCAACCGCATCGCGGCAAAGTCATATTGGCCGTCGGGCCCGGCCAAGAGCCCGAAAGCCAGGAGCAAGGCCAAAGTCCCGAAACTCGCCATCAGCAAGTAGACGTAGCCAGCCCGAGTATTGCGCGAATTCGTGGTGATGAGCGTTGACCAGCGCCCAAGACGTCAACGACATGAATTCCCAGGCGACCAGAAAGGTGAAGGCGTCGGCCGCAAGCACGACCAGGCTCATGCCGGCAAGAAAGGCCGGAAAGAACACCAGTACGCGATAGGGTTCGGGTTCCTCACCGGCAAGCCCCAGTCCATACAAGCTGGCCGCCGCCCCGGCCAGATTGACGATGACGAGGAACACGGCGCTCAAGCTGTCGGCCTCGAAATGCATGCCGGCCCGCGGCAGCCCGATCGGCAGAATCAGAGTAGCTGGCTGGCCGGCCGAACCGAACAGAAGGCCAAGCGCCAGCGTGACGAGCAGAACGCAGAGTGCAAGACAGATCGCATAGACGCGTCGGGCGCCGTCAGGCCTTTGCGAAAAGGCGGCCGCGGCACCGGCGTTGGCCAGCAGGGCGGCCGTGCAGACAAGCACCAGCCCTAGCATGGCGATGCCGCTCGCAAGTCCGACTCGGTCGGGCGGCCTGGCTGACAAGCCACATTCATCGGTTGCCGCCGGCTATTCGTGCCCCGCCCTTGCCGGCCGGCATTCGCTCATGCCTCTCGGCGCTGCCGTGGATCACGCTCTGGCTAGCCTCCGTCCCGGCCCGGCCTTTGGACCGCCGCCCGCATGCCGCCCCTGCCGCCTGTGTCGAAGCGGCGCCGGACCCGGGCGCGCCTCGGCAAACAGACCATAACCGCCAGACCGCTGTCCAGCAGTTTCGGGACAGGTAGGCCCCGCCGGCGCCGCCGATTTGCAAGCTATTTTAGCGTGGCGCGTCCGCGCGATCGAGCCTGGGGGTCAATGGGGCGGCCGGCGGCGGCGGCTTTGGCGGCCGGTCGAGGAAACTGATCGTAGCATAAGCACCGAGCCAGGAGCCGAGCGCGGCAAAGCCGACATAGACCCAATTGTTGGTGTAGCTGATCACCGCGAAGGACGACAAGAGATACCACACGCTGCTCCAGGTCGCCGCCGGCATGCGCCGCCTGGCGGTTACCGCTGCGGTGAACATCACATAGACGGCATCGGTCGCCGCTGTACAGGCGACCACCCCAGCCGCGATGAGAGGATCGATTACGCTCGCCATGGCAAATTCCCTGGTTCGAGGAGGATTGACGCCGCAAAGCGCCGCCTGCGACGGCGCCGGATGGGTTAGAGCAGACGAACCATCATCGCGCCGACCAGAACCAGCAGCGCCCCGGTTGCCCGGCCGAGTGTCACCGCCCGCAGCGCGAGGTCGAACCAGCCGAACTGGTCGATCAACAGCGCGGCCAGCATTTGGCCCGCGATGACCAGACACAGGGTTGCAGCGGCGCCGAGCCGCGGGACGAGGAAAATATTGGTCGTGAGAAAGGTGGCGCCGAGGAGGCCGCCGAGCAGATAGATCGGCAGCGGCACGTCGCGCAGCGTCGCCATGGGCGGCCAGCGCCGGACCAATCCGAGCGTTAGGCCGGTCAGAGTGATTGTTCCGACCCAGAAGGATATGGTGCTCGCGATCAGCGGATTGGCTAACCAGCGGGCCAGCTGCGCATTGACCCCGAATTGCATCGGCAGCAGCATGCCCGCCGCCAGCGCCAGCAGGGCAAAGAAAACCGGAAGCATATAGTCCATCTCGTCGCCGTGCGTCTGGGGACGCCTCTTTCAGGTCGGTGAAATCAGGTCATTCAACATATGTTACGCGTGTCGAGGCCAAGAGCTCGCGCACCGGGTCGAGTTCGCTCAGCCCTTGCCGAATGCGCGCCTGCAAAGCTTCTTCGGCCGCAAGAACTGTCGCGAGCCGTGCCAAGACCGAGCCTTGTTGCAAAGCCGGGATGACGACGACACCATCGCAATCGCCGACCACAATATCACCGGCCTGAAGCTGGACGCCGGCTGCAACAATCGGGAAACCGACCCGGCCCGGGCCGGTGCGCACGCAGGAATTGGAGGTCACGCCACGGGCGAAAACCGGCAGGCCGGCCTCGACAATGCCGCGCGAATCGCGGGCCATGCCGTCGGTCACGATAGCGGCGACGCCGCGATTGCGCGCCATCAGCGCGACATTGTCGCCGACCACCGCCGAACCGGTGAAGCTCGCGGCAGCGGCCACGATGACGTCGCCCGGTTCGGCGAAGGAGAGGGCGGCGAGCAGCGCAAGATTGTCAGACGGACCGGTTTCGCACGGCAGCACGGCGCCGCAAAAACTGGCATTGCCGGGATCGATCGGCTTGATGCCTTCGAGCGACCCGCATCCGCCGAGCGCATCAACGATATGGCTCGTCGCAACGCCGGTAAGTTGGCGGACCAGGTCGGGCCGGGGGCGTTCAATCCTGCGGCGCAAAGTCAGGACAGGCGGATCGACAATCATGGCGGCATCCTCGGCGAATCTAGACAGGCAGACGGTAGATGCGCGACGCGGTGCCGCGGTAGAAATGGCGCAAGTCGCTCGCCGCAGAGCCGGCAAGGATTTCGTCGAGAACCTCGACCCAGACCGGATAGGCATGCGTCAGGTCCGACACCGTCCAGTCGCTGCCATACATGATCCGATCAAAGCCGAAACATTCGATCACATGCACAATATAGGGCCGCACCTGCCGACGCTCCCAATGATTGTGGTTCGCCTCGGTGATGACGCCGGAGATTTTGCAGACAATATTCGGCAGCCCGGCGAGTGCGCGGATCTGCCCCCACCAGGGCTCGCGCAAGCCATTCTTGATGTCGGGCTTGCCGATATGGTCAAGCACGAATTGAATCTCCGGGCATCGCCGGACCAGCTCCAGCGCATAGACAAGGCCCCAATGCTTGACGCAAATGTCAAAACTGAAGCCGAATTTCCCCAGCAGCTTTACGCCCGCGAGAAAGCCGGGCTCGAGGCAGAAGGACGGATTTCTTTCGGTCTCGATCAGCCGCCTTATGCCCTTGACGGTTGGAAATTGTGCAAGGGCCGCGAGGTCCGCTTCGACGGCCAGGCCCTTTTCGAGCGGTGCATGGGCGATGCTTGCGCATAGTCTGGCGTCCTTGTCGGCCAGGCCCTGGATGAAGGCCGCCTCTTCGATGTGCAGGCCCGGATCGATCGCCACTTCGGCGAAGACGATCCGGTCGACGCCGACAGCCCCGCGCGCCGCGTCGAATTCGGCGAGCCCATGCGTTCGCTTGAGTTGCGGCACGCCATCAAGCCAGCCGTAGCGGAACCGCTCGATGTCGTAAAGATGCACGTGGGTGTCAATGATTGGAAAATCCGGCATGGCCTCAAGCCTCCCCTCAAAACGTCTCGCGCACCAGCAGATCCCGGTTTAATTGATCGATCCGGGTCACGCCGCACAGACCAAGGACCCGGTCGATCTCCCGGCGATAGATGTCGAGAACATTCGCACGCCGGCCTCGCCGGCGACCGAAAGGCCCCACAGCTGCGGCCGGCCGATCCAGACGCAATGGGCGCCGAGCGCCAGCGCCTTGACGACATCGGAGCCGCGGCGGATGCCGCCGTCAAGGCTGATCGACAGGCGGCCGGCGACGGCTTCGACGATCGGCGGCAGGGCTTCGAGCGAGGCGAGCGCGCCGTCGAGCTGGCGGCCGCCATGATTGGAAACGACGATGCCGTCCACGCCGAAGTCGCAGGCCCGCGCCGCTTCGCTGGGATGCAAAAGCCCCTTGAGCAGCAACGGGCCCGGCCATAATTGGCGCAGCCAGGCGACGTCCGGCCAGGCCAGGGCCGGGTCGAGCAGGCTTGCCATTCGACCGGCGAGACTCTGCAGCTTTCCGGCTGGCCCGGCCGCAGATAATTGCCGAAGGTGATGCGCGGCAATTCGCGACGCATGCGTGTGAGCCAGGCCAATCGCGTTGCCATGCCGAGGAGATCGGACGGCGCAAAGCGCGGCGGTATGGCAAAGCCGTTGCGGCGATCGCGCTCGCGGTTGCCGAGCAACTGATTGTCGACCGTGAGAACCAGCGCGTGGTAGCCTGCGGCGCTGGCCCGTTCGACGAGTTCGCGGGTAAAGCCGCGATCCCGATAGATGAATACCTGCATGAAGCGCGGCGCCGCTGCGGTTGCGGCGAGGTCTTCGAGCGTGCACACGGAGCCGTGGCTGAGGCAATAGGCGGTGCCGGCCGAAGCCGCCGCCCGCGCCGCGGCCCGCTCGCCGTCCGGCCAGAATAAGCCGGCGAGCCCGGTCGGGCCGACCACAACCGGCAAGCTCAACCGATGGCCAAAGAGGCTGATCGAAAGATCCCGCTCGGCCGCGCCGTTTAGCGGGCGGGGCCGAAACTGCCAGGCGCCAAAGGCCAATTCGTTGCGGCGAAGGGTTGTCTCTTCCTCGGCCCCGCCATCGGCAAAGTCGAAGACCGGCAGCGGCAACACGCGCCGCGCAGCAAGCCGCATTTCGGCAATATTGGCGGGCATCGGCCTCGTCATTTCACCCGCCTGGCCGCCGACGCGCCGGCTCGCTCAAACCGGCAGTGGCGGTCGACACCAATTGGCTAACGGTCAGCACGTCGATTTCCGCCCGGTGATGCCTGCCTGCGGCAGCTTGAGCCAGCACCATGCCATGGCGAGGCGCCGGCGTCGATATGTCCGCGCCGACCTAGCGGGGCCGGCGCCGGGCTGCTCCGGCCGCACCGGTAAAGCGCTGCAAATCGAATTGGCCGTCAAACTCTCTGACCCGCGCCAGATGGCCGCCGAAGATTGCCGAGAATTCTGTTCGACCGGGTAGAAGGGGACGCTGAGGGGGCTGAGCGACTCCAACGAATTGCATAGTCTGCCCGTGCCGGAGACGTATCGGCGCGCCGGCAGGGGCGCGACCATTTTCAGCAATGTCGCTTCCGACGGTCGCCCCTCGCGACCGACCAGGGCCCCGATGCCGAAGCCGGTCGCAAATCTCGTCAACGCGCAATCCGATCCGGTGCCGAGCTGGCGCGCCAGCCGAAGCCTACCGGCGAATGTAGCCGGGTATCGACCGGCTGGTGAGCCAGATCGGCTGCAGCACGATCGACGATCTCGAGGCCGGGGCGCTGGTCGTAGAAAGCGGCCGCTGAGGCCTAAGCGCCGGCCGCCGCTTTGATGTGCCGCAAGGACGGCGTCGCTCGCTCGACTAGCCTCTTCGCCTCAGCGAGGTGCGCCATGCCTTTCCCGGTCGCCGATATGACCGCCAACGTCGATCTCACACTGCACCGCGGCACCGGCCCGGTCAGAAGCCAGCGGCCGGTCTATGCCAATCTCCTCGCACCCTGCAACCAGGCCTGTCCGGCGGGCGAGGATGTTCAGGCGTGGCTCGCTCTCGCCCAGGCCGGTCGATTCAAGGAGGCCTGGCACCGACTGGTCGCCGACAATCCGCTGCCGGCCGTGCATGGCCGGGTCTGCTATCATCCCTGCGAAACCCAATGCAACCGGGCGAGCGTCAATTCCGCCGTCAGCATCCATGCGATCGAGCGCTTTCTCGGCGATCTCGCTGACCAGGAGAATTGGGGGCTAGCCGAGCCGAAGCCCGCATCCGGCCGAAGCGTGCTCATCGTCGGCGCCGGGCCGAGCGGTCTATCGGCGGCCTATCATCTCAATCAGCTCGGGCATCACGTCGAAATCTACGAGGCTGGCCCGCTACCCGGCGGCATGCTGCACTTCGGCATTCCCGCCTATCGCCTGCCCCGTGCTGTGCTGCTCACCGAAATCCGTCGGATTGAAGTGGCAGGCGTCCGGCTGCACCTCAATCGCAAGGTCGAGGATGTCCTCGCCGACTGGCAGGCCGGCGGCTTCGACGCGGTCTTTGTCGCAATCGGCGCCCACCTCGCCAAGCGCGTCGAGATTCCCTCGCGCGACGCCAAAATGGTCTTTGATGCGGTTGCGCTGCTGCGCAAAATCGACAGCGGCGAAGCGCCGAAACTCGGGCGGCGGGTGGTCATTTACGGCGGTGGCAACACGGCGATGGACGCGGCGCGGACCGCCAAGCGGCTCGGCGTCGAGGCGCCGCTGATTATCTACCATCGCGACCGCGCCCACATGCCGGCCCATGATTTCGAAGCCAGCGAGGCGCTCGCCGAAGGCGTGCGGATACGCTGGCTGACCAGCATCAAGGCGATCGACGCGGACAATCTCACCGTTGAGGTGATGCAGCTCGATGAGGCCGGCCGGCCGCAGCCGACCGGTCAATTCGAGCAGATCGCTGCCGACGCCTTGGTTCTGGCGCTCGGCCAGGAGGCCGACAGCCGTTTCCTCGAAAAGGTCCCCGGCGTCGAACGCCGCGCCGATGGCACCGTCGCGGTCGGGCCGGCTATGATGACCGGTCATTCCGGCCTGTTTGCTGGCGGTGACATGGTCCCCGCCGAGCGGACGGTGACGGTCGCGGTCGGCCACGGCAAGGCGGCGGCCCGGCATATCGACGCCTATTTGCGCCGCGATCAGCCTATCGCCGCCGCGCCGCCGCCCAGAGTTGCGACGCGCGCATTGTTGCGTCTGCCGATCTATGAGGACGCCGTTGCGGCCCAGCAGAGCGAACGGCTGGCCGAGGATCGGGTCCACGACTTTGAAGAAATTACTGGCGGCCTTTCGCAGCCGGCCGCCGCGGACGAGGCAAAGCGCTGCTTTTCCTGCGGCAATTGTTTCTTTTGCGACATGTGTCTTGCCGCCTGTCCGCATGACGCCATCAGCAAATCGGCGACCGCGCGCGGCTACCAGATTGCGCTTGACCGCTGCACGGGTTGCGCCGTCTGCGTCGAGCAATGCCCGTGCCACGCCATGGACATGATCCCCGAAACCACGCCGGCTTGATCTCAGGGCGCAGATGATGGCACCGACCGCGAAAATCACCATGGACGGCAATGGGGCGGTTGCCCATATCGCCTATCGCTGCAATGAAGTCTGCGCCATTTATCCGATCACGCCATCCTCCGGCATGGCCGAACTCGCCGATCAATGGGCCAACCAGGGCCTCACCAATGTCTGGGGCAACATACCGGTCGTCCAGGCCATGCAAAGCGAGGGCGGTGCCGCGGGAACGCTGCACGGCGCGCTGCAGTCCGGCGCCATGACGACGACCTTCACGGCCTCCCAGGGCCTGCTGCTGATGATCCCGAACATGTTCAAGATCGCCGGCGAATTGACGCCAACCGTCTTTCACGTCGCGGCTCGCGCGCTCGCCACCCAGGCCCTGTCGATTTTCGGCGATCATTCCGATGTGATGAGCGCCCGCTCGACCGGCTTTGCCCTGCTTTCCTCGGCCGGTGTTCAGGAGGCGCACGACTTTGCCCTGATCAGCCAGGCGGCAAGCCTCGCCGCGCGAATCCCGTTCCTGCATTTTTTCGACGGTTTCAGGACCTCGCACGAGATCAATACGATTGATCTCATCGATGACGAAACCATTGTCGCGATGATCCGCGACGAATGGGTCCGCGCCCACCGAAGCCGGGCGCTCAGCCCGGAAAACCCCTTCATTCGCGGCACCGCCCACAATCCTGACACGTTCTTTCAGGCGAGGGAGGCCGCCAACCCCTTCTATGCGGCCTTGCCGGCAATCCTCGCGGCAGAAATGGCGCGCTTTGCCGCCCTGACCGGCCGGCGCTACCGGCTATTCGATTATTACGGCCGTGAAGATGCCGAACATGTCCTGGTGCTGATGGGCTCGGGCGGGCAGACGGCGCGCGAGACGATCAAGGTTCTCAACGCTGGCGGCGCCAAGCTCGGCCTCGTGCAGGTCCGGCTGTTCCGGCCCTTCAGCGCCGCCGATTTCCTTGCCGCCCTGCCGGCCACCTGCCGGCGGATCGCGGTCGTCGAGCAATGCAAGGAGCCGGGCGCGCCGGGCGAGCCGCTTTATCTCGACGTGGTCACGACACTGGCCAACGAGGCCGCGGCCAACGGGCTTTCCGCACCGCGCGTCATCGGTGGGCGCTATGGCCTGGCCTCGAAGAATTTCTCGCCGGCCATGGTCAAGGCGATTGTCGACGAATTGCGCAAGCCTAATCCGAAGAACGGATTTTCGGTCGGCATTTCAGACGACGTCGGGCAGACAAGCCTCGAAGTCGATCGCCAATTCTCGATCGAACCGGCGGAGCATGGGCGGGCGGTCTTCTACGGTCTTGGCGCCGACGGCACGGTTGGCGCCAACAAGAACAGCGCCAAGATCCTCGCCGAGGAGGCCGGTCTCCATGCTCAGGCCTATTTCGTTTACGATTCGCACAAGTCGGGGGCGCAAACCATTTCGCACCTGCGCTTCGGGCCGCAGCCGATCAACGCGCCCTATCTGATCGAAAGCGCGAATTTCGTCGCCTGTCACAAGTTCGATTTCATTGAGAAACAGGACCTGCTTCATCTCGCCGGGCCGGGCGCCGTCTTTCTCCTCAATACCGATCATGCCGCGACGCAGGTCTTCGACCATCTGCCGCTGGTGGCCCAGCAGCAGATCCTCGCCAAACGCCTGCGATTCTATGTCATCGATGCCAACAAGATCGCCCGCGAGGCCGGTCTCGGCGTGGCCATCAACACCATTCTGCAGACCTGTTTCTTCGCACTTTCGGGCGTCCTGCCGCAGGACGATGCGATTGCGCGGATCAAGGCCACCATCCGGAAAACCTATGGTCGCAAGGGGCCAGCAATGGTCGAGCGCAACTTTGCAGCGGTCGACGCCGCGCTCGCCCATCTCGAAGAGGTGCCGCTTGCCGGCGCCCGCCTCGGGTCGATTGGCCTTGCCGCGCCGGTGCCCGACACAGCGCCCGCCTTCATCCGGGCGGTGACGGCACCGGCCCTGATGGGCCGCGGCGACACGATTCCGGTCAGCCAGATGCCGGTCGATGGCACCTATCCGTCTGGAACCTGCGCCTATGAGAAGCGCAATATTGCGGCGTTCATCGCCCATTGGGATCCGGACCTGTGCATTCAATGCGGCCGCTGCGGCTTTGTTTGTCCGCACAGCGTCATTCAATCGAAATATTTCGACGATCGGCGGCTGCCAGAAGCCCCGGCTTCATTCCGCTCGGTGCCGGTCAATGCACGCGGCTTTCCGCAGGCCCGTTTCACGCTCGCGGTCTACCTGGAAGATTGCACGGGCTGCAGCCTGTGTGTCGAAACCTGTCCTGCCCACAGTCCGAGCGAGCCGGGCCGCAAGGCGATCAATATCGTCGAAAAGGCACCGCTGCTCGCGGCCGAACGGGCAAACATCGCCTATTTCGAGTCGCTGCCGATCAATGATCGCGCCCGAGTCGACTTTGCCAATGTCCGCGGGATCCAGTTCCTCGAGCCGACCTTTGCCTTTTCGGGGGCATGCGCGGGCTGTGGCGAGACCCCTTATCTCAAGCTGTTGTCGCAATTGTTCGGCGACCGCGCGATGATCGCCAACGCGACCGGCTGCTCGTCGATCTATGGTGGCAATATGCCGGTCACGCCGTGGGGCAAGAACGCCGAGGGTCGCGGCCCGGCATGGTCGAATTCCCTATTCGAGGATAATGCCGAATTCGGACTAGGGTTTCGTATCGCCGCCGATCAGCACCTCGGCATTGCCCGGAAACTCCTGCAGGGACTTGCGGGACAGATTGGCGCCGACCTTGCCGAGGCCATTGCGAAAGCCCCGCAAGGTCTCGAATCGGAAATTCGAGCACAACGCCAGCGAGTTGGCGACTTGCGGCGGCGCCTGAAGGCCATCGATACGCCGGCCGCGCGCGACCTTCTGTCGCTCGTCGAGCATTTCGTGCGCCGCAGCATCTGGATCGTCGGCGGCGACGGCTGGGCCTATGACATCGGTTACGGCGGCCTTGATCACGTGCTCGCCAGCGGCCGCAACGTCAACGTCCTCGTCCTCGACACGGAAGTCTATTCGAACACCGGCGGCCAGGCCTCGAAAGCAACCCCGCTTGGCGCCGTCGCCAAATTCGCGGCCGGCGGCAAGCGTACCGCGCGCAAGGATCTTGCCATGCAGGCGATCGCCTATGGCAATGTCTATGTCGCGCAGGTCGCCATGGGCGCCGATCAACAGCAGACCTTGCAGGCCTTTCGCGAGGCCGAGGCCTATGACGGCCCCTCGCTGATCCTCGCCTACAGCCATTGCATCGCCCATGGCATCGACATGCGGTTCGGCCTCAAGCAGCAGGCTCTCGCGGTCGCGACCGGCTATTGGCCGCTTATCAGGTTCAATCCGGCGATGCGGCGGATCGGCGAGAACCCCTTCCGGCTCAATTCGCCAAGACCCAGCCTGCCTTTCAAGACCTATGCGTCGAACGAGATCCGCTACACGGCGCTGCGGACGAGCCACCCTGCCGAGGCGGACATGCTGCTGGCGATGGCTCAACAGGTCGTCGACGAAAAATACCGGCAATACGAGGATCTCGCGGCGCGCGACGGGGCCCGCTTCCAGCCTGACGCGCGTCATCTGAAGCCCGGAGCGACGACATGGATCTGACCTGTGAGTATATGGGCCTCACGCTGGCCAATCCCTTGGTCGCCTCGGCCTCTCCGTTCAATGGCGACCTCGGCAATCTCCGCCGCCTCGAGGATGCCGGGGCAGCCGCCATCGTCCTGCCGTCGATCTTCCAGGAGCAGATCGAGGCGGAGATGCGCCGTTTTGAAACGCTGACCCAGGTCGGCATCGAGAGTTTCCCCGAGGCGAGTGGCTATTTCCCCGAGACAGGCCGCTACGAAGTGGGTGCCGACCAATATATCGACCTGGTGCGCCGGGCCCGGGCCGCGGTCGCGGTGCCGATTATCGCCAGCCTCAACGGCAGCAGCGACGAAGGCTGGATTTTCTATGCGACGGAAATCGAGCGGGCCGGGGCAAGCGCGCTGGAGCTGAACATCTATTTCATCCCCGCCGATCTCAGCCTGTCGGGCGCCTCGGTCGAGGCGCGCTATTGCGCTATCGTGCGATCGGTCAAGGCCGCCATCTCCATCCCACTTGCTGTCAAAATTTCACCCTATTTCAGTTCGATCGGCCATATGGCGCAAAGGCTCACCGAGGCCGGTGCCGACGCGCTCGTCCTGTTCAACCGCTTCTACCAGCCCGATATCGATCTCGCCCGCCTGCGGCTCGCCCACGACCTCAGCCTCTCCACGCCGGCCGAGATCCGGCTGCCGTTGCTGTGGATCGCTTTGTTGCATGGCCGGCTCAAGGCCTCGCTTGCCGCCTCGACCGGTGTCGGCGACGTCGATGAGCTCGTGAAATTCCTGTTGGTCGGCGCCGACGTGGTCATGACGACCTCGGCATTGCTTCGGCACGGGATCGGCTATATGCGCCATCTCGTCGCCGGGCTCGAAGCCTGGCTCGCGGCTCGCAATCTCGACTCGCTGGCGACAATTCGCGGCGTCATGAGCCGCGGCCGGGCGGGTGACCCAGCCGCTTTCGAGCGCGCCAATTACATCAAGATTTTCGCCGATTATCCGCTTCGTTAGCGGCGGCCGGCGTGGCCGACCGCATGGCTGGCCTTCTGCTTGTGAGGACATGACCACGAGCGAGAAGGCTTACGCTCGTCGGCTGATTTGCAGGGCCACGCACAACCGGTGCGAGACGATGGCGCAGAACCCCTGGCAGCGGCGGTTCATCGAATCCCTTGATTGTTTCTGCCTGGGACCTAGCATCGCCCTCGCGCTGGTATCATCGATGGAGTTTCCCATGCGTTACCGACCGCTCGGTCGAACCGGCCTGCTCGTTTCCGAAATCTGCCTCGGCACGATGACCTTTGGCGGCAAGGGCGGCTTCTGGCCCTTGATCGGCCGCCTGGACCAGGACGAGGCGACCGCCCTGGTCGCCCGGGCGCTCGAGGCCGGTGTCAATTTCTTCGATACGGCCGATGTCTATTCCGAGGGCGAATCGGAACGTCTCTTGGGTGGCGCCTTGCGGCGATTGAATGTCCGGCGCAGCGACGTGATCATCGCAACCAAAGTTCGCGGGCGCGTCGGCGCCGGTCCCAATGCCGTCGGCCTGACACGCAATCATATATTGGATTCCGTCCTCGCCAGCCTTGAAAGGCTCGGGCTCGATCATATCGATCTCTATCAGATCCATGGCGACGATAGGCTCACACCAATGGACGAGACGCTGCGAGCGCTCGATCATTTGGTTGCACGCGGCCTGGTCCGCTATATCGGCTGTTCCAATCTGGCGGCCTGGCGAATCATGAAGGCCCTCGGCGTGTCGCGCCAGCACAAGTACGCGCGCTTCCAGACGGTGCAGGCCTATTATACCATCGCCAGCCGGGATCTGGAGCGCGAAATCATTCCGATGATGGAGGAAGAAGGGCTTGGCCTGATGGTCTGGAGCCCGCTCGCGGGCGGCCTGCTTTCCGGCAAGTTCTCGCGCACAAGCGCCACCCCGCATGATGCGCGGCGGACCAGTTTTGATTTTCCCCCGGTCGACCGCGAACGAGCCCTGGCGATCGTCGATGCAATGGCACCGATGGCGCTGGCCCGCGGCGTCTCGGTTGCCCGCATTGCGCTCGCCTGGCTTTTGCACCGGCCCATTGTGATGAGCATCATTATCGGCGCCAAGACCATCGCCCAATTGGACGACAATCTTGCCGCGAGCGCTGTTGTGCTCACGTCGGGGGAACTGGCCGAACTGGAGAGGCTCGGCGCCTTGGCGCCGGAATATCCGCAATGGATGATCGCGCGCCAGCATGTCGACCGGCTGCCGAAACCCGACCCCTGAGCGATCAGGTGATGACGCTTGGCCGGTCGCGGCCGGTATGGCGGCGAATTTCGGCGAGATCGCGCGAGACGCGAATGAGCGGAGCCAGGACTTGCTGGGTGTCGAGATCCTGGGCCGCAGCCTGCGCCTCAAAGCGTTCGAGATAGACGCGCAGCGTAGCGCCGGCGGTACCGGTGCCGGACAACCGATA
Source organism: uncultured Alphaproteobacteria bacterium (assembly GCA_963773155.1). GTDB lineage: Bacteria > Pseudomonadota > Alphaproteobacteria > Rhizobiales > Beijerinckiaceae > CAVZAB01. Next base: position 160,908 of record CAVZAB010000018.1, on the reverse strand, counting down.
GACGATCCGCGACCCGTCGACGAACAGCACCCTTACGCCCTGTTGGCGGGTATTGGTGCCATCGACCGGATCGTGATAGGCGAAATCGTCGGCTGCGGCGATTTCGAGCCCGGCGAAATGCTGGCCGGGCAGGCGTGGCAGTCGGCCGCGCAGCGATTCGACAAGTTCGAGGGCGCCGGTCGTTTCGACTTCCTCATAATCGTGCCGGCAATAATAGTCGCGGCCGTATTGGCGCCAATGGCCGTGGACGATCGCCGCCACGCTCTGCCGCCTGACGGCTAAAATGTTGAGCCACAAAAGCACGGCCCACAGACCATCCTTCTCGCGAACATGGTTGGAGCCGGTGCCCGCGCTCTCCTCGCCGCAAATGTCAACGAGGCCGGCATCAAGCAGATTGGCGAAATACTTCCAGCCGGTCGGGGTTTCGTACAGGCCGATCTTCAGCGCTCCAGCAACCCGGTCGAGGGCGCGGCTCGTCGGCATCGAGCGGGCAACCCCGACCAGACCGCCGCGATAGGCTGGCGCCAACCTCGCATTGGCGGCGAGCACGGCAAGGGAGTTGGAAGGGGTGACGTATAGGCCGCGGCCGATGATCAAATTGCGATCGCCGTCGCCATCCGAGGCCGCGCACAGATCCGGCGAATCGGCCGACATTGCCAGATCGAACAGCGCGCCGGCGTGGACCAGGTTGGGATCGGGGTGGCGACCGCCGAAGTCCGGCAAAGGCTCCCGGTGGATGACCGAGCCTGGGGCCGCGCCGAGCGCACCCTCGAAAATCGCAACGGCATAGGGGCCGGTGACCGCCGACATGGAATCGAAGCACAGCCGGAAGCCCGAGCGGAAGAGGCCACGGATCGCCTCGAAGTCGAACAGCGCTTCCATCAGGCCCTGGTATTCGGCAACGGGATCGACGATTTCGAGCTGCATGGCACCGAAATTGCTGAGGCCGAGACGACCAAGATCGGCATCGGGGCAGGCGAGGATCCGATAGGTGCTGATCAGTTTGGTTTTGGCAAAAATCGCCTCGGTGATTTTTTCGGGCGCCGGGCCGCCGTTTTCGACGTTGAACTTAATGCCGAAATCGCCGTCGGCGCCGCCTGGATTGTGGCTCGCCGAAAGGACGATCCCACCAAGCGCGCGCCGGCGCCTGATCAGGTTCGAGGCTGCCGGCGTCGACAACAGGCCGTTCTGGCCGACAATCGCCCGGCCGAAACCATTGGCCGCGGCGATTTTCAGCACAATCTGGATCGCTTCCCGGTTGAGATAACGGCCGTCACCGCCGACCACCAAGGATCTGCCCTTGCAGCTGCCGACGCAGTCGAAAATCGCTTGCACGAAATTTTCGATGTAATGGTCCTGCTGGAAGATCCGGACCTTTTTGCGCAGGCCGGACGTGCCCGGGCTCTGCCCCTCGAACGGGACCGTCGGAACCTGTCTTATTGCGCCGCTCATGAGGCTCTCCGCATTCAGGCGAGATAGGGGTTGCTGCGCCGCTCCTCCCCGAACGTGCTCATCGCGCCGTGGCCCGGCAAGAACTCAATATCGTCGCCAAGCGGCAGCAATTTGGTGCGGATCGCGTCGAGCAAGGCGACCCGGCTGCCGCCGGGCAAATCGGTGCGGCCCACCGATCCTTTGAACAAGACGTCGCCGACCAGCGCGAAGCCCGGTTTGATCGGTCTGCTGTCGACCGGCCCGGCCCGCCGCATGACGTAGACGATGCTGCCCGGCGAATGGCCGGGACAATGCCACAGATCGAAGCGCAAGTCGCCGAGGCTGACTTCATCGCCTTCGGCGAGAAATCGGTCCGGGCGAAACGGCCGCGCTTCGTCGATGCCGTAGAGCCTGCCGATCGCATCGAGGCGATCGAGGAGCGGGGCGTCGGCCTCGTGCGGTCCTTCGATCGGCCGGTTGAGCCGGTCGCGCAATTGCGCCGCCGCGCCGACATGGTCAATATGGCCGTGCGTCAGCAGAATCTTGTCGATCTGCGCGGCGGAGCGATCGATCATGGCAAGGATGAGGGGCAGATCGCCGCCAGGATCGACGACGGCGCCCCGATTGGAACGGGTGCAGACGAGAAGGCAGCAATTCTGCTGGAACGGCGTCACCGGTTGGACCAGCAAGCGGAACGGTCGAGGTTGCACGCAATGCGCTCCTGTTCTAGGCGCTCGTTTCGGTGCGGGTCGGGCGGCCTTCGAGCGGATAGGCCGGATCGTTGTAGCCCGGCGTCGAGGGATGGCCGGCGGCGACGAGCCGGTTGACCAAAGCCTCGTCTTCGCCGGTAAACCCATGATCGAGCGCCGCGACATAGCCGCGCCATTGCTCGATGGTCCGCGGACCGGCAACCAGCGCCGTGACCAGGCGGTTGTTCAACAGCCAATTGATCGCAAATTGGCCGGCCGTCTGGCCGCGCGCCTGGGCGTGATCGTGAATAATCCGCGCATATTCGAGCGATTCTTCGCGCCATTCCGTCTGCAGGAGCCGGGGATCCTGGCGGGCGAGCCGCGACTCGCTGGGGGCCGGCCGGCCGGCCTGGTATTTGCCGGTCAGGATGCCGCGCGCCAAGGGCGAATAGGGAACGACGCCAAGCCCGAAATGGCCGCAGGCAGGAAGATGCTCAACCTCCGGCATCCGGTTCATGGCATTGTAATAGGGCTGGCTGACGATCGGGCGGTCGAGGCCGAACCGGTCGCACAGATTGCAGATTTCCGCGACCCGCCAGGCGCGAAAATTGGAGAGGCCGAAATAGCGGATTTTGCCGGCCCGCACGAGATCGCCAACCGCCCGGACCGTCTCCTCGAGCGGCGTCTCACTATCCTCGCGGTGCAGATAATAAATATCGACATAGGGCATGGCGAGCCGGCGCAGACTGGCGTCGATCGCCTGCATGATCCATCGGCGTGACAGACCGCCGCGGTTCGGCCCTTCGCCCATCGCATTGCCAACCTTGGTCGCGACAATCCATTGCTCGCGCGCCCCCTGCAGCGCCGCGCCGACAATTTCCTCCGAACGGCCCTGCGTATAGACGTCCGCGGTATCGATAAAATTGACGCCGGCTTGGCCGGCGCTGGCGATAATGGTCTGCGCCTCCACGGCTGAAGTCGGCCCGCCAAAATTCATCGTGCCAAGACAAAGCGGGGAGACCAGAAGGCCGCTGCGGCCGAGGCGCCTATATTGCATCTGGCTCTCCCTGGCTCGCCGACAGGCTCAGCACCGCCTTGCCAAGCGCCGATTCGATCGGCACCAGGCCGAGGCCCGGCTCTTGCGAGGTCGTGATGCGGCCCTGCTGGCGCTTCGGCGCGCCCGTCGCTATGTCCTTGGTGCCATAGCTGTTAAAGTCGGTCGCGGAAAACAGGAATTCCTCCGGCGTCGAGCGGGCCAAATGGGCAATCGCCGCCGTCACTATGTCGCCGCCCCAGCTATCCTCGATCGTCATGGCGACGCCGCTCGAAATGCAGAGATCGCGTATTTCCTTCGCTCGGGTGAGGCCGCCGACCTTCGATATTTTCACATTGACAATGTCCATGGCGCCGTCGCCGATCGCCCGCAGCAAGCTGTCCATTCCCACGATATTCTCATCGAGTATGAAAGGCAGAGCGGTACGCCGGCGAATAGTCAGGCATTCCTCGTAGCTGCGGCAGGGCTGCTCGATATAGACATCGACATCGCGCACGGCCGCCACCACCCGCGCCGCCTCATGCATGGTCCAGCCGGTGTTGGAATCGGCGACCAGCACGTCACCGGGCTGCAACACCGCGCGGCAGGCGCGGATGCGCTCGATATCGACGTCGGCATTGCCGCCGACCTTCAGTTGAAACTTGCGATAGCCCTCGGCCCGATAGGCGGTGACCTTCTGCGCCATGTGCTGCGGGGATTCCTGCGAGATCGCCCGGTAGAGCTGGACCTCGGCCTGCTCGGCCCCGCCCAGCAACGTATGGAGAGGCAGCCCACTGACCTTGCCCAATATATCCCAGCAGGCGACATCGATGGCCGATTTGACATATTGATGGCCACGCAAAGCCTCGTCCATTTTTCGGCAGACGACGCGGACATGGGTCGGATCAAGACCGAGAAGCTTCGGCGCGATTTCGCTAAGCCCGGCCCTTACCCCGGCGGCATAGGCCGGCAGATAGGCCGGCCCGAGTGGGCAGCATTCGCCATAGCCGGTCACTCCGGCGTCGGTCTCCACGGCAACCACGGTCGAGTTCGAAAACATCGACGGCATTGTCGTTGGACCAGGCATAGCGCCCTTCGCGCAGCGGCAAATCGACCTGATAGACGCGAATTCCCGTGATTTTCATTTGCCCTCCCTTCGCTTGGCCGCCGGTCGGGCTCATGCCGCCCCGGGTCCGGCGGCGGCGCGGCCGATTGGCGGCCCGGCCGGCTTCGACTAGCATGTCCAGTGGGTTCTTGCCTATGGCATTGGGCAGGGCGCCGCCTGCTAAGGCGCGGAGGCAGACGTGAGCGGAACATTCGTCGCTGTTGACTGGGGCACCAGCGCGCTGCGTGCCTATTGCTGCGCGGCGGACGGCCGGATTGTCGCCGCCATTCGCAACAGGGGTGGCATTCTCAACCGTGAGGAACCGTTCGAGGTCCGGCTCGCCGGCGTGCTTGCGGCGCTGCAGGCTGAGCCGGCGGCCGCAGTGCTGATGGCCGGCATGATTGGCAGCCGGCAAGGCTGGATCGAGGCACCCTATGTGGCGACACCCTGCGGCGTCGGCCGCCTCGCCGAACGACTGACGCCGGTTCAAAACACGCTGAAGCGCAAAATCTGGATCGTCCCGGGCCTGTGCGATGCATCGGGGCCGGCGCCCGATGTCATGCGCGGCGAGGAGACCCAATTGCTTGGCCTGTTTGCGCGCGGCCGGGCGGCAGCGACGGTGTGTCTGCCCGGCACGCATTGCAAATGGGTCGATGTTGACAATGGCACGATCCGGCACTTCAAGACCTACATGACCGGCGAGGTCTTTCAGGTGTTGTCGGATCATTCGATCTTGGGCCGCTTGATGCCGGAACTGGCGATCGAGGCGGAGGATTGGGATGCCTTCGACCGCGCGCTCGACCATGCCGCTCGGGGTGGCAGTCTGCTCAGCGACATTTTCGCGGTGCGCACGCTCGGGCTTTTCGATCAGGTGCCGGCGAGCGGCCTCAAAAGCTACCTGTCTGGCCTTTTGATTGGCCACGAAATTGCTGCCGCGACGGCGACCGGCCAAGGCAAGCCGGTGACGATCGTCGGCGAAAGCCGGCTTGCCCGGCGCTACGCGCGGGCGCTCGCCCGGCAGGGCCATGCCGTCGATCTTGCCGGCGAGGACGTGGTCGTAGATGGCTTGCGCTTTCTTGCCGACGCTGCCGGCCTCGTCTAGCAAAACTCGTCTAGCAGGTCGCAGGACTCGTCGACGCGCAAGGGCACCACGTCGACCGCGGTCATCAGCTCGTGATCGCCGGATGCAACGATGACACCATCGACCGGCGCGACATCGGCATAATCGCGACCGATCGCAACAACGATGTGATCGTCGGCAACCAGCAGGCCATTGGTCGGATCAAGGCCGCGCCAGCCGGCCGCCTCGCCGCACCAGATCATCACCCAGGCATGGCTCGCATCGGCGCCCTCCAGACGCGGCTGATCGCCGACATTGACCGTCCGAACGTAGCCGGACACATAGCCTGCCGAAAGGCCGAGGCCGCGCAGGCCGGCGATCATGATATTGGCGAAGTCCTGGCAGACACCGCGGCGCTGCGCGAAGGCCGCATCGGGTGGCGTCGTCACGTCGGTGGCGCCGGGGCAATAGGCAAATTCGGCATGCATGCGGTTCATGAGATCGATCGCCGCCGCCAGAACCGATCGGCGCGGGGTGAAACTTACTTCGGCATAGGCGGTGATCGCCTCGCTCAAGGGGATCAGCCGGGTGGCGAACAGATAATGCACGGGCGAAAGTCCGCCGAGATCGGCACTTGCCACGGCCGCGCTGCGGACATCCTCCCAGGCTGGCGACAATTCCGGCAGGAGCGGGAACGGCGGCTCGACGCGAACCCGCGCGGCGCTGCGGATCGACAGGCGATCATGCGCTTTTTCGAGATCCACCCGGACGATGCAATTGCCAAAGAAATCGCTACCTTCCGCACAATGGGCCGGCGCCGGCGTGATCTCGAGAAGGCTCGACCACACCGTCTGACCTTGGCGGTTGACCGGCGTCACCCGCAGAACATGCTGGGCGAAAGGCACCGGTGTCGCATAGGTATATTCGGTGGTTTGCCGGACTTGATAATTCACCCCTGCCCCTCCCATCCGACATCCGGGCGATCGCGATGGGTGAAATAGCGCAGGCCGATCTCGTCGGAAATATGCATAAGCGCCCGCTCGCTCGCCTGCAATTGGCGCTGATCGATTTGCCCGGCCTCGGCGCTGCGCAATTCGGCAAGCAGCATCGTGCTCGCCCGCTCGGCTGGCGAGAGGTGCCCGTCCTGCCGGCGCCCCGGCAAATGCGACAGGTGATTGTCGATGCGCTCGACTTGAAAGGCAACCGAGCGAGGATTGTTGGTGTCAAGCACCAATAGGTCGACCACCGGTGCGTGGGCTGCAACCATAACATAGCGCAGCCGGTAAGTGATCTGGCTGTCGCCCAGTTCGAGCAGCGCATCGAGCGCCTCGACCGGAGCGTCGGCGAAGGCGAGCTGGCGGACGAAACGGCAGGTGTCGACGGCCCGCTCGACGCGCCGGCCGATTTCGAGAAACCGCCAGCCGTTCAGCCGATTCATATTCTCCTGGGCGAGCCCCGAAAAGGCGGCGATGATCTGCAGGGCGTGATTGATCCGCTCGAACAATTCGGCTTCCGTGGAGCGCTCGAGTTCGGGATGGTCGATCAAGGCGACCAGATCGTTGAGGGCACGCCAGGCATCCGGCGAAAAGCGATCGCGAATCGCCGAGGCGGCAGCCCGCGCCGATCCGACAAGGCGTGGCAGAGCACCACTTGGCAGGCGCTGATGCAGACAGCGGCCGACAATCAGGCCCGGTGCTTCGCGCGCGGCCTCCGGATTGCTGGCGCCCCAGGCCTCGAGCAAAAGCAGGAGTTGCTGGGCGACAGGCCCGCGCGATCCCTCGGCCTCGCCTAGCCGCGCAAGCAGCGCCCTCAGGATCCGCAGGATCGCCTCGGCCCGCTCCAGGTAGCGGGCGAGCCAGAACAGATTGTCGGCTGCACGGCTCGGCAGCGATCCGGTGAAGCGGCGGACAGCGACATTGTCTGGCGAGGGCAAAAGCGAGGTCTCGACGACCGGCTTTTCCGATAGCACCCAGACGTCGGCCGACCGGCCGCCATCCTGCATGGTCACGGCGCGCACGTCGGAACCGTCGGACACCCGGCAAAAGCCGCCGGGCATCACGGTCCAGCCGGCCCCGGTTCTGGCGACGAACAGACGCATGATGAATGGCCGCGGCTGCAACGCCCCATTGACCCAGGCCGGCATGGTCGACAGACGGACAATCTCTTGGCCGACAAAGTCGCCGCCGCGGCGCTGCATCGCCTTGACCAGCCGAACGCGCTCACCGGCGCTGAGCCCGCCACCCAGCACGCCGCCGGCCGGCAGGACCCCGGGTACGGCCGCGGCAAGCGCCGGCGATACGATGAGTTCGTCAAGATTGGCAAGAACATAGTCACGCTCGTGCTGCTGGCCGCACCACCAGGTCGCGACATTGGCGAGCGAAAGCTCCCTGCCCAGGATGCGGCGGCCGAGCGCCGGCAGGAAACTCATCAGGCCCGGCGTCTCCACCAGGCCTGATCCCAAGGCGTTGGCGAGCACTACGGCGCCGTTGCGGACGACCCGAACGAGCCCCGGAACGCCAAGCCGCGAACGGGCGTTGAGCTCGAGCGGATCGGCAAAATCCAAATCGAGCCGCCGCCAGACGACATCGGCCCGCTTCAGCCCGGAAACGGTGCGCACATACAGATGATCGCCGCGCACCGTTAGGTCCTCGCCCTCGACCAGGAGAAAACCGAGGTAGCGGGCGAGATAGGCATGCTCGAAATAGGTCTCGTTCATCGGCCCAGGGGTCAAGAGGCAGATGCGGGCATCCTCGTGCCGGTTATGGGCGGCCAATTCACCGCGAAAGGCCTGAAAGAACCCGGCCAGCCGCTCGACCCGCAAAGAGCGGTAGATGTCGGGCAGGGCGCGCGCCAGAGCGATGCGGTTTTCGAGTGCATAGCCGGCGCCGGACGGCGCCTGGGCGCGGTCGCCGAGCACCCACCATCGACCGTCCGGGCCGCGGCCGAGATCGACGGCATAGAGATAGAGGCGGGTCGCGCCAGCTGGCGCCGCGCCGACCAAAGGCCGCAGGAATTCTGGACTGCCGGCGACGACCGCGGCCGGCAGGACACCCTGCGACACCAGCTCCGCCTTGCCGTAGAGATCGTCCAGGACCGCTTCGAGAACGATCGCACGCTCGATCACGCCTTCCGCCAGCTGCTGCCATTCGGCTTGGGCCAGGATCAGTGGCACATGGCTGAGCGGCCAGGTTCGCTCCGCCCCGGCGGCATCATCATAGACGCGATAATAGACGCCGGAATCCCGCAGATGCCGATCGGCGGCGTCGAAGCGGTGCTGCAATTCGGCGGGGCCCAGCGCCTGCGCCGCCGCGAGGAAGGCCTGATAGGGCGCCCGCACCGTGCCGGCGCGATCGATCAATTCGTCATGCACCCCCGCCAGCGGCCGGTAGGCGCCGGCAAACACCGGCGCCGGCGCCGCCTGGTTGGCGCGGCCGTTCACGCCAATCCGCCTTCCTCGTGCGCTCGCCGGCGCAGATCGAGCGTCGTCGGGAAATCTTCGCTGCGCTCAAGCGCCGCGATAGGCGGCGGGCCGGGCGTGTGGCCATGATCCTGGAAGCGTGCCAGGCGGCGCGCCTCGGCCTCATAGGAATTGACCGGGAAGGTTTCGTAATTGCGTCCGCCGGGATGGGTTACATGATAGACGCAGCCGCCCATCGAGCGCCGGCTCCAGGCGTCGATGACATCGAAGGTCAGCGGCGCATGCACCGGCAATGTCGGATGCAGGCCAGTCGGCGGCTGCCAGGCCTTGTAGCGGACCCCAGCAACATATTCGCCGCGCCGGCCGGTGGCGGTCAGCGGCAGCCGGCGGCCATTGCAGGTGACGTGGTGGCGTTGTTCATTGAGGCCTTCGACTCTGGCTTGCAGCCGCTCGACCGAGGAATCGACATAGCGCACGGTGCCGCCCGCCCGCCCCTCCTCGCCAAGGACGTGCCAGGGTTCGAGCGCCTGGCGTAGCTCAAGCTTGACGCCGCCATGCTCGACCTGGCCATAGAGCGGAAACCGGAATTCGCGCTGCGCCTCGAACCAGGCGGCGTCGAAGGGAAAGCCGGCCCGGGCAAGATCGGCGAGAACGTCCTTGAAATCCGCCCAGACGAAATAGGGCAGCATGAAGCGGTCATGCAGCGAAGTCCCCCAGCGGACGAAGCCGCCGGACTGCGGCTCGCGAAACATCCAGGCAATCAGGGCGCGCAGCAGCAATTGCTGGGCAAGGCTCATCCGTGCATCCGGCGGCATTTCGAAGGAGCGGAATTCAACCAGGCCAAGCCGGCCAGTCGGTCCCTCCGGCGAGAACAATTTGTCGATGCAGATTTCGACCCGGTGGGTGTTGCCGGAGACATCGGTCAGGAGATTGCGAAACAAGCGATCAACCAGCCAGGGGCGCGGCGTCCGGCCCGGTTGCGGATCGGGGATGCCGGAAAAAGCGATTTCCAGTTCGTAGAGCGCGTCGTGGCGGGCCTCGTCGATCCGCGGCGCCTGACTGGTCGGGCCGATGAAGAGTCCCGAAAACAAATAGGAGAGCGAGGGATGGCGCTGCCAATAGAGAATGAGGCTGCGCACCAGGTCGGGGCGGCGCAGAAAGGGGCTGTCGGCGGGGACGGCACCACCGACGACGACGTGATTGCCGCCACCGGTGCCGGTGTGGCGCCCGTCCATCATGAATTTCTCCGTCCCCAGTCGACTGAGCTTCGCCTCGGCGTAGAGTCTGGTCGTCGTCTCCACGCAGTCTCGCCAGGTGGCGGCGGGATGGACATTTACCTCGATCACGCCGGGATCCGGCGTAACCTTGATGACATGAAGACGCGGATCGCCCGGCGGCGGATAGCCCTCGACATGAACCGGCGCGGCCAGATCTCTGGCGGTCGCCTCGATCGCCGCGATCAATTCGACATAATCCTCGAGCCGGGCCAAAGGCGGCATGAAAACGCACAGCCGGCCGTCGCGTGGCTCGACGCTGAGCGCGGTACGCACCGCATTGGCGTCCTCGCCGATCTGCTGCTCAATGCGTTCGCCGCGCGGTGTCTGAGCCTCGGCCGCCTGGCGAAAGGCCTGCGCCAAAAGGTCCGGGTCGGCAAGATCGGCGGCTTCCTCGAACGGGTCGCGCGGCATGACATGGGGATAGGATTCCGGCGAAACCCAGGGCAGGGCGTTCAACGGCAGCCGATAACCAACCGGTGAATCGCCGGGCACCAGAAACAGGCGATCGCGCCGGAACGGCCATTTCTGACTAATCCAGCCGGCCTTACGGGCCGGGCTGTTCCAGCGCTGCACCGGCAAGACGAAGGCCGAGGGTTCGGCGAGCCCGCGTTCGAAGACGCGGGCGATTCGGGCGCGTTCTTCGGGATCCTCGAGCTTGCTGTCGGCGGCCGTGACATTCTCGGGCAGGCCGGCTTCCTTCAAAATCCACTGCGCCGGATCCTCGAAGGCCGGCATCACATAGTCGGGTTCGAGTTCGAGCCGCCTCGCGATTCCATCGATCATCTGTTTGGCCGAGGCAATCGAAGCCGCGCCCGTCGACGCTTCCGCCGCAATCAAGGCGGGGTCGCGCCAGATCGGTTTGCCGTCGGCCCGCCAATAGAGCGCAAAGGTCCACCGCGGCAACGATTTACCCGGATACCATTTGCCTTGCCCGTAATGCAGGAAGCCGCCTGGCGCAAAGGCGCTGCGCAAACGCCGGATCAGGATGTCGGCCCGCTCCCTTTTGGCCGGGCCGACCGCCGCCGTGTTCCACTCGGCAGCCTCGTAATCGTCGATCGAGACGAAGGTCGGCTCGCCCCCCATGGTCAGCCGCACGTCTTGGGCGCGAAGATCGGCATCAATGCGCTCGCCCAGCGCCGACAACGCGCTCCAGGCCTCGTCCGAGAAGGGCGCGGTCACCCGCGGCCGCTCCTCGATGCGCGAGACATGCATGTCGAAGGAAAAATCGACATGCGCCGGTTCGACAACACCCGAAATCGGCGCCGCCGATTGATAATGCGGGGTCGCCGCCAGCGGCAAATGACCCTCGCCGCAGAAAAGCCCGGAGGTCGGATCGAGGCCGACCCAGCCGGCGCCGGGAATATAGACCTCGGCCCAAGCGTGCAGGTCGGTGAAGTCGCGGTCGGTACCCGAGGGTCCATCGAGCGAGGGCTGGTCCGGCCGCAGCTGAATCAGATAGCCGGAGACAAAGCGCGCCGCGAGTCCGAGGTGGCGCAGCACCTGAACCAGCAGCCAGCCGCTGTCGCGGCACGAACCCGCGGCAACCGCCAGAGTCTCCTCGACCTTTTGAACGCCGGGGTCGAGTCGAACGACATAGCGGATCGCTTCATGCACGCGTCGATTGAGGTCGACCAGGAAATCGACGGTGCTTGGCGCCGCGTTCGGCAGGCCGGCCAGGAAACGGCGCAATAACGGACCAGCCGGCTCGGGCTCGCTATAGGCCGAAATGTCGGCGCGCAAATGGTCGGCATAGGTGAAGGGAAAGTTGCCGGCATAATCCTCGACGAAGAAATCGAACGGATTGAAGACCGCCAATTCTGCCGTCAAATCGACGATGACGGAGAATTCCTCGGTCCGCTCCGGAAAGACCAGACGGGCAATCCAATTGCCATGCGGGTCCTGTTGCCAATTGATGAAATGATTGGCCGGGACGATTTTCAGCGAATAGCTGGGCACTTTGGTCCGGCAATGCGGCGCCGGGCGCAGGCGCACCGTTTGCGGACCAAGCTGGACCGGCCGGTCATACAGATAGCGGGTCGTATGCTGCAATGCGGTGAGAATTGCCATGCGAACCCGTTGCGTTGATGCTTGCCCAGTCCTAGCCAAGTAAAGCAAAAGCCTTGCCGTGGCGAGGGCCGCCGCGACGGTTGATGATCGGTGCCCGGCGAAAGTTGGCCGCTGTGGGCAGCAACTGCCCTGTCCGCACGATAGAGGGCTGGAGAACTGCCGTTAGACCTCGATTTTCCGCCGCAGCCGCGCGAAGCAGGGAATGGTCTCGCCCTGGTCCTCGCGGACCGCTTCCCAAAAAACCCCCGGCTGTCCGCGTCTCGAAATTCGCGTTCGGCGGTGGCCTCAATTGGCGCATCCCATCCGCCGCCGTCAGTGCCCCGCCATATATTTGCCGATCGTCGCGCGATCCGTTTCGGCGAGCGGCGCGACATAGGTGAGCCGGCCGCCGGACATGACGGCGACGCGATCGGCAAGTTCGAGAATTTCGTCGAGTCTCCGACACCAGAAGAAAGCGGCGCCGCGATTGCGCTGTTCTATGATCTGGGCGCGAATGTCGGCGACCGGCGCAAAGTCGAGGCCGAAACAGGGATTGGCGAGGATCAGCACGTCGACCCGGCCGGACAATTCGCGGGCCAGCACCGTTCGTTGCACATTGCCCCCCGAGAGATTTTCGATCGGCGCGTCGGCCGAGGGCGTCTTGATTCGATAGCGGGCGATCAATTCGTCAGCCCGTCGGCGCATTGGGCCACGTGACAGCCACCAGCCCCAATGGGCGATTGGCGGCTTGTCGAAGTCTCGGAACGCCATGTTTTCCGACACGGACATTTTGGCAACCGTGGCATTCTTCAACGGCTCCTCGGGCAATCCGAAGACCTTGAACCGGTCATAGGCCGCACGGGTCGGCTCGAACGGTTGGTCGTTGATGAAGATCTGACCGCTCTTCAGTCGCCTTTGACCCGAGAGAACTTCGACGAGGGCACTCTGACCGTTGCCCGAGACGCCGGCTATGCCGACGATTTCGCCGGACTTCACCGTCAGGCTGATCGCATCGAGCGCCAATTGCCCGGCGTCGCTTTCGGCAAAAGAGCCCGGCGAGTTCGAGCACCGTTCGGGAATGCTTTTGCAGCGGCGCCCGCTTGGCCCCCTCGCGCAGCCTGGTATCACCGATCATCAGCTCGGCCATGTCCTCGGTCGTCATGTCGGTGACTTTGCCGCCGCCGACCCGGCGACCGCGCCGCAGGACGCTCAGCGTGTCGGCAAAGGCCGTCACTTCGCGAAACTTGTGGGTGATCATCAATCCGGTGATCTCCTGGCGCCCGGCCATTGCCTTCAGCCGCTCGAGAATTTCGTCGGCCTCGGCCGGGGTGAGAACCGACGTCGGCTCGTCGAGAATGAGAAAGCGCTGATCGAGATAGAGCAGTTTCAAAATCTCGGGCTTCTGCTTTTCGCCGGCGACAAGCTCGCTCACCAGTTGGTCGAGCGGGCCGCGCAAGGGCATGCGCTCGAGAAAGGCGACGAGCCGTTTGCGCTCGCTTGACCAATCGATGATAGCCGGCGTATCGGCCCGGCTGATGACCAGGTTTTCTGCCGCGGTCAGCGAGGGAACCAGCGTAAAGTGCTGGTAGACCATGCCGATGCCCTGGGCGCGCGCGTCGCGCGGACTGCGGACCAAGACCTCCTCGTCGTCGAGCAGCACCGAGCCGGTGTCGGATGCGTAGAAGCCCATAATGCACTTGACCAGCGTCGACTTGCCAGCGCCGTTCTCGCCAACAAGCGCATGAAAGGCGCCGCGCCACCCTGTGCCGGCAAGTTAGGCGTTCAGCCCAAAGTTTGGCCGTCGCCGGCCAGCTAGCCGAGCGCCGTCAGGAACAGCTCGCGCAGCGGCTCTGCTTCCAATTTGACGGGATTGGTGGGCGCCGTCGGATCGACCAGCGCCGCGGCGATGATCCGGTCGGTCTCGGCGGCGTCGATGCCAAGCTGGCGCAGCTTGTCGGGCAGGCCCAGTTCGCGGCGCAAAGCGACGATCCAGGTCAGCACGGCATCGAATCCATGGCCCGGCAAGCCGAGATAGGTCGCAAGCCGCACCATCTTATCTTCGACGGCTGGCCGATTGAAGGCGAGCACATAGGGTATCAATATGCCGTTCAACAGTCCGTGGTGGGCGTCGTAAAGGGCGCCGAGCGGGTGCGACAGCGCATGGATGGCGCCGAGGCCCTTTTGAAAGGCAACGGCGCCCATCGTGGCCGCCGCCATCATCAGCGCCCGCGCCTCAAGGTCGCCGCCGGCATGAACGGCGCGCGGCAGGGCGATGCGGATTAGCCGCATGCCCTCGAGCGCAATGCCGTCGGCCATCGGATGAAAGGAGGGGGCGCAATAGGCCTCGAGACAATGGGCGAGCGCATCCATGCCGGTCGCCGCCGTCAGGCCGGCCGGTACGCCGAGCGTCAACTGCGGATCGGCAATCACCGCAACCGGCAGGATGCGCGGGTGGAAAATCAGACGCTTGGTCCGCGTCGCCTCATCGGTGATCACCGACACGCGGCCGACTTCCGAGCCGGTACCGGCCGTGGTCGGGACCGCGACCGTCGGCCGGATCGCGGCGGGATCGGCACGTTGCCAATTGCTGCCGAGATCCTCGAAATCCCAGATCGGTCGAGTTCTGATGGGCAAGAAAGGCAATCGCCTTACCGGCGTCGAGCGCGCTGCCGCCGCCAAAGGCAATCACCCCATCATGGCCGCCCTTGCGCATGACGGCTATCCCGTCGGCGACATTGGCGGAGGTCGGATTCGATTTGACCGCGCTGAACAGTCCGGTCGGCAGGCCGAGCGCCGCGTTGCGGGCCAGGGCCTCGGCGATCATGGCCGATTTGGCAAGCCCGGAATCGGTGACGAGAAGCGGCCGGTTGAGGCCGGCGGCGCGGCAGGTTTCGGCGAGCGTGCCGATGCGACCGGCGCCAAAGGCGATCTGGGTCGGATAGTTCCACGTCGCGATAAGGTCCATGGTCTGTTTCCCGGCTGATCAGATGATTTCGAAATAGCGCGCCAATTCCCAATCGGTGATGTGTTTGCGGAATTCGCGCTCCTCCCACTCGCGGGTTGCCGCGAAATGCTCGACGAAGGCCTCGCCAAACAGCGCGCGTGCCTCCGGCGAGCCACGCAGCCTCTGCGCGGCGTCCCACAGATTGGCCGGCAGAGCCAGGTCAGGATCGGGTTTTTCCGCATAGGCATTGCCAACGGTTGCCGGCCGCGGTTCGATTCTGTGTTCGATGCCCCACAACCCGCTCGCCAGGGCCGCCGCCAGCGCCAGATAGGGATTCGCATCGGCGGCGGCAATCCGGCATTCGACCCGCTGCGCCGAGGCGGCGCCGGGGATGATTCTTAGTGCCGTGGTGCGGTTCTCGATGCCCCAGGTCGCACTGGTCGGCGCCCAATAGCCGGGGATCAGCCGCGAATAGGAATTCACAGTCGAGGCAATCATCGCCAGAACCGACGGCAGCAAGGCCTGCTGGCCGCCGACGAAATGGCGCATCGTCTGGCTGATGCCGGCGGCGGCCTTGGCGTCATGGAAGACTGGCTTGCCCTTGGCATCGCGCAGCGACAGGTGAATATGGCCGCTCTGCCCCGGCCAATCGCGCGACCATTTGGCCATGAAGGTTGCCATCAGCCCGCGGCGCTGCGCGAAGACCTTGGCGAAGGTCTTGAACAGGACCGCTTTGTCGGCTGCCCGGAGCGCCTCGTCGACGCCGATGGCGGCCTCGAGTACGCCGGGCCCGGTTTCCGTGTGCAGACCCTCGATTGGCATGTCCATCTGCGCGCACAGCGCAAGAAGGTCGCCGTAGAGTTCGCTTTGGACGGAACTGCGCAAAACCGAATAGCCGAAAAAGCCTGGCGTCAGCGGCAGCAAATCGCGGTAGCCCTTCGCGCGGACGCTCTGCGGCGTTTCCGCGAAGAGAAAGAATTCATATTCGAAGGCCGCGGCGACGCTAAAACCCATGGCGGCGGCGCGGGCGAGCACCCGCCGCAGCACGCCGCGCGGGCAAATGGCCTCGGCCCGATCGGCGAGCTCGCAGAGAAAGAAGGGCAGGTTGCCTTCGAACGGGATCGCGCGCCCAGTCTGCGGCAGGATACGCACGCTCGCATCGGGATAGGCAGAATGCCAGCCGGTATAGGCGACATTGTCGTAGAGCTGGTCGTTGGAATCCCAGCCGACCACGACGTCGCAGAAACCGAAGCCCTTTTCCAGGGCCGAGAAGAACTTGTCGCGCGCCATATATTTGCCCCGCAATATGCCGTCGACGTCGGTGAAGCCGACCTTGACATGACTGAATTCGTGCGTCTCGATGTAGCGGCGTGCGTCGCCGGCGCTGGCAAAGCGCACGGGTGGGGCCGGAGCGCGGTCAGCGCGCCTTGTTGTCTTGGCTTCTTCGCTCATGATTGGAACTCGGAAAAGGCAGGGTTTTGAACGGTAGGCCTGATGCCATGCTAGTGGATGCCTGGCGGGCGCGCCAGAGTCGGCGCAGATGGCTCTCGGCAGCCGGTTGCGGGGGGGCATGAACGAAGCTTTCTCCGAACGCAGCCTGTGGCCGCAGACTGCGGCGCCCGCCCCGGCGACGGGAAAGTTGGCGCAGTCGCTGCGTGCCGAGGTGACCATCGTCGGGGCGGGTTATGCCGGGTTGAGCGCCGCCCTGCACCTGGCCGAGCGTGGCTCAACGGTCGTCGTCCTCGAAGCCCGCGAGGTCGGCTTTGGCGGATCTGGGCGCAACGGCGGCCAAGTCATTCCCGGCTTGAAATACGACCCCGACCAGCTCGAGGCCCGGTTCGGTGCCAGCGCCGGCGCCGCTCTTGCCGCGTTCAGCGCGGCCAGCGCCGATGTGGTCTTTGCCCTGATTGCCCGGCACGGCCTCGCGGTGGCCTGCCAAAGGCGTGGCTGGATCCAGGCCGCCCATGACCCGGCGGCGGCCGAGCTTGTCGCGGCACGGGCGGCGCAATGGCAGCGCCGCGGCGCCGCGGTGGAATGGCTCGATCGGTCCGAGACGCGGCGTCTGCTCGGCAGCGATGCCTATCGCGCCGGCTGGCTCGACCGGCGCGGCGGCGCGGTGCAGCCCTTGAGCTATGCCCGCGAATTGTGCCGCCTCGCCGTTACGGCGGGCGCTTCGGTCTATACGCAATCACCGGTCCGCCAAATCGCGCGCCGGGCGGCGACCTGGACGGTGCGCACAGATTCCGGCCAGACAGTGGAAAGCGCCAAGGTGGTCTTGTGCACCAATGCCTACAGTGACCACCTGTTTCCGGGCCTCGAGCGGACTATCGTCGCGGCCAATTCGTTTCAATTGGCGAGCGAGCCCCTGGACCCGGCGCAGCGCGCAACGATCCTGCCCTTCGGGCAGGTCTGCTCGGATACACGCCGGCTGCTCTTGTATTTCCGGCTCGATCATCAGGGGCGCTTCCTGATCGGCGGCCGCGGCCCGTTCCGAGCGCCGCGGTCCGCCGAGGATTGGGCCCATCTCGAGCGGGCCGCGCTGCGCCTTTATCCGCAGCTCAAGGGGACCGTCTTTGCCTACCGCTGGAGCGGCCGGGTAGCGCTTACCCGGGATTTCCTGCCGCACCTGCACGAGCCCGAAGCGGGCCTTCTGATCAACATCGGCTGTCAGGGCCGTGGCGTCGGGCTGGAGACCGCCATGGGCATGGCACTCGCCGCCTATTGCCGCGACGGCGATCCGGCCGGCCTGCCTTTCGCGGTCAGTCCGCTGCGGCCATTGCCGTTTGCTGCCCTCAAGAAGGCCTATATCGCCGCTTTGGTGCAATGGTACCGGTGGCAGGACCGTCACGCGCCAGCCGCCTGAGCGGCCGAGTTTGCCCCGTGGTTGTTGCTGACGGCCCTCGCCGGCTCTATACCAGCGCCGTCCGGCGAGCGGCTGGCCGGCCCGGCGCCGGCCGGCAAAAACGCCCATCCCCTGCCCCACGGTCACATGATCAAACTGTACCATCACCCCCTATGCCCGCATTCGCGCTTTGCCCGGCTCGTTCTCGGCGAATATGGCATCGAGCCGCAACTGATCGAGGAACGCGTGGTCGAGCGGCGGCATGATTTCCTCGCCCTCGATCCGGCCGGACGAACACCGGTCCTGATCGCTGCCGGCGGCCTTGCGGTGCCGGGCGCCAGTGTGATTGCCGAATACCTCGACGAAACCATAGCTCCGACAATGGTCGACCGGCGCCTGCTGCCAACCGATCCCGCTGGCCGGGTCGAAGTGCGGCGCCTGATGGCCTGGTTTCACGAGAAATTCTTCGCCGAGGTCTCCGCTTACGTGGTGACCGAGAAAGTCTACAAGCGCTATCTGCCGCTCGATCGCGGCGGCGGCGCCCCGGACATGAACCTGATCCGGGCGGCGCGCAGCAATGTGCGCTATCATCTGCGCTACATCGGCCATCTGATGCGGGCCCGCAATTGGCTGGCGGGCGACCGTCTGACCTATGCCGATCTTGCCGCGGCGGCGCATTTGTCGAGCGTCGACTTTCTGGGCGATGCTCCGTGGGAGGAGGATGAATGGGCGAAAAACTGGTACGCTCGGATCAAGTCGCGACCCTCGTTCCGACCGCTTCTGGCCGACCGGGCGGCGGGGATGAGCCCCAATCCCAGCTATTCCAATCTCGATTTCTAGAGGCGCTGGCGGGGCGGCTGCGCAGGCGCGCGCGCTCTCTCGGCTTCGATCTGTGCCGCATTGCCAAACCCGACGCGCCGGCGGGGGCGGAGGAGCGGCTCGCCCGCTGGCTTGCCGACGGTCATCACGCGACAATGGAGTGGATGGCTCGTGATCCGGCCCGCCGCGCCGATCCGCGGCGGCTCTGGCCGGATGTGCGCAGCATCATCATGGTCGGCATGAATTACGCCCCGCATGGCGATGCGCTCGCGGGCCTCGCGCGGAGGTCGACGGGCAATATTTCCATCTATGCCCGCAACCGCGACTACCACGATGTGATGAAGGGACGGCTGAAGCAGCTGGCGGGCTATTTGTGTGCCGAGGCCAAGTCAAGCGCGCCGATCGCCGTCAAGGTCTTCGTCGACACCGCCGCCGTCATGGAAAAACCGCTGGCCCAAGCGGCCGGCCTCGGCTGGCCGGGCAAGCACACCAATCTCGTCTCGCGCGAATTCGGCTCCTGGCTGTTTCTCGGCTCGATTTTCACGACGCTTGAGCTGCCGGCCGAGGCGGCGGAAATCGATCATTGCGGCTCGTGCCGCGCCTGCCTGGACATTTGTCCGACCGCGGCCTTTCCGGCGCCCTACCGGCTCGATGCGGGCCGCTGCATCGCCTATCTCACCATCGAGCACAAAGGGCCAATTCCCGTCGCTCTGCGACCGGCGCTCGGCAACCGGATCTATGGCTGCGACGATTGTCTGGCGGTCTGCCCATGGAACAAGTTCGCGCAAGCGGCCCACGAGAGCAAGCTCAAGGCACGACAAGATCTCGAGGCGCTGCCGCTGGAAATGCTCGCCCAGCTCGACGATCGCGCCTTCCGGCTCCTCTTCGCCCGGACACCGGTCAAGCGCATCGGCCGCGATCGCTTCGTTCGCAACGTTCTTGTCGCCATCGGCAATTCCGGTGATTGGCGGATGCGAACGGTCGTCATTGAGCGAATTGACGATGCCTCGGCACTGGTGCGCGGAGCTGCCGTGTGGGCGGCGGGCCGCCTGCTGGAGCCGGCCCACTTGCGCCGGATCGGCGCCGAACGGGCGATCCGCGAGACCGCGCAAAGCGTCGGCGCCGAATGGCGCCTGGCTCTCGGCGGGGTCGCATGAATCTTCTCGTTTTCGGCCTCGGCTATAGCGCCCGTCAGTTCCTTGCCGCCCATGGCCATGCCTTCGCGCTGACGGCTGGTACCGTGCGCCAGGAAGCGGCCGTGGCGCGTTGGAACGCCGCCGGTTTTCAAACCATTCTGTTTGGCGACCGCGCGGCGCTTGAGCGGGCGCTCGCGGCGGCCGACGGTCTGCTTGTGGCGGTGCCGCCGGGCGAAGGCGGCGACCCGGTCCTGCTCGATTATGGCCGGCTGCTTGGCCGCGCCCCATGGATCCGCACCATCGTCTATCTGTCGACGGTCGGCGTCTATGGCGATCGGGCCGGCGCCTGGGTCGACGAGGCGAGCGAGCCGCAGCCCACGAGCGCGCGGAGCCGCGCGCGCCTAGCCGCCGAACAGGAGTGGAGCGCGCTTGCAACAGGGCTTGGTGCCCGGCTCGCCATTCTGCGGCTGGCCGGCATCTATGGTCCGGGTCAGAATGCCCTGGTGTCGCTCGGCGAGGGGACGGCACGGCGGATCGTCAAGCCGGGCCAGGTTTTCAATCGGATTCACGTCGCCGATATCGCTCGCAGCATCGCTGCCGCGTTCCAACAGGACATCGCCGGAGCGTTGAATGTCGCCGACGACGAGCCGGCGCCGCCACAGGATGTGATCGCCTATGCCGCCGCCTTGCTCGGCCGTCCGCCACCGGACGAAATCCGCATCGAGGCGGCCGAGCTTTCACCAATGGCGCGCAGCTTCTACGCCGAGAACAAACGCGTCGCCAATGCCAGGCTCAAGCAGCATCTCGCCGGCGCGCTTGTCTATCCGACCTATCGCGAAGGTCTGCGCGCGCTGCATGCCAGCGGCGAGGGCGGTTAGGCCGCCAATCGTTCGGCGGCCGGGCCGAAATGGGCGATGTAGCGGGCATCGATCGCGGCGACCGGCATGATCACCAAAACGTCGGTTGTGCCGAACTGGGGGTCGACGACGGCGCCGTCGCCGAACATGGCGCCAACCCGCAGATAGCCTTTGACCAGCGGTGGCAGGCTCGCGAGGGCCTTGCGGCAGTCGATCGCCTCCTTGCCGATCAGGTTCATGCTGACATAGCGGTTGGCGAGCGCCCGGGTCCGGTAATTCTCATCGGATCGCGTGTGATGATGCAGGAAACTCAACGCCAGCGCCTGCGCCTGCGGATCGGTACCCTCGAGGCTGGCGCAGCCTATCATGACGTCGAATTCGATGATGCAGCACATAGGTCCAGATCCCGTGCCAGAGCAGCTCGAGGGTCCGCTTGGTCCGATATTCCTTGACGACGCAGGACCGGCCCAGTTCCAAAAAGCGCTTGCCGGCATGCCGCGCCAAAAGCGGTGCAATGTCGTATTCCCGGGCCGAGTAGAAGCCGAAACAGCACTCGGCGATTTCCTGGCGCAACAGGCGGTAGGTGCCGACGACGCGCGGCTTCTGGATGTTGAGGCGGCGCGATCGCGCGGCGTGATCGACGACCAATAAATGATCGCAAATCTGATCGAAGGCGCAGATGTCGCGGCGCATCAGGGCCATGGTCCGATCGGCAACCGCCGAGCCTTCGGCAAAGAAAACGCGAAAGCGCAGCCGCTGCGCCTTGCGGATTTCCTTTTTTGTCGTCGCCAGCCGCACCTCCAGGGAACCGATGCGGCCGAGAACTCGCGGGAAGGCCGCGGAGATCGCGGATGCGACGCTTGATCTGGGCGGGGCCGGGAAAGGAGACAACCGCCGCGGCCCGGCCGAAGTGACCTTGGTTCCACATGTCTCGAAACTCCGTAGAGTGACCGCTTCGATCTGCTGCGATGGACAGCATGATTCGCCTACGAATTTATGACATGGCGGGCCGCCCGGCCACCGAGCGCGATCGCGGCTCGACCGAGTCCGGCGCCGTCAAAGCCTGGGCCAAACGATTGAAATCGACAGGCTTTGTCAGGAAATCGTCGATCCCGGCGGCGAGGCAGGCCTGCCGATCCTCCTCGAAGGCATTGGCGGTGAGGGCGACGATGCGTACCCGCCGGTGGCCGCCGCGGGCCTCGGCTATGCGGATCCTTCGGGCGGCCTCGTGGCCATCGAGTCCGGGCATGCGGACGTCCATCAAAATGACGTCAAAGTGCGGCAACCGGCCGGCCAGCGCGGCTTCGGCGAGGTCAAGGGCGGCGGCACCGTCGCGGGCGTGAACGACCTCGGCAGCCATCCGCTCAAGCGCGCGCCGAACGATCAGGGCATTGATTGCATTGTCTTCGGCGAGCAGAATTCGAAGGCCCGGCGGGGCCAGCGCCACGGCTTGGCCGGTCCACTCGCGGGACGGCTGGCTTTCGACATGGCCGAGCCGTGCCAACAGCGAACCGCGCCGGACCGGCTTGACCAACCAGCCGTCGAACCCCTTGACCGTCGCCTGCCCGAAGGCCCGCCGTTCGAACGGCGAAAACAACACGATGCTGCGGCCGACGCCGGTTGAACGGGCGGTCTCGGCGAGCTGGCGGGTGCCGTCCTCGCCGATGCCGCAATCGACCAGGACAAGTTCGGGCGGCGGGCGGTCGGCCAGAACGGCCATCGCTTCGTTCAGGGTCTCAACGCGCACGACCGTCGCGCCGGCGGTTTCCAGATAGGCGCCGATGAACGGTCCCTCGAAGGGCGACTGGGCAACGATCAGGGCGGTCTGACCGAACAGGTCCAGCCGGCTCAGCGCTGGCGGAGCGGCCGGCCCGTGCTCGGCTCGGGCGAGCGGAATGACGAAGCGAAATTGCGAACCACCGCCTGGCGGACAGATAAGCGTCAGACTGCCGCCCATGCGGGCGACGATTCGTCGGGAAATCGCCAGGCCGAGGCCGGTGCCGCCGTGGCGGCGGGTGGTCGAGCCGTCGCCTTGCTCGAAATCCTCGAAAATGACCGATCGCTGTGAGGGGTCGACGCCGGGACCGGTGTCGGCGACGGCAAAGGCAATGCCGGCCTCTTTGTCGGGCCCGACGCTGATGCCGACGCCGCCGGTCGCGGTGAATTTGACCCCGTTAGCGGCCAGATTGATCAGCACTTGGCGCAGCCTGGCGGCGTCGCCGATCACCCATTGCGGAACGTCGAGACCAATCGACGAAGCGATTTCAAGGCCCTTGCCTTGGGCCCGCGGCGCCAGCAGCTCGGCAACCCCCTCGACCAAGGCTGGCAGATCGAAGCGTTCCTGGGCGAGCGTCGAGCTTGCCGGCCTCGATTTTGGAAAAATCGAGAATTTCGTCGATCAGCGAGGTGAGCGCGCTGCCCGATGTCGTGATGGCTTCGACATAGGCGGCCTGTTCGGCCGATAGCGCGGTCTGGCGAAGCAGATCGGCAATGCCGAGAATGCCGCCGAGCGGGGTGCGGATTTCATGGCTGACGGTTGCCAGAAAGCGCGATTTGGCTTCGCTCGCCGCCTCGGCGCGATCGCGCTGGGACGCCCGCTCCTTCAATTCCCAGATCTCGTCACGCAGGGCTTCGACCAGGCGGGCCTGCGCGCTGCGGCGGCGCAACCAGCGCACCAGCATCACGCCCGCCAAGACAAGGCTGCCGGCCGCCGCCGCATAGAGCATGAAAGTGGCCAATCGCGCTGCCTCCGTGCCGGCTCGATTGGTCCCCGCGGATCCAGACCGGGCCGGCAGCGACCAATCTCGCGCCTTGGGGTTGACAATCCGTTGCGCCGCCTAGCCAAGGTCAGCCCGCTCTTTGCGGAGCTGCTTCAGCCGATAGGCCAATTCGAGCGCTTCGCGCGGGGTCAGAGCGTCGGGATCGAGCCGATCGAGCTCTTCGCCGATTGGATCGCGCGGGCGCGTCCGTTGGCTGGCGGCAAACAGCGGCAAGTCGTCGATTAGGCCGGCCACCGGCAGGCGCCGCTCGCCGGCCTCGAGACCCGCAAGGATGAGCCGGGCCCGCTCGATGACGCGGGCCGGGAGGCCGGCGAGCTTGCCGACCTGGATGCCGTAAGAACGGTCGGCGGCGCCGGCAACGACCTCGTGCAGGAACACCACCTCGCCTTTCCATTCGGCGACCCGCATGGTCAGATTGGTCAGCCGGGCGAGCGTCCCGGTCAATTGCGTCAATTCATGGAAATGCGTCGCAAACAGGGTTCGGGCGCGGCAGGTCTCGTGCAGATATTCGATCGCCGCCCAGGCAATCGAAAGGCCGTCGAAGGTGGCGGTGCCGCGACCGAGTTCGTCGAGGATGACCAGGGAATGCGGCGTCGCCCGATTGAGGATCGCCGCCGTCTCGACCATTTCCACCATGAAGGTCGATTGCCCCCTGGCCAGGTCGTCGGCGGCGCCGACTCGCGAGAAGACGCAATCGACGACGCCGATATGGGCCCGCTTGGCGGGGACGAAGGAGCCGATCTGGGCCAGAATGGCGATCAGGGCGTTCTGGCGCAGATAGGTCGACTTGCCCGCCATATTGGGCCCGGTGATCACCGCGATCCTGCCATAGGTCTCGCCTTTCGGCGGCGACAGATCGCTGTCATTGCCGACAAACGGCGTCCCCCTCGCCTTGCCGGCCGCCTCGACGACCGGATGGCGGCCTGCCTCGATGTGGAAGATGCGGGAATGATCGACCAGCGGCCGCGTCCAGTCCTGTTCGACGGCCAATTCGGCGAGCGCCGCCGCCACGTCGATTTCGGCGAGCGCCTGGGCCATCGCGCGCAACGGCGCCGCCTGCGCGACGATATGGCTGCGCAGGCTCTCGAATACCGCCAATTCGCAGGCCAGCGCGCGGTCCTGGGCGGCGGCGATCTTGCTCTCGAGGGCGGCCAATTCCTCGGTCGAAAAGCGCATCGCATCGGCCATCGTCTGGCGATGGACAAACAGCGCGTTGAACGGCGGACGCAGCAGGATTTCGCCCTGCGCCTGCGGCACCTCGATGTAATAGCCGAGGAAATTATTGTGCTTGATGCGCAATTGCCGGATTGCGGCCTTGTCCGCGTAGAAAGCCTGCAAACCGGCAATCACCCGCCGGCTATCGTCGCGCAGCAATCGCAGCTCGTCGAGTTCGCGGTCGAAGCCGGGCCTGACGAAACCGCCATCGCGACGCACCAGCGGCAGATCGCTCGCTAGCGCGCGCTCGAGCGCCGGACGCAGTTCCGGATCAACCCGGGCAACCTTCTCGCAGGCCTGCGCAAGATCGACCGGCAAGTCCGGCCGATTGCCGAACCGGTCGAGGATTTCGCTTGCGACTTCGAGGGCGACCCCGACGCTGGCAAGATCACGCGGCCCGCCGCGTTCCAGCGACAAGCGGGAGACCGCCCGCGCCAGGTCCGGCAGCCGGCGAAGACTTGCCCGCAGCGCGGCCCGCAGCGTCTGTGCTTCGGCAAGCCAGGCCACCATCGCCAGGCGCCGCCCGATCGTCTCGACATGGCGCAGCGGTCCCGCGAGTCGTTCGGCCAGCAGACGGCTGCCGGCGGGCGAGACGGTCCGGTCGATGACCGCCAGCAGCGAGCCGGCCCGATCGCCCGACAGGGTCCTTGTCAGTTCGAGGCTTGCCCGGCTCGAGGCATCGATGTCGACCAATTCACCCTGCCGGAGGGGCCGCGGCGGCAGCAGGCTTGGCTTGACGGCAAGCTGGGTGCGCTCGACATAGGCGACCGCGCAGGCGGCGGCGGCCATTTCGGCGCGGCTGAAGCTGCCGAAGCCAGCGAGCGTGGCAACACCGAAAAACCGGCACAGCCGCTGCTCCGCCGTCGCGCTGTCGGCGGCGTCCCGGCCGATGCCGGCGAGCGGGATGCGCAAGCCCTGGAGCAGGGCGGCCAGCGGCGCCTCGCCGGCCAGCGAATCCGGCACGATGATTTCGCTCGGCTCGAAGCGGATGAGTTCGCTCAGCAAACCCGGCTCGGCGACCTCGGCAAGGCTGAAGGCGCCGGTCGAAATATCGACCGCCGCCAGCCCGTAGGTCCATTCGCCGTCAAGGCTGCGCTGGCGGGACAGCGCAACCAGAAGATTGGCGCGCCGCGGCTCAAGGAGACCATCTTCGGTGAGCGTGCCCGGCGTGACCAGCCGCACGACGGCCCGCTTGACGACCGCCTTGGCGCCGCGTTTGCGGGCCTCGGCTGGATCCTCGGTCTGTTCGCAGATCGCGACCCGGTGGCCGAACCCGATCAGGCGATGCAGATAATCGTCGGCCCGTTCGACCGGGACCCCGCACATCGGGATGTCCTCGTCGAGATGCTTGCCGCGCTTGGTCAGGACGATGCCGAGCGCCCGGCTGGCGACTTCGGCATCGGCGAAGAACAATTCGTAAAAATCGCCCATCCGGTAGAACAGCAGGCTGTCGGCATATTCGGCCTTGATCGCCAAATATTGGGCCATCATCGGGGTCGGCACTTTCGGAGCATCCATCCTGGCAAGCTAGCAAAGCGGCGGCCGCGGCGCACCTTGCGGCCGCCGTGGCGCGCTCGCTTGTGAACAGGGGGGATGGGCGGCTAGGTTAGCTTGCCGAACACACATGTGGATTCCTGTCATGGCAGATGACCCGAAGAACCGACCAAAACGGCCGACATTCACCGATCAGGAAGCCCTGCAGTTTCACTCCAAGGGCAGGCCCGGCAAGCTCGAAATCATCGCCACCAAGCCGATGGCGACGCAGCGCGATCTCTCGCTTGCCTATTCGCCGGGCGTGGCGGTCCCGGTCAAGGCGATCCACGAAGATCCCGCGACCGCTTTCGACTACACGACCAGGGGCAATCTAGTCGGTGTCATCACCAATGGCACCGCCATTCTCGGCCTCGGCAATCTCGGGGCGCTCGGCGGCCAAGCCGGTCATGGAGGGCAAGGCGGTCCTGTTCAAACGCTTCGCCGACATCGATTCGATCGACCTCGAGATCGACACTCGAGAATCCCGAGGAATTCATCAATGCGGTGCGTTTTCTCGGCCCGACCTTCGGCGGCATCAATCTCGAGGACATCAAGGCGCCCGAATGTTTCATCATCGAGGAGCGGTTGCGCGAACTGATGAACATTCCGGTGTTTCACGACGACCAGCACGGCACCGCCATCATCACCGCGGCCGGCATGATCAATGCCATCCATCTGACCGGCCGCGACATCAGCAAGACCAAGCTTGTCTGCAACGGCGCCGGCGCGGCCGGAATCGCCTGTCTCGACCTGATCAAAGCGCTCGGCTTTGCGCCCGACAACGTCATTTTGTGCGATACCAAGGGTGTCGTCTATCGCGGCCGCAGCAAGGGCATGAACCAGTGGAAATCGGCGCATGCGATCGACACGCCGCTGCGCAGTCTCGAGGAGGCGATGGTCGGCGCCGATATTTTTTTCGGTCTCTCGGCGAAGGGCGCGCTGACGCCGCAGATGGTCGGGACTATGGCCGCCGATCCGATCATTTTCGCGATGGCCAATCCGGACCCGGAAATCACGCCGGAGGACGCGCGCGCGGTCCGCCACGACGTGATCATCGCGACCGGGCGTTCCGACTATCCGAACCAGATCAATAACGTCCTCGGCTTTCCCTATATTTTTCGCGGCGCCCTCGATGTCCGCGCGACAACCATCAATATGGAAATGAAGATCGCCGCGGCGCATGCGCTCGCGGAGCTTGCCCGAGAGGACGTGCCTGATGAGGTGGCCGCCGCCTACGAGGGCGCCCGCCCGCGCTTCGGCCGCGACTACATCATACCGGTGCCGTTCGACCCGCGGCTGATCCACGTTGTCTCGCCGGCCGTCGCCAAGGCGGCGATGGATAGCGGCGTCGCGCGCAAGCCGATCGTCGACATGACCGCCTACCGGCGCAGCTCTCGGCCGGCGGGACCCGATCGCCGGTGCCCTGCAACGCACCATCGAACGGGTGCGCCGCTATCCCAAGCGGGTGGTCTTTGCCGAGGGCGAAGAGGAGCAGGTCATCCGCGCCGCCGACGTCCTTTGTCGACCCAGGGCCTCGGCAAGGCGATCTTGGTCGGGCGCGAAGACGAATCCGCGATACGGCGGTCGCCGCCGGCATCGATCTCGACGAGCGCAACGGGATTGAAATCCACAATGCGCGGCTGTCGCAGCGCAACGTCGCATCTATGCGCAGTTCCTCTATGAGCGGCTGCAGCGCAAGGGCTTCCTGTTTCGCGATTGCCAGAGCCTGATCAATCAGGATCGCAATCATTTCGCCGCGGCGATGGTCGCGACCGGCGACGCCGATGCAATGGTGACGGGCACGACCCGCAATTTCTCGATCTGCCTCGACGAAGTGCGCCGCGTCATCGATCCGAAACCCGGCCATCGACTGATCGGCGTCTCGCTTGGTGCTGGCGCGCGGCCGACCGGTGCATCGTCGCCGACACGGCGATCACCGAAATGCCGTCGGCCGAGGATCTCGCGCTGATCGCCATCGAGGCCGCCGGCGTCGCGCGCCGGCTCGGCTATGAGCCGCGCGTCGCCATGCTGGCATTTTCCAACTTCGGCCATCCGCCGGGCGAGCGCTCGTTGAAAGTGCAGGAAGCGGTCCGGCTGCTCGACCGGCGCCGCGTCGATTTCGAGTATGACGGCGAAATGGCGGCAGACGTCGCGCTCAACCAGGCGTTGATGACCAGCTTATCCGTTCTGCCGCCTGTCGGACACCGCCAATGTTCTGGTAATGCCGGCCTTTCATTCGGCCTCGATCGCCACCAAAATGCTGCAGGAACTGGGCGGCGCGACCGTTATCGGCCCGATGATCGTTGGTCTCGACAAGCCGTCCAGATCGTGCCGCTCGGCGCCAAGGACAGCGATATCGTCAATATGGCGGCGCTGGCGGCCTTCAATATAGGCGGCTGAAGGAAGTCCGCGGTCACACCGTGACCTGGGCGCCCAATTCGACGACGCGCTCGGAGGGAATGGCGAAGAAGTCGGTCGCGGTGGCGGCCTGTTTCGACAGAGCGATGAAAAGCTTGTCCTGCCAGATCGGCATGCCGGAACTGGCCGAAGCCTTGATCGTGCGCCGGCCGAGAAAAAACGAGGTCTTCATGATTTCGTATTTCTCGCCGAATTTGCGCAAACTGGCCAAGAGCTTCGGGAATGCGCGGACTTTCCATAAAGCCGTAATGGAGGACGATCTTGGTGAAATCGTCGGAAAGTTTGGTGATTTCGAAACGGTTGACGGCGGCGACCCGCGGCTGGTTTTCGGTGCGAACGGACATCACGATGATCCGCTCATGCAGCACCTTATTGTGCTTGAGATTGTGCATCAGGGCGGAGGGCGCGACGTCGGGATCGCTGGTCAGGAAAATCGCGGTGCCCGGCACCCGGGTCGGCTTGCTCTTGCCGAGCTGGCGTATCAGATCCTGGATCGGCGATCGAATCCTTGTGGGTCTTCTGGGCCAGCAATGTCGTGCCGCGCACCCAGGTCCACATGATGATCATCGCAAAGGCGCCGAGGAGCAGCGGTACCCAGCCGCCGTCGAGCACCTTAACCAGATTGGCCGCCAGAAAAGCGAGGTCGATGACCAGGAAGAAGGACACGAACAGGAGCGAGCCCCACAGCGGCCAGTTCCACAATTTCCAAACGACGACGAAGGCCAGCGCCGTCGTCACCACCATCGTGCCGGTCACCGCAATGCCATAGGCATTGGCAAGCGAATCCGAGGTCTTGAACATCATCACGAGAATCAGGACGCCGATCAGCATCAGCCGATTGACCCGCGGCACGTAAATGCGCCCCTCGAGCGTCTCCGACGTGTGCTGAATTTCCATGCGCGGCAGCAGGCCGAGCTGGATCGCCTGGCGGACCAGCGAAAAGGCGCCGGTGATCACTGCCTGACTGGCGATGACAGTGGCGATTGTCGACAGACAGACCAAGGGGATCAGGGCCCAGGGCGGCGCCAGCAGATAGAACGGGTCGTGCGCGGCGGCGCTGTCGTGCAGGATCAACGCCCCCTGGCCGAGATAATTGAGCAGCAGCGCTGGCAGAATGAACATAATCCAGGCGAGCTGGATCGGCGCCCGGCCGAAATGGCCCATGTCGGCATAAAGCGCCTCGGCGCCGGTGACGGCGAGAAAAACGAGGCCCAGCGTGACGAAGCCGGCAGACCCATTGCCGAACAGAAAGGAAAGGCCGTTGAGCGGATTGATCGCGAAAAGATCTGCGGCGAATCGGCAATATGAATCAGGCCGAGAACCGCGAGTACGGCAAAGAAGACGATCATGATCGGACCGAAGAAGTCGTGCGACCCGCTCGGTGCCGGCGGTTTGGAACAAGAACAGCGCGATCAGAATGCACACCGTTATCGGCAGAATGAATTTCGACAATTCCGGCGAAACGATATTGAGACCCTCGACGGCGGACAGAACCGAAATCGCCGGGGTGATGATGGCGTCCCCGGAAAACAATGCGGCACCAGCGACGCCGAGCAGAAACACCGCCTGGGCCCGCCGGCCCATCGCCTTTTGCGCCAGCGCCATCAGCGACAGCGTGCCGCCCTCGCCCTTGTTATCGGCAAACATCAGGAAGAAGACATATTTCACGGTGACCGTGAAAATCAGCGCCCAGATCAGGAGCGAGACGATGCCGATCACTTCGGAATCCAGCGCGCCGGTGTCCTTGACATGGTCGAGCGCCGCCTTCAACGCATAGAGCGGGCTGGTCCCAATGTCGCCATAGACGACACCAATCGAGCCGACCACCAGCGCCCAGAAATTTTGCGGCGGATGGGCGAGTTCGGCCGGCAAGGTCGGCGACAGTGCGGCCAAGCGTAGACCTTGATCGACCGGATCCGCCATTGCAACCACTCGCACCTGTTGAGAACCCCGCCAGTCCCGGCGAGCCGCTTGGCGGCCCGTCGATATACCCGTTTCCCGCTTGCGCGAGAAGGGGCACTGCGCAAGAAGATGGGCCAGCGCAAATTGCCGCACCGCTTCGCAAGACAAGGCCAATGCCGACCGATTGCCGACCCCTGCCGAGCCGCAATGCGCCGCTGCCGATCGACACCGTGCTTGCTGCGGTGCAGGAGGCGCTTGGCCGGCATCGCAACGCGGTGCTGGTCGCCCCGCCCGGGGCCGGCAAGACGACCAGAGTGCCGCTTGCCCTGCTCGAGGCCGCCTGGCGCGGCACGGGCAAGATCCTAGTCCTCGAACCGCGACGCTTGGCGGCGCGGGCCGCGGCGGCGCACATGGCTCAGAGCCTGGGCGAGGTGCTCGGCCGGACGATCGGACTTGCGAAATCCGCTCGCAATCGCTGGTCTCGGCGGAAACGCGGGTTGAAATCGTCACCGATGGCGTATTCGCGCGGATGATTCTCGACGACCCGACCTTGACCGGGACGGCCCTGGTTATCTTCGACGAATTCCACGAAAGATCGCTCGATGCCGACCTTGGCCTGGCGCTCTGCCTCGACGCCCAGGCGGGGCTGCGCGAGGATCTACGCATTCTCGTCATGTCGGCAACGCTCGACGATCAGCGGATCGGGCGGCTGCTCGGCGAGGCAACCCCGGTCATCGTCAGCCAAGGCCGCAGCTTTCCGGTCGAAACACGCTATGTCGGACGTGATCCGACGAAGAGGCTTGAAGAGGAGGTCGCCCAATGCGTGACGGCAGCGCATGCCAGCGAACCGGGCTCGATTCTGGTCTTCCTGCCCGGCCAGGCCGAAATTCAGCGCGTCGCGACCCTGCTAGCGGCAAAAGTGCGAGCGCCAGCGACTGATGTGGTGCCGCTCTATGGCGGCCTTGATCGCGCCGCCCAGGACCTGGCGATCGCCGCCCCGAGCGCCGGGCGCCGCAAAATCGTGCTCGCCAGTTCGATCGCGGAGACCTCGCTGACCATCGAAGGGATTCGGCTGGTCATCGATTCCGGGCTCGCCCGGGTGCCCCGCTACGAGCCGGACATCGGCATGAGCCGTCTGGAGACGGTCCGAGTCTCGCAAGCCGCGGCCGACCAGCGGCGCGGACGGGCCGGGCGGACCGGGCCAGGCTTGTGCTACCGCCTGTGGGAAGCGGCCGGCACGGCGGCGCTCGAGCCCTTCGCCCGGCCGGAGATTCTGTCCGCCGATCTCAGCGGCCTGATCCTGGACCTGGCGCATTGGGGCGTCGGCGACCCTTCGCATTTGCCATTCCTCGATCCGCCGCCGGCTCGAGCGAGCGTCCGGGCACGCACTTTCCTGCAGGCGATCGGCGCGCTTGACGCCGACGGGCGGCTGAGCAGCGAGGGCCAGGCGATCCGCGCGCTCGCCCTGCCGCCGCGTCTTGCCCGGATGGTCGTGCATGCGGCGCGTCACAATCAGGCGAGCGCCCGTCTGGCGGCCGAAATTGCCGCCGTTCTGGTCGAGCGCTGGCCGGCACGCGGCGTCGATGTCGGCTTGCGGGTCGAGGCGCTGCGGCGCGACCGATCGCCGCGCAGCACCGACGTGCGCCGGCTCGCCAAGACATGGATGCATAAAGCGTCCGGCCCCGGCGGCGACAGTGACGAGCCCGGCTGGAGCGCCGGCCGGCTGCTGGCGCTCGCCTATCCGGATCGCGTCGCCAAGGCGCGCGGCCGCCGCAGCGAATTTGTGATGGCCAATGGCCGGGCCGCCCGGGTCGAAGCCGACGATCCGCTCGCCGGCGAGGATTTCCTGGTCGTTGCCGAAGTTTCGGGCCGGGCCAATTCGGCCCGCATCCTTTCGGCGGCACGGCTGACCGCGGGGGAACTCGAGCTGGTCGCCGCCGATCGGCTGGCGACCAGCGAGGACGTCTTCTTTGATGCCTCGAGCGCCAGCGTCAGGATCCGCAAATCGCTTCGGCTCGGCGCGATCCTATTGCGCGAGCAGCCGCTGCCGGCACCGGCCGACCTGGCCTGCGCCGAGGCTTTGGCGCGCGGCATTGCCAAACTCGGGCTCGAGCGCCTGCCCTGGAGCAAGACTTTGAATCAATGGCGCGATCGGATTGGCTTTCTCTACCGCACCGAGCCGGACACCTGGCCGGATCTGTCCGATGCGACCCTGGCGGCAACCGTCGGCGCCTGGCTGGCACCCTTTCTGATCGGTAAGAGCCGGCTTGCCGAGGTTTCGACCGAGGACCTCGCGGCCGGGCTGCGGGCGCTGCTGCCGGCTGGACTGAGCAAGCGTCTGGAGCGGCAAGCCCCGGCGTGTTTCCTGGCCCCGAGCGGCGCCCGGATTGCGATCGATTATTCGCCCGAGGATGGGCCGCGCGTCAGCCTGAGGGTCCAGGACGTCTTCGGCCTCGCCGAACATCCCAAACTCGGGCAGTCGGCCATTCCCCTGACCTTGGCGCTGCTCTCGCCGGCCAACCGCATCGTCCAGATTACCCGCGACCTGCCGGGATTCTGGGCCGGCTCCTGGCAGGCGGTCAGGGCCGAGATGAAGGGCCGCTATCCCCGTCACCGCTGGCCGGACGATCCGACGCAGCCCGCAAGACCAGGCGGGGCGTGAGGTGAGGCTTGCAGCCGGCCGGCCTTGCCCCTATCGCTGCGGGCAGGCCGATCAGCGGCCCAAACAACGGAGAGACCTATGGCGCGCCGGCTGAGGGGCGAGGTCGTCATCGCGACCCACAATCCCGGCAAGCTCAGGGAAATGCAGGAATTGCTGGCCCCCCACCACATTGTCGCCCGGTCGGCGGCGGAACTCGGATTGCCGGAGCCGGCGGAGACGGGGACGAGCTTTCAGGGCAATGCCGAGTTAAAGGCATTGGCGGCCGCGCAGGCGGCGGGGCTTCCGGCGCTTGCCGACAATTCCGGCCTGTGCGTCGAGGCGCTCGATGGCGCGCCCGGCATTTATTCGGCCCGCTGGGCCGGACCGGCCGGGGATTTCATGCAAGCGATGGAAAAAATCGAGGCGGGGCTGCGCGAGCGCGATGCCTTCGAACCGGCGCAACGGCGGGCCCGCTTCGTCTCCGCTCTGTCGATCGCCTGGCCGGACGGGCATGTTGAGACGGTCAAGGGCACGATCGCCGGGGTGCTGATCTGGCCGCCGCGCGGCAGCCGGGGCTTCGGCTATGACCCGATGTTCCTGCCCGACGGACACCGCCTGACCTTCGGCGAAATGACGAGCGTGCAAAAACATGGCATGCCCGCCGACGGCAGGCTGGCTTTGTCGCATCGCGCCCGCGCCTTTCAATGGCTGGCGGCACGCTGTCTCGGCGCCGACGAGCCGCGTGACCCCGACCGCCATGTCATGCCATAAGGTCGCATGAAACGTGATCTGTCAGCAACCGGCGACTTCGGCATCTATGTCCACTGGCCGTTTTGTCTGTCGAAATGCCCCTATTGCGATTTCAACAGCCATGTCCGCGCCGCGCCGGTCGACGAGGCGCGCTATGTCGAAGCCTTCCAGCGCGAATTGGCGCATCGGGCCAGCCTTGCCCCGGGTCGCACGGTCGGTTCGATCTTCTTTGGCGGCGGCACGCCCTCGCTGATGCGGCCGCAAACGGTCGCGGCAATTGTCGATGCCCTCGCCGTGCATTTTGCCATCGCCGACAATGTCGAAATCACGCTCGAGGCCAATCCGACCAGCGTCGAGGCCGATCGTTTCCGCGGCTACCGGCTGGCCGGCGTCAACCGCGTCTCGCTCGGCGTGCAGGCCCTCAACGATCAGGATCTGCGCCAGCTCGGCCGCCTGCACTCGGTCGAGGAGGCGGTGCGCGCGCTCGCCGTAGCGCGTGGCCTATTCCCGCGCTATTCCTTCGACCTCATCTACGCACGGCCCGCCCAGAGCGTCGCCGATTGGCGGCGGGAACTGGAGCAGGCCTTCGCGCATGCGGCGGGGCATTTGTCGCTCTATCAGCTGACGATCGAACCCGGCACCGTGTTCGAAACTTTGGCCCGGGCCGGCAAGCTTGTCACCCCCGACGCCGAACGCGGCCGGGCCATGTGGGACGTGACCCAGGAATTGACCACCAAGCACGGGCTCGCGGCCTATGAAATTTCCAATCACGCCCGGCCCGGAGAGGAAAGCCGCCATAATCTGATCTATTGGCGCTATGGCGAATATCTCGGCGTCGGGCCGGGCGCGCATGGCCGCTTGATCGTCGATGGCCAGCGCTTTGCCCAGGCGACCGAAAAATCGCCGGAAGCTTGGCTCGGGCTTGTCGAGTCGGTTGGCCATGGGCTCGTCGAGGATGCGGCGCTCAGCAGCGAGGAAGCGGCCGACGAATTTCTGCTGATGGGCCTCAGACTGAGCGAAGGCATCGATCTGGCCCGGTTCGAACGTCTGGCCGGCCGCAGCCTGGCGCCGCACCGAATCGAATCCTTGCGCCGGAATGGCCTGATCAGCGTCAGCGCGGCGGGCACGCTCACGGTCACCGCATCGGGATTGCCGGTGCTCGACGCGGTGGTTGCCGATCTCGCCGCCTGACCAGCCGCGGCTTGCGCCGCCGGCCGTTAGGCTGTCAACTCTTGGCGGCGGCGAAGGATCTCGGGGCCGGGCTGACGATCGTCGCGGCGCCGTTGGAGATCTGCAGAACCGAAAGGCCGCGCTCGTTCTGGCCGTCGGCGCGGAAGCGGAACACGCCATCGGCGCCGTTGAACCCGGCTGGATTGGTGAGAACGCCTTCGTTGAAGGCGCCCGTCCCCTGGGCCCGCGCCAGCGCCGCGGCGAGCGAGACGGCATCATAGGAGAGCGTCGCGATCCGGGCCGGGTCGGACCCGAATTTGGCCCGATAGCGCTGGGCAAAGCCGTTGAACCCGGCATTTTCCGGCGCCGCAAACCAGGCCCCCTGCAAGGCCGGCAGTTTCAGGACCCTGGCATCATTCCACACACCGGTGCCGAGCAATTGCAGCTTGCGGCTGTCGAGGCCGCTCGTGGCGAGCTGCGGGGCAAGCGTCACCATGCCGTCCGCCTGTTCGGGGATGAAGAGGGCGTCAATCTGGTCGCCGAGACCGGCGATCCGCTGGACGGCCGGGCCGGCCGCGCCCGGCCCATAGCGTTCGATCGAGAGGACGCGGACACCATGGCGGGCCGCCGATGCCTGAAATTCGGCCAAAGCGACATTGCCGTAATCGCTTTGTGGCACCAGAGCGGCAAAGGATTTCTTGCCGCGCTGGGCGGCGAATTCGACGACGCGGTCGACATAACTCTCGATCAAGAAGGACAGCAGGAAAACATTGTGCGAGGCGACCGACGTATCGGTCGAAAAAGCGATGACCGGGCGGTTGGCGGCGCGCGCGAGGCTGCCGACTTCGCGGACATTGGCGGCAAACAGCGGCCCCATCAGCAATTCGGCGCCCTCGCCGAGCGCCTCCTGAGCGGCTTGACGGGCGCCTTCGGCACTCGATCGATCGTCCTTGACCAACACGGTGAGTTCGCTGCTGCCGGAATCGGCAAGCGCCAGCTCCGCCGCATTGCGCAGCGAGGTTCCAACCGCGCTGGCGCCGCTCGCCTGGGTCAAAGGCAGGATCAGTGCGACCTTGACCGGACCGGAACCGAGCGTCTGGCCGTTGCCGATCGTCTGCACGGGGGTCACCGGCGCGTTCAGCGGCAAATCGCCGGCGGCCCGGCCGAACCCGAATTGGTTGCAGCCGGCGAGCATCACGGCGAGGCCCAGGAGGCTCGCGAGCCGCAGAATGGATCCCGATGTCACGCCTCGCACTTCGTCCTCCTCGCGCTTGCGACAATCCATCGTTTAAAGCAAAACAATGGCATTGCGAACCGGCGCCGGCAGACATTCGCCGCCAGGCCCGGAAATTCCGGCGGTTGTGTGGTCCAGGCAACGCCGGCGCTGCGGCGACCGGCGGGCGGCCGGCCAATTGGCCTGGACGGACGGCAGCTTTGTTCTACATAACGAACGAATAGATCTATGAAAAAAACGACTGAACGCCCGATGCGCCGCCCCGGCCCGCCCGAGGACAGTCCCGCCTGCTTCACCGCGCTTGGGCTGCGGGCCGAGGCCGAACCGATTGCGCCGGGCCTGCATGTCGTGGCGACGCCGATCGGCAATCTCGGCGACGTTTCGCTGCGGGCGCTCGCAACACTTGCGGCGGCCCAGGCGATCATCGCCGAGGACACCCGCGTCACCAAGACGCTGCTCGCCCGTTACGGTATTGCGACGCCGCTGATCGCTTATCACGAGCACAATGCGGCAGTTATCCGACCGCATCTCATCGCCCGTCTCACGCATGGCGCCAGTCTGGCCCTCGTGTGCGACGCCGGCACCCCCTTGGTGTCTGACCCCGGCTTCAAACTGGTCAGCGACGCGCTGGCTGCCGGGATCGAGGTCAGGTCGGTGCCCGGCGCCTCGGCCATCCTTGCCGCGCTGGTCGTGGCCGGCCTGCCGACCGACCGGTTTTTCTTCGAGGGCTTTCTGCCGAGCAAGAGCGCGGCGCGGCGCCGGCGCCTGGCGGTGCTGAAAGCCATACCCGGCACGCTGGTGTTTTTCGAATCGCCGCGCCGACTCGCCGCAGCGCTGGCCGATCTGGCTGCCGTCCTCGGCGAACGCCAGGCGGCGATCGCCCGCGAATTGACCAAATATTTCGAGACCGTCCGGCGTGGCACATTGGCCGAGCTTGCAGCAGCCCTGGGCCAGGAGCCGCCGCCCAAGGGCGAAATCGTGCTTATCGTCGGGCCGCCGGCCGATGCCATCGCGGTCGACGATATTGAGGCGCGCCTGTTGGGCTGTCTTGCCGATCATTCGCTCAAGGATGCCGCGGCGATTGTCGCCGGCGAAACCGGCATTGCGCGCCGCCAGGTCTATGCCAAGGCCCTGCAGCTTGCCGCGCGAGCCTCGAAAGCCTGAGCCTTATGGCATTGACGAAGGCGCCGGCCCGGGCAAAGGGTGGCGTCCCGCCCGCCGGGCCGAACCAGAGGCGCCCATGACACTCACAGTCGCCGTCCAGATGGACCCGATCGAATCGATCAATATTGCCGGGGATTCGACTTTCGCTTTGATGCTCGAGGCGCAGAGCCGCGGCCACCGGCTGTTCACCTATACGCCCGACAAATTGGCGCTCGCCGCCAACCGGGCGGTTGCCGAGATCCGCCCGACCGCGGTGCGCGATATCGCCGGCGATCATGTCACCCTTGGCGAGCCCCGCCTGGTCGATCTGCGGGAGATGGACGTGATCTTGCTGCGTCAGGACCCGCCGTTCGATCTCGCCTATGTCACCACGACCCATATTCTGGAGCGGGTTCAGCCGCACACCCTGGTTGTCAACGATCCGGCCGCCGTCCGCGACGCGCCCGAAAAATTATTCGTGATGGACTTTCCGCACTTGATGCCACCGACCCTGATCTGCCGTCAGCGCCAGGCGATCGAGGCGTTTCGCGCCGAACACGGCGAAATCGTCATGAAGCCGTTGTTCGGCAATGGCGGGGCGGCAGTGTTCAAGCTCGCCCGCCAGGACCCGAATTTCGGCTCGTTGTTCGATTTGTTCGCGGCGACCTTCAAGGAGCCCTGGGTCGTTCAAAAGTTCCTGCCGCAGGTCGCCCAGGGCGACAAGCGCATCATCCTGGTCGACGGCAAGGCGGCCGGCGCCGTCAACCGGGTGCCGCAGGGCGACGACATTCGCTCCAACATGGTGCGCGGCGGGGCCGCGCTGCCGGCCGAATTGTCCGAGCGCGAACACGCGATCTGCGCGGCGATCGGCCCGGAACTCAGCCGCCGCGGCCTCATCTTCGTCGGGATCGACGTGATCGACGGCTATCTGACTGAAATCAACGTGACGTCGCCGACCGGGCTGCGCGCCATCAAAAGGCTCGGTGGGCCCGACATTGCGGTCGTGATCTGGGCGGCGATCGAAGCCAAATGCGCCGCCCGCAAAGCCTGACGGCCGGGCTCAGCCCGGCCGTCGCGTGGCAACAATGTCTCGATCAGCCGCCGATGCAGGTGGCGACGTTCTTCGGGGTGCAGACATCGAGTCCAGTATAGGTCGGATCGGTCGGTGCCGGCTTGCCTTCCTTGATGTCCTTGAGGAAATGCATGGTCTTTTCGCCCATCTCGAACGGACGCTGACCGACCTGGCCGGCCGACAGGCCCTTCTTCATCAGCTCGATCTGCACCGGCAAGGTGTCGGCGACGACCAGCGCGAGCGAGCCGTCGGCAATCTTGCTCTTGTATTTCGAGGCGACCTTCTCATAGGCGTCGGGCAGGAATTGCGGGAAACCACCGGTCGGCGTGAAGGCATCGAGATTCGGATATTTGCCGAGGATGTCCTCCATCTGCTGGATCGCGCGGGCAAAATCGTCATCCGTGTAAAGCGGGCAGCCATCGGCTTCCTTCCAGCCGTTTTCGCCGGAAAGACGCGCGCCCGGTGCCTCGGCGCTCTTCTTGCCCGACAATGTATCGCGGATACCCTGCATGCGTTCATTGTGGTTGGCCGCGGCGGCGCCACCCGACTGGATGCAGATCGTCCCGCCCTTCGGCTTGATCGCCTGGACCAATTTGGCGATGTTGACGCCGATGTCGTAATTGTGGGTGCCGACATAGGCAAGACGCAAGGCCTTGTCCTTTTCGAGCAGATCCGAATCCCAGGTCAGAACCGGGATGCCGGCGCCCTTGGCGCCCTGCAGCGCATTGGCCATGGCCGCGGCATTCGACGGCGAGACCGCAATGCCATCGACCTTCTTGGTGATCAGATCGGCGACAATCTGCGCCTCCTCGTCACCGCCGCCGTGTTCGCCGGGGCCGATGTACAGGCACTTGACCGCGCCGCCCAGATCCTTCTCGGCCTTCTGACAGCCGGCATAGGCCTGGTCGAAGAACGGATTGTTGGTGTTCTTCGGCACCAAGGCGAACGTGAATTGTTTCTGGGCGTAACTGGCATTGGCGCCCGCCGCAAGCGCGGCGACGATTATCGCGGTACTGCTAAGATATTTCAACATTCTGCTTCCTCCACCTGATGTTTCTGCTGTTGCACCACTCAACGCGCACGCCCGCTCATCGGGTCATTCGCGCCTTTTCCCGCGCATCTTGCCGAGATAGACGGCGGAAACCAAGAAGGCGCCAACGAAGACGCCCTGCCAATTCGAATCGATGCCGGCCAGGAGCAGCGCATTGCGAATGACGAAGATCAATGCCGAACCGATCAGCGCGCCATAGGCGCCGCCCTCGCCACCCATCAGATTGGCCCCGCCAATCACTGCCGAGGCAATCGCCAGCAATTCGTAGCTCGCCCCCAGGCTGTTGTTGGCCGAGCCCGACCAGCCGACGTTCAGGATCGCCGAAACAGCCGCGCCGAGCGAGCAGACGACATAGGCCTGGACCTTGATTCTGCGAACCGGCACGCCGGTCAGGTTGGCGGCCTGCTCATTGCCGCCGATCGCGAAAATATGCCGCCCCCAGCCGGTCATTTTTAGGATGACGGCAAGCGCTATGGTCAGGATGATCAGGACCAGAAACGGATTCGACAGCCGGAACGGCAGGTCATGCCAGCCGAAATTCTCGCCGCCGCCCAGAATTTTGAAACTCGCCGCCAATTCCGGACGAAAATCATAGAGCATGCGGTTGCCCGACAGCACCACGGCGACCGAGCGGGCAATCGACAGCATGCCAAGGGTCACGACAAAAGGTGGCAATTCGACATAGGCGATCAACAGCCCGTTGACGAGGCCGGCAATGGCGCCGGCGGCAAGTCCCATCACCAGCGCCATCCACCAGCTATGCAGCCAGGCTGTCGCGTTCCAGAAGTCCGGCATCCAGCCGATCGGCTGCTTTTGCAGCACCAGGCCGCAAACGATCGCAACAACTCCCATGACCGAGCCGACGGAAAGATCAATCCCGCCGGTGATGATGACCGGGGTCATCCCGAGCGCCATGATCCCGATGAAGGCGAAATTGCGGGTCGTATTGTAGAGATTGTCGGAGGTCGGAAAGGAATCGGGCTGGGCGTAGCTCATCACGACGCTGATGATCGCCAGCGCGATCGTCACCCAGAACGACTGGCTGGCGAACAGCCGCTGCAGGATTGTCCGCTCCTGAATCGCCAGCACCGAATCGATCGCAACATTGGCGGCGGGCCTGCTGGCGGCGGCCTTGCCCTCAGGCAACATTGATCGCCCCCGTAATCAGGCCGGTCACTTCCTCGGGTGAGGATTGGCCGATTGGCTTGTCGGCCACCTTGCGGCCGCGCCGCAAAACCGCGACCCGGTCGCAGACAGCAAAGACATCGGGCATGCGGTGGCTGATCAGCACCACCGCCATGCCGGCATCGCGCAGCCTGCGGATCAGGTCGAGCACCTCGGCCACCTGGCGCACGCTGATCGCCGCGGTCGGCTCGTCCATCAGCACCATTTTGGCATTCGACAGGCGGGTCCTGGCGATCGCCACCGCCTGGCGCTGACCGCCCGACATTTGCCGCACCAGATCGCGTGGCCGGGTTTCCGATTTCAGCTCGCTGAACAATTCCCCCGAGCGCCGGAACATCATGGCATGGTCGAGCCAGCGAAATGGCCCGGCGCCCTTCTTGATCTCGCGGCCGAGAAAGACATTGGCGGCAGCCGACAGATTGTTGCACAAAGCGAGGTCCTGATAGACGACCTCGATCCCCTTCTGGCGCGCCTCTACCGGCTTGTGAAAATGCACCGGTTCACCTTCAAGGACAATATCGCCGTGTGAGGGTGGGAAATTGCCCGCGATAATCTTAACCAGCGTCGATTTGCCGGCCCCATTATCGCCCATCAAGCCGAGAACCTCCCCGCAATCGAGGTCAAGGTCAATATCGTTGAGCGCGTGAATCGCGCCGAAATGCTTCGCTATGCCACGCAATTCAAGAACCGCCATTCGCGCCGCCTCCCCCTCCGACCCGCTTCGTCGACCCGATCGCACGCGTTTGGCGCGTTGGCATGAGCTTAGCGATCTTTCCGGCACCCCGGCAAGCCGCCTGATGGGCGGGCGCCAACACTAGAGATACGCCGGCGCTTGGCAAGGTCCGATCCAAATGTCCCGGGATTCAAAGCGCGGTCGAGGCCGCAATAAAGATCCCGGCAAGGATCCGGATCAAGTTCTGCCCCGCCCGGCCGGGCTGTGCTAAGAGACGGCCATGACGATGACCAGTCCCCAAACTCGCCCGTTTGCCACGCTTCGCCCGCGGGATTTCTTGTTCGATAGCGGCAAGCTTGCGGCCGACCTCAACGCGCTCCGCGCGAGACAGGCCGGCGACGACGCGGCATTTCGCCAGGCCGCGGTCGAGCGTTTCCAGGCGACGCTGGCGAGCAGCCGTCTGCGCATCCAGGCCGCTTTCGAGGCGGACGGCCAGGGCCGCCATTGCGCCGAGCGCCTGGCCTTGCTCGAAGACGAGATGATCCGGGCCATCCACGCCTATGTGGTCACCCATGTCTATCGGCTCGACAACCCGTCCTCAGGCGAAAGGCTGGCGGTGGTCGCGGTCGGCGGCTATGGCCGCGCCACGCTGGCGCCGGGCTCCGACATCGACCTCTTGTTCCTGCTCCCCTTCAAGCAGACGGCCTGGTGTGAAAGCGTCGTCGAGGCCATCCTCTACGTTCTGTGGGACCTGCGCCAGAAGGTCGGACACGCCACCCGCTCGATCGACGAATGCCTGCGCCAGGCCAAATCGGACATGACGGT
This sequence comes from uncultured Alphaproteobacteria bacterium, assembly GCA_963773155.1. Taxonomy (GTDB): domain Bacteria; phylum Pseudomonadota; class Alphaproteobacteria; order Rhizobiales; family Beijerinckiaceae; genus CAVZAB01. The sequence goes on along the minus strand of CAVZAB010000018.1, from coordinate 118,659 downwards.
GCGAACCTCGCTCCTCGAAGCACGCTTGATCATGGGCGAGGCGAGCCTATTCGACACGCTGATGACCCGTTTCCATCGCGACATTGTCGGGCGGAGCGCCCGCGACTTCGTCGCGGCGAAACTGGCCGAGCGGGAGGCCAGGGTCTCGCGCGCCGGTTCCTCGCGCTATCTTGTCGAACCGAATGTCAAGGAGGGTAAGGGCGGGCTGCGCGATCTCAATACGCTGTTTTGGATCGCCAAATATGTCTACCGAGTGCGCGAGGCTTCCGAGCTGGTCGGTGCCGGCCTGTTTACCGAAGCGGAGTTTCGGCTGTTCCGGCGCTGCGAGGAGTTTCTGTGGCGGGTGCGCTGCCACTTGCATTATCTCAACGGCCGGCCCGAGGAACGCTTGACCTTTGACCAACAGCGCGCGGTCGCCGCCAGACTTGGCTATGGCAGCCGCGGCGGCCTCAGCGCGGTCGAACGGTTCATGAAGCATTATTTTCTGACCGCCAAGGACGTCGGCGATCTTACCGCCATCGTCTGCGCCGCGCTCGAGGAACGCCAGGCCAAGCCGCGCGCCATGCTTGATCGTTTCGTCGGCCGGCTGCGCCGGCGCCGGCACATCGAGGGCATGGCCGATTTTGCCATTGAGATCGACCGGATCACCGTCGCCCGCTCGGATGTATTTGCGGTCGATCCGGTCAATCTCATCCGTCTCTTTTGGGTCGCCGACCGGACCGGCCTGGCGATCCACCCGGCCGCCATCCGCGAGGTTACCCAATCGCTCAAGCGCATCGACGCCGCGTTGCGCGACAATCACGAGGCGAACCGGCTGTTTCTCGACATACTCACGTCGCGTAATGCACCGGAAACGGTTCTGCGGCGGATGAACGAGGCCGGCGTGCTCGGCCGCTTCATCCCGGAATTCGGCCGCATCGTCGCCATGATGCAATTCAATCTCTACCACCATTACACGGTTGACGAACATCTGCTGCGGAGCATCGGCATTCTCGCCGAAATCGACGCCGGCCGGTTGAAGGAGGACCATCCCGTCGCCAATGAGATCATGCCGGCGATCGCCAATCGCACCGCGCTTTATCTGGCGACCTTCCTGCACGATATCGCCAAGGGCAGGGAGCAGGATCACTCGCTCGCCGGCGCCGAGGTGGCGCGCAAGCTCGGCCGGCGGCTCGGCCTCGGCGAGGCGGAGATCGAGACGCTCGCCTGGCTGGTCGAACATCATCTCGCCATGTCGACGACGGCGCAAAGTCGCGACTTGTCGGATCCGCGCACCATCGAGACTTTCGCCAAATTGGTCCAGACGCTCGAGCGCCTGCGGCTGTTGCTGGTGTTGACGGTGAGCGACATCCGCGCCGTCGGCCCCGGCGTGTGGAACGGCTGGAAAGGCCAATTGCTGCGCACCCTCTATTGGGAGACGGAAATCGTCCTGGCTGGCGGCCATTCGGCGGTCGACCGGCGCCAGCGCGTCGCCAGCGCCCAGGACGAATTGCGGCGCGCCCTGCCGGCCTGGTCCGACCCGGAATTCGACGCCTACGCCCAGCGCCACTATCCGGCCTATTGGCTGAAAGTCGATCTTTCCCGCAAAATCCAGCACGCCAGGCTGCTGCGGCTCACTGAAGTCAACATGAAATCGCTGGCGACCGAAGTCGCGACCGATCCGTTCCGCGGCGTCACCGAATTGACCGTCGTCGCCCCCGACCATCCGCGCCTGCTGGCCATAATAGCCGGCGCCTGCGCGGCGGCCGGCGCCAATATTGTCGATGCCCAGATCTTCACCACGACCGACGGGTTGGCGCTCGATTCGATTTTCGTCAGCCGGGCCTTCGACCACGACGAGGACGAGCTGCGGCGCGCCGACCGGGTCGCCGAACGGATCGAAAAGGCGCTGCGTGGCGAGATCCGGCTGGCCGAGATTGTTGCCGCTCGCGGCGGCGTCGCCAAGGGCCGGGCCAAGACGTTTCCGGTCGCACCCGAAATCGTCCTCGACAACAGTCTGTCCAATCGGCAGACCGTGCTGCAGGTCTCCGGACTCGACCGGCCCGGCCTCCTCTACGACCTGACCAATGTCATTTCCCGCCTCAACCTCAATATTGCCTCGGCCCATGTCGCGACTTTCGGCGAGAAGGCGGTGGACGTTTTCTATGTCACCGATTTGACCGGCGCGAAAATCGCCAATCCGGCCCGGCAGACAGCGATCCGCCGCCAGCTTCTCGAGGTCTTTGCGTCGGACGAGGAAACGAAAGTCAAGCGGGTGCCGCCTTGATTTTTCGCCCGGCAAACGTGATATGCGTGGCACAATCCAGCGGAACCAATCCATGAATGATCCCAAAAACGACACAGCGGCGGCGACCGGCTTTCCCCGGGAGGCGGGAGCCGATGGCCCAGGCGAAGCGCCAGCGCCTCAGACGGAGGCCGGGCTGATCGAGAAATTGACCGCCGAAAACGCCGCCCTCAAAGACCGGATGTTGCGAACCCTGGCGGAAATGGAAAATCTGCGGCGGCGGACGGAACGCGAGGTCGGCGACGCGCGAACCTATGGTATCACCCGCTTTGCCAAGGACATGCTGGAATTCGGCGACAATCTCCAGCGGGCTTTGGCGACGATCCCGGCCGAGGCGCGGGCGGCGGCGCAAGGGCCGTTCAAGGCGCTGATTGAAGGCGCCGAAGTGATCGAGCGCAATTTCCTGGCGACACTGGCCCGCCACGGCGTGACCAAATTCGAACCGCATGGGATGAAATTCGATCCGAACTTGCACGAGGCCCTATTCGAGGTCGCCAATGCGGCGATGCCGGACGGCAGCGTCGCCCAGGTGATGGAAGCCGGCTATGCGATCGGCGACCGCGTGCTGCGGCCAGCCAAGGTTGGCGTTGCCCGCGGCGGTCCGAAACCCGCCAAGCCCGAGGAACCGGGCGCCGGAGAATCCGCACCCTAAACCCGCATTGGCATCAAGACATACAGGGTCGAGGCGCCGTCGCGGTCCTGGATCAAGGTCGGCGAGCCGGGATCGTTGAACTTCAGGAGCGCCGTGTCGCTGTCGAGCTGGGCGGCTATGTCGAGCAGATAGCGGGCATTGAACCCGATGTCGATCGGCGCCGATTGATAATCGACCTCGAGTTCCTCGACCGCCGATCCGCTGTCAGGATTGTTGACCGACAAAATCATCTTGCCATCGGCCAGCGCCAGTTTCACCGCTCGGCCGCGCTCCGACGATATGGTCGAGACACGATCGACCGCCGCCTCGAAGGCGGCCCGCTCGACGACCAGCCTCTTGTCGTTGGCCCCCGGAATGACCCGCGCATAATCGGGGAACGTGCCGTCGATCAGTTTCGAGGTCACGACGACGGCGCCAAACGTGCACCGGATCTTGGCGCTCGACATGTCGATTCGAACTTCGGCCTCGCCGTCCTCGACCAGCTTTTGCAATTCGGCGACCGTCTTGCGCGGCACGATAATGCCAGGCATGCCGGATGCGCCGGCCGGCGCCGGGATTTCGACGCGGGCCAGCCGATGGCCGTCGGTTGCCACCGCTCTGAGCATCAGATGACCGCCGACCTCGAGCGCATGCAAATAGATGCCGTTCAGATAATAGCGGGTTTCCTCGGTTGAAATCGCGAATTGGGTCTTTTCGATCAGCTTTTTCAATTGACCCGCTGGCAGCGAGAAATGATGGCTGAGATCGCCGGCATTGAGATCGGGAAAGTCGCTTTCGGACAGCGATTGCAGCGTGAAGCGCGACCGGCCGGAGCGCAGAACCAATTGCCCGGATTCGCCGCTCGCCTCGAGCGACACCTCGGCGCCATCCGGCAGCTTGCGGATGATGTCGTAAAGCACATGCGCCGGCAGCGTCGTGCCGCCGGGCTGGCCAACATCGGCGCCGACCGATTCGGTGATCTCGATGTCGAGATCGGTTGCCTTGAGGGTCAATGTCTGGTCGCGCGCTTGCAGCAGGACATTGGCGAGGATCGGGATCGTATTGCGCCGCTCGACGACACGATGGACATGACCGAGCGCTTTCAAAAGCGCCGCTCGCTCTAACGTAACATGCATGGATCGATCCAAATCAACGCGAAACCGACAAACCCGCCTTCCGGCCAGCCCGCGACTGTCGCGTGACGGCGGGAAAATCGCAAGCGATTGTCGTTCGGGCCCGGCGCGGCGCGATCGCCTGTCCCCAGCTTTCCATGCCCGTGCAAGGCCTTAACCGGCCCTTAATTCGCCGCCATTAGGCTGCCATAAGGCCGGGCTGGTCGAGCCAGAGGCGCAGCTGGACCATGGTTGCGGCAGACCAGCCGCCTTGCAAAGGTTTGCCGGACCCAGGGCCCCGATGGTCGATATTCTCAAGAACGGCCTCAGCGAAGACGATCGCATCGGCGGCGCGGCGCCGGCCGGGCGGCCGCCGCCGCGCAAGCCAGCGCGCCGCAAGCCAAACCGCCGAGCGCGCCACCTGATCGGCCGCCTCGCCTATTGGAGTTTCGTTGCCGCAATCTGGGCCGCCGTCGGCCTTGCCGGCCTGATCGCCTATCAGGCCGGCCAATTGCCGCCCATCGATCAATTGGCGGTGCCGAAGCGGCCACCCAACATTGCCATTGTGGCCGAGGACGGCACCCAGCTCGCCAATCGCGGCGACACCGGCGGTGCCAGCGTGCATCTTGCCGAGCTGCCGCCCTATCTGCCGAATGCCTTCATCGCCATCGAGGACCGCCGCTTCTACGCACACCACGGCGTCGACCCGATCGGCATCGGCCGGGCGGTCCTGCGCAACCTGTTCGGTCATGGTTCGATGCAAGGCGGCTCGACATTGACCCAGCAGCTCGCCAAGAATTTGTTCCTGACCCAGGAGAGAACCGTCGCGCGTAAAATCCAGGAGGCCATTCTGGCGCTCTGGCTCGAACACAAATATTCGAAGGCGCAGATTTTGGAACTCTATCTCAACCGCGTCTATTTCGGTTCGGGCGTCTATGGGATCGAGGCGGCGGCCGAAAAATATTTCGGCAAGAGGGCGCGTAGCGTCACCCTGTCCGAGGCGGCCATTCTGGCCGGGCTGATGAAGGCGCCGACCAAATTGGCGCCCAACCACAATCCCACCGCCGCGATTGAGCGCGCCGCCCAGGTCCTGGCGGCAATGCTGGACGAGGGCATGATTACCCAGCCGATGGCCAAGCTGGCGCTGGCGCGGCCGGCTCAGGCCGTCAAGGAATTGGGCGCCGGCTCGATCAATTATGCCGCCGATTACGTGATGGATGTTCTCGACGATACGATCGGCGCTATCGACGAGGATATTGTCGTCACTACGACGCTAAGCCCGGCGATGCAGGCAGCCGGCGAATTGGCGCTTGCCGAAGAACTCGACAGCAAGGGCGGCAAGTTTGGCGTCAGTCAGGGGGCACTGGTGGCGATCGACCCCAATGGGGCAATTAAGGCCCTGGTCGGCGGGCGCAATTATGCCGACAGTCAATTTGACCGGGCGGTCGCCGCGCACCGGCAGCCCGGATCGGCCTTCAAGCCCTTCGTCTATCTCGCCGCGCTCGAACATGGGTTGACCCCCGATACGATGCGCGAGGACGCGCCACTCAACATCAAGGGTTGGCAGCCGGAAAATTATTCGCGTGACTATCTCGGGCCGGTCAACCTGACAAGGGCGCTGGCGCTCTCGCTCAACACGGTGGCAGTCCGCCTTGGTCTCGAGACTGGTCCCAAAGTCGTAGCTCAGACCGCCCACCGGCTCGGCATCGCCTCCGACCTGCAGGCCAATGCCTCGCTGGCGCTCGGCACGTCGGAAGTCACCCCGCTCGAATTGGTCGCCGCCTATGCCGCCTTCGCCAATGGCGGGATTGGCGTCCAGCCCCATGTCATCAGCCGCGTGCGCAGCGCCGCCGGCAAGCCGCTCTATCAACGCAAGTCGGCAAGCTTTGGCCGGTTGATCGAGCCGAACTCATGTCGCGATGATGAATACGATGCTGACCGAGACCTTGCTAACCGGCACCGCCCGCAAGGCCGAATTGCCGGGTTGGCAAGCGGGCGGCAAGACCGGCACCAGCCAGGACTTCCGTGACGCCTGGTTTGTCGGCTATACGAGCTATCTCGTCGCCGGCATCTGGCTCGGCAATGACGACAATTCGCCGACGAGGAAAGTGTCGGGCGGCAATCTGCCGGTCGAGATCTGGAGCCGTTTCATGAAAAGCGCCCATTTCGGCGTGCCGCCGGCGCCGCTGCCGCTTGGCCTGTGGCACGAGGCAGCCCCTGATGCCTGGGCCGCGGCGGGCACCGCCGATTTGCCGATCCGCGATCCGGCGACCGGCCAGGCAAGCCCGCGGCCGCTCGCCAATGCGAGCCGCAATCCGGCGGCCGGCGCCGCCAATGAACTCCTGCCGCCGGCCCGCATCCCCGCCGGCAAAGGAACCGATCCGGTCGGCTTCCTCAGCCGTCTGTTCGGCGGCGGTTAGCCCCGCCTAGTGCAGACTGACGGTCTGCAAGCGGTTTTCCCAGGCGTTGGCGAGAGCCGCATCGCGCGTATCGGTGAGAACGATCGGCGAACCATCGGCGGCAAGCAAAGCAAAAAGCAGCACGCCCGGCTGCATCAACGGTGCCTGCGGAAACAGCCGGGCGACCTCTTCGGACCGCATCGCCTTCACATAGGCGATCGACCCGCCGCCCAGATGGGCAAGCTCGCTCGGCGTCATCGCAATTGGCCTGGTCTCGTTCATGATCCACTCCTTCTGCGGTTCGAAGAACCCGCATGGCGATGCTGCCGATCAGGCCCGCACCGTGATTTCGATTTTCTGCGCCGATTTGTCCGGCTCAGGGCGAAAAAGATCGATGCACAATAGCCCGTTGACCAGCTCGGCCGCGCCAACCCGCATCCCCTCGGCGAGAAGAAACACCCGCTGGAACTGGCGGGCGGCAATGCCCCGGTGCAGATAGTGACGGGACTTGTCGTCCGGCTGGCGGCCGCGGATGACGAGCTGGCGCTCCTCGACGGCAACCTCGAGCTGCTCGCGGACAAAGCCGGCGACGGCGAGCGTGATCCGCAGCCGTTCTGGGACCGATTGTGTCGGCGCCAGGCGTTCGATATTATACGGCGGATAGCCCTCCGACGTCGCCTTGGCCGCCTGGTCAAGCGCCCGCTCGAAATCTTCGAAGCCAAGCAGAAATGGAGAATTCAGCGCCGGATTACGCGTCATTTCGAAGCCCTATTGGCACTTCCGGCCGCCGGCCCGGATCCCCAGCGCCATCGACCGCTCACTTTCCGGTATATGGCGACGGCGGGCCTGTGTTCAAGGGCGTCCGCCTTGTGCCGCGCCAGCCAGCGCCATCAAATGGCGGCTCGCCGCAACGCACAAGCCGGCCTCGTCGGCGAAATAGCGCTCGTTCAATTCGACGTTGAAGATCGTCGCGGCCGGCAGGCGGCAATTGGCCATGCCATCGTCGACGGTGATCGAGCCCTGACCGACCGCGAGATGGAGCTCGCCGCAGCCATAGGCGACGGCCTCGGAGGGCGCGCAAATATACATCCCCTGCTCCGGTCGCCCGAACGAATTGTGAATATGCAGATGACAGGCATGCGCGGCGAGCCGCCTGGCTCAGAAAATCGAGGCCGAACTTGGCGTGATGGAGATAGCCGTGACTGGAATGCCTCGCCGGCCCTGTGCAGGCACTCGCGCCGGCATAGGCAGTCTCGATCGGACCCGGCATGCCCGGAAAGAAGATGCCGGCATGGACGACCGCCTGTCGAGGCTGGCCCCGAGCACGTCGAAATGCCAGGCGAGCCGTTCGGGATAGTCGAGAAAATTTATCGTCGGCGGCAGATTGGCCGGAAAGCGATAGGGCCGGCCGGCGCGGTAGTGCCAAGTCTCCGTCCATGCTGATCCCCCTGCCGGTCGGCGCGCCTGGCCATCGCCGCCCGGAAGTCCGAGCGAAATTATGATCGCGTGGCAGGCGGGTTAAAGGCTTGCCCGCCCTGTTGGCGCGAGGTGGGAGGAGACGCTGGCCCGACCGAGGTCACGCCGCCGACCGGCGATGACAGACGATTTCGATCCGGTTGCCGTCGGGATCGAGCAGAAAGGCCGCGTAATAGGCGGGATGGTAATGCGGGCGCAGGCCCGGCCCTCCATCATCGGCACCGCCGGCCGCGAGGCCGGCCGCATAACCGGCATCGACCATCGGGCGGCTGCGCGCCTTGAGCGCCCAGTGCCGCCTGGTCGAGGCGTGACGAAGGTTGGGATCGAGCAGGACCGACATGTAGACGCGCTCGGGATGGTCGGCATCGGCGCGCGCGCCGTAGAGCAGGGCTTGCGGATTTTCGCCGACCCGGTCGATGCCAAGCGCCGCCAGAATGGCGTCGTAGAATTGGCCGGCCGCGACCAGATCAGAGACCGCAACCGAAACATGATCGATCATCGCAATCGCCTGCTCCGTTCGGCGCGGCCGCGCATTAGAGCATGCTCGGCAGAATGCGGTCGGGCGGGCGATGCCCGTCGATGAAGGTGCGGATGTTGATGATGACTTTCTCGCCCATGTCGATGCGGCCCTCGGTCGTCGCCGAACCCATGTGCGGCAGAAGCGTCACCTGCCCAGCCTTGGCGAGCTTGATCAATTTGGCCGAGACGGCCGGTTCATGTTCGAAGACGTCGAGTCCGGCGCCGGAAATCTCGCCGGCTTCGAGCATCCGGGTCAGCGCGTTTTCATCGATGATCTCGCCGCGCGCGGTGTTGATGACGATTGCGTGCGGGCGCAGGTATTTCAGCCGGCGCGCTGAGAGCAGGTGGTAGGTGGCGGGCGTGTGCGGGCAATTGACCGAAACAATGTCCATCCGCGCCAGCATCTGGTCGAGTGAATCCCAAAAGGTCGCCTCGAGCGATTCCTCCACTGCCGCATCGATTCGGCGGCGATTGTGATAGTGGATCGCAAGGCCGAAAGCGCGGGCCCGCCGGGCCAGAGCCGTTCCGATCCGGCCCATGCCGACAATGCCGAGGCGCTTGCCGGTGATACGCCGGCCGAGCATCCAGGTCGGCGACCAGCCCGTCCATTCGCCGTTCGGGACCACCTGGGCGCCCTCGACCAGGCGGCGGGCGACGGCCAGAATGAGGGCCATCGTCATGTCGGCCGTATCCTCGGTCAATACGCCCGGCGTATTGGTGACAGTAATGCCGCGCCGCAGCGCTGAGGTCACGTCAATATTGTCGACGCCATTGCCGAAATTGGCGATCAGCCGCAATTGTTCGCCGGCCTGACCGATCAGCCCGGAATTGATTCGGTCGGTTACCGTCGGAACCAGGACCTCGGCCGTGCGCATCGCCTCGGCCAGCGCCGTCTGCGACATCGGCTTGTCGTCGACATTGAGGCGGGCATCGAAAAGTTCGCGCATCCGCGTCTCAACGCTATCCGGCAGGCGGCGCGTTACGACGACAAGCGGCTTCTTCTTGGCCATGGCCCAATGTCCCCTTCGGCTCGTCCCCCATGTGACCCTGGCCGTAGCACGGGCCCTGTTCACCCGGTATTAACATCCCTCGGCGCAGATGCGATAAGATCGCGGCTTCAACGGACTCAACCCGGAGAAGGCCTCTCTACCAGATGCTCCGACAAAGACAAAGACGCCCGATGCTCCCCGAAACCTTGCCGCTTTGCCGAAGCGACCGGTGGCCGGCAAGGCTGTTTTCCCGCCGTCGCAGCCTGCGCAACGGCCTCGTCGCGCTTTGCCTGTTCAGCGCGGCCGCTGCTGTCGCCCAACAAATCGGGGCAGCAACCGGCCTGCCGGTGCCGCGCTACGTCAGCCTCAAGTCCGACAAGGTCAATCTGCGCGAGGGCCCCTCGCGCGACCACCGGACCAGCTGGGTATTCCAGCGGGCCGGCTTGCCGGTCGAAATCACCGGCGAATTCGAGACCTGGCGCAAGATCCGCGATTTGGAAGGCGCCGAAGGCTGGGTGCTGCACTCGCTTCTGTCGGGCCGGCGCACCGGCCTGGTGGCGCCCTGGAAAAAGGGCGAGACTCTCGGCCTGTTCAGCCAGCCCGATGAAAAGGCGAGCCTGGCGGCCCGGCTGCAGACCGGCGTGATCGCCAATATCAAGAGCTGCGACGGCGAATGGTGCCGGATCTTCGGCGACGGTTTTGACGGCTATCTCCAGCAGGCCAATCTGTGGGGCGTCTATCCCAATGAAAAGCTGGAATGAAGGCTAGGTCGCCTTGCGCAATCTTACGATCACGTCGATCCGGGCAATCTCCATGCCCGGCGGGATCTCCGGCAATTGTCGCAATTCGACGCAGGCCCCGGGAATATCGACCAGCCCCTGCGAATCCTCGACCAGAAAATGATGATGGTCGCGGACATTGGTGTCGAAATAGGTCTTGGCGCCATCGACCGCGATCTCGCGCAACAGGCCGGCTTCGGTAAATTGATGCAGCGTGTTGTAGACCGTCGCCAGCGATATCGTGACCCGCGCGCTGGCCGCTTCCTCGAACAAGCGCTCGGCAGTGACATGCCGGTCGCCGCGGGCAAACAGCAGCCAGCCGAGCGCGACCCGTTGACGGGTCGGGCGCAGGCCCGCTCTGCGCAGCTTTGCCCGCAATTCATGGACGGGGCAGCCCTGCATATCGCCGCTCGAAGGCCTCCGCCGGGCCGGCTTGCGCGTCCCGTGCGGCGGCTGGTCAACTTCCTGGGGAGGCATGCGCGTGTCAAATTCTCCTGAACCAACCGGCAGCATAGGGATTCGAATGGATTCCCGCAACCAGCAGCACGCCGCAGCCTTCAAGCTGCAACAGGCCAAGTCAAATCCGCCCGCCGATCCGGCTTTCGGGCCAATGAGGCCTGTGTTAGGAAGGCCGTCTCTTGCGCACATCTGGCGTCGACACTCGAGGGATCAATGGGCGAAAGGCGCTCAACATTCGAATACCAGGATCTGCTCGCCTGCGGGCGCGGCGAAATGTTCGGGCCCGGCAATGCGCAATTGCCGCTGCCGCCGATGCTGATGTTCGACCGGATCCTGGCCGTGTCCGAACAGGGCGGGGCGCATGGCAAAGGTCACGTCCGCGCCGAACTCGCGGTCAGCCCCGAACTCTGGTTCTTCGGCTGCCATTTTAAGAACGATCCGGTCATGCCCGGCTGCCTCGGCCTCGACGCGCTGTGGCAGCTCTGCGGCTTCTTCCTCGGCTGGCTCGGCCAGCCCGGCCGCGGCCGGGCCCTCGGCGTCGGCGAAGTGAAATTCACCGACCAGGTTCTGCCCAGCGTCAAACGCATAGTTTATGGCGTTGATTTGAAAAGAGTTTTTCGTGGCAAGCTGATTCTGGGCATTGCCGACGGCTGGCTCGAGGCGGATGATCGGCGGATCTATGAAGCGAAGGATTTGCGGGTCGGCCTGTTTCGCACCGACGCGGCCTAGGGGCGAACCGGCCATTGCCAGGACGACGGCCTGGATAAAGAGGGTGGGAGAGCAGAATGAGACGCGTCGTCGTCACCGGCATGGGGATTGTCGCATCGATCGGCAACAATACGCAGGAAGTGCTGGCCTCGTTGCGGGAAGGCCGATCCGGTATTCAGCGGGCCGACAAATATGCCGAAATGGGCTTCCGCAGCCAGGTTCACGGCGCCCCCCGGCTCGATCCCGAGCCGCTGATCGACCGCCGGGCGATGCGCTTTCACGCCACCGGCACCGCCTGGAACCATGTCGCCATGGACCAGGCGATACGCGATGCCGGGCTCGAGGCCAAGGAAATTTCGAACGAAATGACCGGCATCATCATGGGTTCGGGCGGCCCATCCGCCCGTGTCATTGTCGAATTGGCCGATATCGCTCGCAGCAAGGGACCAAAGCGCGTCGGACCCTTCGCGGTCCCCAAGGCGATGTCGTCGACCGCTTCGGCGACGCTCGCCACCTGGTTCAAAATCAAGGGCGTGAATTATTCGATCTCCTCGGCCTGTGCGACCTCCAACCATTGCATCGGCAATGCCACCGAAATGATCCGCTATGGCAAGCAGGATCTGATGTTTGCCGGCGGCTGCGAGGAGCTCGACTGGACGCTGTCGGTGCTGTTTGATGCGATGGGCGCGATGTCGTCATCCTTCAACGACCGGCCGGCGGTCGCCTCGCGCGCCTATGACAAGAACCGCGACGGCTTCGTCATTGCCGGCGGAGCCGGGGTTCTGGTCCTCGAGGAACTGGCCCATGCCAAGGCTCGCGGCGCCAAAATCTACGGCGAAATTGCCGGCTATGGCGCAACCTCGGACGGTTATGACATGGTGGCGCCCTCGGGCGAGGGGGCGGTGCGCTGCATGCGCCAGGCGCTTGCCGGGGTGCGCGTCCCGATCGATTATATCAACCCGCATGCGACATCGACGCCGATCGGCGACCTGCGCGAAATCGAAGCGATCCGCGAAGTCTTCGGCGCTGGTGAGCATTGCCCGCCGATTGCCGCGACCAAGTCGCTGACCGGTCATTCGCTCGGAGCGACCGGCGTGCAGGAGGCCATCTATTCGCTGCTGATGATGCAGAACGGCTTCATCTGCGCCAGCGCCCATATCGAGACGATCGATCCGGACTTTGCCGATATGAACATCGTGCGCGAGCGCCGCGACAATGTCAGCCTGAAGGCGGTTCTCTCGAATTCGTTCGGTTTTGGCGGCACCAACGCCACGCTTGTCTTAAAACATCTCGATGCTTGAGGGGAGCGGGCCATGACGATGTCACAGACCGGACTCATGCACGGCAAGCGCGGCCTCATCATGGGTGTCGCCAACGATCATTCGATCGCCTGGGGCATTGCCAAGGCGATCGCTTCGCAGGGCGCCGAAATCGCCTTCACCTATCAAGGCGAGGCGCTCGGCAAAAGGGTGAGGCCGCTCGCCGAAAGCCTCGGATCGCAGCTCGTCCTGCCCTGCGACGTCGAGTTGCTGGCCAGCCTCGATCAGACCTTCGATCGGCTCAAGACGGCCTGGGACGCGATCGATTTCGTCGTGCACGCGATCGGTTTTTCCGACAAGAACGAATTGAAGGGCCGCTATATCGATAGCACCTCGCGGCAGAACTTCTCGCGAACCATGGTGATCTCCTGCTTCTCCTTCACCGAAGTCGCCCAGCGCGCCGCCCCATTGATGCGCCGCGGCGGCGCCCTGCTGACCCTAACCTATGGCGGGGCGACGCGGGTCATGCCGAACTACAATGTCATGGGTCTTGCGAAGGCCGCGCTCGAGGCGAGCGTGCGCTATTTGGCGAGCGATCTCGGGCCGGCCGGTATCCGGGTCAATGCGATATCGGCGGGGCCGATCCGCACGCTCGCCGGTGCCGGCATTGCCGATGCCCGCGCGATGCTCAATTTCCAGAAGACGCATGCCCCGATGCGGCGGGCGGTGACGATCGAGGACATTGGCGGCTCGGCCGTCTATCTCCTGTGCGACCTGTCGGCCGGAGTCACCGGCGAAATGCATTTCGTCGACGCTGGCTACAACATCATTTCAATGCCGCGGCCGGAGGACCTGCGTGGCGAAGAGGGCGAGGCACGCGGCGAGGCGGCCGAATAGGTGCGCAATCCGACCCGAAACTGGCTACAGAAAATTCACAATTCCATGCCAATTTTCACTGTTTCCCCGAGGTCAAACTCCAGTTTGTAAGACCCGCAACGTCGAGTGGGACCCGGAAACCGGAAGGGCGATCCGGCGAGGATCGCCCTTCTTGCTGCTCAGCGCCCTAGGTTCGCCTCAGCCGCCCGCTGCCACTTCCCTGTCTTCCTTGCCCTCGAGGTCCTCGCCGGTCGCCTGGTCGACCACCCGCATCGACAGGCGGATCTTGCCGCGGTCGTCGAAGCCGAGCAGCTTGACCTTGACCTTGTCGCCTTCCTTGACGACATCGGTCGTCTTGGCGACGCGCCCGCGCGCCAATTGCGAAATATGGACGAGGCCGTCCTTGGAGCCGAAGAAATTGACGAAGGCGCCAAAGTCGACGGTCTTGACAACCGTGCCCTCGTAAATCTGGCCGACTTCGGGGTCGCTGGCGATCGATTTGATCCAATTGATCGCCGCCTTGATCGAGGCGCCATCGCTCGAGGCAATCTTGACCGTGCCGTCATCCTCAATGTTGATTTTGGCGCCGGTCTTCTCGACGATTTCGCGGATTACCTTGCCGCCGGTACCGATCACTTCGCGGATCTTGTCGGTCGGTATCTTCAACGTCTCGATGCGCGGCGCATGTTCACCCAGTTCGGCTCGCGCGCCGGTCAAGGCCTTGGCCATTTCAGCGAGAATGTGCAGCCTGCCATCGCGCGCTTGGCGCAGCGCGACCTGCATGATCTGCTCGGTTATGCCGGCAATCTTGATGTCCATCTGCAGCGACGTCACGCCGAGTTCGGTGCCGGCAACCTTGAAGTCCATGTCGCCGAGATGGTCCTCGTCGCCGAGAATGTCGGAGAGGACCGCGAAGCGGTCGCCCTCGAGGATCAGGCCCATAGCAATGCCCGCGGTCGCCCGGCGCAGCGGCACGCCGGCATCCATCAGTGCGAGTGAGGTGCCGCAGACAGTGGCCATCGAGGAGGAGCCGTTCGATTCGGTGATCTCCGAGACGACGCGGATCGTGTAGGGAAACTCGGCCGCGGTGGGCAGCATCGGCCGGACGGCTCGCCATGCCAGCTTGCCGTGGCCGATTTCGCGCCGTCCGGGCGAGCCCATACGGCCGGCTTCACCGACCGAATAGGGCGGAAAATTGTAGTGGAGGAGGAAGCGTTCCTTGAACGTGCCCTCAAGGCTGTCGACGAATTGCTCGTCTTCGCTGGTGCCAAGCGTAGCCACGACCAGGGCTTGGGTCTCGCCGCGAGTGAACAGGGCCGAACCATGCGTGCGCGGCAGAATGCCAACCTGGGCGAGGATCGGGCGAACGGTCTTGACATCGCGCCCATCGATGCGCCGTCCGCTGTCCAGAATGTTCCAGCGAACGACTTTCGCCTGGAGCTCGTGGAGGACGTGGGCGACCATTTCCTTGCTGAATTTGGGTTCGGCGCCTTCGGCAAAGAATTTGGCATTGAGATCGGCCTTGACCGCATCGACGGCCTGGTAGCGCTCCTGTTTGGCGGTAATCGCATAGGCCTTGCGCAGATCGGCTTCGCACAAATCGCGGACCGCCTTTTCACAGGCGGTCATTTCGACGAGCGCGTGATCGCGAGGTTCCTTGGCGGCCTTTTCGGCGAGCCGGATGATCGCGTCGATGACCGGCTGGAAGCCGCGGTGGCCGAACATGACGGCGGCCAGCATCGTCTCCTCGGCCAGTTCCTTGGCTTCTGATTCGACCATCAGCACCGCATCGGCGGTACCGGCGACGACCAGGTCGAGCGCCGATTCCTTCATCGCGTCGAGTGTCGGGTTGAGCGTCAATTCGCCGCCGATCGAGCCGACCCGGGCGGCTCCGACCGGGCCCATGAAGGGAACCCCCGACAGCGTTAGCGCCGCCGAGGCCGCCACCATCGCGACGATGTCGGGATCGTTTTCGAGATCATGCGAGAGCACCGTCGCGACCACTTGCGTTTCGTTGTAATAGCCGTCCGGGAACAGCGGCCGGATCGGCCGGTCGATCAGCCGCGAGACCAATGTCTCCTTTTCGCTCGGCCGGCCTTCGCGCTTGAAATAGCCGCCGGGTATGCGGCCCGCCGCAAAGGCCTTTTCCTGGTAATTGACGGTAAGCGGCAGAAAATCGATGCCGGCCTTGGCCGTCTTCATCGATACCGCGGTGGCGAGCACCGTCGTCTCGCCATAGGTCGCCAGAACGCTGCCATCGGCCTGGCGGGCGATCCGGCCGGTCTCAAGCGTCAGCTTGCGGCCGGCCCAATTGATTTCCTCTTTGTGTATTTCGAACATGTCTCTTGTCTTTCTGTCTGCTCATCCTCTAAAAAGCGCCAGGATCATGAGCAAGACGGCAAGAGGCTGTCGGATCGACCTGACAGCTTCCGGCGATCCTGCCCATGGCAGCGCCTTTTCGGACGAGGAGGGGGCCGGCGACCCCATGCCGCCGACGCATAATGGGAGTTCAGTGCCTCCCGACGCACAATTCAACGACGGATGCCAAGCTTTTCGATGATCGCCCGGTAACGGGCCTCGTCACGGCCCTTGACATAATCGAGAAGCGTGCGGCGCTGCGAAACCAGTTTGAGCAAGCCGCGCCGCGAATGATTGTCCTTGACATGCGACTTGAAGTGCTCGGTCAGGTTGTTGATGCGTTCCGTGAGGATCGCGACCTGGACCTCGGGGGACCCCGTGTCGCCTTGTTTGGTGCCAAATTCCTTGATGAGCGATTCCTTGCGCTCGGCCGTAATCGACATCGGACTGTCCTTTCATCTGGAAGGGAGGGGTCAAACCCTTGCGGGGCGACCAGATCGCCACGTTCGCGGCCGGGCCGGGATGTCGTCCAGCTCGGTCGTCCATGACCATCAAGGGCTTGGCGCCGAAGCGCCGCCATCGCGGCGCTTATACACGAATTGACTGAGAACGCCAGCCGAAAGTAGGCCGAAAGCAGACCGGCCTGATTGCCGCCGGCCGCCTAAAACGGCAGGTTAAAGACCCGGCGCGGCACCAACTCGCCCGCATCGATCGCGCCAATCGCGATCGGCACCGACCCGCAGGTCGCATAGGCGGCGCCACCGATTGGCAGATCATTGCCGCGCATCAGGATCGACTGGCCGCGGCGCAGCCGAGCCGCCGCATCGCGGTCAACGACAATCGCCGGGATTTCCGACAGGCCAGCAGACACCGGCAGCAAGACCGTATCGCCGCAGGCGTGCGCCCGCCGCAGCGCCTCGGGCGGCCTGGCATCGGCCTCGGCGAACGGCCCGACCCTGGTCCGACGCAGGGCAGAGACATGGCCGAAGCAGCCGAGCCCGCGCCCCAGATCCCTGGCGATCGCCCGCACATAGGTGCCCTTGCCGCATCGCGCAGCGAAGGTCGCCTCGTCCCGCTCGGCCAAAACCAGGGCCAGCGCGTCGACCCTGACTTCGCGCGGCTCAAGCACGCGGGCATCGCCGTCACGGGCCAGATCATAGGCCCGCTCGCCGCCGACTTTGATCGCCGAAAAAGACGGCGGGCGCTGCAAAATCGTGCCGGTGAAGCGTGGCAGGAGGGCCTCGATTTCGGCCGCAGCCGGTCGTCGCTCAGAGCTGTGCGTCGGCGTGCCATCGGCATCGTCGCTGTCGGTTTCGACCCCCCAGCGGACGCTGAAGCGGTAGGTCTTGTCGCCGTCCTGGATGAACGGCACGGTCTTGGTTGCCTCGCCAAAGGCGATTGGCAGAAGTCCCGAGGCGAGCGGATCGAGCGTTCCGGCATGGCCGGCCTTCTTAGCCTGGAACAGCCGCCGGAGCTCACTCACGGCGTAGGTCGAGGTCATCCCGACCGGCTTGTCCAGCACCACCCAGCCGTTAACCTCGATTCGTTTGCCGCCGTTCATCGGCTTTCAGGCCTTCGGCTCGTCGTTCGGCCGGGTGGCCAAGTCGCGCTTGACCGCGGGGTCGCGCAGGAGGGCGTCGATGCGCGAGCCCCGGGCCAAGGCGTCATCGACGCGAAAACGCAGCTCCGGCGCGAAGCGCAGATTGATCGCGCGGGCGATCTCGCCGCGCAGATATTTCTTGTGGCGCTCGAATGCCGCGAGCAAGGCCTGCGGATCGCCCTGTGAACCGGCCTGGACATAGATGGTCGCGAGCTTCAGATCGGGGCTCATCCGCGCCTCGACAATGCTGATGCCGGGGTTAAGGAAAATCGGATCGTCGACCGCCCCGCGGGTCAGCATTTCGGCAAGCTGATGGCGCACCAATTCGGCAACCCGCAGCATGCGTTGCGACTGCCCGGCGCCGGAATGATGATGTCTCGACATGATTGACTCCAGCACAAAGCGTCGGCTCGCCCGAGGGCGCGGCTCTGGTGGCGGCAGGTTGCTGTTCAGATTACAGCGTGCGCTTCACTTCCTCGACGCGGTAGCATTCGATGACGTCGGCCTGACGCATGTCCTGATAATTTTCGAAGGCCATGCCACATTCCTGGCCGGCTACCACTTCCCTGACTTCGTCTTTGAACCGCTTCAGCGTCGACAAGCGGCCTTCGTGAACAACGACATTGTCGCGAATAAGGCGGACATTGGCGCCGCGCTGAACGACGCCGTCGGTGACCCGGCAGCCGGCGACCTTGCCGACTTTGGAAATCGCGAAAACTTCGAGGATGACCGCATTGCCGAGCAAGGTCTCGCGCAGGCTTGGCGCCAGCAGGCCCGACATCGCCGCCTTCACGTCGTCGACGAGATTGTAGATGATATTGTAGTAGCGAATTTCCGTTCCGATCCGCTCGGCCGCCTCGCGGGCCTCCTTGTGGGCGCGGACATTGAAGCCGATCACCGCGGCATGCGAGGCCTCGGCGAGCGTAATATCGCTTTCAGTGATTGCCCCGACGCCGGCGTGGATCACCCGGGCGCTGACCTCTTCGGTGCCCATTTTCTCGAGCGCGGCAATGATCGCCTCGACCGAGCCTTGTACGTCGCCCTTGATCAGCAGCGGGAATTCCTTGCGGCCTGCCGAGGTCTTCAATTGGCTCATCATATCGGCCAGCGAACCACGCACGGTGCCGCCGCGCGCCGCCAGCTTGTCGCGCTTCTGGCGCTCGCGATATTCAGTGATTTCGCGGGCCCGCGCCTCGCTGGCGACGACCGCAACCCGGTCGCCGGCTTCCGGCGCCCCTGAAAAGCCCAGGACCTCGACCGGGAAGGCCGGGCCGGCCACGCCGACATTGGCGCCCGTGTCGTCGAGCAGGGCGCGGACGCGGCCCCATTGCGAGCCGGCGACAATCAGGTCGCCGACTTTCAAGGTGCCGCGCTGAACAAGGACGGTTGCGACCGGGCCGCGGCCGCGGTCGAGCCTGGCCTCGATGACGGTGCCTTCGGCCGGCCGGTCGGGATTGGCCTTGAGGTCGAGGACCTCGGCCTGCAGCGCAATTGCCTCGAGCAATTTGTCGAGATTGAGCCTTTTGGTCGCCGAGACTTCGATCTCGAGCGTATCGCCGCCCATGCTCTCAACCTGCACCTCGTGCTGCAGCAATTCGCTGCGCACCCGTTCCGGCTTGGCCTCAGGCTTGTCGATTTTGTTGATCGCCACGATCATCGGCACGCGGGCCGCGCGGGCGTGATTGATCGCCTCGATTGTCTGCGGCATCACCCCGTCGTCGGCGGCCACGACCAGCACGACAATGTCGGTGACCTTGGCGCCGCGCGCCCGCATCGCGGTAAAGGCCGCATGGCCAGGCGTGTCGATGAAGGTTACCGGCAGGCCGTTCGGTGCGATCACCTGATAGGCGCCGATGTGCTGGGTAATCCCGCCGGCCTCGCCGGCCACAACATTGGCCCGGCGGATCGAATCGAGCAACGAGGTCTTGCCGTGATCGACATGGCCCATGATCGTGACCACCGGCGGACGCGAGACCAGATGGTCGTCGCTGTCGAGCCGATCGAACAGGCCCTCCTCGACATCCGATTCGGCCACCCTTTTGACCCGATGCCCGAGCTCGCCAGCGATCAGCTCGGCCGTATCGGCATCGATGACGTCGGTGATCTTGACCATCTGCCCCTGCTTCATCAGCAGCTTGATGACATCGACCGCCCGTTCCGACATGCGGTTGGCGAGCTCCTGGATGGTGATCGTCTCCGGCACGACGATTTCCTTCGAAATCTTTTCCTTCGGCTCGCTGTTGCCGAGCCGGTTGAGACGCTGGACCCGGCGCCGGAAGGCCGCGACCGAACGGGTCCGCTCGTCCTGATCGCTGCCGACGCTTTGCACCGTCAGCCGCCCGCGCATCTTCTGCTCGGCCCCGCGCGGCGCCTTGGGCGGCAGCAGCACCTTGGTCGGCAGGCCTGGCCGGCGAATGACGCGCTTGGTCGCCTCTTCCTCGACCTCGGCGGTGCGGCCGGGGCCGGCGACGAGGCTCGTGGCAGCGGGCGCGGCCGCGCCGATCTTGCGCAGCAAGGGCAGCGCGGAAGCCGGCGCCGGCTCGCCGCCGGCTAGCCGCCGCTTGGCCTCATCCTCGGAGCGGCGCTTGGCCTCGGCCTCCTGCAGGCGGCGGGTTTCCTCGTCGCGCCGGCGCGCTTCGCCCGCCTCGCGCTCCTGGCGTTCGCGCGCTTCGCGCTCGGCCCGTTTCTTCTGCTCGGCTTCCTGCCGGCGGCGATCCTCTTCCTCATGTTCGCGCGCGCTAGCGAGCGCGCTGCGGCGCTTCTCCTGTTCGTCGTCGGTCAAGGTCGGCAGGACAACGCCGGTCAACGGCCGCGATTGCGCCGGGGCACGCGCCGCCGGGGCCGGGGCGGCGGCCGGCGGCGAAGCGTTCGTCGCTAGCCGCGGCGCCGGGCTGGCCGAGGCGGGTTCCTTGGCAAGGACCTCGCCGACCGTCGGGGTGCGGCGCTTGACCTTCTCGACGACGACCGCCTTGGTTCGCCCATGCGAGAAGCTCTGCCGGACGACGCCCTGTTCGACCGGACGCTTCAGGGTCAGCGTCTTGGTCGGGGCTACGCTCAGCGTCTTGTCGCCGGAATTTTTCGTCTCGCTCATTCGTCGTCCGAGTCCTAGGGACAGGCCCTGTCAGAATTTGTTCGTCAGGAGCCAAGCTCCGGATCAGTCTCATGCGCCGGCAGACCGGTCTTTGCAAGCAAAGACTCGATTGCCACCGCTTCGCCGGCGGCGCCCGCAGGGCCCACGCCGCGATAGGCTTCGAGCCGCCGGACACGCCCCAGCAGCGCCCGGCTGGCCGGCCCTTCGATCAGCGCAGCATGTATCACATTTGTCCGCCCCAATGCCAAATCCAATTGCGCCGATGCGAAACTATTGATCGCCGGAACGGTCGCGGCAGCCGCGCCGAAGCGCCGAACCAGCGCTTGCCGTATCTTACGGATCCCGTCGGCACCGCCATCGCTGGCATGGACGAGACCGGCGAGCGATTGAGCGGCAACCGCTGCCTCGACCTTGGCGGCGCCGGCGACCACCAGGCCGGCCTTGTTGGCAAGCGCCAGAGATTGCAGGGCGTCGGCCTCGATGAGACGATCGACCCGTTCGGCAAGCCCCTCGAGACCGCCGGGCGGCGGTTTAAAGTAACGGGCAAAGGCCTGCCGGCGGACCGCTTGGCGCACCGCCTCGGCGGTGGCGCTGATCCAGACGCCACGGCCCGGCAGGCGGCGCTTCAAATCGGCGACGACCTCGCTCTGCGGCGAGAGAACGAAACGGATCATCGCCTCGGTCGGCAGGACCTGTCGGGTGACGATACAGGTTCGCAGGCCCCCGACCGGCGCGCCAGCCGGCGGTCGAGCACCGCGCGCCGGCACCGGCTAGGCTTCGCCCGGCTGGTGTTCGATCTCGGGCGTGGTCGGCGCCTCGATCCATCCCTTCTTGACCCGCGCCGCCATGATCATCGCCTCGGCGTCCTCGCGCGACAATTCGAGCCCGTCCAGGAACCCGGCGTGCTTGATGCTCTCGCCGTCCTTGCGCTCGATCCAGCCGACAAGATCGTCGGTCGCGCAATCGGCGAGGTCCTCGACCGTCTTGACACCATTCTCGCCGAGTTTGACCAACAGTGCGGTCGTCGTGCCCTCGATTTCCCGCACTTCGTCTTCGACGCCGAGTTCGCGCCGTCGGCTATCCTGTTCGGCCTCGATGCGGCCGAGATAGGCATGCGCCCGATTCTGAATTTCCGTCGCCGTCTCGAGGTCGAATCCCTCGATCGAAGCAAGCTCGGATACTTCGACATAAGCGAGTTCCTCGACCGATCGGAAGCCTTCCGACGCCAGCAATTGGCCAACCACTTCGTCGACATCGAGGGCCTGCATGAACGTATTGGTCCGCTCGACGAATTCCTTCTGGCGGCGCTCCGATTCTTCGGCCTCGGTGAGGATGTCGATATCCCAGCCGGTCAATTGCGAGGCGAGCCGGACATTCTGGCCGCGCCGGCCGATCGCCAGCGACAATTGGTCATCGGGCACGACGACTTCGATGCGTTCGCTATCCTCGTCGAGGACGACCTTGACGACTTCGGCCGGCTGCAAGGCATTGACGATGAAAGTCGCCGCATCGGCCGACCAGGGGATGATGTCGATTTTCTCGCCCTGCAATTCATTGACCACCGCCTGCACCCGCGAGCCACGCATGCCGACGCAGGCGCCAACCGGATCGATCGACGAATCGCGAGAAATCACCGCGATCTTGGCGCGCGAGCCCGGATCGCGAGCCACCGATTTGACCTCGATTATGCCGTCATAGATTTCCGGCACTTCCTGAGCGAACAATTTCGCCATGAATTGCGGATGCGTCCTCGAGAGAAAGATCTGCGGGCCGCGCTGCTCGCGCCTGACGTCATAGACATAGGCGCGGATCCGGTCGCCCGGCCGGAACATTTCCCGCGGAATTAATTCGTCGCGGCGCACCACCGCCTCGCCGCGGCCAAGATCAATGATCACATTGCCATATTCGACTCGCTTGACGACGCCGTTGACGATTTCGCCGATCCGGTCCTTGTATTCCTGATATTGGCGATCGCGCTCGGCCTCTCGGACCTTCTGGACAATCACCTGCTTGGCCGATTGCGCTGCGATCCGGCCAAAGTCGAAGGGCGGCAGAGCTTCCGAAATCCAATCGCCGACCTGGGCGGCCGGGTTTTTCTTGCGCGCCTCGCTCAGCGAGATCTGGGTCGCATCGTTCTCGATCTGATCGACGACCAGCAGAAGACGGGAAAACCGGACCTCGCCAGTCTTCGGATTGATCTCGGCCCGGACCTCGGTCTCCTGACCGTAGCGTGAGCGCGCCGCCTTCTGCATCGCGTCTTCCATCGAACTCAAGACAATCTGCCGATCGATCGACTTCTCGCGCGCAACGGCATCGGCGATCTGTAGCAATTCAAGCCTGTTGGCGCTGACGGCCATGAAAGTCTCCTCCTTTAATCCTCGTTGATTGGGGCGGCCGGACGGCGCGCGGCCGCGATTGCGGGGCGCGTTTCAGCCTTGTTTGGCTTTCGCTTGGCAAAGCGGCCTGGACCCTTGCGCGGCGCTGGCCGCGGCGGTTCGCCGGGCGCGGCAAGCGCGGCCTTGCCGGACCGCAGCGAAGCGCGGATCAGGTCCTCGCTGAGGACCAGCCGGGCCTCGCCAATTTCCTCGAGAGGCAGCTCGACCAAGACAGCTTCCTCCTCGCCCTTGCCGTCCAGACGATGTAGCAGGAGATGGCGCGGGCCGAGCTTTTCGATCAGACCACGAAACCGGCGGCGGCCGGCCTGCCCAATTGCCATTTCGATCTTCGCCTCGCGGCCGACCGCTCGCTCGAAATCGGAGCGCCGCACCAGCGGCCGGTCGATTCCCGGGGAAGAGATTTCGAGCCGATAGGCCTGCTTGACCGGATCGGCAAGCTCGAGCGCCGGCGAGACGGCGACGCTTGCCGCCTCGCAATCCGCGACACTCATCGTGCCGTCCGCACGTTCGGCCATGATCTGCACCGTGCAGCCGGCGGCCGCCGAGATTTTCACGCGCACCAGTCGAAAACCGGCGTCGTGCAGCAGAGGCGCGACCAGGCTTGCCACCCGCGCTGCAATGCCGACTTCGCTCACCAGGCGCGGCTCGTCGAGCCGCGCGTCCGGCACCTTCCTGGCATCAACATTCATCGCTTCGTCCAAAGGCTGTCGATCGCAAAGCGGCCCATAATGCAAAAAGAGCGGGTTCCGCAAGGAGCCCACTCTCAAATGGCGATCCCACGAGGGAACCGATATGAGAATAATCGCAAGCTATATAGGCCAGCGGCTAGCGCCGCGCAAGTCCAAAGCAGCAGTCTGTCAGTAGCAGATGATATGGCCGGTTTAGGTAGCGCACGATCTGTCCGGTAAATTCCAGATCCTTTGGAGGGTTTGGGATGCGCCGGACGGAAGCCCTTCAGGGTGTGCGGATGATTAAGTTTTTGGACATTTTGGGACGTTACGAGGCGGCGGAGTTTGGTCAGTTGGAAGCGAGCGAACTGTTGGGGGTTGGCGAGCGGACGTTTCGGCGCTGGCGCAATCGTTTTGAGGTCGAAGGAGAGGCTGGCCTGTTGGACCGGCGGCTTGGCAAGGTCTCGGGCCGACGGGTTCCTTCGGCGCGAGAGGCCGAGGTTGAGGCGCTTTACCGCAGCCGCTACGCCGGCTTTACGGCCAAGCATTTCCACGAGCATCTGGTGAAGGATCATGGCTTCAACTGGGGCTACACGTGGACCAAGACCTATCTGCAGGACCGGGGCTTGCTGGCGAAAGCCACGCGGCGGGGCGCCCACCGGCGCAAGCGGCCGCGGCGCCCGATGCTGGGCATGATGCTGCATCAGGATGGGTCGCGCTTTGCGTGGCTTAAGAACCACCAGCCGCTCGATCTGATCGTCACGCTGGACGATGCAACGAGCACTATTCTTTCGGCCTTTCTGGTCGAGGAGGAAGGCACCGCTTCGACGTTCCGGGCCTTGGAAGAGGTTTTTGGCCGCCATGGCCTGCCCTTGAGCCTCTATACGGACCGCGGCAGCCATTATTTTCATACACCGGAGGCCGGCGGCAAGGTCGATCGGACCCGTCCGACCCAGGTCGGACGCGCCCTCGAGCATCTGGGCATCGAGCATATCGCGGCCTATTCGCCGCAGGCCCGAGGCCGTTCGGAACGCGTCTTCCAGACCCTGCAGGACCGCCTGACGAAGGAGCTGGCGCTCGCCGGGATCACCACGATCGAGGCCGCCAACGCCTTTATCCGGGACGTCCACATCGCCGCCCATAATGCGCGTTTCGCCGTCAAGGCCGAGCAGGAAGGCGTGGCTTTCGTCACGATCCCCGGCGTCAATCTCGCCGAGATCCTCTGCCTCCAGGAAGAGCGCCAGGTCGGCAACGACAATTGCGTCACCTTCAACCGGTTGAAATTGCAGATCCCCGAAAGCCCGCTGCGGCCGCATTTCGTCAAGGCCAGAGTCAAGATCCGTCAATACCACGACGGCACCTATGCGATCTTCCATGGGCCGCGATGCCTCGGACGATACGATCAACAGGGCGCCGTCGAGACACAGAAAAAGGTCGCTTAAGTCCGCTCAGCGATCAGAGGAGAACAAAGCCAGAAGCAGCGGACATATGATGTGCTACCAAATCCGGCCAAGTTAATTAGCTATCGACAGTCCAAAGCAGCAGTCCAAAGCAGCAGTCCAAAGCAGCTGGGCCAAAGCAGTCAAGCCGGCCAAATCTGAGGCCGCCAAATCGGCTGGCTATCGACGGCCCAAACCGGAAGGGTTGAGCCAATCGGCCGGCCGATCAGACCCGTCTGACAAAGGTGAAATAGGCCGACGGACGGCCGGCCCGGCGGGCCTTTTCCTCGAAGCGGCTGGCCCGCCAGCCCGGCCAAGGCCGGGTCCAGCTCGCTGCCCCAGCCGGCTGCCAGTCGAAATCCGGCGAACGCAGCGTCCGGGCCAGTGTCCAAGCGGAATAATCGTCGATATCGGTCGCAAAGCGCAGCTCCGCCGAAGGCTGCATGATCCGCGCGAGACTGCGCAAGAAGGCATCGGAGACGAGACGGCGCCGATGGTGCCGGCGCTTCGGCCAGGGATCGGGATAGAGCAGATAGACCCGGGTAAGGCACTGCGGCGCCAGCCGTTCGATCAATTGGCGGGCGTCGCCGGGATGCAGCCGAATATTGGCAAGCCCCAGGGCTTCGATGCCGGCCAGCGCCTTGGCGATACTGTTCATAAAGGGATCGCAGCCGAGAAAGCCGATGCCGGGCTCGCCGAGCGCCGCCTCGAGGAGATGCTCGGCGCCGCCGAAACCGACTTCAAGCCGAACTTCGCGGACTGGACCAGCAAACAGGTCGGCCGGGTTAATCGTCGCGGGACGCAGATCGATCGTCCATTCGGGCAGCCGCTGAGCGACCAGCAAAGCGTGGTGCGCGCGCAGCCGCTTGCCCTTGCGCCGGTATTGGAAGCGGATCGTGTCTTCTGTCTCCAGCCCGCCGGCTGACGGCGCAGATCGGGACGGCCGCACTGTATGCTCCGACTTGGATGGCGCCCGCCGGCTAGGCGCAAAGGCGCTTCAATTCGCCGATTAAATCCGTCTTTTCCCAAGAAAAGCCGCCGTCGCGGGTCGCTTTGCGACCGAAATGGCCGTAGGCGGCGGTACGCGCATAGATCGGCTTGTTAAGAGACAGATGGGTCCGGATGCCGCGCGGCGTCAGGTCCATCACCTGCGGCAGAGCCCGCTCAAGCACCGCTTCATCGACCCGGCCGGTACCGTGGGTGTCGACGTAGATCGCCAACGGCAGGGCGACGCCGATCGCATAAGCAAGCTGGATCGTGCAGCGGTCGGCGAGTTTGGCGGCCACCACATTCTTGGCAAGATAGCGCGCCGCATAGGCGGCCGAGCGGTCGACTTTGGTCGGATCCTTGCCGGAAAAGGCGCCACCGCCATGCGGCGCCGCGCCACCATAGGTGTCGACGATAATCTTGCGGCCGGTCAGCCCGCAATCACCATCCGGCCCGCCGATGACGAACTTGCCGGTCGGATTGACGTGCCAGACGGTCTGGTCGGTGATCCAGCCTTCCGGCAGCGTCTCGTTGATAAAGGGGGCGACGATGCCGTGCACGTCACTCGAGGACAGGTCGGGGTCGAGATGCTGGGTCGACAATACGATCTGGGTGACGCCGACCGGCCGGCTATTCTCGTAGCGGACGGTAACCTGGCTTTTCGCATCGGGTCCCAGCTTGCTCGCCGCGCCGCTTTGCGCGTGGCGAGCCTTGGTCAGGACCTCGAGAATCTTATGCGCATAATAGAGCGGCGCCGGCATCAGTTCCGGTGTCTCGCGGCAGGCATAGCCGAACATGATTCCCTGATCGCCGGCCCCCTCGTCCTTGTTGCCGGCCGCGTCCACCCCCTGCGCGATATCGGCCGATTGGGCGTGTAGCAGCACTTCGATCTTGGCGGTTCTTCCAGTGGAACCCGTCCTGCTCGTAGCCGATCGCCCGAATGGCGCGCCTAGCTGCCGCCTTGACTTTGCGCTTCATCGTCTTCTCGTCGAGCGATGTGCGCACTTCGCCGGCAATGACAACCCGGTTGGTCGTTGCCAGGGTCTCGCAGGCGACCCGAACCTGAGCCGGGTCCATGCCCGCCTTCGCGGCCTCGCGGAAAAACAGATCGACGACTTCGTCGGATATGCGGTCGCAGACCTTGTCAGGGTGTCCCTCGGATACGGATTCGCTGGTGAACAGATAATTGGCACGGGCCACGATACTTCTCCCGACAAACAAAAAACGCTGCATAGGGCGCAAAACGGCGTCTTTCTGACAGGGACTGTTCGTTAGGTCAAGCTTTAGGCGCGAATTCGTTCTTTAAATCGAACGACGACGTTAATCCGTTCCGTCGGCAATCGCGGCCACGAGGTCGACGATCCGGCGGCGCAGCCTGGGATCCTTGATCCGGGCAAAGGCGCGGTTCAGGCTCAGTCCGTCGGCCGAGGCGAGGAATGCGACAATTTGGCTGGTCTGGGCATCGGCCTCGCCGCCAGCGCCAGCCTCGCTCGGCGTCTGGCCCTCGAAGAAGAAAGCGGGGGAAACGTCGAGGGTCAGGGCGATCTGCTGCAACCGGCTGGCGCCAATCCGGTTCGAGCCCTTTTCGTATTTCTGGATTTGCTGAAAGGTTAGGCCGAGCGCTTCGCCGAGCTTTTCCTGGCTCATGCCGACCAGAATGCGCCGCATGCGCACCCGGCTGCCGACGTGCCTATCGATCGGATGGGGATTTCTTTCATGGGCCGATGCGCTCCTTCGTTCCTCCCCCTCGACGCTTGTCGACGGGCAAGCCCCAGGACAGGCATCCCACCGCGTCATGATATCTTGCCTGCAGCCAGCCATTCGCGATCACTTTATGGTGCCAATTTTGCGCTTGGCGAGCGCCGGCGCCATCCACCGGGCTGCAAAAGCTGCGATCCGATCAGCGCCAGCAGCCAGACTGCCAGCGACGTCGCGTAACCATGGCGGGAAAAAACCGGGGCGGCGATGGCGGCCGGCAGCGGCGAATCGAGAACCGCTTCGCTGCCGAGCGGCCGCTGGTCGAGAACCCGGCCATAGGGGTCGATAATGGCGGAGATGCCGGTATTGGCGGCGCGGATCATTGGCAGGCCCTCCTCGATCGAGCGAAGCCTGGCTTGCGCGAGATGCTGGTAAGGGCCGGGGGTGCGGCCAAACCAGCTGTCGTTGGTGACGTTGAGAAATAGGCCGGGGCGTACCGCCTTCGGATCGGTGGATTCGGGCCTGACTTCGCCCGAGAAAATCGCCTCGTAGCAGATCAACGGCGCGACCGGCGGCAGGCCGGGAACGTCGAGCAGCCGGCGCCGCCCGCCGGCCTCGAAACCACCGGGTATATGAACGAATTGTTGCAGCCCAATCGCCCGCAGGAGAGCCGAGGCTGGCAAATATTCGCCGAACGGGACCAGGTGGACCTTGTCGTAGCTGTCCTTGACAATGCCGGACCTGATCACCTGGATCGCATTGTAAAAGCGGCCGGGGAGGGTCCCGGCCGGCGGTTCGAACCGCGCCGCGCCGGTGACCAGAATGGTTGCAGCAGGCAGCGCAACCCCGAGCTTAGCCAGCGCCGCGGCATCCCGCGCGAGAATGAAGGGAAAGGCCGATTCCGGCCACACCAGATGGGTGACATCGGTCAGGCCATTGGTCGATGGCGAGGTCGACCGATCGGAGAGCGCCAAGTAGCGCTGCAAGAATCGCCGCGCCATTTTCCGGCCGAAATTCGGCGTCCTGGACGATGTTCGGCTGCACGATCCTGAAGTTCGACGCCCTTGACGAGGGCGGTCTCGGCCGTGGCCAGGCGCAAGCTCCCATAGGCGGCTAGGGCCAGCAGGGTCAGGCCGGCGGCAAGGACCGGCTTGCGCTGCCAGAGCTTTGGCCGTGCCGCGCCGTCTTCGCCGTCGGCAAAACAGGCCGGAACCGCGCTCAAGGCGACCGCCAGAACGGTCAGACCCTGCACGCCGACCAAAGCTGCGGTCTGCGCGAGATATTCATTGGCCGCCAGCGCCATGCCGAAATTGTTCCACGGAAAGCCTGACAGGACATGGGCACGGAGCCATTCGGAAGCGCCGAGCCCGCTGGCAAGAGCAAGAACGCGGGCGCCGCCTTGCGACCAGGCAAGGCGGGCCAGCGCGAATCCGAGGGCCGGAAAGAGGGCGAGGCCGGCCGGCAGGGCAATGACGCCGAGCGGCAATGCCCAGGCCCATTTATCGGCCTCGACTAGAAAAGCCGCGCCCAGCCACCACAGCCCGGCGAGACCATACCCGAATCCCCACCACCAGCCGGCGCCCGCGGCGGCGCCAAGTCCGGCCAAAGAGAAACGGCTGCGACCCGCGGCGGCGCCATCGATCAGCCAGACCGCGATCGTCATTGCCGGTACGAGGCCAAAGAAGAGGTCGAAGGGCGCCATTGCCAGCGCGCCCGTCGCGCCGGCGCTGGCGGCGACGAGACGGCGACGCCATCCCGATGACAGAAGGACAAAATGGGCAAAGCGCAGCATGGCGGCGACCGATTCGGTTGCGGGCAGGGAACCAGAGACCATAGAGAGAGGCAATCGCGCGGCCGGCAAGGCCTAATGTTGGCCCTCGGCCGGCGGGTCGTCGACCGCCGGGCCGGACGCGCCGTCTTCCGGCGCCGCGTCCGACCGGTTGCGCGTCCTGCCGCTGCGGCGCGGCTTGGCCGTACCGGTGCGGTGCACCCGCACGCGCTTGACCCGGCGCGGATCGGCATCGAGAATCTCGAATTCAAGGCCAGCTTCGCCGCCGACGATCTCGCCGCGCACCGGCACCCGTCCGGCCAGGGTGGTGACCAGGCCGCCGATCGTGTCGACTTCCTCGGCGTCATCGGAAGCGCTGAGATCGACCTGCAAGGCCTTCGAAATGTCTTCCAGGCTGGCCCGCGCATCGGCGATGAAGCTGCCGTCGCCGGAAGCCGTGATCGTCGGCGTTTCGGTTGCGTCATGTTCGTCTTCGATGTCGCCGACAATCATCTCGACAATGTCTTCGATCGAGACGAGCCCGTCCGTCCCGCCATATTCGTCGATGACCAGCGCCATATGGGTGCGCGTCGCCTGCATTTTCACCAACAAGTCGATTGCCGGCATCGATGGCGGAACGAATAGAACCGGGCGCAGTATTTGGGCGCTGATCAGCGGCTTCGACAGGTCGAGCCCGCCGAAGGTCGACGCCGGCAGCGGCGCCGCCGCGCCGGTCTTGCCGCGCGGCTTGCGATTGCGGCGCGGCGCCAATTCCACCGCACCGGCGAGATGGTCGAGAAAGTCGCGGATATGAACCATGCCGCGCGGATCATCGAGCGTCTCGCCATAGACCGGCAGGCGGGAATGACCGGCAGTGCGAAACAGCGAGAGGACCTCGGCGAGGCTAGCGCCGCCGGCGACCGCGACAATATCGGCCCTCGGCAACATGATGTCGGCAATCCGCAATTCGTGCAGACCCAGGACATTCTTGAGCATCGCTCGCTCTTGCGGCGAGAAGTCGGCGGTCGTCGTGGTGTCCTCGAGCGCGTCTTCGATGTCGTCGCGGATCGAGGCGGGGCCGAGGCCGAGCAGCGATCGTAGCCGCTCGAACAGGCTCGGCCGGTCGGCAGGGCTTTCGCCAGCGCCTGGTGGCCTATCGTTGTTGCTCATGGCGAACGCGCCTCGACCAAAGCCTCGCGATAGGGGTCGTCAATGGCCAGTCGGGCCAGGGTCTTGCGTTCCATCGCTTCCATGACCTCGGCCCGCGCCGCGTCGTCGTGATCATAGCCGACGAGATGCAGGAAGCCGTGGACGATCAAATGGCAGAGATGATGATCGAAGGGCTTGGCCGCGGCCACCGCCTCGCGGGCGACGCTTTCATGAGCAATGACAATGTCGCCGAGGCATGCAGAGGTCAGCCCCCGGGGCGCGGCAAAGGCCAATACATTGGTCGGCGCATCGATCTTGCGCCACCGGCGGTTGAGGGCGCGGATCTGCGCATCATCGCACAAGAGCAGACTCGAATTCGGCGCCCGCGGGCATGGCGAGGCCGGTCGCGGCACAGGCTTCCTCGACGCAGGACAGCGCCAGACGCCGCAAGTGGCGGGCCTTGCGCCATAAGGGTGAGGAAAGCGAAATGTCGATGAGCGGTGTCATCGCCCGTGACCGTTGCCCCTGCGACCGGCCGCCTCATAGGCTCCGACAATACGCCTGACGAGATCGTGCCGCACCACATCGGTATCACGAAAAACGACATGGCCGATACCCTCGAGACCGGACAGGAGGCCGATCGCTTCGCTGAGGCCGGAACGCTGGCCGGGCGGCAGGTCGGTCTGGCTGGGATCGCCGGTCACGATCATCCGCGAACCCTCGCCGAGCCGGGTAAGAAACATCTTCATCTGCATCGATGTTGTATTCTGCGCCTCGTCGAGCAAGACGACGGCATTGCTGAGGGTGCGGCCGCGCATGAAGGCGAGCGGTGCGACTTCGATCATACCGGTCTGCATGCCGCGTTCGAGGATGCGGCCCTCCATGAAATCATGCAGGGCATCGTAGACGGGCCGCAAATAAGGGTCGACCTTCTCGCGCATGTCGCCGGGCAGAAAGCCGAGCCGCTCGCCGGCCTCGACGGCCGGGCGCGACAGAATCAGCCGCTCGACAATTCCCTGTTCGAGCAGGGAAACGGCATGACCGACGGCGAGCCATGTCTTGCCGGTGCCGGCTGGTCCCTCGGCAAACACCAGTTCATGCCGCTTGATCGCCTGCAAATACAAATCCTGGGCGGCATTGCGGGCCCGTACCATGCCGCGCTTTCTGGTTGTCACATGGTCGAAGACGGCGCGGCCAGTCTCGGCTTCCCTGGGAAACAGCGAACCCTGCATGGTTCCTTCGGCGATCGCGCCGTCGACATCGCCTGGCATCGCGCTTTGACCGAGGCGAACGCGCTCGTAGAGATTTTCGAGAACCCGGCGGGCCCGCTCGCAAGCCTCCGGTGCGCCTTTGATGACAACATGATTGCCATTGGCATTGGCGACAATGCCGAGGCGCCGTTCGATCCGCGCCAGATTCTGGTCATAGTGACCAAACACCAGCGAGGCTAGGCGATTGTCGTCGAAGGCCAGGGTGATCTCGTTGGCTGCCGGATGGCCGGCGACGGCCGAAGATCCGTCGCCGGCCGCGTAACAAACTCCGCCACGTTCAGAAAATCTCAAGCCTGATCCTCCTGGGACGACAGCGGCTCATTCGGCGATCCGGCCGAACAGGGAATTGGCGCCGGCCGCCGTGATCTCGACCGTGCCGATCGAGCCGATCAGCGCCGGGTCGGCCTCGACCTGAACGGGCTGCATCCACGGCGATTTGCCGGCAATCTGCCCGCGATGGCGCCCCAATTTCGCGAATAAAACGTCAATCTTTCGGCCGACAAGGGAGCGATTGAAGGCATGGCGCTGCTGCTCGGCGAGCGTCTGCAAGCGGGCCAAGCGCTCAGCTTTTTGCGCTTCGTCAATCTGCGGCCGATCGGCGGCCGGCGTCCCGGGGCGGGCCGAATATTTGAACGAAAAGGTCGAGGCAAAATCGACGCTGCGGATGAGCCCAAGCGTCGCCTCGAAATCCGCCTCGGTTTCGCCGGGAAAGCCGACGATGAAATCCGAGGACAGCGCGATGTCGGGCCGAGCTCGCCGGAGGCGCTCGACCAGCGAGCGATAATCGGCCGCGCTGTGGCGGCGGTTCATCCTCGCTAGGATCCGGTCCGATCCCGATTGCACCGGCAGATGCAGGAACGGCATCAGGGCGCTGATGTCCCGGTGGGCCGCGATCAGATCGTCGGTCATGTCGCGGGGATGGCTCGTCGTATAGCGAAGCCGCAACAGCCCGTCGATTTGCGCGAGGCGCTCGATCAGGCGCGCGAGCGACCAATCGCGCCCGTCCGGGCCGCGGCCGTGATAGGCATTGACATTCTGGCCGAGCAACGTCACCTCGCCCACACCCGCCCCGACCAGGCGTTCGATCTCCGCGACCAATTGGTCAACCGGCCGCGACATTTCGCTGCCGCGCGTATAGGGGACGACGCAGAAGGTGCAAAACTTGTTGCAACCCTCCTGAATGGTGACAAAGGCGGTGACGCCGCGGCTGCGGATCTTGGCCGGGGTCGGGTCGCGCAGCGCTGGAAACTTGCGTTCGGCGGCAAATTCGGTCGCAACGACCGCGGCCCCCCCAGCTTCGACCTGGTCGAGGAGTGCCGGAAGCTGGTGATAGGCCTGGGGACCGACCACAAGATCGACCGCTTTCTGGCGGCGCACGATTTCGCCACCTTCGGCCTGGGCGACGCAGCCGGCGACCGCGATCTGCAATCGGCGTCCGGTTAGCGCCCGCTCGAATTTCAGGGCGCGCAGCCTGCCCAGTTCGGAAAAGACCTTTTCGCTGGCCCGCTCGCGAATATGGCAGGTATTGAGGATGACCAGGTCCGCCGCCTCGACATCACCGGTTTCGTCGAAGCCGACCGCAGCCAGAATATCGGCCATGCGTGCGGCATCGTAGACGTTCATCTGGCAGCCGAAGGATTTGATCAGGACCTTGCGCCTCGGGTTGACCGGCGGCGGGCCCTGTTCGGCCGCCGGCGTCGCCGGCGTTTCGCCGCTGTTTCCATTCTGATACAGGTCATTCATGATTGGCGCGGGCCACCCTTTTCCCTGCGTCTTTCTCTTTACGTCTTTTCGGCGCCGATGAGAACTGCTGGCTCCGACGCCTGGCTGGCCGTACCGGGCCGCCCGGTCAGCGCCTCGACGACCAACCTGCGAACCGACGCCCGGGCGGCCCTGGCCATGATCTTGCGGTTGGTCTGCGGCGAAAACCGCATTGGCTGGCCGTAGATCACCTCGCAATCGACCGGACCGCCCTTCAGCAGCGCCCACAGGTGCGACCCGAGTGTCATGTCGCCGTACCAGGCAATGGCGGCCCGCCCCGATCGGTCGAGCGGCAGGCCGTCGCGGCGCGTGTAGACGATGGCGAGCGGCTGGATCACCGGTTGGCGCCCGGCCGCCTGAAGAGCCAGCCTGGCCGCCTCGAAATGCGGCGAGTGAAATTTCAGCAGGCGGTTGCCGTCGCCGGTCGTCGCCTCGGCAAACAACACTACCGGGTCGCCGGCGACCATGTGCCTGGCGATTTCCTGGTTGACCCTGGGCAGAAGCCGGCGCCGCGTCCGGTCGACGAAAACCACCCCCTGAAGGCGGGCCAAGGGTCCGATGATCGGCCAGCGTGCCACTTCCTGCTTGGCCAGAAACAGACCGGTTCGCGCGCCCCGATCGCCAGAACATCAATCCAGGAAACATGATTTGGCACCAGCAGCTGCGGTCGCGCCGGCGAGGGCTCGCCGCTATAGCGCACTCTAAGGCGTAACACCGCACACAAAGCGCGGTGGAATAGACCCGGCATCCGGCGGGCCAAGGGCAGGCCCGCTTGCCGGGCCAGCCAATGAAGCGGCACCCCGACCACGACGAAAGCGGCCATCGTCAAAACAAGCAGAATCGCGCGCAGTGCCGGCATGAGGCCTGTCTGGTTCGAGCCCAGGCCGCTTACCAAGCAGCCACCCTTCATTATAGCCGGCTGCTGGTCAAAGCGTGACTTTTGCGTGAACCCGCTCAGCGAAATTTCCGGCGCAGGATCAAGGCATTCGAACGCTGGCCATCGGCGGCCCGGTAATAGCCTTGGCGCTGGCCGGCCGGGCGGAACCCGAAAAGCCGGTAAAGCTCTATTGCGGCCACATTTTTTGTCTCGACTTCGAGGCTGAGTACGGTCACGCCAAGGCCGGCCAACCGGCTGATATGGGCGCCCAGAAGGGCGCGGGCGCAACCCCGCCGGCGCCAATCGGCGGCGACAGCCAGGCTGAGGATTTCCGCCTCGTCGGCCGCATAATGCGACAAGACGAAGCCGACGATCGGCCGTCGCCGACCGGTCACGACCCCATCGGCGAGCGTATTGGTGGCGGCGAGCAGGCGTTCGAACTCCTCGCCGGTCCAGGGACGGGCGAACGCCTCGGCATGGATCCGGGCGCAGGTGTGGCAATCGGGCCCGGCGAGAGGCCGAACCGCCAGGGCTTGACGCCGACGCAGCCATCCAAACATGTCAACGATCCCGCCACTCACTCAACAGCGCCCGGCGCCTGAATGGTCCGGGACCTTCGCGTCAGGCGCCTTCAGGTAACAAGGGGTGGGCAAGGCTGTCTGCGGATCACTGAGAAGGCCGAGGCGGCCGACAAAGCCGATGGCGGGCGCGATCGAGGCGCCGCTGACATCGGCTTTCAACCCGATCGACCAGGCCTCGATCGCCAGCATCGGCGCGCCCGAGCCGGTGATCCGGATCGGGCCGCTGCCAAGCAGGCGGGCGGCTTCGCGGACCGTGACCAGGCGAGGCTGGACCAGCGTTCGGCCGCGGCCACTGAAAACCTGGAAATAGACCTTGGCATGCAGCGCATCGATCGCCGCGGCGACGACGCCTTCGACGCCCTCGGCAATTAGCGGCGCGGCAAGGGCAGCGAGCGTCGACAGGCCGACAACCGGAATCGCGCAGGCCAGGCCGATCGCCCGCGCCGCTGCAATGCCGATCCGGATTCCGGTGAACGAGCCGGGACCTGTCGACACGGCGATCCGATCGAGGCCGGAAAACCCCCCCGGACAGCGCGCCACCACCCGATCGATCATCGGCAGCAGGGCTTCGGCATGGCCCCTCGCCATGAAAATGGTTTCGCTTGCCAGGGGTTCCGGCACACCTTCTTCGACCACACAGGCCGAGCAGGCGCCAAGTGCGGTGTCGAGCGCCAAGATCCTCATCGCTCGCTTCCGGATCTTGGCCTTGATGCGTTCAGATTATGCGGCAAAATTCCTCGAAGGCGAAGCGCGGCGAGCGGGCGAAAACCCCGGACGGATCGCCGTGGCCAAGCCCGCAGATGAAATTCGACTTGATCGTTCCGCCGGGGAAGAATTCGCGGTCGACAGCGGCATTGTCGAAGCCCGACATCGGACCGGCGTCAAGGCCAAGCGCGCGCGCGGCAAGGATCAGATAGGCCCCCTGCAGCGACGAATTGCGAAAGGCGGTTGTTTCGATATGGGCGGGTTTGCCGGCAAACCAGCCCCGCGCATCGGTATGCGGAAAAAGCTGCGGCAGCTTTTCGTAAAACTCAGTGTCATAGCCGATGATGGCGGTCACCGGCGCGCTCAGGATCTTGGCCCGATTGCCTTCCGAGGCATGTTGGGCAAGCCGCTGTTTGGCGCTTGGCGATTTCAGGAAGACCAAGCGAGCCGGCGACGAATTGGCGCTGGTCGGGCCCATTTTCACCAGATCGGCAAGATCGTGCAATAAAGAATCGGGGATTTCCGTCGCCTGCCATTTGTTCTGGGATCGGGCCAGCCGGAAAAGCTGATCGAGAGCGGCATCCGACAGGCGGGGCATGGCACTTTCCAAGGCGAGAGTTGGGGCCGCGCCCCGCTAGATCTGTTCGACGCCGCGCACGTCGGGCAAGAAATGACGCAGCAGGTTCTGGATTCCGTGTTTCAGCGTAGCCGTCGAGGACGGACAGCCCGAGCAGGCGCCGCGCATGGCGAGATAAACGATCCCGTCGCGAAAGCCGCGGAAGGTTATATCGCCACCGTCGCCGGCCACGGCCGGCCGCACCCTTGTGTCGAGCAATTCCTTGATCGTGGCGACGGTCTCGGCGTCGGCCGGCGCAAAAAACTCGTCCTGGGCGTCGTTGGCTGCGCCGTCGAGCAGCGGCGCTGCCGCGAGAAAATGATCCATGATCGCGCCGAGTATGGCTGGACTTAGATGTTGCCACTCGCCGTCGGCCTTGGTCACGGCAATGAAATCGGTGCCGAAAAAGACGCCGCTGACGCCGTCAATGGCGAACAGGGCGCGGGCGAGCGGCACCGGCTCGGCCTCGGCTGGACTGCGCAGGTCGAGCGTGCCCTCGGCCATGACCGGCCGGCCGGGCAGAAATTTGAGGGTCGCGGGATTCGGCGTGGCTTCGGTTTGGATGAACATTCTATCCTCATTTCTCCGGGTCAAGACCGGAAACGATCGGATTGGCCTATCTTGGCTAAGTGGGCACCATGCGGCGAAAAATCAAATCCGCAAGCTGAAAATGGATCGGTCCGTCACAATTCATGCCAAAGCGTCGATTTCCGCGTCGGAAAGACTGCCGGGCACGATGGCGACCGGAATTGGAAAGGCGGCGGCG
The DNA here is from genome assembly GCA_963773155.1 of uncultured Alphaproteobacteria bacterium. Classification (GTDB taxonomy): domain Bacteria; phylum Pseudomonadota; class Alphaproteobacteria; order Rhizobiales; family Beijerinckiaceae; genus CAVZAB01. Next base: position 81,437 of record CAVZAB010000018.1, on the reverse strand, counting down.
GTGCTGGCGATCATCGTGACCAGCGGGCCCGGTCCCTCGCTGCCAGTCCCGGCCGCCAGAATCAGAATGGCAATATCGGGGTCGTCCTCGATCAATTTGAGGATTTCCTCGGCCTTTGTCCCGGTCCGCACGGCGCGCTCCGGCTCGACGCCCGCAATCGTGCGGGCGCGGCCGGCATAGCGCTCGAGCGCCGCTTCGGCCTCCGCCTGGGCCTCCGCTTGCATCACCTCGCCAACCCCGAGCCAATTGGGAAAATCGCTGCTGTCGACCACCGCCAGCATCATCAGGGTTGCGCCGGTCCGCGACACCCGCCGGGCCGCAAAATAGACGGCCCGGTCGCATTCTTCGGTGGCGTCGACCAGGACGAGAAATTTTGGCCGGTGCCCCGGCTCATACGAGCGCCGCGTCTTGCCAACCATAGCCGCTTTCCTGCCTCAGCTCGCGGCAATGCTGCCAGTGACCCAGGCCCAGGGCAAGGGCCGGCTTCGCCGATGCCTCATTGAATGAAGCCGACGATTGCCTTGACTTCGCCCATCGTCTGAGCGGCGATCCGGCGGGCCCGTTCGGCGCCCTGCCGCAAAATCGAATCGATATAGTCAGGCTCGGCCTGCAGCTTCTTCATTTCAAGGCCAACTGGGCCAAGCCGGGCGACGGCGAGGTCGACCAGCGCCGCCTTAAAGACGGAAAATTGCGAGCCGGCAAAATCGTTGAGAACCTCGGCCTTGGTCTGGCCGCTCAGGGCCGCGAAAATGCCAACAAGATTGTCCGCCTCGGGCCGCTTGCTAAGCCCGTCGGTTGCCGCCGGCAAAGGCTCGGCATCGGTCTTTGCCTTGCGCACCTTGAGGGCGATCGTGTCGGGATCGTCGGCGAGATTGATGCGCGAATAATCGGACGAATCGGATTTCGACATTTTCTTGGTGCCGTCGCGCAAACTCATGACGCGCGTGGCCGGCCCCTGGATCAGCGGTTCGGGCAAGGGGAAGAAGGCATTGCCATGCCCGCGCGCGGCAATCGAGGCGGCGAAGTCATTGTTGAATTTCTGGGCGATGTCGCGGGCCAGTTCGAGATGCTGCTTTTGATCCTCGCCGACCGGAACATGGGTCGCCCGGTAGACGAGAATGTCGGCCGCCATCAAGGTCGGATAGGCATAAAGCCCGATCGAAGCATTCTCGCGGTCCTTGCCGGCTTTCTCTTTGAATTGCGTCATCCGGTTGAGCCAGCCGAGCCGGGCGACGCAATTGAACACCCAGGCGAGTTCGGCATGTTCGCAAACCTGGCTCTGGTTGAAGATGATGTGGCGTCCAGGATCGATGCCGCAGGCCAGGAAGGCGGCGGTGACCTCGCGGGTATTGGCGAGGAGATCGGCGGGCGTCTGCGGCAGGGTAATGGCGTGCAGGTCGACGACGCAATAGATGCAATCATGGGTCTCCTGCAACGCCACAAATTTGGTGATCGCACCGAGATAATTGCCAAGATGCAGATTGCCCGTCGGCTGTACGCCGGAAAATACCCGTTCCGGAAAGGTCGACTTTTGCTCCACGGCCATAATGACTGGTCATCCCCAACGCTTGCCGGCGACCTTATCGCAACGCGGCCCGGCAAAGGCAAGCAAAACACGGGCCGGCAAAATTCGCGTCAGCCGGCCCCTGGGGCGCGACGCCAAAGCCGGCCCGGATCGATGCAGCCGGCAAGCCAGGCGATGAGGAAATAGGTTGCCGCGCCGGCGCTGCACAGCACCAGCAGGGCACCAGCCTTGACGCCGGCCGAGCGGCCGGCGACGAGCGCCGAGGCAAGCAGGTTGCCGTAGACGAACAGCGCGCCGCCCATCAGAGCGGCGGCGGTGGCCAATAGGAGGACGCGGCGAAGAAAGCCGCCGTCAAGGACAAGATGCCGGCGGCGCCACAAGATGAACGTCAGGACGACGGCGTTGAACCAGCCGGCGGCGGTCGCTGCGACCGCTATGCCGACCTGCGCCAGAACGGGAAACAGCCAGAGAGCGACACCGAGGTCGAGTAACGCGCCGGCCAGCGCCACAAGCACGGGCGTACGCAAGTCATGGCGAGCAAAAAAGCCGGGATGGAGGACCTTGGCCAAGACATAGCCCGGCAGACCAAGCCCGTAAGTTGCCAGCGCCGCGGCGGTGGCACGGGTCGCCTCGGCACCGAAGGCACCCCGCTCGAACAAAACCTCGACGATCGGCCGCGCCGCAACCGCAAGGCCGACAGCCGCAGGCAAAGTCAGGACGAGGGCAAGTTCCAATGTGTTCTTCTGCACGAGCCGGGCGCCGCCCTGATCGCCGGCCGCCAATCGCCGGGTCAATTCGGGTAAGAGAATGAGACCGATGGCGGCGCCGAAAATGCCAAGCGGCAATTGGTAGACACGGTCGGCGTAATAGAGATAGGAAACGACGCTCGTCGAGGCCGAGCCGATAATGGTGCCGATGAAGACGTTGACCTGGGCGAGGCCGCCGGCCAGCACACCCGGCAGGCTCGCCGAAAGAAAGCGCCGCGTCTCGCCGTCGAAGCGAGGCGCGGCAATCGCCGGCGCAATGCCGGCCCGCTTGACGCCAAACCCGCAGACGAGAAGCTGGGCGAGGCCGGCAATTGTGACGGCCCAGCACAAGCCGACCGCAACGCCGGTCGCATCGTCCGGCGGAAAAACCAGCATCAAGACAAGCGCCGCAACGATGACAAGATTGAAGACGATCGGCGCTGCCGCAGCGGCGCGGAAATGGTGGGTCGCGTTGAGCAGGGCCGCGCAGATCGCCGAAAGAACGGCCAGACCTAGAAAAGGAAAGACAATATGCGACAGGCGAATGGTCAGCGCCATTTTCGCCGGCGTCGCGGCAAAACCCGGCGCCAACATGAAGACGATTTGCGGCATCGCGAAATGAGCGAGCAACCCGAGGCCAGCGAGCAGCAGTGCGACGATGGCAAAAACATTGCCGGCAAACCGCGCTGCGGCGAGCGCTCCGTCGCGCTCGAGCTTACGCCCATAGATCGGCACCAAGGCGGCGTTCAGCCCGCCTTCGGCGAGCAGGCGGCGAAACAGGTTCGGCAACCGGAACGCGACGATAAAGGCGTCGGCGGCAAAGCCCGAGCCAAGCGCCGAAGCGATCATGATATCGCGGAGAAAACCGACTAGCCTCGACACGGCGGTGCCGCCGCCGACCGTCAGCATCTGGCGCGTCATCGCCATCGTCTCATCCCAATTGCACCACGCAGGGCCAGTGCCTATCGCGCCACGGTCGGCTAGAGTATGTATCGGCTCAGATCGGCATTTCTGGCAAGATCGCCGATGTTCTTTTCGACATAATCCGAATCGATCACAATCGATTCGCCGGATCGGTCCGCCGCGGTGAAGCTGATATCGTCGAGGACCCGCTCCATGACTGTTTGCAGGCGGCGGGCGCCAATATTCTCGATGCTGGCATTGACCTGTACCGCGATCCGCGCCAGCGCGTCGATGGCATCGGGCGTGAAAGTCAAGTCGACGCCCTCGGTCTTCAATAGGGCAACATATTGCTTGATGAGACTGGCTTCGGTCTCGGTGAGGATGCGGCGAAAATCCGCCTCGTTGAGCGGCGAGAGCTCGACGCGTATCGGCAGCCTGCCTTGCAGTTCCGGCAATAGATCCGACGGTTTGGCGATGTGAAAGGCGCCGGAGGCGACGAACAGAATATGATCGGTCTTGACGATGCCGTGCTTGGTGCTGATTCTGGTCCCCTCAATCAGCGGCAGGAGATCGCGCTGCACGCCTTCGCGCGAGACGTCGGCGCCCATCCGGCCCTCGCCCGCACAAATCTTGTCGATCTCGTCGATAAAGACGATGCCGTTGTTTTCGACCTCACGGATCGCCTCCTTGACGATCTGGTCTTGATCGAGCAGCTTGTCGCTTTCCTCGAGCCCGAGCGGCTCGCGCGCTTCTGCGACACGCATCCGGCGCGCCTTGGTCCGGTTGCCGAGTGTCTTGCCGAATAAATCGCCGAGCGAGATCGCGCCGACCGAGGCGCCCGGCAAATTCGGCAATTCGAACATTGGCATGCCGCCGGCCGATTGGACCAATTCGATTTCGATCTCCTTGTCCTCGAGTTCGCCGTTGCGCAATTTGCGGCGGAACGCATCCCTAGTGGTGGCGCTGGCCTGGGCGCCGACCAAAGCGTCGAGAAGTCGTTCTTCGGCGGCGAGCTGGGACTTGGCCTCAAGCGCCTTGCGTTTGGCCTCCTTGACCAGGCTTATGCCGACCTCGACGAGATCGCGGATAATCTGTTCGACATCGCGGCCGACATAGCCGACCTCGGTGAATTTCGTCGCTTCGATCTTGAGAAACGGCGCCCCGGCGAGCTTGGCCAACCGCCGCGAGATTTCGGTTTTGCCGCAGCCGGTTGGGCCGATCATCAGAATGTTCTTGGGCAGCACCTCGTCACGCATCGGGCCTTCGAGCTGAAGGCGCCGCCAGCGGTTGCGCAGGGCGATTGCCACGGCGCGTTTGGCGTTGTGCTGACCGACAATGAAGCGGTCGAGTTCGGAGACAGTCTCGCGCGGCGAAAAATTGGTCATCAGAGGCTTTCAATCACCAGATTGCGATTGGTATAGACGCAGATCTCGGCCGCAATCCGCATCGCCCGCCGGACGATTTCCTCGGCCTCGAAATCCGTCTCGAGCAGAGCCCGCGCCGCGGCCAGCGCGAAATTGCCGCCCGATCCGATCCCCATCGCACTGCCCTTTTCCCCCGCCTCGGGCTCCAAAACATCGCCAGTGCCGGTCAGCACCAAGCTCGCCTGGCTGTCGGCAACCAGCATCATCGCTTCGAGCCGCCGCAAATAGCGGTCGGTGCGCCAATTCTTGGCCAGCTCGACGCAGGCGCGGGTCAATTGGCCGGGATATTGTTCGAGCTTGCTCTCCAGCCGTTCGAACAGCGTGAAGGCATCGGCCGTCGCCCCGGCAAATCCGGCAATCACCTCGCCCTTGGCGAGCCGGCGAACCTTGCGCGCATTGCCCTTGATAATGGTCGAACCGAACGAGACCTGACCGTCGCCGCCAATGACGGTGCGGCCGCCTTTGCGAACCATCAAAATAGTCGTCGCATGCCAGTGGCTGGCCGGGGCGTCTTGTGGCGCTATCATGAAAAGTTCTCCGAGGGGCTGGCCCTCCCGATCTATGGGTTGCGCCGAAGCCTTGCAAGCCCGCCGGTCTGGCCGGCATTGCCATCAGTCGAGGGTGGCCAATTGGTCCGTTCCTTGCTAGAAGCGGCCGCGGCGGCACCTTCGTTCCTCAAAACAGGCGGGCCCATTCGCATGCGTCGCGCGACGATCCGACGGAAAACCAAGGAAACCGAAATCGCGGTCGAGCTTGCCCTTGACGGCAGTGGCGAGGCCGCCATCGCCACTGGCGTGGGCTTTTTTGACCATATGTTGGAGCAGGTGGCGAGACACGCTCTGTTCGACATCAGTGTGACGGCAACCGGCGACCTTCATGTCGATCAGCATCACCTGGTGGAGGATACCGGAATTGCCTTCGGCCAGGCGCTTGCCGCCGCGCTCGGCGAACGCAGCGGCATCATGCGCTTTGCCGACGTGCATCTGGCGATGGACGACGCGATGACACGGGTTGCCGTCGATCTCTCGGGGCGGCCGTATCTGGTCTGGAAGACCGAGTTTTCCCGCGCCAAAATCGGGACATTCGACACCGAATTGGTGCGCGAATTCTTCCAGGCCTTTGCGATGCGTGCGGCCATTACTCTGCATGTCACGACGCTCTACGGCGACAACAATCACCATATCTGCGAAACCTGCTTCAAAGGCGTCGCTCGGGCGCTCCGTCAGGCGGTTAGTCTGGACCCGCGACAACTTGGCCGGGTGCCCTCGACCAAGGGCTCGCTCGCGGGTTGACGAACAGGGGCGGCAGGCATGGCGACTTACACCATTTATGACATCGAATACGCGGCCGGCCGCGGTTCCGGCGAGACGGTCGCTTTTGTCTCCGAGGGCTTCTGTCTCGCCGCCTTTCTCCTTGGGCCGATCTGGTTGCTCTGGCACCGGCTGTGGACCGGCCTGGTTCTGTTTGCCGGCCTCAGCGGGTTGGTCGTCCTCGGCCATTGGCGCGCTGGCCTGGCATGGTCGAATGTGCTGTTTGCGCTTGGCCTGATCGCGCTCGCGCTTGGCCTCGAGGGCCGCTCGCTGCTGCGCGACCGGCTGGTCAGCCGGGGCTATCGGCTCGTCGACGTGGTGACGGCGCCCGGCCGGACGACCGCCGAACGGATCTTTTTCAGCCGCCGCCGCCCGGCGCCGCGGCCTTCGGCAGGGGCGGCCTTTCCGGCCACTTTCGATGACGCGCCTGTCATTGGCAGTTTCCCCCTGCCGGGGGGGCTTTGATGAGCGTTGCGATCGTCGATTATGGCTCTGGCAACCTGCGCTCGGCACAAAAGGCGCTGGAGCGGGCCGCCCGCGAAATTGACCGCAGCCAACCGATCCTGGTGACTTCCGATCCGGCCCGGCTGCGCGACAGCGAGCGGATCGTCTTGCCGGGGGTCGGCGCCTTTGGCGATTGCCGGGCTGGGCTTGCGGCGATTGCGGGTATGAGCGAGGCGTTGCACGAGGCGGTCCTGACAAGGGGCAAGCCACTGCTTGGCATTTGCGTCGGCATGCAGCTTTTCGCCGATTATGGCCGCGAACATCGCGGCACGGCCGGTCTCGGCTGGATCGGCGGCGTGGTCGGCTTGATCCGACCGGCGGATCCCGGCCTGAAAGTGCCGCACATGGGTTGGAACACGCTTGAAATCCGCCGGGCGCATCCACTGCTCGAAGGCATTGCCTGCGGCGAAGCGGGCCTGCACGCTTATTTTGTCCATTCCTACCATTTTGAAGTCGCCGCCGCCGCTGACTTGATCGCGCAAGCCGATTACGGCGGGCCGCTCACTGCCATGGTCGGCCGCGACAACATTGTCGGGACCCAGTTCCATCCCGAGAAAAGCCAGCGCCTCGGGCTTGCCTTGCTCGGCAATTTCCTGCGGTGGCGACCGTGATCCTCTATCCGGCGATCGATCTCAAGGAGGGCCAATGCGTCCGCCTCGTGCAGGGCGACATGAACCAGGCCAAAATCTTCAACAGCGACGCGGCGGGTCAGGCCCGTCTGTTCGCCGCGGCCGGTTTCCAGGCGCTGCACATTGTCGATCTCGACGGTGCCTTCGCCGGCAAGCCGATGAATGCCGGCGCGGTCGAGGCGATCCTGGCGGCGGTCAAATTGCCAGTCCAGCTCGGCGGCGGCATTCGCGACATGCGCACGATCGAAGGCTGGCTGGCAAAGGGCGTCGCCCGGGTGATCATTGGCACCGCCGCATTGCGCGATCCCGACCTGGTCCGCGAGGCGGCGCGGCTGCATCCCGGTCAAATTGCGGTCGGCATCGACGCGCGGCACGGCCTGGTGGCGATTGAAGGTTGGACGCGCGCCAGCCAGGTGCAAGCAATCGACCTCGCCTTGCGTTTCGAGGACGCCGGCGTTGGCGCGATCATCCATACCGACATCAATCGAGACGGCGTGCTTGCCGGGATCAATGTCGAATTGAGCCTGCGACTGGCCGAGCGGATTTCCGTGCCGGTGATCGTTTCCGGCGGCCTGGCCTCGCTCGACGACATCAAGCGCCTCATCGAACCCGATTGCCGGCGGCTTGCCGGCGTGATCAGCGGCCGCGCTCTGTACGATGGGCGCCTCGACGCACAGGCAGCGCTGGCGCTCATCAAGAGCCGCGCCGATGCTTAAGTGCCGGGTCATCCCCTGTCTCGACGTGCAGGACGGGCGGGTCGTCAAAGGCGTGAATTTCGTCGACCTGCGCGATGCCGGCGATCCAGTCGAATGTGCGCAGGCCTACGACCGGGCCGGGGCCGACGAATTGTGCTTCCTCGACATAACGGCAAGCCACGAGAAGCGGGCCATTCTGCTCGATGTCGTCCGGCGGACGGCCGAGGCCTGTTTCATGCCGCTGACGGTCGGCGGCGGCATTCGCACCAACGAGGATATTCGTAAGCTCCTGCGGGCCGGCGCCGACAAGGTCTGCATCATGACCGCGGCCGTTCAGGATCCGCAATTCATCGCGGCGGCAGCCGCGAAATTCGGCAGCCAGTGCATCGTGGTTGCGATCGACGCCAAGGCCGATGGAAGCGGTGGCTGGGAGGTCTTCACCCATGGCGGGCGCAGGGCGACGGGCCGCGCGGCGATCGAATATGCGCGCCAGGCAGCCGAACTCGGGGCCGGCGAAATCCTGCTGACGTCGATGGACCGCGACGGAACCCGGCACGGTTTCGATATCGCGCTGACCCGCCGGGTTGCCGATGCGCTGCCGATTCCCGTCATTGCGTCCGGCGGCGTTGGCAGCCTCGATCACCTGGTCGAGGGCATTCGCGACGGCCATGCGACGGCGGTGCTGGCGGCCTCGATCTTCCATTTCGGCGACTTCACCATCGGCGAGGCCAAGCGCCACATGGCGCGGGCCGGCCTCGCGATGCGAATCGAGGGCGGCGGTCAGCCATGAGCGGATTTTCGCTAGCCGACCTGGCGCAGCTGATTGCAAGGCGGCGGGCCGAAACCGGCGGCAGCTCTTACACCCGCAGCCTGCTCGACGGCGGACCGGCGCTCGCCGCGAGAAAGCTCGGCGAGGAGGCGGTCGAAACCATAATTGCGGCGCTGGCCGGCGATGCCAAGGCGCTCAAGCTCGAGGCTGCCGATCTAATCTATCATTTGCTCGTCGTTCTCGAGGCCGGCGGGGTCGGGCTTGACGAGGTGATGGCCGAGCTCGAGCGCCGAACCGCGCAATCGGGCTTGGAAGAAAAGGCGGCGCGAGGCAGCTGAGGATGGGCATGTGAACGACAGGTCGAGCGGAGTTTTGCAAGAACCGGCGCTGTCGCCGTATCGGCATTTCAGCCGGGCGGAATGGGCCGCCTTGCGGGCCGACACGCCGCTGACATTGACGATGGAGGACTTGCACAAGCTGCGCTCGCTGAACGATCCGATTTCGATCGAAGAGGTCGTCGCCATCTATTTGCCGCTTTCGCGGCTGCTGGCGCTTTATGTCGCCGCAACCCAGGGTCTATTCAAGGCGACGCAGCGCTTCCTCGGCGCCGAAGATGGCAAAATGCCATATATTATCGGGATTGCCGGCTCGGTCGCGGCGGGAAAATCGACGACGGCGCGCGTGCTGAAAGCGCTGCTGTCGCGCTGGTCGAACACGCCGAAGGTCGAATTGGTGACGACCGACGGCTTTCTCCACGCCAACAGCGTATTATTGGCCGAAGGCCTGATGGAGAAGAAGGGCTTTCCGGAGAGCTATGACGGCACCGCGCTGATCCGCTTTCTCTCCGACATCAAGGCCGGCCGGCGCCACGTTCGCGCCCCGGTCTATTCGCATCTCCTTTATGATGTTGTCGCCGACGATTGGCTGGTCATCGATCGGCCTGACATTCTGATCGTCGAGGGCCTCAACGTGCTGTTGCCCAACCGGCCGGCAAGGGACGGTCGCGAAATCCCGTTTGTCTCGGATTTTTTCGATTTTTCCATCTATCTCGACGCCGAGACCGACCGCCTCGAAAAATGGTATATTGAGCGGTTCATGCGGCTGCGCGAAACAGCCTTTCGCAATCCGCGCTCCTTCTTCCGCAAATATGCCGACCTGAGGGATGCCGAGGCGGTGGAGACCGCGCGCTCGATCTGGACAAAGACCAACCTGCCCAATTTGCGCGAGAATATTCTGCCGACCCGGCCGCGGGCCGACCTCGTCTTGACCAAGGGCGCTAGCCATCGGATCGAGGCGGTCGCCCTGCGCAAGCTGTGAACTAGGCGAGACCGAGACCGTTCTGCAACGCAAGATCACGCAGGCCAGACTGCGGCCGCGCCCCGATATGCTGGATGATTTCCGCGGCGGCCAACGCGCCCAACCGGGCACAGGCGGCAAGATCAACGCCGCGGGCAAGACCAGCCAGGAAGCCCGCCGCAAAAAGATCGCCGGCGCCGGTCGTATCGACGAGATTGTCGATCGGATGGGCGGGGACCGCCAGCATCTGACTGTGCGTGACGACCAGCGATCCGTGCTGGGCGCGGGTGACGACGGCCAAGACGCCCTCCTGTCGAAGCGCCTCGACGGCGCTGTCAAAATCGGCGGTCTGGTAGAGGGCTTTCAGCTCGCTTTCATTGGCAAGCACAATATCGACCATGCGGCTGCGCAACAGGTCCAGGAATTCGCTGCGGTAACGGTCGACGCAAAACGCGTCCGACAGACTCAAGGCGACGCGCCGGTGCGCGGCATGCGCGATGCGCGAGGCCTTGACAAAGGCGTCCTTGGCGGCTGGCGGATCCCACAAATAGCCTTCAAGATAGACGATCGCGGCGGCCCGAACGGTCGCCTCGTCGACATCGTCCGGCCCAAGGTTCTGGCATGCGCCGAGATACGTGTTCATCGTCCGCTCGCCGTCCGGCGTAACGAAGATGAAGGAGCGTGCGGTGGCCGGCCCCTCGGCGGCCGCCGGCGTTGCAAAGTGGACGCCCGTCGCCCGAAGATCATGCGCGAAAATGTGGCCGATTTCGTCCTGTCTGATCTTGCCGATGAAAGCGGCGCGGGCGCCGAGTTCGACGACACCGACCGCCGTATTGGCTGCCGATCCCCCCGAGATGATCGTCGCCGGACCCATGGCGGCGTAGAGCTGATCGGCGGTCGCCTGGTCGATCAGGGTCATCGCGCCCTTGCGCAACTTATGGCGCGCGAGGAAATCCTCTTCGGCGCGCGCAATCACGTCGACGATCGCGTTGCCCAGGCCGAGAAGCTCGAAAGTATGCGCGGTCATTTTGTATTCCAGATTGCTCAGGGGCGCCGGCGGCGGCCGTCCAGTATCGCCACCAACGCTGCCACTTCGGTTTCGTCAAGATCGCCAATTTCCTGGGCGAGCCGGTTGGCAAAGGTCGTCGCACGCGGCGACAGGCCGGCCGTATCGACCGTTATCCGCGGGTCGGATATTTGGGCGAGATGGGTCAGTTCGTCGGCCTCGTCCCAGATCACGTTGAAGAATGCGGTGATATGCTGAACCAGCGACCAGGTCGGTTTGCCGCGATGGCCATGTTCGAGCGCCGACAGATAGGCCGCCGACACGCCCAGGGCCTTGGCCATGTCTTTAAGCGAAATGCCGCGCTCGGCCCGCAATTGCCGGATTTTGGCCCCGAATGGTGTCATGGCCTGCCGGGCCTTGCGGCGAGCGGGCGCCGAAGCCGCACGTAGAGCGCGCCTGATCCGCCGTGGATCTCCGCCGCCGGCTCGAAGCCCACGACAAGCGCGCGCAGATCCGGCTCGCGCAACCAATCGGGGACGCTGCGCTTCAGCACGCCGGCTTCGACTGGATCGCCGAGGCTGTCCGCCTTGGCCGATTTGCCCTTGCCTGTGATGACGAGGATGATTCGCGCCCCCCTGGTCTGGGCTTGCAGCAGAAACCGCCGTAGCGCCGCATGCGCTTCGCCGTGCCGCATACCATGAAGATCGATGATTGCCTGCAATTCGACGGTGCCGCGTTGGAGCTTCTGGCGTAGCCGCCGTTCCAAGGGCGCCAAAGGCGGCAGGACCCGCGGCGGCAGCGCCGCACGGAGGCGGTTCTGCGGCATGTCGCCCGGCGCGGGCGACCGGGCCGGGCGGCTCGGTTCGAGCGGCAATTTGGCCCCCGATCGTGGCCTGACGTCGCGGGTGACATGCAGCCAAAGCTCGATTTCCTCCGCCGAAAGACGGCGCGGCCGGCGCGGGCGAGGTTCCTTCATCGATTGTCGGCCTGGGGGCGGGGTAGCAAGACGAAGAACCGGGCGGGATGGCGCACATGGCCGGCGAGCACGCCCGCCCGGCTGCCGGATCCGAAGAAAATATCGGCGCGCGCCGTACCCAGAATTGCTGCGCCGGTATCCTGGGCGATCATTAGGCGGCGGAATGGATCAGGCATGCCGGGGTAAGTCGGCAGTTTGGTGTCGATCCAGATGGGCAGGCCATACGGCCAGTAGCGGCGGTCGACCGCGATCGAGCGCAGCGGCGTCAGGGCAATGCCGGCGCCCCCGATCGGCCCCTCGTGGGTTTCCGGCGCGCTGTCGAGCCGGAAGAAAATGTAGGAGCGATTGCGCTGCAGCAGGGCACTGCCGGCCTCGCCGTCGGCCAGACCATGTTCGCGCAGCCAGCGCTTGACGCCGGCAAGCGACATGTCGCCGCTTTTCAGCAGACCATCGTGAATGAGTGCTTGGCCGATCGATGAATAGGGCTGGCCGTTGCGCCCGGCGTAGACGAGGCGAAGCCTGCGACCGTCGGGTAATTTGACCCGGGCCGAGCCCTGGACCTGGACGAAAAAGACTTCGACCTTGTCGCGCAGCCAAACAATCGGTTGGGCGTGCGTCTCGATCGCCCCCTTTTCGATCGCCTCGCGATCGGGATAGGGCACCAGCGACCCGTCAGCCAGCCGGCGCGCCGCCGTCAGCGCGGGATCCAGGCCAGCCGGCCTGTTTGTCTCGTTCAGTACGACGAGATCATCGGGCCGGGCGAGAACCGGTGCGGCGAAAGCCGCACTTTTGACGAGATCGCCATCGATTTCGGGCTCGTAATAGCCGGTAACGAAATTCTCGTGAACGGCAGGGCCGGCCGGCGCCGCCGGCAGAACCTCGAAGGCGTGAAAATGCGCCTCGAAAAAATGGCGGGCGGCCTCTCGGGTCGTCGGCGGCCGGACGAGCGCGGCGTGGCAGAGCGTCAGCAGGGCGGGATCGGCGGCGAGTCCCGGGCGCAGTGCCGGCAGCCGCTCGACTAGCGCCTGGCAACTGACGAGAAAGGTCCGAAAACTGGCGAGATGATCGTCCTCGGCAAAGCCGGAGATTGCCGCAAAGCCGGTCGGGCGGAGCTTGGCACCGCCGGGGCCGGGCAGATCGAAGGCGGGTGCGGCGGTGGCGCTCACGGCAGCGAGGGAACCGGCGAAAATAAGGAATCGGCGGGACGCGTGCAGCATGGCCTCAATGGCCGGCTTCCGTCGCCACAAGCTTCCAGTTGGGATCGCGCGAATCGATGTCCCTGGCAAAGGTCCAGACATCGACCATATCGACCACTTTTCCGGGCGCCCCATCAATGACGGCGCCGCCACGCTCATAGGTTGCGGTGATCAATTTCGACAGAATCCGCAGGGTGATCTGCGCGGTCCGGCCGCGCAATTGGGCGTCTTCGGCGACTGCCTTTTCGATCGACACGAAGGTCGTTTCAATTCGCTCGCCGCGTCGCTCGCGCTCGGCTATAGCCTGGGCGAAACTGTCGTAAACATCTTTGGCAAGGAGCGGTTTCAGGGTCTTGGTGTCGCCGCGGGCAAAGGCGGTGATGATCATTTCATAGGCAGCCCAGACCCCGTCGAGAAAGGGCTTGCCGGCGAAAGCCGGATCGGCCGCGGCTATCGCGTCGAGGCCGCTCCAGGCCTTGGCGCCGGGTTCGGCGAGGATTTTCCAGCGCTCCGGATCATTGCTGCGCCGCGCCGGTTGAGCGCCAGGATCATTGGCCGCGCCGGGCAGGCGAATGATTTTGCCGTTCTCGCCCGCCGCTGGCCGGCTGCCGGCCGCCTTCGCATCGGCATCGCCGTTGGCCCGCGGTCCCTGGAACGGATCGAGCGGCGGACGTTCATTGCCGGTCCGTGAGCCCAGAACGGAACGCAGTTTCCAGACCACAAATATCGCCAACAGCGCGAACAGGACGGTCGTCAGATCAAACGGGTCATGCATCGGTTCGGTTTGACCATTGCTTCAAGAGGGTAATCTAGGCTTCAAGCCACGGCTTCGACAGGGTAGACGACCGCGCCGATCATTGCACCGGACCGCGGCACATCACATATAATGTCCCGGTGCCAGTAATGTCTTGCTGAATGATTGCGTAACATTCACCCTGATGTTGGGCAAGCTAGCACAGAATTCCTTGCCGAATTGCGCAAATTTGGGACTTTTGGCGATGCGTCGACCGATATCTTTCAGCAGTGCGATAGGGCTTTGGCTGGTTGCCGAAGTCATTGTTTTTGTTATGATCGTGCAATATTTTGGCCTGGTTGGCGCGCTCCTTCTGGGGCTATTGACGAGCCTGGTGGGGGCAGCGACGCTGCGCCGGCTTGGCGGGCGCGCGCTGATCGCGCTGCGGCAGACTATCCAGGGCGGCCAGCCGAGCCAGGGTGCCCTGCTCGATGGCGCGCTGGCCGCCCTTGGCGGTCTGCTGTTGGTCCTGCCGGGCTTTCTCACCGATCTGCTCGGCCTGGCGCTTGCCGCGCCATCGGTGCGGCAATGGCTGGGGCGCCGCTATGGCAGCCTGCCGAGGCCGGCTCAACGGGACGTGCTCGACCTTTCGCCGCAGGAATGGCGCAGCATAGAAGACCGCGGCCTGTCGAATTAGCGGCCGGCACTGGCTGCCATTTGGCTTGTTCGGCGCCGCCATACGTGCTACGCGGCGGCCTAGCTTTGCGGCCTGAGATCGGGCGTTCTGGACCCCTGTGCATGCAGGCCCAGCATGGCGCGTGCGGGCCCCAGAATCCTAACGGAGAAAGACAATGGCCGAGCCGAATGGCAACGCGACCACCAGTGCCAGTACGCTCCCGCAATTGAACGTGATGGTGCAATACACCAAGGATCTGTCCTTCGAAAATCCCAATGCGCCGCGCTCACTCGGCCCGCAGGAGAAGCAGCCGAACATTGCCATTCAGGTCAATGTCAACGCCAAGCAGCTGGCCGAAGCGGATTTCGAGGTCAACTTGATTCTTGACGGTTCGGCCGGCGATGGGTCCGATACTCTGTTCAAATTCGAGCTCGATTATGCTGGCGTATTCCGAATCCGCAATGTGCCGCCGGAGCAGATGCATCCGATTGTGATGATCGAATGTCCGCGCCTGCTATTCCCTTTTGCCCGGCAAATCGTCGCCGATGCCGTGCGTAATGGCGGCTTTCCGCCGCTTTACCTCGAACCGATCGATTTCGGCCAGCTCTACCAGCAGCGGCTCGCCGCGGTGGCGGCGCAGGCGGCGCCGGTACAGGCCTAAGTCAGAGCGACAGGTAACGCCGCCAGATGGCGGTTTGTCCCAAAGTCGAAACAAAGGCGGCGTGGGCGGCAAGATCCAGCGCGCTGAGACGCTCGGGTAGAGCAATCGGCCGCGGCCCGCGGGGCTGATCGAGACTCGACCCGCCGCCGATGCGCGCCGCGGCGAGGACCAGCGTGGCCTGCCGACCACCGGTGAGTTCGGCATAGACCTCGGCCAGAATTTCGGCGTCGAGCAGCGCGCCATGCCGCGTGCGGCGCGCGGTGTCGATCCGATAGCGCTGGGCGAGGGCATCGAGACTGTTGGGGCTGCCGGGATGTTTGCGGCGGGCCAACGCGAGCGTATCGACCGCCCGGTCGGTCGCGATTTCCGGCAGCGCGCTCCGGCGCAATTCGGTGTTGAGAAAACGCAGGTCGAATTCGGCATTGTGGATGACCAGCCGGGCGTCGCCGATAAAGGTGAGGAACGCGGGGGCGACCTGCGCAAAAGTTGGCTTGTCTGCGAGAAACGCCTCGCTCAGGCCATGCACCGCCAGCGCCGCGTCGGGCATCGGGCGCTGCGGATTGACATAGGCGTGAAAGACCTGGCCGGTCGCAATGCCATTGATCAGTTCGACACAGCCGACTTCGACCAGCCGGTCGCCGGTCGCTGGGTCAAGGCCGGTTGTCTCGGTATCGAGGATGACTTCCCGCATTCTCTTCCTAGCAAACAGCCCGCGCCGCCACCGCGCGCAATATATCGTGCACCTGTCGCCGCGCGTAGGCAAAATCGCGGTCTGTGCGGACCACGAAATGGGCCCGTTGACGCTTGAGCGAATCAGGCAGCTGCTGGGAAAGCATAAACTCAAACCGCGCCTCGGTCATGCCGGGGCGGGCGAGAACCCGGGCTCGCTGAACCGCCGCGTCGGCCGAAACGACGATGATCATGTCGACGCTGCCGGCGCCGCCGGATTCGAACAGAAGCGGAATATCGAGCACGACCGCATGCGCTGCGGCAGCGCGCGCCGCCGCGAGAAATTCCTCGCGCGCCGCAAAGACGAGTGGATGGACAATCAATTCGAGTTCGCGCAGAGCCTGCGGGTCAGCAAGGACGCGCTGACCAAGCCTCGCACGGTCGACAACATTGTCGCGCACGACATCGGGAAAGGTCCTGGCGATCAGCGGCACCGCGGCACCGGCATAGAGCGTGTGGACCGCGGCATCAGCGTCATAGACGGCAATGCCGGCCTCGCGAAACAAGCGTGCTGTGGCCGACTTACCCATGCCGATCGAACCGGTGACACCTATGACCAGCATAAGAAACCCCGGTTTGCGATCGGCCGCGGCGGCGCGCCGCTATTCGGCAAGACAACCATTTTGCCTCAGAAGTGCCAGCAGGGAAAGAAGCGGCAGACCAAGAATGGTGGAGTGTTCTCCTTCGATCCTTGCGAAAAGATGGATGCCCAGAGCCTCGAGCTGATAGGCGCCGACGCTTTGGCTGGCGCCGTTCCCGGTTGCGTCGAGATAGGCCGCGATAAAGCCAGGGCCGAGCGAGCGCATGGTCAAGGTCGCGTGATCTTGGGCTTCGCCAACGAGCATGCCATCGCGGGCCAGGGCAATGGCGGAATGGAGTTGATGGGTGCGGCCGGCGAGCCATCGCAATTGCCGTTCGGCGACGATCCGCCCGGTGGGCTTGTTGAGCAGCTCGCCGTCACAAGAGAGGGTCTGATCGGCACCGAGCACCAGACGAGCGGGGCTTAGCTGGCTGACGGCGAGAGCCTTGGCGCGCGCGAGATGGGCCGCCAGCGCCGGTGCGGCGACCCCCGCTTGGCGGAGCGGGGCCGCTACAGCGCGCTCGTCGATGTTCGAAGGTTTGACCTCGAGCGGGATGCCGGCCGCCTTGAGCAATGTCCGCCGCGTCGGGCTCGCCGATGCGAGCAGGAGCGGCGCCACCTGGCGCCAGGGAAATTGCGGCGCTTTTCTCATGCCTGGGCAATGAATTTCATGCGGTGCGCCTTGTAAAGATCGATGATCGCCGCCGCGGTCTCTTCAATCGAACGGCGGGTGACATCGATCACCGGCCAGCCGTGCTGAGAAAACAGCCGGCGTGACTGGGCGACTTCCTCGGCAACCAGGGTCCGGTCGACATAAGGCGTTTCATGATCGGCGTTCAACGAAAGCAGACGGTTTTGGCGGATCTGCACGATCCGCTCCGGCGAGGCGACCAGGCCGACGATCAGCGGATGCCGCAGCCCTTCAACCGCGGCCGGCAGCGGAACATTGGGAACGAGCGGAATATTGGCGGTCTTGATGCCGCGATTGGCGAGATAGATGCTGGTCGGCGTCTTCGAAGTGCGGCTGACGCCTAGCAAAAGTACATCGGCGTTCTCAAGATTTTCCGGCTGCTGCCCGTCGTCGTGCATCATCGTATAGTTGAGGGCGTCGATGCGTTTGAAATAATCGGCATTCAGAACATGCTGGGCGCCGGCGCGCGGGGTCGAGGTCGTGCCCAGATAGGATTGGAACAGGTCGAGAATGGGTTGGAGGACCGAAAGGCAGGGCGAGCCGGACGACTTGCAGGCCTGCTCCAGCTTGCCGGTCAAAGTCCGATCGACGAGCGTGAAAAGGACGATGCCGGGCGACGCGTCGATCTCGGCGATGACCCGGTCGAGCTGCTGCGGCGTGCGGACCAGCGGATAGACGTGCTCGATTGAGGAAACCCCCTGATATTGGGCGGCGGCCGCGCGGCCAACGGCAATCAGGGTTTCTCCGGTCGCGTCGGAAACCAAATGCAGATGGAAATAGCTGCGTCCCACATCCCCTCCTGAGTGGTGGTGCGATCCTGTGGATATTTGGGGACAGGCGCAAGCCGGCCCGCCTGGCCGCCCGCCAGTCTCGGGTTTCGGGCTGCTTTCATCAACAGGTAAGATTGCGGGAAGAAAGCGACGGCGGCTGGCGAGAAAGCGGGGACGACTTTGCTTGGCCGGACTTGCCCACACAAGGATTTTCGGCTAACTCGCTGAATAGGTTAATAAAGTGTGAAGCTGTCGACATTTGTGCATAGAGCCGATCCCGCTCCGCGCAAGGGGCATCGACCTGGAATGGCTTGTGCAAAGGTTGGGATAGGGCTAATCCCGTGGCTAATCTAAAGCAGACACAGAATCTTTAAGTTAAGGATTTCTTTTTGCCGTCTCGCGCTGCGCCCCGTTCTGATAAGAAGAAAATCCTGTTACGGGTGCTGGGCGGCGAACCGGTTAGTCCGCCGCCGGTCTGGCTGATGCGGCAGGCCGGGCGCTATCTGCCGGAATATCGCGCTATTCGGGCCAGCGCCTCCAGCTTTCTCGATTTTTGCTATACGCCGGGCCTGGCGGTCGAGGCGACTTTGCAGCCAATTCGCAGGTTTGGTTTCGATGCGGCAATTCTGTTCAGCGACATATTGGTCGTCCCCGATTCGCTTGGCCAGAAAGTATCGTTTGAGACTGGCGAGGGGCCGCGCCTGGCGCCGATTGGTGATGCGGCTTCGCTGGCGCGATTGCGCGACGAGCCGGATTGGTCGCGGCTGGCGCCGGTCTTTGAAACAGTCGAACAGATTCGCTCGCGTTTGCCCGAAGGGGTGGCCCTGATCGGCTTTTGCGGGGCACCTTGGACGGTTGCGAGCTACATGGTGGCGGGGCGGGGCACCGCTGACCAGGCGCCGGCCCGGCTGCTTGCCTATCAGCAGCCGGCGCTGTTCCAGGCGATTATCGACCGGCTGGCTACGGCATCGATCTCGTATTTGCGGCGGCAGATCGACTGCGGGGCCGAGGTCGTGCAGATTTTTGACAGCTGGGCCGGGGTGCTGCCGGCCGAGCAATTTGCCCGTTGGTGTCTTGCCCCGCTGCAAACGATCATTGCCGGGGTCAAAGCGAGCCACCCGGGGGTGCCGGTCATCGCCTTTGCGCGTGGGGCCGGTTCGCATCTGCTGCGCGTGGCGGTGGAAAGCGGGGCTGATGCGGTCGGGCTTGATACGCCGGTTGATCCGGCTTGGGCGCGCACGGCGGTGCAGACGCTGCGGCCGGTCCAGGGCAATCTCGACCCTTTGGCGCTGGTCGGCGGCGGTGCTGCGCTCGATGCGGGGATTGCGGCAATTCTTGCGGCACTCGGGCAGGGGCCGCTTATTTTCAATCTCGGCCACGGTATCCTGCCGCAGACACCGGTTGCCCATGTCGAGCAATTGTTGCGGCGGCTTCGCCAGACGGGCTAGGATTCATGTATCTTTGGATCAAGGCATTGCATGTCGTGGCGATTATTGCCTGGATGGCCGGCATGCTCTATTTGCCGCGGCTATTCGTTTATCATGCCGGCACTAGCGGGGGTTTGGAGCAGGCCGCGACGTTCAAGGTGATGGAGCGCCGGCTATTGCGGTTGATTATGACGCCGGCGCTGCTGGTCGCCTGGATCAGCGGGCTTTGGCTAGCGGTTCAGGCGGGGTATTTTCAGGCCGGCTGGTTCCACGCGAAATTGGCGCTGGTACTTGTCCTGTCCGGATTGCATGGGCTGCTGGCGGCCTATGCAAGGCGGTTTGCCGACGACGAGAACCGGCATTCTCAGACCTATTATCGGGTCGTCAACGAGATTCCTACCCTGCTGATGATCGGCATTGTCATTTTGGTGGTGGTCAAGCCATTTTAGGATCGGCGGCTATTGTCAGCGCCGCCGAATAGGTCTATTGCTGCCGTCTCTCCCGTGCAGGCCGATGCTTCGCTGTGCAGCTTGTTAGCTGCGGAGAACGTCAAGGCAGCCTCCTCCCCCAACCGCGCTGCCGGCAAGACCTGCCCTTTTCCGAAATTTTGATGGCCATGGATATTACAAACGTTGTTGCAAGGGATACCGCGATGCGGGAAATAAAGCTTCAGGATCTCAAGCTGAAGTCTGCGACGGATTTATTGGCATTTGCCGAACAGCATGAAGTCGAAAACGCTTCGATCATGCGCAAGCAGGAATTGATGTTTGCGATCCTTAAGCAACTGGCTAGTCGGGATATAGAAATTATCGGCGAGGGTGTGGTTGAAGTTCTTCAGGATGGTTTCGGTTTCCTTGGGTCGCCTGATGCGAATTACTTGCCGGGTCCAGACGACATCTATGTTTCTCCGTCCCAGATCCGCCGTTTTGGCTTGCGCACCGGTGATACGGTCGAAGGTTTGATCCGCGGGCCCAAGGAAGGCGAGCGCTATTTCGCTTTGCTGAAAGTGACGACGATCAATTTCGAGGATCCGGAAAAGGTCCGTCACAAAGTTCACTTTGACAATCTGACGCCGCTTTATCCCGATCAGCGGCTGAAGCTCGAAATCGAGGATCCGACGCGCAAGGATTTTTCGGCTCGGGTCATCGATATCGTGGCGCCGATCGGCAAGGGGCAGCGTGCGCTTGATCGTCGCGCCGCCGCGCACCGGCAAGACCGTGCTCTTGCAGAACATCGCCCAATCGGTGACGACCAATCATCCCGAATGTTATTTGATCGTGCTGCTGATCGACGAACGGCCCGAGGAAGTCACCGACATGCAGCGCTCGGTCAAGGGTGAGGTCGTTTCCTCGACCTTCGACGAACCGGCGGTGCGGCACGTCCAGGTCGCCGAAATGGTGATCGAGAAGGCGAAGCGTCTGGTCGAGCACGGCCGCGATGTGGTGATTCTGCTCGATTCGATTACCCGACTGGGACGGGCCTATAATACGGTCGTGCCATCGTCGGGCAAGGTGCTAACGGGTGGTGTCGATGCCAATGCGCTGCAGCGCCCCAAGCGCTTCTTTGGGGCTGCCCGCAATATCGAGGAAGGTGGGTCGCTGACGATTATTGCAACCGCGCTGATCGATACGGGATCGCGGATGGACGAGGTGATCTTCGAAGAGTTCAAGGGCACCGGCAATTCCGAAATCATCCTCGACCGGAAGGTTTCCGACAAGCGGGTGTTCCCGGCGATCGACATCACGCGCTCCGGTACCCGCAAGGAGGAATTGCTCGTCCCCACCGACATTTTGAAGAAGATGTATGTGTTGCGCCGGATTCTCAATCCGATGGGAACGGTCGACGCCATCGAATTCCTGATGGGCAAGTTGCGCGACACCAAGGCCAATGCCGAATTTTTCGAGAAGATGAATACGTGAGGCAAAGCTGGTCGCAGCTTTCGGACGCCGGGTGAATTGCCGGGTGGATTCGGCGCCGAAATAAACGCGGCCGGATCGGCTGTGCAAACCGACGCCCGGAAAGGTGGATGAGCGAGGACACGCTTTACGCGGTTTCGACCGGCTTCGGCCGTGCGGCGATCCGGATTGTGCGGATGTCCGGTCCGGCAACGCGCCTCGTTCTGACAAGTCTCACTGGCCGGCTGCCGGCGCCAAGGCGCGCGACGATTGCCGATCTGCGGCTGCCGTCGGGCGAGCTGCTCGACCGCTGTCTCGTCGTGTTCTTTCCCGGCCCGGCCAGTTATACGGGCGAAGATTGCGCGGAACTGCATCTGCACGGAGGGCGGGCGACATTGGCCGCCGTGTTGGCCGCTCTGTCCTCGTTTCCGGCTTGCCGGAGCGCCGAACCCGGCGAGTTCACCCGGCGCGCCTTTGCCAATGGGAAAATGGACCTGGCCGAGGTCGAGGGCCTCGTCGATTTGATCGACGCCGAGACCGAGGCGCAGCGACGCCAGGCATTGCGGCAATTGGGCGGAGATCTCGGCCGCCGGGCGGAGGATTGGCGGGCCCGGGTTGTGAGCGGGCTCTGCGCGGTCGAGACGGCGATCGACTTTTCCGACGAAGCGGATGTGCCGGCCGAGGTTGCCGGCGGGCTTGCTGATTTGACTGACGGGCTGCGCGGCGAAATCGCCGCTGCATTGGACGACAAGGGGCGCGGCGAGCGGTTGCGGGACGGCTATCTGGTGGTCATCGCCGGCCCGCCCAATGCCGGCAAATCCTCGCTTTTGAACGCGCTGGCGCGGCGCGAGGCGGCAATCGTTTCCGCCCAGGCCGGGACCACCCGGGATGCCATCGAGGTGCATCTCGACTTGCAAGGTTTGCCGGTGACCTTGGTCGACACGGCCGGGCTGCGGGCGAGCGAGGATCCAGTGGAGCTGGAGGGGATCGCGCGCAGCCGGGCTTTGATGGGCCAGGCCGATCTGGTTCTGGCGCTGCGCGCCAAGGGCGCCGGGCAATCGGCCGATTTTTCTGCCGGCGTCGGGCGCTAGGCTTCTTTGTGACGAGCAAGGCCGATTTGCCGGGCCCGGCGGACGCTGGCGCGTTTGCCGTGTCGGCTCTCACCGGTGCCGGTTTGGAGGCGCTCTTGGCGTCCATCGCCGCACGGGCGGCGGCGGCGCTCACCGGCGCGGAGCCGGCGCTGATCACCCGGGCGCGGCATCGCAGGGCTTTGGAGGATGCCGCAGCGGCCTTGGCGAGGCTCGATCCGGGCGGCCCGATCGAATTGGTCGCAGAGGACCTTCGGGCCGCCGGGGCAGCGTTGGGGCGGATCAGCGGCCGGATCTCGGTCGATGAGGTGCTGGCCGCGATCTTCGCCCAATTCTGTATCGGCAAGTGAGATGTTTCACGTGAAACAGAATCGATTCGTCGCCGGAACGAAGGCCCGGTGCTTGCCGGAGCGGGCGCAAATGATTAGTAAGGCCGCGGGGATCCAGAGATGACGAAGTTCGACGTAATTGTGGTGGGCGGCGGTCATGCCGGCTGCGAGGCGGCGGCCGCCGCCGCCCGACTGGGCGCGCGTACCGCCTTGCTGACCCAGGTGGCGGGCAATGTCGGCGTGATGTCGTGCAATCCGGCGATCGGCGGGCTCGGCAAGGGCCATTTGGTCCGCGAAATTGATGCGCTTGACGGTCTGATGGGGCGGGTCGCCGATGCCGCTGGCATCCAATTCCGGGTCCTCAACCGAAGCAAGGGCCCGGCGGTGCGGGGGCCGCGCGCCCAAGCCGACCGCGCGCTCTACCAGCGGGCGATGCAGCAGGCCCTCGGGGCGACGCCTGGTCTAACGTTGGTCGAAGCGGAAGCGGATGATCTGGTGCTGGATGACGGAAGGTTGCGCGGCGTGCGAACGCGCGACGGGTCGGTTTTATCCTGCCGGACGCTGGTTCTCTGCACCGGGACTTTCCTACGTGGCCGCATTCACATCGGCGATCGGCACTATGCCGGGGGCCGGCAGGGCGAGGCCGCGAGCCTGGGACTTTCGGCGACGCTGGCGCGGTTGGGCTTCGGTCTCGGCCGACTCAAGACGGGGACGCCGCCGCGACTCGACGGAACGACCATCGATTGGGCCGGCCTCGAGCGGCAGGCCGGGGATCGCGAGCCGGAACCCTTCTCGACACTCACCTCGGCAATCACTAACCGGCAGGTCGATTGCCATATTACCCGGACGACGCCGGCCGGGCACGCGCTCGTCGCGGCCAATCTCAGCCGTTCGGCGATCTTCGCCGGTACGATTTCCGGTCCGGGTCCGCGCTATTGCCCGTCGATCGAGGACAAGATCGCCCGGTTCGCCGATCGCGACACCCATCAGATTTTTCTTGAGCCGGAGGGGCTCGAGGACACGACGGTCTATCCCAATGGCATTTCGACCTCGCTGCCGGCTTCCGTGCAGGCGGCTTTCGTCGCGACCATTCCGGGTCTGCAAAGGGCGCGCGATTCTGCGGCCCGGCTATGCGATCGAATATGATTACGTCGACCCTCGCGAATTGCAGCCGACGCTGGAAACGAAGCGGGTCGCCGGCTTGTTCTTTGCCGGCCAGCTCAATGGTACGACGGGTTACGAGGAAGCCGCGGCGCAGGGCCTGGTCGCCGGGTTGAACGCCGCTTCGCTCGCCTTGGGCGGCGAAGCGATCATGTTCGACCGGGCCGAGGCCTATCTTGGCGTGATGATCGACGATCTGGTCACCCATGGAGTTTCGGAACCCTATCGGATTTTCACCTCGCGGGCGGAATACCGCTTGATGTTGCGCAGCGACAATGCCGACCAGCGGCTGACGCCGCGTGGAGTCGCGCTCGGCTGTGTCGGGCCGGCAAGGGCGGCGGCTTTCGCCGCCAAGGCGGCGGCACTCGCTCGCGGCCGGGCGCTGCTGACGGCGCTCAAGGCGACACCGAACGAGGCGGCCCGGCACGGCATTCCCGTCAATCTGGACGGACAACGGCGCTCGGCCTTTGATCTCCTCGCCTATCCGCAGATCGAACTTTCGCATTTGGTCCGGCTGTGGCCGCAATTGGCTTCGCTCGCTCCGTCAATTGCCGCGCAATTGGAAATCGACGCCAAATATGCAGTCTATCTCGAGCGCCAGAACCGCGACATCGCCCGTTTCCGCAGCGATGAGGAAAGGCTGCTGCCGGCCGATCTCGATTACCGGGCGCTGCGTGGCCTGTCGCACGAGATCCGGCAGAAGCTCGACCGCATCCGGCCGCGGACGCTGGGTCAGGCCGGGCGGATCGAAGGGATGACGCCGGGGGCGCTGACGCTGCTGGGGGCCCTTTTGCGGCGGCCGGCCCGGGGACGATGAGCGAGGACCGGGAAGCGGCCAAGCGACTTCTCGCGGTTTCACGTGAAACATGGGCACGGCTCGACGCCTATGTCGATCTCTTGCGCCGCTGGCAGACGATCAAGAACCTTGTCGGCCCCGCCGCATTGTCGCAGATTTGGCGGCGTCATATTGCTGATTCGGCGCAATTGGCGGATCTCGCACCCGACGCCCGCGTCTGGGCGGATCTCGGTTCGGGGGCGGGATTTCCGGGGCTGGTGGTGGCGATCCTGCGCGCCGAAAGCGACCAAACCCGCGTCCATCTGATCGAAAGCAACGGGCGCAAGGCCGGCTTTTTGCGCGAAGCGGTGCGGGCGACCGGGGTCCGTGCCAGCGTCCATCAGGCCCGGATCGAACAGGTTCTGCCCGGTCTGGGCCTGGTCGATGTGGTCAGCGCCCGGGCCCTGGCGCCGCTGCCGCAGCTTATCAGGCTCAGTCAGACGGCGCTCGAAAGCGGTGCACAGGGCCTCTTTCCGAAGGGTCAATATCTTGACAACGAATTGACCGACGCCACTAAATCTAGTAGATTTATTTTTGAATTGATCCCAAGTCGAACCGACAGGAACGCACGGATCGTGCGGGTGAGGGCGCGTGGCAATCCAACTTGATGCAGCCGAAGCCAAAATCCCGCTGTTCGGCGCCGGTCCGCGGATTCTGGTCCTCGCCAATCAGAAGGGCGGGGTTGGCAAAACCACCACGGCGATCAATCTCGGCACCGCATTGGCGGCCATTGGCGAGCGCGTTCTGATCATCGATCTCGACCCGCAGGGCAATGCCTCGACCGGAACTCGGCATCGATCGCAAGAGCCGCCTCCTTTCGACCTATGACGTTTTGATCGGCGAACAACGGCTGCACGCCATCATCACGGCGACCGCCGTGCCCCGGTTGTTTGTCGCGCCCTCGACCTTGGACCTGCTTGGCGTCGAACTCGAAATTTCGCCACAGCACGATCGCGCCTACAAGTTGCGCGCTGCGCTCGCCGAACTCGCCAGGGATACGGAATCCGGCGGCGATGCCTTCAGCTATATTCTCCTGGATTGTCCGCCCTCGCTCAATCTTCTGACCATCAACGCGCTGGCTGCCGCCGACAGTGTTCTCGTGCCCCTGCAATGCGAATTCTTCGCGCTTGAAGGCCTGTCGCAATTGCTGACGACCGTCGAACAAGTGCGGCGCAGCCTCAATCCGACCCTCTCGATCCATGGCGTCGTGCTGACGATGTTCGACCCGCGCAACAATCTGGCCAGCCAGGTCGTCGCCGACGTTCGCTCCTTTCTCGGCGACAAGGTCTACGACACGATCATTCCGCGCAATGTCCGCATTTCCGAGGCGCCGTCGCATGGCAAGCCCGTGCTTCTCTACGATCTGAAATGTTCCGGCAGTCAGGCCTACCTCAAACTGGCCTCGGAAGTGATCCAGCGCGAGCGCCAGCTCAGAGCCGCCTAATGCTCTTTCGCCGCCCGATACAGGAAAGACCCGACATGGCAGACGATCAACCGCGACCGCGACTGGGGCGCGGCCTTGCCGCGCTCATTGGCGATCATAGTCCAAGTCCGCCGCCAGCCGCCGCCAGCGCCGATCCGACCCACCAATGGCAGGTGCCGATCGAATTTCTGCGGCCCAACCCGAACAATCCCCGCCGCAGTTTCGACGAAGCCGAACTGGAAGAACTCGCCAGTTCCATCCGCGAAAAGGGCGTCATCCAGCCGATCCTCGTGCGGGCCATCGGGACAGGCCGGGACCGCTATGAAATCATCGCAGGTGAGCGGCGCTGGCGGGCGGCGCAGCGCGCCAATCTGCATGTCGTGCCAGTCACCCAGATCGAGGCCGGCGACAAGGAAGCGCTGGAAATCGCCATTATCGAGAATGTCCAGCGGACCGATCTCAACGCGCTCGAGGAAGCCCGCGGCTATCAGCAATTGGCGAGCGAGTTCAATTACAACCAGGCCGATCTCGCGAAAGTCATCGGCAAGAGCCGCAGCCATATCGCCAATACGATCCGGCTTCTCAAATTGCCGGAAGCCGTCCAGGACCTGCTCGCCAAGGGAGCGCTTTCGGCCGGCCATGCCCGCGCCCTCCTGGTCGCGCGCGCCCCTGAAACCCTGGCCAGGGCGATTGTCGACAAGGGCCTGAGCGTTCGCGATATCGAACGAATGGTCCAGGCCGAGACGAGCGAATCGACACCGCCGGCCGGCCGCGCGGCTGCCGCCGAGAAGGACGCCGACACCCAGGCGCTGGAAGGCGCGCTCACCGACGTGCTCGGCCTGATCGTGCGCATCGAGCACAAGGGCGAGCGCGGCGAAGTGCGGATCCGCTATACGAGTTCTCGAGCAGCTCGACGGCCTGTGCCGAAGGCTACGCCATTGATCTAGTCGCCAAAACCTGACGCCTCGCAGAGCGCCGTTGCAGGCCATTGGCGACTTATTGTTGGCGATGCTGACCTTGCGCTCGCCGGGTGTAAAATCGAACACATGTTGATCCGCCTTGCGCTAAACGACGACGCCGCAGCCATATGGTCAATCATCGGGCCGACTATTCGCGCGGGCGAAACCTATACCATTGATCCAATGATGAGCCGGGATGATGCGCTTTCCTACTGGATGGGTCCGGGCAAGGAAACGTTCGTTGCCGAGGAAGACGGCGTCGTGCTGGGGACATATTATATCCGCGCCAACCAGGCTGGCGGCGGCAAACATGTCTGCAATTGCGGCTACATGACCGGCGAAGGCGCCACCGGTCGCGGCGTGGCCCGAAGCATGTGCGTGCACTCCATGAACCACGCCCGAGCGCGCGGATTTCGAGCAATGCAGTTTAATTTCGTCGTCCGCACCAACGATCGTGCGGTGCGACTTTGGCAGTCCCTCGGCTTTGAAATCGTTGGAACCCTGCCTCGCGCGTTCGAACACCCGAAACGCGGCCTCGTGGATGCCTTCGTCATGTTTCGGGCTCTCTAAATCTGTTCGGGTCTCCAGGATACTGGTAGCAAGCGTCTGATTTTCACCGCTAGCCAGCCTGGCGGCGGGCGGCCTGGGCAAGTGACCACAAGGCCCGCACGGCCAGCGTGCCGGCCAGCCGCGGCTCGCGCCGGGCCCGTCCGATCGTCTCGGCCAGGAGGCCGATCGCTCCGGCAAGACGTTCGGCCGACCATTGCCGCAGCTGCCGCTCGACCAGTGCCTTCCGCCTGAAGAAAAAGCGGCCGCGGACCGCCTCGAGGGCCTCGCCGGCGCTGCGGCCGGCGACCATTTCCAGCTTCGCCCGGTGCAGCAGGATGGCCTGGCGGAGCGCTGCGCCGATTAGCGCGACCGGCTCGCCGCCATCGGCACTGATCCGCCGGGCTGTTGCATCAATCGCCCGATAATCGCCGCCAAAGGCGCCGTCGACGGCAGCGTCGAGCGAAACGATCGAAGCCTCGGTTACGATTGCCTCGACCGCGGCAAGGTCGATCTCCTCGCGGCCATGCGCATAAAGCAGGAGCTTGCCGAGTTCGGAGCGGGTCGCGAGCCGGTCGGCGCCGAGCAGACCCAGCAAAGCTTGCCGTGCCTCAGGATCAAGGCGCAAGCCCCGCGCTCGCGCTTCGGCGCCGATCAGCCGCTCCAATGACGCGGCATCATCGGGGTAGCATTCGATCGCTGCTGCAATGTCGCTTCGCTCGACGAGCCGGCGCAGCGGCGCGTCCTTCTTGAGCGGGCCGGCGCAAAGAATGATCCGGCAATCGGCGGGCGGGCGCTCGAGCAGCGGCGCGATCGCGGCAGCATAGGACTTCGAACCGGCCTCGACGACGATCGCTCGGCGCCCGCCGAACAGCGGGATTGTTGCGGCCTCGTCGGCAAGACGCAGCGGATCGGCGGCGACCAAATCGCCCGGCAGCCTGATCAGCTGAAACGGATCGCCGGGATCGTCGACACTGGCCTTGATCAGCTGCTGGACCCTTTCGCTGACCAGGCCGAGAATCCGCGCCGAAGACCAGAAAGACGGCGACACCGGCCGGGGGTATGGCGAGGAATCTTTCGGCCTCGTGATTGCGGATTGCGCTCATGCCGCTCTTCAGGGATTGCTCGCCAAGGCCGCGGCGACACGGGTGCGGATCTGATCGGCAAGATTGCGGGCATTGCGGATTTCAGCGTCGCGCGCGGCCCGCAAATTGCTGTAACGGTTGCTTGAGCGGTCGTAGGTTGCCGAAGAGAAGGCTGTGCCCTTGACGATCGGTTCGCCGCCTTCGATCGGGATGACCTTGAAGTCCGCGTCGATGAAAACCGTCGCCGCCGTGGCGCGGCCGAGCACCGTGTCAACCAGCGGCGTCTGCACATGCTCTTGCACGGTGACCAGCAGGCGGTATTTCCGTGGGCCAGGCGTCCCCGTCCCGTTAAAGCCGAAGATCAATTCATTGCCGAGGTAATGGCCGAGCCGGTCGGGAATCGGGTCGACGACGATCAATTCCATTTCCGCCTGGACGGTCGAATTGCCCGATAGCGTAGGCCCATAGAGCGGGCGGAAACAGCCGGCGAGGCAGATTGCGAGGGCGAAGCCGGCGAGGCGCGCCGGCCGGCCAATCCTAGACGACGACATTGATGATCCTCTGCGGCACGATAATGACCTTGCGAACCGGTCGCCCCTCGAGGGCTCGCTGCACCGCCGCAAGGCCAAGCGCCGCCGCCTCGAGCGCCGCGGCATTGGCGGTCCGCTCGACAGCCACATCGCCGCGCTTCTTGCCATTGACCTGGACTGGCAAGACAATCGTTTCCTCGACCACTAAGCCGGGCTCCGCGCTAGGCCAGGGCGCATCGGCGACGAGACCGGCATGGCCAAGCGCCGCCCAGCATTGTTCGGCCAGATGCGGCATCATCGGTGCGAACAATTGCACCAGGACATCGCCGGCCTCGCGAAAGGCCCAGGCGAGGTCCGGCGGCACTTCGCTCGTCGTCACCAAACCGAGCTCTTCGCTAAGCAGATTGGCAAGTTCATAGATATGCGCAATGCAGCGGTTGAAGCGCAGCCGCTCAATATCGGTCTCGACGCCGATCAGGGCGCCATGGACGGCTTTGCGAACGGTGCGCGCTTCGGGGGAGAGCGGATTGGACAATTGCGCAGGGGCTGCCGCGCCGACCGCGCCGAGATCGTTGACGAGACGCCATAGCCGCTGGGCGAACTTGCCAGCGGCCTGCACGCCTTCCTCGCTCCAAATGACGTCGCGCTCGGGCGGCGAGTCGGAGAGCATGAACCAGCGCGCGGTATCGGCCCCATAGGTGGCGATAATATCGTCGGGATCAACCGTATTGCGTTTTGATTTCGACATTTTCTCGATACTGCCGATTCGCACGCCGGCGCCGTCGCTGAGCGCGATGGCCTGCCGCTGTTGGCCGGCCCCCTCAATTCGCACCTCCGCCGGCGCCAGCCAGTGTCCGGCCGCATCGCGATAGGTTTCGTGAACGACCATGCCCTGGGTAAACAGGCCGGCGAACGGCTCATCGACGTCGAGATGGCCGGATTTGTGCATCGCCCGGGTGAAGAAACGGGCATAGAGGAGATGCAGGATCGCGTGCTCGACGCCGCCGATATATTGATCGACCGGCAGCCAGGCGTCGACTATGGCGGGATCGGTGGGGCTCGCCGCATCCCAGGGGTCGGTAAAGCGAGCAAAATACCAGGACAAATCGACGAACGTGTCCATTGTATCGGTCTCGCGCCGGGCCGGCTGGCCGCAGGTCGGACAGGCCACGAATTTCCAGGTCGGATGGCGCTCGAGCGGGTTGCCGGGCAGGTCGAAATCGACATCCACCGGCAGCACAACCGGCAGATCGCGGCGCCGCACCGCGACCGGTCCGCAGGCCTCGCAATGGATGATCGGGATCGGGCAACCCCAGTAGCGCTGCCGCGAAATGCCCCAGTCACGGAGACGATAATTAACCTGTCGCTTGGCTTGCGGCCGGCCTTTCCATGTTTGCGCCTCGAGCCGCCGCGCCACATCCTCCCTGGCCGCGAGGCTCGTCAAGCCGTCGAGAAAGCGCGAATTGATCAGCCGGCCTTCGCCTTCATAGGCGTTAGTGGTGATGCGAAACGTTGCCGCGTCCACGGCCGGCGGGCAGATCACCGGCAGGTTGCCGAGACCCAGCGCATTGACGAAATCGAGATCGCGCTGATCATGCGCCGGGCATCCGAAAATGGCGCCGCTGCCGTAATCCATCAGCACGAAATTGGCGACATAGACCGGGAGCGTCCAGCTCGGGTCGAACGGGTGCACGGCCCGCAGACCAGTGTCGAATCCGCGCTTTGCCGCGCTCTCGCGCGCCGCAAGCGACGTGCCGAGCCGGCGGCATTCGGCGATGAAGGCGGCGAGGCCGGGATTGCCTTTGGCGACCGCCTCGGCCAGCGGATGGTCGGGGGCCACGGCCAGAAATCGCGCACCGAACACGGTATCGGGGCGGGTCGTATAGATTTCCACTTCGGCGAGTTCGCCGATCGGCCGCTCGAGGGCGAAGCGGACCAGCAGTCCTTCCGAGCGGCCGATCCAATTGCGCTGCATCAATCGGACCTTTTCCGGCCAGCGCTCGAGCTCGTCGAGGGCGCCGAGGAGTTCGGGCGCGAAGGCGGTGATCCGGAAGAACCATTGCGTCAGTTCGCGCTGTTCAACCGGCGCACCCGAGCGCCAGCCGCGGCCGTCGATGACCTGTTCATTGGCCAGAACCGTCTGATCGACCGGATCCCAATTGACCTTGGCCGTTTTGCGATCGACCAGGCCGAGGGCCAGGAAGTCGAGAAACAGGCGTTGCTGGTGCCGGTAATAGGATGGATCGCAAGTGGCGATTTCACGCGACCAATCGAGCGACAGTCCCATCGACTTAAGCTGGTTACGCATGGTCGCTATATTGGCGTAGGTCCATTCGGAAGGATGCGTCTTGTTCTGCATCGCAGCATTTTCGGCCGGCATCCCAAACGCGTCCCAGCCCATCGGGTGCAGGACATTGAAGCCCTTCGCGCGCTTGTATCTGGCGACGACATCGCCCATAGCGTAATTGCGGACATGGCCCATATGGATCCGTCCGGACGGATAGGGAAACATTTCGAGGACGTAATATTTCGGGCGCGAATCGCTGTTGCTGGTTTCGAACGTGCGCCGTTCCGCCCAGATCTTTTGCCATTCGGGCTCGGCTTCGCGCGGGTTGTAACGGTCGGATTGCATCGGGGGCAGCGTAATCAAATGAGCGGAGGATCGCAGGCAATGAGCATGATTTCTCTGGCCCGGTCAATCACATTGGGCGGGTCTGTCCGCCGCCAGCGCTAGGAGTAGATCATGGCAATGCCAGGGCCCGGCAACGTGGAGCGCTGGCGCGAGGTTCGCGCCTTGATCGCCAGAGCGGCGGCCGATTGCGGCCGACCGGCCGAAGCGGTGACTCTCGTCGCCGTCGCCAAGACGGTCGCGGCTGCCGAGATCTGGCCGCTGATTGCGGCGGGCCAGCGGGTGTTCGGGGAAAACCGGGTCCAGGAGGCCAAGGCCAAATGGCCGCAATTGCGGGCGCGAGCCGCGGCCGAACTGGGCGCGGTGATCGAATTGCATCTGATCGGCGCGCTGCAATCCAACAAGGCAAAGGAGGCGGTTGGCCTGTTCGATGTCGTCGAAACACTCGATCGACCGAAGATCGCCGAGGCGCTGGCCGAGGAAATCGCCCGGCAGCGCCGTCATCTCAGGCTGCTGATCCAAATCAACACGGGCGAGGAACCGCAGAAGGCTGGCGTCGGGCTTGCCGCGGCCGATGATTTCATCAGCTGGTGCACGGCGTCATTGCGGCTCCCGGTCGAGGGGCTGATGTGCATTCCGCCGGCCGATCAGCAGGCCTCGCCGCATTTTGCGGCGCTGGCCGGACTCGCCCGCCGCCATCATTTGTCGCAATTGTCGATGGGCATGAGCGCGGATTTCGCCTTGGCAATCCAACTCGGCGCGACCCATGTGCGGGTCGGCAGCGCGATTTTCGGATCCCGTCCGGTGCCGGCCTAGCGAAGCCCGGCCCGGCTGTGGCATGCTGGCTTGATTGTGGAGACCCGCATGGTTTTGTCCCGGCTGAGCGCCTTCGCCCTGATCCTTGCCGCTGCCATCCTTCCGGCCCAGGCCTGCAAGGGCCAGAAGACCCTATTCGCGGATGATTTCCGCGAGGTCGATGCAAGCTGGGTCACCGAAGGCGATTCGATTTCGGTCGAAGAGGGACGGGTAAAGATCAAGGCCAGCCCGGATGCCGGCTACCGCGTGCTCTACCGCGGCGCGCTCCTCGAGGATGCCGATGTCTGCGTGACAATTCGCATGCCGAACGACGTCGCCGATGCCGGCAGCGCTTCGGCCGGGATCATTTTCTGGGCGCAGGATTATGACAATTATTATGTCTTCGAGATTGCCGCCAACGGCCTCGTCACCCTGCAGCGCCTGGTCCGCGGCAGGTGGATCAGCCTGATCGACTGGCGGCCGGCCGCCGGGTTGCAAACCGGTGTTGGCGCCCGCAATATTCTCAGAGTCACGACTGGCGGCAATTCGATCGGCCTTTATGTCAATGACGAGAAAATCGGCACATTGAAGGGGCAGCCGCCGGAGGGCGGCGGCCAGATCGGCCTGCGCAGCGAATCTGAAAAGACGCGGCGCAACGCCTGGAAATTCTCGGATCTTAAAGTGACCGATTTTGCGCCCTGAGCCGGACGAGCCTCAGCGGCTCATAGGGCTCGCGGCATGGCGATAGGCGACGCGATGATAGCGGCGGTGGGCGTAATGCGCGCTGGAATGCGGCGTATGGGCATAGCCGTAGACGAAGGAATAGGCGCGGTAGGATCCGTAAATATCATAGCCATAGCCATGGATAACCGGCGCGGCGACGAGCGTTGGCTGAGTTGCCCCACAGGCCGCGGTCAAAAGCGCCAACGAAATTGCCGCAGCCAATTGTCTCACATCGCCCTCCTTTGCTGCTGAGCCCCAATGATCGCATGACGACCAGGTCTTGCAAGCGGGTTTTGCGCACCCGGTTCAGCTTGTAGAGGAAAGCAGCGATTCCTCCAACCGGCCGCTGTCTACGGCTGGCGCGCCGTCAGTCTTGACCATTTGTGACGATTTCGCAGACATAGGCGGACAGGGGCATCCGGTTGATGTCCTCGATCTGATGCGCGCAATAGCCGGACGTTCCATAATAGCGGGCAACAAACAGACCGTTCTTGTCCTGGACCAGCTTATCGCCGCTCAGCGATTCGTACCAGGCGCGCGCCGCATTGCCATAGCAGCTGTAGACCATATCTGAATCGACTTTCCGCGCGGCCTTTTCCTCGATCGCCTGCTGCAGGCATGCCTTGTAGCTGTCGGATTCCTTGCCGGCAGGCTGGCCGATGGCTGGGCCGGCGAGGGCCAGCCAGACCATCCATCGAAGCGGCCGAAACCCGCGCATAAATCACCCTTTCACTGGCTGCTGGCTCGCCAATGTGCCACCCCCTGCGGCGCTGGCCAAGGGCCGGCGTTCACCGTCGACTCACGTCAAAAGCCGCTTAGAAACGTCCGCCTGCTCTGCAGGACTTGGGCGATCTGATCGTGGCCGCCGTTGGCGGCAATATCGGCCGCCGTCTCCCGTTTCTTGTTGCGCAAATTGGGCTCGGCACCGTTTTGCAGCAGCAGCAGTGCGATCTCCGTTTGCGCCTCCTGGGCGGCGACCATGAGCGCACTGTAGCCCTGCATGTTTCGCGCATTGGGATCGGCGCGCTGGCGCAGCAAAGTCCCGACCAAGGCCGTCATGCCGGCCCGCGTCGCGAGAATTAGCGGCGTGTTTCCGGTCGGCGTGGCACGTTCCAGATCGGCCCCATGGGCGAGCAAATTCTCGCAAGCCGATAGATTTCGAATAGAGAGCGCCCGCAAAAACGGCGTCTGACCCTCGTGATCGGCGATTTGTTGGTCGGCGCCGCGTTCCAGCAGGCCAGCCATTGCCGCGAGATTGCCATGATCGACGGCAAACCACAGGGCGGTTCGCCCATTCGAATCGACGGAGTCGACTGGCGCACCGGCTGCCGCCAGGACCGCGATCATCGGCAGGTCGCAGGCCGCGCTCGCCAGCATCAGCGCCGTCTGCCGGTCATCGCGCGCGGCCGCCGGATCGGCGCCGGCCTCGATCAACTTGGCAGCCGTGCCGCTGGAACAGCCATGCACAGCGGCCATCAGTGCCGTTTCACCGCTGGCCGAGGCGAGGGAGGCATCGGCACCCTCGGCCAGCAGCAGCTCGACGATCGTGCCGTGATCACGGTCGGCCGCCGCCATCAGCGCCGTCCGCCCGACCTTATTGCGGGCGTTCACCGCGGCGCCGGCCTGCAGCAAGAGCCCGACCGCCTCCAAATGCCCAGCCTCGGCGGCCATCGCCAGCGCCGCATCACCCGTTTCATTGATCGCCGAAAGCAAGACGCCCGCGGCGATCAATTGCCGCAAGGCCTGGGTCTGGCCGCGCCATGCCGCATCGATCAGCGCCGCCTGGCCGTTTCGGTCGGCATGATCCGGGATAATTGCCGGTTCGACGCGGGCGGTCGGCGGGGCTGTTGTCTTCGCCGGTTCGGCCGCCGCGCGGCCGCTCGTCTTCGCCGGCGGCGCGATCTGCGGGGCCTTGTGCGACAAGGCATCTTGGCTCTTGGCAGCCGGAACAAGCCTTGCCACTTTGGCCGGCGCCCCAGTCGGGGGGACGGCCGTCTTTGCGAAAGCGCCACCTGCCGCCACGAGGCTGGCAAGGACCAGGCCGCCGGCCGCCTGTTTAAGCCGTGCCATATTTGGTTTCAACCTTGATTCCCATGCTTTGCAGGAAGGGAGTCGGCAGAATGCCGCCGACGCAAACAATCACCGCGTCATTAGCGAGGACATGTTCAACGCCCTGCCATTCGATCGCCACGTCATCTACGCCAATCCGCTTAACCGCGGACGAAAGCCAAACCGACAATTGTCCGGATTGTTCGGCGACTTGGAGTCTTTCACGGTTTTTGGCCTTGGCGCGACTGAAGGAATCGCTCCGGTAGGAGAGCGTCACCGTGGTTCCCGGTTCATCGGCGATGGCGCAAGCCGCTTCGAGGGCGCTATCACCGCCGCCGACCACGAGCACGTGTTGATTTTGGTACTGATGCGGATCGATCATCCGGTAGACGACCTTGGCCTGGTCTTCGCCGGGTACCTCGAGCGTGCGTGGGGTCCCGCGCCGCCCGATCGCCAAGAGAATGGCATGGGTGTGATAGCTCGCCCGGCTGGTCTTCACCGCGAAGATCTCGCCGTTGCGCAATACCGAATTCGACCCTTTCGCCTTCCCGAATTTCGAGCTTGGTCTTTGCCTTGATGTCTTTGAAAAAGCTGACCAGCGCCTCTTTGCTGAGTTCGGTGAAACTGAACTTGGGGTGGCTGGTGGTTTTGGGATCCGGTCGAAAACGCATCGCTGATGCCCTGGCTTTCCGGCACCGCTCTGTTGCATTCGGCTCTGGTCGTCGAGCGGCGCAACGCTCTTGTCAGCTGGACAATTCTTTTGGGAATCCTCACCTTCTCGCTCAGTCTCATCGGTACGTTCCTGGTCCGATCGGGCGTGCTGACGAGCGTGCATGCCTTTGCGCTCGATCCGGCCCGCGGCATATTCATTTTGGTCCTGATCGTGCTTGCGACGGGCGGCGCCTTGACGCTCTATGCAATTCGAGCCCCGAAGCTGAAAGCAACGACGCCCTATTCGATCGTCAGCCGGGAGAGCGGCCTGACTTTGAACAATGCGCTTCTCAGCGTGCTTGCTTTCACGGTCTTCTTGGGGACCTTTTATCCTCTCTTCATCGACATCATTGGCAGCGACAAAATCTCGGTCGGTCCGCCCTATTATACTCGAACCTTTGTGCCGCTCGTCATTCCACTCTTGCTGGTGATGGTGATCGGCCCGGTGCTCAAATGGAAGCGCGATGCGGCGCTCCCGGTGCTGCGGCGGTTGCGGCCTGCCGCGGTTGTCGCCTTGGCCATCGGCTTTCTGGTGCTGACTTTGACCTTCGGCCGCAACCTACCGGCGGCGCTTTTCATGGCCATCGCCGGCTGGATCGTGGCCGGCTCGCTGATCGCCTTGGTCCAGCGCATTCGAGCTGGGCAGCGTTCCGCTGGCGACCTCGATCCGGCTTGCCGCCAATACACCACGCGCCTTTTACGGGCTTGTCATCGCCCATGCGGGCGTCGGCATTGTGGTGGCCGGCATTACCGGCATGACGGCTTGGGCGAGCGAGAAAATCGAGCAATTGCAGCCTGGCCAGACCTTGCACCTTTCCGGCTACGACGTGTATCTGCGTTCCGTCGGCACTGTCGCCGGCCCGAATTACGAGGCGGAGCGCGGCAATTTCGACATCTCCCGCCAAGGCCGCCACGTCGCTCGCCTGTTCAGCGAGCGGCGCTTCTATCCTGTGCGCGAACAGCAAACGACCGCTGCCGGTATCCGCACTAACCTCTTTTCCAATCTCTATGTGGCGCTCGGCGATCCCGATGGCGCCGGCGGCTGGACCGTGCGGTTCTACTACCATCCCTTCATGCCCCTGGTGTGGATCGGTGCCCTGACCATGGCGCTGGGCGGCCTGGTGTCGCTCACCGATCGGCGGCTGCGGGTCGGCGCGCCGCAACGCACCGCCCGCCCAATGGCGCTGGCCGCCGCGCAATGAACTTTCCTGAAGCTGACGCAAGTGGAGGGTCGAGGATGCGGCGGCTCAGGGGATTCGGGAGGCTCGCCAGGCTTGCCGCTCTGGCATGCTGCCTGTGCGGACCGGCCGGCGCCGTAGCACCGGACGAAATGTTGAGCGATCCGACGCTTGAGGCGCGGGCGCGGGCGATGAGCGCGGAATTGCGTTGTGTCGTCTGTCAAAACCAGAGCATTGACGATTCGAACGCGCCGCTTGCCCATGATCTTCGGGTGCTGCTGCGTGAACGCCTGAAAGCCGGCGACAGCGACGCGCAAGCCAAGGATTATCTGGTCGCCCGCTATGGCAATTTCATTCTTCTCAAACCGCCGATGCAATGGGATACGCTGGCCCTCTGGATTGGCCCCGCCCTCTGCCTAATGGTGGCCGGATTGGTCTACAGCCGCTACTTCCGCACGGCGGCGCCAAGCCGGTTGACCGAGAGCCCGATTGAATTTTCGGCGGCAGAACGGGAGCGGCTCGATGCGCTGCTCAACAGGAGTGGGTCGGAATGATTCTGTGGATTGTCCTGACGAGCATGACGGCGCTCGCAGCGGTTATCGTGGCGACGCCTTTTATTCGCCGATTCGAGCGGCGCCGTTTGGGGTCGGGCGACGTGGCGGTCTATCGGGACCAATTGAAAGAGGTCGAAAATGAATTGAGGCTAGGGCAACTCGAGCCGGGCCAGGCGGATTCGGCGAAGGCCGAGATCAAGCGGCGGTTGCTGACGGCGGACGCCCTCGACGAGCCGGCGCTGCCTGGTATCAGTAGCGCCGAAAAGACCGTGGCGGCTATTGGTGTCTCCGCCACCGTTGTGCTCGGTTCGATCGCCCTGTTCGCGCTGACCGCCAATCTGGAACCGCCGGCAACAGCATTGACGGCTCCCGCGCCGCCGTTACCGGTGACGGGCGAAGCTCCTGGGAGCGCGGCCACTGCGACAGCGCGGCCGCAAACGCCGCGCGCCACACCTGGCAAGGCAGCCACGGCCAACGCTCTACCGCCGGTCGAGGAGATGATCCAGCGCCTTGTCGCCCGCTTGCAGCGCAATCCCAAGGACGTCGAGGGTTGGCGGACGTTGGGCTGGTCCTATTATAGCACGGACCATTTCACGGAAGCCGCGGTTGCCTACGCGCGGGCGATCGAGCTCAATCCCAAAGTCGCCGCCTATCACAGCGCGCGCGCCGACGCGCTGGCCAAGGCCGAGAATGGTTTGGTGACGCCGGACGCCAAGGCTGCGGTCGAAGAAGCGCTCAGGCTTGATCCCAAGGACGGTCTGGCGCGTTTCTTGGCCGGCCTCGCCAAACAGCAGGCCGGCGACACGGCGCAAGCCTTCACGGAATGGAACGAACTTCTCAAGAATCTCAGCCCGAACGATGCCTGGGGATCGGACCTTACCAAGCGGATTGCCGAATTCATGCCGCCGGCCGGCCGCGACAACATCGACCCACCAGCCAGCGCGATGGCCGAAACGCCGGCGCCCGGCGCCACGCGCGACGAACGCGGGCCGAAGCCCGAGGACATCAGACGGGCCGAATTATTGCCGCCCTCCGATCGCACCGCCATGATCCGCGCGATGGTGGAGTCTCTCGCCAATCGACTGGCGCAATCGCCGCGCGATGCCGACGGCTGGATCAAGCTTATTCGTTCGCGCACGGTGCTGGGGGACACGGATGCCGCCAATCAGGCGCTCGAGCGCGCGCTCAAAATCTTCTCTGACGATCCGACGGAGCGGGCACGAATTGCGGCGGCGGCCGAGCAGCTCGGTTTGTCGCCGTGACCGGGCTCGCGCGCTACCCTTGCTGCGGCCGGCGCCGGCGGATGGTTAAGCCGCGGATCGGCGGCGGCACAGGGTTTCGAACCTGGCCCGGCCAGCCTCAGACTTCGATCAACACGCCGGGATTCATCATGCCGAGCGGGTCAAGCACCCGCTTGGCCGCCCGTAAGGCCTCGGCAAACAAGACGGGCCGCTGCCGGTCATACCAGGGGCGGTGATCGCGGCCGACCGCATGATGGTGGGTGATCGTTCCGCCGGCCGCCAGCAGCGCCTCGCTGGCCGAGGTCTTGATCGCCCGCCATTGCTCGATCAGAGCCCCGGCGCGAGCGAGCGCGTGGAAGGAGAAATAAGGGGCGGGGCCGTCCGGATAGACGTGGGTGATGCGGCAGGTCACCTCGCCCTTGGTGCCGGTCGCGGCCAGTATCGCTTGCTCCGTTGCGAGCTTGACCGCATCGTGTAAAAGCTCGAAACGTTCCCAGGTGATCGCCGTTTCGAACGTGTCGTTGATCACCCCAGCCGGGGTCAGGAATTCCCGCGCATACGGCATCCGGATAAACGCCCGCCGCCACAAGGCTGCCGCCCCCTCGCCCGGCGCACCGGCCGCGCCGGCCTCGAGGCTGCCGCCATGATCCGCGCAGCATTCAAGCGCCCGCTTCATCCACGCATCGAGCGGATGATCCCCCGAATTCGAAGCCGAGCACCATGATCGCAATGGAGCCATCCGCGGCGCCGGTATTATAGGCCTCGGCCGGATCCAATATGCGGCAGTTCGAGGGATAGAGGCCGGCTTGGGAAATCGCGCGCAGCGCCCGCGCGGCCGCAAAGAAAGTCTTGAACGCGACCGAGCCGCCAATCCGGAGTGTCGGTCGTGCCTGCAATCGCAGCCAGGCCTGCGATATAACGCCGAAGATCCCCTCCGAGCCGATGAACAACCGGTCGGGACTTGGTCCTGCCCCCGATCCGGGCAGCCGGCGGGTCTCGAGCACGCCGCTTGGGGTAACGATCCGCAGGCTTTCGACGAGATCGTCGATATGGGTGTACAGGCTGGCAAAATGACCGCCGGAGCGCGTTGCAATCCAGCCGCCAAGCGTCGAATATTCGAAACTCTGAGGAAAGTGACGCAACGTTAGTCCATGCGGCTTCAACTGGCCCTCGAGGGCTGGCCCGAACACGCCCGCCTCGATCCGAGCGGCCCGCGATGTCGGATCGACCTCCAGCACCGCGTCGAGCTGGCACAGGTCAAGCGTTATCGCCGCTTTATGCGGGCCATCGATTGGATGTTCGACGCCGCCGCACACACTCGAACCGCCGCCGAAGGGGACGAGCGAGGCGCCGAGGCTTCCGGCCCAATCCATGATCGCTGAAATCTCGGCCTCGCTGCGGGGATAGGCCACGATGTCGGGAGCGCAATCATATTGGCCAAACATCGAGCGGACGTAGTCGGGGTAGGATTTGCCGTAGGTGTGGGCCGCCCGATCGTGGCGGGCCGTCGAACACAGGGATTCGAGCGATTTCGGAGGCGCGATACGCGGATTGCGCAGCGCCACCGCCTCGAGTTTCGCCAGCGGCAGGTCCAAAAAAGCCGCTGCGCCGAATTTCTCGTGATAGCGGGCGAGGACGAAAGCCTTTTCAGACGCTGTCATCCCTTCGCCTTGGCGACCCCAGCCGTAATGCTTCAGCCTAGTCGCATGCATGACCCACTCCGGCGACGTTAGGGGTGGACCGCCTCAACCTGCGGCGTGGTAAACGGTTCGGTCCGGTGCACAACGTCTTCCCCATAGAGATTCTCGATCTCCGACGCCGACAAACCCAGCATTTTTGACAAAATCTCGTTCGTATCATCGCCGATCGAGGGCGCTCCGCGCCAAATCCGTCCGGGGGTGAGCGACATTTTGGGGACGACACCATAGACTCGGATGGGAACGCCGGATTGCCGATCGAGCACGGGCACCGTCATTTCCCGCATGTTGTAATGCTCGTCGGCATATTGATCTTGTGTGTTGTACACCCGTGCGCAGCCGATCTGGGCTTTGTTCAGCGCGGTTTCGACTTCGAGGCAGCTGCGCGTTGCGCAATAGTCGCGCAGCTTTCGGTCAAGTTCTCTGCCCTTCTCGGAATTGACGGCGGCGGCATCCCTCGAACAAGCCTCGAAGGAGTAGGTCTGCGGATCGAGGCCGAGGAATTTCGGAACCCGGGCATAGATGGCGCCTCCGAGCGCGCCGATGAAGATCCAGCCGTCCGCGCATTTGAACGTGTCGTAGGGCTGAAAGCCTGGGGCTTTATTGCCGGTGTGTCCATACAAGACGCCTTGTCCGGTATAAAGCGGCAAGCAATTGCCCTGGGTCTGGGCCACGGCCTCGTATTGCGCGAGGTCGATCACCTGGCCACGGCCGGACTTCTTGACCTCCCACAGCGCCATCATCGTCGAGGCCCAACCGGTCAGCGCGGTCAGATAATCGCCGGTGAAGACCTTGGCCCGTTGCGGCGGGCCGCTGGGGTCGCCGGTGACATTCATCATGCCGCCATAGGCCTGGGCCAGCGCGTCGTAGCCGGGGCGGCCGAGATACTCCTCTTTGCCGAACTGGCCGTAGGTGCTCACTCTGACGATGACCAGGCTAGGGTTGATTGCCAGGGCTAGCTCATTGCTCAATCCCGCCCGCTCCATGGTACCGGGCGCCGAGGATTCCATCCAGATGTCGGAGATTTTCCACAGCGCCATCAAAAGTTCGATGCCGCGGGCCTGTTTCAAATTGAGCCCCATCGACAATTTGTTCTTGGTGACTTCCGCCTCGTCGCAGCCGTGTTCCCGCGGGCCGCGCGTCAAAAGCGGGGCTGTCGTCCGGAAAGTGTCGCCGCCAGGCCGCTCGACATGAATCACTTCGGCGCCGAATTCCGCCAATTTGGTGCCAATATAGGGCTGTGCAATAAGAACGCCCGTTCCCACCGCGCGGATGCCTTCAAGCGGCCCGAATTTCGGGATAACCGCCGGGGTGCTCGGCCGCTCCAGGCGCTTGATCCAATCCGGCACGCTCTGGCGGAGCTCGGCAATTCGCTCTTCGTGTTTGACGATTCTCTTGTCATGCGCCATGCGTTTCGACCCCCGGCATTTTTATCACACCATCCTATCCAATACGCCCGGGCATGGGTTGACAAGACCTTTCGGCCCGTGTGGGCGGCGGCCTAAGTTTGCTTGAGGGCTCGTTTGGCGACCGCTATCCGGAGCGCGCCGTTTCAAAGTCATCCGGCCGCTGCTATGCTGACCCGTGTTGGACGAGATGGAGGAGCGGGTGGCCCAACGGCTCAGCAATCAGCGCATTGCCTGGTTTAATGGCAAATTCATGCCGGAGGGCCAGGTCATGATCCCGTTCCGCGATCGCAGCTGGAAATATGGCGATGGCGCCTTCGACATGACCAGGACCTTCGCGGGCAAGCCCTTCCGGCTGAAGGAACATATCGACCGTTTCTACCGTTCTCTGCGCTATCTGCAAATCGATCCCGGCATCGGGCCGAGCGAAATGATCGCCCATAGCAAGGCGGTCGTCGAGCGCAACGAGCATCTGCGGCCGCCGATCGGCGATTGGTGGGTTGGCCAGCGGGTCAGTCGCGGCGTTGATGCGGTCGGCGACGAAGGCTGGGAGCATACCGGACCGAATGTGGTCATCGAGGTTCTGCCGCTGCCGCTTGCCGAGCGGGCGCACATGTTCCGCGACGGCGGCGTGGTTATGACCACGACGGCCCGGCGGGTCGCACCCTCGATGCTGTCGCCGCGCGCCAAGACCCACAATTATCTCAATATGATCGTGGCGGAGCGGCCGGTGAAGGCGCTAAATCCCGACGCCTGGGCGCTGCTTCTCGATGAGAACGGCAATCTTGCCGAGGGATTGGGCAGCAACGTCTTCATTGTCAGGGATGGCGCGCTCTTCACGCCTTCCGAGCGCTATGTGCTGCCTGGCGTCAGCCGCCAGATGACTATCGACATGGCCAAACAATTGGGCCTTACCTGTTGGCAAGGCGACATTGATCTGTTTGACGCTGCCAATGCCGAGGAAATGTTCCTGACCTCGACGAGCCTGTGCATTTTGCCGGTCAGCAGCTTCAACGGTGCGCCGGTTGCCGACGGCAAGGTGCCCGGTCCGATCACCAAGCGGCTGATCGACGCCTATGCCAAGAGCGTCGGCCTGGATTTCGTTGCGCAATATCTGAAATTCCTGCACTGAGCGGTCGCCTTGCCCGCGAGGCGCCCGTCTTTTGCACAAGGGGGCAACAAGACCGTGCTTGGAGAGCGAGGCGCATATTCGACCAATGTGCCTCGACTATCCGTCGCCGATGTCGCTGTGAGGCGTTGAATCGAAGCGCAGCAAAAATGACGA
Source organism: uncultured Alphaproteobacteria bacterium (assembly GCA_963773155.1). Classification (GTDB taxonomy): domain Bacteria; phylum Pseudomonadota; class Alphaproteobacteria; order Rhizobiales; family Beijerinckiaceae; genus CAVZAB01. The sequence continues at coordinate 38,072 of CAVZAB010000018.1, read as the reverse complement.
CCCGGCCGATCGCCGCTCATTCGGGCGGGCAGGCTCGGTCGAGGTCTGATGATCGGATTCGGCTGACATGACGATCGACCCGCTTTTTGTCGCATCGGGTGCGGCTGTTGGTTTCATAGTCGGATTGACGGGGGTCGGCGGCGGCGCGCTGATGACCCCAATACTCGTCCTGCTCTTTGGCGTTCATCCGGTAACGGCAGTCGGCACCGATCTCCTCTATGCGACCGTCACCAAGGGCGTCGGATCTCTCATTCATGGCCTTCGGCGGAATGTCGCCTGGCGCGTTGTCGGCCGGCTCGCAACAGGCAGCGTGCCGGCCGCCGCGGCGACACTTGCGGTGCTGTCGAGGCTCGGCCCGATGCGCTCGTCCATCAACACGTTCATCACACTTCTGCTAGCTGTCGCGCTGCTCCTCACGGCGGTGCTTATCGTCGCGACGCAATGGCTGTACAGGCTGCGAGGCAGCCGGCCAACCGATCACAGGCGCGAAATTGTCGGAACCATTCTGACCGGCGCGGCACTCGGGTTCCTGGTAACGATCACGTCGGTCGGGGCCGGCGCTATCGGTGTTACCGCCCTGCTCTTTCTCTACCCGAATTATCCGACCGTACGCATTGTCGGAACCGACGTCGCCCATGCCGTGCCGTTGACATTGGTCGCGGGCATCGGCCATTGGTTGATCGGCTCGGTCAACGACATCCTGCTGGTGACGCTGCTGATCGGGTCGATTCCCGGCATTGCGATCGGCAGCCAGATTGCCCCGCGGGTGCCAGAACGCCGCTTGCGGTTTCTCCTTGCCGTGATCCTCATCATTGTCTCGGCCAGACTCTTGGCCGCGGCGCTTTCATGAACCGGAGTTTCATGCATGGACGGATCAGAGAGTCTCGGTGGGCTTGCGGGTGAACGCGAGAAATCGTTCAATCGACCAGCGGTCATCCCTTTGCGTCTGAAGAATATCGACTCCGGGCTCGATGCTCCCCCATGCGGGTTGTCAGCGTTCAAAACGGCCAGACGGCGAGATCCCCGGATACGATGATCACCCGGATGTCGGGAATGCCGTAATGGACCTGCAAATTGGGCCTCGCCTGCCGCATCGAGTTTCGCGCAGAGCGCGTCACGCCTGTCCTCGATTGCATTGGGCATCGTCGCTACCAGATTAGGCGGCGAATGGTCGCACATGCCCGGCATCACGAGTGTTGAACGCTCCGCTCCAGCGCCGCAGCCGCCCGGTAATCGGCACTTTGCGGATATCGCATCAGCGGCGCCGACGACCCGCCGGTCTGGACGGCAAGAAGACAGAGCGCGGCAATAAAGCCGCGGCCGACCATCGGTTCCATCAGGCACTAGATAGATTTGCGCGTCCCGGTTTGGGCCGAGTTCACCCAAAGGTGCTTTGATCGGCTCTTGGCAACCGATGGCAAGCCAATCGCTGAATCTGCCACCGGGAATTCTTGCCAGGCAGGGGAGCAAAGTGCGAAGGCTTAGACCTGCCGGCGCGTCGCGCCGGCCCGACAAGTGAGAGAATGTTCGGATTGCGGTTGCCACGCGCCCCTGTGCTTTTGATCATCGGCGCCCTGCTGCTCGCGGGGGCCGTGGCTGCGGCCCTGCTTTTTCTGCGGCCGCACGTGACATTGCGACTGACGACTGGCATGCCGGGCATCGGGTCGCAGCGCCTGGTCAATGCCTTCCTCAAAGTCTCCGCAGCCGAGCATCCGCGCGCTCATTTCGAGGTCGTTCAGGCGGCCGATCTGACGGCCTCCGCAAAAGCACTCGAGGACGGTAAGACCGATCTGGCGGTTGTGCGTTCCGACGTGACGCCGCCAACCAATGGGCAAACGATCGCAATCTTGCGTCGCGACGTGGTCGCCCTCGTGTTGGCGCCCAATTCGTCGATCGACAAATTCGCCGGCCTCGACGGCAAGACGATAGCGATCCCCGAAGGGCCCTTGCAGGGTTACAACACCAGTGCCTTTGACAGTATTCTGAGCTATTACAACATCCCGGCCAAAGCTGTGAAGCGCGTGGTCCTGCCGATTGCCGACATTGGCCAAGCGGTCCATGACAAGCATGTTGCAGCGGTACTGGCCATCGGCCCGATGGGGCCCGGCGAGGTGGTTGATGTGGTCGCCGCCATTGCCAAGGCGACCAAAGGTTCGCCCGGCATTCTGGCGTTTGACGAGGCCGATGCCATCAACGCGCGCTTTCCCGCCTTCGAATCTATCGATGTTCCGGCGGGCGCGTTTCGCGGCAAGCCGCCTACTCCCGACGACACGGTCACGACTTTGGCCATTACCTATCGGCTGGTTGCATCACAGACCATGCTCGCCCTGACCGCCGGCGCGATTGGCCAAACCCTGTTTACAAACAAAGCAAAACTGCTGGCCGAGACACCGGCGGCGGCTGGGATCGAGGCGCCAGATCCAGACGACAAGAACCCTCTGCTGCCGGTTCATCCCGGCGTTGCCGCCTATTTGAACAACGGCGAACAGAGCTTCCTCGATGAATTTCAGCAGTATTTTTATCTCGGCGGAATGCTGCTCAGCGTGCTGGGTTCGGCCATCGCTTTGTTGGCTGGCCATCGCCACCGCAAGAAATCGGACGCCGAAGCGACCCGGATTAGCCGGCTTCTCGAAATTGCGGAACAGTCTTATGACGCGAAAGGGCCCGCGCTCGACGCAATGGAAAAGGACCTGAATGCCATCGTGGCCTGGTTTGTCAATCTGCAGACGACGAACGCCATCGATCCGAACATCTTTTCGGTTGCGGTCAACCACGCGCGGCACACGATTGACCGTCGCCGCGCCGCGTTGCAGCCGGGGCCGGCCGGGCCGGCCTGACAGGAAGTGTCTATCACCGGTGCTGCGGCGATAATCCGCCGCAACCGGGCCTCCAGAGGAAAGAACTCCTTGCGACTCACGCCGACCCCCGACGAGCATTCGTCGGGCGCGATAGACTAATGACTGTCGAAGAAGCCAGCATTCTCGCCCATGCGAAGCATCGCAGTGTCGACTGGCGAAAAGTCATCTCTCGCAAACCCGCCGGCAGCGAGATAAGCCAAGCCGACATCGCGGCCGGCAAGACGTCGAAGCCATGTTGGCAGCAGCGGTGCGGCGCATCTGCCGACCGAGGCGGACCTCGGGGCCTGGTTCAATTGGAACACAAAGCTGTTCGCGGAGCCCGCCCGCGTGAGTTTTCGCCATCTCTATTTCTAACCCGACCACCGGGGTACCTACGCGCAGGCCGACGCCAACTCGTTCATGTTCCAGGACTATCACCGCGACGGCGCCCGCGAATATTCGATGACAAAGGTGCGGCGGTGCGCTCAATGCCAAGCGACATGATTTCCGAAGTGAGCGGCTCCCGATCGCTCGTCTTATGATGGCGCTGTGTGCGCTCTCGGCGGCTCACGCCCACGAAATCGGCCCGCCTATCTCGACCTCAAGGAGACCGCACCGGGACAATATGAGGTGCTTTGGCGGACGCCGGTCTCGGGAAGGCCGCTGCCGCTCGCGCTCCAGATGCCGGACAGGGTCGGAGATTTGCGTCAGCCGCAGGCAGACGAACTGACCGATTCGCGCATCGAGCGGCGCTGGATCGACGCAGGCCCCGCCGGACTGGAAGGCAAGCGGATCGATTTCCCCGGGCCGCGAACTCACCATCACCGATGTGCTCGTGCGCGTCGAGCGGCTCGACGGCGCCCATGCGACTAGCTCGTCCATCCCTCGCGCCCCCACATCGAAATTCCCGGCGCCGCGCGGCGCGCGGAATCTGCCGCCTGCGTCTTGTGATCCCGCACGCTTGCAAGAATAGCGCCCAGTGGGCTTTAATCCCGTAACGACGTTGTCGACGGCGCCGGTCATCCCCGCTCGCCGAACGCCCAGTGGTCAATCCAGACAGGTATCGGAGCCGTTCGACAGGATCTTCAGGTCCGTCGGGCTTTTCGAAGCCGTTGACCTGAGGTAGGCGATCCGATGCGTCGCATTATCCTTTGGCCGAGGAAGCCGATGAATGTCCCGATCCGTCACCTGGCAACGATCCTTTCTATTCTTGCCCTTCTTGCCGCGAGCAACTCCATGTCGAAAGCTTCTGAAGTGCTCGATCTGAATGGCACCGCCTGGGTGCTTTCCGCGCTGCCGGGTTTCGTGCTCCAGACAGACGCGATCCCGACCGCACGGTTTGCGGACGCCCGCGTCCAGGGCTCGGACGGCTGCAATCGTTATTCCGCACCTTACACCGTGATGGGGTCGAGCTTGCGGGTCGACCCAAGAGGCGCGACGACGCAAATGGCCTGCCCACCACCTATCGCGACGCAGTCGGAGGCGTTCATGGGAGCGATGGCCCGCACGGCCTCCTATCGCGTTTTTGAAGGGCAGTTGCAGCTGCGTGGGGCCGACGGTAAGGTCGTCGCGACATTCGCGCGACAGCCGCAGTCGCTCGGTGGAACGTCTTGGCGTGTAACCGGCTACAACAACGGCAAGCAGGCCGTCGTGGGCCCGTTATCCGGAACGAACCTTACCATGGAGTTCTCCACCAATGGTCGCGTGACCGGCTCCGCAGGCTGCAACAGCTACAAGGCTGCGTATAATCTCAACGGTGCGAACCTCGCCATTGGGCCGGCCGCGGCCACGCGGCGGTTGTGCGCGAGTCCCGAGCGCGTCATGGAACAGGAACTGCTCTTCCTGAAATCGCTCGAGAGCTCCAGGACGGCCCTTCTCGAGGGCACCCGCCTCGAGCTTCGCGACGCCAACGGCGCGCTGACGGTGGTCTGCGCTCTCACCACTGCACCGTGAGGAGCGGGCGCCGGGATCTTCGCTGCGGTTGCGGCTGGACCCCGCTGCACGCGAAGAATCGATGACCGAACACAGAGGGCAGCGCCCTTTCAGCGCCAAGGCCTCGGTAGCCTGGACGAGCAGGGTCACCGTCAGCGGACCGTCAAGCCCGTCCGGCAAACCTGGACGCCATTTCAGTCGGCTAGGCGTCGAAAAGACACTACGGCCCAAGACAACAATGGCCACCTCACGGCAGCCTTGAGCGGCCGCTTTGAGCGGCCCGAGAAATGGTGAGCGGCCGGCGAAGGCGATGTCGAACCCTCGACCCCAACCTTGGCCAGGTGCCTCGAAGGGTCTACGCCAAGCATCATCCGACCGTTCGCTATGGCACGACAATATACGATGAATCAATTGTCTTAGCAGAACTCCAATCCGCCGCCTGTGACCCCAGACCTACCCGGCGATTTGGTTCCAATTGCTGTGAATTCGCGTTGGATTGCGGTCGGATCCGTTACCCTACATATCCCCGGGCTGCCTTTCAACCCTACTAGCGAACAGTGGAAAGTCAGGAGTTAACCGCTTATAGCCCCGAGACGTTCAGTCTCAAAGCCAGTTCCAAGTCAGATCCCTTCGTGACAAGACTGATACAAAGCCAAGGGGCGTGACGCCGAGTTGTCTGTTCAAGCCGAATTCGATCTCGCACTGGCACTGGCGTACTATAACTGCGTTGGCGTTCCGAAAGACTACGCAGAGGCATTAAAACGATTTCGGCACCTCGCCGAGCATGGATTTCCCGGTGGCCAGTACAATCTCGGAGTTATGTATCGCGACGGAGCTGGAACGGCCAAGGATCTCGGCGAGGCAGTGAAATGGACGCGTATGGCTGCCGAGCAAGGCAACGCTATGGGAGAATATAATTTCGGCGTGATGTCTTCCTCAAGGCTTCGCCGAGGCACTTGGACCCTGAGCGGTTGCCGTCCCCGGGCTAACCTTATCAACGGAACTGCCACGACGACGTTGCACCCACTACTTTTTAGTTAGCCGTCTGGCTAACATTTGTTGACGCGGCTTTGTGCCGCCGCTATAGTTAGCTTTATGGCTAACCAATCGAATTCAACTCGACCACGTTTTCGGGGCCCTGTCCGACGCGACCCGTCGTGCGATCGTCATGCGACTATGTGAAGGCGAGGCATCCGTCGGTGAACTGGCGAAGCCGTTCGAAATGGCGCTGCCGAGCCTGTTGAAACACATCCGGATTCTAGAGAGTAGCGGCCTCGTTGCGTCCGAGAAGACCGGGCGCGTCAGGACGTGCTCATTGCAGACGGAAGCTCTCGCAAGCATCGAGGTTTGGTTGGCAGCTCAAAGAGAGATCTGGGAGCAACGGCTGGATCGATTGGAAATGTACGTTGAGAAACTGAAAAAGGAGGAGAAGTCCAATGCCCGCAAACGCAAGTCAAAATGAAACGCCCCTGTCCACTTGGGCGCTCGATCGAGAGATCGTCCTCTCGCGCGTGATCAATGCGCCACGGGAGTTGGTTTTCTCCGCCTGGGCTGATCCGCGCCATCTCCCCCAATGGTTCGGTCCGGCCGGTTTCAGGGTCGAGACAAAGTCAATGGATATTCGCGTCAACGGCGAATGGCGGTTCGATATGATCGCTGCCGACGGCAAGCGATATTCGAATTGGATGCAATTCCGGCGCATCGAGAGGCCGCACCTGATCGAGATCGATCATGGCGCCGACAAAGACAACGATCCTGGCATATTCCGCTCCACCATTACGTTCGATGAGCAGAGCGACGGCAAGACAGTCATCACTTTGCGGCAGTTGCACCCAACGAAGTCTCAGCGCGACGCAACTATCGGATTCGGCGCGGTCGAATTCGGTTATCAGACCCTCGACAAGCTGGCGCAGCACGTCGAAAGCCGCAAGGCTACCTAGCGACAACGAACAAATCTGGTACGCGTTTTCCGCTTCCGGAGGCCGGACGACAGCCGCTATGGGGTCATTCGCGAACGGGTCGAACCAGTCGCAAGCCCGGCCATGTCCACTATCCCGCCAAAAACGGAAGCAAATCCAGAGCATTAGCGGCACCGCCGGGTGCCATTGTGGAGTTGATGGCGTTGCCCGAAACGTGATTCACGCTCTGAAAGCGGAGCCTCGAATCATGCGCTACGAACTCAGCGATTATGAATGGACCGCGATCAAGCCGATGTTGCCGAACAAACCGCGCGGGGTTCGGCGTGTAAATGACCGTCGCGTGCTCAATGGCATCTTTTGGGTTCTGCGCTATGGTGCGCCATGGCGCGCGCTGCCAGCGACCTATGGTCCCCGCACCGCTTGTTACAATCGCTTCGTTCACTGGCGGCAGGCTGGAGTCTGGGATCAGATCATGGATTCGCTGGCCGCCGGTCATGATGCGGCGGTGCAGATGATCGATATCTCCATCGTGCGCATGCACCAGCACGGAGCCTGTATCGCCGGCACCAATCACCAAGATATGGGTCGCTCGCGTGGGCGCCTGGTCAGCAAGATTCACGCGGTGGTGGACACCAATGGCCTGCCGGTCCGTCTTGCCCTCACGCCCGGTGAAGCACGCGACAATCGGCTTTGTTCGATTCTCCTCAGCGCCTTTCTTCCCCAAACGATGTTGCTTGCGGATCGCAGCTACGACGCCGACTGGATCAGGGAGCTTGCCCGCCAGCAAGGAGCTTGGGCGAACATTCCGCCCAAACGAAATCGAAAAGAACTGATCTGCTTCAGTCCGTATCTGTATCGCGCGCGGAACCAGATCGAACGGTTCTTCAACAAGATCAAGCAATGTTGGCGTGTCGCGACCAGATACGACAAACTCGCTGAAGCCACGTTCATTCCAACTCATGAGCACGACGGGACGTCGTATCGGCAACGACTTCTTCTCCTTTGCGCGCTTCTCATCGGCCAGCCGACTTTCCTCCTTCAAAGACACAAAGCGCAGCAACAGAGCATGGCGGCTTGCCCCCAAAAGCGTCGGCGATCCTCTTCAGTTCTTCGTTGTTCCATGTGCGTGTCCCCCTGCCGGCGACATCATCGAAGGCAGTTATCAGCTCCCGCGGCATCAGGGTCGCCGCAGCAACCGCGTCACAAAACCGCTCTACTTCGCGATCAGCCTGCTTCACCGTAGGATGATCACCGGTTCCGTTCGAAATTCCACTTTCGCCAAGTAGCACATGGCACAACTCATGAACGAGCGTGAGTGAACGCCTTGCCGCCCTGACTGTAGTCTTTTCCGTCCGCTCGGGGCGCAAATTACGAACCGCGCGCGTTCTTGCCGCAAATCGTTAGGACGAGCCATGGCATGAGTGTGCCATGTGTGACGGATCCCGATAAAGTGGACCAATTCTGCGAAACTCTACGCTACGATCAGCTTTTAGGAACGAGCTTACTTAGCAGCGGCCTTCTTGGCGTGTTTCGGGGTGGAACCGAGGCACAGCAGAGTTTTTTCTATCGTAGGCGCGAGACAAGGCATCTCAATTCCTGATCGCAAATCAGTTGATTACATGCAATCGGGGAGTTCAGGTGAATGAATTTGATCCAAATGCTGGCAGCGATATTGCCGTCTCAGCTATTTCCGTAGTCTGTCGGTAAGCGGACCTAATAATTGCTCGGCTTCATTTCCGCCCTTGTGAACCCCTTCCAGACATTGGCACCTCCAACGAGAAGATCGTTCAGGGTGGAAAGCAGTCTTGCGAAGACGGCAGTGGCTGGCGGCAATGCGCAAATAGCGGCCATTCCGCCAGGGCTTGGCGAACGGGTCATATCGACCCAAAGCGGTCCTTCGGAACACCGCTCCAGGCGGCCCGGATGCTTCAACCTCTGCAAACTCATGAAATGAGAAAGCCCTGTGGTTTCAGTGGACCCGCTTTGTCGCGTCGTTCTTGAGTAGAGCAGCACGAGTCGGCTGGATCGCCTCCTGCTTTGACGACGATTTGTGCGGCTCTCGTGAGCATGTTAAGGCCCAAACTCGATAATGGGGGACGATGCGCCATGGAAACCGCGACGCCACGATATAGCTGGACCGATCCGGACGCCTACGAGAATTTCATGGGCCGCTGGAGCGAACTTCTGGCCCAGAAGTTTCTCCCCCTCGCCGATATCGTTCCGGGCGGCCGCGTGCTCGATGTTGCCTGCGGGACAGGTGTATTAACGAAGGCGCTGGCCGAGGCGGGCGCGCATGTGATCGGGATCGACGCGTCGGAAGGATATCTGGAAGGGGCCCGCCGCAATCGATCCCACGCCAACATCGCCTATATACACGGCGATATCCGCCACATGCGGTTCGACAGCGGTGCATTCGACGCGGCCGTTTCAACGCTCGCGCTGGACGTTGTTCCGGAGATTGAGCAGGTGGTGACCGAGATGAAGCGAGTGACCCGTCCAGGTGGCGTGGTCGCATCGGCGGTCCATCAATTCTTTGGTGGTATGCCGGCCTTTGACCTCGTCCTGCACACCGGCGCAACCCTCGACGCCGGCCTCAGCGGCCTGCGATCGACGCGGGCGGGGCGTTCCCACTTCTGGCCTGGCGGTCAGACAACATTATGGCGGAAGATGGGGCTCACAGAGGTGACGGAGATCCCCGTCGTCGTCGATTGCGAGTACCCATCCTTCGCGGATTATTGGGCCACATTCACCGGCGGCCAGGGCATCATCTCGGGCCATCTGATGGCGCTCCCGGACGACGTGCGCGACGCGATCGAGCAGCATGTTCGTGCGGGATATCTGGTTGGGTTGCCCGATGGGGCTCGGTCTTTTCCCATGATGTTCCGCGTGGTGCGTGGCGTGGTCCCCGCCTGATCCTGGACAGGTTGGAGCGAGAGCGGCCAGCTTCGACCCAAACGGTGTACGTTGGGCGCCCGCCGCAAACGTGTCGACCCGAACCGGTCATGAGCCCGCTCCCTGGAGGGCCCAGAAATACAGTCCATGCTGCCGCATTTTGCGCATCGCGGTCACCGAAGAATGCGCTCCAACACCGAATGTTTTCCTAGATTGTAATTCGAGATTGCCGATGTCCAAGCACGGCGGCAATATCAACCGACGCAATCCGGCCTTCTGGTGGATGCAAGCATGATCTTGCCCGATCCCGGCGCCAACGCATACGTTCTCGGTCATTCGGATCGGGAACTTGAGCGGCTGCACCGGCAAGCCCAACTCATCAACCCCATCACTCGCCAGTTTCTAATCGAGGCCGGGGTCGCGCCTGGCATGCGCGTTCTCGATGTTGGTAGCGGCGCTGGTGACGTCGCCTTTATTGCCGCCAAATTGGTCGGGGCTACAGGACAGGTCGTGGGCGTCGATCGATCGCCCACCGCTCTGACAATCGCTCGTGCACGCGCCGAACGCCAGTCGCTAACCAACGTGACGTTTGGCGAAAGCGAGCTATCGGCGATGGCTTTTGATCGGCCCTTCGATGCAGCCATCGGCCGCTATGTACTGTGTTTCCAGCCCGATCCGGTCCCATTGCTGCGACTAATCGCGAGTTTGGTGCGTCCCGGCGGGATCATCCTGTTCCACGAGCCGGACCGGGAGCAAATGCGTTCGTTTCCGCCGGCGTCTACCTATGATCGCGCGTGCCAATGGGTCGGCGAAGCCTATCGTCGGTCGGGTGTCGACGTGAGGGTGGGCATCAAGCTGTATTCGAAGTTTCTGGCCGCCGGACTCGCAGCGCCGACGATGCGGATGCACGCGGTCATCGGCGGCGCGAACGCGTTGGACGCGGTGCACTTGGACGCTGATCAGGCAGTAGTCCTTGCCGCCGACATTGAGCGGCTGGGCGTGGCGACGGCCAGCGAGCTCGGAGCCGAAACGCTCGTTGAACGCATCCTCCATGAAATGGAGGAAAACCAGAGCGTCATCGTCGGTCGCGCCGAGATCGGTGCCTGGTCGCTCGTGTAGCAATACAATTTCATGGCGATATCGCTGCACCTGACCCACAAGAGACATCGGCGGCCTCCAAAGAATTTTCATTCGACCGGCCCCGACGTGCTTAAAATGTTGAGTTTTAACAGGTGGACTCGCGCGAGTTCATCGCCTTCGGGCGCCGACCAAATTAACCTCACGGCGGCACCGCAGATCGTTGCTCGCGCCGACGAGGTGATCGAATAGCTTTCACGATGTATCAAGCCCAGAGTTGGAGGACCGCAATGACAAGATCGGCTACGATTGCACTTCTGGCGCTAGTTGTATTGCCGCGCCCGAGTTTTGCCGACGATAGAGCTTTGATTGGCACATGGAAACTGCAGTCCTTCGTGCGCGAGGTATCAGGAACAAATGAACACTACAATCAACTTGGCGAGCACCCGGAAGGCGTAATCGGCTATTCCGAAGATGGCCGAATGTACGCAATCCTTTTGGCCGGTGATCGCGTCAAGCCACACGACGAAGCTCCAAATGATGCGGAGCGACTTGCCCTCTACAAATCAATGATCGCATATGCCGGTACCTATACGGTGGAAGGTACCAGAGTGGTCCACCATGTAGATCTTTCGTGGAATGGCGCGCGGGCAGGAGGCGATCAAGTAAGGTACTTTACGATTGAGGGCGATACTTTAACGATTAGGACCGCGCCAAATAAGAGCCCAATAGATGGTCGAGAGGGAGTAGGCATTCTCGTGTTTCAAAAGAATAAGTAGCGCCGCCGATTTGACTCAAATTAGCGGCAGAACATTATGGGGTATGTCCGTTCATTGCCCTGACACCAAAGCGACTTGCCTTTGTAAACCAATTGCTTCGATTATCCGGGATAAGCGGCTGCTAAAATCTCCTGCCATTACCGCCGCCTTTGTGAAAGTCAAAGGCGACGTGGCTCGTTCGGATTCTGACCTCTTTCCGCGTACATGATGGCAAGGTACCCTACCCGCGGGCCCAAAAATGAGGCCGCAGAGACCTTCTACCTGTTTTTGGATTTGTGTGGATCTTGCAGTCTAGTGAGCCCCACAAGATTGCCTAGAATCGGTGCTGTACTCGCTTTGGGAGGTTGATATGAAGGCATTCCGCAATCCCAGCAGTTACGCTTGCAACCGCGCTCGTTACAAAATCGGCCACTGGGCAAGAGTTCTCCACCAAGCAGATAGCCTCAAGAATTGAATTGTATCAGATTCCCACTTTGACGCGATCAGATCAGCAGTTCTTGTCAGGAAACGCTGCTGGTACCCCGGTGATAATTGTCGGCCAGCTTCGGATTGCTCAGGGCTCCGGCCGCCTTCAGGTCGTTGTACTCCAGCATGCGTCGAGCGAATATGATGCTCGCATCGATGTCTGGTCAAGAGAGCTTAACGAGATTGGCGTGTCGACATTTGCGCTTGATGGCTTCACCGCAATTTGGTTCGGATTGACCAGACATGCTTGGTTCGCAGGGGCGGCTTGGCTCCAATGAATTTGCCCTTGTTCCAAGGTACGCGAAAATTTGTGGGCTGGGTCGGACCTTCTGGACGCTGCATGGCACACTCCTCCAAACGAGAGTTTGCCCAAGCTGCACCATCTTCCCTCATCGGCCAATTTATGTCTGCTTTTCGGCCTTTCCGGTCATAAAATTGGCACCCTCGCGCTTGATGGGTCCCAGTTTGACCCGCAGCAGACATCACCGGCCGGATCTGCTTGACTTGACTATGCTCTGTTGTGCGCGGACCCTCTCTGGAAGAGGCGCTTACGACAACGGCGGGACTGCAATGTTTATAGGGTATAAGGTGCATGTCCTATTCAATTTTCACCCCGAACGTTTCGCGAAAGATCCTTTCTCCTTTTGGGGTTATGACCACGGCCCTGGTCCCATCAACTTGACGTGTCCAACCATTATTAAGGCTGTGGGAGCAGATCAGAGCTCCTACTGCACCGCCAAGATGGGAGCGCCGCTCGCTCCAATCAAAACAGGGGCGGCATAAAACGCGACCTGATCTCTTGGTACGCCGAGCCAACATTGGCGCTGTATCCAGACCGGCTGCCTCGAGAAACCTTAGGCCGAACTCGGTGACCAGTCCCGCCTCGCTCGTAAGCTCTATAAATCCCTGTGCAGCAAGAGCGTCGGCCAAGGCCACGCCCAGTCTGCCAGCAAAATGATCGTAGCAAGTTCGCGCCCTCCTGAGCGCCTTGTCACTTGGCCCGATTATTGGTCGAGAGTTATTGGCCTCCGCCTCCGCCGCAACCTCCATGATGCTCTCCAGCATCCGTGCCACCGTTGCGCTCACAAGCCGATGATTGCGAATCCGCCCCTGTTTCTCGACGCTGATGAGGCCGGCCGCTGTCAACCGGCTCAAATGGCCGCTGGCTGTTTGCGGCGAAACACCTGCAACTCGGGCCAACATTGTCGCCGTAAGAGCACGGCCATCCATGAGCGCATGAAGCATGCTAGCCCGAGCTGGCTCTCCCACAAGCGCCGCTATCTCGGCGAATCTGGCATTGTTGGTCACAGCCTCGACCTCTTCAACGGCTAGGCATGCTAAACCTTTTGTCAGCCCAATGCTTCGGCCTTCGCCGAAACATACTATCTTCGTCTCCGCTAGAGTACCACTCCATTGTTGCGATTGAGCGCGACGGCAGAAATCGGAAAGTGGGCAACGTCTAAATAGCTTTCAGTTCAAATCGCTACTTAAGGAGCCCGGATCGCCGGGATCCAAATTTCATAAACCTGAGGGGGCAGTCTCACATGACAAACTCTTTAGAGACCGAAACGACCAGAGGACACTGTCTCTGCGGTGACATCCTGTTCGAATATCGGGGGACGCCGATCGAGACCCTGCATTGCCATTGCGAAAGTTGCCGGCGCCACACCTCGAGCCCTCTCTCAACCTTCGTTGTCGTGAACAAAGCCACCTTCCGCTATACGCGGGGCACGCCGGTCGCCTATGCCTCCTCGCTTGGGGTTGAGCGTACGCATTGCGGGCGTTGCGGCTCGCCAATTGCCTATGAGAACAAGGACGAGTTCGCGCTCTACGCCTGCACACTCGACGATCCCAGTGGAGTGACGCCAACCTTCCATTCCTGGACTGCCGAGCAGCTGCCATGGGTCGAGATTGCCGATGTCTTGCCGCGCTATACGTCTGGCTCGCATGGTTCGACTCCCGTGAGTTATGGACCGCGACCGCCCACGACCGCCTCCAATGCCTGCGCAAAGGCGTCCTGACAGTCGCGCAATTTGGAAAATTGGTTTAGAGTCCCATGCACTTCGACGCAGGCCTGTCTTGCCTTGGAGGGTTCCGAAAATGGTTACGACTCAGAATTCCTTACCGCAGCTTGACGAGGGGACCATCTTCCTTATGGATGGCGGTCTTGAAACAGCGCTCACCTTTTTGGAAGGCGTCGATCTACCTTGCTTCGCTGCATTTCCTCTTTTGCTCGATGACGCTGGGCGTAAAAGGCTTGAGGGCTATTTCATGCCCTTTATCCGTACAGCCCTTGACAGTAAGGTTGGGTTCGTTTTGGACACGCCCACTTGGCGCTCGAATGCCGATTGGGGTTCAAAACTCGGATACTCCGAGCAACAACTCGCGGACGTAAATGCTAGAGCTGTTGCCTGGGCAATTGATCTCAAGCAAAAATTTGCGACACCCACGACTCCGATCGTAGTCAACGGCCTTCTAGGGCCACGCGGCGATGGCTACCGCGTTGACGCAAAAATGACGGCCCAAGAAGCTCAAGAATACCACAACCCGCAGATCAAGACCTTTCGCGACGCGCATGCTGAGATGGTAAGTGCCCTTACTATGAACTATGTCGAGGAGGCCATTGGCGTCGTTAAGGCCGCGCAGGCAAACAATATTCCGGTTGTGATCTCCTTCACCGTGGAAGCCGACGGCAAGCTGGCGTCGGGCAATACGCTCGAGAACGCCATAGAAACGGTCGACCGGGCTACGGACGCAGCCACTGCTTACTACATGATTAACTGCGCCCACCCCACTCATTTGATTGATACGATTACCGGTGGGGCTCGTTGGACCGAAAGGGTGCGCGGACTTAGAGCCAATGCTTCTGCGAAAAGTCACGCCGAGCTTGATGCGGCGACCGAGCTCGACGCAGGTGATCCGCAAGAATTGGCTCAGCAATATTTCGAATTGCGTCGGCGCTTGCGCCACCTATCCGTTCTTGGCGGGTGCTGCGGCACCGATCACCGGCACATAGTGGCGATATGTAGAGCTTGTGTACCAACATCCGAAATTTAGAGTAGCGGGGGCGAATTAGTCAGGTCGCACAGGTATTTCCGCTTCCGAGGGATAACGGCGCTGGAGCTAACCCATGACGCAGAACGATGTCTTATTTGTTGGCTCGATGCCTGAATTCTATGACCGTCATATGGGGGCGCTGTTTTTTCAGCCTTATGCGGACGACCTGGCTGACCGGTTATCCAACCTCACTGCGGGCAAGCTGCTGGAGACCGCCGCCGGCACAGGTATCGTGACGGAAACCTTGGCAAAGCGGCTCGCATCATCGGTGCGAGATCGTCGCCACCGACCTCAATCAGCCGATGCTCGATCATGCCAAAACCAAGCCGAGTGTCGGGCGCGTGACCTTCCAGCAGGCCGATGCGTTGGCGTTGCCGTTCCCCGAAGATGGAATCGATGTCCTGGTTTGCCAGTTTGGCGTGATGTTCTTCCCCGATCGCCAGCAGGGCTTCCGCGAAGCGCGCCGCGTTCTGAAACCGGGTGGGCGGCTACTGTTCAATGTGTGGGACAGGATCGACAGAATCCCGTCGTTTAACGCCGTGGTGGCCGGATTACAGCGGCGCTATCCGGCTCATCCTTCTTGGTTTCTGGAGCGCACGCCAAGCGGCTATCACGACACAGATATCATTCGCGCGGATCTTCGGGCGGCTGGCTTCGCGGATTGTCGTATCGACGCAGTCGTGCGAACCGGCCATGCGGCCAGCCCACGGAGCGTCGCCCTGGGTTTGTGCCAGGGCTCGCCTATGCGTGCGGAGATCGTGGCGCTCGACCCGACCGGTCCGGAAGCCGCAACCGATGCCGCGGCCGCGATGGTGGCGGAGCGATGCGGCGAGGGCGCATTCGACACGCCGTTACAGGCATTGGTGGTGGAAACAACCATTTAATCTTAGGTGTCGAGGCCAGTCTTCCGCGCCGGAACTAAGCGTCTGCTTTACCAGGCAGAACCCGACATTCCCTGACGAGGTTGCCACCGCCGACTTTGACCCGATGCGGTCATGGGCGTTGCCAGGCAGAACGTCGCCGAAGGGTGGATTCCGGACCCTCGGGCGTGATTGTGTCGGACACCAACTTGCGTCAATTCCAAACATCCGCCCGTCGCAGGTCGAGAAAGCCAGCTTGGCGTCCGGGATCAGACGGCCCAGCTCGTCGGCGGACCTTCTGCCGCCGCCAAGCTATTCGGGCAGCCCCAGTATGCGTGCGCCTTCTGCGAACTTGTCCGCGACTGCCCCCATGCCGACCTCGAAGACCACGCGGAGCTGAAATCCTGGTTCCAGCTCCAGCAATCGTTGCACAATCGACCGCGCCTCCTCCTTGCGTCCGGCTAGCGCCAGCGACGCCACCTGAAAGAAATAGAGCGTGCTGAAGCGGGGATTCGCTTGCACTGCCTTGGCAAAGTGTGATGCCGCCTCGTCGTAGTGCGCCTCCTGGACGGCCGCCGCTCCGAGCGCGGCATAGGCCATGAACGTGAAAGGGTCGAATGGACTGAGCCGCAGCGCGCGATTGGCGAGGGTGGCTGCAGTGGCAGGTTTGCCACTAATGGCGTGGATATACGCGCCGAAATAAAGCGCCATTGCGCACGAGGCGTTAAGCGACAAGGCGCGGTCGACGGCGCTCAATGCTGTTGCGTGGTCCTTGCTCAGCATGGTGATCGCAAACGCGGCAATAGCCAACGCCGTCGCGTCATCGGCTCCGCTCGCGATCACAGCGCGCGCGTGCTCAATCCCCGCGGTTTTGTCTACCTCGTCAAACCCGGCGCGCGCGAAAAAAATCTCATGGCACCAGGCGAGGAGCGCATGGGCGGCAGCGTAGTGCGGGTCAAGCCTGAGCGCATCCTCCAGAAGCCCCGCTGCGATCCTGGCGTCTGCGGGCATCACAGTTGCCATGTGGGGAACAGCGCGCAGATAGAAGTCGTAGGCATCGAGATTTTCGGGGCGCTTTCGCCGCGAGCGTTCGATCTCGGTCCGCCGCAGGCTCGGTTCGACAATGTCAACCACGCTGTCCGTGATCCGATCCTGAAGATCGAAAACGTCCTCCAGCGCGCCGTCGTAACGCTCGGCCCACAAATGCGCCCCGGTCTCGGCTTCGAGAAGCTGCGCGGTGATGCGCAGGCGGTTTCCAGCCTTGCGCACGCCCCCTTCCAGAACGTAGCGTACGCCGAGCTCGCGTCCCACCTGCCGCACGTCCACAGCCTTACCCTTATAGACGAAGCTCGAATTTCGGGCGATCACGAAGAGCCACTTGATCCGCGACAGCCCAGTGATGATGTCCTCCACCATCCCGTCGGCGAAATATTCCTGCTCCAAATCGCCGCTCATGTTCTGGAACGCCAACACGGCAATCGAAGGCTTGTCCGGCAGCGCGAGCTGTGGCGAAGGCTTCTCCAGCACAGCGGGCTCCGCCGTTGCCGCGGGTTTGGCCTGAGCAGGGACGCCGACTTGCAGCGAATAAACTCGGACCGGATCGGCGATGTTCTTGAGTTCGGTCTCGCCGAGATCGGTCACCGCGAAATCGAGCCTCGCTTTCACCTGGCGATAGGCGTCTTCGGAAAGACAGATCGTGCCGGGCTTGGCGATGCCCTCCAGCCGCGCGGCAATATTGACGCCATCACCCATCAGGTCGCCATCGCTCTCCTCCACGACATCGCCCAGATGGATGCCGATCCGAAACTCGATGCGGCGCTCGGGCGGCAGCCCGGCGTTGCGCTCGACCATGCCGTTCTGTACCTCGACGGCGCAGCGAACGGCGTCGACTACGCTGCGACTACATCCGAGACCAGGATCGCCGCAATTTTTCGGGTCTCGCTCATAGTGCCAATCTCCCTCTGTCCAAACTAGCACACAGACCCGCCGGAATCGCCGCATCTCGACATAGAGCGATTCAGCCGAAGGAAGGCAACCCCGAGCCAGCGGCCGAACGTCCGTAATGGGCATCAGTAACTAGCTGGGCAGCCTGCGATGTCGGCAATTGGCACGACCTAGACCTACGGCCCGGGCAAGGCAAGGTCCGCTATAGAGGGCTCTCCGGGCGGGGGCCGGACGCCGCCAAAAGACCGCCTGTGACTCGATTCGGACATCTGTTGCCTGCTGTCGGATCATGAAAAGAACGGATGCGGCGCTCCTTTTTCACCCCTCCGGTCCATTATCGATATACAGGTCCTTATTTCATCGTCCGACATGTTTAAGCCAAACTCATCTCGCAACACCGATCTAAATTCAACCTCGTCCGTTAGTAGTCGTCGTTCGGCCTCACCCGTCGCGTGCCGCACCGTCAGCCGCGCGTTAAACAATGTGATCCGCGTCCTGTTGGGGCCAGGTTTCGCGGCTATAATGTTGCTCTGGTAGGGCGCGTCAGGGTGTGTACCCGTGTACCAGTTCGTTATTTCGTACTCGCCGTCGTATCGTGGATACGGAATAACACGATAAATGTGTTTCCAAGTATCGCGCAACTTCGCCTGCAAGGTCAGTTCGCCGCCGACATCGATGAAGCGCATTGGCTCGTGTGGAGTGTCTTGTTCGACACCTGGCTTCAGCAGCAAAGCTGAAGTAGGTGCCAAATTCCCAAAACCTACGTCCGCCAAGTGCGGTCCTTCGGGCAGGTCCACCTTCAACAACATATGGATGGCCGGACGCGGGGCGTCGATGGCCATGCCGCGCACCACTCTGCCTTGCAAGCTGGTGATCTTGTAGCCGAGCGACCGCAATCCCTCTCGGAACAACATGTTCTGTTCCAAGCAATAGCCACCTCGACCGCCCAAGATCATCTTGCGCTGAAGGGATTCCAAGTCGAGCCTCGGTGTCCGGCCCAGCAGGATGTCCAGCGACTCGTAGGCGATCGCGTGCGCGTGCGTCAGGATGAGGTCATGCAAGACAGTGAGTGTTGGTTCCAGCGGCCCATTATAGCCGATGCGCCTCAACCAAGCGGTTTGATCGAACAAGGTTTCCGCCATCGGACAGCTCCTATGCACGTCGGCAATTATCCAACCACAATAAGCCGAACAATGACCAGCCGCCTAACGGTTGCCAGAAACGGGAGATCGCGCGATCCAAATTGCTGCGATGTGTGAGTTGGGTCCTGGGACCAAGCGGCGGTCCATGGAGCCTCCGTTTTTTACAGTGAGCGAGCTCATTTACGCGAAGCGAACTTGAACAGGTGGATGATCGGCAAAGTAGCCGGAAAAAAATGTCTGCCCGCGACCGACCTTCGCGATGCCGCTGCATGTGCCGGTAAGAACCAGGTCCCCTTTTCGGAGTCGGGACCCATGTTTGTCCAATACTGTAGCTAACCATAGGAGCGCCTTCAAAGGATGGCCAAGGGCCATCGCTCCGGTACCTGTCGCCATCGTGGCGCCGTCGAGCACCGCGCGGGCCGGTAGTGCTGCGAGGTCGAGGCGCTCCCAATCCGGGATTGTCGTCGCAGGAGCTTCCCGTCACAATCCCGAAACACTCCCGCGCCAGCGGATTCGTTCAATCCCTTCCGATTCAACCCGAGAGTCCGCCGCTCTAGCACCTAATTTCCGGCGGTCCGCTCGTCGCGCGGAGGCGCCATCACGATTGCCGACTCGGAGGCCAGCCGATTGACCGGGGGGGAACAGCCCCAGGTCCACGCGTCGCTCGCCTCGACGCCGAATGGTCCGGAGCCAACCCGAGAACAAAATCGGCCAATTACCGACGTTTAAGACTGACAGGTTGTGACCGTGCCGGCGCGAGTGAGCCTCGCTCCCTTGCCCTTGATCCAGAGTTCAATATTGTTTTCGGCGAATCGGCCGCCATCCGCAGAAGGCACTTGCGGCAGGACGATCGTGTCGGATTTGCCACCAAATTTCAAAACAACTGAATCATTTTTGAACTTGGCCGCAACGTTTGAACCATCTTTACAATGATAGCGAACCTCCACGGCGAGGGCGCCGTGTCCGGTTCCCAATACGGCAAGGACCGCGCAGGACTTGGTCACGATCCGCATGCTCATTCCTTTCATTCGCGACCTCTTGAATTCGCGGGATGCGCTGCGGTTACTTCAGAAGGGTCCACGCGACGCGACGTCATCAAGCACTTTCGAGAGCGCGCTGATGCGCACCCGGTATAAATTGGACAAACAACTAACGTCCGCGCCACAGGTGTCGCGCTGCTTTAGCCACTGGTTCTGTGCCTCATTGATATTGCTGCGCTGACCCATAGCGACGAGAGTGGTCGCAATCCCATAGAGAGTCGCTAACCTGGCTTCGGCTTGGCCTAGAGAATAAACCGTGCAGACGGTATGCTCGGCTAGCGAAATCGCTTTGGCGCAGTCAATTGGATCATAGTTGGCGGCGAACGCTCGGAATGGCAGTAGGAGCAGGAAAGCAGCGACCGCACCGCCTGTTCGAGTCCTCATGTCTATCTCCGCCGTATTGGTCTTTTGTTCAAGAGCAGTGGCAATGAAGCGGTCACTCATTTTATCATTTTCAGCGCGGCAGCGGCAACCGATTGACCCTGGAAATATACCACAGGGGGAAGACATTAGTTGACAACTACCGAATCGGCACTCAGCCTAAGGCCAGGGGCCGAATTAAATAGTAAATTCTGTGTTCGAGCCAGCATTGCGGTGTAGATTAAGCTTGTCACGCCCAATCGGAAAGGCAGAACTTATGTCTAAAGCTCAAGCTTCCGTCATCATAGGCTTGACTATGATTGTGACAGCTTCTGCGAACGCGATGCCGATGCAACCGGTGGTCGGTATCCGCGATTTTACGGTCATGGTCGCAGGTGGATGCGGGCCCTATGGCTGGCGCGGTCCATGGGGACATTGTCGATATACCCCCTACTATGGACGGTTGCCGAGCGGTTTCTACCAGCCGCGGCCGTGGGGTCCAGGGTCGTGTCCACCCGGTTATTGGCGGGGACCCTGGGGCCATTGCCGCAACACGCCCTATCATGGACGACTTCCAGGTGGCGGTTGGAAGTGAGGCGCCGAACGGGAAAGCAGTAGGTGATGTCGGAAAAAGCCGCCGATTTCGCTCCCGGGGAACGTCGTCTCAACGGTGTCCAGACGACGGGGCGCGAATACCGCAATCTCAGCGAGCCGTCCTTCACGATACGCCGCACCAATAATGTCAACGTCACCGTGCGCGACGGGACGACGCTGCTCGCCGATCTGTTTCAGCCGGACTCGACGGCGACTTTCCAGCGCTCGTCTCCTTCTCGCCTTACCCACGTCAGATTCAGGACGTCGGCGCTCCGCTCGGCTTCATCGAAGCCGGCGCGTCCGACTTCTTCGTTCCCCGCGGCTACGTCCACCTCATCGTCAACGCCCGCGGCACTGGCGGCTCCGGCGGCGACTGATTCGCTGCTCGACCAGCAGGAGCGGGAGGATCTTTACGACCTCGTCGAATGGGTCGGCGTCCAGCCCTGGTGCGACGGCAATGTCGGCATGCTCGGCGTCAGCTACTTCGCTATGGCTCAGCTCGGCGCCGCGGCGATGAAGCCGCCGCACCTCAAGGCGATCGCGCCGCTGCTCACGACCGACGACATCTACGACGCGGTCTGGCACCACGGACTGCTCAACGCCGGCTTCATTTCTGCCTGGCTGTCCCGCTGTCGGCGTGATGTCGCAGAAGCCGGATTCCTTCTGGCGAAGCTGGCGCATCGACCTCGTCCGCGACGTGCTCAGCATCCCCGGCGATCCACGCGCGGATGCAGAATCTCAACGGCGAGGCGATCGTCACCGTCCTCAAAAGCGTGATCCACGCCCACTATCCCGAGCATCCGTTCGGCGACATCTGGCGCGCGGCGGCGGTCGAGCATCCGACCCACGACGCCTTCTGGGACGCGCGGGACATGCGGCCCTATGCTCGAATTCGGTCGAGATCCCCGTCTATCTCGGAGCGGATTGGGACAACGTCCCCCTGCACCTGCCGTCGACCTTTTCGGCCTGGGCTGCGCTTCGCCACAATCCCAATGTGCGGATGGCGATGTTGCCGCCGGCCGGCTTTTCGTGGCCGTGGGAGTGCCTCCATTACGAGGTGCTGGCGTGGTACGACCATTGGCTGAAGGGTCGCGAAACGGGCGTCATGGAAGGCCCGCCGATCCGCTACCAGCTTCCGGGCGTCGAAGGCTGGCGGACCGCCGTGGATTGGCCGCCGCCGGAATCGAGTCTCACGCCTTTCGCCCTGCGCGCCGACGGCGTGCTCGCCCGCGAGGAAGGCGAGCCCGGGTTCCGGGAATATCTCTATCTTCCGGCTGATTCCGGCGAGCCGGTCAACGCCAATCCGCCCGAACTGCCGGCGATGCTCATCTGGGAGACGCCGGCGCTTCGACGCCGACCTCGAATTCGCGGGCGCCATCGAGTTGACGCTCGAGGCCAAGATCACGGCTTTCGATACGTCCTGGATCGCCGTCCTCTACGACGCGCCGCCGGACGGCGAGCCGGAAGCGATCACCGCCGGATGGCTTCGCGCGGCCTTCTCAGGCGTCGACGAGAAACGGAGCGCGCCCGGCGCGCCGGTTCCGGATTGCCGCACGCCCCGCGCGGTTCCTGTCGGAGAGCGGGTTTCCTATCGAATTCCGGTGGTTCCCAACGCGCGGCGCATTGCTGCCGGTCATCGCCTGCGTCTCGTGATCGCGTCCGCCGACGAGACCGACAAGACGCCAACCATCCTCGGCTTCACCCATGTCGTGGTGCGGGAAGCGAGCCGGAACACGGTCTACAGTGCATCGCGGCTTTGGCTTCCCATTTTGCCTGCCCAGGCCGCCAACAGTCCATGATCAGTCATTGGCGTCTTTGGCTGCCGCACCGCTGAAGTCCGCAAAGGGTCTCGGTAGCTCGCTGCGAGGCCGTTACTAAAAAGCTCTCTGACCCAAAGATTGCGGGTGCCGAGGGGCGGAACGTTCGCCTCGAGGCGCAGTGGATCATCGACGAAATCAAAGCCTTTAAGGCCATGAGGGCAGATCTGAAAAGGGCCCCCGGCAAATTGTATTCGTCGGGCGCGAGCTATCCTGGCCGATCGCAGGCCAAGTTTTATCGCGTCGGTCCTATTGGCCACTTCAAACGGCCAGGCATTGCCGCCAACCTCCTTCTGGAGGCGTTCGAGTCCATCAGGCGCCATCACGTAGCGCTTTGTGTCGCCTGTCTTTCTGAAGAGTTCAAACTGAAGGCAAGCAAAGCTTTGCTTCTGCTTGACGAGCGTAGCAGTGGGCTTTGGTCTGACCGGAAAGGGAATTACGTTGCTCGTCTCGGTAGTCTCTTTGCGGGGCCATTGAAGGCCCGCTTGAACAGCGGTAACAGACTAGGAATTGGCGATCAGTTAAGGATTGCGCCGAAACGGCTCGCTAGAAGATCGTGTGTCGGTCCGCCGCGGCCCCGGGGCAAACAGGTTATGCTTTCTCACTCTCGGAGGAATCTCACTTGGGCGTGGCGTCTCTACAATTCTGGCTGTCGGGGTAGACAGATCGGAGACTCTACCATCGCCTCTCAGGCAATAGTGCCGCGGTGCTGCTGCAGCCGAACTTCCGATTATACGATCGTGCAGCGCTACATAGGGGAGCGAATCCCATATTGGCTTTGCAGGCCCGCCGCCCTAGAATTGCGCCGATCGCAGGATGGGCGAAATGCAGTATGTTTGCGACGCGCCGAACGGCAAGACCTGGTTCCGTATCGAGACGGAAGGTGAAGCGGTGCATGAGTTGCGCCTGATGAGCCACACAGTCGAGAAATATTTCCGCCGTGAGCGGGAAAAGGCAGTCCAGTCCTGGCGTCCGGAGCGGCCCAACGCGATCGAGCGCGACATCGGCCTTGAGGCCCATGTACAGCGAGAGATGCCGCTTTTCCTCACGTTGCGCGACAGGGAGGGCAACGCACTCACCACAGCGATGCTGCCACCGGGTGGCAAAGTTCGCGGCGAGTTCCGGATCATCATCGTCGCCGCATACAATGCCGACCCTTATCCTCAGCAGGATGCGGCCATCGCTGCGCTGGGAGCGCATTTCGGTCTCACACTCGATCGCGTCCGCTGCTTTCCCTACGGCCGCTAAGGAGCCTGACAAGCATCGGTGCTTGATTGGAGCGATGTCGGCTCATGGCACGATCCTGCCGTAACAGGGCGGGCAGAGCATGTCCGCTCCGCCCCGGTAATTCAGACCTCGACCTGCTCCGATATCGCTAGCGCGTCGTCTACCTCTATGCCCAGATACCGGACGGTGCTTTCGATCTTGGTATGACCGAGCGGACACGAGTCATATTACGCCTTAATCTACGTCATTGAAAATCAAGGGATTGCTGGGTGGCGTCGGATGGTGGCGGACGACTTCCGCCTCCATTCCTCGCGAACTCGGCAACATCCGCCGCCTTCAACACCCATGGCGCGCCTCGACAGACCTGCTTGGCCTGCAATCTGCCGAGCGTAACCATGCGGTGCACTGTCATCGGCGCGACGTCCAAACGCTGCGCGGCCTCCAGCAAGGTAATTTCTCCGCGTTCCGCCATTTCGCCGTCCCGGAAGACATTGATTTCATGGTGATTGCGGAACGCGCGGACGCGCGATTCGCTCCAACCGTTACCGTGGCCCGTGAGCACGCCACAGCGATTAAGCAATCGTGCGATTTGTCGGTCAGGTATGATACGCGCCAACTGGCTGATCTGCGCGACGAGGTCGATGCCGTCGTTCCAGCGATAGTGGCCTGCTTCGGTAATGCGGACCTTCAATTGAAGCGCAGTGTGCGCGCCGCCCTGCCAATGCATCACAAAGCCGATCCCGCCATCTTCTTTGCGGACAATGATTTCGTGGATGGCCGCTCTCAGAATACGCTTCTTCGTTGAGGCCGTCGCGGCCGGATGCGCCCAGGCGGTCTGAAGATCTCCGCCAAGGCGGCGGAGTGCTTCCTGCTCTTCGGCGCCAAGCGGGGCCGGCCGTTCTGCGAGCAACGCGGCAATGTCGTTTTCGATTCTCTGCTTCGACTCAAGAGCTGCGTTCCAACGGCGTTCGAGTTCTCCGGCCACCAACCGATTGGCTGGATCAACGGCATCGTATTGCCGGCGGGCATGAGCGACATCGAACGTCGCCTTTTGCAACGCCAATTCAAGTTGACGCTGGGCGGCCGACGTTGTCTGGATCAAGGTGTTAACCGCCTTCACCGCCGCGTCGACGCCGATCGGCTTCAGAACGCGCAAGACTTCCGCCGCTACGGCGCGATCAGCCCCAGCGCCGGCTATAGAGATGCAACGCGGCCCGCCATGGTTTGTCCGCGCTCCATAGCATTGGTAGCGCCCGTTATCGCCGCTGTAGAAGACATGTAGCTTTCGTCCGCAATGACCACACCGGAGAAGGCCTGCAAGCAAAAGCTCGCCGCGCCGGACCGCGCCCTTGACGGCGCCGATGCCCATCCTGTTGGCATTGTCGGCGATCATCCGCTGATTCCTCTCAAACTCGTCCCAGCTTATGTAACCTTCATGACGTTCCCTGAGAAGCACGTCCCAGTCCTGCGGCGCCCGTCGCAATCCGCGTCGAACGCGCTTGCGGCCCGCCTCCACGCTGATCCGGCTGCCGGTGCGGCCGAACGCGTAGGCGCCAGCATAGATCGGGTTGGTCAATATATTATGGACGGTGTTATAGGCGGGCGTGCGCCAGACAACCCCTTGCGCCTCTGGATTCCGAGCCTTCACCGGAAGCTTGATTCCTTCTTCGACCAGCCAGATCAGGACTTGGCGGACGCTGCGAAGCTCAGAAAACTTGGCAAAAACCAGCGGCAACGCTTCCTGCACGCGCTGGTCGGGATCTTCTCAATCCGGTCCTTGCCAGCCTTCACATAGCCGGAAGCGACCCTCAGAAAAAGCTCGCCGCGGCGCGCTTTCTGCTTGAGCGCCTCATGCGAGCGCTGCCGGAACATGGAAAGCTCAAGTTCGCTCATCGTGCCTTTCATGCCCAACAGCAAGCGGTCGTTCGGCAAGCGGGGATCGTAGACGCCATCCTCGTCAACGATGATTGCCCCGACAAGCCCGCAAAACTCGATCAAAGTATGCCAGTCACGCCCATTACGCGCCAGGCGGGAGGCCTCGATCGCGAAAACTGCGCCCACGCGCCCTTCGCAGATCGCCGAAAGCAGACGCTCGAATCCGGGGCAACTCGAACCACCGCCCGATCGGCCAAGGTCGTCGTCGATGACCTCAACCGAGCTCCAGCCAAGCGCTCGCGCACGATCCGCAAGGCCGTATTGGCGCCGTTGGCTTTCCTGATTATGCAGCAACTGATCAGCCGTCGATTGCCGGATGTAGACGCAAGCAAGACGCGCCAGATGCTCAGGCATGATCTTGGTCATCGTCAGCCTCCTGTCCCTTTATCGCGCTCCCGATCTGTTCGAACATCGCTTGAAGGAGCCGAAGCAGATCGGTTTCCACGTCCAGCAACAGGCTCGTTGGCGGTGTCTCGATGGCGTCGAACAGGTCTGGCGCTTCGCGCTTGGCGGCGGTTGGCATCGGCTGGCTCCTGCGTCCGGGAATCGGACCGCAAACAGCCTAGAAGCATGTCTACTTCTTTGCGGAGTCCGCGCAGGACTTCGAGCGGGAAGTCGGATCCAACCCCCAACTCAAAACAGGCCGCGGCTTCTTCAAACATCCATGCCGGAAGGCGCGCGCCCGTGCCGTCGTGCTGGCGCACCACGAAAATCTCAAGATTCCGGCAATATAAACGTTCTACAATTGCAACGCTTTCGCCGCATCGCGGGTGAAACGGATAGAAAATCCGTCCTTCGCGAAGTTCGTCGCGCTGTTTGCCGGCATTATGTCGTTGGACTGAGGAGCAATTGGACGGCACGCAGATTTCCGGTGCGGCGGTAGATATGCGTCGACTTGGTTCGTCTCAGAGAATGCGCCCCAAAAAGCTCGGGTCCAACCCAATGCCTGTTACCCAACTCGACAAAAAGCCAGGCATATTGCCGGGCTGTTATGCACCTATCCGGGTTTTGCCGGTTAGCGAACAGAAACTCGCCTGGCTTCTTGTTGGCGGTCCAAATATAGCTATCCACCGCCTCGCGTGTCTGCTCGCTGAGTTCGAACCTTATCGGCATCCCCGTTTTCTTCTGGCGGACAGTCGCACGGTCAACACAAATCCGATGTGGGCGCGGTTCGACCTGAGGTTGACGACATCAGAGCCCTTGAGTTTGCTGTCGATGGCTGTCGATGGCAAGATCCTGACGCCTCACGGGTCCCAGATCGAGTGATTGCAGAAACGCAGGAACAAGGAACCCACCATTCGCCATGTGCCGCAGGCGATGCCCAGGCGGCCTGTTACATACAAAACCTAATTCGTCGGACCGCGAGGCCCAGCCGCATCCCGGACCAATAAACGTGTTTTGGCAATACCTTACCCGTGTCATATGCCAGTATCGCTCGGTGTCGAAGCCAATACACATACACGCGATCCCGGCGGCATGGTAACCGTCTTCCAGAGCCGAGTGATGCAGCACATGGCCGAAAAGCCCATCCAGTGACGCCTAGCTGCGATCCCGACTCCGATGTCGTAAGCTACAGCCGGCTGATGGAGCAGGATGAGGCCGGAACGCTGGCCCTACTCAAGTCTCGTCGCCGGAGCTTGCTTGAGCCATTGGGCGCTCAGCACCAGGGCCGCGTGTTCAAATTCACAAGCTTTGTTCGCAGAGGCGGCTTGGCTCAAAGAATTCCCTTGTTCCAAGGAACGCGAAAACTGGTTGGCTGGGTCGTACCTTCCGGACGCTGCATGGCACACTCCTCTAACTGAGAGTTTGCCCAGACTGCACCATCCTCCCTGATCGGCCAATTCATGCCCGCTTTTCGGCAATTCCGGCCATAAAATCCCAGCGTTCCCATATCTGGGGTCCCACTTTGACCCTGACCGGACAGGGATGGTGTGGTGGGCCACCTTAGTGATGGCTAAGCAAAGGACATCTAGGCTTGAGCAAATCAACAGGGCTGTCTATCTCAGATGAGGAATGGGGCACAACTAGGGGAAAGGACACGCAATGGCAAAAAACACGATTTGTCTCTGGTACGATAATGATGCCGAGGCTGCTGCTCAATTCTACGCCGAGACCTTCCCCGACAGCGTAGTGGGCGCCGTCCACCGTGCACCCGGGGACTATCCATCCGGCAAGGCGGGTGATGTGTTGACGGTCGAATTCACGGTTGCTGGCGTTCCTTGTATCGGAATCAACGGCGGTCCCGCGTTCAAACATAGCGAAGCCTTCTCGTTCCAGATCGCCGCCGACGATCAGGACGAGACCGACCTATATTGGAACGCCATCGTCGGCAATGGCGGGCATGAAAGTGCGTGTGGCTGGTGCAAAGACAAATGGGGCGTCTCCTGGCAAATCACACCGCGCGTGCTAACCGAGGCCTTAGCGGCTGGAGGTGATGAAGCAAAGCGCGCATTTGACGCGATGATGGGCATGAAGAAGATAGACATTGCTGCGATAAAGGCGGCGCGACGCGGTTGAGCCTTGTTTCTGTTAACTCAAAAGCATCATCAGTTCCCGGTCCTGTTCATTTCAGCTTTTGTGCAGGTTTCTCGGACGCCGCCGTGGCGCGCTATGCCGGCCTCACCGGCTCGCCGGACGAGAGCGGCAGGATGCGACGCGAGAAAGGCCTCGCTCGATCCGGCAACGCGCGAGTGCGTCGCGGCATGACCCAGCTCGCCTGGTGCTTCCTCATGTTCCAGAAAGATAGCGGATTGGTGCAATGGTATCGGTCGAAAACAACCGACGCTCGCGGTGGCACCCGAAAAACCATGATTGTGGCCATTGTGGTGCTTCGTGACGACGGGTGAGATACCGAAAGGGGTTGGGCTGCGCCCGGCTGAATAAGAAATAAGAGATAGCACTGGAGGAACAAACAAAGGGCTTCGGCGCCACATCTCTCAACAGGCTGCCGACGACGATCCGAGGTGGCGGTGACCCGTCAGTGCATATGGCTTCAAGCCGCGATTTCAGAATCGGGCCCGCTGCCCCGGAGCTTCGCCGCCGATGCGCATTAATGGATCGTGTCCGGATCACGTCGATCCGCCGAATACAAGCGTGTGACGCGATGACCGCTCACACTGGCGAGCTCCCCTTGGATGGTCGAACACCTAAAGGTGCTATTCAGGAATGAATGGCATTCTCGAACAACGCGAAGAGGACAAACCCGAGCAACAGAACAACATCGCAGGCTCGATACGGCGGGCTCAACCCGAGCGTGTTGGCGCGCGCTCAGCTCGAAGATGTCAATGTGCCAAGGAGGAGCATA
This sequence comes from uncultured Alphaproteobacteria bacterium, assembly GCA_963773155.1. Taxonomy (GTDB): domain Bacteria; phylum Pseudomonadota; class Alphaproteobacteria; order Rhizobiales; family Beijerinckiaceae; genus CAVZAB01. The sequence continues at coordinate 8,891 of CAVZAB010000018.1, read as the reverse complement.
TTGCCAAAAATATAGCTTGACACGAAAAGCCCCATACAAGTGCTTTGGCACCGAAGCGACTTACCTTTGTGAACCAATTGCTTCCGCTGTCCCGGCGCTAAACGGCCGCTACAATTTCCGGCCGTTACCCGCCGTCTTTGTGAGGGTCAGAGGCGACCGGGCTCGTTCGGATTCTGACCTCATTGCGCGCACATAATGGTAAGGTACGTACCCGCGGGGCCAGAAATGAGACCGCAGGGGCCTACTAGCGGTTTTCGGATTCTCGCGTGAATCTCTGCAGTGGCGAGCCCCACGAGATTGCAAGGACTCGCTGCTGTACTAGCTTTGGGAGGCTGATATGAAGACATTCCGCTACTTAATCCCAGCAGTCACGCTTGCAACTGCGCTCGCCGCAAAATCCGCCACTGGGCAAGAGTTCTCCACCAAGCAGATAGCCTCAAGAACTGAATTGTATCAGATTCCCACTCTGACGCTATCAGATCAACAGTTCCTGACAGGAAACGCCGCTGGCACTCCGGTGATAATTGTCGGCCAGCTTCGGATTGCACAGGGTTCCGGCCGCCTTCCGGTCGTTGTGCTCCAGCACGCATCTAGCGGATATGATGCTCGCATCGATGTCTGGTCAAGAGAGCTTAACGAGCTTGGCGTGTCGACATTTGCGCTTGATGGCTTCACCGCACGAGGCTTGACCGACATAAATAGCAACCAGGCCTTGCTCGGACGAACCAATTTTATCCTGGACATCTATCGCGCGCTGGAAATTCTCGCTAAGCATTCGCGTGTCGATCCCGCACGCATCGCGTTGATGGGTTTTTCGCGAGGTGGGCAAGCCACGCTCTATGCTAGCCTCAGCGATTCCATCAGTTATGGAACAAATCAGGCGTAGAGTTTGTAGCCTATGTTCCATTCTATCCGGATTGCATGACGACATTCCTTTCCGACACCGACGCCGTCGACCGACCGATCCGTATCTTCGGTGGCGCGAAGGATGACTACAACCCGATTTCTGTGTGTAAATTGTACGCCGAGCGGCTTAGAGCCGCCGGCCGCGATGTCGAGGTAATCGAATATCCGAACGCCTCGCACGCCTTCGACAATCCACTTGGCGCGCAGCCAGCAAGAGTGCAACCCACATTTGAGAGCGTACGTGATTGCAAAATCCGAGAGGACGCCGACGGGCTTCTTATCAACACCGACACCAAGCAGCCATTCAGCTACAAGGACGCCTGCGTAGTACGCGGCCCGCACACTGGCTACGATCCCGCCGCCGCACAGGAGGCTAAGCGCGCGGTTAGAGAGCTTTTCAAAACAATATTCCAGATCAATTGAATTGCGGGTTGATGGCTGCACTTCGCGTTCGTTGGCACTTCCAAGACCTACGGCAATTCCAGGGGCATGTCCGCAATCGAAGGCCGTCCGGCCATAGGCGGGACGCCGTCACTGGGCCGCCCTTGACCGCTAGCGGACCCTTCGTCCCGAACGGCGGCCCCATCGTGGCGACCCGCGTCCTCTAATTGCTGATTTCGTTGGCGAAAAACTCCGCGAACTCTGTGTGAACCGCTCTACAAGTGGCTGATTCCGAATTACGTTCACGGACGATTCGGGCCATCGGGAATCGCGGAATGTAATGACAAGCTTCGTGGCGCCGGCATCCTGCCGGTACCGGAAAATGCCGCCAAGATGGCGGCGCTACGGAGATTGGATGTCACTATATTCTGGAATTCTGTTTTAAGTGAAGTATGACCGGTTGCAAACATCACCGCTGTAGTTTTGTCAAATCAGGAGCCAACATGAATTGAGAAGTTATAAATCCACAGGAGTTACCCACGGTCAATCCTACTTATAGCCAAGCCATAAAGTCCAACGGATTGGTCTTCGTCGCCGGCCAAATTGGGATTGATCCGGCTACCGGCAAGTTGATCAGCAGTGACATTGCCGAGCAGGCCCGCCAGGCGATCGAGAATACAGCGACGATTTTGAAAGCGGCGGGTTCGTCCCTGGAAAATGTTGTCTCTACCACTCTCTACCTGACCGAATTCGAACAACTCGGGAAGGCGAACACCGTGTATGCAGAATACTTTCCCCAAGCGGGACCCGCGAAGCTATCCTGTGGCGTGAGCGCGCTCTACGGAGGCGCCAAATTCGAGATCCAGGCGATTGCCGTATAATTGTTGAGAATTTGAAGGCGGTCATTCCGGTTTGAAAGTGCCGCCCCGCTAGCTCCCTCGATGACTTTCGTAGGGGTGCTCATGGTTCGAGGCAACCCGCCGAAAGACAACATAGTGAGCGCCATGACGACCACCGGCGGGTGCTGGAGGTGGAACTGCGACTGATCGAGGTTGGCGCCAGGGATCTCGAAGGCGCGCTGTCAGTCGCCGGCTCCTGGCACCGGTAGGCCCCAATTGGCTGGCTTAATCATGCCCCAACGCTCCGATTCGATGGGGCTGCCCGATTTGCGTGCCCAGCTTGGCGGCTCGAAGAAATAGCCCCATCGGTCGCCTGCAAGTGGCTTTCGCAGAGTGTAGCGTGGCAACCTCTTGGCTGAGTGGGGTGGTTTTATACGAGCTATGGATTAGTATTAATTATTTCGTATACATTCTTGTTTTCTCAAGCCTGATGACGATCTTTCCAATCTCGCTCACTTCCATTTCATCGAAGTGTTTTTTGCGAACCCAATCCAAGCGATTGATTTGCATCTCTTATTTTATTGCAATCTTTTCGAGATTGAACAGCCACCATCGCGTTTGCCATGATTGGAGATAACAGCACGCAAGTCTCAATTTTTAGTCTAATTGGCTGCAAATCGATCACTGTACGCGTGGCTGTCACGTTGATAACTCATCGCTTAATATGCTGTTCCTTTGGCGCCGCAATGCTCATAACCTCAGTGTTAGGCGCGGCTAGTCAAACGAAGCAGAAAGATCCAGCGCTCAGCGACGCATTGCACGACATTTTTGCAAAAATCGACAAGCAGACCTTGGCGGAACTAAATGCCGCGACGATCACAGTCCTTGGCTCTGTCGGCGGGACAGACGCTCAAATTGTGGCGGATCTCGCCGCAGCCCTCGAGCAGAAGTATCGGCTGCACATTCTACCCGTTGTGGAACGTGGTTCGGTTCAGAGCCTTGCGGACGTCTTGTTTCTAAAGGGAGCTGACCTAGCAATCGTGCGTCCGGATGTTATCGATTACATTCAGAGTTAGGGTTACGTCACCAATATAAACAGGAAACTTACCTATATTTCCAAGCTCTATACCGAGGAACTTCATGTCGTCGCGACAAAGGCGATCAACAGCCTCAAAGAACTCGACGGTAAGATCGTAAGTGTCGATCTTCCGAGCACCGGGACGTTTGTTACCGCCCTGAACGTCCTCGAACAAGCCGGCATCAAAGCAAAAATTGTTTTTCTCGACCGCCGAATTGCGCTCGGAAAATTGCACAGGGGTGAAATCGATGCAGTTATGGTCATCGATGGGCGCCCGTCACCCTTCATCTCCCAAATCCGGGACGACAATTTGCATCTTGTCGCCATCGACTATAGCCCTCCCATTCAGAGAGACTACCTTCCGACCCAGCTCACGGCCGAAGACTATCCAAACCTGATTTCCCTTGGCCAAGTCGTCGACACGATTGCCGCTGGGCCTACGGCACTCATCGCTTACGATTGGCCTCCAGGAACTGAAGCCTACAAGCGGTTGAAGCAGTTCGTTGACGCTTTCTTTAGCAGAATTGAGACTTTGGAAGAGCCGCCCTATCATTCGAAATGGAAAGAGGTAAATTTGGCTGCGAAAATTGCCGGATGGCAGCAGTTCGAACCGGCGCGGGATTGGCTTGATCGAGTCTCACGCACTCTGGCGCCAGGGCCCCATGACTCCATAAGAAAGTTCCCGGCCGTCCGGAGCGGAGTTGCTCCGAATGCCGCTCAGGGCGCCCAACACCGCGCCGTTCGCAGGTCGAATGGCACGATCCCCTAGCTGTAAAGCAATAGCCCGGGTTCCCAAGAACCTTCAAAAGAGCCTCAGGCTCGCTCACTACCTTCACTTCCCTGACGATCCGCCCCGTGTCATCCACAATGCAGACGCTGGTTTTCATCGACCGATAGTGAAGTAGGCGACGAGCGCCGCGCCACCTTTCGGCGGCCGGTCTCTCGTCGCCTCTTCCCGAACCGGACATGCGCCTTTCGTTACGCATCCGGCTCTCTAGAAGACATGGCGAAGTTCGGCGTTTTCATCCATGCGAGGCGATACCGGTGGACCGAGGTCCAGGCGAGCAAGTATTGCTCGGTGGAACCCTCCCGCCAGAGACGTCGCGTGCGTCGGCGACTACTGGGTTGATACGCGCTCAGTATGTCACCGGCGCTCGCTTTCGGGCGTTTCTTCCGCTGCCACCGCCAGAGACGATCGCTGATGTACCAGTCGAGACCGGCGTACACGCGGCCGGCATAGGGGCAGTAGCGGTAGTAGTTCGCCCAGCCTCGCAGGATGGGGTTGATCTCTTGGAGCTTCTCGCCAAGGCTGACCTGGGTAGTGTTACTTCCTGTCAGTTGCTTGACCCTTCGACGAAGGTCGCCGGCCTTTGCTTTCGGTATTTCGACGCGCGGGCCGTAGCCGTAGCGTTCATCCCATCGCATTGTGACGTGGAATCCGAGGAACTCGCATCCGTCAGTCACGGCGGTGACCCTGGTCTTCTCCGGCGACAACTCCAGGCCTGTGGACAGGCGCAGGTGGTCGGCCAAGGCGGATTTCTCCGCCAGGGCGTCTTCCCGCGTTCCCGACACCAACACCAGAAAGTCGTCGGCGTAGCGCACCGGATAGAATACGCAGCGACCTCGTCGGCGGTCGCTGGCGCGGATGGCTCGCGCCGCCGTCACTCCATCGCTCTCGCGATGGGCCTGGAGCTTTGAGCGATGACAGGTCCACCTCTCGTAACGTTCCTCTATTGCGGTAAGAGCAATATTGGCGAGGATTGGTGAAACTATACCGCCCTGGGGAGTTCCGGCCTCCGTGCGGACGAACTGATCTTCCGCCAGAACGCCGGCCTTCAAGAACTGTCCGATCAGTCTTACTGCCTTCTTGTCCGCCACGCGTGCGCGCAGTCGCGTCAGAAGGTGGTGGTGACTGAGGTTATCGAAGCAGCCTTTGATATCCCCCTCGATGATCCAGGAGTACGGCAACCGGCTCCGCCGACCGTCCTGATCGCGCTTATGCGGCAGGAGAGCCATGCGGATATGCTCCAAAGCGGCATGGGTGCTCCGTCCGGGCCTGAACCCGTAGGAAACATTCCAAAACTGCGCTTCGAAGATCGGCTCCAGGAGACTTTTGACCGCGCCTTGAACGACGCGGTCTTTGACCGTGGGTATGCCGAGCGGTCTGAACTGACCCGGTTTTCCAGCCTTTGGGATTAGCTTTCGCCGGGAGGGGCTCGGCCGATATGCGCCGGAGCGCAGCTCAGCCTGGAGCCTCTCGAGAAAGCGAAGTTCACCAATCCCCTTCTGGATGTTTCCCACAGTCATCCCGTCGATCCCGGCGGAGCGGCGGCCTCGATTGGAGGCCACACGTCGCCAGGCGTGACGGAGCATGCGCGGGTCGGTGAGCCAGCCCCACATGTCCCGCCAGGCATCATCGGGATTTGCCTTGCTCCACTGATAGAGTTTGCGTTGAACGCTGAGTATCCAGGCTTCGTCCGCCTGATGATCTGTGTCCACAGATCGTTCCTCCGTCATACAAGTCTATCGTCTTCCTGCCCCCCTTCGCCCTGTGCGCGGCTTTCCCGCGCTCCGACTACTACGGAGGCTCCGTCCTCGGGATCGTCCATCTCCGGTCGTCGCGGCTAGCCCAGTCAGGTCTGGGCGGGCGATCCGAGTTCCCGTGTTCCGATCTGCAACCTTTGTGTCATTAGGCGGTAGGCTCTACCCCTGGCGATACGGGAGATGGGTCAGAGAGAGCTAACCCCATCTCGGACGCGATGCCCGCGCCCAGCAGCGAGGAGACTACAGCCGCGCCGCTTCAGTTCGCGTCGCCTCCCACGCCATCACGCGACCTGGAGGTTGTGCTAGATAAATACAGAGGCTTCAGGCGCCCACTTCGTTATCTCGCCATAAACACTGCGGTAGCCCGACCTGCAGTTGATGGTCTGCATCCGGTTCAGTTAAGGCCGATCTGCTTATGTCACCCGACCGGCGACACCCGGTCGAGCTTTTCGGCCCCCTTCCACCTGTCGCTCTCAGACAGGGGGGCGGCATTGCAGCCGCCGGTCGAAGATCAGCAAGCTTGAGAGGTCGGTAATTCCATCATCACCTCCCGCGCCTTCACGGCGCACCGTCCAATCCGGCATAGTGTTCCATAGGTCGTCCCTCGATGATGTTTGGCGCGCACGAAAGCGCGACGCCGTTGACATAGACACCATCACTCTGAGGGACGACCACCGTCTGCGCCAGCATCCCAGCTGGCCGGCCGATTACTCCATCTTCCAGGCGATAAACGGCCATTTCAATTTTCTGGCGGCGTGGCCGCCTCTGACCCACAACGAAACTAGCCACCCAAATTTGAAGGTTTTGTTCCTCGCAAATGCGCAGCGCACCCACTACGGCGGACCCCAAATTAGTCCGCCGCACCTCCACCCAATTTGAGTAGATTTCCTCGCCTGCGGCAGCGATCAATTGATCGCGTAGTGGCCCTTCTATCTGACTCAAACTCGAAACGAGATAGGTCCTGTATCCTGACTACATCGGCGGCCAGGATCGCCGCAAGTTTCCGCTTCTCGTTCATCGTTCCATCACCTTGCGCGATACACCTATCACGAAGGCACTGCCCGGAGGGGCAGGTTTACCGGCTACGCGGCAGGTGACCCTATCCAAGCCCTTTTATTGGCGTCCAGCAAATGCGAAGCGGGCAGCATGCCATGGCCGCTCCTGGCATCACTGAGATTAACAGTGGTCTCAAAGACTTGTCCGCTTTCGAAGATAGTGCGGCCATGTGCAAAACGACACGACTGGGCCGCCCTTGACTTCTAACCAGAAGTCGGTTTTGCTTTGCACTTCGGTCGAGCCGGGTTTTGGAGACGTAGACCTCACTTGGCCTTGATCCCGGTCAATGCGTGAAACCGTCGTCTCAAATGATACTACAAAAAATAATAGGAGGAGAGAATGGCAGTCCGTCACATCCTCAAGCAGAAGGGCCCACATGTTTTCTCGATTGGTCCTGATGAAACTGTGTACGCAGCCATCAAGTTGATGGCCACCGAGGATGTCGGGTCGCTGGCGGTGCTCGAGGATGGGAAACTGGTCGGCATAATCACTGAACGGCATTACGCTCGGAACGTGTTCTTGAAGGGCCGAGCGTCGCCACAGACACGGGTGGGCGACGTCATGGAGCGCGAGGTGGTTTGCGTTCGTCCGGACCAATCAGTCGAGGAATGCATGGCGATCATGACCGCAAGGCGCGTGCGCCATCTTCCGGTGATCCATGACGGGCAGCTGCTAGGCATCGTCTCGATAGGGGACCTGGTCAAGAGTATAATCAGTAATAGGGAATTCGTCATTGAGCAGTTGGAGCACTACATTCAAGGGGTACGATGAGCGGTAGCGCTAGTGTACCGATCTCAGGAATGATTCCCAAAACAGCGTAAACATGCGATTTTTGGCCCGATGGGCATGATCGAACGCATCCACGTCTCTCCTGAGGATCGGGAGTGGCTGGAAAAACTCATTAAAGACCGCAACACGGCGCAGAAGGTTGTTTGGCGAGCGCGGATCGTTGCGCTTGCTGGTGACGGGTTGGGGGCGGTGGCAATCGCTCGGTTGGTGGGCAAGAGCGTACTCACAGTGTGACGCTGGCGCCGCCGTTATGCTGCCAAAGGGGTGGACGGACTGCTGAAGGATGGCACCCGGCCAACCCCGGCGCAAGCCGCTCGCTGCAGAAAAGATCAGGTGGTGGACCTGACGCTGCACGAAAAGCCGCAGAACGCCACTCATTGGAGCTTGCGACTGATGGCGACCCGCGTCGGGATTGCGCCCTCTTCTGCGGTCCACAAGATTTGGAAGGCGCATGGGCTCAAGCCACATCTGACGCGCACTTTCAAGCTCTCACGCGACCCGAACTTCATCGCTAAGGTCGAGGACGTTGTCGGTCTCTACCTCGACCCGCCCGACAAGGCATTGGTTTTGTCGGTCGACGAGAAGTCGCAGATCCAAGCTCTCGACCGCACCCAGCCGGGATTGCCGATGAAAAAGGGCCGTTGTGGAACGATGACGCACGACTACAAGCGCAACGGTACCACTACACTGTTTGCGGCGCTCAACATGCTTGACGGCACCGTCATCGGTCAATGCATGCCCCGCCATCGGCATCGCGAATTCCTGCGCTTTCTCAAGACGATCGACACCCAGACGCCGGTCCATCTCGACCTGCACCTAATCATCGACAACTACGCCACCCATAAAACCGTCGCGGTCACGCGTTGGCTAAAGCGACATCGGCGCTTCCATCTCCATTTCATCCTGACCTCGGCCTCTTGGCTGAACATGGTCGAGCGATTCTTCGCTGAGATTACCGAAAAGCGGATCCGCCGCGGCGTGTTCAAAAGCGTCGCGGAACTGGAGAACGCAGTCATGAATTACCTTGACAACCACAACGTGGATCCAAAGCCGTATGTCTGGACCAAATCCGCAAGTGAAATCTTCGAAAAAGTAGCTCGTGCGAAACAAGCGTCAGAATTGGCACACTAGGTCGTTCTTCGAAGATGCTTGGAGTAGGCGCAATCCCGAACTCCGTTATTTTCGACCCCAACTTGTCGCTTTAGACACAATCATTCTGAGGGACGACCACCGACCACCCAAACCGCCAGCCCAAACGCTGGTCGACCCGTTACCCCATTTACTCTTAGTCTTAGTCT
>CAVZAB010000017.1:0-172548 GCA_963773155.1 uncultured Alphaproteobacteria bacterium | reverse complement strand
ATGGGGTAACGGGCCGGCCAGCGGGGTGGGCTGGTGGATACGGTGGTCGTCCCTCAGAATGATGGTGTCAAAAACACGGAGTCGGGCTTTCGCCTGCTCCAAGCATCATCGAAGGACGACCTATGGAACATATGCAGGAATTGACGTGTCTTTGGAAAGCTGCCACATTTGCGTTGTCGACTGCGACTGGCCGGATCGTCCGGGAAGCGAAGGTCGCGAGCGAACCGGGCGACTTGATCGCCTGGTTTCGTTCGCTCGGTCTGAAGGTTATCCGGATCGGGCTGGAGGCTGGACCTTTGTCGCAATGGCTCTACGCCGCGATGAAGAAAGCGGGTCTTTCGGTCGAGTTGTTGGAGACGCGGCACGTGCGCGACGCCTTCAAGGCGATGCCGGTTAAGACCGATCGGAAGGATGCGCGCGGTATCGCCCAGCTGATGCGGTTGGGCTGGTTCAGGCCGGTGCATTGCAAGTCGCTGGCTGCCCAGGAGGTGCGCGCCGTGTTGACGGCCCGCAAATTGGTGCAATCGAAGCTCTACGATGTCGAGATGAGCCTGCGTGGTATATTGCGTGGCTTCGGTCTTGAAGGTTGGCAGCGACGACGCAGCGAAGCTTTGAGCGTCGGATCAGAGAGCTGGTCGCCGGACACGCGACGCTGCAGGCTATTGCTACCGCGCTTCTTTCGGTACACAGCGTGCTCGCGCGGGAGTTCCGGGCTTTCGAAAAACGCGTGCGGGCAGTTGCGCGTGCCGACACGCGGGTCAGGCTGTTGACGTCGGCGCCGGGCGTTGGGGCGATTGTCGGGCTCACTTATGTCTGTGCCATTGATGATCCGTCACGCTTCACGTCATCGCGAATGGTGGGAGCGCATTTTGGCCTCACCCCGAGGAAGTATCAATCCGGGGAAACGGATGTCACGGGGCGGATCTCCAAGATTGGGGATGGCGCCGTGCGCACCGCTCTCTTTGAAGCTGCCCACATCATTTTAACGCGGCCGGTGAAAGGCTCGTCGCTGAAAAGCTGGGCGGCCAAGCTCGCCAAGCGGGCCGGGATGAAGAAGGCCAAGGTGGCGCTGGCACGAAAACTTGCCGTCGTCCTCCACCGGATGTGGGTCGATGGAACTAAGTTCGTCGCGGAGAAAGCAAGTCCCGCCGTTCGCGCGGCCGCTTGAGAGGAGAAAGACACAAAGAGTTTTCGGGCGGCTCGAGACACCAGCCTCCCGAAGCGAAGTCCCGTCGCCGGGACGATGGATCAGGTCAGACCGCAACATGGGCTATGGCGCTCATCAGAGTGACCTCGCGTACTAGATTGGCCGGCCTGCTCCTCATCAGACACCATCAGGTGGCGGCTTCAACGCCGACCCCGTACAGAAGCATGACCTCGGCGACAGGATGACGCAAAAAAAGAAGAGAGGATCTGAGGATTTACTTGACAGATCGAGGCCCGTTACAGAAGCCGAAGTTTTTACTTCAAAAAATAAAGAGCCGAGTCATCTGAGTCGCTTAGCCCAATATCGCATTCCATGTCCATGTTGGGGTTCACAAATCAGCGGGATTATGATTCGATTCGCGGAAGTCTCCTGTGTTCCAGCGATCGAGCCGTGTGTCCAGTAGCAAAAAACCTATTTCTGGAAATCCTGATTCGGATCAAGTTGTTGTATGATTTGAGCTCGCAAACTTCCGATTGGACGACAGCAATGCTTCCTCGCGCGAGCGTCCGCCGCCGAATACTGGTGACTGGCCGGTGCTAGTAGGCTGAGGGATCGTAGAACAATTTCAAGACGGTGCGCAGCACGATCTTGAGATCGAAACCGAGCGACCAATTGTCGATATATTCCAGATCAAAGGTTACCCGCCGTTTCAGCTTGTCGGCGCTGTCAAGTTCGCCGCGAAGTCCGTTGACCTGGGCCCAGCCGGTCAGGCCCGGTTTGACCCGGTGCCGAAACGCATATTTGTCGACAACCTCTTCGAGGAGTTTGCCATCAGTGCTGGTCTTGAGCGCGTGCGGCCGCGGTCCCACAACCGACATGGCCCCTTGCAGCACGTTGAAGAATTGCGGCAGTTCGTCGAAGCTGGTTGCCCGGATGAAGCGGCCAACCGGCGTCACCCTCGGATCGTCCTTGCAGGTCTGGCGTTGCGCGTCCAGATCGGTCTGCGCCGTATACATCGAACGGAACTTCCAGATTTCGAAGACCGCGCCGTTGAAGCCTGCCCGCATCTGGCGAAATATCACCGGCCCTGGGCTTTCGATCTTCAGGGCCAAGGCGATCAATAGCATCACCGGCGCAAAAACAATGATCGCCACGCCGGCCAAAACGACATCCTCGGCCCGTTTGAACCAGAGGTGCCATCCGTTGATAGGCCGTTCGGTCACTTGCATCGACAGCTGATCGCCAAGCTTGCTCGAGCCGATCAAGTTCAAAGACGCGCGCCGCTCCTGCGGCAGAACAAAAATATCGGCGGCGAGATGCCGAAGAACATCGATCTGCTGCATGACGTCTGGGGCATGCTCCCAGGGCACAGCAATGTAGATCTGATCGACAAGATCATGGCGGATGTGATCGGCGAGCCAACCAATTTCGATCTGGTCGAATTGGACCGACTCGATGCAGCGGACCTTGTTATAGCTCTGCTGAGCGATTTTCTCGGGCGGCAGCGCACGACAGAAAATGCCGACCGAAATGGCCCGATAGACGCAGGCGCCTTGGGCAAGGAGCCGGCTAGCCCAGGAGGCGCCGATCAGCCGAAATGCCGGGATCATCACACCGGTCGCCGCAAACCAGGAGAAGAACCATAGCCGCGAATAGATCGCCGTCGTCTTGGTCGCGGCGCCGATAACGGTCAGCACTCCGAAGGTGAGCACGACGCCGAGAAAGACCCGCGGCAGGATTAACGTCGGTTCAAGAACCGCCAGGGAAGCGAACGAGCGCGTGACCGCCGATACCAAAAGATAGAACAGACCGGCAAGAAAAATGGCCTGGAACTGAACCACCGACGAATTGGAAGCCGCCGCGCCGATGTCAAGGTACCAATAGGGAATCAGGCCGCAGGCGAACAGAATCAGCAAGTCGCCAAGCAGAAAGCAGACAACAAGCTTGTGAATGGACAGCTGCAGCGCAGAAGATTTTACGATCGCCGGCGAGGGTTCAGGCCGTGCTACCAAATTCTGATTACGACGTCGTCCGTCGGCCGTCAGCGCATCTTGTCGAGATTTGTTGACGTCAGTGTGAAACATCTCACAAACCTACTCAACTGAGTTCGGAAAAGTATAGGCGATGTTCACGAATAAACCTCAAGTTAACGACAAATACTTTACACTTTCGCGCCGCCAGACCCAAGGCTAAATTAGGATTAGCCGCCTAACGCTGCGCCCCTAATTAGGTAGTATGCTCGGTAGTAAGGCGTAGTCTAAAATCCCTCGAAGATCCTGTGGAAATTGTAGGCGCGACAAATTGCTTTCGACACGAAAACGCAGCATCAGAGCGCGGCTAACTCTGTTTCTTCACACGCCGGACGAACCGACCCGAACAAGATCACGCCGCCTCAGCCAATATCGATCGTTTGTCCAGGCGTCTTTTGCCTGCGCCCCATCCAATTTTCCTCAAGAAATTTCATTGCCGTAAATGCGATGTTCAACGAATTGTGAATGCAATGGTCACGCCACAACCGCACCCAAAACGCAACCGCAACGGCACCACGGCAGTTTCGATGACACGCCACACGCCCCGATCCTGCTTGCTAGGCAGCCAGGTCAGCGCGGTCAATCGCCGTTTGCGCGGAGCAGCCCAGCAAATAGATCAAGGCAGACGCTCAGCCCATGGCCGAACTGGATGTCGGCTCGATTTCGAATATCATTCTTGTTTCCGCGGCCGAGGCATAGGGATATTTGTCCTGGCCGAGATATTTCTTGGTCAGCGCGTTGATATGATCGTCGGCGCCCGCCTCGGTAATGCGCTTGACCTTCCCGCGGATCTGTATGAACCGATAGGGATTTTCGGGATCCATGATGGCCAGCGCCACGGGAGCCCCCTCCTGCATGTTGCGGGCCTTTACCCGGCCCTTTGCCGTATTCACCCTGATCAGGCCGTTTGTGTAGTCGAACCAAACTGGCGTGACCTGCGGTGAGCCGTCCGCCATTTTTGTTGCAAGATTGGCAAAGGCCTTCTTGTGCTGCAGCAAATCCAGATATTGTTCGGGAATAGCGACCATTTCCATCTCCTGGCTGGTACCGTCCGATCCGCTTCACACGGATGCGCGGCCGGACCACGCTAGCCAGCCGATGACGGGTTGACAACCGGTCAATTGCGGGCGCCGGGGGATTGGCCGATGCATTTATCCGGCATGGATCCAATGTGCGCCGTGCGACGCTTTGCCTCAGGAAGGGCTCAGTGGCCCGGCGCCATTTGTCATCTTGTTGACTCGAAACGCAACTTCGGTGCGATTCTTCGCATTGAGTTTTTTCATGATGTTGCGCACATGCACCTTGACGGTGCTCTCGCGCATGTTCAATTCGTGGGCGATCGTTTTGTTCGCCTTGCCTTGGCGCAGGGCTTCCACGACTGCGGCCTGCCGGGCGGTGAATATACCGAGGTCGAGCGCCTGGCCACCGGCCCGGACCGTCGTCCGGCCAGCGCGGGCCGCCATGAAGCTGCTCGCTGGCACAAAGACACCGCCCGCGCGAATAAGGCGAATGGCTTCGACCGCAACCTCGAGCGGCAGACTGAGCGGGATATAGCCGCGCGCACCCTTGTCGAGGGCCGCGTAGATCTCCGGCGTCTCCTCGGTCTCCGCCAGAAGGGCAACGGCCAATTTCGGATCGGCAGCGCCGAGCACCGCGACTTCCTGCGCCAGTCCGGGCCCGCTCGAACACAAAAGCACCAGCGATATGTGGGGATAAGTGGACCGCTCCCCCATCCATTGAGCAAATGAGGCAAATCCCACCACCCCCTCGTTGCTTGTCGCAGTGCGCAACCCGAGTACCAGACAGTCGCGGATCAGCGCCCGGCGCTCAATCACAGCGATCTTGACCAGTCCCTTCGGTTCGCTGGCAATATCGCCAGGAGCCGCAGGCTTGCCCTCGATCAGTGTCGAAAAGGCAACAATATCGGAGGCTTCCTTGACCGGCGTCTTGGGCAAGTGCCGCGACTGTCCCGAGGACATTGTACTTACCTCCTGCACCATGCTGTTCACCACTAAGTGGTAGAGAATGGTTAATCCGATCGACGCATGATAGGATCAGAAGATGGTGCGAAATACTGGGACTGAATAGTCGTGGGAAATGCGTATTGGCGGAGTTAATCGGCGCGAAACGCCGCCCTGCGGCCAGCAAACTGCCAGCAGTTTCGCGGTGCCCGGTTCGAGCCCGCAAACTGCCCGCCGGGTTGGGGGCGATCGTCCCTATCGGCAATAAGGTACCATCAATCAAATGGATGGGGTCGGCCGACGCTGCCGATCTCCCCAGCCGGTTCGCCTTTCCCTTTCTGGCCGATTGGCCAGCGATCACGCGCCGATGGTGCAGCCAGGCAGCGTGACAACGGCGATCGACTTCCTTACACCATGCTTAACGGTGGCGGCGTGTTCAATCATTCGAAGAGATTTCAGGCTCGATCGGCCACAGACGTGTATCAAGATTCGAATGCGCCATCGTCGAACATTGGCAAGCCGCCGTTCCCACAGAGGCACTCTCGTGACTTCACCGTCTCTTATCGATCGCCGAAATTCGATTTTGCTCGTTATTGATATACAGACGCGCCTCGTACCGGCTCTGGATGCGGCGCCTGCTATGCTGGAGAACGTCGAACACCTGGTGAAGGTCGCACAGCTGCTCGACGTACCGGTAGTCGCCACCGAGCAGAACCCGCGCGGGCTCGGCGAAACGCTTCCCGCGCTTGCGGCCTTGGTGCCACGCCGAATCGCGAAAATGCGTTTCGACGCCAGTCGGACTCTGGGAGCCGCGCTGCCTGCTGGCTGCCTGGATATGATCATTGTCGGGTGCGAGGCGCATATCTGCGTGCTGCAGACCGCCTTCGGGTTGCTGACAGCGGGCCATCGCGTCTTCGTGGTCGGTGATGCAGTGACCTCGCGCACGGCAGCCAGCAGGCTAGCCGCGCTGGCACGCATGCGGCGCCACGCAATTGACGTCGTGACCGCAGAGATGGTCGTATTCGAATGGCTGGAAACGGCCGAACATGGCAAATTTCGAGACGTGGTCGCTCGCATCAAATGAGGCTGGAAGCGAGGCCCTCAGAAGTCGCGTCCCCCGATTGATTCGGCGCCGATCCTGGCACGCTTCAATTCGATGTGGTTGCGCTCCGTCTCGTTCAACGGCTAAGCCAGGGCAAGGCGATCGTGTGGTCGATGCGGCCGGCTGCCTCGGGATCGGCGAAGCCGAACCGCCAGGGCCGCCGCCTCGTCGATTTGTCGATGCCGGCGCCCTCGCCGCAATTGAGCGAGCGCCTTTTTACGCGAGCCAGCCGGTTGGCAATTTCGGCACGCCGTCGAACGGTCGGCGGGCGAGGGCGGCACCAAGGGCATCCTCCTGCGCGTCTTCGATGAGATCGATCCGCGAGGGGCCGAACAGACGCACAAGCCAGGTCTTGTCGGATTCGCGCCGAAAAAGATCATCGACCAGCGTGTCTGCCAGGCTCATGCGTTTACATTTTGTCGATTTGCCAAACCTCGATCCGCCCGCCACAGGTCACATGCGGGTTGGTCTCGGCGATCCGGCAGCCCTCATCGCAGTTCCTAGCACTCTTGATGTAGAATCCCCCGATTTCCTTGCTTTCGGCATAGGGCCCGTCGGTGACGGTCAGCTTCCCGACCCGGGCGCAGATGATCTTGACGGCCCCCCGCGAGTTCCTGGCCGCGCTTGTGGCGGCCCTCTGAGCGGACTTTCCCGGTCCAGGCCATATAGCTTTTCATCATGGCCATGAAATCATCCGGCGAACCAGGCGCCACCCGTTCGACATTCTGGTGCAGAAGCGGCATGCAATTGGACATTTGTGTCTCCTTGACTTCGGGGTGTGGGGGCACCTGTTCAATGACGAATCGAAACGGTGGCCAATCGACTTTGGGTGGAAAACTTTTCAATGCGCGTTCCGGCCTCGGGACGCTTGGGGGATGATGAGATTGTCGCGTTTTGCCGCCTCGTGCGAATGCGAGACGGGGTCGCGCGTAAATCGCGGTCAGAAGGCTGAGTTTTGACAAAAGCGGCCGATCGGAGAGAATCCATCTATCCCAGGCCGACGCCTTCAGCCGAAACCCGAATTGGGGGAGCACAATGCGCGGATTCGAGGCTGACGCACGTGTCTGTGCCTATGTTGTCGGAACGTTCGACACCAAGGCCCGCGAGCTCCTTTTTATCCGCGACCAATTGATCGCGGCAGGCTTAGGCGTTGTCACTGTCGACCTGTCGACTTTGGCTCGGCCAAGCAGCGCTGCCGACATTTCACCCCAAGACGTTGCCGCCTTTCATCCCGAAGGCGCGGCTGCTGTGTTCAGCGGCGATCGTGGCGCGGCGGTGACAAAAATGGCGGAAGCCTTCGCGCGGTTCCTGGAAGGTCGCGGCGATCTTGGTGGCGTGATAGCGGCGGGCGGGTCCGGTGCTACGGCGCTGGCGACGCCGGCGATGCGCCACCTGCCAGTCGGGATTCCCAAGGTCATGGTCTCAACGGTCGCATCCGGCGACGTGCGCGCCTACGTCGGTGCCTCCGACATTTGCATGATCTACCCGGTTACCGATGTTGCCGGACTGAACCGGATCTCCACGCGAATACTGGCCAATGCCGCCAACGCCCTTGCGGGCATGATCGGATTGCGCCGGGGATTCGAGACGATTGCGAGACCGGCCATCGGCCTGACCATGTTCGGCGTGACGACGCCCTGCGTCCAGGCGGTTACCGCCGCGCTCGAGCCGAACTACGATTGTCTGGTCTTTCACGCAACCGGAACCGGCGGCCAGTCGATGGAGAAGCTGGTCGACAGCGGCCTGCTGGTCGGAGTGATTGATGTCACGACGACGGAGATAGCCGATCATCTCATGGGCGGCATCCTCAGCGCCGGAGAGGGCAGGCTCGATGCCATCATCCAGACGAAAATTCCCTATGTCGGCTCTTGCGGGGCGCTCGACATGGTCAATTTTGGCGCCAAATCGACAGTTCCAGAACGCTATGCGTCACGGCGGCTCTACGAACATAATCCGCAGGTGACGTTGATGCGGACAACGATCGACGAGAACATTCGCGTCGGAAACTGGATTGCCGCAAAATTGAACCGAATGGAGGGGCCCGTGCGCTTCCTGTTGCCGCGCGGCGGCCTGTCCGCGATTGGCGTTGCCGGCATGCCGTTTCATGATCGGCAGGCCGATGCTGCCCTGTTTGAGACACTCCGCGCTCAGGTCCGGACGGGACCGCAGCGAAGGTTGATCGATCTACCCTGGGCTATCAATGATCCGTTGTTTGCGAGCGCGATGGTTGACGCATTTCTCGATATCGTCGAGCTGCGGTCGTGAGGTTGGCGTGCAGTGCAACATGGCGGGGAAGATTTTTCCCCTTCACCGAACCAATTGTGCGTCCCCAAATCATGTGGCACCCTGCTTGCGCGGCATGGCAGAAGTGACGGCAGCTTCGAGACCTGCGGCAAGTGAGGGAGGAAACAATGCTGAGAAAAATCTTCGGCATCTGCATTGCTGGTGCGGCGCTGATGCTTTGTTCACTCTCGGCCGTCTCGGCCGAGGAACTGACTATTTTTTGGGCCGAGTGGGACCCGGCCAATTACCTCCAGGAACTGGTTAATCAATATACGAAGGAGACCGGTGTGAAAGTCACGGTCGAGACCACTCCTTGGTCCGACTTTCAAACTAAGACCTTTCGCGAATTTGCGGCGAAGGGTGATACTTATGATCTCGTAGTCGGTGATTTACAATGGCTTGGCGCCGGCTCGACCGGCGGCCACTATGTCGACCTGACCGATTTTTTCAAACAGCACAATCTGTCGAAAGTCATGCTTCCCGCCACTGTGGCCGGCTATGCCGAATACCCCCCGCAGAGTGGCAAGTACTGGGCGATCCCGCTGGAAGGCGATGCAAATGGCTGGGCCTATCGTAAGGATTGGTTCGAGGATCCAAAGGAGATGGCCGCCTTCAAGGCTAAATACGGCTATGAATTGGCCGTTCCGAAAGATTACAAGCAATTGCGAGACATTGCCGAATTCTTTTATCGTCCGGATCAGAAGCGCTATGGAATTGCTCTCTACACTGACAATTCCTACGACGCCGTGGCAATGGGCGTTGAACAGACGATTTTCAGCTATGGGGGGGATCTCGGCAATTACGCCGTCTACAAAATTGCAGGAATCGTCAACTCGAAGGAAGCCATCGAGGGTCTTAAAGCCTATCGGGATTTGTATAAATTCACACCTCCGGGCTGGGGCAAGGCCTTTTTCCTAGAGGACAACCAGGCCATCACCGAAGGCCTGGCAGCGATGAGCATGAATTTTTTCGCCTTCTTTCCGGCGCTCGCCAACCCGGCGACTAATCCTCATGCGGCGGGAACCGGGTATTTCGCCAATCCTGCAGGACCAAACGGCGCGCATTTCGCCGCCCTGGGAGGGCAGGGCGTTTCGATTGTTTCCTACTCCAAGAAACGCGAGGCGGCGCTCAAATTTCTGGAATGGTTCATCCGCGATGACGTCCAGAAGAAATGGGCCGAATTGGGTGGCTATACGTGCAGCACGTCAGTATTGGAATCCGAGGCCTTTCGTAAGGCAACGCCTTATAACGAGGCGTTTTACCAATCGATGCGCATGGTCAAGGACTTTTGGGCCACGCCGGAATACGCGGAATTGTTGGAACAGCTTAACCAACGCGTCTATCCCTACATTGTCGGTGGCAAGGGAACGCCTGACGAGGCCCTCAATGGCTTGCTAGCTGACTGGGATGCGACGTTCAAGAAGTACAAACGCTACAATTGAAATAGGACGGAACCTAGGCGACAAGGCCAGGCGAAGGAGACGGTTGTCTCCTTCGCCAAGGCCTGATCGGGTTAGGTAGCGACAGGGGGACTGACGTTGCTCACAAGACTTGACCACGACGCACAGGCTGCCGCTCGGGGTCTGAGCGATTTGGCGATTCGCAACCTATTCATCCTGCCGACCATATGTTTTCTGATCCTCTTCAATATTTTTCCGTTGATCTATTCGCTGGGCTATTCCTTCACTGAATTCAGCGCCTCCGCTAATGTTCCTGCCACCTATGTTGGCTTGAAGAACTACCGCGAACTGCTCGGCGATGAGAATGTCTGGCGAAACTTCACTGTGACCGCGAAATACGTGATCATTTCTGTAACCGGGCAGGTTTTCGTTGGCTTCGGCATGGCGTTGCTGCTCAATCGTGTGATTCCCTTCAAAGGCTTTGTCACGACATTGCTGCTCTTACCGATGATGATGTCGGCTGCCGTCGTGGGATTGTTCTGGCAATTGCTGTACAGCCCGTCCTGGGGAATCATCAATTATATTTTCGGGCTCGGCGATTTTGCCTGGCTCTCGGATCCCGATGCAGCGATTTTCGCCGTAGCGATAACCGACATTTGGATGTGGTCGCCATTCGTTATGCTGTTGTCGCTAGCTGGTCTTTCGGCCGTGCCGAAACATCTCTACGAGGCTGCCGCTATTGATAGAGCCGGCGCCTGGTACACCTTCAGCCGCATTACTCTGCCGCTTGTTGCGCCGCTGCTTTTGATCGCCATTATCTTCCGGACCATGGAGGCATTCAAGACCTTCGACCTCGCCTACATCATGAGTAGCCAGCCAACAACCGAATTGATCGCAATCAAGCTGTACAAACAGGCCTTTCAAGAATGGCAAACCGGCAAATCCTGTGCGCTGGCCTATATCGTCCTGATAATGGTTTTGGCGATAACCAACATTTACGTGCGCTATCTGAACAAGGTCAAGGAACGCTGACATGGCTGCGGTCCGCTCGGCACGTCAGAAACTCCTGAACAGGCTGGCGATCGCTGCCGTCTTTGCCGTCACCATTGTCTTTCTGGCGCCGATCTACTGGATAGGGTCGACGGCATTTAAACCCAGAAACCTTGCAACGACGGTTCCCCCGACCGTGTTCTTCGTGCCGGAGACGACGCCCTTCATCAAGCTCTTCACCAAGCGCGTGCAATTGTCCAAACCGGTCGACCGCAAGACCTACGAGGCGGCCCCTTGGTGGGAACAGCGGATTTTCGATGCGGGCGAGCGAATTTTGAAGGTGGGCGACAGTCCGCAAATGTCGGCCTATCCGAGCCGCTTTCTCAATAGTCTTATCATCGCCATTGCCAGCACATTGATCGCCGTAGCACTGGGCGTATTGACCGCCTATGGCTTTTCCCGATTCCGGATCGCCGGCGAGGACGATTTGCTTTTCTTCATTCTATCGACTCGGATGCTGCCACCTGTCGTTGTCGCGATTCCTATGTTCCTCATGTATCGCATGGTTGGACTAGTCGACACTCACTTGGGGCTTATCATTTTGTACACTGCATTCAACCTGTCGTTTTCGGTTTGGCTGATGAAGGGTTTCATTGACGAAATTCCCAAGGAATACGAGGAGGCGGCGCTAGTCGACGGCTACACGCGCATGCAGTCATTCTTCAAGATTGTACTGCCTGAGGCGGCAACCGGCATAGCGGCAACTGCCGTCTTCTGCTTCATAACGGCCTGGAATGAATATGCCTTCGCTTTGATGATGACCAACCGCAACGCACAAACAGCGCCACCCTTTATTCCGGCTCAGCTCGGGTCAGGCATAACCGATTGGACAGCGATTGCCGCCGGCAGCGTACTTTTTTTGCTTCCGGTAGCCATCTTTACCTTCGCCTTGAGAAACCACCTGCTTCGTGGCGTAACCTTCGGTGCCATCAGAAAATAGCGGATAGGCCATGCCCAACAACCAGAATTTCCGGGAAATATGCGGCCGTTTCATCGTTCCGTTCGCGATATTCCTGATGCTTTTCGGCTTTTTCAGCCTGTGCCAGCCGTGGAGCGAATTCCTGCATAGCTACAGCGTGACGATAACCTTGGCGGGACTGATTGCGTTCAGCATATTTGCGCGTTTCGCCTCCAACCCGACTTAGAATTGGTTGAAGCGTCCATGGCCGAAATCATTTTGCGTGATGTCGAGAAGTATTTTGGTGAGCATTATGTCATTAGGCAGCTCAATCTGCAGATTCGTGATCGCGAGTTCGTGGTGCTTCTTGGCCCGTCGGGCTGTGGCAAGACAACCACCTTGCGGGCCATCGCTGGTCTCGAAGAGATCGACCGTGGTCTAATCTCGATTGACGGAAGGCCGGTACAGGACCTGCAGGCTGCTGATCGGGATATCGCATTTGTTTTCCAACTCTATGCGCTTTATCCGCACTTGACCGCGTACGAAAATATCGCCTTCCCACTCCGTGCCGCAAGGATCGATCGGTCCGAAACCGATTTGCAGGTGCGGCGCGTTGCGGCATCGCTGGGCATCGACCATCTTCTGGCCTCGCGTCCGTCGGCGCTTTCGGGGGGTGACATGCAACGGGTGGCGATCGGCCGCGCCTTGGTGCGACGACCCAAGGCGTTGCTGATGGATGAACCCATCGGGGCACTCGATGCCAAGCTGCGCGAGGGGATGCGGACCGAGTTAAAGCGCCTGCATCTCCAAAACGGCGCGACAACCGTCTATGTGACCCACGACCAGACAGAGGCGATGGCGCTTGCCGATCGCATTGCGATTATGAACGATGGCGTCTTGCAGCAAGTGGGTACGCCTACGAACGTCTATCACAATCCGGCAAATCTCTTTGTCGCGCAATTTGTCGGCAGCCCGGTCATGAATGTGTCGAAGGCGGCGCTGCGCAGCTCCGGTGCGGGTATCAAACTGGTGCTCGGTGATCAGGACGCTGAATTCGAATATACCGGCCCGTTGCCGAGCCGTATTGCCGAGGCCGGCAGGTCAAATGATCTGACGATCGGAATTCGTCCGGAGGGGGTGCTGGTGGCCCGTCAGCCCCAAGACGGATTTGTGCCGGTTATCGCCGATATAGTCGAGCCACTTGGTGCCTACGACATCGTCGATCTAAAACTGGGCGGCCAATGGTTGCGGGCGAGGACATCAAGCGGCTTTGTTGGGCGCAATGGAGACCCAGTTTGGGCGCGTCTCGACGAGTTGCAATTGCATTTCTTCGACACCAAAACGGGCACCTCACTGGCTGGTGCCAACGGAGCATGACATGGCAAAGGTAAGACTTGACCATGTCACAAAATTGTTTGGCTCAAAAACGGCGATTGATGACATCAGCCTCGAAATAGATGACGGCCAGTTTTTTGTGTTGCTCGGTCCGACCGGGGCCGGAAAGACGACGACATTGCGGCTGATCGCGGGGCTCGAGCGGGCGCAATCGGGGACGATTTCGATCGCCGATCGCGACGTTAGCAATTGGAGCGCCGCCGAACGAGACGTTGCACTTGTGCTCCAGCAATATTCGCTCTATCCGCGCTATACCGTCCGCGAAAATCTGGAATTTCCACTAAAGCCGAAATCGAGGGGATTAGCGCCGGAAGAAATCAACGACCGGGTTGCAAAGGCGGCGAAGATCGTTCGAATCGAGCATCTTTTGGATCGCAAGACGGATCGACTATCGGGCGGCGAGATGCAACGCGTTTCCATCGGCAGGGCGATCGTGCGCCGGCCGCGCATATTCCTCATGGATGAACCCTTGTCAAATCTTGATGCGAAGCTGCGCGAGTCGCTGCGGGCAGAATTGAAGGACCTGCAGACAAAACTCGGTGCGACTTTCTTGTTCGTAACGCATGACCAAATCGAGGCGATGTCGATGGCGGACAAAATAGGCGTCCTTGAGGCCGGACGCTTAGTCCAGATCGGCACCCCGGCCGAAATCTACAACCGTCCCGCGAATATTTTTGTTGCCGGTTTCGTGGGTTCGCCGGCGATGAACCTGATGAACGGAGCGGTCCGTGCCGACGGGGCTGTCGCCGTAGCGGCGGAAATGTCGATCTTGCTTCGGCCCGCCGAGAGTGGGCCGGGCGACCGCGTGACATTGGGCGTGCGCGCGGAAGATGTCAGAATCGGACCGATCGAGCCGTATCCCGGCCGCGTGCATGACGTCGAGAATCATGGTGCCGAAAAGATCGTAACAATCCGCCAAGGTGATTTGGCGTTGCGGGCGACGGTTAACGCCAAAGTCCGCATGACCATTGACGAGCCGGTCCGCTTTGGTTGGGACCTAAGCCGCATGCACATTTTCGGCGCGGACGGCAGGCGTTTAACTCGCCATTGATTTGTCTGGCCTATCTGCCGCGTTTCGACAGAGCAGGCGCGAATTTGGGGCGGATGTTCAAGCCATCACCTTTGTTTCCAACCGCCGCATTACACGCTGTGAACGATGTTTCGGGAATGCCGTGGCATCGATCACACGGCATGCCAGCCATCTCTTATAACGCGAAACCCTTCGCGGTAGACCTGCGTTGGGTCAGGAAAGAGGTCGCGCCATATCCTGGTCGCTGCCGCCAATTGAGGTAGCGATCGGCCAAAGGCCTCAATTGTTAGCCAGCCGTCGTAACCCGATGCCTTCAGGGCCTTGAAGGTTGCCTTCAAGTCGACATGGCCGCGGCCAGGCGTTCCCCGGTCGTTTTCGGAGATGTGGACATGGGAGAGATGCCGACCAAGAGTTCCGATGGCGGCAATGGGATGTTTCTCCTCGATATTCGCGTGAAACGTGTCGTACATGCCGGTGACTTGCGGATGGTCGACCTCGTCGAGATAGGCGCTGAGCTCGGTCATCGTCGTCAAAAAATAACATTCGAAACGGTTGAGCGCTTCTACCACGAGCGTGACATTGCGCTCTTTTGCGACGTCGCCGACGGCTCGGTGGAAATCGGCACCCCGGCGGCGCTCGTCGAGGCTCGGGCCCTCCCCCGAAAAATGTCCGATCGTTGAATGGATCGGTCCGGCAACCTGATGGGCGCCAAGCGCGGCACAACATTCAATCGCCCAGGTCATGTGTTTGAGGGCACCATCGCGCTGCGACTTCTCGGCCCCGATCGGATTGACCTCCAATGTGGGAAAAACCGCCAGCGCCGTGCGCTGCAATCCCAGTGAATCGAGCGTCCGGCCGAGCTTGGCATAATGAGCGGGATCGCCTTCGAACAGCGGAATTTCAACTCCGTCATATCCCGTCTTCTTGATGTCCTCGAGAATGGGCTCGTGCTCGGCTCGAACGTGGCCGGTCCACAGCAGCATGTTGAAACCGATGCGCATGAGCGCCTCCTGTCTAGTCGATCCGGCATGGACCGGCTGCCGAACGCCGTACAGCCAAGCCGGCGCGAAGGCAATGCCTGGTTCAGCCCTGCACCGTTTCCCAGTGCCTAGTCCGCGCCGATTGCAACACCGCATCGGTCACGCGATCGGTGGCCAGAGCGTCACGAAAAGTGGGGGCTGCAGGCGCAGAGGACCCGTCAAGGGCAGTAAGGAAATCCGCGACTTGGTGGATGAACGTATGCTCGTAGCCGATTTGCAGGCCGGGCACCCACCAATGCTTCATATAGGGATGGTCACCATCCGTGACATGAATCGACGCCATCCCCTTAGACGGCCTTCATCACGATGATCAAAGAATTGCAGGCGGTGGAGATCGTGAAGATCCCAGAAAATCGAGGCGTGCTCGCCGTTGATCTCGAACGTATACAGCGCCTTGTGTCCGCGCGCATAGCGGGTCGCCTCGAAAGTCGCAAGCGAACCGTTGCTGAAGCGAGCCAGAAAGGCGCTGGCATCGTCGATGTCGACCTTTTCGATTTTGCCGGTGAGCGTGTGATGGCGCTCCTTGATGAAGGTCTCGGTCATCGCCGTCACTTCAGTAATGCCGCCGTTGAGCCACATTGCCGTGTCGATGCAATGGGCGAGAAGGTCGCCGGTGACGCCGCTGCCGGCGACGGCGGCATCGAGCCGCCACAAGCCGGCGCCGCCCTGCGGCAAATCCTTGGCAATAGTCCAATCCTGAAGGAATTTTGCTCGATAGTGGAAAATCCGACCGAGGCGGCCCTCGTCGACCAATTGCTTGGCAAGCGTTACGGCTGGTACGCGGCGATAATTGTACCAGACCATATTGCGGACATTCGCCGCCTCGACCGCCTTGACCATCCGCAAGGCCTCAGCGGCATTGCGGCCGAGCGGCTTCTCGCACATCACCATTTTGCCAGCTTGCGCCGCGGCAATCGCGATTTCGGCATGGGTGTCGTTCGGACTGGCAATATCGATGAGGTCGATATCCTTGCGCTCGATCAGCCGCCGCCAATCCGTCTCGCTCGACTTATAGCCCCATTGGTTGGCGAAAGCCTCGACCTTGCCGGCGTCGCGGCCGCAGATGCCGGCGAGCACGGGCGTGTAGCCGAGATCGAAGAAGTGGTTGACCTTGTCGAATGCGTTCGAATGGGTGCGACCCATGAAGCCATAACCGATTAGGCCAATATTTATTGTCTTTTTCGAAGCCATATTTGCTATCCCGATTAATTCCAGCCATGCGCACTGCGGACCTTGATCATCGCGGCCAGAACATCGTTCCAAGTCTGCGTCTTCATCATCGTGTTATTGGGGAACATGCAGCCATCCCAGCAAATGTGCTGGAACGCGCGGGTCGGCTGGCCGTTTTCGTCGCGAAGCCAATAGCCCGCATCGTGGGTAATATCGAGCTTGCCGTTGGGGTCGGCGACCAGACAATGCCGCCCAGTCTTGTCATGCGATCCCATGCCCTTCACGGTGGCGTCGTTCTGGGCAACGTGAAAGTCTATGGTCCATGGCCGCAGGGCTGACGTAAGCTTCTTCAGCGCCGCTTGGAAAACCTCCCTTTGCTCCCAGGAAAAGTCCTTTGGCAGCATGCGGTCCTCGGGTGCGTTGTAGCCGAGAGTATAGAGCAAAGTGTGCGCCATGTCGGCCTGGAAGCCCAACGTCTGCGGTCGATCGACGGTCTCGAGGAGGTCGAGCATCGTCCTCCAGCTATGCATGCCGCCCCAGCATATCTCGCCTTCCGCCGCGAGCCGCTCGCCGTGATCTTCCGCAATGTCACAGGCCTGTCTGAAGGTCGCCGCAATGCGTTTCGTGTTGGCGACCGGGTCTTTCGCCCATTCGGCAACACTTGTGGCCGAGTCGATCCGCACGATGCCATAGGGCCTGATTCCAAGTGCGCGCAATTTGCGGGCGATCCGGCATGCCTTGCGAACTTGTTCGTTGAAGCGCCGGGTTTCCTGCGCATCGCCCATCGCGGATCCGCCGCCGACCGGCGGCCAGACCGGCGCAACTACTGAGCCTACCACCAGACCTTTGGCGGCGATCTTGTCGGCCAACAATCCAATCGCGTCGTCGGATGAATCGATCGACGTGTGAGGGTCGGCCAGAAAGAGGTCGACGCCGTCGAACTTGACACCGCCGACATTCGCGGCAGCCGTGAGGTCGAGCATGGTGTCGAGACCGAGCGGCGGTTCCGAATCGGGGCCTTTGCCGACGAGGCCCGGCCACATCGCATTATGCAGCTTCGGCAGTGCGTTTGCCTGCGCCATTGGAGCCCCTCCCGGTTTGCCAGCTTCGCCCAGACAGGGCCGAAGCGGATCTTATATTTGCCGTCATTTTTGTTGACCCACCAGGCGGCGTCAAGCCGCTTGCCGGATTTGGACGCTGGCCATTAAAGCGTGAGGTTTCGGCAGCCAGCCGCGTCGACCTCGCCACAACCTGCGACCGATCCAAAGACCAAAACGCCTGGCCAGGCAGGCAAGCCCGACAAGATAGAGCCCGGCGGTGGCAAGCCAGCCAAGCAATGTCAGGCTGAAGGCACCGGCAAGAAGGGCAGAGCGACCGAGAAGCCGCAGAACAGCGAGGGTCATCGGGCCCTTGGCCTGCGCCAGATTGGCTGCCCGCGCGACTTCGTCCGTGCTCTCTGCGAGGCTGAAGACTTGCTGCGTGCCGCGCGCGCCGAGGCGCTGATAGAGGCGGCCCGTATTGGCGCCGAGCGCCTCGATTTCGTGCATCGCGCCAGGCTTAAGGGTGGCAAGCGCCGTCCGCCGCGCCGCCGAAAGATCGAACCTGGCGAGCGCCGCGAGACTGTCGGCCGCAGCTTTGCGGTCGACCGAAAGGACGACCAGCCGGGACAGCGAGGCGGCCAGGGGTTTCGAGAGCCGTCCGGCTCGGACCATTGCCTTGGTCAGAGTGAGGCCGCCACGCGCGGGAAGGGCAGCGCCGAGCGACAGCCATGTCGCGCCGCTGACTACCAGACCAGCGCTGGCGAGGCCGATTAGCAATTCGTCGGCTTTTTCGCCTCTTGCGAGCTTGCGTCCCTCTCCGACAAGGTCGCGCAGATCGCCATAGCCGCTAACGTCGCTGGCCAAACTTCCAGCATAACCGGCGGTCGAGGTCGATGTGCCATCTGAAAAGCCCCGGATAAAATCCTGCAGCCCTTGATCCGACTGGGATGGCGGAGGATCGTTGTCGGAGGGAACGATAGCTCTGACCTCGATATGGCGATTGGTAGCGAGCGCCGCGAGGCTTTCGACCATCTCGTGGTCGGCCTCTTTGCGCGCCGTTTCGATCTCTCGGTTTAGGCGTTCCGCTGTCGCGACTTCTGCGAGACCAAAATCGACGGCTGCAACGGGATCATCGGAATGCGCCACGAAGTCGAGGGCATTCAGGCTCCCAGGCAGGACGAGGAACCCGCAGGTCAACGCCGCCAAGACGAGGCCCGTTACTGGCCAAACCGGTGACCAAGGCATCGCTATTTACTCCGTTGTAATATAGCGCGACGACAGCGCCGCTGTTCTGGCCGTCTCTATCACGAGCAAATCGGGCGGGAATAGGGTTTCCCCGCCGCTGTGCGAAGCGCCGGCGCCGAGACTTGACCCAATTGTCAGATCGCGATCTCCTGCTGCGGCCGTTTTACTGGTTGCTGGGAGCTTAGCATGCCGAAGGCCTATGTTATTTCCTGTTACCGCTCGATTTCGAACCCCGACAAGCTGGCAGCCTATGCGAAGATCGCGGGACCCGCTATAGTGGCGGCCGGGGGGAAGTTTCTGGCCCGCGGCCCGGCATCCAAGGCCTACGAGGCCGGCATTGCGCAGCGGACGGTGATCGTCGAGTTTCCCAGCCTTGCCCAGGCAATGGCCCTGTACGATTCGCCCGAATACAGCATCGCGCTCAAGGCGCTGGATGGAGCCGCGGAACGCGACATGCGGGTCGTCGAAGGCGTGGAATAGATTTGCGCCTTTCGGCCCCTGCGTCGGCGCGGCCATCGCAAGCGGCGCCCAGCCGATAGGGCGGTAACGGCCGCGCCGCCGCTCAATTGTTGAACCGATGGAACCAGGTCGCAAGAAAAAGCTTGGCAGCAAGCGACTAGGCGGCAATCGCGAGGCCAGCAGTCGGACCGAACCGACCAACAAAAAAGGCAAAGAGCAGAGGCGCTGACGGCGTCGCCGCAAGCCCGGCGGCGGCAATTTTTCCGAGGATCTCGCCCTACCCCTCCCGTTGCGAGGGCCCGCGCCCGTTACCGTCAATGGAGCCAAGGCAAGCGCGGGCAGGCCGGTCGCTACGAGCGATCGTTTGGGCCGGCAGGCTGGGCCGAGCGCCAACTCCAGTCCGCGCACCTGGGCGGGACCGACAGGACCGATGGCGAGCGCTGTGGCGGCGCTCTGTCCCAAGGTTTGGAGGACCGGGAGAAAATGGGCGGACAGACCGGCAAAAACGAAGCTGTTCCCGGCAAGGATGGCGGCGAGCGGCACCAGGGCGAAACGATGCCTGCGACGCGGCAATGAATGCGGCCGTATCAGCGGCTCGATATCCGGCGGCCCCGACGCTGCAGGCTGGGGCGGGATTACGATAAGACTTGGCAGACAGATCGCCAGATTAAGTCTTTTTCCCACGGCAGGCCCGGAAATGCCGGCAGTCAAAAGCGCGCCCGAAAAGCTGCCATTGACAAGCCGCGCCTATTGACGACGTCGCGCGCCGGCAGCGTGAACGAGTAGAACGCCGCCCCTTACGATCAATTGCGACGGGCCGAGCGCGGCGACATGTCTGCTTGGACTCAACCTTGGCCGGCTGTCAGACCGCAACGCGTCTGACAGGCCATGGCTGGCGAAAGGGACCGTGACTGGTGTGCCACTCAGGTGACTGTTGTCCTCCGGTTGTAGCGGGAATCTTGCCACACTTTGGCCGTGAGGCATTGGCGCAGGGTCTCGACAGCGTCCCACACATCGACAAAGCGGATGTAGGACGGCGCAATACCGAACCGCATGATGTTCGGTGCCCGGAAATCACCGATCACGCCTTGCGCGATCATCGCCCGGACGACGGGATAGCCCTCGGCAAATTCAATCGAGACCTGGCTGCCCCGCTGGCGTTGGTTGCGCGGTGTCACGATCTCGAGGTTGAATTCCTTGCAGCGCTGTTCGACCAGCGCCATGAAAAGGTCGGTCAGCGCCAGGCTCTTCGACCGCAAGGCATCGATGTCCGTTGGCCGGCAATGCTCGAGCGCGGTTTGCACGCCTTTCATGGAGATGATCGGCTGGGTTCCGCAGAGAAACTTCCTGATGCCCGGATCGGGTTTGAAACAGGGGTCGAAGGCAAAAGGCTCCGCATGCCCCCACCAGCCCTGCAGCGGTTGCCGCGATAGGGCGATATGGCGCTGGGCCACATACAGGAAGGCCGGCGCCCCAGGACCGGCATTCAAATATTTGTAGGTGCAACCAATCGCAAAATCGGCACCGTCCGTATCGAGCGCCAGAGGCACGACGCCGACGCTATGGCTTAGGTCCCAGATCACCAGAGCGCCAACCGCATGCGCTTTCTCGCTAATCGCCCGCAGGTCGAGCAGTTCGCCCGTTCGATAGTTGACATGCGACAGCAAGACGATTGCCGTGTTCTCATCGAGAGCCTGATCAATATTGTCCACATCGCGACCGATCAGCCTAATGCGGTATTCGTGCGGCAATGAGGTGACGACGCCTTCGAGCACGTAGAGATCCGTAGGAAAGGAATCGGCTTCGCTCACGATGACGTTTCGTTCGGGTCGCAGGGCCACAGCCGCGTGCAAGACCTTGTAGAGATTGATCGACGTGGTATCGCAGACGAGCGCCTGGCCTTTGTCCGCACCGAGGATCTCGGCCAGCCCGTCGCCGAGGAATGTCGGCATTTGGAACCAGCCCGCGTCATTCCAGCTGCGGATCAGGCCCTGGGCCCATTCCTGCTCGATGAGGTGCTCTATCGCCTCAATACTCGTCCTGGATGCCGGGCCCAGGGAATTGCCGTCGAGGTAAATGACTCCCTCAGGCAGGACGAACATCTCCCGCAGATGTCCGGTCGGATCGCGTCCGTCCGCCTCCTGGCAGGTCGATCGGCTATGTATCATATCGCCTCCTCTCGAAGCGGCGCCTCGCCTCGCGCCGAAGCCTCGCATCGCTGCTCTGTCGGGGCGAACGCCGCGCAAGGATCGGAACGACCGGACGGAACGCCGTGCTCGCCCCGAACTGCGCCATGCCAAACCCACTGGCCATGGCAGAGTTCGAAACGGGGTGGCCTTCAAGCTCCTTGTACCCTGGTTCTCCCCCCAGTCGCGGATTATCCGGCCGACAGGACGAGTCGGACGATGGAATGGCGAAAGTACAGGCCAATGACGAAGGCTGCAAACTCTGGTTGAATGCCAGGGGGAATGGCGCGCCAGACGTGAGGCTCGACTAGCTCTGCACGCGTTTGACCTGGGTCAACGAGTGGACTGCCGGTGCCCGCTACCAAGAGCTGCCTCTCATCGATGGCAGGGCTGGGTTTGAGACCGACGATGGCAGGAGCTGCCTCTCATCGATGGCAGGGCTGGGTTTGAGACCGACGATGGCAGGCCGGCAATGCCGTTCCAGAGGCCCGGCATGAACGAAACACTTTCTGGATGGTGGCACTGGTCGAAGCGGTCGTCGCGGCCTCAGCCGAGCGCGCCGTTTCAAACCGGCGAAATTGTTGCCGCCAGTGCGCTCGACCCCGACGCCGTCTGGTCAGCGCTTGACAGCGCGCCCGACGGCCTTTCGATGGCCGAGGTCGAACGCCGCCAGGTCAAATACGGCCCGAACCTGATCGCCCGCGACGCCCGCGCTAGCGTCGTACAGGAATTGTGGGCGCGGGCCCGCAACCCGCTGAACGCCCTTTTGCTGGGTCTTGCAGCCGTTTCCTACGGACTAGGCGACACGCGCGCGGCAGTGGTCATCACGGTCATGGTGGTTTTGGCGATTGTGACTGCCTTCGTTCAAGAGCATCGCTCGAATGAGGCCGCCGCAAGTCTGCGGGCGATGGTCAAGACAACAGCGAGTGTCAAGCGTCGCGGCGCTGCCGCTGTCTTTTGCGAAATTCATATAGATCAACTGGTGCCGGGTGACGTCGTCTCGCTTTCGGCGGGTGACATGATACCGGCCGATCTGCGCCTGGTAACAGCCAAGGATCTCTTCATAAACCAGGCTGCACTGACCGGGGAATCGATGCCGGCCGAGAAGTCAGCGCAGCGATTTGACGGCGTCGTCAGCGATCCCTTCAGCCTGCCCAATCTGTGCTTCATGGGTGGCAGCGTGGTCAGCGGTTTTGCCACCGGTGTGATCGTGCATACGGGGCCAAGAACCTATTTCGGCCAATTGGCTGATTCGATCGCCGGGCAGCGCGAATTGACCAGTTTCGACAAGGGGATCAATCGGTTCACCTGGCTGATGATCGGTTTCATCGTGGTGATGGGGCCGGCAGTCTTTCTGATCAACGGCCTGACCAAGGGAGATTGGCTCGAAGCGCTGCTTTTTGCGGTCGCGGTGGCCGTCGGGCTGACGCCGGAAATGCTGCCGATGATCGTCACAGTTAACCTGGCCAAGGGCGCTATCGCGATGTCGAAGAAGCGGGCCATAGTCAAGCGCCTTCATTCGATTCAGAATTTCGGAGCCATGGATGTTCTGTGCACCGATAAAACCGGAACCCTGACACAGGACCACATCATTCTGAAGCGGCATCTGGACGTCAGCGGCCAGGATAGCGAACGGGTGCTCGAATATGCCTATTTGAATTCCTACTATCAGTCTGGCCTCAAGAACCTGCTCGACGTCGCGGTGCTCCAGCATGTGGAACTCGGGCAAAATCTCCATCTCAGGCACAGCTACGAAAGGTACGACGAAATTCCCTTCGATTTTTCTCGCCGTCGGATGTCGGTTATATTGTCGCGCGAGGACGGCTCACACCTGATGATTTGCAAGGGTGCGGTCGAGGAGGTCTTTGCCGCCTGCAATTCCTACGCGCTCGATCGCGATTTCGGCGGGCTCGACCAAGGGCATCTTGTCCAAGCGCAAGTCCTATCAAAAGCACTGAACGAGGATGGCTTTCGACTCGTCGCGGTCGCCTACAAGGAAATCACCGATCTGAAGAAGGAATACCGCGCCGAGGACGAGTTCGCTCTCACCCTGCTGGGCTATATTGCCTTTCTCGATCCGCCCAAGGACAGCGCCCAGGCGGCGCTGGCCGTCCTGCGAAAGTCCGGCGTCGAGGTGAAGATACTGACTGGCGACAACGAGGTGATTACGCGAAAGGTTTGCCGGGAAGTCGGTTTGCAAGTCGATCGTATCGTTCTTGGCTCGGAAATCGAAGCGATGAGCGACGATCAATTGGCCGATCTTGCCGAGCCGACCACGGTCTTTGCTAAGGTATCGCCGGCCCAGAAGGCGCGTGTCGTTGGGGCGCTCCACCGGCGCAACCACGTCGTCGGGTTCCTCGGCGATGGGATCAATGACAGCCCTGCCCTTAAAGCCGCCGACGTCGGCATTTCCGTCGACACGGCGGTCGACATTGCCAAGGAATCGGCCGATATCATCCTGTTGGAAAAGAGCCTGATGGTGCTGCAGGAAGGCGTCATCGAAGGCCGCAAGATATTCGCCAACATTTCAAAATACATTAAGATGGGTGCAAGCTCCAATTACGGGAACATGTTCAGCGTTCTTGGGGCCAGCATCTTCCTGCCGTTTCTGCCGATGACGCCGATCCAAGTGTTGACCAACAACCTGCTTTACGATTTCTCGCAAACCGCGATTCCGACCGACAATGTCGACGAGGAATATCTCGAGGCGCCACGCCGGTGGGACATTGGCAATATCTTCAAATTCATGCTGTTCATTGGGCCGATCAGTTCGATCTTCGACTATGCGACCTTCTTTACCATGCTCTATGCATTCAATGCCTGGAATAATCCGGCGCTGTTCCAGACCGGCTGGTTCGTGCAGTCGATTCTCACCCAGACGCTGATCATTCATATCATCCGGACGGCACGGATTCCGTTCCTGCAAAGCCATGCCAGCCTTGCCCTGAGTACGACGACGCTCGTCATTTGCGCGATCAGCGTAGCATTGCCCTATACGTGGCTCGGCAGGACGCTGGGGTTCACTCGGTTGCCATCGCTCTTTTGGCTGTTCATCGTCGCCGTTCTGTTTTGCTATTCCTGCCTCACCCATTTGGTGAAAACATGGTTCGTGCGGCGCTGGGGCATGTGACAATGCCGCCCCGGCCGTCTGACCGGCAAACAGCCGCAGGCGTCAAGGTTGGAAAAGACGGAGGCACAGCGTGAGCGGACCGGACAGCCAAGGCATCAGGCTCGGCTTTGCCGCTATCGAACAGGCGGCGGCGCGCATCGGCCAATCGGTGCGGCGCACGCCAACACTTACGTCGCGCACGGCCGACGAAACGACACAAGCGCATCTGTTTTTCAAATGCGAGAGCTTTCAACGAACCGGATCCTTCAAGTTTCGCGGCGCTTTTAATGCGATCGCCGCCCTCGGCTGCGAAAAGCGCAGGCAGGGCATTCTTGCCTATTCGTCGGGAAACCATGCCCAGGCGGTTGCCCTGGCGGCGCAACTGCAAGGGGCCCAAGCAACGATTATTATGCCAGATGATGCGCCGGCCATGAAAGTCGAGGCGACCAAGGCTTACGGGGCGCGCGTCGTTCGTTATGACCGCTATGTGCAGAACCGCGAGGAAATTGGCGATGCAATGGCACGCGAGGAGGGGCTCGTGCTCATTCCGCCCTACGATCATGCCGATATAATCGCCGGGCAGGGAACAGCAGCCCGCGAACTCTTCGAGGACGTCGGCGAGCTTGATCTCTTACTGGTCTGCTTGGGTGGTGGCGGCCTTCTGGCCGGCAGTGCAATTGCGGCCGATGCCCTTTCGCCGGGCTGCCGGGTCATTGGGGTCGAGCCAGAAGCGGGAAACGACGGCCAGCAATCTCTGCGCGCCGGCCAGGTGCTGCGGATCCCCGCACCCAAATCGATCGCCGACGGCGCCCTGACCACCCATCTCGGCCAGCTGAATTTTCCCATCATTCAGGCACTCGTCGAAGATATTGTAACGGTGAGCGATGCCGCATTGGTCAAGACAATGGCCTTTTTTGCCGAACGCATGAAGCTCGTCGTCGAGCCGACCGGCTGTCTAGCCGCGGCGGCGGTCCTGGCGGCGGGCTTGCCCTGCCGCGGGCGGCGCGTCGGGATCATGGTCAGCGGCGGCAATGTCGATCTTGCGACCTTCGCACGCCTCCTCGGCGGGACCGGCCTGGCAAACTAGGGTCGCAGCCGCGCGGGCGATCACATGCCCCAGCGCAGACCAGCGGTGTGGACCGGAGCGTCCCACAAACGCAGCATATCGGTGTCGGCAAGGCAGACGGTGATCGAGCATCCCGCCATCTCGAGGGAGGTGACGTAATTGCCAACCAGCGAACGCGCGACCCGCAACCCATGCTTAGCGAGAAGGCTGCGGGCATTGTTGTAAACAAGATAGAGTTCCATTGCAGGCGTCCCACCGAATCCATTGATCAGCAGGATGATCTCGCCGTGTTTGCGATCGGGAAAATCGCCGACGATCGCCGTGACCAGCTCGTCGACAATTTCGCGGGCCGGTCGCAAGGGAACGCGGCGTCGACCGGGTTCACCGTGGATACCGACCCCCATTTCGATCTGGTCCGGCTCGATCTGGAAGGTCGGCGTGCCGGCGGCCGGGACAATGCACGAGGTCAGGGCGACGCCCATCGAGCGGGTTTGCCGATTGACGTGCTCGCCCAGCGCCTTCAGATCCGCGATCGGACGCAGCGTCTCGGCGGCGGCGCCGACGATCTTTTCGACAATCAATGTTCCGGCGACGCCGCGCCGACCAGTGGTGTAAAGGGAATTCTCGACCGCGACGTCGTCGTTGGTAATGACGGTCGCGACATTGCGGTCACACATTTCGGCGGCCATTTCGAAATTCATAATGTCTCCCTCGTAGTTCTTGACGATGAAGAGACAGCCGGCGCCGGTATCGACCGCCTGGGCGGCGGCCACCATCTGATCAGGCGTTGGTGCGGTGAAGACTTGGCCTGGGCAGGCCGCATCGAGCATCCCGACCCCGACAAAGCCGGCGTGCAATGGTTCGTGTCCCGATCCGCCGCCGGACAACAAGCCGACCTTGCCGGCCCGCAGCGTCTTGCGGCAAACGTATTTTCGCTCTGGCCCCAAACGAACAATATCGGCATGCGCGGCAGCAAAGCCGTCGAGGCTTTCATTAAGGACTTCGGCGGTTGCGTTGATCAGTTTTTTCACGGGCTCTCCTCCCTGGGCGGCCTGATTGTGCCTGCGCAAATTTTGCCCGACGCGGCGGGCCGGCTTTGCCTTTGCTTGGCCCTGCGGCCGACCCGGTTCAGGGCCCGGTCGGCAAGACATTGGTGGATCGTCGCTGTTTAGTTTGGTTGTTGAGTAAACCGCATTTTATTAAACGCTTCAAGCCAGCGCTTCGCGCGCCCGCCCAGCCGTCCAAGGCTACGGCAGGCGCCAATCCGGCTCCTTAGGAGGAGCGCCCAAGTTGATGCCGCCATAGGCGCCTGACCAATCGCGGCCGCTCTGTCGGTCGGGTGCCTTCTGTCGCGCCGGCTGCGGCATTTGCAGCTTGGCGGCCGACGGTTTTCTACCATTGCGCTCAGCCGCCAGCGTCGGCGGCGCGAAGGCGATGCCGACCAGGCTAACAAGGATACCAATCGCCCCGCGGCGCTCGATTGGCAGAACCCAAAGGCGTCTAAGCATGGACTGAGCATAGGCGCGAGACGTTCTCGCCGCAACCGGCGCGCCGCCAGGATCGGCCTGAGATAAGACTGCCTTCGCGCTTGCCGCGCGCCTGCAACAAGGGCAGGCTGGCATCAAGCAGGCCAATACGGGGAGAAACGCCAATGAGGACCATTCGTCTGACCATGGCTCAGGCTCTGGTACGCTATCTCTGCGCTCAGCGCACCAGCGTCGATGGTAAGGATGTACCGCTTTTCGCCGGCCTTTTCGGCATATTCGGCCACGGTAACGTCACTTGCCTTTCGGAAGCGCTGGAGCAGGTCCAGGAGACATTGCCAACTTGGCGCGGCCAAAACGAGCAATCCATGGCACTCGCCGCGCTTGCCTTTGCGAAAACACGCAATCGCCAACAGATTATGATTGCGGCGGCATCGATTGGCCCGGGCGCGCTCAACATGGTCACGGCGGCCGGTGCGGCGCATGCCAATCGCTTACCCTTGCTGCTTCTGGCCGGCGACACTTTTGCCAATCGCGTGCCGGATCCGGTGTTGCAGCAGGTCGAGCATTTCAACAATCCGACGCTGACCGTCAACGATGCCTTCAAGGCGGTCACGCGCTATTGGGATCGCATCAGCTTGCCGCAGCAGATCTTGCAATCGCTGCCGCAGGCAGTCGCCACGATGCTCGATCCGGCCGATTGCGGCCCGACCTTTCTCGCGCTGTGCCAGGACACCCAAGGTCAGGCCTACGATTATCCCGAACGTTTCTTTGAGCCTCGCATCCACGCAATTCGCCGACCGCGTCCCGATCGCCGGGAGGTCGCCGAAGCTGCCGGCGTGCTAGCTTTGGCCAAGAAGCCGCTGATCATCGCGGGGGGTGGCGTTCATTATTCACTGGCGACGAGCGAACTCGGTGCCTTCGCGCAAAGGCGGCGGATACCCGTCGTCGAAACGATCGCCGGCCGCGGGGTTCTGGTGCACGAACACCCGATGAATGCTGGGCCGATCGGTGTGATCGGTGCGGCTTCGGCGAATGCATTGGCCGCCGAGGCCGATGTTGTTGTGGCAATCGGCACCCGCCTGCAAGATTTCACGACGGGGTCGTGGTCGGTGTTTCAGGCGGAAAATTTCCGGCTAATCGGCATCAATACCGCCCGTTTCGACGCCGGCAAGCATCTGGCCCACCCGCTTGTCGGCGATGCCCGGGAGGTTCTGGCGGATCTTGATTTGGCGCTTGCGGATTATGCAGGACCCGCGGCCTGGACGGCACGCGCAAAGTCGCTGTATGCCGAGTGGAACACGACGGTTGCGCAACGGACCAAGCCAACCAATACCGAGCGGCCGAGTTACGCGCAGGTTGTCGGGACGGTCAATCGTAAGGCAGGTGACCGCGACCGGGTGATTACGGCGGCTGGCGGTTTGCCGGGCGAATTGACCAAGAATTGGAAGATCAAATCACCCGGAACGTTCGATTGCGAATTCGGATTTTCCTGCATGGGCTACGAAATCGCCGGCGGTTGGGGAACCAAAATGGCGCTGCCGGACGCCGAGGTGATCGTTCTGGTCGGCGACGGTTCCTATCTCATGATGAATTCCGATATTTACTCGTCGGTCCTTGCCGGTCATAAGCTGATTGTCGTGGTCTGCGACAATGGCGGCTTTGCCGTCATCAATCGGTTGCAGACCTATAAGGGCGTTCCCTCCTTCAACAATATGATCAAGGATTGCCGACACGAGCGGCTGGTCGGGGTGGATTTCGCCCAGCACGCGCAGGCAATGGGCGCCATCGCCGAACACGTCCATTCGCTGGCCGATCTCGAGCGCGCCATCGACCGCGCCAAGGTGGCCGATCGCACCAGCGTCATTGTCGTCGACACCGATCCCGACCAGTGGACGCCGGGCGACGCCTGGTGGGACGTGGGCGTGCCAGAGGTCTCCAACCGTCCGACAGTGGAGGCGGCCGCCAAAGACCATCGGATGGCCAAGCAAAAGCAAAGAATAGGGGTCTAACCGGGCCGCCTCCGGCAAGCGCCGCGTTCCGCAAGGGTCGATTGCAAGGCGCATCTGACGCGCCTGTCGCAAGGCCCAAATTCACCGAACCGGGCCGGGATTCCCCGGCACGGGCAATGCAGCAGCGGCTAAGGCTTTGCGTGAAATCCTCCCTGTGCGCCGACCCAACGCCAATCCTGGGCCGCCGTTGAACGCGATTGGCAGCCCGCTTTTTCTTCGCCTGCTGGCGCTCCTGCTGTATTGTCGCCTTGCGCCCCGTCGCTGCCATCCTTGCGGGGCCTGGGCAGGAGTCAGCATGTCGGCAACCACGGGCACAGGGCTAGTCATTCCGGATCTTGCCGGCAAGACCATTCTCATCACCGGCGCTTCGACGGGGATTGGTGCGGCCCTTGCCAGTGCGTTTGCTGGGCAGGGCGCGCGTATCGGTCTCCATTTTCATGCCAGCGCTGCGGCGGCGGCCAATCTTGCCGACACGATTAATGCTGCGGGCGGCGAAGCCTTCCTGGTCCGTGGCGATGTTGCCGACAGCCGCGAGGTCGCCCGCATCGTCGACGAAACGGCCAACCATTTTGGCGGGCTGGACGGCCTGATCAACAATGCCGGATTGATGCTGGGGCGCATGGCCTATAGTGCGATCACCGACGAACATTACGACGCGGTGATAAATCTGAACGCGCGCTCGGTAATCGTCGCCTGCCGCTGCGCCATTCCTTGGCTCAAGCGCAATGGCGGGTTTATCATCAATACTTCCTCGATCGCGGCGCGCAACGGCGCTGGCAGCGGGGCCGGGCTCTACGGTTCGGCCAAGGCCTTCGTGTCGAATGTGACTCGCGGCATGGCCAAGGAATTGATCGCCGACCGGATCCGCGTCAATGCCGTCGCACCGGGCTTTATTGCTACCCCGTTCCACGAGCGCTATTCGACGCCGGCTCAGGTCGAAGCCGCCGTCCAGACGATCCCGATGGGCCGGGTCGGAACGGCCGAGGATTGCGTTGGCGCCTATCTCTTTCTCGCCTCGGCAGCCTTGAGCGGTTACATCATCGGCCAGGTCGTCGAGGTCAACGGCGGCCTATTGATGCCTTGATTCAAGTCGGCCGGGACGCTGGAAACAGTGTCCTTTGATGTCCGGCTTGTGACGGCGGGCGGCCAAAAGAAAGGGGCAGGAGCATTTATGCAGCAATTCGTGCACCGCTTGGCCGTGACGACAAATGGCACGGGATTCTACGATATCGGCGACACGGTCGTGGCTGCCGTCAAGGAATGTCGGGCATCCGTCGGTCTTGTGACCCTCTTTTGCCAGCATACCTCGGCCTCCCTGCTGATCCAGGAAAATGCCGACGCCGATGTCCGCGCCGACCTATTGCGCTTTTTCGATCGGCTAGCGCCTGCGACCGACATTTATCAGCATGCCGCGGAAGGCGAAGACGACATGCCTGCCCATATCCGCGCTGCGGTTCTACCGACCCATGTCTGCGTGCCGATCGAGCACGGCCGCCTGACACTTGGACCCTGGCAGGCCATCTATCTGGTCGAGCACCGCAAGGATCAGCGGGAAAGAACAATCGTTATGCACATTCTCGCGGATTGAAGGCTAATCCACTTGCAAGCGGCATGGACGGTGCGGGGGATCATCGGGCAAGCTAACGCTTTGACGAGGGGTGCACCGCCGCCAGATTTGGCGTCCGCAAGCCGGAAGCCGGCTTCTCGCCATTGCTCAGGCCGCGCGCGATGGCCGGCAAATAAAGGGCGAGGGTGCCGCCGCGAAGCGCCATGAACAGGCAGAATGCGAGCCAAAGGCCATGGTTTCCGAGGGCGGGCTCGAGGCTCCGCGCGGCAACGAGATAGAGGCCGGTACATAACAACATGGCATTGCGAAGGTCGCCGGTACGGGTGGCGCCGATGAAGATTCCGTCCAACTGGAATCCCCACACCGACACCAGCGGCAAGCCGACTGCCCAGGGCAGATAGGCGCGTGCCAAATCCCGAATATCGGTTTGATCGGTCAAGGCGTCGACGATCGATGGGCCGGCAAGCCCGTAGACCAGCGCGAATATGGCGGCCGTGCCGGCTGCCCATAGCGTGGTACGCCACGTCAGCTGCAGGAACGCGGCGCGGTCGTCGCGTCCGACTGCCCGCCCGATCAGCGCCTCGGCGGCATGCGCGAACCCGTCGAGACCGTAGGCCGTGAAGGATTGAAGATTGAGGAGAAGGGCGTTGGCCGCCAGGATTTTGTCGCCGAGCCCGGCGCTGGCATGAGTAAACCAGCCAAATGCGATCAACAAAAGCAGCGTGCGCAGAAAAATATCGCGATTGACGAGGGCGAGACGGGCGAGTTCCGCGCGCCGCACAAGATCCACCCATTGAAGCGGCGGAACGTGAGGCATGACAGCTTTGATGCCGATCAGGCCCAGAGCAAAGCCGAGCCAATCGGCGACGGCGGTCGCTGCGCCGAGCCCGGTCACGCCATAGCCGAGCCCCCAGGCCAGAATAGCTGCCATAGCAATGTTCACGAGATTGATGAAGATCTGCAAGCCAAGCGCCCGCTTCGCCCGGCGGCGGCCAAGCAAGGCCCCGAGAACGACGAAATTGCCGAGAGCGGCCGGGGCCGACCAGATGCGGGCGTGGCAATAAAGCGCGGCCTGCACGATCGCCTCGCCGCCATTGCCGAGAAGCCGCAGGGCAAGTCCGATGAGCGGCCCGCTGAATAGGAGCAGGAGGAGGCCAATGGTGAAGGCAAGCAAAAGCGCGCGCATGACGATGGTGCGCAGCGCCCGATCATCGTCGGCGCCATCGGCCTGCGCCACAAGGCCGGTTGTGCCCATCCGCAGAAAGCCGAAACCCCAGAAAAGGAAATTGAAGACCATTGCGCCTAATGCGACGCCGCCAAGAAATTCGGGCCCGGGCATGTGACCGGCCAAAACCGTATCGACCAGCGACAAAAGTGGCTGGGTAAGATTGGCCAGGATGATCGGCAGGGCGAGGGCGAGAATGAGCCGATTGGTGGATTCGCTGGCGGGCGGTAACGGGTTCGCGGACATCGGGCGGCTCGGCTGAGGATGGGCAAGAATAAGGACAGCCGCTAGAATGATGCGCGGCGGCTCCGCGGCCTAGTCTTTGCCTGTCTCACATAACCCCGGTTGATCCCGAATGACCAGTGTGGCCGAGCGTCTTGTCGACAGTCTGGCCCTTTATGGCGTCGATACAATATTCGGCATACCCGGCATTCACACGCTGGAACTTTATCGGGCGTTGACACGTAGCCGGATTCGCCACATCGGGGCACGGCACGAGCAGGCGGCTGGTTTCATGGCCGACGGGTTTGCGCGTGCCGGCGCCAAGCCCGGGGTTTGTTGCGTGATCAGCGGCCCGGGGGTCACCAATATCGCGACGGCCATGGGACAGGCCTATGCCGATTCGGTTCCGCTTTTGGTGATTTCGAGTGTCAACGCGCTTGGTCAAATGGGCTCGGGCGAGGGGCATTTGCATGAATTGCCGGATCAGCGCGGGCTTACCGGTAAATTGGCGGCGTTCAGCCATACTTTGACCCGAGCCGATGAGATCGAAACCCTTGTTGCACGCGCCTTCGCGATATTCGATGCCGCTCGTCCGCGCCCGGTCCACATTGAAGTGCCGCTCGACATTCTGGCCGCACCTTGCGATAGCGCTCCGGCAAAACTGCCGCAGCGGCTGCGCCGGCCCGTCGCCGACCGGGCGCTCGTTGCCATGGCCGTGGCGCGCCTTCGCGAAGCCCGTCGGCCGCTCCTGATCCTGGGCGGCGGTGCTGTCGATGCTGCCGGACCTGCCAGACAATTGGCCGAGGCGCTCGACGCACCGACCATCATGACGGTCAACGGACGCGGCCTGTTGCCGCCGGACCACGCGCTCGGCGTTTCCTTCAGTCCCTCGCTGCGGGCGGTCCGCCGTCTTTTCGAGGATAGTGACCTCATTCTGGCAGCCGGTACCGAAATGGGCCCGACCGACTTCGACGCCTATGCGATCGGCAAGGCCAGACTTGCCGCGCCGCTGGTGCGCCTCGATATCGACCCGCAGCAAGCCGTGCGGAATTTTCCGGCTGAACTGGTCCTGATCGGCGATGCGCCAACGACCCTGCAGGCAATTCTCGAGGACATCGGCCCGGCTCGCGCGGCGGCGGATGGCGGCCGGCGCGCCGCCGAAGTCCGCGCCGGGGCCCTGGCCGAAATGGCCCCGATCATGCGCGCCGACCTGGCGATCCTGGAGCGCGTGCGCGATACGCTGCCGCAAGCCCTGATCGTCGGCAATTCGACAAGGATGGTCTATGCCGCCCATCTCGGCTTTTCGGCCCCGGGTCCACGCTCGCTCGCCTTGGCCTCGACCGGCTTTGGCGCGCTCGGCTATGGCCTGCCGGCGGCCATTGGGGCGGCGCTCGCAAGGCCAGGTTATCCGATCGTCTGTCTTGCCGGCGACGGTGGTCTGCAATTTGCCCTGGCCGAATTGGCGAGCGCAGTCGAAACGCGAGCGCCGGTTATTCTGCTCCTGCTCAACAATGCCGGCTTTGGCGAAATCAAGACCGCCATGCAGGCCACGTCGATCCCGCCGCTCGGCGTCGACCTATACACCCCCGATTTTCTGGTTCTGGCCCGCTCCTTCGGCTGGCACGCCGAACCCTATGCCGGTGCGGTCGGCTTTGCCGCGCAATTGCGCGCCGCCGCGGCAAGAGGTTCGCCCTGTCTGATCGAAATAAGGGTACCGGCAAACTAGCTCTTACGCGCCGCCTGCGCTGGCAGAGCAATCGGCACCTGCCGGCCAATCCGCGGGCGTGTCCGCTCGACGACGATCGAGCGCTCCATGCCGGCCCGGCCTGTCGCGATGGTCTGACGCGACGATGCCTGAACGACCTGCGCCTTGACCTCGGCGTCTGGCAAACCCATTAGGCCGGCGACGAATTCGATCTGATGGGCGAGATCGCCGGTTATCCCCTGGGCCGCAAAAATAGCCTCGGCCAAGGTCGGGGGATCGTGGCGCACCCGGACGGGCGGGCGGGGTTTGGACTTGTTGGCGGGCATGTCGACTTCCGGTTGGTATGGCGGGATCATGGCCGAATTTGTGCAGCGCGGCAAGACGAATTGTGCATCGCACCAGATCCGGTTAATTTCGCCAAATATAGACCAGGCAAGGTCAATCTCAGTTGAGCCGCTCGAGTTGAACGATTTGTGAACCCTGGCGCACGATCCCGATGGCAGCGGCGGCACCCCTGGACAGATCGAGAATTCGACCGGTCCAGACCGCCGGCCCTCGATCGTTGATGCGCACGATCGTGCTGGCGCCGGTCGCGGTGTTGACCACCCGCAGCCGGGTGCCGAAGGGCAGGGTCCGATGGGCCGCCGTATGCGCCTGCGGCTGGAAGCGTTCGCCACTCGCCGTGGTCCGACCTTGATCATACCATGACGCCCGGCCGCCGCTGAACTTCAGGCTGCGGCTGGGCGAGCCGACATTAGCGCCCTGCGCCGGCAATGCCGCATAAAATATTGTGAGGAGCGGTAAAGTAAAAAATAGAGAATAATTGCATTTCAATGAGTGATCCTTTTAGTACATTAATCGAAGGTCGGGGCGTTTAGGAAACAATTGTGTTCATCGTGTGGTGCGTA
Organism: uncultured Alphaproteobacteria bacterium; assembly: GCA_963773155.1. GTDB lineage: Bacteria > Pseudomonadota > Alphaproteobacteria > Rhizobiales > Beijerinckiaceae > CAVZAB01. Next base: position 137,814 of record CAVZAB010000017.1, on the reverse strand, counting down.
TAAAAATAATTATTTGCAGGTTGAAAATTAATACGAAATTATACGATAATAACTTGAAATATATATTGACTATAGGCTCTATAAATTCTGCTATATTGGAGCGACCATGCCGGGGCTCTCGGCAGACTTGGCTGCTGCCTTGCGACGCCATTCTTGACTTGCCGGGGCACGCGGATCAGTCTGCGGCGAGACCGAGCGCCCATCGTGCCCGCCCGCAGGCGGGCACATGCTTTGAGCCACGGCATGATCACGCTTTCCAGTCTAGCTGCCGATTCTCTCGGTCCCTTGTTGGCCGAGGATTTTCGGCGGACATTTGGCGTCGGCGAGACGCGGCTTACCCAGGGACTGGAGACGGCGGCGCGCTTGGCGATGGAATGGATCGGCCAGAGCGACGCGCTCTACCACAATCTCGAGCACACGATGTTGGTGACTCTAGTCGGCCGGGATATCTTGCGCGGCCGACATCTGCTCGCCCGCACGACGCCGAGCGATTGGGTTCATTATCTGATTGCTTGCCTCAGTCATGACATCGGTTATGTCCGCGGCCTTTTGAAGGACGATTGCGCGCCCGATTTCGTGGCCGGCATGGATGGCCGCATGGTGCGGCTGTCGCGCGGCGCCTCGGACGCCTCGCTGATGCCCTATCACGTCGACCGCAGCAAGCTGTTCGTCCTTGAAAGGCTGGGCAATTCGGAATTCCTCGATGCGCACCGCCTTGCCCGGGCGATCGAGTTCACCCGATTTCCGACGCCCGAGATCGAGCCGGTCGGCGGCTATAGCGAGGAGGCCAATCTCGTCCGCGCCGCCGATTTTATCGGCCAACTCGGCGACCCCGCCTATCTGCGCAAGGTCAACGCGCTATTCTACGAATTCCAGGAGACCGGCATTGCCGAGGAACTCGGCTACCGCTCGCCGGCCGATCTGACTGAGCAATATCCGAATTTTTTCTGGCGCTCGGTTTTCCCGAAAGTCGGGTTGGCGCTGCGCTATTTGAGCGTCACCGTCGAAGGCCGGACCTGGATTGCCTATCTCTATCAAAACGTCTTTGCCGCCGAGCGCGGCGCTGCCTTGTTCATGCCGGCGGTGAATGGGCAGGGCGGCGCCAAGATCTGAGCGAGTTCGTCGGCGCTCGGCCGGGCATCTTGACTTTGCTCGCCGTCCCACCAAAGTCCTGTCCAGCCGTTCCGTTCAAAAAGGCTTGAAATCATGGATTTCGGACGTTTGCCTTCGATGCGACGTTTGCCGGCGCTCCTCGGCCTGTGCGCGCTCCTGCTGCCTTGCGGCGCCGAGGCGGCCCGCCAGGAGGCCGATAGCTGTGCCAAGGGCCTTTCCAGCAATTCGCGGATGATTTACGGGGCGGCCGTCGACAAGGTTGGACCCGGGGTCGACAATAGGCAGGTTGTCCGCGATTTGACCCAGCAATTCGTGCAGGACGGCAAGCTGACCCACTTGAGCGCCCGCCCGGCCGCAGAGGCTGCCGGTAAGTGCCTCGCCCTGTTGATGAAATAAGCGGCTGATCGGCGCGCTGCCCGCCGCGGCCTGGGCGCCATGTCCGTTTCCTTTTGCCGAGGAGCCCGATGTGAATGTCCGCCTCGAGGATCTGGTTGCTCAGGATCGGGTCACCCAGGTCTTGCAGATTCGCGACGGCCTCGGTCAGGCGGTCGCGGAGGCGGATCTGTCGGCCTGGTTGCTGACGGATGGTCGCAATATTGCCGATCTCGCCGAACTTTTTGATGCTTTCTGCTGGCGTCTGATCGGCAATGGCATACCGGTCTGGCGGGCGACCTTGCACGGCTTCACCCTGCACCCGCAGATGCGCGGCATGGGCTTGCGCTGGTGGAAGGAGGAGGCGGTCGTCGAGGAATTCATCGTCAACCGCGGCGCCGAAACCGACGACGAATTCGCTGTCAGCCCGATACGCAAGACGGTGAGCGAGGGGGTCTTCGCGCGGTTCACCCCAGCCGACCGGCTCTGGTCAAACTTTCCGCTGCTGCGCCGGCTCGGCGGACTTGGCGTGACCGACTATCTTGCCTTTCCAATCGGTCAGTTCAACGAGCGTTCGATAGCGACCACCTTTGCAACCCTCGCCGCGAGCGGTTTCAAACCGGTCCAAATCGCCGCAATCGACGCGGCCCTGCCGGCGCTCGGGGCGATCGTTGAGACCCACCTGTTGAAGCGGGTAGCCGTAGATTTGTTGACCACCTATCTCGGCCGCGCCGCCGGCCGGCGGGTATTTTCAGGTGAGATTCTGCGCGGCGAGGGGGCCGGCGTGCGGGCCATTGTCATGGCGACCGATTTGCGTGACTTCACCCGGATTTCCGATCTTCTACCGTCAGGCGACATCATCGAAATGCTCGACGATTATTTTGAATGCGTCAGCAGCGCGGTGCGCGCCGAGGGCGGCGAGGTCCTGAAATTTATTGGCGACGGGGTCCTGGCAATCTTTCCGGTTGAGGAAGAAAGCCAGGGGGAGGCCGCCATGCGAGCGGTGGCCGCCGCACGGGCAATTCTGGGGGGGCTGGAAACTCTCAACCAAACCCGCGCCTGGAGCGAACGGCCGATGCTGAAGGCCGGCATCGGACTTCACATCGGCGACGTCATATTCGGCAATGTCGGAGCGCTGGACAGGCTCGATTTCACGGTCATCGGTCCTGCCGTCAATCTCGCTTTCCGGCTGGAGGACTTAACCAAGCACCTCGGGATCCCGATCATTACTTCGGCGGCACTTGCCCGCACCGCGCCACACCAATTCTTGTCGCTCGGCGCCCAGCGCGTACGGGGGATCGATCAGCCGCTCGAGGTCTTCGGACTGACCACAGCATAATCGCCGCGGGTTGCGGAGCCGCTCGAGCCGCGCGCAAGTTCGGCGACAATATGAGAGAGCACGGCCGCAAGAACGATCGCACCACCCGCGAACGCTCGTCTCGATGGCTGTTCGCCCATCCAAAGCCAAACCCAGAATGGACCCAGAATCGGTTCCAGCATGCCGAGAAGGGCTGCGACCGCGGCCGGCAGGCGCGGCGCACCGGTGACGAACAATGCAAGCCCGAGGCCGAATTGGCCGGCGCCGAACACGGCCAGCAGCGCCAGTGCCGATCGATCGACCGCCAGGGGCGTGGCAAAGGGTAAGGCGATGAACGCCGCCATTAGGCTGCCGAGCAGAACCGCCGGCAGCATGCTGAGCGTGCGGCAGCGCCTTGTGATAACGATAGCCCCGGCATAGCTGATCGCAACGATAAAGGCGATAAGATCGCCGACCAGCGTGCGCCGGCCGAAGGAATCCGAAACCATCAACGCAATACCGGTCATCGAAACGCCAATCGCAATCCAGGTCCGCAGCCGCACTCTTTCGCCAGGCGACGCTGCAGGCCAAGCGCCACAACGATTGCGATCGAGGAGGCGGCAAAGCACAGAGCAACCAATAGGCCAGGAATCGTGAAGGCTTCCCGTAGGCGGGGTGCCCTCCTGACGGCGATCAGGACCGCCAGAAAGGCGCTGGCCGAGATTGAGCGCCAGAAAATAATATTCCAGTCACCGGTATGGCCGAGCGAGCGGATGAACAGGCCGCCGGTGCTCCAAACCGCAGCCGAGCCAAGCACCAGCGCCGCACCCACCAGCCGCTGCGCCCGGGTGCTTGACGGGGTAGGTCCGACGGCGACGCTCGGCGATTTGGACATGGCTGCTCCTGGCTTGCCCCGCTTGTCGCCAAGTCCGAGCCGGTCTGTCAATCGGGCGCGCCGTTGCCCTGCCAAGCGCACTTGTGTTCGCGGACCGTCCTGCTAATCTGGTTGTATAGACAAGTTGAGCCGGCGACCGGTGGGCACGTCGATGCGGGGCAGGAAGGGAAGCGATGAAGACGCAAGCGCGCGTGGTGATTATCGGCGGCGGCATTGTCGGTGTCAGCGTGCTCTATCACTTGGCAGCCCTCGGCTGGAGCGACGCCGTCCTCTTGGAAAAGCACGAACTGACGTCCGGCTCGACCTGGCACGCGGCTGGCGGCATGCACACTTTCAACGGCGAAGCGAACATTTCGCGCTTGCAGAAATACACGATTGATCTCTACCGCGACCTCGAGGCGCAAACCGGTCAATCCTGCGGCTTGCATCCCAATGGCGGCCTGATGCTAGCGGCCAATGCGGGGGAACTCGATTCCCTGCGGTTGATCTGTTCGCGCGCCCGCTATCTCGGCATGGCCACCGAAATGATCTCGGTGGCCGAGGCCAAGCGGCTGAATTGCCTCATCGATCCACAATATTTCATAGGCGCGCTATGGCGTGCCGACGGCGGCCATTGCGATCCCGCCGGCACCACCCAAGCCTATGCCGCCGCCGCCCGCACCAAGGGTGCCAGCATCGAGCGGCACACCCGCGTCACAGCGCTGTGTCAGCGCCCGGATTCGACTTGGGACGTGGTGAGCGACCGCGGCATCATCCATGCCGAGCATGTCGTCAATTGCGCCGGACTATGGGCGCGCGAAATCGGCCGGCTGGTTGGACTCGAGCTGCCGGTCTTGGCCATGGCCCACCATTATCTGTTGACCGAGCCGCTGCCGGAATTCGAGCATCAGGCGGCGGAAATCGTCAATACGACCGATTACGCCGGCGAAATCTACGTACGCCAAGAGGGCAAGGGCGCGCTCCTCGGCACCTACGAGCCGGATGGCGTGATCTGGGCGCCGCTGCAGACGCCGGACGATTTCGCCATGCAGCTCCTGCCAGACGATCTCGACCGGCTGGCGCCGTCCTTTGCCGTTGGTTTCCGGCACTTTCCGGCAATCGGCCGGGCCGGCATCAAGAAGGCGATCAACGGCCCGTTCACTTTCGCGCCCGACGGCAATCCGCTGGTTGGCCCGGTCCGCGGTCTGCGCAATTTTTGGGTCGCCTGCGGTGTCATGGCCGGTTTCAGCCAGGGCGGCGGGATTGGGCTGGTCCTGGCGCACTGGATCGCCGAGGGCGATCCGGGCCAAGATATCCTGTCGATGGACGTCGCCCGCTTCGGTAGCTTCGCGACGCCGCGCTATACCCGCTTGAAAGTGCCCGAGAATTACAGCCGGCGCTTTCGGCTTGCTTATCCGAACGAAGAATTGCCGGCCGGCCGGCCGGCACGGCGAACGGCGATCTACCCGAATCTTGTCGCCGCCGGGGCCGTCATGGGCGCAAATTTTGGACTGGAACATGCCCTATGGTTTGCGCCGCCAGGAACGCCGGCCCGCGAAACCCCGACCTATCGCCGCTCCGAGGCCTTCGTCCCAGTCGGCGATGAATGCCGCGCGGTTCGCGCCGGCGTCGGCCTCTACGAGACCTCCAATTACGGCAAGTACGAGGTCTGCGGCCCTGGCGCCCGGGCTTTCCTTGACCGCGTTTTTGCAAGCTGCATCCCCCAGCCCGGCAAGATGCGGCTCGCGCCGCTGCTCAACCCGCGCGGTCGCATTGTCGGCGATCTCAGCATCGCCTGCCTGTCCCACGAGCGTTTCCTGATCTTCGGTTCCGGCTTTGCCGAAGAATTTCATCTGCGCTGGTTCTGGGCGGCCGACCCGCCGGCCGACGCGAGCGTGCGCAGCCTGTCCGCGGCGCTGACCGGCTTTTCGATCGCCGGTCCGAAATCCCGGGAGCTCGTGCAGGGCTTGACCGACATCGACCTCTCGGCTGACGCCTTCCGCCTGTTTCGGGTCGCCCAGACAGGGGTCGGTCTTGCACCCGCAATATTGTCGCGCGCCGGCTTCACCGGCGAACTCGGTTACGAAATATGGACGACCCCGGATTTCCAGGCGACCCTTTATGAGGAACTTCTGGCAGCCGGCCGCCGGTTCGACCTGCGGCATTTCGGCGGCCGGGCACTATCGTCGCTTCGGCTCGAAAAAGGCTACGGATCATTCAACAAGGATTTCCGCCCGGACTATACGGCCGCCGAGACGGGTCTCGACCGTTATATCGATTTTTCGAAGGCCCATTTCGTTGGCCGCGAGGCGGCGCTTGCCGAGCGCCAGACGGGACCGAGGCGCTGCTTCGCACTCTTCGAGATCGAAGCGGGCGATGCCGATGCCATCGGCTACGAGTCGATCCTCAGGGATGAGCGGGCGGTCGGCTATCTTACTTCGGGCGGCTACGGCCATTGCGTCGGCAAGAGCCTGGCCCTTGGCTATGTGCCGAGCGAGCTTGCGCGCGACGGCGAAATCTTCGCGGTCGATCTTCTTGGCGACAGGCGCCGGGCGAGGCTCCTTCATTGCCCGCCCTATGACAGCGACGGCGTCAGGCTGCGCAGCTGACCCTTAACCCGAATGAGGCGAGCGCCATGCCGACCGACACGCCACAAGAACAGACATCCGGTGGGTCGGTGCGCCGGCGCGAGCGCAAGCGAGGTTTTCCGGCCAAGCCGCCGGTCCAGATTCCGCGTCTTGCGGTGCCCTGGTCGCCGCTCGAAATCTATTCGGCGAACGAAATCGAGCGCATGCTGGATGCCGTCTATCGGGTTCTCGAAGAGATAGGCATGGAGATCCTGAACCCTGTGGCGCTCGAGCGGTTTGCGCGGCACGGCGCCCAGGTCGACGCCGAGGCCGGGCTGGTGCGGATTGGCCGCGACATCGTCCAGCATTTCTGCGGCCTTGCGCCGGAGCGCTTTGTCCTCCACGCCCGCAATCCCGCCCGCGATCTGCACGTCGGCGGCAACATCGTCAATTTCGGTCCGGTCAACGGTGCCCCCAATGTCAGCGATCTCGAGCGCGGTCGCCGCTATGGCGACATCGAGGCGTTCCGCGACATTCTGAAAGTGACACACGGACTGGGAATCGTCCATTGGCAGGGCGGCGTCGTGGTCGAACCAGTCGAACTGCCGGTGCAAACCCGCCATCTCGACATGTATCGCGAGCACATTTTTTTGTCCGATGCGGTCTGGGCGGCACGCGGGGTCGGTGGCGTCCAGGCTTTCGATGGCCTCAACCTCTGCGCGCTCGAACATGGCATTTCGCTCGATGATCTGGCTAGGCGCCCCAGCCTGATGATCGTGACCAATGTCAATTCGCCGCGCCGCGTCGACGCCGAGATCCTCGACTCGATCATGCTAATGGCCGAGCACGGCCAATGCGTTGTGATTACGCCGTTCACCCTAATGGGCGCGATGGCGCCGATCACCCTGCCGGGAGCTTTGGTGCAGCAGACGGCCGAGGCGCTGGCGATCATAACGCTAGTGCAAATGGTCAGGCCTGGCACGCCGGTCGTACTCGGCGGCTTCACCTCCAACGTCGACATGCGCACCGGATCGCCCGCCTTTGGCACGCCCGAATATGTACGGGCAACGATTGGCGGCGCCCAATTGGCGCGAAGACTTCGACTGCCCTACCGGTCGAGTTCGGTCAATGCCGCGCCGTGCGTCGATGCCCAGGCTACCTATGAGACGGGCTTCTCCCTCTTTGCCGCGATCATGAGCCATTCCCATCTGATCAATCACGCGGCCGGCTGGCTGGAGGGCGGCCTGTGCGCCTCGATGGAGAAAATCGTCGTCGACGCGGAAATGCTCCGCCATTGGGCCCACGTACTCAAGCAGGTCGAGATGACCGACGACGACATCGGCCTCGAAGCGATCCGCGCGGTGCCGGCCGGCGGCCATTACTTCGGCTCCGATCACACAAGAGCGCGCTACCAGACGGCCTTTTATCAGCCGATCCTTTCGGACTGGAGCAATTACGAGAATTGGCGCGACGCCGGCGAATTGACGGCGACCCAGCGGGCGCTCGGAATCTGGAAAAGCACCCGCGACACCTATGTCGCGCCGCCGCTCGACTTGGCGATACGCGACTCGATCGAGGCCTATGTTGCAAGGCGCAAGCAGGCATTGGGCGGCGACTAGCCGCTAGCGGTCCTCGGCCGACGGTTGCAGGGCGCGCTCCGCTCCGGCTCAATAATCGCCGGCCGAACGGGCCGGCGTCTCGCTCCTTGCTACCGGGAAGCGGGCCTTGAGCCGATAGAAGCGGCCCGGATAGGTCAACCAGATGAAACTCACCGGCGTGCCCGCCGACCAGGTCCGCCGGATCAGCCGCAAGCAGGGCTCGCCGGCGGAAATCCCCAGTAGATCGCGCTCGCGCCGTTCGGCCAGAACCGCCTCGACGACATGTTCGACCTCGTCAGCCGGCGCGATCGAATTGAGATAGGAGGCTGGATAGTGCGACGCGAGGTCGATCGTCAGGAAGGCTGGCGCGGCGGCAGGATTGACATAACGGTCCTCGACCTGCACCGGCGTTCCATCCTGGGTGTGCACCAGCAGCGCGTGGAAGACCAGCGCCGCCGGGGCAAGGCCAAGACCCGCCGCGACCTCGACCGAGGCCCTGACCTCACCCTTGTCGACCAGCCGTTGGCCGTAGGCGCGGCCGCGCTGCTTTATCTCCTCGGCAACATTCCGCAAGACGAGGAAATCGGTCATGACCGGCACCTCGGCGACAAAGCTGCCGACGCCGCGCAGCCGGATCACCAGGCCCTCCTGGGCGAGTTCGCGCAGCGCCCGGTTGGCCGTCATCCGGCTCACCGAATAGCGGCGGACCAGTTCATATTCGGAGGCCACCCTGTCGCCCGGCTTGAGGCGACCGTTGGCAATCGCGCTGGAAATATCGGTCTTTATGGTGAGATAGAAGGGCGTTTCGTCGACCGTCTTGAGCGGCCGGGGATAGGCCTTCCTTTTGCCATTCATCGCCGCCCGCCCCGAAACAGCGGCCGCAGTCTTGATGTTGCATCTTGTATAGACAAACGTAACATAATGTCTAGACAATCAAAGGGCCGCGGAGCGATACCGACGTCTATGATGCTACACGAGGATGATGGCAAAGCGAACCTTGCCGTAGCCGAAAGGCCGGCGGCCTTTGTGCCAGCCAGGCGCGCCAATGCCGGGCCGCGCGTCGAGCGGCCCGCCATCGAATGGCCGACCGTGGGGCTTAGCGCCGTTATCTATCTCGGCTGGGCCGCGCTGACCTATTGGCACGCCGGCTTACCGCTCTGGATCGTGGTTCCCGTCGGAGCGTGGCTGATCGCTTGGCATTCGTCGCTCCAGCACGAGATTCTGCACGGCCACCCGACACGCTGGCAAGCGGTTAACGGCTTTCTTGGCGCCATTCCCCTATCGTTGTGGCTGCCCTTTCGCAGCTATAAAATATCGCATCTTATGCATCACCGTGACGAGCGCCTTACCGATCCGCTCGACGATCCGGAATCGCTCTATTGGATCCCCGCCCATTGGCGGACCCTTGGCCCCCTGGCACGTCTTTTCATCATGGCCCAATCGACCTTGCTTGGCCGTCTTGCCCTCGGTCCGGCCTGGACGATCGGGCACTATTTGTACACGCAGGGCCGTCAGATTCTGGCCGGCCGGCGCATTGTGCGCAGCATATGGCTCGGCCACCTTGGCTATTGCGCGGCGCTTGTCCTGTGGCTGACTTCTGGTGTGCAAGATGTCGCTTGTTTTCTATTTCGTTGCAATCATCTATCCGGGAACCTCGCTTCTCCTGATCCGCTCCTTTGCCGAGCACAAGGCGCATGGCGGGGTCTGGGAAAGAACGGCCATTGTCGAGAATGCGCCAATTTTCGGCCTGCTGTTCCTTTACAACAATTTGCACGCCGCCCATCACCAGGCCCCGAACATGCCCTGGTACCAGATACCAGGCTGGTACCGGCGCAACCGCGAGCGGCTGGTCCAGCAAAATGGCGGGCTTGTCTATAATTCCTATCTCGACATTGCCCGGCGATTTCTTCTCTGGCCGCATGCCGCACCCCAACATCCTCTGGGCCGGGCGCCCTTTGCCGACGGCCATATGCCAGTTGATTGACGAGAGACTAGGACCAGCGACCAGCCACTCGCCTTTGCCGGCAAACCGCGCTATCGATGCGCCGCGACGGGCTTGACGGCTCGCTCATCTCCCTTCTCGATGGCGCCCCTGTGGCGCGGGTCCGGGCAAATTGGCTGACAGGGCGTCGCAAACCACCCTGCGGGGTATCGCCTATATCGTTGCCGCCATGGCCGTGCTGTCGACCATGGACACGCTGATCAAATGGCTGGCCGCGCATTTTCCGATCATGCAGATTTACTTGTTCCGGGCGCTGTTTGCGCTCGTTCCCATCCTGTTTTGGGTGGCTCGTTCAGGGACGTTTGTTGCCTTGCGTACCGACCGTTTCCTCGCCCATGTCTGGCGTTCGGCTTTTGGCATCGTGGCGCTGGTTTCGTTCATCTATGCGCTGCGCCACATGCCGCTCACCGATGCGGTGGCGATTGGCTTTTCGGCGCCGCTGATGATTACGGCATTCTCGTCCCCCTTGCTCGGAGAGCGGGTCGGCGGGCGGCGCTGGGCGGCGGTCGGCTTTGGCTTCATCGGCGTCATCGTGATGATTCGGCCCGGCAGCAGCCTGTTTCATCCGGTCGCGCTGATCGCGCTGATCTCCGCGCTGAGCTATGCGTTGGGGATCATTGCCATTCGCCGCATGATCCGGACCGAGAGCACGCCGGCGATGGCCTTTTATTTCAGCCTCAACGGTGCGGCGGTCGGCCTCGCTTCGATCCCCTTCGGCTGGGTCTGGCCGAGCGGGCCGCAGTTGCTGGCGCTGCTGTCGGTCGGACTTCTCGGCGGGATCGGGCAATTGCTATTGACCGCTGCCTACCGATTGGCGCCAGCCGCCGTCATCGCGCCCTTCGATTACACGGCCATGCTCTATGTCACCATCCTCGGCTATGTGGTCTTCGGCGAATTGCCCGACGCGGCGCTGATCATCGGCGCCGCGATCGTTGTGGCAAGCGGCCTCATATTGGTGCGCGGCGAATCGCGCAAGGCTTGAGCCCGCCGTTCGATGGCTCGTAGCCGCCAGTGTCGAAGCCGCCAGTTGCCAAGTGCCGGGTTCCGGTGGATCATGGGCGGGGTGCGCTTGCATTTCGCCTTTGGCGGCAATCCGGGGCGATCGCAACGGCGATCTCGGATGCGCTGAAAAAACATTGGGTGAGCGGGCCTGGAGCTCGTTCGCTCCGGGACTGTTGATCGAAGTGCAGGGGCAGACAATGGGCCGAATTGGCCAGCCGCTAGGAGGAAACCAGATGAGCCTTAATAGACGTGAAACTCTCAAATTGATCGGCGCTGCGGCCGGGGTCAGTGCCATCGGCCTGCCATCGCCTTTGTTTGCCGCCGACGAGCAAACCATGGTGACCGTCGTGAAAATAGCCGGCATTCCCTGGTTCAACGCGCTCGAAAAGGGGATTCAGAAGGGAGCCAAGGATTTTTCGATCAACGCGACCATGGTCGGCCCGGCCAATGTTGATCCCGCCCAGCAGGTCAAGCTCCTCGACGATCTGATCGCCAAGAAGGTCAATGTCATCGGCCTCGTGCCGCTCGACGTGAAAGTCACCGAGCCGGTTTTGAAACGGGCGCAGGCGGCCGGCATCAAGGTGATCACGCATGAGGGCCCGGAGCAGGAAGGCCGCGACTGGAACGTTGAGCTGATCGATTCGGTCAAGTTCGGCGAAGTCCAAATGCAGCGCCTCGCCAAGGAAATGGGCGAGGAGGGCGAATATGTCGTCTATGTCGGAACCCTGACGACGCCGCTCCACAACAAATGGGCCGATGCTGCGATCGCTTACCAGAAGGAACATTACCCCAAGATGAAACTGGTGACCGACCGTTTCCCGGGCGCCGATGAGATCGACACCAGCTACAAGACAACATTGGACGTGATCAAGGCCTATCCCAATCTCAAGGGTATTCTGGGCTTCGGCTCGAATGGTCCGATCGGCGCCGGCAATGCGGTGCGAGAGAAGCGGCTTCAGAAGAAGATCGCGGTGGTCGGAACCGTTTTGCCGAGCCAGGCCAAGCAGCTGATTATGGACGATATCGTGCGCGAAGGTTTCCTGTGGAACCCGACTGACGCCGGCTATGCAATGGTGGCCGTCGCGAAGCTCGTTCTTGACGGCAAGGACATCAAGGATGGGATCGAGGTGCCGGGACTGGGCAAGGCGACCGTTGATGTTGCCAACAAGCAAATCAAGGTCGACAAGATCATGCGCATCAACAAGGAGACCGTCGACGGTCTGATTGCGCAAGGCCTGTGAGGTCATCAAGGCGCCGGCCTGTGGCCGGCGCCCCCTTCGCGCCGCGTGCCCGCCGGCCGCCCGGATTCCCGTCTTGACGCAATTTCTTGAGCTCAGCCGTATTTCGAAGCGATTTGGCGGCGTGCACGCCTTGCGCGACGTTGATCTCGCCCTCAAACGGGGCGAGATCCATTGCCTGGTCGGCGAAAATGGCTCCGGCAAGTCAACGCTGATCAAGATAATATCTGGGGTGCAGCCGCCCGAACCCGGCGGACAGATTGTCGTCGAGGGCAGGACCTATGCCCATTTCAACCCGGTTCAGAGCACCCATTGCGGCATCCAGGTCATCTATCAGGACCTCTCGCTTTTCCCTAATCTGACGGTCGCGGAAAATATTGCGGTCGGCCGCCATCTCGGTCGTCCGGGCCTGGTCAGTTGGCGGGCGCTGCGCGCGACAGCGGAAGCCGCGCTCGCCCGGGTTGGCCTTGACCTTGATCTGCGGGCCACCGTCGAGACCTTGTCGATTGCCAATCGGCAATTGGTGGCGATCTGCCGGGCTATGGCTGCCGACGCCAAGCTTTTGATCATGGACGAGCCGACAGCATCGCTGACCCGCCACGAGGTCGATGCCTTGTTGAAGCTCGTGCTCGAATTGCGTGGCCGCGGGATCTGCATTCTGTTCGTCAGCCACCGGCTCGACGAGGTCATGGAGATCGCCGAACGGGTCACGGTGCTTCGCGACGGCGCCAAAGTCGGCACGTTCGATGCCCGCGACATGACTGACCGCAAGCTCAGCCTGCTGATGACCGGCAAGGAATTCAGCTATGATTTGAAGGACGCGGGCCTGGCCAACCGACCCGTCGTCTTGTCGCTGAGCCGCCTGACCCGAACCGGCGATTACGCCGACGTCGACCTCGACGTCCACCAGGGCGAGATCGTCGGCATCACCGGGCTTCTGGGTTCCGGCCGCACCGAACTTGCCCTGACCCTGTTCGGCATGAACCCCGCCGATTCCGGCCAAATCTGTCTCAATGGCGCGCCGATCATATTGGACTCCAACAGCCAAGCCATCGCGGCCGGCATCGCCTATGTCCCCGAAGACAGGTTGACGCTTGGGCTTGCGCTCGAGCAATCGATCGGCGCCAATATGATCGTTACTATTCTGCCCAGCCTGGTTGGCCCACTTGGCGTCATCGACGCGTCGAAGCAGCGGGCCGCGATCGAGGAAGGCATCGACGATCTGACGATCAAGGTGTCGGACCCAGCCAATCCGGTAAAGACGCTGTCGGGCGGCAATCAGCAGCGGGTGGTTTTGGCGAAATGGATGGCGACCAAGCCGCGGCTGCTTATTCTCGACAGCCCGACAGTTGGCGTTGATATCAGTGCCAAGGACGGCATTTACGAGATTGTCCGCAGGCTGGCCGAGGAGGGCGTTGCCATCATCATGATTTCCGACGAGATTCCCGAGGTCTTCTATCATTCTCACCGGGTGATGATCATGCGCAACGGCCGCTTCGTTGGCGAATTCCGGCCCAGCCAGAGTTCGGAAGACGCACTGCGAGACGCCGTCAATGCCTAGGGCGAGAGGCTAAGGGTCAATGCGTGACACGTTCCTGCGCTTTCGCCGCTCGCACGAATTCTGGCTGCTGTTGGTCATTCTTTTCTGCAGCACGGTTCTCGCGCTGGTGACCGAAAGTTTCCTCACCCTGCAGAATCTTTTCGATCTTCTGACCTCCTACGCATTCCACGGCATTCTCGCGACCGGGTTCCTGGTCGTTCTGATCGCCGGCGGCATCGACATATCCTTCACGGCAACGGCCTCGGTGGCGCAATACGTGGCCATGGCACTCGCCAATGCCTATGGCGGCAATTGGCTCAGCGTCTTTCTCGTCGCGGCGCTGATCGGAATTGCTTGCGGGCTGCTCAATGCCATGCTGATCTACACGTTGCGCATTTCCTCGATTATCATCACCATTGCAACGCTCAATATATTCTACGGCCTTCTGGTCTTTGCGACCGGCGGCAAATACATCTATTCGCTGCCGGATTGGTTCGCCAAAGGGATTTTCTGGTTCGAATTCGAGGATGCCGACCAGATTGCCTATGGCGTGAATCTGCAGCTTCTGCTCTTAGTCCTGGCCTTTGCGGTTACCTGGTTTCTTTTGAACCGCACCAATATTGGCCGGCAGATTTACGCTTTGGGCAGCAATCGGGATGCCGCGCAACGGCTCGGTTTTCATATCTTCGGCCTGACCGCGCTCGTCTACGGCTACATGGGGCTGACCGCCGGGGTGGCCTCTCTCGCCCAGGCTCAGCTCGCCCAGTCGGTCGCACCCACCGTGCTGGTCGGCAAGGAGCTTGATGTGGTTGCCGCGGTCGTGCTCGGCGGGGCGAGCCTCAATGGCGGCGTCGGCACCGTGTTCGGGACCTTCCTCGGCCTCACCCTGCTCGCCATCATTCAGAACGGCCTGGTCCTGTTCGGCGTGTCGTCCTATTGGACGCCCTTCTTCAACGGACTCGTCATTCTGCTTTCGGTTTCGATCACCGCCTGGTCGCAAAGCGGCCGCCAGATGCGCCGGATGCCGGCATGAGCGTCGCGTCCGGGGTCCGGCATCGTGCGGGCCGAGGCCTTTTCGCCGATACGACCAACATCACTCTGCTTGCCGTTCTCGTCGGCCTCGTCGTTCTGTTCGGTCTTTTGATCGGCGGGCGCTTTTTCACGCCGGCAACGCTGCAGTCGATGGCCTATCAGGTTCCCGAACTCGGCATATTGTCCCTCGCTATGATGATTACTCTGCTTGCCGCCGGCCTCAACCTGTCGATTATCGCGACCGCTAATCTCTGCGCACTGGCCATGGCCTATATTCTCACCCATTTTGTCCCGGGTACGAGCGGGGCGGCCTGGGTCGCCTGGCAGATCGCGGCGCTATGCGCCGGGTTCATGGTTGCGGCCGCGGTTGGTCTCGTCAATGGTTTCGTCATTGCCTATCTTGGCGTCTCGCCAATTCTGGCGACGCTCGGAACCATGACCGTGTGCAAGGGCATTGCGATCGGCATGACCCGGGGGAATGTCATTTCCGGTTTTCCCGATCCGATCGTTTTCATCGGCAATGGCACGATTTTCGGCATACCCGCCGCGCTCTTCGTCTTTGCGCTCTGCGCGATTCCGGTGGCGCTGCTGCTCGGGCGAACGCCATTCGGCGTGTCGGTCTATATGGTCGGGTCGAACGAGAAGGCAACCCGCTTTTCGGGGATCGACACCAAGCGCGTACTGATGAAAGTCTACGTTCTTTCGAGCCTGCTTGCCGCGGTGGCGGCAATCGTCATGATGGCGCGGTTCAATTCGGCCAATGCTTCCTACGGCGAGAGCTATCTTTTGATCACCATCTTGGCGGCGGTTCTTGGCGGCATCGATCCATTTGGCGGTGCCGGTAAAGTGTCCGGCCTGATCCTGTCGCTGCTGATTCTCCAGGTCATATCCTCGGCCTTCAACCTGCTGAACCTGAGCCAGTTCCTGACCTTGTCGATTTGGGGCCTGATCCTGATTGCGGTGGCGGCGATCCCGCATTTGCGCGCGCTGCTGCGCGGGACCTGAGGAGGTCGCGCACAGATGCTGCCCAGTCAATCCCTTGTTGCGGTTCTCGACATTGGCAAGACCAACCTGAAGATTTTGCTGGCCACGGCCGAGGGCGTGGCGGTTGAAGCTCGCAGCTGCGTCAACGAGGCGGCGCGCGCCGAGCGGTACGGCATCATCGACATTGCGACGATCGAGGCGTGGTTCATCGCACAGCTCACGGAACTGCGGCGCCGCTTTCCGATCGGGGCGATCATTGCGACGGCGCACGGCCTCGGCGCCGTTCTGGCCGATCATCGCGGGCCAGTCTTGCCAATGATGGATTATGAATCGCCCTGTCCGGAATGGCTGGATATCGCCTATGCCCGTGAAGCGCCGCCCTACGACGAGGTTTTTTGCCCGATCGGCGCCGGTTCGCTGCGGCTTGCCAAGCAATTGCTCTGGCAGGCCGAAGTTTTTCCCGAGGCTTTTGCGAGGGCAAGGTTCTATTTGACGACGCCGCAATATCTCGCCTGGCGGCTTGGCGGGCGGCCGGCCAGCGAGATTTCCTCACTCGCTGCCCAAGGGCATATCTGGGCGCCGCTGGCCGGTGATTTCTCCTCGATCGTTCACCGTCACGGTTGGGCCGGCCTGTTCCCGCCGCTCGCCAGGGCCGGGGAGCCCCTCGGCCGTTTGCGCGCCGACCTCGTCGAGCGGACCGGTCTTTCGGCATCGACCGAGATCCTGTGTGGCGTCCACGATTCCAACGCCAATCTTTACCGCTATCGCGCCGCGGGCCTCGACGACGTCAATGTCCTGTCGACGGGAACCTGGATGATCGGCTTTAACCGCGCGATGCCTCTGGAAAGGATGGACGCGCGGCGTGCCATGGTTGGCAATGTCTCGGTCGAGGGCGAAACCGTCGCCTCGACGCTGACCATGACCGGGCGGGAATATGCGGTATTGGCCGGCGAGGGTCTCGCGGCGGACGCGGCGGTCGAAGCGGCGATTCCGGTCCTGGTCGAAAGCGGTACTATGGCCCTGCCGTCGTTCGGCGGCGACGACGGCTTGTTTCCACACAGCGCAAGGGCTGGGCGCATCGTTGGCCCACAACCGCAGACGGTCGCGGCGCGGCGCGCCCTTGCGTGCCTTTACGCCGGCTTCACGGCCAATGCCTGTCTCGACGCCCTGGCGAGCACGGGTCCGGTGGTGGTCGATGGCGGGTTTGCGTCCAACCGCCCGTTTGGCCGGCTCCTCGCCGCCTTGCGGCCGCGCCAGACTGTGCTTATGAGCCAGTCGAGGGATGGCACGGCGCTTGGCGCCGCGCTTTTGTGGAAGCGCTTCGAACGCCGTCAGCCGGTGGCAAGCGTCATTCTTGATCGGCTGGACGCGATGCCATCGGTGGACTTGGTTGGCGCCTTCAGGCGTTGGCAAAATATGGCGGAAGTTGCAGTCAAGTGAAGCGGGAGGTTCGGATGGCGAAGCACGCAGAGGTTCGACAGCGCAGGGCGGGCGAATTGGGGCTGCGACAAGGCATTATTGCGACCTGCCGGACAATGAATGCGATCGGCCTGAACCAGGGCACGTCGGGCAACGTCTCGCATCGGATCCGCGACGGCATGCTGATCACCCCGACCAGTCTGCCCTACGACCAGATGACCCCTTCCGACATTGTGGCCATGCATGTCGACGGCACCTACGAAGGCTTGCACCGGCCATCGTCCGAATGGCGATTTCATCGCGATATTATGCGCAGCCGCGAGGATATTTCGGTCATTCTTCATACCCATTCGGTCTATTGCACAACGCTCGCCATCCACGAGCGCGCAATTCCCGCCTTCCATTACATGGTTGCCGTGGCCGGCGGCGACGAAATTCGATGCGCCCCCTACGCCTGTTTCGGCACCCAGGCTTTGTCCGACAATGCCCTGGCCGCGCTCGAGGGTAGGGCCGCCTGCCTGCTTGGTCATCATGGCCTGATCGTTCTCGCCAAGACTTTCGAGCGGGCGCTCTGGCTCGCGGTTGAAATAGAAACGCTGGCCAAGATGTATGTGCATGCGCTGGCGATCGGCGAGCCGCCGCATCTGAGCAGTCTGGAAATGGCGCAGGTCCGCGAGCAGATTCAGCGCATGAATTATGGACGCGCGCCCGATCTCGACGATATCGCCGATACGCCGCGCCACGTTTCCGCCCGCGCGAAATCGTCACGCGCGAGCCCGCCTAAGGAAAGGGCGTCGGCAAAGGCAGCGACCAGGCGGTAATCTATCCGTTGGGCTCGCGCACCACATAGGTGTGGAAACGGACAATGCCGCCTGAATCGACCTCCCGGTACAGTCCCTGGATTTCCGCCTCGAAGCCCGGAAATCTGTTGCTGCTGCGCTCGAAGGCCTTGAGATAGTCGATCATCGGCCTGGCCCGCTCGCCCAGTCTTTCGCCGGGAACAATTGTCGCAATGCCTGGAGGATAAACGACAAACAAGGTTGTCGCGATGCGCCCTTCGATCTGGTCGAGCGGCAGATAGTCGACGTTATTGCGAACCAGCGCGCGGACCGCTTCGTGCGGCGCCATTGCCATTTCCGGCAGGTGCTCGACCAGGAATTGTTTGATCTGCAGCTGGCTCATCGCCTGGTCGCGATAGAAGGCGTGCATATCATTGCACAGATCGCGCAGGCCGATGCCGGCATAGCGAGCCCGTCTTCGGTTGACAAATTCCGGTATCGCATCCTCAAGCGGTGCATTGGCGTCAAAAAGGCGCTTGAATGCCACGAGCCCGCTGAGCAAAGTGCCGGCCTTGCTCGATTCGACGCCGGGCGTAAGCAAGAACAGCAAGGAATTCAGATCGTACTTTTCCGGCACGATCCGGTTTTCCCGCAAATATTGGGCGACGACCGGTGCCGGAACGCCATATTCGGCATAAGCACCGGTCTTGCGGTCGAATCCCGGGGTCAGCACGGTCAATTTGTTCGGGTCGGTGATCGCATAGCCCGGCGCCACTTTCGAGAATCCGTGCCAGTTTGCGCCGGGTCGCAATTCCCAGAAGCCGGCGTTGCGGGCAAGATCGTCGGTTGGCACATTTTCCCAGGGCATTTCGTGCTCCTGGCCATGTTCGTCGCGCACCCGCACCCGGTCCGCCACAAAAGGGTCGAAGAACCATTGGCGCTGAGGATCGCGCTCCTGCTCCTCGAATTCATGGGCGATAGCGCGCAGCTTCTTGCGCAATTCGATCCCGAGGCGGATGGTGTCGTCCCAGAGAACCTCGCCCGAACGCCCCTTCATCATCTGCGCCCCGACATCGAGCGAGGCAAACAGCGGGTAGAAGGGCGAAGTCGAAGCGTGCATCAAGAAGGCTTCGTTCAGGCGGCGATGTTCGACGCGCCGTCTCTGGCCGCGAATATGCGAATCCCTCACATGAATCTGCGATGCCTGGGAAAAGCTGGCGAGCTGCTTGTGGGTCGATTGGGTGGCGATAATGCCGGGATGATCGGGGCCCAGCTGTTGAAGGCCCATCGCAAACCGACCGCGGTAGAGCGGATGGAATTTCATGAAGCCGGCCCAGGCCTCGTCGAATACGATATAATCACACAAAGGCCCGATCTTCTCGAGGATCACGTCGGCATTGTAGATGGTGCCGTCGTAGCTGCATTGTTCGATCACGGCCGCCCGGAATGGTCGCTCGCGGCGCCAGACATCCGGGTCCTTGACCAGGGGGTTACGGCGGATCTTGGCGCGGATCTTTTCCTCGCTTAGGGCCTCGAAGTCGATCGGGCCGATCAAGCCGTAGGCATTGCGATCGGTCTCAAGGAATATGGGTATGCCGCCGCTAAGCAGCAGCGCGCCATGATGGGCGGCCTTGTGATTGTTGCGGTCGAAAAGGACAAGATCGTCTTGGGCGACCAGCGCCGACAGGACGATCTTATTTGAGGCCGAGGTGCCGTTGAGCACGAAATAGGTTTTCTCGGCGCCAAAGATGCGCGCGGCCGCCTTTTGCGCCTCGAGGGCCGGACCTTCATGAGTTAGAAGGTCACCCAGTTCCAGTACGGAATTGTCGAGATCATCACGGAAGATCGCTTCGCCGAGATGTTCGACGAAGATCCGGCCGATTGGACTGCGGTTGTAGAAGATGCCGCCATTGTGGCCGGGGCAGGTCCATAGCTGGTTGCCTTCCTCGGCATAGTCAACCAGCGCGCCAAAAAACGGTGTTTTCAGGCTTTCGGCATATTGCTTTAGACGACTGACGAGATTTTTGGCGATAAATTCCGGCGTCTCTTCGGCGAGAAAGACATAGCCATCGACGTGATCGAGTACCTCGACCGGAACGTCGGCAAGCCTTTTGCGCCGGACCAGCAGGATGATAGGCATGTCAAGGCCGCGCCGGCGCACCAGCGCCATCAATTCGGCCGTCTTGCCCTCGAGCCCGCGCTTGCCCCAGTCGACGATCATGCAGCCGATGGCCGCATCGGTCTGAATCGCCAATTCGGCATCCTCGGACCTTCGGGCCTTGACCACTTGAAAGCCGAGGCGCTCGACCTCGACAATGATCTGTTGCAGGCGATGCCCTTCGAGATCGTCCGCTTCGAAGGCTGGCGCGCAGATCAGGAAAGTGAACCGACGAAAATAGTCCATCAATCTAAAACTCCAAGCCGCGCCGATCGGGCATGGCCCGACCGGCGCGGCTCACCATGGCCGCGGCCTGTTGACGATCTTATGACGGTTTTGGCAGCGCGCCGCCTAAGCAGTGGCGCGCCGGCTTTTCAGGGCCATGCCGATGCTGAGCCAGCTGACCCCGGCAAAG
The DNA here is from genome assembly GCA_963773155.1 of uncultured Alphaproteobacteria bacterium. Lineage (GTDB taxonomy): Bacteria > Pseudomonadota > Alphaproteobacteria > Rhizobiales > Beijerinckiaceae > CAVZAB01. The sequence continues at coordinate 117,424 of CAVZAB010000017.1, read as the reverse complement.
AGCAAGTCGACCCCAAGAAAGATGCCCAACGTATATGCACTCGATGTCGGCCAGCGGCTCAAAATCATCAGGCCTAGGATGGTGGTGATCAGGCCGGACACGGCGACCCAGCCCCAGGGCGTGCCTTCCTTCATCTGGAAAGCGAGATAGATCCGCACCAGGCCGGTTGCGACCAATGCGGCGCCTAGCATCAGGGTCAGGATGTTGGCACCGAGTTCCCAGTCGTTGATGGTGATCACGCCGGCAATGGCGTAGAGCACCCCCAGCGCCGCCCAGAGGAAGAATTTGCTCCAGGTCTGGGCCCGGAACGCCATGACGATTTCGGCCGCCGCGCCGAGCAGCATCATGATGCCGACGTAGAAGACGGCCGCGGCCGTGGCAGCAACGACATTGCCGAGCGCGATCATGCCGAAGATGATGAGCGCAATGCCGAATACGATTATCCAGCCGGCATGGGCCCGTAGAGCGGCAATCCCGGATCCGAGACCGTGGGGGATTTGGTCGGTTACATTGGTCATTCTGGCTCTCCCGATCGATGTGAAGCTCTAAGCGCTTGAATGTGTTTCAAACTCAACTCTGATCGCGCTAGGGACGAATCGGATAAGTGCGATCGCCGGTGAACGTATCGAAGCGCGATGACGCGGTAAATGCAACCGCCAGCGCCTGTCAGGCCACGCCGGACAAGCCGCCCGAGGCGCTTGTGCCATCACGGTTGAAGCGAGGGCGCTTCGAATAACCGCGTGCCCCGTCGGTGTCCTCGCCGCGAGCCTCCGCTGGCCGCTTGGTGCGCGGCTCGCTTGCCGAAAACGTTAAATCGACGCGTGATTTCGTCAACAGGTCAAGCGGTGGCCTCTGAAATGATGGCAGGGGGTGCCGCGCCCGCGCCATCGCCGCGGCGCGTCTCGGCGCACAGCAGGACAGCAGCATGAATGTGCCAGCGCCGGGGAGCAAAGGGGGCAATTTTGCTCGTTCGCCGGGCCGCGACCGGGCCCTCGAAATCACCCTGGCGATGCGCCGAGCGGCCGCGCCTACGGCCGGTGTGACACCGCCCGGCATTTCCGATTTCGCGTCGGCGCCGCGGCCCAGGCCTGCCGCCCCGCGCAAGGAATTGTGCCAATCTTCGGACCGCAAACCCCATCATCAAAGAAAAGAGAAATCGCATGGCTAGACTTGTCGATGTCACCCATCACGATATTTTTCGTCACGCTGATCATTGCATCAATCAGATCGCGACCCGGTTGTTGCAAGACGGCACGCTGGTCGCCGTCTTCAACGAAGAGCGCTACCCCTTTCACCACGATTCCGGCCAGACCCTCCTGGCCCGCTCGACGGATGGCGGCAAGAGCTGGTCGAAACCGGAAATCGTCCTGCCGTGGAGTGACACAACCGGCAATTGGGACTGCGGCTTTTGCGAGCTCGCCGATGGCACTTGGATCGTCAATCTGACGATCACCGGATTTTTCAAGCGCGGCGTCAAGCCGGCGGGTGTTTCCTGGAGCGCCCATCCGATCAGCGAGCAATGGGGCGATTGGACCTGGGCCTATAAGACGCAAGGCTGGCTCGGTACCTGTGTGGTCAAATCACACGATCGCGGCAAGAGTTGGAGCGCACCCATTCCGGTCAATATCCGGCCGCTCAAGCACGGCGGTTGCCGGCTCGGCTGCTGGCAATTGCCGAATGGCTCGATCCTAATGGGCCTTTATGGCCGCATTCACGGTTACGAAGAGGAGGGCGAAGGCGAATCGACCCGATCGGCCTTGATGCGCTCGGACGACGGCGGCGACAATTGGGAATATTTCTCGACGCTCGCCTATGACCCCGCCTCGATCATCGACTACGAGGAACCCGCGATGCTCCGGCTCAAGGACGGACAATTGGTCTCTTTCCTGCGCACCCACGTCAATCCGTCAGGAGACGCAAAGACTATGGTCTTTGTCGTTTCGCAGGACGATGGCTTTACGTGGTCGCCGCCGAAATGGACCAATATTTGGGGCTATCCGGCCGAGACGATTCCCTTGCTCGACGGCCGCTATCTGATGATTTACGGTTACCGAAGGCCGCCCTATGGCGTGCGCGGCGTTGTCTCGGCCGACGGGCTTACCTGGGACATCAAGAACGAGTTCGTCGTTCGGGAGGGCGGTGTTCCCGGCAAGAGCGACATGGATCGGCCGGGGTCTAGCCGCATGAGTCCGGCCTCGGGCAAATACGGCGGCGGCCGGATCGATTGGCGCAATCCGGGCGTCTATCAGCATATTGGTTATCCGAGCGTCGCCCAGATGCCGGACGCCACCATCGTCGCCTCCTATCATGAATGGAGCGAAGACGAGCGGCCGTTGCAATATGTTCGCTGCACCCGTTTCCGGTTGCAGGACTAGAGCGTGCGCCAGTCCCTCGAAGAGAGACGATTGATTTACGACCAACACTCTTATATCGCGCATCCGCATTTGGCGAGGCTGTCGTCCGGCGTTTGGGCTTTAATCGCCAATCGCGGCCCGCGGCGAATTGTAACGATGCATCCGCCGCAGGATCCGGAATTTGTAAATATCCTAATCACGTCGAGCGACGGGGGGGCGAGCTGGACGCCGCCCTGCGTCGTTCCAGCCTATGGCTGGACGGGTGTCGAATGCGCCGGCCTGACTGGGCTCGCCAACAACGGCTTGCTCGTCAACCAATGGCGGTTCCGCTGGTATCCCTATCGGGCGGCGCCGTCAGGCCAATCGGAGCCGCTGTTGCGGGAGTCTGCCGCCCTTCGCCAATCCCTGCTCGATTCGAGCGAGTTGGACGCGCAGGCACTTGCCGGCACCTGCGCCGAGGCGGTCATGCCCTGGGCGCGCGGCGGTGGCGACCTGTTCGTCCACCGCAGTGACGACGGGGCCAGAACCTGGCGGGTATCGTCGCCAATTGCGACAGCACCCTACAGCGGCGGCTACGGAATGCGCGGCGGCGTTGTTTTCGATGACGGCGAAATTCTGCTGCCGCTTTCGGATGTGCCGCATTACCAGCGGATATTCCTCATTCGCTCACGCGACGGCGGGGCAAACTGGGCGCGCCCGGAGCCCGTTGCCGAGACCGTCGGCCGGGCTTTCGAAGAGCCGGCGCCCGTACTTCTTGCCGATGGCCGGGTTGTCATGCTGTTGCGCGAGAATGTCTCACGCACCCTCTACAGCTTGTATTCGGATGACCGCGGGTTGAGCTGGTCAAAACCGCTGCCGACCGGAATCGCCTGTTATCCGGCCCATTTGCTCTCACTTGCCGATGGACGGCTGGCCGCGGTCGCCGGCCGGCGGAGGCCGCCGTTCGGCATCAGCCTGTTCGTTTCGGCCGATCTCGGCCGGACCTGGCAGGCCGAGCAGCCTGTCGTCATTCGCACCGATCTGCCCAACCGCGATCTTGGCTATCCGACTGCGCTTCAACGCAGCGACGGCAGTCTGTTCGTCGCCTATTATTATCGAGACCGCACCGGAGTGACGGCCGTCTATGGCGCCACAATGGTGATTTAAGGTGCGGGGCCGAATGGTTTTGCCCCGCTGAATGGTCGAGGAATGGAGAGGAGAGACATCATGTCACGCATTCGATTGTCCAGGCGCAAACTCGTAAGCGGTGCTGCCGTTTTGGCGGCCGGATCTGTCTGCACGCCTTTTGTTGCCCGCGCGGCACCGATCGAAATCAACCATTGGAGCTGGCTTGCCGCATCCGACGGCGAGGTCTGGCAGAAGATGATCGACGCGTTCAACGCCGCCAATTCCGACATGCAGATCAAAATGGAACTGGTGCCCGAAGAGCAATATACCACCAAGGTCCTGGCCGCCGTCGCGACCGGAAAGGGGCCGGACTTTGGCTGGGGAACCGCCGGACAGCGCGCCAAAATGGCCAAGGATGGCGTAATCGTTCCGCTAGATGATCTCGCCAAGACGGTGGGTCTCGATCTCGCGGATTTTGACGATTTCTCGATCAAGGCGGCGCGCTACCCAAAATACGGCGGCGGCCTGTTTATGGTCCCGATGGATCTGATGAGCCTACAGCCGGAGGTCAATCTCGACCATCTCAAGGAGGCTGGCCTCGACCCAGCGAAATTCCCGGAAGACGGGGCAACCTTGATCGAATGGGCGAAGCAGATGACCAAGAGCGAGGCCGGTAAAGTCACACGCTCGGGGATCATGATGACCGGTTCCGGCGTTCAGCCGACCGTCACCTGGGGAATTGTCGCGGCGCAAATGGGCTTTCAGCGTGCCTCGGCCGATCTGAAGACGGCGGCGGTCAATCCAAAGGCCGGCATTGCCGCAATGCAATGGGTGCTCGATCTGTTCGACAAACACAAGGTCTCGACCCGCGATGTCACCGACCGCTACAAAGCCTTCGGCACCGGTCAGGGCTCGATCTTCTGGACCGGTCCCTGGACCTTGAACGGCTATGTCGCGCAGAAGCTGAATTTTGCAACCTACCTGTTCCCCAAAATCGGCGACAAGCGGGTGACCTATTTCGAGCAAGGCGGACTCGAACTCTATCAGCAGAAGGACAAGGGCCGCTACGAGGCGACCATGAAGGCGGTCAAATGGCTGTCCGACAATTCGTTCCTGTGGACGACAGTCGGCCGCGGCGCCTCGCCGCGCAAATCGATTCTATCGAGGCCCGACTACAAGACGGCAGGCAATGCCTGGTCGGTGCGCGGGGCTTTCGTCGACGGCATGGCATTTGCCACCGAGGGCGAGATCCCGGTCCTGGCCGGCCCCGATTTCACCATCTATTCCGGCGGCAATTTTCTGGCCAAGACATTGGAAGGTGTCTGGGCCTTGCAGAGCAAGCCGGAAGAGGCCATGGCGAAGATCCACGAACAATGGCAAAAAGGCCTCGATGCAGGTTGAATCGGGCGCCCATGGCTGAGCCGAGCCCCCAATCGGTGCCAGCTGGCGCTCCTATCGACGAGCGCTCGCGGACCGATTGGGTCGGCTATCTGTTCATCGCCTGCTTTGTCGTTCCCTTCATTCTGTTCAACGTGCTGCCGATCTTGTTCGGCGTCTATGTCAGCTTCACGGAGTGGAGCATCATCGGCGATCCGAATTGGATCGGCCTCGACAATTACCGCGAGGCGCTGAAAGATGAATTTCTGCGCCGCGCCTTCGTCAATGTCTTCTTTTATGCGCTGATCATCGTTCCTGGCGTCGTCGGGCTCGGCCTGCTTTTCGCGATCTTCGTCAATCAGGGTTGGCCGCTGTCGGGCCTGGCACGAACCATTCTCTTCACCCCCAATGTTGTGTCCGCGACGGTGATCGGTCTCGTCTGGGTATGGGTGCTCGACACCCAATTCGGCGTTCTCAACCATTATCTCGGGCTTATCGGCATTCCAGCGGTGCCCTGGCTTACCAATGTCAATTGGTCGCTGTTCGGCGTTTCCATTGCCTCGATTTGGTGGGACCTCGGCCTCGCCTTCGTGCTCCTGCTTGCCGCCCTGCAGGACGTGCCAAGCGATTTGTACGAGGCGGCGCAGATCGACGGGGCGAGCCGGCCGCGACAATTGTGGCACGTGACGCTGCCACATATCCGCCCGACCCTCAGCATGGTCGTGACGCTGCAGATTATTTCGACCATGCGGATATTCAGCCAGGTCTATGTCATGACCAATGGCGGGCCGGCCGGCTCGTCCCTTTCGGTGATCGTCCACATCTATCAAACCGCGGTGGTGCGCAATCTGCTTGGCTATGCGTCCGCCATTTCCGTCCTGCTCTTCCTGGCGATACTTTTTGTCACCCTGCTGCAGCGCCTTGTTCTGCGGGAGGTGGCCCGTGGCTGACTTTCGCCGGCGCCTGGCAGGCCGCATTCCCGGCACCAATCTCGCCTGGGCCGATCTGCCGCTTTGGGCGATCGGCATGTTTTGTGTCGGTCTGTGGGCTGCCCCATTTGTATGGATGGTATCGACCTCCTTCAAACCGTCCTCGCAGGTGATGACGAAGGACATCGAATGGTTGCCGCGTGAATGGACATTGAGCAATTACACCAAGGTTTTGACCGAATATCCGGTCGCAACCTGGGCGATGAACAGCCTTATCGTGGCCGGCGTTGCCACGGCCCTGTGCGTGCTGTTCGGCGCGATGGCGGGCTATGCCCTGGCCCGCCTGCATTTTCCTGGGCGCAATCTCATATTTGTCATCCTGCTGGGTTCGCTCATGATCCCTGCCGAGGTCGGCGTAGTTCCCCTGTTCATCGCCATGCTTCGGCTCGGCTGGGCATCGACATACCAGGCGCTGATCCTACCAACCGTCGCCAACGTTCTCAGCGTCTATATTTTCCGACAATTCTTTCTGAGCTTCCCGCGGGAGCTCGAAGAGGCTGCGATTGTCGATGGCGCGGGAGCGTTCCGCATTTTCTTCCGCATTGCGCTGCCGCTGGCGCGCAGCCCAATGATTGCGGCAACGGTGATCATTTTCACCTTGAATTGGAACAATTTCCTGTGGCCGCTTTTGATCGTCTTTGACGAGGACATGAAGACGCTGCCGGTTGGCATTGCCGCCTTTGCGCCGGTCGTCGGCACCCATACCCAGCTCGAGGGCTATGCGGTTGCCATGGCGGCGGTGACGCTACTATGCCTTCCTTCCGTCTTTCTCTTCCTGGTTTTGCAGCGCTATTTCATGCAGGGCCTGACGGCCGGGGGTCTGAAAGGATAGGAGCACCGCAATGCTGAGGGTGGGACATTTCATCGACGGGCGTCGGGTCGAGGCGTCGAACGGTCAGGTCTTTGCGTCGATCAATCCTTCGAATGAGGAGCCGATTGCAGAGATTGCGCGCGGTTCGGCCGCCGATGTCGATGCCGCGGTCGTAAGCGCCGATCGGGCGATGCGTGGCGAGTGGCGCAAAATTCCGCCGGCCGCGCGCGGTCGTTTGCTGCTGGCGCTAGCCGAAGCGATCGGCGCCGAACGCGACAGCTTGGCCGAACTCGAAACCGATGATGTCGGCAAGCCTTTGAAAGAATCGCGCGGCGATATCGATGGGGTTGTGTCGACACTCGTCTACAACGCCGGGGCAGCCGATAAGATGGAGGGAAGGACGATTCCCCTGCCAGAGGAATTTGTCGATTTCACCTGGCTGGAACCGGTCGGCGTCACCGCGCATATTGTGCCGTGGAACTATCCCCTTGGCATGGCGATTCGCTCGCTTGCCCCAGCGCTTGCGGCCGGTTGCACGGCAGTCATCAAGCCGGCCGAGCAGACACCGCTCAGCGCGTTGCGACTGGCCGAGCTCGCCTGCGGAATCGGCATTCCACCTGGGGTCGTCAATGTGGTGGCGGGCTTTGGCGAGGAGGCCGGCGAACCATTGGTTCGCCACCCGCTGGTACGCTCGGTGACTTTTACCGGTTCGGTGGCAACGGGCCGGCAGGTCATGCGCGCGGCCTCGGCAGGGCCGAAGCCGGTTATCCTTGAACTCGGCGGCAAGAACCCGCTGCTCGTCTTTGCCGACGCTGATCTCGACCGGCTGATCGAGGATGTGGCGGATGCGGCTTTCGGCAATTCCGGCCAAGTCTGTTCGGCCTGTTCGCGGATCCTCGTGGAAAGCCGGGTAGCGGCGCAAGTGTCCGAGCGGCTGGCGGCCAGGGCGGCTCAGATCACAATTGGCCCGGGGCGGTTGGATTGCGATATCGGGCCGGTCGTTTCGCTCGAGCAGCACGACACAATCATCGGTCATATCGAAGGGGCGCGGCGGGCCGGTGCCCGCCTCGTGGTCGGCGGCGGCCGGCCGGCGGCCTTTTCGCGCGGCTATTTCGTCCAGCCGACCGTTTTCACCGATGTCGATCCGGGCCTGCCGATTGCCCGCGAGGAGGTGTTCGGTCCGGTCGTGACCCTGACGCCGTTCGACCGGGTCGATGACGCGGTCGCGCTGGCAAACGGGCTCGGTTATGGTCTGGTGGCCGGCCTCTACACAAGGGACATATCGCGGGCGCTCAGCCTGGCGCGGCGCCTGGAGGCCGGTTCGGTCTGGATCAACGGCTGGTTCATCGGCGGTCAGCAGGCCCCGACCGGCGGCATCAAGGACAGCGGGATTGGCCGTGAGCGGGGGCTGCCGGGCTTGCGCAATTACTTGCAGATCAAAAACGTCGGCATTCGGCTATAGCGCGCGGCCGCACCGGGGCCAACGCGCGACGAGGCGAAGCGCGGCCGCGGCCCTTGACGAGGGCGCCGCGCTGCTTGCTTTTAGCCGGGGATTCCACGATCTTTTGACGACAAGCGTGAGAGTGCATGAGCAAGGTTGACGGCACCCATGGGTTCGGCGGGCGGCTAGAGCCGGAGCGCGTCGTTTTTTTTGTCATGCCGGAGTTCCCGCTCTACGCGCTCGTGCCGGCCGTCGAGGCGCTACGCCTGGCCAATCAAAACAGCGGTCAGCGTCTGTTCGACTGGCAATTGTGCTCGGTCGACGGACGGTCGGTGATGGCCGGCAGCGGCATCGAGATCTCGGTCAATGCAGGGGTCGCCGACATTGCCTTTGCGCCGATGGTGATTGTGTGCGGTGGCAACCATCCGCTCCAGCATTTCAACAAGCGCGTCGCCAATTGGCTGCGCCGGCTCGACCGGCACGGCGCCATTCTCGGCGCGATCGACACCGGCGCCTTCATGCTTGCCGAAGCCGGCCTGCTCGGCGGTCACACAATCACGCTGCATTGGGAGGCGATTGCGCTTTTTCGCGAGCGCTATCCGGAAATCCAGGTGAGAGAACAGCTTTTCGCGATTGACCGCAACCGGCTGACCTGTGCCGGTGGACACGCCACCCTCGATATGATGCTGCAGCTGATCCGGACCCGGCATGGCACAGCATTGGCGCAAATCGTCGCCAATGGCTTTGTTGCGCCCACGATACGCAGCGAAACCGATCCGCAGCGCTTTGCACCGCGCTCGCAAAGCGAGGAGCCGTCGTTGATCGCACGCATCGTCAGAGCGATGGAAAAGGATTTCGCTGCCCCATTGCGGGCTGCCGAACTGGCAGCCCAAGTCGGTATTGATCAGCGCCTCCTGTATCGGGTTTTTCGCGACAATCTCGGCGAGCCGCCGATGCGCTATTATTTAAAATTGCGCTTGCAGGCGGCCCGCAACGAACTCTTCTACAGCGAAACGCCGATCCGCCGCATCGCCGAGCATCACGGTTTTTCTTGCCTCGAGGTCTTTTCGCGCAGTTTCAAGGCGCAATTCGGCATCTGCCCCCGCAACTTCCGGCGCAGTTTCTCGCGCGAACAGCTCAAGCGTTTCCGGCCGGAACTGGAGCAGCCCCTTGCTCTATCGGGGGAAACCTTGCGCTTTCGGACGCTGGCACGGCCAGCCGCAAACGGCTCAGGCTTGCTGGATGGCCGATAGAAGCCAGCCAGCATTGCCCGGCGCGCGCCGGAAGGTCCATAATTCCGTCACTTCCTGCGGCTGGTTCGGGTCACCGGAGATGATCCGGCCAGATTGCCTGTCAGCCATGACGTCGATCAGGCCATAGCGCATGGCGACCGTCGCGTAATCGCCCGACGCTTCGTGCCAGGCCTCGGCAAGATCGCCCTGCAGCAGCTTCACAGCCGAAATGCGATTGACGAGGCCCTGTCGCCTGTTGGCCTCGAGATCGCCGGCAAGACTATCCATCATCTTTGGTGTGAGGAGCTGGCGCAAGCTCGCCGTGTCCTCGCGCCCATAGGCGGTTTGAATCTCGCCGAGCAGACGTTCGAAACGGTCGAAGTCGCTGGGTTGCAGATGCAGCGGCTGGCTCGTCGTCGAGGCCGGCGGACCCGCGGGAGCGCGATACGAGGCAGAAGGCGGGAGGCCACTGGTTCCGCTTAGCGCCAATTGCCGATTGGCGAACCATTGCATGGCCAACCGCACAAGTAGCACGACAAGTCCGATCTGCAACAACAGGCCAATAAAAGAGCTGAGCGAACCGAGACCTTCGAAAAGGCCATGGCCAAACAGGAGGCCGAACAGGCCGGCACCGATCAGGCCGCCGACCAGGCCGCGGCCAAAGCCGCCGAACATGCCGCCAGTACTGCGCGGAAAGACCGACTGTGACGGGGTCTGTTGATAGGGCCGGTCGATTGGCGAGGCGGTATGCGGTGCCGTCTGGGTAATCGGCGGGGGCGCATAGGTGCGCTCGCCGCGGTAACCGAAACTGCGACCGCCGCCGATCCGTGCCTCGGCTGCGGCCGAGCCCCCGATCACAATCAACATCGCAGCAATGGCGATAAGGCAACGGCGCCAGGACATAATGCCACCTCCTCCGAACAAGCATATATAGGTAGCCGCCGGTGCAATTGAAGGCCAGGCGCAAGACCTAGCCGCATGGCCAGTTGGAGGGCAGACATGCGATCCCTATCTTCGAACCATCAGCTTCGAGGAGCTTGCGATGGAACGAGATGTCAATGTGCTGCCGGCGCTATCGCGTCAATTGACCCAAATGGTGGCGGCTATCAGCCTGAAGGTGGCCGTGATCGAAAGCGGCGGACGGGTAACCGCAAGCGGTGTGTTCTGGGGCGAAGACCTTGTACTTGCCGCAGAATTGGGCCTTAATCGTGACGATGGACTGCAAGTCGGAGCGGCAGAGGGGCATTCGCTCGCCGCGACCGTTATCGGGCGCGACCCGACCACCAATATTGCGCTGCTCCGGCTCGCAGCCGGACATCGCGCCGGTGGCTGGCCGGCGGCCAGCGCGACCTTGGAGCCCGGCGCGCTGGTGCTGGCGCTCGGGCGGCGGCGTCAGGCCGTTCTGGCCCGGCTCGGCATCGTCAGCCTGGTTGGCGGGCCGTGGCAAAGTCTGCGCGGCGGCGAAATCGATCGATTGATCGAACTCGACATCGGTTTGGACCGTGAGGGCGAGGGCAGCGCGGTCGTCGATGCCGCCGGCAATCTCGTCGGCATGGCGATTTTCGGTCCGCGTGGCCGGGTGCTGGTCATGCCTCAGCCGACCCTGGTGCGGGTCGCCGAGGCTCTGATGCGGACCGGCCGCATTGCCCGCGGCTATCTTGGGGCGGGGTTGCAGCCGATTCGGATCGACGACCCGAATGCGACACCGAAACGCGCTGCCATTGTCGTTAGCGTCGACCCGCACGGGCCGGCCCGCCAGGCCGGGCTCCTCCTCGGCGACATTCTGCTCGCGTGGAACGGCGAGACGCTGCGCGGCATCCGCGACATCCAGGCGCGCCTCGGTCCCGGTTCGATCGGCCAGGCGATCGCTGTGCAGCTACTGCGGGCCGGTTCAAGCGAGACCGTGACCGTGACGATTGGCGAACGGCCCGCGCCGCGGCCCAATTGAGGCGTGCGCCGTGTCCGCGCGCCGCCGCCCAGGTCCGACCGTCGGTCTGAAGGTTGCCGATGCGACCCGGCGCCGGCGGCTGATCGACCGATTGTCCAGCCTCGGCGCGCTGGTCGTTCGCGCGAGGGCTGCGGCGGAGGCCGACATAGTGATCACCGATCGAAGCGAGGATCGGATCGACCAGGCGACAATTTTTCTCGGCGAAGATTGGGCCAATATTGCCGCTGGCGATTTCGGCGATATGCCGCTCGCCCTGTTGCCGGACGAACCATCGCAGGGCGAGCTTGCGCTGGCCATGAGCGCGCTCGGGCAAGGCCTTTGCCTTATGCCACGAAAGCTGATTGGCGATCTTCTTGAACGGGCCAGTGGGCCGGCCCAGTTAGGCCAGCCCGACGAGGAAGCCTGCGAGGCTAGGCTCAGCGGCCGCGAACGCGAAGTGCTTGCGATACTTGTCGACGGCGGCTCAAACAAAGCGATTGCCCGAAGCCTCGACGTTTCAATTCATACAGCCAAATTCCATGTTGCTTCGTTGCGCGACAAGCTCAACGCGCGCGGCAGAGCCGACATCGTTGCAATAGCCCTGCGCCGCGGCCTGGTGGCACTCTAGGGGCGGATAGGCGACTGGCCGCTCACTTGTGGTGTTTCTTCAAATATTCGTGCAGCAATTCGCACTGGCTGCGCGCGAGCAACGTCTCCAGCATCATGTCGCTGCGATAGCCGGCGGCAAAATGCTCGCCGTAGGTCTTGCGCAGGGATTTGACCAGCGTTCGTCCACTCTTCTTGTGGATCTCGCCATCCTTGTCGCGGTGCCGACCGTCCAGTCCAACCGATTTTTTGCTGCGAGCCATCGTCAACCCCCCGGTCGAGTCGCAAATTTTCTGTCAATCCTCCTAGCATGCAAAGCGGCCGGAGAAAATGCCGTGCGAGGGTCAGGACTTGCTCAGCTTGACGCCTATCGCAGCGAGTATCGTGATGCCCAGAGCAGTGGCAATGAAAATGAAAGGCGCATGCCACAGGCCGCGGTCCAGCATTGTGCCGATAATCACGGGCGCGATGAGCGAGCCAAGGTCGAGTCCGGAATAGACAAAACCGAATACCTTGCCGGTTGCGCCGGGCGGCGTCGCTTGGCGGACCAGCATGTCGCGCGAAGGAATGGTCAGACCTGCCAGGAAGCCGGCGAGCGCTGCGACCAGAAACAGGGCCGCCGCCGACATTGGAACGAAGGCCATGGCCAGAACGAGACAGGCAGCACCCGCCAGCCCGCCCGCGATAATGCGGTCGAGGTTTTGGGTGAGGTCGGCGAGATAGCCGCCGGCCAGCGACCCAAGCGCATTGGCAATGAGGTAGGCGGTGAGCGCCTGCGTTGCGAAGGCGACCGAGACGTCTTGGACCTTGGGGAGCATGGTCGGCAGGAAATTCTGCGTCCCGCCGAGGGAAATGGCGAGCAGCAGGAAATAGCAGAAGGCCATCACGATCGGCACAGAGAAAAAGGGCATATTGACGAGGCCGACCGGCGTTTCCGAAGTCTTGTGCAGATGCGGCGGCAGCCGCAAATCGGCCCGGTTGAGCGCGAGGACGGCGGCTCCGGCGACGCCGGCAAGCCCGACAAGGAGCAGCGCATTGCGCCAATTGCCGAAATATTCCGAGAGCATGAGCACCACGACTGGTGCCGCCGCCCAGCCCAGCGTCCCGCTGATTGTGTGAACACTATAGGCCCGGGCGAGCCGGTGTGGCGAGACCCGCGTCGTCAATACCGAATAATCGGCCGGGTGGTAGACGCTGTTGCCCAGACCGGCGCAGGCGGCGAGCAGCAGAAAAATCCCATAATTCGCAGCGCCGGCCATGCCGGCGACCGATCCGGCAAGCAGGGCAACCCCGCCGGGCAGGACGATCTGCGGACCAATCCGGTCAACCAGGAAACCGGCAGCGACCTGGCCAAAACCGGAGGTGGCGAAGAAAACGGTGACGATTAGGCCGAGCTGGCCATAGGACAGGCCGAGCGTCGCGTGGATGGCCGGAAACAACGGCGACAGAACCAGCTGGTAGAAATGACTGGTGAAATGCGCCGCACCAACGACGCCGATGATGCGCAAGTCTTGGGTTTGCCGTTGGACGATAGCATTGGCCATCCTCAAGCCATGCGGGTAGGGCCGGATTTGGTCAAGTCCGTTCGCCGCAAACGAGACCGGCGCCAAACGCCCGTCTGGCGCCACCGCCTGGCGCCACCGTCTGGCGCCAGGCAGGTGTGACGTTAGAATTTCGGCAGCAGCATGCTCAGCCGCTCGGAGATGGCGCCGATCGGGCGAAGCAGGCTGGTGGGATTAGGCAGCCGGTCCAAGAAGGCTAGCCGGCTCAGCGGCCGCTCGTTCTGCGCGGTTGCCGGATCGGGCGGCGGCGGTTCGGCAATGTCGGCGGGGCCTTCGGCGCCGGCGAGGCGCAGCGGCGCCGCCGGCCTTTCGGCGGCCGGGGCAGGGGTGGACGAAACTGGCGTGGAGGAAGGGTGCTGATTGCGGGCCAGCCTTGCCGGCAGCAGCGGCTTGTCATGCGCGCGCGGGCCTGCCATGCCTGCCGTTCGTGGCGGCGGCGTAGGTACGCGAGCAGCCGGTTCGCCGACCACCGGCGGCGAAAACATAATTGTGGCAGGTATTTCGGCCAGCGCCAATTCGTTGCGGCCCGGGGCACTGGCCGGGCGCGGGGCCTGCGGCGCCAGTACCAGGCTGGAAAGGGCCCAGGTCACGATCAGGGTCGCGCCAGTTGAGGCCGCCAATTCGAGCAGGAGTTTACCGAGGCCGGCATAGGCAATCCCGGGAAGATTTTTTCGAAAATCGCGCATACGGACCTCGAAAGTTTCAAACAACTGATTGAAATTCATACACGTGTTTGCGTCGAAATTTGGACCGGTGCCAAAATGGCCTGGTGAGCAAGCGACCGTCGGCCTAGGCTTTACCAGCAAGGAGGAGGCTATGGCATTGTACAGCACGCCGATGCGCTACGGGTCGGTCGCGCAGGCCCTGCACTGGCTGAGTGCGCTTGTCGTGGGGACTGCCTATGTGATCAGCCGGGGCGGGTCGGAGGCACGCGTCTACCAGCCGGCTTTGGATGCGAGCCGCACGACCCACGAAAGCCTGGGGATGCTGGTCGCTGGCCTGGTCGTGCTGCGGCTTATGTGGCGCCTGGTCGATCGGCGGCCCGATCCGGTGCCGATGCCGGACGTCATGCGCCGGCTGGCATGGCTGACCCAATTCATACTGATCGGCCTCATGATCATTGTTCCGGCAACCGGCCTGGTCGGCGCCTTTCTCGAGGGTCACCCGGTTTCGCTCTGGATTGTTGGCGACATATTGCCGAACATGGCGCCGGCCCATGCCCTCGGGCTTGCCGTATCCGAGCTGCACACCACATTGGGTCAAGGGATGATCTGGCTCGCCGGCCTGCATGCCGGGGCTGCCATTTTTCATCACCTTTATTTGCGCGACGGGGTGCTAGCTTCGATGCTGATGTTCGTGTCGCCGCCGGCGCCGCGATGAAGATGGCCGGCTAGCGAGGGTCTATCGTGAGCGGTTCAGGCAGTGACAACAAACCGGTGCCAGGCGCGCCCCAGCGTTCGGCGGTCGATAGCTTTATCGAGACGGCCGCGCGGCTACCCAAGCCGGACGACCAAGGCGGCCGCGGTCGGCTGATATTCGCCCTCGATGCCACGATGAGCCGGCAGCCGACCTGGGATCTTGCGCAGAGCCTCCAGGCCAAAATGTTCGAAACCGCGGCCTCGCTCGGGGGGCTCGATGTGCAGCTCGTCTATTTTCGCGGTTTTGGCGAATGCCGCGCTTCTAGCTTTGTCTCCGGCGGCCGCGGTCTTTCAGCCTTGATGGCGCAGATTCAGGTTCGCGGCGGTCACACGCAGATCGGCAAAATATTGGCGCATGTCGCCTGCGAGGCGCGGGCCGGCCGCGTCGGGGCGCTGGTCTATGTCGGCGACGCCATGGAGGAGCGCATTGACGATCTATCTCGGGGCGCCGGCGAGATTGCGTTGCTTGGCGTCAAGGCCTTCATGTTCCAGGAGGGGAGCGACGGGCTGGCGCGGACGTCGTTTCAGGAGATCGCCCGTCTGACCGGCGGTGCCTATGCCGTGTTCGACCAGGGCGCGGCGGCCAGGCTGGCGGCGTTGCTTGCCGCCGCCGCGGCCTATGCGGCAGGCGGACGTCCGGCGCTCGAGGCACAGGCCTCGGACCCGACCTCGGCGGCCCGGCTGCTGCTGCGGCAAATGCGCTGACGCCATGGTCTATTTCGTCATCGGCCTTGTCCTGGTGCTGGTCGTCCATTTCGCGCTGCGCGGGCTCGTGCGCGCCAATCCGGCGATCCTGGCCGCCATCGCCAAGGCCGGCGGCGGCATCCTTTCGCTGATAGCGGCGCTCTTTCTGCTGTTGCGCGGCCGGGTCAATCTGGCGCTTGGACTTGGCGGCGTAGCGCTGTGGTTGTTTGGATGGAACAAGGGGGCCGGCCCCTTTGGCCCGTCCGGCCCGTCGAGCTCGGGCGGCGGCGCGGCGGCTTCGCGGGTGGCCACCAGCCATCTCGAAATGAACCTCGATCACGCCACCGGCGACATGGACGGAACGATTCTCGCCGGACCCTGGGTTGGCCGCCGCCTCAGTCAATTGAGTGCGGCGGAGAGCCGACAATTCTACGCGCAGTGCCGGGCCGCCGATGCGGACGGGGCACGATTGCTCGAGACCTATCTCGAGCGACGGTTTCCGGGTTGGCGGGCGGAAGGCGAGGCTGGCAACGACCGGAAGGCTCCGTCAGGCGGCCCGATGACGGCAGCCGAGGCCTATGAAATTTTGGGCCTTCCTTTCGGTGCCGGCGAAGCGGCGGTGGTCGAGGCGCATCGCGAATTAATGAAGAAGCTGCATCCCGACCGCGGTGGTTCCACATATCTCGCCGCTCGCGTCAATGCCGCTAAGGACTTGCTGCTGCACGCCCGTCGCTAGGCGGCTGCGCCAGGGCGGGATAGAGCCGGTCGACGGCCTCTTGGACGCTGCGAAAGATCCGGTCAGGTCCGAGCCGAGCGCTGATCTCGAACTTGTCGACGGCCTGCTGGCTACGCAGCGATTCGAGTCGTGCAATAGCCAGGGTGCGCCCTGATTTTTCGCACCAGTCGACGAGGTCGATGAGGACGCGGGCCGCCGTAAAATCGATGTCGACAATATTGCTCGCCTCGAGCACGACAGAGTCTCGCCGGTGGCGCAGCCGAGTCGACAGCGTCCTTCATGCCACGCTGAAAGCCGGCGGCATTAAGAAAGGACAGCGGTGCTTGAAAGGCAATGACGACTAGGCCGGGCAGTGTTTCGCCGGGTGCGCTCGGATCCGGCGGCCACCAGATCGAGGATCCCGTCACCCGTTCGAAGACCAGGGTGCGGGCGCGGGTCATCGACCAGAGCCCGTGCAGCAGGGACAGGCCAATCCCGGTTGCCACGCCCTGCGCGATCGGCAGGACGACAATGGCCAGGAAGGTGACGCCGAGCAGGGCGAATTCGCCGAAGCTTTGCCGGTAGAGCTGAGCCATGATTGGCAGGCGAATGATGCGCGTCGCGATGAACAACAGGATGCCGGCGAGGGCGGCATTGGGAATATGGGCGAAAATTTCGGCGCCGAACTGCAGCAGAGCGAGCATCAATCCAGCGGCGACGAGCCCGGCAAGTTGCGAGCGGCCGCCAGTCTCTACCACGACGGCGGTGCGTGGCGGGCTGGCATTGACCGCAAATCCGCCGATCAGTCCGGCCAGAAGATTGGCCATGCCGACGCCGAGGAAATCGCGGTCGACGTTGGCCGGTTCGCTGGCACCGGCAAAGGACCGCGTCGTCGCGGCCGTCTGGACCATGACGACGAGCGAGACCAGGAGGGCGAGCGGGATTAGTCGAATGGCGGATTCGACCTCGACGAGCGGCCATTCGAAATGCGGCAGCGCGCCCAGCACCGGCCCGAGCAGGCGAACCCCGTGGCTCTCCAGGCCGAACAGCCAGACCAGCAGGCTAGCAGCGGCAAGAGCGATCAGCGCGCCGGGGATCCGCGGGTCGATCCATTCGGCCGCCTGGCTCGTCAAAAGAACGCCGAGG
This sequence comes from uncultured Alphaproteobacteria bacterium, assembly GCA_963773155.1. Lineage (GTDB taxonomy): Bacteria > Pseudomonadota > Alphaproteobacteria > Rhizobiales > Beijerinckiaceae > CAVZAB01. The sequence continues at coordinate 100,055 of CAVZAB010000017.1, read as the reverse complement.
CCGACCATCAAAGTGTAGGAATTGGCGAGCGGCAGCGATTTTGCCGTCTCGAAAAGCCGATACAGCAGCGGGCCCTCGAGAGTTGGTCCGCCAAGCAGGGTCGGCAATTGCGAGGCCAGAATATGCACGGCGATTCCGGCGAGAAAACCGGCCGCAACCGGAGCCGAGAGAAAATCGCCGATCCAGCCGAGCCTGAACACGCCGCTTGCGACAAGGATAAGTCCGACCCACAGAGCAAGGACGGCCGCAAGCGCCGGGTAGGGATCGGCCGCGCCTGCGACAAGGCCAGCCAGAGTCGAGACGAAAATCGGCGTTATCGTGGAATCGGCGCCAACCGAAAGGTGGCGGCTGGCGCCGAAGGCGGCAAAGGCAAGCGTGCCGGCGATGAAGGCGTAGAAGCCCGCGGATGGGCTGAGGTTGGCTAGTCGCGCCGTCGCCATCTGCTCGGGAACGGCAATGGCGGTGAGAGTAAGAGCCGCGGTCAAATCGCCGCTCAGAGCACGCGGGGAATAGCCGGCAAGGCTGGCGAAGAACGACCAGCCGGCCTTTTCGCGATCCTGGCTGTTGACGCCGGTCAAATCTGCCCTCCCCGGCCCTCACGGCCCGACTTGCCGTCGGAACAATTCTCACTCGAGCCTGGCAAACTTAGGAGAGGAGGACGCCGCGCCCCTGTCAATGGCAGCGCGCGGGGGTTGCGTCCGGCAAATTCCGCGGCCTAATGTGACCCGATCGGGCAAATCCTGCGGCCTGGCGCCCGCCAAGCGGCAAACTTGCGCCACCTCGCCATTTCTGCGCCAGCGTGCTGTGACATCGCTGCCGTGCCGGACTAACTCGCAAAATGTAAGGGAGGACGAATTATGGCTGCAAACATCAAGGGGCCGGCGATATTCCTTGCCCAATTCGCTGGCGACGATAAGCCATTCAACGCCTGGAGTTCGATTTGCAAATGGGCCTCCGATCTCGGCTACAAGGGGGTCCAGATTCCGAGCTGGGACGGAAGGCTTTTCGATCTTGCCAAGGCGGCATCTTCGAAGACCTATTGCGATCAGATCTCCGGCGTTGCCTGGAAGCACGGTCTTGCGATAACCGAATTGTCGACGCATTTGCAGGGCCAACTTGTGGCCGTAAACCCGGCATTCGATGAGGCCTTCGACGCCTTTGCGCCGGCCGCGGTTCACGGCCGCCCGAAGGAACGCCAGAAATGGGCGGTCGACCAGATGATGCTGGCGGCCAAGGCCTCGAAGAATCTCGGCCTGCACGCCACCGTGAGCTTTCCCGGCGCGCTCGCCTGGCCCTTCGTCTATCCCTGGCCGCAGCGTCCCGCCGGCCTGATCGAGACTGCCTTCGAGGAATTGGCCAAGCGTTGGAAACCGATTCTCGATGCTTTCGATGAGGTTGGTTGCGACGTCTGTTATGAAATCCATCCCGGCGAAGATGTGTTTGATGGTGCGACCTTCGAAATGTTCCTGGCCAAACTCAATAACCATCCGCGCTGCGCGATCAATTACGATCCGTCGCATTTTGTCCTGCAGCAATTGGATTATCTGGCCTTCATCGACATCTACCACGAACGGATCAAGGCCTTTCACGTCAAGGATGCCGAATTCAACCCCGACGGCAGACAGGGGGTCTATTCCGGCTTCCAACCTTGGATCGAGCGGGCCGGCCGTTTTCGTTCGCTCGGCGATGGGCAGGTTGACTTTGCGGCGATCTTTTCCAAATTGGCGCAATACAATTACGCAAGTTGGGCAGTGCTCGAATGGGAATGCTGTCTGAAGCATCCCGAGGACGGGGCGCGCGAGGGCGCCGAATTCATCCAGAGCCACCTGATCCGGGTCACTGAAAGAGCGTTCGACGATTTTGCTGGCGGCCAGGCCGACAAGGCGATGGTCAACCGGATGCTGGGACTGAAATAGAAGACAAGGGGAGGGGCGCATGGCCATCGAAGGGCGCAATGATAAAGCGAGCGGCCGCATCCGGCTCGGCATGGTCGGCGGCGGCGAAGGCGCCTTCATCGGCGCGGTTCACCGGCTCGCCGCTCGCATGGACGACAATTACGACTTGGTGGCCGGCGCGTTGTCGTCGACGGCCAAACGGGCGATCAAATCGGGCCGCGATCTGGGGCTTGCCGCCGATCGAATTTATCCCGATTTCGAAAGCATGGCGCAGGCCGAGGCCAAGCGGGCCGACGGCATCGAGGCGGTATCGATCGTTACGCCAAACCACTTGCATGCCCCGGTGGCGGCCCGCTTTCTCAAAGCCGGCATCCACGTCATCTGCGATAAGCCGTTGACGACCAGCCTGAAGGAGGGCGTGCGTCTCAAGGCGATTGTCGAGAAATCCGGGCGCGTCTTCGCGCTGACTCATAATTATACCGGCTATCCGATGGTTCGGCAGGCCCGTGAAATGGTCGCCAACGGCGATCTCGGCGAAATCCGGCTGATCCAAGTCGAATATCCGCAGGACTGGCTTACCGAAAAGCTCGAGGACAGCGGTCAGAAACAGGCCGAATGGCGCACCGACCCGGCTCGCTCAGGCGCTGGCGGTTGCATCGGCGATATCGGCACCCACGCCTATAATCTCGCCGATTTCATCAGCGGGCTTGCGGTCAGCGAATTGTCGGCCGAGCTGACGACTTTTGTCAAAGGACGCAGACTCGACGATAATGTCGCGGTGATGCTCCGCTACAAGAATGGCGCCCGCGGCAATCTTTGGGCGAGCCAGGTGGCGCCGGGCAATGAGAACGGCCTCAGGATCCGCGTCTACGGCACCAAGGGCGGATTGGAATGGGTGCAGGCCAATCCGAACTATCTCGCCTGGTCGCCGTTTGGCAAGCCCACCCAGAAGTCTCGGACGCGGCGGCCCGGGCTTAGGTGCGTCCGCGGCCCGCGTGACACGTATTCCGCCCGGCCATCCAGAAGGCTATCTCGAGGGTTTCGCGACCATCTATTCGGAAATCGCCCGGGCGATACGTGCGGCACGCCTCGGCGAGAAGCCAGGCAGGGAAGTCGTCTATCCGACGCTCGAGGACGGTATCAAGGGCCTGGCCTTCATCGAAGCCGCGATCAAGTCTTCGGCCGCCAACGGCAAGTGGGTCAAACTCTAGCTGAAATACGGCCGGCCGACCCATTCGGACGGCCCTGACTTTTTACGATTCAACCTCGGTGTCGAGGACCGTCACGACCCTGCGGTTTTGCGAGCGGCAGGAAATGTCCTCGCACTTCTTGACGAGACGGTCGGCCTCATTGCCGAAGCTCTTGACACGAAGGCGGGCCGGATTGACGCCCTGCGCGACCAGGTAAGCGCGGGTCGCCTCGGCTCGTTTCATGCCGAGCGCCTTATTGAATTCAGCGGTTCCCTTGTCGTCGGCAAAGCCCTCGATCTTCACCTTGTAGGTCGGATAGGTGTTCAGCCATTGCGCCTGCTTGTCGAGGGTAACTTTGGCCGTATCGTTAAGGTCGGCGGAACTATCGTTGAAAAAAATGCGCCGACCGACGTTGATGATAAAGTCCTCGTTGCTGCCCGGCGGCGAATCGAGGGTTGCGATCGTTTCCGGCCCCTTATCGGCCGTCGTCGCATTGGGCATCGAGCTGCAACAGGCAAGCAAAGCCGCCAGCCCCAGAACCCCGCCCATGCACCCAATCCTATTGATCGACCTGGACCGCCGCATTCCCGTGCCCCCCTTGGCCTCCACAAAGAAGTATTTGTCCCGGTTCTATACCAAGCGCTCCAGCACCAGCACGCCGGTCCCTGTAGGCGTTCGTTGATACAGATCGATAACATCTTCCGGCAGCAGTCGGATGCACCCGCTCGAAACATCGCCGCCGATGCTCCAGGGCTCGGTTGTCCCATGCAGCCGGTAGCCGAGATCCCTGCCGTCGCGGTAGAGATACATCGCGCGGGGACCGAGCGGATTGTCGGGTCCGCCGTCCATATGACGCGGCAGTTCGGGCCGGCGCTTCAGCATTTCCGGTGGCGGCACCCATTCCGGCCACAATTGCTTGCGATCGACCTGCGCCCGCCCATACCATTGGAACCCTTCCTTGCCGACCCCGACGCCATAGCGCAACGCCGTATTGTTTTCGAAGGCGACGTAGAGAAAATGGTTCTTGGAATCGACAACAATGGTGCCTGGCGGCTCGTTGTGCTGGTAATGCACCAACTGGCGGCGCAGCTTCGGATCGATCCTGCTCATATTGGTTTTGCGGTAGGCAAAGCCGTTATCTTCGACCGTTCCGTCGAAATATTGCCCGTCTCCGGTGGCAGTGCGCACTTCTTTGACGACCGAGCCGGCGAAAGCCCGCCCGGCAACGGCGCCCCCGGCCATCAAGGTTCCGGCGGCTAGGAAATGTCTACGATTGAGCGACATGCTGAGTCCCTCTCTTATCAAAATTCCGGCGGTAGCATCTTGACCCGTTAACAATCTGTCAAGCCTGTCTGCACCCGCGGGCGGCGCGCTGCGCTTTCCGCAGTGCACAATAGAGGCTAGTGTGCCGCGCCGGCGCCGAAGCTGGCAGGCGCGCGGGGGCAAAACGATGACACATGCCGATTTCCTGTTGATTGGCGGCGGGCTGGCAAGCGCCACGGCGGCCGAGACGCTGCGTCTCGAGGGCGCCAAGGGTTCGATCCTGATGATTGCCCGCGAGGACACGCCGCCCTATCATCGACCGCCCTTGTCGAAGGAATTCCTGACCGGCGAAGTCGAGGCCGAGGCCTTTTCAATCTTGCGCCCCGCGGCCTATGCGGAGCAGAGCATCGACCTCATGCTGTCGACCACGGTGATCGACATCGACCCGACGGCCGGCACGGTCAGGACCGACCGAGCTGGCACTTTGAGCTTCGGCAAGGCGCTGATCGCCACCGGTGCCGATCCGATCGGCCTCAGCTGCCCGGGCGCCGAACTCGCCGGGATCTATCACCTGCGCACCTTGGCCCAGGCACGCAGGCTGCGCTCGATGGTCCGGGCGGGCCAGCATGCCGTCGTGGTCGGGGCGAGCGTACTCGGCATGGAGGCCGCCTCAAGCCTCACGAAAATGGGCCTCGGCATCACCTTGGTCGAGCGTCGCGACGCCATCTTCGCCGATTTCGAGGCGCCCGACCTGAAGGCCTGGTTTTTTGCCCGCTGCCGCGAGCGCGGCGTCGAGGTGCTGCTCGGCGAAGAAATCGCCGCGATCGAGGGCAACGGCAAGGTTGGCGCGGTCGTCACCCGTTCCGGCCGCAGGATCGATTGCGACCTGGTCGTGCTGGCGATCGGCGTCCTCCCCAATATCGGCTGTCTGGGATCGAGTGGTATCGCCAGCGATGACGGCATCCGCGTCGATCGCTTTCTCGCGACCAATGTCGCGGGCATCTATGCGGCCGGCGACGTCGCCAATTTCTATGATCCAGTTTTTGGCATGCGCCGCCGGGTCGAACATTGGGACAATGCGATCAAGCAGGGTCGGCTGGCGGCGCGTAACATGCTGGGGCAGTCGCGAGCGTATGACGAGGTTTCGTATTTCTTTTCCGAATGGTTCGACTTCAATTTCGAATTCATCGGCGAATCCGCCGGGACCGACGAGCAAATCGGCCGAGGCTCGTTGGCGGCCGGGTCCTATGCCCGCTTCTTTTTGAAGGACGGCGTGCTGCGGGGCCTGTTCTCGATGGGCAGGCCGAGCGAGGAGACCCGCGCGGCCCAGGCGTTGATTCGAAGCCGCACCAATCTCGCCGATGTCAAGGAGCGGTTGGGCGACCCGGCCTATCCGCTGCAGAACATTCCGAACCAGACCGTCCTGGTGCTGCAGGGCGGCGGCGCGATGGGCGGGTTCGAATGCGGCGTCGTGCAGGCGCTCGAAGCGGCTGCGATCCATCCCAATATCGTCGCCGGCGTTTCGATTGGCGCTTTCAACGGCGCGATCATCGCCAGCCATCCTGGCAAGGCGGGACGCGTCCTCGAGGCGTTCTGGCGCGATCTCATGGTCGACACATCGTCCTGGCTGTTCGGCGATTTCCAGAGGGCCCTAACATCCTGGCAGATTCTCAGCTACGGGGTGCCGAATTTTTTCCGTCCACGCTGGGCGGTACCGGGTCAGTTCCTGACGGATTGGACGAGCTTCTACGATTGTGCGCCGGTCAAGGCGCTGCTCAACAAATATGTCGATTTCGCCGCGCTGCGCGACAGTCCGGTGCGGCTATTGGTCAGCGCCGTCAATGTCGAGACGGGCCAATTGGAAATTTTCAATTCCTACGATGACGATCTTACCGCCGACCACATTATCGCCAGCGGCAGCCTGCCGCCCGGCTTCGGCTGGACGACGATCGACGGGCGGCATTATTGGGACGGCGGCATATTGAGCAATTCGCCGCTCGACCAAGTCGTCGAGAAATGCGGCACCGCCGGCAAGAAGATCTTCATTGTCGATCTTTATTCGCAAATGCGCTCGCTGCCGCGCAACCTGATGGAGGTCCAAGCCCGCCGAGATGAAATTGTTTTTGCCGAGCGGATCCGCAATGACATTGCGGGGCGTGAATTGATCGGCGATTACCGCAAGCTCGTCGAGGACATGCTGGCCAATATGAGCGAGCCGGCGCGCCAACAAATCCTCGCACGGCCGCTCTATATTCAGCTGATGGGCGAGGTGGCGCCGATCGAACTCACCCGCTTTGTCCGCGCCGGGGTCGTCGGCGAACCGGCGTCGCGCGATTATGATTTCTCGCGCCAGGCGATTGAGCGCAACATCCGCGAGGGTTGCGAACAGGCGACGCGTCAATTGCGCGAAATGGCGCTACGCGCCGGGCCCTAGCTGCCGGTTTAATCGATGCCGTTGAGGCGGCACAGGGCGCGCATGCGGTGGGCGGCCAGATCCGGATCGCGCAACAGCCTGGCCTGGTCGGCAAGGCGCAGGACATCGGCATAGTGCAGAATGCCGCGCCCCGATTGCAAACCGCCGACCATGGTGAAATGGTCCTGGAAGCCGTTGAGCCAGGCCAACAGCACCAGGCCCGCCTTGTAGAATTGCGTCGGCGCCTCGAAGATGCGGCGCGACAGCGGCACGGTGGGGTCGAGTATCGCGTGGTAGGCGGACAGATTGCCGGCCGATAATTCGGCAAGCGCCGCGGCGGCCGCCGGGGCGATAGCGTCGAAAATGCCGAGGAGGCCGTGTGAATGGCCTTCGCCATCGCCGGCCATCATCGTGGCGAAGTGAAAATCGTCGCCGGTATACATCAGGACGCCGGCCGGCAATTGCCGACGCAGCCGGATTTCATGAGCCGGATCGAGCAGCGAAATTTTGATCCCCTCGATCCGTTCGCGCTGGTTTTCGATCAAGGTCAGACAAGTCTGCATCGCCTGGAGCGGATCGCTCGAGCCCCAATAGCCACGCAAGTCGGGGTCGAACATGTCACCCAGCCAATGCAGGATCACCTTGCGCTTGGTCTGGCGCAGCAGGCGGTCATAGACGGCGAGATAATCGTCGGGGGAACGGGCGATCCGGCAAAGCGCGCGGCTTGCCATGATGATCGCCTGCGCGCCGTTCGCTTCGATGAAGGCGAGTTGCTCCTCGTAAGCATCGATCACCTGGGCGAGCGAATCGACCGTTTCGGGGGCAAGCTGGTCGGTGCCGGCGCCGCAGGCGAGCGCGTCGGCCACCGGGCCCGGGGCCGCAGCGCATGATTTTTCGATCAAGTGGCGGGCGGTTGGCCAGTCGAGACCCATGCCGCGCTGAGCGGTGTCCATCGCCTCGGCGATTTTGAAGCCGAGGCCCCAGAGATGGTGGCGAAAGGCGAGTGTCGTGTCCCAGTCGATCGACGTCTGCAGCCAAGGTCGGGCGGCAAAGGGGTCAGCGACGACATGGGCGGCGGCGAGGACCTGACGGGCAAACGGTCCTTTTGCAGTGGGGGCGAAAGGCGAAGGCCCGCCGAGGCGGAAGCTCTCGCTGCGGCCTTTGCCGAGGGGGAGGGTTACGACGGGCACGGGCACCTCGGGTGAGCTGGCAGGGCCGGATTGACAGGCGCCGCCATTGGCGCTAGGTTTGGATCGTTCCAAATAATTATCGCATCAGCTTTGCGATGACAAGTCGAAATCAATCGATAGTTCGCGCTTTTCGCGCTTAGGGGGCGTTACCATGGGTCGGATATGGAACGTTCCAATATGATAATCGCGCCGGCTCGGCGAGCGCCGCCGGCGCGCGGCAAGGCCGGCGCCCGCGCAACGATCGTCGATATTGCGGCGAGCGCCGGGGTGTCGAAATCAACCGTCTCGCTGGTGCTGCGGGCAAGCCCGCTGGTCAAGCCCGCTACCCGGGCCCTTGTCCACGAAGCCATGGCCGCCTTGGGCTATGTCTACAATCGCTCCGCTGCCAGTCTGCGCCAGGCCCATTCGTCGATCGTCGGCATGGTGATCAACGATCTGACCAATCCCTTCTTTGCCGAACTGGCGGTTGGCATCGAGCGCGCACTTGCCAGCTCCGGCTATGTTCCGCTCATTGCCAATACCGCAGAAAGCCTGGTCCGCCAGGCCGAAGTCGTCGGCTCGATGCGCGAACATGGTGTTGCCGGACTGATCCTGTGTCCGGCGCTCGAAACCGGGGCAGCCGAAATCGCTCATCTCGCCCGCTCCGGCCTGCCGATCGTTCTCGCGATCCGAAGAATCGACGGCGTTCGGCTGCCCTGCGCGGTCTCCGACAATTTTGGCGGGGCCTATCGCGCAACCCAGCATCTTACCGCACTCGGCCACCGCCGCATCGCCTTCCTGGGCGGCCGGGCGCTGACCAGCGTAAGGGCCGATCGGCATGCCGGCTATTGCCAAGCCCTGGCGGAGGCGGGACTTGCCTTCGATCCGGCATTGAGCGTCGAAAGCATGCCGACCAAGCTCGGCGGGCTTGCCGCGCTCGCCACCGCCTGGGCCGCGCCGCAGCGCCCGAGCGCCGCCGTCTGCTTCAACGATGTCGTTGCGATCGGCGCGATGCTGGGCGCCGGGCAGCGCGGCCTTACCGTCGGCGAGGATATTGCCATTATCGGCTTCGATGATATTGCCGAGGCTGCGCTAATGTCGCCCGCCCTGTCGAGCATCGCGGTCGATAGCCTCACGCTTGGCGAACGCGCCGCCCATCTGCTGCTCGACAGCATCGCCGCCGGCGGCCGTTTCGCCGAGCACTATGTCGGCCAGGCCCGGCTTGTCGTGCGTCAGTCCTGCGGCGCCGGCCAGCCGCACCAACCCAGCCAAGCCGGAGTCTCGTGAAATGACAAGGCCGCGCCTATTGTCTGCCGACCAGGCCGCTGCGTTGATTGGCGATCGGGCGGTCGTCACCGTCTCCGCCTCGTCGGGCCTAGGCTGCCCGGAGGCGGTGCTCGCGGCGATCGGCCGGCGCTTCGACGCGAGTGGCCATCCAAACGGGCTGACGACGCTGCACCCTATCGCCGCCGGCGATATGTGGGGGATTGCCGGAATCGATCATCTCGCTAAGCCCGGTTGTCTCGCCCGGGTGCTGGCCGGCTCCTATCCTTCCGGCCCCTCGAAGGCGGCGCCGCCGAAAATCTGGCAGTTGATCTCGACCAATCGCATCCCCGCCTACAACGTTCCCTCCGGCATCCTCTTCGACATGCACCGCGAGGCCGCGGCAGGCCGGCCTGGCGTCTTGACCAAGATCGGCATGGACACGTTCGTTGATCCGCGTCACGAGGGCTGCGCGATGAACGCGCGCGCCTCCGCCGCGCCGATCGTCAGTCGGGTCGAATTCGCGGGCGACGAATGGCTGTATTTTCCCGCCATCGTGCCTTCCGTCGCCATTATCCGCGCCACCACCGCCGACGAGCGCGGCAATCTCTCCTATGAGCATGAGGGCGGCTATCTCGGACCGCTCGATCAGGCGCTCGCCGTGCGCAATAATGGCGGGCTGGTGATTGCCCAGGTCAAAAGGCTCGCTAAGGCCGGCACGCTGAAGCCGCAGCAGGTTTTCGTGCCGGGCATATTGGTTGATGTCATCGTCGTCGCAGCCGATCAGATGCAGACGACGCAGACTGTCTACGAACCTTCAATTTCGGGCGAGATCAGCCGCCCGCTCGATTCTTTTAGCATACCGGAATTTGGCATTGCCAAAGTCATTGCCCGCCGGGTGGCGCAGGAGCTTCGCGACGGCGATTGCGTGAACATTGGCTTTGGGATTTCCGCCAATGTGCCGCGCATTCTGCTCGAGGAGGGCCGCCATGGTGCGGTCACCTGGGTGATTGAGCAGGGCGCGGTCGGCGGCGTGCCCTTGCTCGACTTCCAGTTCGGCTGCGCGTCGAATGCCGAGGCGATCATGCCCTCCCCCTATCAATTCACCTATTTCCAAGGCGCTGGCTTCGATTGCTCGTTGCTGTCCTTTCTCCAGATCGATCGCAGCGGTTCCGTCAATGTCTCAAAGCTTAGCCTGTGCCCGCATGTGACCGCCGGGGCCGGTGGCTTCGTCGACATTACCGCGCGGGCACGCAAGATCGTCTTCGCCGGCTATTTTACTGCCGGCGCCGGCCTCTCCGTTGCCGAGGGCCGGCTCGTCATCGAACGGGAAGGCAAGACGCGCAAATTGGTCGAGGCGGTCGAGCAGATTTCGTTTTCCGGCCGCCGCGCGCTCGCCCAGGATCAGGACATCACCTATGTCACCGAGCGCTGCGTGATGCGGCTGTTGCCGGCCGGCGTCACCGTGAGCGAGATTGCGCCGGGCGTTGAGCTTAAGCGCGACATTCTCGATCAGGCTGGTTTTCCCCTGCAGGTTTCAAGCGATCTGAAGCCGATGGCGCCGGCCTTGTTCGCGCCTCAACCGATTGGCCTGTGCCTTGCTGGCGCTACTGCGGAGGTTGCCGGATGAACCCACATGTCAGCCTGACGATCGAGGGGCCGCTCGCCCGTCTGACGCTGCGGCGGCCCGACAAAGCCAATGCCCTCGACCGGGCGATGCTGGTTGCCTTGGCCGAGGCGGCGGTGAGGATCGAGGCCGAAGCCGGTGTGCGCGTCGCCATTCTTGCCGGCGAGGGCAGGGCCTTTTGCTCGGGCGGCGACATAGCGGCCTGGGCTGGATTGCCGGCGCTCGACATGTGGCGCGACTGGACGCGGCTCGGTCATCGCACTTTCGAGGCTCTGGCGCGGCTGCGGGTGCCGTTGATTGCCGTCTTGACCGGCTCTGCCTTCGGCGGTGGCCTCGAATTGGCGGCGAGCGCCGATATTCGCATCGCCGAGGCCGGCATTCGACTCGGTCTGCCGGAAACTGGGCTCGGAATGGCGCCAGGCTGGTCGGGCACGCAGCGCCTGGTCCGCCGGTTCGGTGCCTCGATCGTGCGGCGGATGGCTCTTGGCGGTCTGCTGGTCGAGGCGCGAGAGGCGCTGGCGCTCGGGCTCGTCGATGAAATTGCGCCAGCTGGCGCTGGTCTCGCGCGCGCCGAGGCTCTTGCCGCTGCGGTTGCGGCGCGCGGGCCGCTCGCCGTGCAAATCGTTAAGGCGATGATCAACGCTGCCGAGGGCGAAGACCGGGATGCGCCGATCGAGGGTCTGGCTGGCGCGCTCAGCGCGTTGACGCCGGATCTTGCTGAGGGGGTCAAAGCGTTTCGTGAAAAGCGCCAGCCGCGCTTTGCCGGCCTTGCGGCGGAGCCCGGGGCGCTTGGCGTGGCGACGCCCGCCGATTAGAGTGAGCGCAGGATCGCGCTTACGCCAAGTGGAGGTCGGATGGCGTGAGCGGTGATGAGGCCAAATAGAGGATGGGGACCGGTTAACGGTCTGCAAACGGCGCCGGACCGAATCCGGTAGGAAACGATGCCTTTGGAAGGACAGATGATGAAGCTTCATAATTTGCTGCGCGTCAGCGCCTTGGCCATTGCGGCCGCCGGTTTTGCGGCCGCCGCACCGGCCGCTGACGTGAAGGAAGTGCAGATGCTGCACTGGTGGACGTCCGGCGGCGAGGCGGCGGCGCTCAACGTGCTCAAGGAGGATCTAGCCAAGCAGGGTTATGCCTGGAAAGACGTGCCGGTCGCCGGCGGCGGCGGCGAGGCCGCCATGACGGCGCTTAAGGCCATGGTCGCTGCGGGCAACAATCCGACATCCTCGCAGATGCTTGGCTATATCGTGCTCGAATATGCAGCGGGCGGCGCGACCGGCGATTTGACCGCGACGGCGACCAAGGAAGGCTGGGACAAGGTTGTGCCGAAGGCGCTGCAGAAATTTGCCGTTTACAACGGCAAATGGGTCGCGGTTCCCGTCAACGTCCACTCGGTCAACTGGCTGTGGATCAACAAGGCGGTGTTCGACAAGATCGGCGGCAGCGAGCCGAAGACCTTCGACGATCTGATCGCCTTGCTCGATAAGGCCAAGGCGGCCGGCGTTGTGCCGCTGGCCCAGGGCGGTCAGCCCTGGCAAGAAGCGACCATGTTCGATTCGGTGGTCATGGCAACCGGCGGCGTCGATTTCTACAAGAAGGCCTTCCTGGAACTCGATCCGGCCGCCCTGAAGTCGGACACGATGAAGAAATCCTTCGACAATCTCGCTAAGCTGCGCTCTTATGCCGACCCCAATTATGCCGGCCGCGACTGGAACTTGGCCACCGCGATGGTGATCAAGGGCGATGCGCTCGTCCAGGTGATGGGTGATTGGGCGAAGGGTGAATTCAAGGCGGCCAATAAGGAAGTCGGCAAGGACTTTCTGTGCTATCGCTTCCCCGGCACGCAGGGTTCGGTGATCTACAATTCCGACATGTTCGCCATGTTCAAGGTGCCCGCTGACCGCCAGGCGGCCCAGGTAGCACTCGCCACCGCGACGATGAGCCCGAGCTTCCAATCGGCCTTCAATGTCGTCAAGGGTTCGGTACCGGCTCGCACCGACGTTCCCGACACCGCCTTCGACGCTTGCGGCAAGAAGGGCATTGCTGATCTCAAGGCCGCCAATGACGGCGGCACGCTGGTTGGCTCGCTTGCCCAGGGCTATGGTCAGCCGCCGGCGATCGCCCAGGCCTATCATGATGTCGTGACTAAGTTCTTCCACGGCCAGATCAAGACATCGGATGCGGCAGTGAGCGAACTCGTCAAAGCCATCGACGCGGCCAAGTAATTCTCAATAGGCGGCGCCACTTCCATCCGGGAGAAGCGCCGTCTTAACCTCGGCCATGCGAGCCGGCCACGACCAACCGGCCAATGTTCGAAAGGTTCCGCGATGGCGCTGCTGACCGCCTCTTCTGTCTCGCATTCCCGCCAGCCGGCCTCCGGACTGCGCGCCGCCATGCAGGGCGCCTTGCCGAAGATCGTCCTGGCTCCGTCTTTCGCCCTCATTCTGATCTTTGTCTACGGCTTCATACTCTGGACCTTCTATCTGTCCTTCACCAATTCGAAAATGTTTGCCAGCACCGAACTGGTCGGGCCAGCCGCCTATCTTAAATTGTGGAATTGGACGTTCGAGAGCGATCCGCCATCGAGCTGGTATACGGCGATCGTCAATATGGGCCTGTTTGGCGGGCTCTATATTTTCTGCTGCCTCGTGCTTGGCCTTACGCTGGCCATCCTGCTCGACCAGAAGATTCGCGGCGAGGGATTGCTGCGACCGATATTCCTCTATCCGCTCGCGCTCTCTTTCATCGTCACGGGAACCGCCTGGAAATTGTTCCTCGATCCCGGCATTGGCCTCGAAAAGGCGATGCACGATTGGGGTTGGACGAGTTTCAAATTCGACTGGGTCGTCAACCCGCGGATGATGATCTATTGTGTCGCGATCGCCGGCATCTGGCAGACGTCCGGTTTCGTCATGGCGATGTTTCTTGCCGGGCTGCGCGGCATTGACGGGGAAATATTGAAGGCGGCCCAAATCGACGGCGCCTCGACTTTTGCGACCTACCGGCGAATCGTCATTCCAATCATGCGGCCGGTCTTTCTCTCGGCGATCATCGTTCTCGCCCATATGGCGATCAAGTCCTATGACCTGGTGCTGTCGGTCACTGGCAAGAACCCCGGCGGGGCCGCCGAATTGCCCTCGACCTTCATGTATTCCTACACGTTCACCCGCAACCAGATGGCCGTCGGCTCGGCGAGCGCCGTCATCATGCTGATGACCATTGCCGCGATCATGGTCCCCTATCTCTATTCCGAACTGCGGGACAAGGGCCGATGAGCGCATCCGACATTCTCGGCGCCAAGCCCGGCCGCGAACCTTCGCAATCGTCCTGGTCGACCCGGCTCGTCATTTACGGCCTGCTCGCTGCGTTCGCGCTGATCTATCTACTGCCGCTCGTCGTGATGGTCATGACCTCTCTGAAGCCGCTCGACGAGGTCACCGGCGGCAACATGTTTGCTGCGCCGCGCGAGTTGACCTTCGAGCCCTGGGCTAAGGCTTGGGGAACGGCCTGCGTCGGTCTCACCTGTGCCGGGATCAAGGGCTATTTCCTGAATTCCCTGAAAATGGTCGTGCCCTCGGTGCTGATTTCGACCATCCTCGGCGCGTTGAACGGCTATGTGCTGACAAAATGGCGCTTTCCAGGTCACCGTCTGGTTTTCGGCCTGATGCTGTTTGCCTGCTTCATCCCGTTCCAATCGGTGCTGATCCCGATGGCGACGATTCTCGGCAAACTCGGCCAATTCGGCCAGTCTCTCGATGAGGTTTTCGGGTTTTCCTTCGGCTTCGGCAATCCGACCGTCAATCTCGTGATCGTCCATGTCGTCTACGGGCTCGGCTTCACCACTCTGTTCTTCCGCAATTACTACGAGGCCTTTCCGACCGAGCTGGTCAAGGCTGCGCAAATCGACGGGGCGAGCTTTTTCCAGATTTTCTGGCGAATCCTGTTGCCCAATTCGACGCCGATTTTCATCGTCACGGTCATCTACCAATTCACCAATATCTGGAATGACTTCCTGTTCGGGGCGACCTTCGCCTCGGGCGAAGCGAGCCCGATGACGGTTGCCCTCAACAACGTCGTCAACACGTCGACCGGCGTCGTCGAATATAATGTTAATATGGCCGCCGCGATCATCGCCGCCGCGCCGACCCTCATCGTCTATATTGTTGCCGGCCGCTATTTCGTCCGCGGCTTGATGGCCGGCGCGGTCAAAGGATAGGCCCATGCCATTTCTCGAGATCCACCGGCTGCGCAAGCGTTTCGGCGCTCTTGAAATCCTCAAGGGCATCGACCTGACTCTCGACAAGGGCGGATTTCTGGTGCTCGTCGGTCCCTCCGGCTGCGGCAAGTCGACTCTGCTCAACACGATAGCCGGACTGGAATCGATCAGTTCTGGAGAAATTCGAATCGACGGTGAACCGATCAACGACCTCCACCCGTCGCAGCGCGACATCGCCATGGTGTTCCAATCCTACGCCCTCTATCCCAACATGTCGGTCGCCCAAAATATTGCCTTCAGCATGGAAATGCGCGGCGTTCGCAAGCCGGAGCGCGAGAAGGCCGTCATGGACGTGGCGAGAACCCTGCAGATCGAGCACCTCTTGTCGCGTCGGCCGAGCCAATTGTCGGGCGGACAGCGTCAGCGCGTCGCGATGGGCCGGGCGCTCGTCCGCCAGCCGCGGGTCTTCCTGTTCGACGAGCCATTGTCCAATCTCGATGCCAAGCTCAGAGTCGACATGCGGGTCGAAATCAAGCGGTTGCACCAGAGCACCGGAACAACGATTGTCTATGTGACGCACGATCAAATTGAAGCGATGACGCTTGCCACGCGCATCGCCGTTCTCAAGGACGGCGAGCTGCAGCAGGTCGGTTCGCCCGGCGAAATCTATAACACGCCGGCCAATCTCTTCGTCGCGGATTTCATGGGTTCGCCGGCGAT
Organism: uncultured Alphaproteobacteria bacterium; assembly: GCA_963773155.1. Classification (GTDB taxonomy): domain Bacteria; phylum Pseudomonadota; class Alphaproteobacteria; order Rhizobiales; family Beijerinckiaceae; genus CAVZAB01. The sequence continues at coordinate 84,296 of CAVZAB010000017.1, read as the reverse complement.
GAACCTGATTGCCGGCAAGGTCGCGCGCAGCAATGGGGCAGCTTCGATCGTCATCGAGCGCGACGGGGGCGAGAAGCTGGCCTTTCCCGTCCCGCGCAGCGCGGACCCGGGCAAGCTCAATAACGGCAACGACATCATTCTCGGTATCAGACCGGAGGCCCTGACCGATCAGGAAAGTGCCGATCGCAATGCGGTCAATGTCGCGCTGTTCGACGCTCGCGTCGAGATCGTCGAGCCGGCTGGCTCTGACACGTATGTTGTGACGACGATCGCCGGCAAGGAAGTCACCGGTCGGCTGCGGGCCGATGCGGATGTACGCTCGGGGCAGACCTGTGCCTTCTCGCTTAACCTGGACAAGGCGGTTTTGTTCGACCCTGCGTCCGGCCAGCGCATCTGATCCGGCAATGTGATGCGGGCCTCCGAATATGCCGATGTGTTGGTCATCGGCTCGGGCATGGGCGGTGCGACTTTCGCCGCCGGTCTCGCGCCCTCGGGCGCCAGTATTGTTGTTCTCGAGCGAGGCGAGCGGCTCGTTGACAGTGCGAGCGCGCGCGATGCACGGGCGATCTTCCAGCGCGGCGTGTTCCGGCCGCGGGAAACTTGGCTCGATCAGGCCGGTCAGGCCTTCAATCCCGGCAATTACTATTGTGTCGGCGGCAACAGCAAGCTCTATGGGGGCGTTCTGATCCGCTACCGCCTCACCGATTTCGGCCCGATCCAATATGCCGAGGGCGCGACGCCCGGCTGGCCATTCGACTATGCGGAAATCGAGCCCTGGTATGGCCGCGCCGAGGCGCTCTATCAGGTTCGCGGGCGGCTGGGCGAGGATCCGACCGAGCCGCCGCACTCGACGCCCTATGAGTATCCGCCGGTAGCGGACGAACCGCCGATAGCGGCCCTGCGCGAACGGCTGAAGCGCCTCGGCCTTCACCCATTCTCGCTGCCGCTTGGCGTCGACATCGACAAATGGCTGGCGCGGGCCGCGACGCCGTGGGACGCCTTTCCCGACACCGGGACGGGCAAAATGGATGCCGAAACCTGCGCTCTGCAGCTCGCCACGGCCCATGCCAATGTCGAACTGCGCACCGGTGCCCGGGTGCTGCAAATCGACACCGATCCGGCCGGCCGGCAGATCGAGGGCGTTGTTTATCAATGGCAGGGCGAGACCCGACGGATGCGGGCTGGCGTGGTCGGGCTTGCCGCCGGCGCCGTCAATTCGGCGGCCATTCTGTTGGCCTCGGCCAATGGCGCCATGCCGAACGGCCTCGCCAACCGCACCGACCAGGTCGGGCGGCATTTCATGAACCACAATACCTCAGCGGCGCTGGCCATCGATCCGCGCAACGTCAATGCGTCAATCTATCAAAAGACCATCGGTCTGAATGACTTCTATCTCGACGATGGCAGCGGCGGGCCGCCGCTCGGCAATGTTCAGCTGCTCGGCAAGATATCCGGTGCCATTCTCAAGTCCCGCCTGCGCTATGTGCCCGAGGCGGTGCTTGCACGTCTCGCACGCCATTCCGTCGACTTCTACCTGATGAGTGAGGATCTTCCCTCTGCCGACAGTCGCGTTCAGCTGCGGGGATCAAGGATCCTGTTGGACTGGCGGCCCTCGAACATGGCGGCGCAGAAGGGGCTCGTGGCCCGCATGCGAACGATCCTGCGGGCGGCGGGCTTTCCGCTGGTTCTGGTCAAGCCATTCGACCGGCGCACCCCTTCGCATCAATGCGGCACGCTGCGCATGGGCGCTGATCCGCGCCATGCGGTCGTCGATTCGCGGGGCAGGTCGTTTGACCATCCCAATCTTTTTGTCGTCGATGCCGGTGTTCTGCCGACTTCGGCGGCGGTCAATCCTTCACTCACCATCGCCGCCCTTGCGCTGCGCTGTGCGGCCTATGTGCGAGAACAGGAGTTGCGTGCATGAAACCATCAGACCGACCGGTCGCACTCGTTACCGGAGCAAGGCGTGGCATCGGCCGGGGCTGCGCTGTGGCCTTGGCGCGCGCCGGTTTCGACATAGCCGCGAGCGATCTTGTCGTCGATGCGGCGAGCGAGGCGGCGCTTGCTGCGTTTCAAGAAGCGGGAGCGCAGGCTACCTTCTTCAAGCATGACGTTGCCGAGATCGACAGCCATGCCGCTCTGGTCGAGGCAATTCTGGGCCGCTTTGGCCGGCTCGATTGCCTGATCAACAATGCCGGGCGGGGGCCCGTTTTGCGCGGCGACATTCTCGACCTGAAGCCGGAAAACTACGACATCGCCATGGCCGTCAATTTGCGCGGCGGCCTGTTTTTGACGCAGGCCGTGGCGCGGGCGATGCTGGCGTGCATTCCACTGGCGATGCCACGCACGATAGTCTCGATCACTTCGGTCTCCTCGGAAATGGTATCGCCAAACCGGACGGATTATTGCATTTCTAAGGCCGGCATGTCGATGGCGATGCGCGCCTTCGCCTTGCGACTTGCCCCGCATGCGATCGCGGTCTTCGAGGTCCGTCCGGGCATCATCCGCACAGACATGACGGCAGCTGTTGCCGCCGATTATGATCAGTTGATCGCCGCAGGTCTGGTGCCGGCGCGGCGCTGGGGCGAGCCGGCCGACATCGGCAGTGTCATTGCCGGTCTGGCATCGGGCCAATTCGCCTTCGCGACAGGCAGCATCATCGCCGCCGATGGTGGCCTGTCATTGCCGCGCCTTTGAAGCGGCATGGAGAGTCCCATGTTTGATTTTGTGATTGTCGGAGGCGGCTCGGCCGGCTGCGTACTGGCCCATCGGCTCAGCGAGGACCCCGGCGTCACCGTCCTCCTGGTCGAGGCCGGCGGCCAAGACTGGCATCCCCTTTATCACATGCCGGCGGGCTTTGCGAAAATGACCAGGGGCATTGGCGCCTGGGGCTGGCAAACCGTGCCGCAGCACCAGTTGCAAGACCGGGTCCTGCGCTACACACAGGCCAAGGTGATCGGTGGCGGCTCGACCATCAATGCGCAGATCTATACCCGTGGCAACGCCCGCGACTATGACGGGTGGGCGGAGGCCGAAGGATGCACCGGCTGGAGTGCCCGCGAAGTTCTGCCCTATTTCAAGCGCGCCGAAGACAACCGAAATTGGGACAATCATTTTCACGGCAAGGGCGGACCCTTGTCGGTGCGCGATCCGATTAATCCAATTGCCATCGATCAGGCCTTCATCGAGGCGGCGCAGCAATTCGGCATGCCCCGCAATCCCGATTTCAACGCCAGCAGCCAGGCTGGTGCCGGCCTCTATCAAGTGACGATCCGCGGTGCCCGGCGCTGTTCGGCGGCCGGCGCCTATCTGCATCCGGTCCGCTCCCGCAAAAACCTGTCGGTCAAGACCGCGGCGCTAGCCACGCGGCTTCTCATCGAGGGTAAGAAGGTGATCGGCGTCGCGATTCGTAGCGCTGGAGGGGAGGCGACAATCCGATGCCGTCACGATGTCGTTCTGGCAGCCGGTGCGATCGGATCGCCGCGGCTGTTGCTTTTGTCCGGCATCGGCCCTGCTGACGAACTGGCCGCCGTCTCGATTAGGCCGGTGCACGAGCTGCCCGGCGTTGGCCGCAATCTGCAGGATCATCTCGACCTCTATCTCATTGCGGAATGTGCCGGCGATTTCACCTACGACGGCTATGCGCGGTTCGATCGCACCCTGTGGGCAGGCTTGCGCTATCTGCTCACGCGCAAGGGGCCGGTCGCCTCGAATTTGTTCGAGGCCGGCGGCTTTTGGTACGCCGATCCTGAGGCAGCGTCACCCGACATCCAGTTTCATCTCGGCCTCGGTTCGGGTATCGAGGCTGGCGTCGATCAATTGCGAAACCCCGGCGTAACCCTCAACTCCGCTTTTCTTCGCCCGCGTTCGCGCGGGTCGGTGCGTCTTGCTTCAGCCGATCCTGCGCAGGCTCCGCTGATTGATCCGAATTATTGGGCGGATCCCTACGACCGCGCTATGTCATTGAAGGGGCTGCGTCTCGCCGCGGAGATTTTCAGCCAGAAGGCCTTGGCTCCCTTTATTCTCGCCCAGCGCATGCCAAAGCCATCGCAAATGTCCGACGACGAGCTTGTCGAATATGCTTGTCGCACCGCCAAGACCGACCATCATCCGGCCGGCACCTGCCGGATGGGCATCGGCCCGGACGCAGTCGTCGATCCCACCAGTTTGCGGGTCCACGGGCTCGAAGGTCTACGTGTTTGCGATGCCTCGATCATGCCGCGCCTAAACTCCTCAAACACCAATGCGCCAACGATCATGATCGGCGAAAAGGGAGCCGACCTGATCCGCAATCGACCGGCTCTCAGGCCGGTCGACTGGCCTGCCGCGGCGGCACCGTCGAACTAGGGCGAGCCGGCCGCTCAGCGCCGCCGCTTCAAGACCATCGGCATGCCGTTTCCAGGCCGCAGCGTCACCCGCTGGACCGGCATGACCTTGGCATTGTCGGCGAGTTCAAAGCGGAAATGTCTAACCAGCATGGCGAGCAGGATGATCGCCTCTTGCAGGGCGAAGCTCGCGCCGATGCACAGCCGCGGCCCGGCGCCGAACGGAAGATAGGCGAAACGCTCGATCGCGCCGCGCGCCGGTGGCAGAAAGCGCGCGGGGTCGAATTCGGCTGGTCGGTTCCACAGGCGATGGTGGCGATGCAACACCCAGGGCGAGATGACGACGATCGTACCCTTGTCGATCCGTCGGCCCGCGATCACATCCGCCCGCAAGGCCTCGCGGGTCAACGAGGCCGCAGGCGGATAAAGCCGCAGCGCCTCCTCGATAATGGCTCTTGCGCGCGGCAAGCTCTCGAGCCAAACGGCACTCGCTGGCAAGGCGTCGTGGATGCCACTCGGCAGCAGCGCGTCCACCTCGGCCTCGAGTTCTAAGCGCCACTGCGGGTGCGTCGACAGGAGGAACAGGGTCCAGGTCAGAGTGTTGGCAGTCGTCTCGTGGCCGGCCGCGATGAAGGTCAGGATATTGGCGCGGACTTCGGCTTCGCTCAGGCCGAGCCCCGTCTCGGGGTCGGCGGCCCGCAGCAGCAACGTCAGAAGATCGACTGCAGCGCCGCTGGGCTGGCTGCCGCTCGCGATCGCCGACCGCCGTGCGTTGATAATCTCGTCGACCGCCTCACCGAAAAAGCGCAAGGCCGGTTGGGCATTGCGCCGCCCGAGGCGCGGCACCCAGTCGGGAAGACCGAGCACGTCAAACGGGTCGACGCGGCCGATTGTCTCGAAATAAAGGGTCACGGCACGGGCAAACTCTCCGGGCTTGCGGGCAAGACCGTCGGGAAACAGGGTCCGTTCCAATATGTCTAGCGTCAGGCGGGACATCTCGGCCGCCATATCGAGAACGCGCCCGGGGCGCTGCGCCTGCCAGCGGCCGACCATCCACTGGCCCGATTCGCCCATGGCCGGCGCGAAAGCCTCGACGACGCGCGGCGTGAAGAGCGGCGCCAAGGCACGCCGCTGCTTGCGCCAATCCTCGCCCTCCGTCGTCAGCAAGCCCTTGCCGAGCCCCGGACCGAGCAGCCGGCGCTGGAGCGGGCCTTTGTGGTAGTTTGCGGCATTGTCCACCAGGACCTGCCGGATGCCGGTCGGGTCACTGACCACGGCAATCCGGCCGAGAATGGTCTGCGCGGTGACGATCGGTTCCTCGAAATGGCGGGTGGTCCAAGTCAGCAGCGGATTTTGCCACATCGCGACGAGGAGGCCGAGCGTCCCGTATGGTCGATCGCGCGGTCGCGGCGCCGGCGGGGTTTTCCGGCGTTCGACGGCGCCTGTCTTTGCCTCGGGTGAAGCGGACATGTTCCGATCCCTCTCAATCTGATCGGTGCCACAATAGCGGAACGGCGGGGCGCGCCTGCCTAGTTGCTGACGGCGGCATTCAATTCCCGGACGATCGCGGCGATAATTCTCGTGTCGGTTGGTTCAACGGCGGAAGCGAATACGGCGGCTATGTGACCCTCGCACCCGACCAGATATTTGTGAAAGTTCCAGCTTGGCCGCTCGCCCGGTCGTTCCGTCGCGGCCCATTTATAAAATGGGTGCGCCTTGGGCCCGGTCACTGCCACCTTTGCCACCAAGGGAAAGGTGACGCCATAGGTGTGCGCTGTCGCCTCGATTTCGTCGGGCGTGCCGGGTTCCTGGCCGCCGAAGTCATCGCTTGGCACGCCGAGCACAATGAGGCCGCGATCGCGGAATCGTGTCCACAATTGCTGCAGGCCGACATATTGGGGTGTGAAGCCGCAGAGCGAGGCCGTATTCACGACCAGAACCGGACGGCCGGTAAAATCGGCCAATCTTATCTCGGAGCCCCGCTCGGTCGCGAAACTGAAGGCGGCCGCGCTCAGCGGGCTGGCTGGACCGGCTGCGGCCGGGTAAGACGCAAGGCCGAGGCCAAGAGTGAGGAACGCGCGGCGGTTGACGGCCATCGATCCATCCCATGCAACGTGACGATCCTTATACGCCCGCCGGTGACATGCGGTTTTCGCCGAGTGCCCCGCGAACCGGCCGAACTTTACCATGGCGCGAAACAATGTATTGGGACATTTGCTTGAGTACTTGAGCAAGGGCGTGATCGGGAGTGATCGGTCGAAGGCTATGGCAATGGCGAGATCATTGACAATTGTTGGGATTGTGTTCCTAGTATTGGCGAATGCCACGGCAGCGCCTGCCGCTGGTGACGAAAGCGCGGCAGCCGCGATGATTTCGCGTTATCGCGCCGCCAATGGGCTTGGCCCGGTCAAGCCCGACCCGCAGCTTGCTGCCGCGGCGCGCCAACAGGCCGATGCGATGGCGGCGCGCGGCGTCATGTCGCACGACGTTGCCGGCGATTTCGCCAGCCGGATGCGGGCCCTGGGCATCATACATGTCGCCGCTGCGGAGAATATCGGAGCCGGCTTTCACTCGCTCGGCGCGGTTCTCGAAGGGTGGCAGAAGTCGGCGGGCCACCGGGAAAATCTCCTGTTGCCGAACGTGACGCGCATTGGGCTGGCCCGCCGCGAGGCGCCGGGCAAGCCATATGGCGTCTATTGGGCCCTGGTTCTGGCCGGCCCGAAACCCAGTTCAGCCGAGCCCCGCCGGCTGCCGGGCCGCGCCGGATTGCCGCCTTTTGGCCTATTCATAACACCCTAGCGGTTCGGCCGGCGCCTTGCGGTGGCCGGCGAGGCCTGCGATGGTCTGAGCCCGCGCCGGGACCTTATGGGATTGCTGATGGATGATCTGACCGGGTTGGCGATGGCCGCGGTGCAGCTTACCGGCCACGGCGGCTTCGACAAATTGGTGTTCCGGCGCGACGTGCCGATTCCGACGCACGCTGATGACGAGGTTCTGGTCGCGGTCGCCGCGGCCGGCATCAACGCGACCGACATCAACACCCGAACTGGATGGTATGGGCAGGCGGTTGGCGAGGGCGGACAGATCGCCGCGGGCAATTGGTCGGGCGGCGCGATGACATTTCCGCGCATCCAGGGCGCCGACGTCTGCGGCCGTGTTGTCGCCTGCGGCGCCCGCGTTGATCAACGCCTGTTATCGCGGCGTGTCGTCTTGCCCGCGTTGCTGCGCTTCTCCAAGCGCAAACCCGGCGAATGCTGGCTTGGCACCGACTGCGACGGCGGCTTTGCCCAATATGTTGCCGTCAGCGCCCGCGATGCTCATCCCATCGACAGCCAGCTTGAGGACGTCGAATTGGCCGCCCTGCCGTGCAGCTATTCGACAGCCGAAAACCTGCTTCACCATGCCGACGTTGCGGCCGGCGATCGCGTCCTGATCACCGGTGCCTCCGGCGGCGTCGGCTTTGCGGCGGTGCAATTGGCGCGGCTGCGCGGGGCGGAAGTGATCGCGGTGGCCGCTGCGCCCAAGGCTGCCGCTTTGCGCGGCTGGGCCGCTCGCACGATCGATCGCGACGCCGATGTCGTCAAGGTGCTCGGCGCCGAAAGTGTCGATGTAGTCGTCGATCTTGTTGGCGGGCCGGCGTGGCCACAACTTCTCAGCGCGCTCACGAGACACGGACGCTATGCGACCTCCGGCGCCATTGGCGGCCCGCATGTCGAGCTTGACCTGCGCAAGCTCTATCTCAAGGATCTGACCTTTTTCGGCTGCACCTATCAGCCGGCAATCGTCTTCGACAATCTCTTGGCCTATCTGGCGCGCGGCCAAATCAAGCCGCGTGTCGCCAGGACATTTCCGCTCGACGAGATCGTCCTCGCGCAGCAGGAGTTCCTGGCAAAGCGGCATTTCGGCAAGCTTGTTCTGGTGCCGCCGCCGGTCTAGGAGTGCCGCAAGGGACGAAGCGGCCGGCGGGCCGACAAGCGGGAAGCGGATGAAGATGAGCGGGACCAGCAAAAGGCGCAGGTATTGCCGGGTTCTGACGATCGCCGGGTCCGACAGTGGCGGCGGCGCCGGGATCCAGGCCGATCTGAAGACCTTCAGTGCGCTCGGCTGCTACGGCATGAGTGCCATTACCGCAATCACCGCACAAAACACCGTGCGCGTCAGCGCCATTGAGAGCTTGCCGGTCGCGATCCTCGAAGCCCAGATTGACGCGGTGGCGAGCGACATTGGCGTCGACGCGGTCAAGGTCGGCATGCTGCACACGCCGGCCGTCGTGCGTACTGTCGCCAAAGCGATCCGGCACCACGGGTTACATCCGGTCGTTCTCGATCCGGTCATGGTGGCAACAAGTGGCGACCGGCTTATTACGTCCGAGACCATTTCGGTTCTCGTCGATGAATTGTTCGGATTGAGTGAACTGGTTACGCCCAATCTCGACGAGGCGTCGGTCCTTCTCGGTCGCAAATTGGCGGCCATCGATGATCTCGAACCGGCGCTCCTGGCGCTTGGCAAGCTCGGCTGCCGGGCCGTCCTGTTGAAGGGGGGCCATTTGCCGGGCGACATACTGGTCGACATGCTGTTGACGCCGGACGGCGCGATTAGGCGCTACAGCACCGCCCGCATCGAAACCCGCAATGTTCATGGAACCGGCTGCACGCTGTCTTCGGCCATCGCCGCATATCTCGCGCTCGGCAGCAATCTGGTCGAGGCGGTCGAACAGGCGCGGGCCTATGTCATTACCGCCATTGCCGCCGGCGCCGACGTTGAAACGGGCACTGGCCATGGTCCGCTCAACCATTTCTTCGCGCCGCGGCCGCTCGTCGTAAGAGACGGCACGGTCTGAAGGATCACAGAAGGCCGGCCAATTGTCCGACCAGCAGCAGATTGAGGGCGACGATGAGAATGGTGGCAATTATGGCGAGATGCCGGGTCAGCGTTCGATTGGCGAATTCGCCCATCACGTCTTGACGACTTGTCAACCAAACTAGAGCGATCATCGGGATCGGCACGATCATGCTGAGGACCACTTGCGACAGGATCAGGGCCTGGGTGGAATTGACGCCATAGGCGACGACCGCAAAGGATGGCAGCATGGTGATCGCCCGCCTCAGCCAAAGCGGAATCTGCCAATTCGTGAATTCGGCCATGATCGCCTGGCCAGCCATCGTACCCACTATCGAACTCGAAAGGCCGGAGGCGAGCAGCGAAGTCATGAAGACTACAGCCGCGGCGGCGCCAAGCAGGGGCGTCAAAGTCTGATAGGCCGTCGCAATATCGGCGACGTCGTTGTTGACGCCGTTATGGAAGACGCGTGCCGCCATGGCGATCATCGCCATATTGACAAGCCCGGCAAAGCCGAGTGCGACGAGCACCTCGATATTGGAATAGCGCAGTACTCGGCTTCGTTCGGCTTGGCTGGTGGTCGGCATCCGATTGCGGGTGAGGCTCGAATGCAGGTAGATCGCATGCGGCATCACCGTGGCGCCGATTATGCCGACCGCAAGCTTGGCGCTGTCGAGACCGTCGAGACCGGGGACGACGGCATGGTAGGCAAACAGCCGCCAATCCGGCGGCGCGATCACAATTTCAACGAGATAGCAAAAGCCGATCAAACTGACGAAGGCGCCGATCAGAACTTCGAGGGGGCGAAAACCGGCGCCCTGCAGGGCGAGCACGGCATAGGTGACCAGGCCGGTAATGGTCAGGCTGGCAAGCAGCGGCAGCCCGACCAAAAGGCTGAGCCCGATTGCACCACCAAGAAATTCGGCAAGGTCGGTTGCCATGGCGCCGAACTCGCTGGCGATCCACAACGACAACGTGACCGGGCGAGGAAGGCGATCCCGGCAATGTTCGGCAAGGCTGCGGTTGGTGACAATGCCGAGCTTGGCCGAAAGCGACTGGAACAGCATGGCGATGAGATTGGCGAGGACGACCACCCAGATCAACAGGTAGCCGTGCCTCGACCCGGCCGCGATATTGGTGGCAAAATTGCCGGGGTCCATGTAGGCGATCGAGGCAATCAGCGCCGGTCCGGCAAAGGGCGCGAAGGCGGCCAGGCCACGCCGGCGCCCCGCAATGGACTCTCGGCCGGCGGCCACAGTGCGCGCCGACCAGGATTGCCGACCTGTTTGCCGCGTGACGGCGTTGTCCATAGCCCCGTCTATTCCCGATGCACGATAATGTAGCTTAAGCTACGAACAAGGATATAGGCCCGTTCCTCGAAAAGTCAACGGGCAGCAATCTGTAGCCTTGGCGTCAACTTGACCCGTATGATACAAATCGGCTCGGTCCAAAAACAACCAGAAGATTCCCATGCCACGCAAGAATGCGCCGCCTGCCGCGGCACCCGCCGGACTGCCAAGCGAGGCCGCTCAGGCTCGCCGCTTCGGCAAGACCCGCGCTGCGATGGCGAGCGCCCGTCTCGAGGATTACACCGAATTGATAGATGATCTGCTGGCCACCCAGGGAGAGGCGCGGCCCACCGATATTGCTCGCCGTCTCGGCGTCTCGCATCCGACCGCCATCAAGGCCATTTCCCGGCTGAAGCGCGACGGGCTGGCGACCTCCAGGCCCTATCGCGGCATTTTTCTGACCGATGCCGGGCATCAATTGGCTGCTCGCATGCGCCGCCGTCACCGCCTGGTCGTCGACGTGCTTCTCGCTATTGGTGTCCCGCCGGAGGCAGCCGAGGCCGATGCCGAAGGGATCGAGCACCATGTCTCGGCGACAACGATTGAGGCATTCGCGAAATTCCTCGGTGCCCGCGGTTGACCTGTCGGCCAGCAGTCAGGCCGACAGCGGGCGCGTGTCTGAGCTTGCCTTAAGCTCGTTACGGTTCAGCCCCGCTAAGCAAATCATAACACGGCGAGGCCGTTGTCGAAGTCCGATTGCCGGAGAGCGTGGGCGGGATTAACCTCTCCCGCCAGGGGTCAAAGAGATGCGCCTTGCCACACCCTAATTTGTATTCGGCTTGATAACGGTGGGCGGCGATTTGGATATCTTTGCAACTTTGCCGTTCCCCGGGGTGTCTGAACTTAGATTAAGAGGTTTTCACTAGGAGCTTTCCATGCGGCTTGCCCCCTTTTCCCGACCCGGCCGCTTCTGGCGCGGCAATCTCCACACCCATTCCGACCTGTCCGACGGCCGCCTCAAGCCGCACGAGGTGGTCGAGGCCTACAAGAACGCCGGCTACGACTTCATGATGCTGTCGGAACATTTCATCGGCAATTTCGACTGGCCGATGGCCGACACCCGGCCCTTCCGCTCCAACAATTTCACCACCATCATCGGGGCCGAACTGCATGCGCCCGGAAACCTCCGCCGGCGAGCTCTGGCACATCGTCGGCGCCGGCCTGCCGCTCGATTTTCCCAAGGCGGCCACGGGCGAAACCGGCGCAGCTCTTGCCCGCCGCGCCCACGAGGCCGGCGGCTTCATCGCCATCGCCCATCCGGCCTGGTCGCAGCTTACCATCGAGGATGGCCGCGCCATCGACTGCGCCCATGCGGTCGAGATCTACAATCACGGCTGCGCCATCGAGAACGACCGCGGCGACGGCCTCTATCTCTGGGACCAGCTGCTCAACGAAGGCCGGCGCCTGACCGCCATCGCCACCGACGATGCCCATTTCAAATCGGCCGACTATTTCGGCGGCTGGGTCAACGTCAAGGCCGAGAGCCTCGATCCCGACGCACTGCTTGCCGCCCTGAAGCGCGGCGACCACTATTCGAGCCAGGGACCCGCTGCTCCTCGACGTCACGCCTCGAGGGCAAGACCATCAACATCGAGACCTCGCCGGTCGACTACATCACCGTGGTCTGCGGCACCTCGCGCACCTGCATCCGGATCGGCAAGGCCATCACCTCGGCCGAGTTCGATCTCGAAGAGCTTGAGAAGGGCTGGCTCCTCAACAAGCCCAGCCCGTGGTTCCGCATCGTCGCCATCGACCACGGCGGCAAGCGCGCCTGGAGCAACCCCATCTGGTGGGACGAGGTAGAAACGTCTTGAATCGGCTCATGGATGGAGCGTGACGATTCCCTGCTCAAGATTGCTTCTCGAACACGGCACACCATCTGTTCCAATCCTCCTTACTCGGACGGGCAGCGGTTCGTTGAGCACGCGTTGACCCGGGTGCGCCCCGGCGGCCTGGTCGCGGTTTTCCATCGGGCCAATTTCGCACAAAGTGTGGGCCGCTACGGCCGGCACGCGCGACCGGAATTGGAAAGGGCCAGCAAGCTGTCGAGACGACCTTCGGCGCCCTCTGGCGTCTCTAGAATTACGCCTGCGCAAAACATCTAGAAACCCTTGCAGCAGTGAGACTAGGCACGCCAGACGCGGGTTGTGTAATAGCAGTCAGGTCGACAGCGACAGCGACCGCGACAGGCGGGCGAGATAGGCGAGCTGGTCGGCGAGCGAGGGCGGTGCCGGAAAAACCAGATCGAGGGCGGCGGTGCCGACCGTAAAGGCGGCCGCGCCCAGTTGCGCAACCGCGGCCATGCGCTCGGGTCGATCGATCGACCCGGCGACAATTACCGGCTTGCCGACCAAGGCGCAGACCCGTTGGATCAGATTACCGCCGTCGCCGCCGAACCGGTAGGCCAAGAGATCGAGTCCATCGACGCCGGGTTGGGCGGCGAGCGCCTCTGCCGCGGCCACGATCTCCTCGGCGCTTCCACACAAACGACTTGGGTGCCCCTCTGATTCGGCCGGCAAAGGGAAAATAGCGGATCTTGCTGCCCCTGATCAACGGCAGCACGACATCCGGCCGGGTTCCGCCCATCAGCACATCGACGTCCCATTGCACGGCGGCACAGGCACTTGCCGCTTCGCTTTCGGCATCGAGTGAGACAATTTCAAGATAGAGCTGCGCCGGCGATAGCCGGACCAGCGCGGCCAACTCGCCCAATTGATCGGACGGCAGCCCGATGTTCTTAAATCCGATGTGCGTTATGCCGATCGCCAGCGCTTCGCGCAGGCAGGCGGCGGCGTCGGCAATTGTTCGGTCGTTGCGGGTCAGCATGAAAATGAAATCGGCCACGCGCTCACCTGTCCGGCGGTTCGGCTGTCGATCCAATTTCCCATATTTGTCAGAATTTTTCGAGCCAGGGACGCAATTCGATTTCCCAGCTCCAGGCGCTGCGCGGGCTGCTGGACAAGTTGCCAATAGGTCTGCGCAATGGCGTCGGGATCGAGGTGGGTGTCCGCGGTTTCGCCGGGTTCGGCAGTTTTCCTCGGCGGCCGGATCGCCCCGTCGATGACAATATGGGCGACGTGGATGTTTTTCGGCGCGAGCTCGCGCGCCATGCTTTGGGCAAGACCGCGCAGCGCAAATTTTCCCATCGCGCGAACGGGGCCGATTGCGCATAGCCTTTGACGCTCGCCGAGGCGCCGGTGAACAGGATGCTGCCGCGCCCCGCGGCGAGCATTCTGCGGGCCGCCTGCTGAGCAACCAGAAACCCGCCATAGGCTGAAACCAGCAGTGTCTCTTCAACCTCCCGCGGCTCGAGTTCGGCAATGGCCCGCGCGCCCTGTAGCTCGCGTTGTAGACGACGACGCTCGGCGCGCCGAGCTTGGCTTCAACGGCCTGGAACAGCGCCTCGACATCGTCTGGCTTGGTGCTGTCGCAGGGAAAGGCCGCAGCGCCAATCTCGGTGGCGATTGCCTCGAGTTCGCATCCGGGTGCGTGCGGCCAGGCCGACCTGCATGCCGGCCTTGCGCCCCAGCCGGGCGAGCGAGGCGCTGAGGCCGTGTCCGGTTCCAACGATGAGCAGCGTTTCGGGCATGGTCTCAGTCCCTGGTTGGCGCGCCGTCCGTCCGGCGTCGCGCGTCGTCTTCCTTGCCGGTCCGGTAAGCGGCGATCAATCGGTGCATGCGGACGGCGCCGAAACTGGCGAAATGGCCGGCATGCACGATGCGCGGCTCGAGCCGATCGAGCAAGGCCATGGTCGCAAGATATTGCCCGATGTCGGAATGATAGCAGGTATCGACCGAAGGTCCGTCGTAGACGGCGTCCTGGGCAAACAGGACTCCGGTTTCCTCGAACAGCGCGACATGGCCGGGCGAATGGCCGGGCGTCGGCACAAGCCGCAGGAAGCGGTCGCCGAGGTCAATCCCCGCCTCATTGTCAACGAGATGGGTGGCCGGCGCGGGTGGCACCACAAATGTACTGGCCCGCCAACCCGCTCGGCATCCGCCAGAACATCTGCCGCGCTATCGCCTCATCGTCACTGGCGTATTTGGCAAACAGCGTCTTCTCGGGTTGGGGATTGGCAAGAACGTCCGCCTCGGCGCTGTGGATCCAACTTCCTCGAATTCATGGGCGCTGCCGATGTGGTCGAAATGGCTGTGGCTGAGCAGGCACACGATCGGACGGCGGCCGAGCAGCGGCACGTGTTGGCGCAGCCCAACGGCGCCGAGGCCTGTGTCGATCAGCAAATCACGATCGCGACCGCGCACGTGCCACATATTGCAGCGGAAGAATCCAGGCATCCACGGCTCGTGAATGAGCGTTACCCCCTCCGAATACGGAATTGTCTCGTACCATCGGCGGGGAACGGCGGCAAGCACGGCGTGGCTCCGCAAGGACGCCGGACTGGTCGGCCCCGAAGCGATGGGCTATCCTCAGCACCGAGTCAATCGTCGCGTGGGTCAATGACGGGAGCGTCGGTCAACCTCGCCTGGCCACTTGTCCTAGAGCGATGATCACCACAGGTCCGCCAGTCGAGGCATGATGCACAGGCTATCCCGCTCCAATTTGTGCCGGCTGGCTGGTCGAGGCCCCTGCGAGGCGGCGGCCAAGTTATCACTCGGTCCGACCGGTTTCTCTTGGCGGGCGTGATGGGCTGGCCGATCATGCATTCGCGGTCTCCGAAACTGCATGGCTATTGGTTGCAGCGCTATGGTCTTGCCGGGGCCTATCTGCCTTTGGCTATCCGGGCGGAGGGTTTGGCGCCGGCTCTGCGGGCGCTGCCTGCGCTTGGGTTTTCGGGCTGCAACTTGACGATCCCGCACAAGGAGGCCGCGCTCGCCATCGTCGACACGGTCAATGCCGAAGCGCGCCGGATCGGTGCCATCAATTGCGTCGTGGTCGCTGCCGACGGCCGCCTCGAAGGGCGCAACAACGACGGTTTCGGCTATATTGAAAGCATTCTCGAGGCCGAACCTGACTGGCGCCCCGACCGCGGGCCGATCGTCGTGCTCGGGGCGGGCGGCGGCGCACGCGCGATCATCAGCAGCCTTTGCGATCGCGGCGCGCGGGAAATCCTGGTCGCCAATCGAACGGCAGAGCGGGCGCAGGCGCTGGCGGCCGAGTTCGGCCTCCCGCTTCGCGCAATCGACTGGCCGGACCGGCATAGGGCGCTCGCCGGTGCTGGCATGCTGGTCAATACGACCAGTCAGGGCATGGTCGGACAGCCCGAACTGGAACTCGATCTTGGCGCGCTGCCGGCCAGCGCGCTGGTGTCCGATATTGTCTACATACCTCGCCAGACCCGGCTTTTGGCGGCGGCAGCGGCGCGTGGCAACCGGACGGTCAACGGGCTCGGCATGCTGCTCCACCAGGCCCGCCCGGCGTTCCAGGCGTGGTTTGGCATTTTGCCGGACGTCACGGCGGACCTGCGCGCCTTGATTGACGCAACGTTGTGACCGCCGGCCTCAGGCTGCTGCGGGCCGGTATTTTGCGGCGAGATAGGTGAGATAGGGCGCAAGCTCCAGCCGGCGGCCGGTTGCCCTTTCGAGGAGTTCGTCGCGGCTGAACCGCCGGCCGTGCTGCCAGATCGCGCCGCGCAGAAAGGCAAGCAGCGGCCGGTAATCGCCACCAGCCAGGTGGCAAGCAAGATCGGGCACCTGCGCCAGCGCCGCTTCCTGCAGCTGAGCCGCCATCACATTGCCGATCGTATAGGTGCAGAACGACCCGATCATGCCGGACGACCAATGGATGTCCTGCAGGCAGCCGAACCTGTCCTCTTCGATTTCAACGCCGAGAGCCTCCCGCATCGAGCTGTTCCAGGCCTCGGGGATGTCGGCAACCGGCAACCGTCCAGCCATCAGGTCGGCCTCCAACTCGACCCGCAGCATGATATGGAAATCATAGGTGAGCTCATCCGCCTCAATCCGGATCGGCCCCGGTCTCGCCGCGGAAGTCGCCGCGTAGAATTCGGCGGCGCTGACATCGCCCATGGCTTGTGGGAAGGCCTGTCGCACCAAATCGAAATGCAGCTGCCAGAAGCAAAGGCTGCGGCCGAGATGGTTCTCGATCAGCCGTGATTGCGATTCATGGGCGCCAAAGCTGGTGCCGCCGACCGCGTAAAGACCGATCAGATCGCTGGCGAACACGCTACGCGTATATGCAGGATCGACATTTTGCTCGTAGAGCGCATGGCCGATCTCGTGCAAGGTTCCAAACAGACTTGTCGCCACGAAATCCGACCGGTAGTGGGTCGTAATGCGCACATCCTGGCGGGTCAGCGAGATTTCGAAAGGGTGAACGCTCGCATCGATTCGACCGCGTGACTGGTCATAGTCGAACAGGCGCGCGAGGCGGCCGGCGAGCGTGCGTTGCTCGGCTTCGGGACAATCGCGCGACAGGAAATCGCGCCGCGGAGCAGGCCGCTCGATCGCATGACGCAAAACCGGCTGTAGACCTTCCCGCAGCGCGGTGAACAGGCGGCGCAGATCCTTGATCGTCTCGCCGGGCTCATAGAGCTGGATCAAGGCGTCATAGGGATGCGCGGCAAAGCCGGCCGCATCGGCAAACGCACGTGCCGCCTCGATCGTTTCGCCGAGATACGGGGCAAAGAGCGCGAAGTCATTGGCCGATTTGGCCGCCTCCCAGGCGCGATTGGCGCTGGCGCGCAAGCCGGCTCTGCGGGCGACCAGCCCGGCCGGGATGCGGAGGTGGAAATCGACGGCGGCGCGCACCTGTTCGACCATGCGGCGGCTCGCCGAATCGGCGGGCAGGGCGGCGGTTTGCTTCAACGCACCCTCAAGGGCGCGGCGCGTCGCGTCGGCGACCAATTGGTCGCGGGCCAACCGGGTCAAGGTCGCGATCTGGGCCCCGCGGGTCTCGGCGCCGCCGGCCGGCATCGCCACCCGCGAATCCCAGATCAGCAGCGCGATCGCGCATAGAATGTCATTGATCTCATGGAGCCTTTCGCTAAGGGCAGCGAGGCTCATCCTTGCGCTCCCTCGGGGCCGGCGAGATGGCAGGCGACAGGCCAGCCGCCACTCCTGTTGTCTAGGCGCGGCGGCGTGCGGCAGCAGCGCTCTTCAGCGAGCCGGCAGCGCGGGTGGAAGGTGCAGCCTTCCGGCGGCGAAAGTGGGCTGGGGATTTCGCCCAATACGGCCTCGTTCAGATCGTGTCTGCCCGGCACGAGCTGCGGAACGGCCGCGATCAGCCCGCGCGTGTAGGGATGGCGCGGGGCAGCGAAAATGGCGCCGGTCGGGCCCGCCTCGACGATGCGGCCGAGATACATGACGGCCACCCGGTGCGCGATATGGCGGACTAGCCGGAGATCATGGGTGATGAAGACGAGCGTCAGATCGAGCCGTTGCTGCAGCTCGAGAAAGAGGTTGACGATCTGCGCCTGCACCGAGACGTCGAGCGCCGAGACCGGCTCGTCGGCAACCAGGCACAGCGGCTCGACCGCCAGCGCGCGTGCGATGCCGATGCGCTGGCGCTGGCCGCCGGAGAATTCGTGCGGATAGCGCAGGGCGGCGCCGGCGGGCAGGCTGACGAGTTCGAGCAACTCGGCGACCCGCGCCGGAATCCGCGAGGCTTCGGCGAGATGGTGCACGGCCAGCGCCTCGCCGAGGCTTTCGCCGACGCTCATGCGCGGATTGAGCGAGCTGTAGGGGTCCTGGAAGACCATCTGCACGCGTCGGTTGTATTGCCGCCGCTGGGTGCCCGTGAGACTGAGGACGTCGGCGCCCTCGAAGCGGATGGCGCCGCCGTCCGGCTCGTGCAGCCGCACGAGGCAGCGCGCGAGCGTCGACTTGCCGCAGCCGGATTCGCCGACGATCGCCAAGGTCTCGCCGCGGCCAACGGTAAAGCTGACCCCGTCGAGCGCCCGTACAAGGCCGCCGGTCGCCCCGGTGATCCGCTGCACGATGCCGCGGCGCTGGGCGAAAGACTTCACCAGGTGATCGACTTCGAGCAGGGGCGGATCGGTCATGCCGTTTGGGCCATGGCGGCAGCTTCGCCGCGGCAAGGCAGGCCGAGCGGTGATTTTCCCCGATTTCGACTAGCGGCGGCCGGCCACGGCTGCATGCCGGCTCTTGATAGCGACAGCGCGGGACGAAGGCGCAGCCCTCGAGCGGGCGGTCGAGCCGCGGCGGCTGGCCGGGGATAGTCTGGAACGGCGCTCGCGCCGTTCCCCCTTGCGGCACCGAACGCAATAGGGCCTAGGTGTAGGCGTGGCGCGGATGGGTGAACAGGCGCGCGACCGGCGCGCTCTCGACGACCTGCCCGGCATACATCACGACGACCCGGTCGCAGGTCTCGGCGACGACGCCGAGATCGTGGGTGACGAGGATCATCGCCATGCCCAGCTCGCGCACCAGCCGCAGCAGCAGCTTCAGGATCTGGTCCTGGATGGTCACGTCGAGCGCGGTCGTCGGCTCGTCGGCCAGCAGCAGTTTCGGCTCGGCCGCCAGCGCGATGGCGATCATCGCGCGCTGGCGCATGCCGCCGGAGAACTGGTGCGGATAGTTTTCCAAGCTGGCCGCCGCGGCGGGAATGCCGACGAGATCGAGCAGCTCGAGCGCCCGCTGGCGCCGCGCGCCGCGATCGAGCGTTGCCATGCGCGACGAGGATCTCGTCGATCTGCAGGCCGATCGTGAGCACCGGGTTGAGCGCGGTCATCGGCTCCTGGAAGATCATGGCGATCTCCGCGCCGCGCACCTGCGCAACCGGGCCTGGCTGGCGCCCATCAGATTCGCGCCGCGCCAGTCGATCCGCGCCGGTCACCGCCGCATTGGCGCGCAACAGCCGCAGGATCGCGCGCAGCGTCACGCTCTTGCCGGAGCCGGATTCGCCGACGAGGCCCAGCACCTCGCCGGGCCGCGAGCGAAGATCGACGCCGTCGACGCGCGAAGACCGTGCCGCGTACCGGTCGAAGGCGGACGCGGAGGTCGCGGACCTCGAGCAAGCGCGTCGCGTCATCGCTTGACGTCGCAGAAGATCGGCGAGGCCGTCGCCGACAGGCTGAAGCCGAGGCCGGCCAGCACGATGGCGATGCCGGGAAAGACCGAGATCCACCAGGCCGGGGTCATGAAGTTCTTGCCGTCGGCGATCAGCACGCCCCATTCCGCCGTCGGCGGCTGGGCGCCGAGGCCGAGATAGCCGAGGCTCGAGCCGAGCAGGATGGCGAGCGCCATGTCGGTCATCCAGTAGACGATGATCGGGCGTGATCGCAGTTGGGCAGGAGATGGCGGAAGATGATGCGGGCGCTCGCCGTAGCCCAGCACCCGGGCGGCGGCGACATAGTCGCTCTGCTTCTGCACCTGCACCTCGGCCCGCATCAGCCTGGGCGTAGAACACCCAGCCGACGACGCTGACGGCGATATACATGTTGATCAGGCCGGGCCCGAGCACCGCGACGATGGCGATGACGAGCACCAGGAAGGGAAAGGTGATGACGAGATCGACGAGCCGGCCGAAGACCGTGTCGAGCCAGCCGCCGTGATAGCCGACGAGCAGCCCGATCGAGCGTGCCGACAGCGAGCGGGACGATCGTGCGAGAAGATGGCGATCTGCAGGTCGATCATGGGCGGCGCAGATCGTCCGCGAGAGCACGTCGCGGCCGAAATTGTCGGTGCCGAAGGGATGGGCGAGGCTCGGCGGCTGCAGGAGCGCGTTGTAGTCGAAGGCGAGCGGATCGTAGGGCGCGACGCAGTCCGGGAAACAGACGCGCAGGCAACAGACGATCGATCGGCAGACGAGCCCGATGATGAGGGCGAGCGGCGATTTGCCGGCGGTGGCGCGCCTGAGCCGCGCTCATCGCGCGATCCGCGGGTCGAGCGCCATCTGCATCAGATCGGTGACGAGGAAGACCAGCGAGACCAGGACCGCCAGCACCAGCGTCAGCCCCTGGATCACCGGGATAGTCGCGGCCGTAGATGCTATCGATCATCAGCCGGCCGACGCCGGGCACGGCGAAGACGGTCTCGGTGATGACGGCGCCGCCGAGCAGCGTCCCGAGATGCAGGCCGAACAGCGTGACCGTCGAGATGAGCGCGTTGCGCAGCACGTGGCGGCCGAAGCACGATGCGATTGGCGCAGGCCCTTGGCGCGGGCGAAATCGACATACTCGGCGTTCAGCACCTCGATGATCGGCGGCGCGCAGATTGCGCATCAGCACGGCCGAGAGGCTGAGCGCCAGCGTCAGCGCCGGCAGGAAGAGATGATAGAGGTGCTCGGGCAGGGTCTCGCCATAGCCGCCGACCGGAAACCAGCGCAGCCGGGCGGCGAAGACGGTCAGCAGCACGAGGCCGACATAGAAGACCGGCGAGGACAGCCCGATCTGGAACAGGCCGCGGATGAGAAGGTCGGGCCAGCGGTTGCGGTTGAGCGCCGCGACGAAGGCGAGCGGCACGGCCAGCAGCAAGCGCCAACAGCGCCGGCCATGGCGGTCAGCAACAGGGTCACCGGCAGGCGCTCGATGATCAGGCGCGTGACCGGGACCTGGAAGGCGATCGAGTCGCCGAGATCGCCGCGGAAGACGCTGCCGAGGAAGTGCCGAACTGCATCCGAGAGCGGCTGGTCGAGCCCGATTGGCTGGTTGATGCGGGTGATCGCCTCGTCGGTCGCCTGGTCGCCGAGCAGCGCGCTGATCGGGTCGCCCGGCAGGAGATGCACCAGCACGAAGACGATCACGCTGATGGACAAAAGGTCGGGACGATCTGGGCCAGCCGGCCGGCGAATATAGGTCGTCCTCTGCACTTCGGTCCCGGTAGCCTGCGCCCGCAGCCCGGCAGCGGCGCACTATGCCGCGCCGGCCGGCCGCTGTCACCGCTACTTTTCGATATAGGCGCCGCGAAGAGGTTGTTGCCGAGCGGGATCTGCACGAAGCCCTTGACGTTCTTGCGGAAGGCCACCGGATAGGGCGTCTCGTAGAGAAACACGATCGGCGCCGCGCTCATTGTAGATGTCCTGGATCTCGCTTGTACTGCTCGGCCCGCTTGGCCTTGGGATCGATCTCCTTCTGGCTCGTCTCGAACAGGTCGTCGATCGTCTTGTCCTGGTAGCCGGAGTGCAGCGAGTGGATGTTCGGGAAATAGGCGAAATAGGAGGTGATCTCGCTGGGATCGGCGATGTCGTCGGTCCAGGCGAGGTGCGCACTGGAAATCGCCCGCGCGGTAGCGCGCCGTGCGGGTGGCATTGTCGACCTGCTCGATCTTCAGCTTGACGCCGACCTGCGCCCACATCTGCTGGACGGTGGCGAGGTCATTGCGTGTCGTCGGCGTTGCCGGACAGCGACAGCAGTGATCGTTCGAAGCCGTTCGCGAAGCCGGCCTCCGTCAGCAGCGCCTTGGCCTTGGCCGGATCATAGGGATAGAGCGGCCTGGTCGCCGGCGATGCAGCGGCGTCGCCGACGACATGAAGGAGATCATCGGCGTGCCGACGTCGAGGGTGACGATCTTGATGATCGCGTCCTTGTTGACGGCGTAGTTGAGCGCCTGGCGCACCTTCGCGTTGGAGAGCGGATTGGCCGTGCCGTCCTTGAGCTTGCGGCCGGACATTCATGGTCAGATAGCGCACCCTGGTCGAGGGGAACAGCTCCATGTGCAGGTTCGGATCGGCCTTCAGCTCGGCAACCCGGGCATAGGGAATGAACTCGGCGCCGTCGATCTCGCCGGCCTTCAGCTTCAGGATGCGGGTGGCGTCGTCGGGGATGATCTGGAAATTCGAGCTCGTCGAGATAGGGCAGCGGCTTTGCCGTCCTCGCCCATCTGCCAGTAGTAGGGGTTGCGCTTGAGCATCATCGAGGTCGCCGCGCTGCCAGCTGTCGAAGCATGAAGGGACCGGTGCCGATCGGATGCTCGGCGAAGGCCTTGGCCTTCTCCTCGTCGGTGGCGCCCGGCGATGCCTCGAACAGCTTCTGCGGCAGTGATCGCCGTGTTGAAGGTGGCGAGGCGCGGCGAGCAGGGTCGGATCGGGATGCTTCAGATTCAGGACGATCGTGTCCGGCGGGGCTCTTCGATCGTGTCGATCGACGGCCAGCGAAGAAGTTCCAGATGCCGTTCTTCGGATCGCGCGCCCGGTCGAGCGACCATTTCACGTCCTCGGCGGTGATCGGCGAGCCGTCGGAGAATTTGATGCCCTGGCGCAGCGTGAGGGTCACTGTTCTTGCCGTCGGCCGAGACCTCCCATTTGGTGGCGAGGCCGGCCGACACGCCCTGGCCGTCGGCGGTCGGCAGCAGCAGCGTGTCGTAGAGATTGGTCAGGATCCAGATGTCGACATTGGCGTCGTTGAGCACCGGATCGAGGAACAGCGAATCGGCATAGCGGGCATAGATCATCTTGCCGCCCCGGGTGGCCGCAAGGCCTGAGGCCGAGGCGAGAAGAAGACTGGCCAAAAGGCCGCCCGCCACAGCGCAAGAAATCTCTCGTTTCATCGACGCTACCCTTTTTTTACGGTTGGAGGTGTGCTTATGCTTTAGAATGCTAGGAGGCGGACGTGGTCGAAGTCAATCGATTTGCACGCCGATCATAGTACGAACCGCCGATGCGGCCATACAGCGTTCTAGGCGCCTATAACAGATGCGGGACGCAAGGATTTCAGGCGATATTGCCGCGGCCCTCGACCGCCGCTTGCCGGTACCGCTCGGGGTGCAGTTGCGCGGGCTGATCGAATATCGGATGGCTTGCGGCGAATTGGCCTTCGGGACAAGGTTGCCTTCGGTGCGCGACATGGCGCAAGTCTCGGGGCTTGCGCCGATGACGGTTGCCGCCGTCTATCGCGATTTGCGTGCCGCCGGTCTGATTACCACCCGGCCCGGTAGCGCCACCTTTGTCGCCGGTTCTGCCCGTACGCCGCCGTCTCGAGCGGCTTTGACCCGCCTGCACGCCCGCATCGGCGACCTCTTGGTCGAAGCCGATGCGGCGGGTCTGTCGCGCGGCGAAATCGCAGCATTGGTGGCGGCGCGCCTTGGCCGTGTTCGCGCTCGCGAACGGCCGGTTCACCTGATGATGGTTGGCGTCTTTCCGGCAGCGACCCTGGCCTATGCCGAGGCGATCGCCCCTCGGCTGCGGGCAGGCGATACGATTGCCGCGACAACTTTGAGCGAATTGCCGGCGGCGCCGGCCGTCGCTCCCGATCTCTATGTGACGCTCGCCAATCGGGTCCGGGACGTCGAGACCCTCAGCGACGGCCGGGCGCCGGTCGTCAGCCTCAGTTTCATTCCGGCCGAGGCGACCCGGGCGCTGCTTGCAGCGATCGACCCGTTGGCGAATGTCTGCGTGGTTTCGCGATTCCCGGAATTCCTGGCGCTGATGAAGCCCGGGGTCCTGCGGTTCATTCCGCATGTCGCGGCCGTCGAAGCACTGGTCATGGATGCGCCGGATCTGGCTCTGTCGCTGCGGCGCGCCGATGTTGTCGTCTGTTCGGCTGGTGCCGAGGCCGTTATCGGTAGCATGGCCGCTGCAGCGACGGCGATTGAATATCGACATATGCCCGATCCGCATGCGATCCAGCGGTTTCTCTTGCCAATGGTCGAGCGCATTCGATCGGGCATGCCGATGAGGGAGGCGCCAGTTGAAAATCAGCGAGATGAATTGGGGACAGGTCGAAGATTATCTTCGTCATGATGATCGCGCCGTCGTGCCGCTCGGCTCGACCGAGCAGCATGCCCATTTCAGTCTGAGCGTCGACAGCATTTTATCGGAAAACGTCGCTGTCGAGGCCGCCGAACCGCTTGGCGTGCCGGTCTTTCCGGTGCTCGCCTACGGCATTACCCCCTATTTCATGGCCTATCCGGGGACCGTCACGTTACGCCTTGCGACCTATGCGGCGATCATCCGCGACATTCTCGATTCCCTGCACCGTTTCGGCTTTCGACGGATTCTGCTGTGCAACGGTCACGGTGGCAATGCACCGGCTCAGACAGTGGCGATCGAATGGATGGGCGATCATCCCGGCGCTGCCGTGCGCTTTCACAATTGGTGGAACGCGCCGAAGACTCAAGCCAAGGTTCAGGCGATCGATCCGGTCGCCTCGCACGCGTCCTGGATGGAGAACTTTCCCTGGACGCGCCTGTCCAATCTTCGCCTGCCGGACGGACAGAAGCCGATGATCGATCTCGAACGTATGCGTCTGCGCGATCCAGCGGCGGTTCGCGACTATCTCGGCGACGGCAATTTCGGCGGCCTCTACCAGCGTCCCGACGACGACATGCTGGCGATCTGGGCGATTGCCGTCGCCGAGACCCGCGCGCTGCTCGAAGGCCCCTGGGCATGAGCGGATCGATCGTCGTCTGGGGCGCCGGCGCGATCGGCGGCACGCTCGGCGCCTATCTGCGTGCGGGCCGGGCATGCCGTTGTCTTTGTCGACACGGAGGCGGCGCATGTCGAGGCGATGCACCGCGGAGGGCTTGCGCGATCGAGGGACCGATCGAGACCTTTCAGGTGCCGGCACAGGCCTGCCTGCCGGCCGAATTGACCGGCCAATTCGAACGCATCTTTCTCTGCGTCAAGGCCCATCATACGGAAGTTGCCGCCCGGCAGCTCGAGCCGCATCTGGCCGCGGATGGCTATGTCGCCTCCTTTCAGAACGGCCTCAATGAACTGGTGCATCGCCGACATTGTCGGCCGGGCAAGCGACCATCGGCGCCTTTGTCAATTTCGGCGCCGATTATCTGTCGCCCGGCATCATTCATTATGGTGGCCGCGGCGCTTTGGTCGTCGGCGAACTCGACGGTCAAATGACGCCGCGGCTCGACGCATTGCACCGGCTGGTGCAGACCTTCGAACCTGCCGCTGTTGCCAGCGACAACATCATGGGCTATCTCTGGGGCAAGCTCGGCTATGGCGCGCTGCTTTTCGCAACCGCGCTCACCAATGCGTCGATCTGCGAGGCGCTTGCTGCCGAGGCACCGCGCCGCCTCTATCGGCGGATTGCCGGCGAAGCGGTGGCGGTTGCTCGCGCCCTCGCGGTCACGCCGATCGGCTTCAACGGCTATCGGCCCGAGGCCTTCGAGGCGGGTGCGACAGACGCTGCCGCCGATGAGAGTTTTGCCGCCATGGTCGCCCATAATGCCAAATCCGCCAAAACCCATTCGGGCATTTGGCGCGATCTTGCGATTCGCAAGCGGCCGACCGAGGTCGAGGCGCAGCTCGGTCCGATCGTCCGCTTTGCCCGCCAAAACAAGTTGCAGGCGCCGGCGATCGACCATTTGATCGCCATGATCCACGAGATCGAGGACGGCAAGCGGCCGCTTGCCTGGGACAATTTGGCCGAGCTGGAACTTCGCGCCAATGCATGAGGCCCTTCCATGGAAATCAGGTTTGGCGGACAGCGAGCGCTAGTCACCGGCGCCGGCCACGGCATCGGCAGAGGCATTGCGCGCGCCCTGGTGCGCGCCGGCGCGGCGGTGGTCGGGGCCGATATTCGCGACCCGCGTGATGGCGGCGAGGACGCAAGCGACCGGGCGATCCGCTTCGTCAGGGCCGACCTCACCGGCAAAGGCGATGTCGAAGATTTGCTGGCCGCGCATGGGCCTTTCGACATACTGGTTCACGCCGCCGGTGGGGTTGGCGGCCAGGTCGGGAGAGCGCTCGAAGAGGTGCCGATCGAGGACTGGCAGGCACTTGTCGCGATTAACTTGACCGCAGCATTTTTGGTCGCCCAGGCCTGCGCGCCGGCGATGAAGGCCAAAGGCAGCGGCCGTATCATCACGATTTCCTCGGGCGCCGGGCTTGGCATAAGCCTAACCGGTATCCAGGCCTATGCCGCCGCAAAGGCTGGCGAAATCGGCTTGACCCGACAGCTTGCCCATGAGCTTGGCCCGTTCGGCATTACCGTCAACAGCGTAGCACCGGGCTTCATTCGTTCGAACCCGACCACCGAGAAGCAATGGCAGAAGTACGGTCCGGATGGCCAGCGCGCGCTCCTCGAGCGCATTGCCATGCGCCGGCTTGGCGAGATCGAGGACATTGCTGCGGCGGTCCTGTTCCTTGCCAGTGCGCAGGCCGCGTGGATCACCGGCCAGGTGCTCAGCGTCGATGGCGGCAAATAGGGTGATGGAGGCAACACAGATGACGGCGGTCGAAACCTATCTGCGTGCCAACCGCGACCGCGTCTTGGACGACATCATGCGCTTCGTCGAAATTCCCAGCGTTTCCACGGATCCTGCCCATGCTGCCGACGTGCGCCGCGCGGCTGACTTCGTCGCGGCACAATTGCGCGGGGCAGGCCTCGCCGACGCGACGATTCACCCGACGCCTGGCCATCCGATTGTGACAGCGTCCTGGCGCCACGCCCCGGGCCAGCCGACGGTGCTGATCTACGGACATTTCGACGTCCAGCCGCCCGATCCGCTGCAGGCCTGGCACACGCCACCATTTTCGCCGGTCATCCGCGAAGCCAGGCTCTATGGCCGCGGCGCCTCCGATGACAAGGGCCCGATGATGATCCCGATCAAGGTCGTCGAGGCCTATCTGGCGACGCAGCGGCAGTTGCCGGTCAATGTCGTCTTTCTGTTCGAGGGCGAGGAAGAGGTTTCGAGTGCGCATCTCGGCGGCTTCATCGCCGCCAACAAGGGCCTATTGGCGGCCGATTTCGCCCTGTCGGCAGATGGGGCGCAATGGCGCGCCGATCTGCCGAGCCTGATCACCGGCAGCCGCGGCATATGCGCGCTGGATCTTGAAGTCTACGGTGCGTCGAAGGATCTGCATTCCGGTCGCCACGGCGGCGCCGTGGCCAATCCGATCCAGGCCCTGGTGCGGCTGCTCGCCGCTCTCCATGACGAGGAGGGAAAGGTTGCGGTCCCCGGCTTTTATGACGAGGTTGCCGCGCTCCCGCATGCCGAACTCGAAGCAATCGCCGCCATTCCATTTGACGAGGTCGGCTATCTGCGCGGCATTGGCGCGGCGACCGGTTTCGGTGAGGCCGGCTATGGTCTGCTGCAGCGCAATTGGATTCGCCCCACTCTGGAATTCAACGGTATTGGCGGGGGCTATGCCGGGCCTGGCAAAAAGACGGTGATCCCCTCGCGCGCCATGGCCAAGATCAGCTGCCGTCTCGTCCCCGACCAGGCGCCCGCGCGTCATCGCCCAGCGGATCGCCGATTTCCTGCGCGCCAAGACGCCGCCCGGCGTTCGTCTCGTGCTTGCCCTTGAGGAGGGCGGCGCCAGGCCCTATGGGATTGCCGCCAACCACCCCGGCCTCGTACTCGCCGAAGCAGTCTTGGAGGAGGTCACTGGAATCCGCCCGCGCCACGTCCGGATGGGGGCGACCGTGCCTTTTGGCGGGCTGTTGAAGGACAATTTGGGAATCGACACCGTATTCTTCTCCTTTGCAACATCGGACGAGGATTACCATGCTCCCAACGAATTCTTTCGGCTGTCCAGCCTCGACGCTGGACTGGCCGCCTGGGCCAGCTATTTGCGGCGGTTGGCCAGGGCCATGACCAACGGCAGTGATAAAGGCTAGGATTGGCGATTCGCGTGTCGGATACGGCTAATGTCCGCGGCCGGTCGCCTGGCAGCGTCGGGGCTGGCCACGAAACGACGGAAAGGATCGTTGGATGAAAACACAAGCCGCCGTCTGCCGGGAATTCGGCAAGCCGCTCACGATCGAAGAGATCGAGCTTGCCGAGCCAGGCGCGGACGAAATCCGGGTCCAGCTCGCCGCCTGCGCGATCTGCCACAGCGATATCTACTTTATGGACGGCGCTTGGGGCGGCCCGCTTCCCGCCGTCTATGGCCATGAGGCTTCCGGCATCGTCGAGAAGGTCGGTCCTGGCGTCGGCAATGTGGCGCCTGGTGATCACGTCGTCGTCACGCTGATCCGCTCTTGCGGCCGTTGCCTATCTTGCGTCGAGGGGGCGCCGGTCTTTTGCGACACCGTCTTTCCGCTCGACGAGACCGGTCCGATCTGCTCGGCCCGCGGCGAAGTGATCGCGCACGGCCTACGCACCGGCGCCTTTGCGCGTCACGTCGTCGTCGAGGCCTCGCAAGCGGTGGCGATCGCCAAGGACGTGCCGCTCGCTTCTGCCTCGCTGATCGCCTGCGGCGTGATCACCGGCATGGGCGCCGTCATCAATACCGCGGCGGTCAAAGCCGGCAGCAGCGTCGTCGTCATCGGCACCGGCGGCGTCGGCCTGAACAGCGTCCAGGGCGCGGCGCTCGCCGGCGCTTCGCCGATCATCGCGGTCGATCTGTCCCAGGCCAAACTTGCGGCTGCCCGACAATTCGGCGCCACCCATGCGATCGATTCGAGCAAGGAAGATCTGGCAGCGCGGGTCAAGGCATTGACCGGCGGCCGCCGCGCCGATTTCGTCTTCGTGACAGTCGGCGTCAAATCGGCGATCGAGCAGGCGATCGGCCTGATGCGGCGCAATGGCAGCACGATCATCGTCGGCATGCCGGCGTCCGGAGTGACGACCAGTTTCGATCCGAGCTGGCTCGCCGCCGACGGCCAGCGGATCATCGGATCGAAAATGGGCTCGGCCCGGATCCAGATCGACGTGCCGAAGATCGTCGAACTGTACAAGCAGAAGCGGATCAAACTCGACGAGCTGATCTCCGGACGGTTCGCTTTGGCCCGCATCAACGAGGCGATCGACGAGGTTCGCCGCGGCACGGCGCTGCGCAACGTCATCGTCTTCTGAACGGCCGATCCGGGGAATGAGATGAAAATCGCTGCCTTGAAGACCTTCGTCGTCGGCAATCCGCCGCCCTACTTCGGCGGCCGCTATTTCATCTTCCTGAAGCTGGTGACCGACGACGGCATCGAGGGCGTCGGCGAAGTCTATACCGCGAGCTTTCGGCCCGCACGCCTGGTGGCGATGATCGAGGATGTGTTCGAGCATCACGTCCTGGGCGGCGATCCATTCCGGATCGAGACGATGTGGCGCAACGTCTATGGCCGCGGCTACTCGCAGCGGCCCGACATTTCGCTGGTCGGCGTCCTGTCGGGCATCGAAATGGCCTGCTGGGACATCGTCGGCAAGGCGGTGGACAAGCCGGTCTACGAGCTGCTCGGCGGCAAGGTGCATGAGCGGCTGCGCGCCTACACCTACCTCTATCCCGCCGCGACGGGATGGCCACGCCTATTCCGACCGGCCGTCTATCGCGATCCCGACGTCGCCGCCGAGCGCGCCGCCGAATATGTGGCCAGGGCTTTACCGCGGTGAAATTCGATCCTGCCGGGCCCTATTCGACCTTCGATCCGCGCCAGCCGACGCCTCGATCGCCTCGAGCTCTCCGAGCCTTCTGCCAGCAGATCTGCGCGAGGCGGTGGGCACAACGCGCGACCTGCTGTTCGGAACCCACGGCCAGTTCACCACCTCCGGCGCGATGCGCCTGGCGCGGCGGCTCGAGCCCTATGATCCGCTCTGGTTCGAGGAGCCGGTGCCGCCGGAAATGCCGGAGGAGATGGCGCAGGTCGCGCGGCAGACCTCGATCCCGATCGCGACCGGCGAGCGGCTGACGACCAAATACGAATTCGCCCGCGTGCTCGAGCTGCGCGCTGCTTCGATCCTGCAGATGGAGCTCGGGCCGCGTCGGCGGCCTGCTGGAGGCCAAGAAGATCGCCGGCATGGCCGAGGCGCATTACGCCCAGATCGCCCCGCATCTCTATTGCGGGCCGATCGTCGGGGCCGCCAATATCCAGATCGCCGCCTGCAGCCCGAATTTCCTGATCCTGGAAAGCATCGAGACCTGGGGCGGCTTCCATGCCGAAGATCCTGAAGAAGCCGATCGATGGTACGGGGGCTACGTCATCCCGCCGAACGAGCCGGGCCTCGGCGTCGAACTCGACGAGGCGGTTGCGCTGGCCCATCCCTATCACGGGCACGATCTGCATCTGGATGCCGGCCTATCGGCCAATCGGTCACGGCGATTGACGGCCGAGGACTGAGCGAGGGCAAAATGCGCTACGGCTTCATCGGGCTCGGCCATCTCGGCGGGCATCTTGCCGCCAGCCTGATGCGCGCCGGCTTCGACGGTCACCGTCCATGATCTCGACCGCAGGCGGCCGTCGACCGCTCTGGTCGGCAGGGGCGCCCGGCCGGCGGCAAGCCCGGCGCGCCGTCGCTGCCGGCGTCGATGCCGTCATCACCTGCCTGCCGTCGCCGGCCGTCTCCGAAGCGGTCCTGACCGGCAAGCAGGCGTGCTCGCCGGTCTCGACCGGGCGGGACCTGGATCGAGATGAGCACCAACGACCAGGAGGAGATCGATCGCCTCGCGGCCCTTGCGGCGGAGCAGGGGCATCGTGACGCTGGAAGCCCCGGTCACCGGCGGCGTGCATCTCGCGGCCGCCGGCGAGATCACCGTGCTGGTCGGCGGCGACGCGGCGCTCTTCGCGCGACACCGGCCGGCCTTCGAGGCCATGGGCGGCAGATCTTTCACATGGGCCCGCTGGGCAGCGCCGCGGTGATCAAGGTCATCACCAACATGCTGGCCTTCATCCATCTGGTGGCCGCCGGCGAGGCGCTGATGCTGGCCAAGCGCGGCGGGCTCGATCTCGCCCAGGCCTTCCACGCCATCAAGGCCAGTTCCGGCAACAGCTTCGTGCACGAGACCGAAAGCCAGCTCATCCTGAACGGCAGCTACGACATCGACTTCACCATGGATCTGGCCTGCAAGGATCTGGGCTTCGCGATGAAGTTCGGGCGCGAATTCGGTGTGCCGCTCGACCTGGCGGCGCTGACGACGCAGACTTTTATTCGCGCCCGCGAAGCTACGGCGGCCATGCCTGGTCCACCGCAGGTGGTGAAGCTGCTTGAG
Organism: uncultured Alphaproteobacteria bacterium; assembly: GCA_963773155.1. Classification (GTDB taxonomy): domain Bacteria; phylum Pseudomonadota; class Alphaproteobacteria; order Rhizobiales; family Beijerinckiaceae; genus CAVZAB01. Next base: position 53,029 of record CAVZAB010000017.1, on the reverse strand, counting down.
GACGCTCTGGGCACCGATCTGCGTGCGCCGGGCTTTCCCGCTGAACTCTAGCGTGCGCATATCCGTGCCCCGGCCAATCGGCTCGAGGAACAGTCCAATGCCGATAATTTCTCTTGTTTTGAACCTGATGTGGATTCTATTCGGCGGCCTTTGGATGGCGGCCGGCTGGCTGGCAGCTGGCCTGATCATGGCTATCACCATCGTCGGCCTGCCATGGACCAGAGCAGCGTTCAATATCGCAGCCTACACGCTGCTGCCTTTCGGCTACAAGGCGGTCTCACGGGCAGATTATCTTGGGCGAGAAGACCTAGGCACCGGCCCGCTCGGGATGGTTGGCAATCTACTCTGGCTGGTGCTGGCCGGCTGGTGGTTGGCGCTCGGACATTTCCTCACGGCAATCCTGCTCGCCGTAACGATCGTGGGTATTCCCTTCGCCTGGGCGCACGTCAAGCTTGCCGGCTTGGCGCTTTGGCCGATCGGCAAAATTATTGTGCCGGCTTAAAGGCAGGAGGCCTGCTCGCTGGCCTCCAGCCTGCGGCCGTCTTGCACAATTTCGAACCAGCCCTTCATCAGACAGAGTGAATCCGAAAGGTGCCGCCGTGACTTGGCGCCAGGAGTGTCACAAAACAGCAAAGGCGCTTGGCGATATCGGCTGGCGTTCCGGCGCAACGATACTTGCTGCCGCCACCGGCTGCGGGGCTAGGCTGAAGGCCCATTCCGCTCCATTCGTCATGGCAGGGAGCGTGGTCGAAGACAGCCATTCCAACTCTCGACTGACCGGCCACTTGAACTGATCGCTTGGTCCATTGCAATCATAATGTCTGATGGCTTAATCACGGCATAGGCTGTCTCGCAATTTTGCGCATCATTTCAGCAACGGCCCCTTGAGCGGATCAAGCGGTAATGTCGGTTCCGCCTATATCGATCCTGCATGCCGTGCTCTGGCCCTTATGCACCTCGTCGACAATTCCCGCTACGATGTTGCGCGCGTTGATCTTCAGGTCGGGCTTCCCACCAGAACAAATGGCGAGGGAATTCTCGGCCGGGGTTTCCTCCCTTATAATATCAGTGTCTAATCCGGCTGTATAAGCAGGGGTCAGGAATCCATGCCACTACACGCCTCGGTGTCATTTTCAGGCCAAGGTACGACCGCCGGCCGAGAACGGATCCGTTTGCTGGCGGCCGTGGCAAGAGAGGGCAGCATTTCCGCCGCCGCTCGAGCGGTCGGCCTGTCATACCGGGCCGCCTGGGATGCTATCGACGGCATGAACACACTATTCGGTCAAACGCTTGTCGAAACAAGTACTGGAGGTCGAAAGGGTGGCGGCGCTCGTCTAACCTTGTCTGGCATTCGGGTCATTGAGACACTTGGCCATCTCGAGACTGAACTCACGCGATTGCTGCAAGGTCTCAATCCGACGTTGAAGAAAAGCGGCCTTTCGCTGGCCAATCCGACTGCCGGCTTTGTTATGCGCACCAGTGCCCGCAATGCCCTGCGCGGCGTCATCAAGGCAATAAAGTCCGACGCCATCGGCGCCGAAATTGCCTTGGGCCTTTCCGAGCAAACGACAATCCATGCGATGATCACCCAGGCGAGCGTATTGCAGCTCGGTCTCATTCCGGGCCGCGAGGTGCTGGCCCTGATCAAGGCCTCCTTCATTTCGATTGAACCGCGGAAGCGGCCTCCGCTTGCCTTAACCAAAAACCGGCTCGGCGCAACGATTCTGCGCAGCGAGGGCGGCAAGAACAATACGGAGGTCTACCTTGATCTGGGACGTGGAGCATCATTGGTGGCCGCCATGCCAACCAAATCGGCGAGGGCCCTTAGACTGATGAAAGGCGACCAGGTCGTTGCGGTATTCGACGCCCGTAACGTCATTCTCGCCATCGACTGATCAGGAGATGAGGATATTTCGCTGGCGCGCTCTTAATCTTGGCTTGCTCTCTCCTGCCTTGCAGTCTGCCCTTTGGCAAATGATCCGATAACCGCACTGACCGGCGTTGCAATTGCTAGCAATTTCATCGATGCCTCCAAGGAGATAGCTGCCGCTTTCGAGAAGATCGGGTCCAGCGGGCAGCTCTATTCCCGGATTACCCAGCGCGCGCCGTTTTAGATCTTTCTTGCCACCGGCGAAGAACGGCCGAACGCGCTGTCACGGAAGGAGCTACGCGCTCGCCAAGGCTCGCGTCACTCATGGCATCGGGAAAATCGTTCTGTGGACAGAAATCCTCAACGGGCGACCGGTCCGAAGCTGCCCAAAGCTTCGACGTCAACCAGCTCGCCCGTTGGGGCGGCCGCCGCTTTTGACAGCGAGCGGCGAACCCGTCGTTCAACGTTACCGATCGATTGAAAATCTCGCCCAAAATTCGCTGAGCGAACATTTCTCAACAACTGGTGCGATGATATCGACAGTTAAGGACCTGAATCTCGAGCCGTGGCTGATGCGACGATTGCGAGATTGCGCCCTATCGCATCGCCGGCAGCAGCCGCCATTTTTTCACCATGTGTGACCTAAATCGTCCAAACTCAGCGAGCCCGGCACCTGTACGGGCGCTGGCCCGCCGCAAAATTGGTGCGGTTCTTAGCATTGGCCCTGCCGCTCTGCCGAACCAGTCAACGCGAAAGTGGTCGGATGGAATCGAGTGTGCGGTCGATGATGGTCGCCGCGCAGCCCAACAACCGAGCAGGCGGGGGCCTTGTCGATGCGCGAAATCGCCGCATTCGATGCCCTCAATGCCATTCGGCCAAGCTCCACGTTCGGGTCTAGGTTGAGCCATGAGAATGGCGGTCTGCAATGGGCCGCCAACTGCGTTGCGGTATGGGCAGCGTCAGGGCTTGGCGGGATATGGCGTAGGCGTGGGATAGGCCGGTGCAGGCCGCACGCCAACAATTTCATATTGCGTCCTGCGCACACAGAAAAACGGTATCGGCCAGTCGAGCGTGAAAAGCTTTTGGTGGTATTCGAGCGTTACCGGGCTCCCTGGCGGGATGGCTTCTATCTGTTTGCGTACGTCGGCGCTGGGCACCGAGAAATAAAACGTATTATCCAGGTTTTCGTTGTTCGAACCTAGGGTTCCGGACCTGGAGAAGGCGGCAAGGGCAAGTTGACCCTCGGTCGTCCAGCACGCAAAGCCCTTCGCGGAAAGCTTATCAAGAAGGCCGGTGCGCGTGCCGACGGAGTAATTATAGGTGTTGAGCAATGCCGTCAGCCCAAGTAAGAGCGCCGCCAAAACAAGGGCCGCGGCGAGCAGCTTGAATTTCCAAGAGAGCGACCGAATTGGGCCCGTCGGGGTGGAAACCATGTTTTGTCTGCTCCGGACGCCGCAGCCTGCTTTGCATGGAATCTGCCTGCAGGGCGGGGCGATTGCAAGGTCCTAATGGTCACTCAACGGAATGGCGCCGCTGCAGGATCGTCCAGAAAGCGCAAAGGCCCAGCCGAAACCGGGAAGTGGCGGCCGCCCGAAGCGCCCTTGACGCGCAGAGCGGCTGCGGACGAAGGGTGATGCCAAAAGGCAAGGATGGAGCCGCAGAGCCTTGAACCGTCGGGCTTTGTGCTTGGCCTGGACCGCGAGCGCGCTTGCCGGCATTTCTGCAAAGGCCTAGTGATGCAGCGGTATAGAGAGAAAAGTCGAGGTGAGGCGATGGCGGAGGCTGTCATGAAGACGATCCGGCTGGGCAAGACCGACCTTATGATAACGCCGATCTGCTTCGGAACCTCGGGGCTCGGCGACATGCCTGAGACCTACGGCTACGGGGTCGATGCGGCGCGCGCCAAGACCACGATGCAGGCGATTTTCGAGGGACCGGTAAATTTTATCGACACCTCCCGCATCTATGGTTTCGGCCGCAGCGAGGAGCGCATTGGCGCCGCCATCCGCGAGCACGGTCTGCCACCGGGTTTCGTCGTTTCGACCAAGCTCGACCGCGATCCGCAGACCAATGTTTTTGACGCTGGACAGGCCCGCCGCTCGCTGGAACAGAGTTTGAAGGCATTGGGGCTTGAAAGGATCGATCTGCTTCATCTTCACGATCCCGAACATTCCCGCTCGCTCGCCGAAGCGACTGCTAACAGCGGGGCGCTCGGTGAACTGTTCCGTCTCAAGGAGGAAGGGTTAGTCAAGGCGGTGGGGCTGGCGGCTGGCCCGGTCGCTTTGATGATGCCGTTGTTGCGCGACTGGGACTTCGACGCTTTAATCACGCACAATCGCTTTACGCTCGCCAATCGCAACGCTGATTCTATGCTCGATTTCGCCCGCACCAGAAACATTGCGGTGATCAATGCCGCCCCCTATGCCGGCGGCGTTTTGGCCAAGGGGTCGAGCGAATATCCGCGTTATGTCTATCAGGAGGCGTCCGCCGCCATGCTGGATCCGATCCGCCGCATCGAGACGATTTGTGCCCGGTATGGTGTGCCGCCCGGGGCCGCAGCCTTGCAGTTTTCCATGCGCGACCAGCGGGTCACGGCGACGATTTGTGGTGTGAGCAAGCCCGAGCGCGTCCGGCAGACGCTCGATTGGGCACGTTTTCCCATTTCGGACGACGCGTGGAAAGCATTGGAGGCCGTTGAATATTCGACCGACGACCCCGAGGCAACCCGCCATTATCGACTGGGCTAGGCGCTGGTGAGCGATTGGTGAGACGAGCTTTCTGCAGTTCCTGGCGCAGCCAACGCCGTTGTCGCGGCCCTAATGAAAATTGCGGCCTTTCGGCATGGCGCTGGCCGGTTTGCGTCGGGCTGGCACGTGCCGGCTTGCCCGGGCGGGAACGTCGAGTTCGGCATGATCCTCGGCGGTTTTGGGGTCAAAGACCGGCTGCTTGATTTCGTCCGCATTGAGCAGGCTGTCGATCGTCGTGGCGCTGCGCGCGAGCAGCGACAGTGCCGAGCTTTGGTCTTCGATTCTCTCGGCGACAAGATGAACGACATTCGCGTCGTTCTGAATACGGCCGTGAACGACAATCAGGCGGGCACCGAGGACGACGGCCCGGAAAAGTTCGAAGACCTTTGGCCAAACGACGACATTGGCCACCGCCGTTTCATCCTCCAGGGTCATGAAAATGACGCCCTTTGCGCTGCCTGGCCTCTGCCGGACGATGACCAGGCCGGCGACACTTAGGCGCTTGCCCGATGCAAGCGAGGCGAGATCGGCATTGGGTCTGACACCACGCGCCCGCAGATGGTTGCGCAGGAAGAAAACGGGATGGGCGCGCAACGACAAGCGTAAATGCCGGTAATCCTCGACAACCTGCTCGCCGAGCGGCATCGGCGGAAGGGCTGCATCAGGTTCGAGCGGTGGGCTGCCGGTTCTGGCAAACAGCGGCAGATCCTCCTTGTCCCCGGCCCGGCGCAGGCCACGCGTGAGCCATAGGGCGTCGCGCCGGGTCAAGCCGATCGATTGGAATGCATCGGCATCAGCCAGCGCCTCAAGAACATCCGGTGTAAGGCCGGTACGCAGCCAAAGATCGCGAATGGAATCGAAACCTTCAGCGCGCCTTTCGACCAGGCGGATGGCGTCAATCTCCCGCAGGCCGCTGATTTGACGAAAACCGAGACGGATCGCGCAACCCGATTCAATATCATCCTGCATGTCGGCGTGGCGGTGGTGCATCCGTGTGGCGGCCCTGGCACCCGCTTCGAGATGATTGTCCCATGCCGAAAAATTAACATCGACGGGCCTTATCTCGACGCCGTGCTCGCTGGCATCACGGACAATTTGCGAAGGGGCATAAAAGCCCATGGGCTGCGCATTGAGCAGGGCGGCTGCAAAGGCATCGGGGTAGCGGCATTTGAGCCAAGCCGAAGCATAGACGAGCAGGGCGAAGCTTGCCGCATGGCTTTCCGGAAAGCCATATTCGCCGAAACCTTCGATCTGTTTGAAGCAGCGTTCGGCAAATTCGCGGTGATAGCCGCGGGCGATCATGCCGTCGATCATTTTGCGCTGGAAAGTGCCGATGGTTCCGACCCGGCGAAAGGTTGCCATGGCCCGGCGTAGCCTGTCGGCCTCGCTCGGCGTGAAGCCGGCGGCCACAATGGCAATCCGCATGGCCTGTTCCTGAAAGAGCGGGACGCCGAGCGTCTTGCCAAGCACCTGCTCGAGTTCATTGGCAGGACCGCAAGCGGTGGATGGTGCGGGATAGGTGGTTGCCTCCTGTCCTTGCCGGCGGCGCAAATAGGGATGGACCATGTCGCCTTGAATGGGGCCGGGCCGGACGATCGCAACCTCGATGACAAGATCGTAGAAACTGGCCGGCTTCAGACGAGGCAGCATGCTCATTTGTGCCCGGCTTTCGATCTGGAAGACACCGATTGTATCAGCCCGCTGAATCATCCGATAGACAGCGGGATCCTCGGCCGGGATCGAGGCGATGGTCAAGCGTCTGCCATAATGGCAGGCGATGAAATCGAGTGCTCGGCGGATGCAGCTCAGCATGCCGAGCGCCAATATATCGATTTTCAGGATGCCGAGGGCATCGAGGTCGTCCTTGTCCCATTCGATGAAGGTCCGCTCTTGCATGGCGGCATTGCCGATCGGCACCGTTTCGTCGAGGCGGCCTCTCGTCAGCACGAAGCCGCCGACATGTTGCGAGAGATGGCGAGGAAAGCCGATCAGCGCCTGGGTCAGCTCCAGCACCCTTGAGAGGCGTCGCTCCTGCGGGTCGAAACCGGCGCGCCGTGCATCCTGTGCTGTTAGCGTGCTCGAAGACCATCCCCAGACCGTACCCGACAGCGCGCCGGCCGTATCCTCGGAAAGGTCAAAGACCTTGCTGACGTCGCGTATGGCGCTGCGCGCCCGATAGGAAATGACGGTCGCGGCAATACCGGCGCGTGCCCGGCCATATCTTTGGTAGATATATTGGATGACTTCCTCGCGCCGTTCGTGCTCGAAGTCGACGTCTATATCGGGCGGTTCGCGTCGTTCGGGCGAAATGAAACGTTCGAAAAGAAGATTGCCGCGCTCGGGATCCACCTCGGTAATGCCGAGGCAAAAACATACGGCGGAATTGGCCGCCGAACCGCGGCCCTGGCACAGAATGCCGCGCATCCGAGCAAAGCGGACGATATCAAAGACCGTCAGGAAATAGGGTTCATAGGCAAGTTCTTTGATGATCGCGAGCTCGTGTTCAAGAATAGTTTTGACGGCTGCTGGCAGGCCCTGCGGATAGCGCCTTGCGGCGCCCTCCCACGTCAAGGTCCGCAGCGCCGCCTGCGGCGTCGCGAATCCGTCGAATGTCTCGTCGGGATATTCGTAGCGCAATTCGTCGAGTGAAAAGGTCAGCAGCGCGCAAAGCCGCAGGGTTTCGGCGAGGGCGCTTGGCGCATCCTTGAAAAGGCGCGCCATTTCCTGCGGCGCCTTCAAGTGTCTTTCGGCATTGGCTTCCAACAGGCGTCCGGCCGATTTAAGCGTCCGCTTCTCGCGAATGCAGGTCATTACATCCTGCAGGGCACGCCGTTCGGGGGCATGATAAAGGGCATCGCCAACCGCGATGAGAGGGATTTGGAACTGCTGCGCCATGCCGGCGAGACGGATGAGACGGCGGCGGTCGTTGCCGCGGTAATAGGCGGTCGCGGCCAGCCATGTTCGGCCGCGGGCGATTTCGACAATTCGATGCAATGTCTGACCAAAGGCAGCCGGCGGCCGAACCGGTGGTACCACCAGGCAATGGAGGCCCTCGGCATGGGCGCCGAAATCGTCGAGGCCAAGGGAGCACTGACCCTTGCGGGCCCGCCGGTTGCCAAGCGTCAGCAAACGGCAGAGCCGCCCATAGGCGCGCCTGTCCTTCGGATAGACGATAATGTCTGGCGCGCCGTCGGCAAAAACCAGCCGGGCGCCGACCGCGAGCTTCATCTTGGCTTGCTTGGCGGCGACATGGGCGCGCACAACGCCGGCGAGCGTGTTGCGGTCGGCGATGCCAAGGCCGGCGAGCCCCAATTCGGCGGCCCGCGCCACGAGTTCCTCCGGGTGCGAGGCTCCCTGCAGGAAGGAGAAATTTGTGAGGGCGGCGAATTCAGCAAAGGCCATGGTCATGCAAACAGACCATGGACGAACCAGCGCGGTTCTCGTGTCTCGAATTCGAACAATCCGTCGCGGAACAGCCAGAAGCGCCGCCCAGCCGCGTCTTCGACACGAAAATAATCACGCGTGAACGAGCCGTCCTCGGCATCATGCCACCATTGCGCGGCAATCCGTTCGGGTCCTTCCGCGCGCGCGACTTCGTGCAAAACACGACGCCAGCGAAAGCGCAGAGGTGGGCCGTCCGGCACGGCGGCCATGGCTTGCACAGGTTCGGGCCGGGCGAACAGCCGGATCGGGCGCAGCGGCAATTCACCGGCCTGGCTGGCATGCATGAGCCAAGCGCCATCTGACGGGGCAGATTGGGCGGAGACGGCGGCATGCGCATGTTCGGGAATATGGACATCCCGCGGGACCAGGCGCGTGAGGCGTGTGCGACCAAGACGGGCGCCAAGCCTGTCGATCAACCGCGCGAGGCCTTCATCATCCCGGGAATGATTGAATCCGATCGTCTCGGCATCGAACGCCGCCGTTTCGGTAATTGCCAGTGTCAGGCAATCGAAGCCGAAACCCGGATCGAACTGGTCGGCCAGTCCAGCGAGGCGCTCGCCCAGGAGATCGCCCAGAACATGCGGGTCGCGGGTTGGTCGGCCGAGATTGGTCTCGATCGATTTGACGACGCCGTCGGTGCGAAACAGGCTCAATCGGATGCCTCTTGCGCCTTCGCCGTGCCGCTCCAGCATTTCCGCTAGCCGCCGCGCCAGGCAGACGGCAATGCCGAGCACGTCGGCTTCGCGGGCGATCGGTTCGGCCAGCCGCCGCTCCGCCATATAGGGCGCGACCGGAAGCCGTGGCGAAAGCGGTTCGTCTTCCTGGCCCAGAGCCTGCGCCAGACGCTGCAAAAGCAAGGGCCCAAAGCGCGCCGTCAGCGGTGCGCGCGGTCGGACGAGAATATCGCCTATCCGCTTCAAGCCGACGCGCTCAAGCGCCGTCGTCATTGCCGCCGGCAGGCGTAATGCCGCCAGCGGCAGATCACCGAGGGCCTCGTGCTCCGCCCCTTCGGCAATGTCGCCGTGCCCGAAACGGGCCAACGCCCATGCTGCCCCGATCGTCGAGGCAGTGGCGGCCCGGGGCGTGAGGCCCCAGCGGGACAAGCGGTCAAGAAGGTCGGTTCGCAAGGCCGCTTCACCGCCGAACAGATGGGCGCAACCGGTGATATCAAGCAGTAGGCCCTGCGGGACGTCGAGGGCGACGAGAGGCGTATAGCGCAGGCAAAGATCGGCCAGGTCCTCGAGGAAGTCTCTGTCGGCCACGGCATCGGCCTCAATGGTGACAAGGCGCGGATGCATGGCGCGGGCATCGGCAAGGGTCATGCCCGGCGTCAAATGGACGGCCTCGCCATTGGCGTCGACGGCCGCCAGGCGCAAGACGCCGCGGTCCTTGACGACGGTGACCAGGGCTTCATCAGCCGGTATCGCGCAGGGCAGGGTCCGCCATTGACGACGCAGGCGCTCGCTCGGCAAGCGGGGCAGGAACACGCTGAGAAAACGTGGCGGGCGGGCACAAGGTTCGCTCATCGCTGTTCCACTCCATAATCCAACGTCCCGTGCGTCCCTGGCGATTGCGGATAAGGGCGGCATCGAAACAGGGCCGGTACGCCACGATGCCGCCATGCTCGAACCCCGGTTCCGGCCGGCCGGGAAGAGAACCAACAAGCCAACGGGTCATTGCCGCGCTTGGGGCCGGGTCGGCGCCGAGGCGCAAAAGAATAGCCGCAGGTCCGTTCTCGCTTGCCGCAAGCGCCAACCGGCGGCTTGCGGTCAGATCGAGCTGCCGCATGGCGCCGGGAGCCTCAATGATAACGACGGCAAGCGATGGGCAGCGCAGGGCCTCTTCCGCAACATGCAGAACATCCGACCCCTTGGCCGACGTGGCGACAATCAGTTGGCCGGGATCCAGACCGTAATCGGCCAGACCCGGCCCGTAGAGATCGCCCCATTCGCCGGCCGCGAAATCCTGGCACGCCCAGAGCCATGGCCGGGCGGGAGCAAGGAACCGGCTGGCGAGGGCGAGCGCAAAACCAGTCGCAGCTCCCGTATCGGCCGCCGGCCCGGCAAAAACCTCGTGTACCGCCGCCCGGGCCAAGCCGCCCGTTGCTCGGTCGGCGTCCGGATGGCCGAGCGGCACCCGGATCGGCCCGCCAGGGGGCACGATCGGCTGTCCATGCGCCGCGATGGCGGCTATGCGCTGGCGAAGCAAAATCAAAACGTCCGCCGCCTCGGTCTGTGGCACGGTGGAGTCCATATGTTCATCTTTTGTTCTATACAAACAGCCCTTGGCGTCGGAGTCAACCGGACTCTCGGACCTTTCGTTCCCTTCGCCTGGTCAGGAAAAATGCGAAGAGCAGGCCGACCCCGGGGAGGGCCGCCGCCGACAGCAGAAATCCGGGCTGGCCGCCGTAACGGTCGATAAGTTCGCCGTTGAGGGCAACACCGACCGCCTGGCCCAAAAAAAAACAGGAGGCGAAAAAGGTCACGGCGACCCCGCGCGCCTGCGGCGCCATCTGGGTCGCATTCGTTTGCAAGGTATTGTGCAGCATGTAAAAGCCGAGGCCGGCCAGGAAAATGCCGACCGCCGCCGCAGCCGGCGTCGGCGCCAGGGCAATGACCAAAAGCGCCAAGCCCATGACGAGCCCGCCGCCAACCGATAGGCCACGTTCGCCAAGCCGGCTGACAAAGCGCTGGGCGAAGAAGGCATAGGAAAGACCACCGGCGCCGTAGACCGAGAGTAGGGCGCCAACCGCTCCGAAACCGAGACCGAAATGATTGTGGAGATGGCTGCCGACAAAGGCGAAGCTTCCGAACATCAGGAAGCCCTCGAGAAAGACGGTCAGCAGAACGATCCGGACCCACCCATTCGAGAGGATTGTGCCCAGCTGACGGCGGATCGCCGACAATCCGCCTGCTCCGCCGGTTGGCCGCAGGCGCGTCGTCGGATTGACTCGGAGTTCAGTGCCGAGCGCCAAAGCCGCGACGGCGAACAATCCGGCGAGGCCGAAAAAGGCCATGCGCCAGCCCAAGGCATCGCCGATCAAACCGCCAATCGCCTGGCCGAAGACGATGCCGAGGATTTGTCCGGTCAGGAACCGAGCAAGGATCGGCTGACGGGCTGCATAGGGAACGAAATCGCCGATCCATGCCATGGCGAGCGGAATGATCCCGGCGCTCGCCGCGCCGGCCAGAATGCGGGCCAGCGTCAACGCTTGCAGCGTCGGGGCAAATCCGCACACCAGGCTAGTCGCGATTGCCGCGACAGTTGCCAGAAAAATGACTGGAAATTTTCCGAAGCGGTCGCCGACCGGGCCGAACAAGGCCTGGACCAGCCCATAGGCCAGAGAAAAGCCGGTCACGACAGCGGCAGCCCTGCCCGTCGTGACCGAGAATTCCTGGGCGATGACCGGCAGCAGCGCATCGCAGATGCGCAGACTCGCAGCGCTGGCGAAGGCTGCGACGGCGAGAAAGATGACGGCGCGGGTCGGGCTGGCGGAAGCTTGGATCATCCAGTCGGAGCGCCTTGGCATGCGGGGGTCGGCCGTGCTTGGACCGAAGGGGGAAATGGTGCAGATCGCAGGGCAGGTCAAGCAAACCCGGCTCTCGAGGCCGCGCATTGACCGGTCACCGCGATGCCACGAGACTGCAACGATTGCGAGTGATCGAGATGACTTGGATTGCCAACGCCAGAATGTACGCGGTCGCCCCTGCCGCCGAGGCGGCCTGGCGCGACCTTCTGGCCAGAATTGCGGCTGTTGCCGGGGTCCCGCTCGATTATTTCGCCTATCCGGCGCCGCAGCCGATGGAGGGTCTCTGGAATCGCCGGGATCTCGGCGCGGTTTTAATGTGCGGCTATCCGATCGCGCTGCGGCTCGCCCCCGTTCAGCCGCTCGCCGCCCCAATTCCTTCGGCCGAATGGGCTTCCGGGAAACCGGTCTATCGGACCGACCTCGTCGTTCGTGCGGCAAGTCCCTACCGCAGCCTGTCCGATACTTTCGGCCAGCGGCTCGGTTGGACGGTCGAACATTCGCATTCCGGTTTCAATGCGCTGCGCCACCACCTCCTGGCCTACCGCGCACCGGCGCGCCGCCAACTCTACAGCGCCGTCACGGGAGGGCTGGTGACCGCCCGCAAGATCGTCGATTCGGTTCTCGAGGGCGCGATCGATGTCGGTCCACTCGATGCCTATTGGCACGCCTTGCTGCGTCAATATCATCCTGATCTGGCGGCAGGGCTTCGCGTCGTCGAAAGCACGGCGCTTGCGCCGATGCCGGCATTCGTCGCCGCCGCCGGGCTGCCGGCCGAGTCGGTCGCAGCCTTGCGCTGCGCTTTTACGGCGGCCGCCGGACAGGCCTGGTTTGCAACCTATGGAAAGGCGCTGGCCATCCGGGGCTTTGCCGCGGCGCGCCGCGAGGATTATCGGATGACCCTCGATTGGCGAAAGGAAGCCGAGCGCGCCTTGTACCCGTTTCCGGCCTGAGCGCCGGTCCGCCGGGCGGCGGCACTAATGAACATCATCGGCTTCGCCCCAGGCGGCGATCAGGCGGGCGACTGAGAAATTGTCCGAACGGGCGGCGGCCAGGACCGGCGCCTCCTTGCGCGTTGTCAGGTCGATCCCGCGGGCAATATGGGCGATAAGGTCGGCCTCGATGATCACGCCGCCGTGCCGGTCGGCGTGAATGAGATCGCCGGGGTGCACGACGAGGCCAAATACGCTGACCGGACAATCAAATTCGGTCAGGTGGACGAAAGCATGGCTCGGCATAATGCTGCCGCCGATGATCTGGAATCCCGGGGCAAGTGCGCCGAGGTCCCGGAAGGATCCATTGGTGAGACAGCCAGCAATGCCAAGACCACGATGAATGGCGCTGTTGACTTCGCCCCAGAAGGCGCCAATGCCAGGCGTCGGATCGACATCTTCGATGACGGATACGGCCGGTCCCGGCCCGGTCGACGCGTAGGTGTAATAGGCAATTCTGAGTTTGCGCAGCGCCGCGGCTGGCGAGCCCGGTGGCGAGCTCGCCATAATTTTTGCGGTTCGGGCGAAACCGACGATCGGCGGCAGAGCAGGATCGGCACAGGTCACCGGGGTCCGCGTGAAACCGTCATTTCGCCGCCGTCCCTGCACTTCTTCAATCGCGTTACAGACGGTTGGCGTGTCGACCGACCGCAATAAGCGCAAGAGGTCCGCATCGATTGGCGCTTTCATGGCCCGCTCCCATCCAATTCGATTGCGTTCGACCACTTCACAGGGCCGCTCTTTCGGCCCAGACTGGCCGAACATAAAGGTATTGTGGCCAGCCGGCCAGAGCGCGGCCAGGTCGCGGAACGGGAGGACGCTTCAGTGAGTGACCCAACAATCCTGGAGCGGCGCACTCGGCACGGGGGCCGGCAATCGAAACATCGGGCGCGTGGCGCCGGTCATTCACATCCGCCGTATATTACCCGGCGAATTCCGCCCTATGCATTGCTCGACGAGCAGGGTCTGGCCGCTATCGAGGCGCTGGCCGACCGGATCCTCGAGGAGGTCGGTTTCGAGATTCGCGGCGACGAGGAAGCGATCGAGCTGTTCCAATCGGCTGGCGCCCAGGCGGACGGTTGGCGGTTGCGATTTCCCAAAGGCCTGGTGCGCGCGATCGTTAAGGCGAGCACGCCCTCTCAATTCGTGCAACACGCCCGCAACCCCGCCCGCAATGTTGTAATCGGGGGCAATCACTGTGTTTTTTCTCCCGCCTATGGCTCGCCCTTTGTCACTGATCTCGAGCGCGGCCGCCGCTACGGCACGCTCGAGGATTTCCAGAATTTCGTCAAACTCGCCTATCTGACGCCATTCCTCCACCATTCCGGCGGTACCGTTTGCGAACCGGTCGATCTGCCGGTGAATAAGCGTCATCTTGAAATGGTCTACGCGCACATGCGTCTGTCCGACAAGCCGTTCATGGGCTCGGTCACGACGGCGGCGCGGGCTGCCGATTCGATTGCGCTGTGCCGCCTCCTTTTCGGCGCGGCATTCGTCGACGAGAACTGCGTCATACTCGGCAACGTCAACGTCAATTCGCCACTCGTCCTCGATGGCGAAGCGAGCCGGGTCATCCGAACCTATGCCAGAGCCAACCAGGCGCCAGTTTGCGTTCCCTTCATCCTCGGTGGCGCGATGGGACCGGTCACCACCGCTGGTGCGCTCGCCCAATGTTTTGCCGAGGCGATGGTCTGCGTGGCGCTGGGTCAGCTCGAGCGGCGAGGTTCGCCGGCCATTCTGGGGAATTTTCTGTCGTCGATGTCACTGAAAAGCGGCGCGCCAACCTTCGGCACGCCCGAACCGGCGCTAGCCTATTTTGCGATCGGCCAGCTCGCCCGGCGCCTGGGTGTTCCGCTGCGCTGCGGCGGCAATCTATGTGCGTCGAAAGTGCCGGATGCCCAGGCCGCTTATGAAAGTGCCAATTCAATGTGGCCGGCCTTCCTGTGCGGCGCCAATTTCATTCTGCACGCGGCCGGCTGGCTCGAAGGCGCGCTGACGATGTCTTATGAAAAATTCATCATGGATGTCGACCAGTGCGGTGCTTTTCACACGCTCGCCAACGGCATGGCACTCGACGCCAATGCCTTCGCGATGGACGGTTTCCTGGAGGTCGGGCCCGGCCGGCATTTCCTGGGCTGCGCCCATACGATGCGCAATTACGAGACCGCCTACTACGAATTCGAGAATTCCGACAACAATTCCTATGAGCAATGGTCGGAGGAGGGCAGCCTCGATATTAAGGAGCGCGCCCTGAAGACGTGGCAGCGGCAGCTGCGCGACTACCAGCCGCCGCCGATTGATCCTGCCGTCGACGAGGCACTACGCGACTTCATCGAGCGCGAAAAGGCGGCTTCGCCCGATGCCTGGCACTAGCCATGACCGCAGCGATCGATCTTCTGGCGGTCATCTCGCGCGCCTCCTTTCCAACGGGCGACGGACCCGCCGGTGATTGCTTCGGTCTGCGTCGGCTGGCCAAGCGGCGCGGCGATCTGTCGATCCGCATTTTTGAATTGAACAGCCAGCCTACCGAAGTCTTCGTGACTGCCGAACATTTCCTGCTGCGGCCTGACGGCGAGGCAGACATCGACCTCGACGGCGTGCGCTGCGCGCTTTATCTGCCGATTGGACTCGAAGTCGAGGAAACACTTGTGTCGCCTCTCGAGGCGAATGAACGCTATCCCTATTTCGTTGCGCAGCAATGGCGGCCGGTAACCGAATTGTTGGAACTCAAGATGCAACAGGCGCCGTGCTGCATCAATCGGCCGGATAAGGTCCGCCATACCAACAACAAGCTCAAGCAATTCGCCACTTTGCGGCAGGCCGGCTTTATCCTGCCGGAAACCTGTGTTGCCACGCGCTATCCTGACATTGGCGCACTCGCCACCCATCCCGGCCTGATAGCCAAGAACGTCTCAGAGAGCGGTTGGAAATCGGACAATGAGTTCAGTCCAGCCCGCCTGATTGCCAAACAGGCCATCCGCACCTCCTATCCCGTCATCTATCAAAGGCCGATCGTCGGTCAGCAGGAATTGCGCTGCTATGTGATGGGTGAGGATGTCACGTTCGTCGCATTAGAGCGTGTCGAGGGCATTATCGACGTGCGAACCAGCAATGCCGGCCGGCCGACGGCGCATCTGAGCGAGGGCCGACCCGAATGGCGTGCGATGCTCATCGCCATGGTCGGGACCTTGGGGCTCGATTACGCGGTGATCGACGCCATCCCCGAGGGCGAACGGCTCCACGTCCTTGAGGTCAATGCTAATGGCGTGTGGTGGTTTTTACCGGACTCGCTCTGCGTCCATCTTGAAGTCCGTTTTCACGCGTTTCTCGAGGCAAGAATAGCGGCTGCTTGGCGAGAGCCTGATCGACAACGGAGTCGGTGATCGTACGCCGCCAGACGGCGGGAGCCCGAAAGCGTGGCATTGCATAAATGACCCGGTGTTCGATGGCGTCGTCGAAGTGTTGAGCCGCTATCTCAATTCGGTTTATTTCGGCGACAAGCCACTAAAGCGCCAGCTGCCTGCTTCAACCACAAGGCGCAGATCTCGGCCCGTTTTGAGCCAGCACCTTGGCGCCCGTTGAACCCGGCTCTAAAGGCTCTGCCTGGCCTTTTTCACAAACCCTGGAACTGCGGTTTGCACGCGAATTCAATCGGTGGCCCTTGACACAGGCGCAAACCCCGACACGCTGACGGTCCCCCCGGAAAGCGTCGCCGCTTTCCGGTTCGAAAGCGCGCCGGTCCGACCAGCTTTGCGACCCGCTCGAGCCGCGCCTGTCGCACCTGGCGCCCGCTTCGACGGATCTTGACACCGAAACGATATTTCAGGTGCGCAAACAGAGCGTAGGATAGGAACATAATGGAAAGATGCCGCTCGGCGGCCGGGAGCTCGTAACGTCCTGGCCGTCAATCTCGATCAGCCGGCAATCGGCGCATCGAGGCCGGCGATCAGACACAAATGGTGTACCACGAACTGCGGAAGGGCAAGCCGACAGGTTCAGGGCAATCGGTGCACCGTCCCGGTTTTTCTGGCCAATTCCCTTAGAAACTATAGCCAAGCCGAAGCCCGGCATTGGTAAGTCCGCGGTTTTCGCTGCACAGGCCGGCATTGGACATATGCTCGATCGTGCCCATGACGCTCCAGTCATGGGTTAAGCGATAGCCGAGCGAAGCGGATTCCCGAAATGAGGCGTTGCATCCCATTTTGTTGAAGCCAGGCGGGACGATCGTACCGGCATAACCATTGTTTACTGACCCGCCAAACGTGGCTTCCGCAAAGATCTTCTCGGTGAGGTCGTAGGTCCAGCTCACCCCGGCATAGGCCTGGCTGGTCTTACCGGCAAAATTGATGGTTGCCCCGACATGTGGCCGCGGGACTAGGAAATTCCAGGCCGGATCGACCGTGAAGGGCTTGGCAAACAGGACCTCGCCGTTGAGATCGACGCTGCCTTTCTCAGGACTGGAGGGATCGTGGGCAAAGCCGCCGATCCGCACTTCCGAAACAAATTTCTGCTGTTGGGTCGCGTCGGTCGCCGCCGGATCCGACGAAACACAGGCAGCCGGCAGCAAGGACACGCAGCCTGCGCCCAGACAAGTCACCATTTTACGAAACCAGCAAAGCATTTCGGGGCAATAATTCCCGGGAATCATCGACAACCTTAACGCATGTGCCCCCGGGGGGAAAGCATTCGACGTCCAAACGGTCCTTTGGCGGCTTCGGGTGGCAGGCGGGCAACACAATGGCGTCTCGGTAGGAATTTCTCCTGCCCAATCCGGCTAGGCACTGGCCGCGGCACCAATCTTTTGCCGGTTGAACCAGAGCAGCAGCATCGAAAGCGCGATCGGCAGGAGCGCCCATGGGCTTGCCGATAGCGCGAGCCCGGTGGCGACGGCCCAGAGCAGGGACATCATATGTTCCAGAAGGCCGATGAACTTGGATTGGCTGTGCCGGCGCATCAAATCGGACCGGCGGCCGGGCATCGGGTGCCACAGATTGATGAGCGCCGTGCAAGCGGCGGCGGCCGTGCCGAAGGCGAGCGACAACAATCCGGCCAGCGGCGCGTACAGAAGTCAGCCAGACCAGGGGGACGGCCAAAATGCCGGCGACCGGCACAGCGATCGCCTCGAGCTTGGCGCGTTCCAACTGGTGGCGGGTGAGGGGGGCGGCGCGCAGAAACGCCGGCGCGTCTTCGCCGGACAGGCTGAGCCAAGCGAGGGACGCCGATAGTTGTGCCGCAACGACGACCAGAAATGGGGCGACGGCGAGGCCGATCGAGGCCTGCGGGCCCTGCCCGCGCCACAGTACGATGCTGATTGGCATGACATAAAATATCTGCAAGAGGACCTGGGAAATCAGCCAGGGATCGCGAGCCAGAAGGCGCCATTCCTTGCGCCGCAGCGAACGAGCGGCACCCGTGCGAAAGCGTCCCTGACCCGAAACCCTGCGCGGTTTCGCCGGAGCGGCCGCGCCGAGGCCGGCCGAGGCGAGGGCACTTTGCGCGAAAAAACCGCCCAGCAGGCTGGCGCCGAGGCCAAAGCAGGCGATGCTCAAGCAAAGCCAAAGTCCGACGGCCGACCAATCGCCGGCCGCCGCCCGCACCGGCAGAAAGACCAGGCTGGAACGGTCGAACCAACTGCCCGGTTCCGCGTGTTCGATCTGTTCGATCAGTCCTTCGCGCCAAGCGCCGGGCAGGATGTTGGCCACCTGGACCCCGATGGCGAAGGAGGCGCCGATCAGGGTCGAGACCACTTGAGCAATAAAGCGGGTCCGGCGGGCTCCGGCGAACCGGAACAGGGCGAGCGTGACGCAAAGACCGATTGCGGTGCCGAAAAGGCCGCAACCGATCAGCGTCGGGTAGATTGACAACCAATGGCGGCCGCTGACGAGAATGTTCATATTGACAAGCGGCAGCAAGAAGATTGCGACTGCGCCAACGGATTCGACGCTGATGGCGAGCGACCTTGCGGTGACGATAATGCGCGGCGGCAACGGAGAGGCCAAGAGTAGGTCGAGATCGCCGCGGGCGTAGAGCGCCCGCGTTGAACTCGTCAGCGCCTGGGCGATGATCCATGGCAGGACCAACAGGAAGCCTGCGATCAGAGCCGGAATATAAGACTGGCGCGCACCGTCGGTTTCGATGGCACGAAACCAATGCGCGAGGGGCCAGGCCAGCGCATGGAACACCAGCAGAACGCCGAGGATGACGGCAATCGTCTTGGTTGTGGTGAAATTGTGGAACAGGCCACGGAATTGCCGCCAACTCAGCCGCAATTCATGCCTGAGGAACCACGCGAAGGTGCCCGGCCGCCCCTTCATGCCGCGCCCCCATTGTTCCGCGTCAGCCGCAAGAACGCATCCTCCAGCGTCGCCCCGGGGCTGCCGCCGCCGGCGCATAATTCAGCCGCCGTGCCTTGCGCGATCAGCCTGCCGTTTTGGATGATGCCAATCCGATCGGCGAGGCGCTCGGCGACTTCGAGAATATGGGTCGTCAGGATGATCGCCGCGCCCCGGCAAATCCTTTCGGCCAGCAGGTCCTTGACCTGGCGGGCGATGGCGGCATCTAGTCCGGTTAGCGGTTCGTCGAGCATCAACAGGCGCGGATCATGGATGAGCGCGCCGGCAAGGGCGACCTTTTGCTTCATGCCGCGCGAGAACCCCTCGCAGCGTTCGTGGCGCTGGTCGAAGAGGTCGAGAATCTGCAAAAGATCATCGGCCGACCGGCGAGCCGCGAGCGGGTCCACGTCCCAAAGGCCGGCGACAAACTCGAGATATTCGATCGGCGTCAATTTGTCATAAAGCATTGGCTCGTCCGGCAGCCAGGCGGTTAGCCGCTTGGCCGCAACGGGATGGCGACGGGCGTCGATGCCGCATATCGCAATATCGCCGGAATCGGCGGGCAGGAGCCCGGCAATCATTCGCAGGGTGGTTGTCTTGCCGGCCCCGTTGGGACCCAGCAAAGCGTAGAGTTCGCCATATTCGACCCGCAAATCGAGATGGTCGACTGCCGTTTTGCCGAAAGATTTGCACAAACGGCGCACGTCGAGGGCGCCCGACCGGCTGCGGCCGGTTGCCGAAACTATAGCTGCCACCCCGTTTGCCATCTGCCACCGCCGAAAGCCGCCGCGATCGGGCCGCACGCTAACGAGGCAAGCTTGCGAGCCGGTTAATGGCGCGAGACCTGTTTTCAAATCGACGGCTTCTGTTAAGAGGAGGGCCCAACCGGCTCAAGGATCCATGAACGCCCCGTTAGCCCCGGCCCAGCCGCTCGAAGCACGCGAAATTCAGTCGATTATCTTCGGCTTGATGGTTGCGATGTTTCTGGCCGCACTCGATCAGACGATTGTCTCAACCGCTATGCCGACCATGGGCCGGGAAATGGCCGATGTCGAGCATCTGCCCTGGATCGTCACCGGCTATCTCGTCGCCGCAACGGCGGTTACCCCGCTCTATGGCAAACTCAGCGACATTCACGGCCGCCGACTGATGCTGCAGATCGCGATTGCGACGTTCGTGGCCGGGTCGCTCGCCTGCGCTGTGTCGCGTTCGGTCCTGGTCCTTTCGGCTTCGCGGGTTCTTCAGGGGCTTGGCGGCGGCGGCCTGATTTCGCTGGCGCAAACGATCATCGGCGACCTAGTGGCGCCACGCGAGCGGGCCCGCTATCAGGTGCACATTGCCGCTGTATTTGTTGCCTCGAGCCTGGCCGGCCCGATGCTGGGGGGCCTGTTTGCGGAACATTGGCATTGGTCGATGATTTTCTGGATCAATCTGCCGCTTGGCCTCATCGCCTATGCGATGACCAGTGCCAAGCTGCGCCGGCTACCGCGCCACGAGCGGCCGCATCGCCTCGATTTGGCCGGCGCTTTGCTGTTGGTCTTGGCAACGGCGACCTTGTTGCTCGCCTTGAACTGGGGCGGCGTGCGCTACGCCTGGGCTTCGCCGCAAATCCTCGCACTAGCGGCTTTATGCCTCCTGGTCTTCGCTTTGTTCATATGGCAACTCCTCACCGCGCCCGAACCCTTCATTCCGCTCAGCGTGCTGGCCAATCCGGTGGTGCGCGCTGCAACATTGTCGGCTTGTTTCGGCATGGGCGCCTTTATCGGTCTTTCCGTATTCCTGCCCATGTATTTCGAGAATGTCTATCAGTTGAGCGCCAGCCAATCGGGTCTTGCCCTCGCGCCCTTCATGGTGGGCACGGTGAGCGGAGCGACCCTTTCGGGTCAAAGCCTTGCTCGCTTTCGGCATTACAAACGGCTGCCGGTGGCGGGTCTTTCCATCGCGCTGGCCGCCACTCTAATTCTCGCCATTGCGCCGGCGATGCCGCTTGTCGTCCTGCAGGCACTTCTGACGCTGCTCAGCCTCGGGTTTGGCACCATTTTGCCGGTCTGCACGGTGACCACGCAAAACGCGGTAAGTCTGCACGAGCTTGGCACGGCGACTGGCGCTGCCAATTTCTTTCGCCAATTGGGCGGTGCTATATCTGTCGCGATTTTTGCGGCGATCATTCTGGGCGGCGTAGCAGCGCTCGGCAGTGCGTCGCCGGACATGCCCCTTGCGCATGCCGGCCTGGAAATCCACGGCGTCGGCGCTTCGAACTTTGCGCTTGTGTTTCGTTACGTCTTTGCTGCGTCGGCCGTCCAATTCGCATTTTCATTGATTTGGATGTTGGCACTTCCCGAACTGCGGCTGCGCGGCACGGTGCAAGGCGACTAGCCAGTCTGTCGCCCTTAGATCCGATCGACCAAGCAAACTGTCAACCGCGCCTGAGGCGGTCCCCGATCGCCTGCCAAGTCCATTGACGGAGACCATTGAATGACCGGCGGTTTGAGCGTGAGTTTTCGATCCACGGCGGCCGCCATACCGCTCGAGCTCTGGGCGCGATGCTTTCCGGCCGAGATCGAGGGCTATTTCTGGCATGACCTGCTCGAGCGGTCCGAACTCGGCGACCAATTCCACTTCGAATTTGCGGTGGTTAATCGACAAGCCGAACCGATCGCAATCGCACCCATGTTCTTGATGGATTTGCCGATCGACATCGTGGCGCCGCCGGCGTTGCGCCTATTTCTCCAGCTCGTTAAGCGAACGACACCGAGGTTTTATGCGCAACGAACGCTTTTCGTCGGCGTACCCGGCGCTGACGAGGGTGCGCTCGGATTGGTCGCCGGGGGCGACCTTTTGAGCGTCGTAAGCGCCGTCCATGCGGCGGCGCTCGAACGGGCCAAACAAGCGAAAGCGAGCATGCTGGTCTGGAAGGATTTTCCCAGCCAATATTGGCCGGCCCTTCGAGCGGTTGCCGCGCAGCAGCGGCTGTTCGAGCTCGTCAGCTTTCCCAATACACGCATCGACCAGCCGGGCGCCGATTTTGACGCCTATTTGCGCCGTCTAACGAGCGCCAACCGGAGCAAATTGCGACGAAAGCTGCGCCTTTCGCGTGAAGCCTGCGACTTGCGCACGGCGGTGGCGGTCGGCGCGGATCCGAACCTGGTCGAGCAGCTTTGGCCGCTATACGAGCAGACCTTCGCCAAGGCAAAATTGAAATTTGAGCGCCTGACCAAAGCTTTTCTCGCCCGCGCCATGGCGTACGAGCATTGCTCCACCATCGTCTTGCGCGATGGCCTTACGGATCGACCGGTCGCCTTCATGTTGTGCTTTATGCTCGGACGCCGCGCGGTCAATAAATACATCGGCATTGACTATGGCTATGGCCAACACGGCTTTCTCTATTTCCGGCTGTTTGAAGAATTTGTCCGCTGGGCGCAAGCGACCGGAGCCAGTGAGCTGCAAAGCGGTCAGACCGCTTATCGGCCAAAACTCGATCTTGGCCACCGGCTCGTGCCGTTGAATAATTTTGTTTACCACCGTCATTGGCTGGTGCATCACGTCTTCGCCTTAGTCGCCCGGCATATAGGTTGGGAAACGCTCGATACTGGTCTGCGCGAACATGTCGAAGCTCAGGCGCGGCGCATCGCTGGCCAGACGGCAGGGCGCGCCGAAGAACCGTCTCGGGCTGGTCGGGCGCACGGCGCGGTTGCAAAAAATGCAGGCAGAGCCGGGGATTCGACAAAGGTCGACCGATCCATTGAACAATGAGTATTTCGGTCTATAAGTGGCCATTCGGCGGGGATCGCCGTAACCTCCGGCCATGGCGAAAGATGGCGATAGCTCGATGCCGGCGCATTGGGATGGAGCACGAGGAGCATATGGCAGTACTCGACGAGGTGAAGGCGATCATAGCCAATCAAATGAAAACGCCCGTCGAGCAGCTAACCCCGGAAACGCCGCTCGAGGAGCTTGGGGCAAATTCCTTGGATCTTATTGAAATTATTTACGCAATTGAGGAGAAATTCAACATTGATATTCCCTTCAATGCCAACCAGCAGACAAGCCTGCCGTTCAGCACGATAGGCCAGGTCGCCGAGGCCGTCGATCAGCTGGTGGTGGCCAAGACCACTTCATGAAGCGAGTCGCCGTTACCGGCCTCGGTGTTGTTTCTCCGGTGGGCAGTGATCTGGAGGCGTTTTGGTCGGCCGTTGTCGGTGGTCGTTCCGGCATTGTGCCGCTGACGATCATTCCGACAGGCCAGCTCAAAATGCGGCTAGCCGCCCAAATCGGCGATTTCGATCCGCGCCTGCATTTTGATGATAAGCGGTTGAGCGTGCTCGATCGGTTCGCGCAATTTGCCGTCGTCGCGGCGCGGGCCGCGGTGCGTGATGCGCAATTGCATTTCGATGCGGAATTGGCGCTGCGGACGGCGACGATTATCGGGTCGGGTGTCGGTGGTCAAACGACGACGGATGATTGCTTCCGGCGCCTCTATGCCGACAAGGTGGAAAAGGTCCATCCAATGGCGATTCCGCGGCAGATGCTCAATGCAGCAACAAGCCAGATATCAATCGAATTCGGGTTGAAGGGACCAGCCTATGCTGTGGCCACCGCCTGCGCCTCCGGCACCCATGCAATCGGCCAGGCCTTTCACATGATTCGTGCGGGCACAGTGCCGGTTGCGGTTGCCGGCGGCTCGGAAGCCTGCCTCACCGTCGGCACCATCAAGGCCTGGGAGGCGTTGCGGGTTTTGAGCCCGGACACGTGCCGGCCTTTCGCGCGCGACCGCAGCGGCCTTGTTCTTGGCGAGGGTGCCGCAGTGGTGGTGTTGGAAGCCTGGGAGCATGCCCAATCGCGGGGAGCGCCGATCTATGCCGAAATGGTCGGCTTCGGCATGTCGGCCGACGCCGCCGATATCACGGCGCCCTCGCTCGACGGCGCAGCCCGGGCGATTGCCGCCGCCCTTGCCGATGCGCGGGCCAAGCCCGAGAGCGTCGATTACGTCAATGCGCATGGTACCGGCACCCTATTGAACGATCGTACCGAATCGGCTGCCCTGCATCGGGTCTTCGGCGTTTCGGTCAGGGGCCTTGCGGTTTCCTCGACCAAAGCCGTACTCGGCCACGGATTGGGTGCTGCCGGCGCCCTCGAATGTGTGGTCACCGCCTTGGCGCTGGCGCGGCAGGTGATTCCGCCGACCGCAAATTTCACCGAGGCCGATCCGGAATGCGATCTCGATGTGGTGCCCAATGAGGCCCGGCCCGGACGAATCGAACTGGCGCTGTCGAATTCCTTTGCTTTCGGCGGTCTGAATGCCGTCCTGGCGCTGAAAGCGGTGCAATGACGGATCGGGCCGCGGGAAATGCGGTCTTTCCAGATCCGGGGGTACCTCCGTTTTTTGTAGCTCAACAGCGCGGTCAATACATAAAATCTATAAACATTACAATGTCTTAGTTTTGGCCCACGAATTGCCTAATGGTTGATGAATGGACATCTCGGGCCTAGCGCACGGTGTCTGGGCCGGGCGGTTAGCTCGAAGGATGTGGTGACGGATGCTCTGGCATGTCTTTATCGATTTCGACGGCACAATTTCGCGCGCGGATTCGACTGATAGTCTCTTGGAACGATTTGCCGATCCGGCCTGGAAGGCGATCGAGGCGCAATGGCAAGCCGGCTTGATCGGCTCGCGCCAATGCATGACCCAACAGGTTGCGCTGTTGCGGCTGAGCGAGACGGCGCTTCAGGATTTTATCGGCGAAATTGACATTGACCCCGCGTTCCCGACTTTTGTTGCGGCTTGCCATGCCCTGGATCTTGCCGTGACAGTTGTTTCGGACGGCCTAGACCGGATTGTGGGTGGAGTTTTGGCGCGCAGCGGGCTTGCCGGCCTGCCGGTCCGCGCTAATGCACTAATCGCCGCGGGGGACCAGCGCTGGCAGCTCAATTCGCCGCATTGGTGGGGCGGCTGCCGGTCGGCGGCCGGAACCTGCAAGTGCCGGGTTGCCGCCAATTTCGGCTTTGGCCGGCGGCTCGATCGCGAGCTGCGGCTTTTGATCGGGGATGGGCGCTCCGACCAGTGCCTCGCCGAGGAGGCCGATTTCGTTGTGGCCAAATCGGCCTTGGTACCATTTTGCCGCGGCCGCAACATTCCGCATTTGGCATTTGCTGCCTTCGGCGACGTCTTGGCGCTGCCTGCGCTTCTGGCTGATCCGAGCCCGGAGGCGATCGTTGCGGCAGCAAGGACCTCGGCCCATGTCTAGCCTCCGTCCGGTCCGCCGCGCCTTGAGCCCGCCAGCGGGCCCGCCGCTCTGTGAAGCGGAAATGCGGTCACTCGAAGCGCAATATTGTTCCTATGGCGATACGGTCCATTACAGCGAGCCGGCGAAGATTTTCGCGCGTTGTGAAGGATCCTTCATCTATGACCTCGACAATCGACCGTTTCTCGACCTGCAGATGTGGTATTCGGCGGTCAATTTCGGCTATGCCAACCCGCGCCTGAACGAAGCGCTCAAGCGCCAAATCGACACCTTACCGCAGGTCGCGTCGCAATATCTGCATCGCGAGAAAATTGAATTGGCGGCGGCCATCGGCCGCGACGCCGAGCAGAAGTTCGGTTACAAGGGCCGCGTCCATTTCAATGTCGGCGGCTCGCAGGCGATAGAGGATTCGCTCAAGCTGGTGCGCAATGCAAGCCATGGCAAGAGCCTGGTCTTTGCCTTCGAGGGCGGCTACCACGGCCGCACGCTCGCGGCGTCGGCGATCACTTCATCCTACCGCTATCGGCGCCGCTTCGGCCATTTTGCCGACCGGGCTCAATTCATTCCCTTCCCCTATTGCTTCCGCTGTCCCTATGGCAAGAAGCGCGAGGATTGCGGGCTGTATTGCGTCGATCAGTTTGCCCGGCTGTTCGACACCGAGTATTGCGGCGTCTTTGATCCCAAGGAGGGGGAGGCGGAACATGCCGCCTTCTATATCGAGCCGATCCAGGGAACCGGCGGCTATGTCGTTCCGCCGCCCGGTTATTTCGAAAAGCTTGCCGCGGTGCTCGAGGCACGCCGCATTCTGCTGGTCGACGATGAAATACAAATGGGCCTCTACCGGGCCGGGAAATTGTGGTCGATCGAGCAATTCAATGTCCGCCCGGACATCATCGTGTTCGGCAAGGCATTGACCAATGGCCTGAATCCCTTGTCCGGTGTCTGGGCGCGCGAGGCCCTGATCAACCCTGAGCTCTTCCCGCCTGGCTCGACCCATTCGACCTTCAATGCCAATCCGCTCGGTACGGCCGTGGCGCTCGAGACGCTGCGCATGCTGAAGGAGCAGGATTATGAGCAAATGACCGCGGAGAAGGGCGCCTATTTTCTGGCTGGCCTGCGCGAGTTGAAACGGCGCTACCGGATCATCGGCGATGTCGACGGGATCGGTATGGCACTCAGAATGGAAATCTGCGAACCGTCCGACAGTTTCACGCCGTCGAAAGCGATCGTCGATCGAATGGTCGACGAGGCGCTCAAGGGCGACCTCAAGGTCGCCGGCAAAGCCTATGGCCTGGTTCTCGATATTGGGGGCTATTACAAGAACGTCATCACACTTGCGCCGGCCTTGACAATATCGTTCGACGAGATCGATTTGGCACTGCAGTTGCTCGACCGGCTACTGCATCGCGTTGCCCCGGATTAGCCGGTGGCCGGCGCCCGTCAAAATATCCGAAACCGCTGCCGGGCCGGGGTGGCGCCATAAGTCCAGTCCTAGTTGCACTTTTCGGATTGTCGATCGCCTGCGACGTGATGGGGCAGATCTGTTTCAAGATCGGGGCCGGCGATCTGCCGCACGATCGGCTTGCCAGTCCGGTTTTCCTTCGCCATATCCTCGCCAATGCCTGGCTGCTTGCCGGCCTGGTGATTTGCGGCTTCGAAATGTTTGTCTGGCTGCGCATCCTTTCGCTGGTGCCGCTTAGCCTTGCCTATTCGATTGCCAGTCTGAATGTGCTGGGGATTACCCTGGCGAGTTGGCTGATTTTGAAGGAAAGGGTAGGTCCCAGGCGTTGGGCCGGAGCCGTATTGGTGACGGCCGGCATAGTCCTGGCGGCTTTGAGCCCGTGAGTCCAGAGGGCGCGATGATGACGCAAACGATCACGGATCGCAGCCTTTACATGCGGGAAGGCCGGGTTGGCCTCCTTCTGGTGCATGGTCTCGGCGGCACGCCGGTCGAGCTCAAATCGATCGCGCGCGCGCATGCCGATGCCGGCTTTAGCGTGCATTGCTGTCAGCTCGCCGGCCATTGCGGCAGCGAGGCGGATCTTCTGGCGAGCCGCTGGCAGGATTGGGCGGCAAGTGTGGAAGCCGGCTACGAACGGCTGCGCGGGGATTGCGATGTCATCTTCGTTGGTGGCCTGTCGATGGGGGCGATTCTTGCGCTCGGCCTCGCCGGTCGCCACCCGGACAGCATTGCAGGTTTGGTGCTTTATGCGCCGACCCTGTGGTACGATGGCTGGTCGATTCCCCGCTTCAGCTTTCTTCTGCGGATGTTCATTCGAACCCCGATGGGCCGCCGCTGGCGCTTTGTCGAGCGCTATCCCTACGGCATCAAGGACGAACGGATGCGTGGCATCGTCGTCAAGGCGATGCTGGCCAATACCGATGAGGCTGGGCATCTGTCGACGCCGGCACAGGTCATTCAGCAATTCTGGCTGTTGGTCGACGAGATTCTTCCGGATCTGCCGAAGATCCGCGTGCCGACTTTCATTGCGCATGCGCGGGCTGACGATCTGTCGTCGCTGAAGAATGCGGTTCATATTCAGAACCACCTCGGCGGTATTGTCGAGACATTGATCCTCGATGATTCCTATCATCTGATCATCATCGACAAGCAGCGACACTTGCTCTGCGAGCGCTCGATCGCTTTTGTCGCGAGCTACGCCGGCCGCCAGCGCCGTCTTGACCAATCGGCGGCGAGCAGGCAGAGCGTGGCGATAGCGGCGGAATGAACGGGCAAACCGGTCCGGCCGGCAAGTTGCGCGGCTGCAGCGCAGGGCGGCCACGTGAGGAGATGGAAATCGACCTGCGGGTTGAACCCTCGGCGCGCCGCCGCTTGACGCGCCGGCACCTCCAGGCGCTGCTCTTTCTTGCCTTGATCGTTCTGGTCACGGCGACGCAACTCGCCTTCAAGGCAGGGTCCGAGGACATCGGCACCGGCGACATCGGTCTTGCCTGGCTGCTGTCCAGTCTGGCGCAGCCCTCGGTCTGGCTGGCGATCGGCCTTTATGTCCTCACCTTTGCCGTATGGCTGCTGATCCTGCAGCGGACCGACCTCAGCCGGGCATTTCCGCTGACCTGTTTGACCTATGTCAGCGTGCCCTTGCTCGCCTGGCTGATCTTTGGTGAGACGGTAAGCCTTTCCAGGGCCGCTGGCATTGCTATGATTGTCGCAGGGGTCGCCTTGCTCGGATTGGAGCGATGAACGGACGCTTTGCTTCGCTTCGGACGCGACTGGTTCTTGCCTTCATGCTGGTCAGCGTTCCGCCGATGCTGCTCGCCGCCTATGTCGCGGCGCGACTGATATCATCGGCTTTCGAGCAGAATGTCGAGGCTTGGCTCGCCGATACGACCCGCTTCTTCAAATTGCAGATTGGCGAGGCAGAATCCGATGCGAGCCGGGTGGCAGCGGTGTTGGCCAATCGGCTAGCGACGGCCGCGATTGTCGATCAGCCAAAGCCCGAGGAAATCGACTCCGACCTGATCAAGTCGCTCGGTTACGATCTGATCGCAATCTATGACGAATCGAAACACGTTCGCTACGCTTCGCAGCCGTTCCAAGCGCTCTCGGTCATGCCAATGGAAGCGCAAAGTTCGGTCTTTGCCGTGCGGCTGAGCGGTTACCACAAGCTGCTGGCCGGCGCAGTCCAACCCTATCGTATTGGCAACGCGAAGTATTATGTCCTGGTCGGGAGCTGGCTCGATCCGGATTTCCTGCGCACGATCAAGGTGGTGACGACGCTCGAATTGCGCATGTACTATCGCGATGGCGACGCGCTGTTTCCGGCGATGACGGTGCCGGGCGACGAGTTTGCAATAGCGCCGCCGCCGGGGTTATTGCGCAAGCTGATCGATGGCGAGGATCCGGTCTTCGATCAATCGGACGAGTTTTATGCGGCTGCCTATGCTGGCCTGCTTGACGGCAGCGGCAAGATCATCGGCGTGATCTTTTGTGGCCTTGGGTCGCAGGAGGGCCTCTTCACGCAGATCGGCGGGCCCTGGCTGTTCGCCGGTCTGTTCCTTGCGGGTGTGCTCCTTTCGACGCTCGCCGGCCTATGGGTGTCGGGTCGTCTGGTGCGGCCGTTGAAGGCGCTCAGCCGCGGCGTTCGTTCGATCACGGCCGGCGATTACCAGCAGCGGATCGCCGAGGTCGGCGGCAGGGAGGTCGAAGACTTGGCGCGCAGCTTCAATGTCATGGCCGAACAACTCGCCAAGGTCCGATCGCTCGAGACCGAATTGCGCCGGCGAGACCGAACTCTCGGCGCTCGGCGAGGCTGCGATGGTGATCGCCCACGAGGTCCGCAATCCCCTTGGGATTATTCAGACCTCGGCCCAGGTGGTTCGTTCAAAGGCCGGCCTGACCGCGGCCGACGAGCGCTTGCTCGGCTATGTCGTTGACGAGGTGCGAAGGATCGAGGGGCTGATCCGGGAATTCCTGGATTTTGCGCGGCCGAAAGAGCCGCGGATGGAGTTTGTCCGTCTGCGCGACGTCCTTGACCGGGTCGCGGCGTTCGCCGAGCCCGAGTTTGCGCAGCGCCACATTGTATTTGTCATCGACGATGCGGCGCCCGATGCCGTGGTTCTCGGCGACGAGGATCAATTGTATCAAGCCTGCCTCAATCTGGTTCTCAACGCAATCGACGCGCTGCCGGCGGGGGGACGCATCGTCGGTGCGCTCCGGGGGTTTGACGGCGAGGTTGCTGTCACGATTTCAGAATTCGGGTTCGGGCGTGTCGGCGGAGATTGCCGGGCGGTTGTTCGATCCATTCTTCACGACCAAGGCGAAGGGTTCCGGTCTTGGCCTGACCAAGGTTCAAACCATTGTCGAGGCGCATCGCGGCCGGGTCGAATACTTGCCAGGCGAGAATAGCGGGGCGGCCTTCCGAATCGTGCTGCCGCGCGCCGAAACGCGGGCGCCAGCGCGGCAGCGAATCGCGACCGCCGAGGTGCCATGAGTCACTCGATCCTCGTCGTCGACGACGAAAGGCGGCTGGCCGAGGCGCTGGCCGCGGCCTTGGAGAATTTCGGTCATCGGCCCATCGCTTGTTTCAGTGCCGCCGAAGCGCTCGAAATCATGGCTCGTGAGGATGTCGATTTGATCATCAGCGACCTGCGTATGCACGGCATGGACGGTCGCGACTTGCTGCATGCCATCCATCGCAAATCGCCGGATGTACCGGTCATTATCATGACCGCCTTCACCTCGGTTCGCGACGCGGTCGAATTGATCAAGGAGGGGGCCTTCGACTATGTTGCCAAACCGTTCGAGATCGCCGAGATCGAAGCGACAGTGGCGCGAGCGCTCAAACTCACCGACGTGATGCGCGACAATTTGCGGCTGCGCGACGAATTGGAAGGGCGCTACCGGTTTGACCAACTGATCGGCACAAGCCGCTCGTTCCGCCAGGTCATCGAGCAGATCGGCGAGGTTTGCGAAAGCCGCGCCACCGTGCTGCTCTCCGGCGAGAGCGGCACCGGCAAGGAGGTGATCGCTCGAGCGATTCATTTCAATTCCCCGCGCCGCGCCCGCGCCTTTGTCGCCGTCAATTGCGCCGCCATTCCCGAGGGCCTTCTCGAAAGCGAATTATTCGGGCATGTCAAGGGCGCCTTCACCGGCGCCCATGCCACGCGACAGGGCCGTTTTGCCGCTGCCGAGGGCGGTACCCTGCTGCTCGACGAAATCGGCGACATGCCGGCGGCGGTCCAGGTCAAGATCCTGCGTGTCCTGCAGGAGCGAACCTACGAACCGGTCGGCGCAACTCAGCCGCGACGGGCCGATGTTCGGGTGATCGCTGCGACCAACAGGGATCTCAAAAAGGCCGTGGCGGACGGTCAGTTCCGCGAAGACCTCTTTTACCGCCTCAACGTCTTTCCGATCGCCCTGCCGCCCTTGCGCGAGCGCACCGAGGATGTCCCGCTATTGGCCCAGCACTTTCTCGAACATTTCACTGAAGCCATGGGCAAGAAGATCGTGGCATTCACCCCCGGCGCCGTCGCCGCCATGGTCCAATATCGTTGGCCGGGAAACATTCGCGAGCTGCAGAATTGCGTGGAGCGGGCGGTGATCGTCGCACGCGCCGCGACGATCGACGTGCCGGATCTGCCACGCTACATCTTTGCCGAAACGGAAAATCCCACGGCCGGCCTCGACATTCCGACCGATCTCGACAGCGAACTGGCCCGCCAGGAGCGCCGTTTTCTGCTCGAAGCCTTGCAGCGAGCGAACGGCATCCAGGTTCGCGCTGCCGAAATACTCGGAATCAGCGAAAGAAGCCTCTGGCACCGGATAAAGAAACACGGGATCCGCATCGCCAGGAAGGCGGACTAGCTGCAAGTTGCCAAGCGATCCAGAATGGTTTGCACGATCACATTGGGCGATGGATCGATCGCAACGATGATCGGGCGTTCTTCCGGTCCCGGTTCCTCGAGCGCGGCAAACTGGCTCTGCAGCAGACTTGCCGGCATGAAATGGCCCAGACGAACCGCCAGCCGTCGCACAATGGTATCGAAATCGCCTTTCAGGTAGACGAGGCCAACATCGTCGCGCTTGCCGATCAATTGATCGCGATAGCGCCGCTTCAGCGCTGAGCAGGTCACCACACCGTGCCCGCTGCCCGCACGTTTCACATCGATCCAGGCGGCGATGGCCGCGAGCCAAGGTCGCCTGTCATCGTCGTCGAGCGGAATGGCCTGGCGCATCTTCTCGACATTGGCCGGCGGATGAAAATCGTCGGCGTCCCGATAGTCCCAATTGAGACGACCAGCCAAAAGCGCACCGACCGTCGATTTTCCTGATCCGGAAACACCCATCACGACGACGACCGCAGGCGACATGTTTATGTCCGCCGGCAGCCTGGCATATTCGCCAATCGGCCGAGCTGTCCAGTCACGAACTGGCCAATGGAATGAGGTGGTACTCGCTCACTTGCTCGCAGCGCTTGAAGGTCTGCGGCGGCGAATTGTTGCCGCTGACCTTGAGCTGCACGGTCTGTTCGTTGACGAGCATCATCTCCACCGTTGCGCCGGAATCCGGCTCGCCTTCGGGCACCACATAGGAAAAGGAATGGCGGCCGTAGTCGCCGAGGACATGGTGGCCACCGGGCGTCGTCAGATCATGGTAATTGATGGTGAAATGGCGGCCGTCGACATGACACCAGTCGCCGTCGATCTTGTCGGCCAAAGCCGGGGTTGAAACAAGCGCGAGGCCGCCAAGAATGCAGCCGAAAAGCCAATAACGCGGGCGTGACGACATCGATGCACCTCCTGCAAGGCAGCAAGAAAAACCTATAACGTTTTTTCATCGTCGCGTCACTGCTGACCCGAACACCGGGCGGCAATCGCGTCGAGCCGGTCCTGTAGGGCGGGGTCAATCTGGTTGCCGAGTGCCTGCGACCACAGATTTTCTTGTCTGAGGCCGGCGATGACACAGGCGCAGGCCCCTGGACAGACTTTGTCGCTGCCGCCGCTCTCCCGGCATTGCGCCTCGCAGGCCCGCGCAAATCCGATTTCGCCGGGTGGGCCGTCCGTATTGACCCCAAGCGCCTGGGCGAGAATGAAGAGCAGTCCATAGAATATCGGCTGATGGACGAGATAGACGATAAGCGAGTGCCGGCCGCCCAATTGGAGCAGCCGGACGAGCGGATTTTGGGGCACAAGTCGCAGCAGCGCGGGTGGGCCTGCGATGATCAATCGCCCGAGGCACAGGCCGACGAGCACCATGCCAAACCATGGCAGGATCGGCTGATAATCGACGCTTGCCGGCACCGATTTGGCAAGACCGAGCCAAAGCCAGGCCGGGTGATCGAATAGCTGACCGGTCAGGCCTGACAGGAGGATTGGCGCAACTAGGACGGCAATGGCGAGCAATATCATGATCGCCGGCGGTGCCGCGAGAAGCGGCAGGGCGAGCAGGCTGGAGACGACGATGCAATGCAGGATGCCGAAGAAAATAAAGGCGTCGGGCAAGACAAAATAGGTGGCCAGCGAGATCGCCGCGGCCGCCGCACCGATGCGAACGAGCCTGAGCCAAAAGGCGCGGTCGGCGGCACCACGATGGGCCAGGACCAGACTGACGCCGACGAGAGCAAGAAAGCTTGCTGCAATCCCATGGGCAAAGGCCTTCCACCCCGGCGCGAGTGGCAGATCGGCGTCGACAAAACCGAAATGGCTGAGATCCCAGGTGAGGTGATAGACAAACATGCCGACGAGAGCAATGCCACGGGCAATGTCGATTCCCGGCAGGCGGCCGGTGCGGGTCGCTTGCGCCACCTATTCCTCGCCGGAAAAATGGCTGAAGACGAGATCGGGTGCGCTCGTGTTGTGGCGCGATGGCAGCGTGCGACCGGCCCAGAATTCGGTCGCCTCAGCCGCGTGGAATGCGTCGATCGCTGCTTCGTGCCAGCCCTCGCCGCCCTTCGTCCGCCAGGCCACTTTGGTCATGTCGGCATTGAATTCGGTCGTATACATCGAGCTTATCGCGGCAAAAGGATAGCCGGCGGCCGGTTCACCCGTGATGCTGACATCGAGAACAATCCGGTCCTGATCAACCCGCGTCAGCTTAATTTTGGCGCTGCCGCCGCGCTGGAAATTCAAGGTAAACGTTCGGCTGTCCGGGTCGAAGACAATGTCCTTGAGGGCGACGATCGGCCGTTCCTGGATTTCGACTGGACCAACCAGGAACGAGGATCCGTATGCGGTCCAGCGCAGATCGGCAAATGGCAGCGGTCGGGCGCGCCAATAGCCGTCGGGCGGATAGAAGACCAGGATTTCCTCGGCCCGCTCACGATAGCGCATCCACAATTGAACCACGTGGAAGCCCTGTTCGACGCGTTCGCCGACCCGCACGGGAACGCCATTGGGACGCCAGAACGACTTCAGCGTATAGCCGGTCAGCCAAAGATCGGGGGTTTCCCAAAATGTCGTCCGGCGGGCATTGGCGCCGAAAGCGGGATCCTGCGACATGTTGCAGCTCGTCCAGTCGGGCTGGTAACGGTCGGTTGTGATCGTGCCGATGAAGGCCGGATGGACTGCCTGCACCTGGAAGCGCCGCACCATTGGCGAGAGGAAATTTAGGTGCACATTGTCCTTTTCGGCGCATAGAACCGGCGCCGAATGGTTCTCCACACGCACTGCGAGTTCGCTGGCGCGGGCCTCGGGCGGCAGGCCATCGGCGGCCCTGAGCGGATAGCTCGCCATGATCAGGCCGATTGCCAAGAGCCATTTCATAGCGGCTGCCTTTCATTGGCCTGTACGGCGCGAATTTCCGGCGGCGGGCGGAAGTCTTCGGGGATGGCGCACAATTTCCAGCGCTCAAGGAGGGCGCCGACGGCCGGCGAAGCGCTCGCCACCGCGAACGGAACGGCCGTCAGATAGCCGATCGTCAGAGGTAGAGCCCACGGAATCAGCGGCGGCGTGAGCGTCCAGAATGCGCCCGCAAGCAAGAGCCCGAACAGGGTCTGCGGCCACAGGCCAATCAGGGCCGAGCGCCAGGACAGCGCGTGGGCGTCGCGGGCCTGACCGCCCCACACGATCGAACGTCCGAACATGAGCCCGATCATGAACAGGCCGGTGCGCAACGTCGTCACCGCACCGAGCAAGAAGGAGAAGACAAGCTCGGTCACGACACCGAGACAAAACCGCAGGCCGCCGCCGTAGCGGGCGAGTTCCCCATCGCTCAGGACAATATCGAGGAAGCCGGCGAGTTTTGGGGCGAGGTACATGATTAGGAATGCGATGTAGAGACTGGCCGCAAGGCCGCTGCGAAAATGGCCGAGGTCCTGGCCATCGAGCGGCTTAATCGCCGCCAATCCGATCAGCAATGTCCAGCACGGGATGCCGACAAACATCATGATCGCCCACAAGAGCTGAAAGCGGCTCATAGGTTCGAGACCGGGCAGGCCGAGCAGCCACAAATATTGAAGATTGCCCTGGCACCAGCGCAAATCGCGGCGGGTGAATTCGAGCAGGTTTGGTGGATTGTCCTCGTAGCTGCCGGATTCCAGCGGCAGGACGCGGACCTCATAGCCGGCCCGGCGCATCAGCGCGGCTTCGATCTGATCGTGACTGAGAATCGGGCCGCCGAGCGGCGGCCGGCCGGGAATCCCAGGCAAGTCGCAATGGCGCATGAAGGGTTCGACGCGAACCAGCGCATTGTGGCCCCAGAACGGTCCGCAATCGCCGGCCCACCAGGCATAGCCCATCGTATAGGTGCGCATGCCATGCCGCATGCCGAATTGAAAAATTCGGGCGAAGGCCGAGCGCGCCGGCAGCCCGACCACCAGACTTTGCAAAATGCCGAGGCGGGGATAAGCCTCGCCGATCCGGACCATTTCGACGATTGTCTGGCCGCTCATCAGGCTGTCGGCGTCAAGCGGCAGCATGAAGGGGAAATCAGCGCCCCATCGCGCGCAGAAATCGCGGAGATTGCCGGCCTTGAAACCGCTATTTTCGGCGCGCCGCCGGTAGAACAGGCGCTCGGCATCGTCTGGCGTTGCCGCGCGCCAGGCCGCCATCGCCTGTTCCTCGGCCAGACCGAGCATCGGCTCA
Source organism: uncultured Alphaproteobacteria bacterium (assembly GCA_963773155.1). Lineage (GTDB taxonomy): Bacteria > Pseudomonadota > Alphaproteobacteria > Rhizobiales > Beijerinckiaceae > CAVZAB01. The sequence goes on along the minus strand of CAVZAB010000017.1, from coordinate 17,334 downwards.
TTGGTGTCGCTCAACACGAAATAGCTGAATTGGCCGCCCTCGCCGGTGGATTCGATAGAGGCCTTAACGGCCTTCAGGCGGGCGAAAGCGCGGGCCGGGTCCTCGTTGCGCAAGGTCATCAATATGGCAACGGGCGAGACCATCGGCCGGCTTGGGCCGGCCGCCGCAGCAAATGGCGCGACACGGGCAAGCCCGTCGCCGGTGCCATGCAACAGCCACAGGCCGATGACAGCGTTCCAGAAACCAAGCACGCTCCACGGCGCTGCGACCAGAAAGGCGAGCAGCATGAGCCCGCCGATCGGCGTGATCCCGTCTTCGACCAGCACCAGTTTGGCCGCCCACAGCAAGATCAGATAGGTTGCCACATTGAGGCCGCTCGCAATGGCGCGCCGCCGGGCCAAAAGCGCCCGCGGTTGGATCCCGGCCGGCGTAAGGTCGGATTGGGCAGTTGGGTGCGAAGTATCAAAGCTGGTCATGCAGGAGCGGGGAGGCACAGAGTGGCAGGATCGGCCGGGAGCGGGAAGATAGGCGGCACGGAGGCCTCGGTCGAGGCCAAATATGCAAGGGCCCTTTGGTACGTCGGACCGCGGCGGGCCGAATTGCGGCCGCACCTGCTCGGCCCGCCCGGCCCGGGCGAAGCTTTTGTCGAGACGCTGTGGTCGGGGATCAGCCGCGGTACCGAGCGGCTGGTCTATGAAGGACGGGTGCCGCCGTCCGAATATGACCGGATGCGGGCGCCAGCCCAGGACGGTGAATTTCCGTTTCCGGTCAAATATGGCTATTGCGCCGTGGGCCGGGTTGCGGAGGGCCCGCGTGAATGGCTCGGCCAGACCGTGTTTGCCCTCCATCCACACCAGGACGGCTTCAACCTGACGGTGGCCTCGTTGACCCCTATCCCAGAGCGGATTCCGCCACGCCGTGCGATCCTGGCGGCGCATATGGAGACGGCGCTCAACGCCCTTTGGGACTCGGGCGCCGGGCCGGGCGATCGGATCGTCGTCGTCGGCGCCGGCGTCGTCGGGCTGCTGATTGCCGCGCTTGCCGCGGGCTTGCCCGGGGCTGCGGTCAGTGTCGTCGACGTCGTTGCCGAGCGTGCCCCTCTGGTCGGCTTGCTCGGGGCGACGTTCCTGATGCCGCCTGACCGCGGCGCCGCCGGCGAGGCCGACATCGTCTTCCACGCCAGCGCCTCGAGCGATGGGTTGGCGGCAGCACTCGCCCTTGCCGGTCTCGAGGCGACCATAATCGAAATGAGCTGGTACGGCGATGCGCTGGTCGAAGTGCCGCTCGGCGGCAGCTTTCACACCAAGAGGCTGCGCCTGATCTCGTCTCAGGTCGGTCACGTCGCGGCGTCTCGCCGGCCGCGCTGGACACACCAGCGCCGGCTCGCCAAGGCGATGGAACTGCTCGACGACGCCAGGCTAGACGCGCTAATCAGCGCCGAAATCGGTTTTACCGATTTGCCCCAGGAAATCGGCGCCAGAACTCGATCGCGCCGCGGCTGGCCTTTTCACCGCAATCCGCTATTGAGGGAGAGGTTTCCAGGCGGCTTGGGTCGCCGAATGAGCGGAGGAGTCCGGCATGTTTGCGGTCGAGGTCCGTGACCATATTATGGTGGCGCACAGTTTCAAGGGTGACTTGTTCGGGCCGGCAAGACGCCTGCACGGGGCAACCTTCGTGGTCGATGTTGCCTTCTTTCGAACCGCGCTGACATCCGACAATGTCGTCGTCGACATCGGCCGTGCGCACGAGGCGCTGAAAGCCATTTTGGCGCCCCTGAACTATCGCAATCTCGACGATTTGCCGCAATTCCGGGGCCAGGAAAGTACGACCGAATTCCTGTGCAAATATATTTTCGATGGGTTGGCAGCCATCGCCCGCACCGGCGGGCTCGGGCCGGGTGGTGAGGGCATCGGCAAAATCCGGGTGACGCTGCATGAATCGCATGTCGCGCGTGCCTGGTTCGAGGGCGCAACCGCGTGACCGACTGCGCCTTTGTGGTTCCAGGCACATGGGCGACCCGCACGGGGGGCTATGGGTATGATCGTAGGATTCTCGCCCTGCTACCGCAATTGGGCATTCGCGTTCAGCCCGTGCAAGTGCCGGGAACCTATCCCTTTCCGAGCGACGAGGACCTGCACGAGGCGGGTCTGCTGTTGCGCACTCTGCCGGCGACGACAGTCCTTTTGATCGATGGTCTGGCCTTCGGCGTCTTGCCGCGCGAGATCCTGGCGTCGCTCCGTTGTCCGATTGTTGCGCTCGTCCATCATCCGTTGGCGCTCGAAACCGGCCTCGACGCGGCACGCCAGGCGGCGCTGGCGGCAAGCGAAAGGCAAGCACTCGCCTTCGCCGACCAATTGATCGTGACCAGCGCCACCACGGCCCGCATTGTCGTTGACCAATTCGACGTGCCGGAGGGTTGCATTGCCGTCGCCCGGCCCGGAACCGAGCGGGCGCCGCGCTCGCGGGCCTCGCTGCAGAGGCGGCCCCCTCACCTCGAAGTGCTGGCCGTAGGTTCGCTCATTCCGCGCAAGGGCTACGACATATTGCTGGCAGCGCTCGCCCGGCTCACGCCAGGCGGCGTCAGCCTGACGATAGCCGGCAGTCCCGATCGTGATCCGCCAACGACGGCCCGATTGCGCCGGCAGATTGCCGAATTTGGCCTTGGGCGATCGGTCGTTCTTGCCGGCGAACTCGACGACGAGGCTTTGGCCTCGGCCTATGATGGTGCGCATATTTTCGTGATGCCTTCGCTCTATGAGGGATACGGCATGGCCCTTGCCGAGGCGATGGCGCGGGGGCTTGCCATTGTGACAACACCGAGCGGAGCGCTTGCTGAGACGGCATCGCATCACGCGATCGTCAAAGTCCCCGCCGCATCCATCGAACCGCTGGCCAAGGCACTTGCCGCACTTGTCGGGGATGACGACGATCGACGGCGCCGGTCGGAGCTGATCTGGCAAGCTGCCCAGGCGCTGCCAAGCTGGCGCGAGACAGCTCAGACAATTGCACAGGCGATTGCGAGGCTGGCGCCATGAGCAGTTTTTCGGCGAATTGGCTGCGTCTGCGTGAAGCCGCCGATCTTCGCGCCCGCAACCGCGCCGTCGCAGCAGCCCTCGAGCGACATTTTGCCGCCTCGTCCGGCGTCAAAGTCGTCGATCTCGGCTGTGGCACAGGTGCCAATCTGCGGGCCTTGCGGGCCTATTTGCCGAACCCGCAAATCTGGCGGCTTGTCGATCACGACCCCGCATTGCTGGCGGCGGCGCATGCGGCAACGGCCGATTTCGCCGGCAACCCTATCGCGGCCGCCGTGTCCTTCGTCCTCGCCGACCTCGCCGCCGATATTGCGCCGGTTCTCGCGGACGACAGCGATCTTGTCACGGCCGCGGCGTTTTTCGATTTGGTTTCGGCGAACTGGATCGAATGCTTTGCCACTACGCTCGCTGATCGCCGCATCGCGCTCCACGCCGCGCTCATTTACGACGGAAACGAGACCTGGACACCAGCCCATCCCGCCGATGACGACATTCTCGCGGCCTTCCACGTTCATCAGGGCGGCGACAAGGGTTTCGGACCGGCGGCCGGTCCAAAAGCCGCCGCCCAATTGGCCGCGGCGCTGCGGCGCCGCGGCTATCACACCGAGCTTGGCCGCAGCCCCTGGCGGCTTGGCGCCGCCGACCAGGAACTGGTGGGTGAACTGGCCCGCGGTATTGCAACGGCGGCGGCAGAAACTGGGCTCGTCTCGCAGGACAAGGCGGCCTCCTGGGGGACGGCGCGCCGCAGACCCGGGGTTGTCTGCGAAATCGGCCATGTCGACCTTTTTGCCTTCCCCCCGCCCGGCCTGATGGCGGGCGATGGGACGAAAGCGCCGGCAAACCGGTCAGCTCAATTGCGGCGCCCTGGCAACATGCGCGACAAGACCCGATCGCGCAGCGCCAAGCCATGAAACAGCGCCGCGCCGATATGGAGCATGACCAGGCCGATAATCAGGTAAGCCCCGATATCATGCGAGCGGAACAGGGCAATCGACAAAGCTTCGTTCTTTGGCGCTATCGGTAAGGGCATGAATAGATCGAAAATCCGCCAGTCCCCGCCATAGGCCGACATGCCGGCCCAGCCGACGAGCGGCATCAGGATGAGCAGAGCATAGAGCAGGTGATGGACGCTGACCGAAACAATCCGCTGCAGCGGGCCCAAATCCGGCGACGGCGCTGGCGCGCCGTCCAGGCGCCGCACTGCGACCCGCAACAAGACCAGAACGAACAGGACCATCCCAAAGGAGCGGTGCAAGTCGTAAAGCCGATCCTGCATAGTCCCTTCGCCAATCCGGGTCATCGTCAGCCCGGCCGGAATCAGGACGCCGACGAAAAGCGCGATGATCCAATGCAGGAGCTTCTGGCGGCTGGAATAGGCGCTTTGCACAGTGGCTGGTGACATCGATGGGAACCTCTACTGAGGGCGAGGACCGAAACCAAAATGGGCGCGCTACTCTTGGCGCGGCCGGCGCAGATCGCAATCGAAAAGCACGTCGCCATCGGCAAAGACATGGACCTGCGAAGCTGGCCGCAGCGCGCTCGAAAGGCGAGCGACGGGTGCAAGGTCTAATCCCGTTCGACCTGATCCGATGATCAGCGGGGCAACCAGCACGTGCAACCGGTCGACCGCGCCGTCATCGACAAAGGCCGAGATCGTCCTGGCGCCGCCCTCGACAAGAATTCGTCGCATGCCGCGAGCAAACAGCGCGGCGACGATAGCGGAGGGTGGGAATCTGCCTTCGGGCGCAGCAACGACCAAGATCTCGGCCCCGCAGATCGACGTGCCGGCACGTCGACGCACGACGAAACAGGGCGCGCCGTCGGCGTTGAGGCAGCGGGCTTGTGGGCCGAGCCTTTCGGAAGGGTCGATAATGACCCGGGCCGGGCTTTGGCCGGCAACGCGACGAACGGTCAGCAGCGGATCGTCGGTCAGAACCGTGCCGATCCCGACTACGACCGCATCCACATTGGCGCGGATAGCGTGCAAGTGATCAAGTGCCGCGGCTCGATTGATATAGCGTGATTCCCCGGTAACGGTGGCAATTCGGCCATCGAGAGATTGGCCAATTTGAGCCACGACGAAGGGTTCGGCCGGATCGGCGCATCGAAAGGGGGCGAAAAGGTCGCCATTTGTCATAGTCTGAACCGTGGATGGTGGCGCTCGGGCTGATTTGGCATTGCCCGTTGGCGAAACACCACCATTTGCGATATGAACGGCGCTGTCCGGACACTCAGGCGGTTTTCGATCATTTTCGGGTCCAAGCATCCAGTCCCATCGCTGCAAGCCCTCGGGGTGACGAGCGAACCAAAAGTTCAAGAGCGAAAGGCAGACAAGCCGTGTCCAACATCACCATAGGGTCAAGCGATCGAACTGAAAAGACGGAGGTGGAGCGGGCCTTGTCGGAACTGCGAGCCGGCCGTGCCGTATTCGTCCAGGATGCGGCCGGATTGGCTCTGGTCGCGGCGGCAAATCGGTTGATGTGACGCTGGGACACGAATTGGCTCGACACGCCCGGGGTATCGCCGCGCTGGTGCTCAGTGCGCCGCGACTGCGTCGTCTCGGCATTGACCGTGCCCAGCCAGCAAGTGTTGCGCTGCCGGATCTGGCGCCGGAACGCATCGAACATCTGGCGCTGCATCCCTCGGCCAGAACCGAAGGCCCGGTGCGGGCGGTCTGCGCTCTCGAAGCCGCCGCCCTCGAACTGGCTCGACTGGCCCTGATGCTGCCGGCCGTCGTGGTTGTTCCAGTTGGCGGACCGGAGCCCGGCATTCTTCGGTCAGAGCCGATGCCGTGCACAATTATCGTCAATCCTGTCTCGCCGAAATTGCGATTGTCAGCCGCGCGCCGGTCCCGCTGGAAGGCGGCGCTCGACACGAGTTCGTCGTGTTTCGCGGCGGCGAGGGCCTGCGCGACCAGGTGGCCGATCATCGTCGGCAAGCCCGATCTCGCCGAGCCCGGTCACGGTGCGGCTGCATTCGGCCTGCCTGACCGGCGACCTCTTCGGCAGCGCTGAAATGCGATTGCGGCGACCAGTTGCGCGGCGCGGTCCGGTTCATGGCCGACAATGGCGGCGGCGTGCTGCTCTATCTCGACCAGGAAGGCCGCGGCAACGGCATCGCCAACAAGATCCGCGCCTATCGGCTGCAGGCGCAGGGCTGCGACACCTACGACGCCGACGAGATCCTCGGCTTCGGGCCTCGACCAGCGCCACTTCGACTATGCGGCCGAGATGCTGAAGCAGCTCGGCGTTCGCGGGTCGCGGTCATGACCAACAATCCCGCTGAAGATCGCGGCGCTGCGCGGCGGCCGGCCTCGAGGTCGTTCGACCGAGCGCGATTCATCGGCCGGCCGACGCCGAGAACGTGCGCTATCTCGCCTCCAAGCGCGACCGAGCGGGCCACTTCATCGATCTCGAGACCCTGGCGGTCTTGCCGCGAGCGCGACCGGATTGAGCCTACGGCGCGCCCGGCCATGGCCGACCGGCGCGCGCCGGCATGGCCGGCCGCTGGCCGCTGCTGGCGGCCTTTCGCGCTCGGCCTGGCTGGTTCTGGCCTGGCCCTGGCTGTCGGGCGGGGTCACGATCCCGTGGGACGCCAAGGCGCATTTCCAGGCGCAGCTCCAGTTCCTGGCCGACGCCTGCATGCCGGCGACAGCGCCGTTCTGGAACCCGTACGTCTTCGCGGGCATCGCCGCAGATCGCCGATCCGCAATCGCTGATCTTCTCGCCTGCCCCATCTGCTGCTGGCGGCGCTCGTGCCCGACGCCGACTTTCCGGCAGGCGGACGGCGTGGCCTTCGTCATGCTGTTCCTGGGCGGGCGCGGTGCTCGTGCTGATCTTCCGCGATCGCCGCTGGCATCCGGCCGGCGCGCTGGTCGCCGCGCTGGCCTTCGCCTTCGGCGCGTCGGCCGCCTGGCGCATTCAGCATGTCGGCGAAATCGTCAGCCTGGCCTGGTTTGCAATCACTCTTGTTTTGCTCGATCGGGCCCTGCAGCGGGCCTCGAAGGCCTATGGTCTTGCTGCCGGTCTGACCGCCGGATCGATGGTGCTGGGACGCGACCAGGTGGCGCTACTTTCGACCTATGCGCTGGCGCTGTTCGTCATCTGGCACCTTCTTGCTGGCCGGCAACGGCCATGGGCCAGTCTGCGACGGGCGATTCCCTGCCTCGTGTCCGGACTCGTCGGCGGCCTTGCAATTGCCACCATACCGCTTCTGCTGACCGACGATCTGGCGCAGCAATCGAATCGCGCGGTCATCGATCTGGCTGGCGCCGAGCGTGGTCCTTTGGATCCGGCCTCGCTGCTCACGGCGATCGTCCCCGATCTTTTCGGAGCCGATGGACCATTGGCGCACTTCTGGGGACTGCCCAGTTCGTACCTGGGGGTTCACCGATCTGTTTCTGGCCCGCAATATGGGCCAGGTCTATCTGGGGGCACTGCCGATCCTGGTATTGATTGCCATCGGTGTCGGGCGCGGTGCGCTGTGGTCGCGGCCAGTCGGCTATTTCAGCTTCGCCCTCGCCGCTACGCTGCTTTATGCCCTCGGCCGCTACACCCCGGCCTTCCGGCTCTTCTACCTGTTGCCCGGCGTCGATCTGTTCCGGCGCCCGGCGGACGCGACCTTTCTCATCGGTGCATTGGCGGCCATTCTGGCCGGCTATTGCCTGCATGTCCTCGTCAGCGGCGAAGGGGCTGCCCGTCCCGGCGCGAACTGATCGCGGCATTACTCGTGATTGCGGCGCTTTTTGCCGGTGCCCTGGCGCTGGCGGCGCTCAAGGGCACGCTTGGGGTCGCCTTGGCGCCGATACTGCGGGCCGCCGTAACCATTCTCGTCGCGGCTGCGCTCATCGTCGCGATCGGCCGGCTCCCGACCCTCGGGGCCGTCGCGGCGGCGGGGCTGCTGATGACGGCCGATCTCAGCTTCAACAATGGGCCGAACGAATTCGACGGCTTTACCGGCGGCAACCTATGAAGTCCTGCGGCCGGCCAGCACCAATCCGACCATCGCCCTGCTCAAGGCGCGGCTGGCCGCTGCTGCCGGACCGGACCGCCGCGATCGGGTCGAAATGGCCGCGATCGGTTTCCACTGGCCGAATGCCAGCCTCGTCCACGATCTTGATCACGATCTCGGCTATAATCCGCTGCGCCTGAAATTGTTTGTCGACGTGACCGGCGCCGGCGATCAGGTTGCGGTTCCCGATCAGCGGCAATTCGCCCCGCTGTTTCCTTCCTACCGATCGAAGATGGCTGATTTGATGGGGTTGCGCTTCATTGCGACCGGCGTTCCCGTCGAGACGATCGATCCCGCGCTCCAGCCGGGCGATCTTGCGTTCATCGGCCGAACGGCCGATGCCTATGTATATGAGAACCCGCGGGCTATGCCGCGCGTGCTCTTTGCCTCGCAAGCTCGGCTCGCCGATTTTGACCAATTGATAAGGACAGGCGGCTTGCCTGACGTCAACTTCGCGAGGACCGTCCTCTTGGAGCGGCTGCCGGGTCCAGATTCCGGCGATGAGGGCGTCGAGGGTCAGGTCAGGATCTTGTCGTATCGCAACACCGAAATCGTCATCGATTCATCGGCCAATGGGCCAGGCTATGTTGTCCTCAACGACGTCTGGCATCCCGGCTGGCAGGCCGACATCGACGGCCGTCCGGCTGAAGTTCTGCAGGCCAATGTCATGTTTCGCGCGGTCGCGGTCCCGGCCGGCGAACACCGTGTCCGTTTCCGTTTCCGGCCATTTGCCGCGTTGTTGGGGCGCCAATGAGACTAGGGCACTTCGCCGAGCTTGGCGAGGGCGCCGGGGTCGATCAGGACAAGCCCACCCTTCTCGATGTGCAGCCAGCCGCGCGCCGACCAGACCTGCAATCGCTCGTCGATGCTTTCGCGCGACAGGCCGATCATCTGTCCGAGTTCTTTCTGGGTCACGCGCAGGCGGTAATTGCCGGTCCGTTCGGCCAGGCTCAACAGCAATTTGGCCAGACGGGTGGCGAGATCGAGGAAAAGGACGTCCTCGACCTGCTCGCTGGTCCGCCGGACCCGGGCGCACAAGACGGCAAGGAGGGTCAGCGCAACATCGGGGTTGTTGCGCAAAAAGGGCACGAACTCGCGCCGGTCAAGAACCAGTATCTCGCTATCGCTCATGGCAACCGCATGGGCGGTGCGCGGACGGCCGTCGAGCAGGGCGATTTCGCCGAAGACCTCGCCAGCATTGACCAGGTTGAACACGATTTCCTTGCCCTCCGCCGACGGCACGCAGATCTTGACGCTGCCCGAAACGACCGCCATCAAGGCCGAACCTGCGTCGCCCTTCGAGAAGATCATGGTTCCGCGGCTGAAGTGCTCGAGCCTGGCATAGGCGGCAAGCCGCTCGATTTCTGCGGGATTCAGGGGTCGAAAACATGGCATAGCTGGCCAGGATGTCGCGCTTCTGGGCCGCCCTCGATCCGGCATTCGGGTGGTTCATTCTCCCACTCCTTGCGTGAAAAGGGCCTATTCCGCTGCAACCAACCTATACCATAAGGGCATGAGAGAATCTCGCTTGTCGGTGCGATGGCGCACATCTGGCGCGTCCGGATTTCGTCGCACTAGTGTAAGAGGCTTCTGCGACACCGACTTGCCCGAGCCTGTTTGCGCCGAGAATTCGTGGTGACGCCAGCCGAGAGGGTTTGACGAGACCGTGATGCGCGATGATGAAAGGCTGGAGGCTGGATTGGAAGAAGTAGGGACTCCCAATCGCAGCGGCATAGGGGCGCTCGTCGCCAGCAAGGTCGTGCTTCGCCGCCATTATTGGAAGAAAATCGCGGCGATTGCCTCGGTTGCCTTGTTCGGATTTTCGATTTTCATCCTGGTTCGAATTCTGGCCAGCATCAATTTTACCCATTTGCGGGCCGCCGTGGCCGCAACCAGCGCCGAGCAGATCTCGCTCGGCTGCCTGTTCACCGCCATTTCCTATGTGGCGCTGACCGGCTACGACGCGTTGGCACTGCGCCAATTGCGGCTAAGGGTGCCCTATTTGCGCACCGCGCTCGCATCCTACACGAGCTACGCCATATCGTTCACGCTGGGTTTTCCGATCATAACCGGTGGCACGGTGCGCTATTGGGTCTATTCCCAATCCGGGATATCAGCAGCCAAGGTTGCGAGCCTAACGCTGATTGCTGGGGTCACCTTCTGGCTCGGCATTGGCCTGGTGATCGGTCTCGGGCTGACGATGGAGGCCACGGCACTGGCCGAGGTTAACCATCTCAAAGCCTCAATCAATATTTTCCTCGGCTTTGTCGCCATGGCCGTGGTTCTCGCCTATCTGTTCTGGGTATCGCAGGCGCGCCGGCGTGTGCGGATCCAGGGCTTCCATCTTGAGCTGCCCGGGCCGTGGCTGACCGTGGCGCAGATGCTGATCGGTATGATCGACATATGCGCTGCTGCGGCAGTGTTGTTCGTGCTGCTTCCGGCGGGCCACGGATTGAATTTCGTCACTTTCGCCGCCGTTTATGCCTTCGCCTCCCTGCTCGGCATCGCCAGCCACGCACCGGGCGGCATTGGCGTCTTCGAGGCGACCATGCTGAAGGCCTTGCCCGGAATTTCTTACGAAGCGCTGATTGCGTCGCTGCTGTTGTTTCGGGTCACCTATTATCTGGCCCCCTTTGTTTTCGCGCTGGCTTTGATCGGCGCGACCGAGAGCCGGCGGCGTTGGCGATCGCTGCGCGAAGCCATCGAACGTTCGCGCGAGGATTGACGATTTGCCGCGACAACAGGCGGCAGGAGGCGACGGACACGATATGCTGGATATAGAGCCGCGCGGCGAGATAGGGGTATGGAGCGCGCTGATGGAAGCGCTGCCGGAGCCGATCATTCTCGTCGACCCGGAAATCCGTGTCGTTGCCGCCAATCGGCCGGCGCGCGGCATTCTGCCCTCACTACGGATCGGCGAATCACTCGCGCTCGCCTTGCGGACCCCCGATGTCCTCGACAGCATTCGCCGGGTTCAGGGTTCGGGAGTGCCGGAGGCGGCGACCTGGCGCGAGCGTGTTCCCCTCGACCGGGTCTTCGAGGTCGCCGTCGCTCCCCTGCGCGCCCAGCAGGCGGGGACGATTGTGTTGGCTTTGCGTGATCTTACCGAAGCCCGCAGCGCCGAGCGAATGCGCACCGATTTCGTCGCCAACGCCAGCCACGAATTGCGCACGCCGCTTGCCTCTTTGCTCGGCTTTGTCGAGACGCTGCAAGGCGCAGCGCGCGACGATTCGATCGCGCGCGAGAAGTTTCTCGGGATCATGCGCGAACAGGCCCGGCGGATGGCGAGGCTGGTCGATGATCTGCTCTCGCTGTCGCGGATCGAGCAGAATTTGCACCTGCGCCCGGCCGACGCCGTCGATCTGAGTTCTGGTGATCCGTCACATTGCCGACGCCCTCGGCCCACTTGCGCAAGAATCCGGAATTGTCATGTGCATTGCTGCACCGGCGCCGGTCCTGGTGGCCGGCGATCACGACGAGCTCGCCCGAATCGCCGAGAACCTTATCGAGAATGCGATTAAATACGGGGCGAGCGAAACCGGCGGGGAAATCGACATTGCGGTGGTCGCAACTGACCGCGACGGGGTACTGAGCGTGCGTGATCATGGCCCCGGCATCGCGCCCGAACATTTGCCGCGGCTAACCGAAAGGTTCTATCGGGTTGATATCGGGGCGAGCCGTGCCAAAGGCGGCACCGGGCTCGGCCTTGCTCTGGTCAAGCATATTGTGGCACGCCACCGCGGCCGACTGATCATCGAGTTCGAACTCTCGGCAAGGGCGCCAGTTTCACGGTCAAAATCCCGCTATACCGGGACGAACAGTAGAATTTTGACATTATATTTCAATAAATTAGTTCTTTCTAAAATTGATATATTTTTGTTATAATAAGTTCTTCAGCGAGGCATAAACAGCGGAATTGGCGGCGGGCCCGATTTGGTGGTTTGGGCGTTGGTTGGCGTAGCGCCGTGCGCCAGCCACCGGCGTCAGCCGATCTCGAACGGGTTGGCAATCTCGCTAAGACCATGGCGAAGCGGACCAGGAAGATCGCCCATGTTTCAGGCGTCAGGTGTGCCCGGTCTCCGGAAACACCCGGCCGAAAGGCAGATCCATTGAGGTGACGCCGGCCGGCGCCTGAGTGATGAGCGTGAGGAGCCAATGAACGAGCGCTTACAAAATAGTAAAATTGCGGCGGGTGCCATCGCGACACCGCGAATCCTAGTTGTCGAGGACGAATTGCCCCTTGCCCTTTTGCTCTCCTATAATCTGGAGGCGGAGGGTTTCGCGGTCGAGCGGGTCGAGCGCGGCGACGAGGCTGAGCTTCGCCTGATCGAGGCGCCACCGGACCTGGTTATTCTCGATTGGATGCTGCCGGGCATTTCTGGTCTGGAAATCTGCCGCCGATTGCGGGCGCGAGAGGTCACACGGTCCTTGCCGGTGATCATGCTGACCGCGCGTGGCGAGGAGGGCGAGCGGGTGCGCGGGCTGTCGATTGGCGCCGACGATTATGTCGTCAAGCCGTTTTCGGTTCCGGAATTGCTGGCCCGGGTCCGCAGTCTTTTGCGCCGCTCGCGGCCCGAACGCGTGGCGAGCCTGCTCAGCGCCGGCGACCTTCAACTTGACCGCGAGACGCGCCGGGTGCGGCGGGCTTCGCGCGATGTCCATCTCGGTCCGACCGAATTCCGACTCCTGGAATACCTGATGGAAAAGCCGGGCCGGGTCTACTCGCGCGCCCAATTGCTCGATGGTGTGTGGGGCTTGGCGGTCGAAATCGACGAGCGCACCGTCGATGTGCACGTCGGACGCCTGCGCAAGGCCCTGTCGCGCGGCCGCGAGCGCGACCCGATCCGCACCGTGCGCGGCTCGGGCTATTCGTTCGATGAGACTTTCGGCCGCAACTAGCCGGCGCGGGCGGCGCGGCGTTCTCGTTCGCGCTCGCGCCGACGGTCTTGCGGCGGCTGATAAGCGATACGGGCGTGGTAGGCGCAATAGGCACCGCTGCCCGGCGTTTTCAGACCACAGAACCGGAATTCGGTGCTTGTCGGGTCGCCGAGCGGCCAGCGGCACATGGCCTCCTTCAATTCGAGCAGGGTGACCCGCTCGCATATCGGAACGACGACGTCCTCGACAGGCCGCGCGGCCGGCGCGGCATAGGCGCGCGGCGCCGCCGCCAGCGCCGTGTTACCGCGCGACAGCGCCGCCGAAGGCCGGCTGGTGACCGGCCTCGCCGAGCTCTTGCCGCGCGGACGGGCTGCGTGGTGGACGGCACTCGCCGTCTTCTCGCGGCCCGACAATCCCAGCCGGTGGACCTTGCCGATTACCGCGTTTCGGGTGATGCCCTGGCCAAGCTCGGCGGCGATCTGGCTGGCGCTGAGCCCGTCGATCCAAAGCTTTTTGAGATACTCGACCCGCTCATCGGTCCAAGACATGAATTCCTCGCTTTCCTTCGCATCGTCGAGTTGGCAATCCTTTCCCAGCGCCGAAACCAGACAGCCGGCGCGAACAGGACGCTTACGCTCTTCGATTGATCCGGATCACGATATGTCGTGTCCGACCCGAGGCAACCTACACTACCGGTAGAATCCAAGGCAAGAGTCGGATCCCCTTCAATGTTGTTTTCCCCAAGAGCTTGCGATGGGCGGGCCGCGGCGAGGACTATGGTCCGTGACCTTTAATTTGACCGTATCGCGCGGATTCCATAAACTATACTCAGACGTGCTGCCGTCCCGATGGGGCGGCACTTTGATTTTCGGCGCCGACAATTGGTCTAGTTCGGTCTTCCCATTTCCGGGAGAGAATTCGTGAGCTCTGCACTCCTACCAACCTATGCGCGCGCCGATCTCGCCTTTGAAAGGGGCGATGGGGCCTGGCTCACCACCACGACCGGCGAGCGCTATCTCGACTTCGGCGGCGGCATCGCTGTTGCGTCGCTCGGCTACTCGCACCCGGCGCTCGTCGAAGCCCTTACCGCCCAGGCGCACAAGCTCTGGCATACTTCCAATCTTTATCAGATTCCTTCGGGCGAAAGGCTGGCCGCGCGACTGGCGGCGGCCAGTTTCGCAGACGTGGTCTTCTTCACCAATTCCGGCGCCGAAGCCCTCGAATGCGCGATCAAGATGGCCCGCAAATATCAATCGGCCAAGGGCCATCCCGAGAAGTTCCAAATCCTCACCTTCGAAGGGCGCCTTTCACGGCAGGACGCTGGCGACGATTGCGGCGGGCGGCCAAAAGAAATACCTTGAGGGCTTCGGACCTAAGGTTGAAGGCTTCGATCAGGTTCCTTTCGGCGATCATGCCGCCTTGAACGCCGCGATCGGACCGCAGACCGGCGCCATTCTCATCGAGCCGATCCAGGGTGAAGGCGGCATCCGTTCGGTACCCCACCAATGTCTGCGCGGATTGCGTGAGCTGTGCGACCAGAAGGATCTGGTGCTGATCTTTGACGAGGTTCAGACGGGGGTTGGCAGGACCGGCAACCTGTTTGCCTATGAGCGGGCCGGGATGGTGCCGGATATTATGGCGATCGCGAAGGGGATCGGCGGCGGCTTTCCAATGGGGGCCTGTCTGGCCACCGCCGTGGCGGCCGCCGGCATGACGGTCGGCACACATGGCACGACATTCGGCGGCAATCCGCTCGCGATGAGTGTCGGCAATGCGGTTCTTGACGTCATCTGCGCGCCGGGCTTTCTCGACCACGTCCGAAGGGTTGGCCTCGTGCTCCGCCAGCGCTTGGCCGAACTACAGGACCGTCATCCCGCCATTGTCGAGACTATTCGCGGCGAAGGGCTGATGCTCGGCATCAAGACCCGCGTCCCCAATACTGATCTGGTCGCGGCCGCGCGCCGCGAAAAGCTTCTTGTCATTCCGGCCGGCGACAATGTGGTGCGGCTTCTGCCGCCCCTGATCATCGAAGAGGCGGAGGCTCTGGAGGCGGTTCGCCGTCTCGATGCTGCCTGTCTTGCGCTTGAGGAAGCGATGGGCGCCTAACCGGCGGCAAGGGGCGGCGCGATGAGCACGCCGGCATTTCCTCGATCTGTCGGAAGATTCCGACAGGCGAGCTTCGCCGGGTGCTTGCGGCGGCGGCGACTATGAAGGCGCGGCGGGTCAAAGGTGCGCCGCCCGTCGAGCGGCCGCTGGCAGGCAAGGTGCTGGCGATGATTTTCGACCGGCCGTCGACCCGGACCCGGGTATCGTTCGATCTTGGCATGCGCGAACTCGGCGGCGAGACGATCATGCTGACTGGCACCGAATTGCAGATCGGCCGCGGCGAGACAATCGCCGATACGGCGCGGGTTCTCTCGCGCTATGTCGATGCAATCGTGATCCGGATTCTCGATCATGCCGACATGGTCGAATTCGCCCGCCACGCAACCGTGCCGGTCATCAACGGCCTGACCAAACGGTCGCACCCCTGCCAGGTCATCGCCGATGTCCTGACCTTCGAGGAACACCGCGGGCCGATCCGCGGCCGAACCATCGCCTGGTCGGGCGACAGCAACAATGTCCTGTGCAGCTGGGTTCATGCTGCCGAGCGCTTCGATTTTGCGATCAATATCGCGACCCCGCCCGAATTAGGCCCGCCGGACTTCCTGCTCGATTGGGCGCGGCGCTCGGGCGTCCGGCTGACGCTCACCCACGACCCGCTGGTCGCTGCCCGTGGCGCGGCGGCGGTGGTTTCGGATTGCTGGGTGTCGATGGGCGACGAGGACGAGGCGCGTCACCGGCATAATCTGCTTGCCCCCTATCAGGTCAGCGAGCGGGTGATGGCCGCGGCGGCCGCCGATGCTCTGTTCATGCATTGCCTGCCGGCCCACCGCGGCGAGGAGGTCACCGACGCGGTGATGGACGGGCCGCAATCGGTGGTTTTCGACGAGGCGGAAAACCGCCTGCATGCGCAAAAGGGCATCCTGGCCTGGTGCCTAGATTCCATTCCGGGGCAAGCATGAAGTTCGAGACGGGCGCCGTTTCGCGGCCGGTCTCCGACCTTGGACAGGACGACCAGGTTCTACCGTTTGCGATCGAGCCGCTCGACGTGCGCGGCCGCATCGTGCGGCTCGGCCCAGCGCTCGACCACATCCTCGGCCGACACGCCTATCCCGACGCGATTGCGCGCGTTCTCGGCGAAGCAATCGTCCTGACCGTTCTTCTTGCTTCTGCATTGAAGCTTGAGGGCCGGTTTCAATTGCAGACGAGGACCGACGGCATACTCGACATGCTGATCGTCGATTTTGATGCGCCGGACAGCATTCGCGCCGTAGCGCGCTTCGACAGGGCCCGTCTTGCCGCCGAGCAGAGCGCACACGCCGTCCGCGGCGCGTTGTTCGGGCGCGGCCATCTCGCTTTGACGATCGACCAGGGCGGCGACATGTCGCGCTACCAGGGCATCGTGGCGCTCGAGGGCCAGTCTCTCGAGCAGGCGGCCCATCAATATTTCCGGCAATCCGAACAGATCCCGACCTACGTGCGCCTGGCGGTTGCCGAGAGCTTCATGGGAATGTCGTCAAGCTGGCGGGCAGGTGGACTTCTGGTCCAGTTCCTGCCGAACTCACCTGAACGTCAGCGGCAGGCCGATTTCGATCCCGGCGACGCCCCGGCGGGGCTGATCGTCGAGCCCTTTGTCGAGGACGATGCCTGGAGCGAGGCCAAGCTTCTGGCGGCGAGCGTCGAGGATCACGAATTGGTCGACCCGACCCTGTCGAGCGAACGGCTCTTGTACCGGCTGTTTCACGAGCACGGGGTGAAGGTGTTCACGCCGTCTGCCGTTCAGGATCGCTGCCGCTGTTCGGCGGAACGGATCGAGGCGATGCTGCGCAGCTTCACGCCGCAGGAGCGGCGCGACATGATCGGCGACAACGGGCTGATCGGTGTGACTTGCGAATTCTGCTCGGTTCATCGTGAATTCGATCCGGCTTTGCTCGAGACGGATCGTCCCAAGGATGCTGCCGCTTCTTAGCGTTCCCCGTGCGGACCTAGCGGGCCAATTCGAACCCGAGGCGGCGCATGAAGCCGACGCAGGCTTCGATCTGCGATCGCTCGATAAACTCGTCCGGCTGGTGCGCCTGGTCAATATTGCCTGGTCCACAGACGATGGTAGGAACCCCGGCTGCCTGGAACCGGCCGGCTTCGGTCGCGAAGGGAACGGCAATTGTGCGGTTCGATTGCAGCAGCTTGAGAACCAGGGTCTCGGCGCTCGAGCCAGGCTCCGCGTTGAGCCCGGGTACTTCGACTTCGACCTCGGTAACGATGGTGGGATCCGGCACGAAGCGCCTGAGTTGCGGCAATTCGACCTTTTGCG